>NZ_JAKMCM010000009.1 GCF_022662015.1 Aestuariivivens sediminicola | reverse complement strand
GGACTTTTTTCATTATAAAGTAATCGGTCGAGAAGTTTATGCTGAGCACCTCACTTAAGTGAGGTAGTCGAAGTGAGACCGATCTTCCACCCCTTACAAAGTCTCTTGCTTGTCAAGGGACTTTTTTTTATAAAGTAATCGGTCGAGAAGTTTATGCTGAGCACCTCACTTAAGTGAGGTCGTCGAAGTGAGACCGATCTTTCCGCCTGATTAAAGTCATTGTTACGAGAACGATTTTATAATAAAATTCAATTTATAGAGCGTTAATCCAACGTAATACGGTGCTCACGGTTTGCCAATTCCCAGGCCATATGGAATATTAAACGGGCACGAGTCTCTAAATAGGGATATGAAATTTTATCCGGTGTATCGCTAGGTTTATGGTAATCGGCGTGTGTGCCATTGAAGTAGAAGATAACCGGTACATTATGTTTTGCAAAATTATAATGGTCTGAACGATAATAAAATCGGTTCGGATCATCATCATCATTGTAAGTGTAATCAAATTCTAATTTAAAGTAAGTGTTGTTTATGGTTTCGGAAAGCTCGTGTAATTCTGCACTTAGTTTATCGGACCCAATAAGGTACAAGTAATTACTTCTTCCTTCATGCTTTGGGTCAATACGACCGATCATATCAATATTTAAATTTGCTACTGTTTGTTCTATAGGGAATACGGGGTCCACATCGGTATAATATCTTGAACCATATAACCCAATTTCTTCACCCGTAACATGTAAAAATAAAACTGACCGTTTGGGAGCCTGACCTGCTTTTTCAGCAGTTTTAAAGGCTTCAGCTATCTCTAGAATCGCCACCGTTCCGGAACCATCATCATCCGCGCCATTATTGATATCACCATTTTTGGTTGTGCCGATATGATCTAAATGTGCAGAAATAACAATGACTTCTTCCGGTTTTTCTGAACCTCTGATATACGCTATCACATTTTCAGAATCCTGAGCCATGTTATTGAAAAACGACGATGGAATCTTTTGAAAGTAAGTGTTATCTTTCAATGGAGAAGGCACTTCGATGGCTGTATAGTAGTCTTTTAAAAAGTTTACAGCTTTTTTTTGTCCAGGTTCGCCTGTTTGTCTTCCTTCAAAATCATCGGAAGCATAGGTGTAAAGCATCTCTTTTAGTTCACCTGAAGTTATCGTTTCAGCATATGTGGTAACTAATGTATTTTTTACTGATTCTAAGGTATGTGTCTGTGAGGTGCCAAAGGCCACCATGAAACAGGTGGTAATTAATAGGGGAAATACGTTTTTACAAATCATAATTTTAAATTAATCTATGAATGGAATAAGGACGAATCCTTTAAACTAGTATAAACATTCTTATGTGAGAATTAAAACCGCTATAATACGAAATTCTAAACTAAGCTTTGGTCAATCCGCATCTAATTTAACAGTTCATGGTTGGTGTCCAAAGCCAATCGATGCGGTTGGTTAGCTAATTGCCAGGCCGTAGCAAAAATAAGTTGTGCTCTTTTTTTTAATAGATTATATTGTATTTTATCCGGTGTATCACTGGGCTTATGATAATCTTCATGCTCCCCGTTGAAGTAAAATATGACCGGTACACCGTGTTTGGCAAAATTGTAATGATCTGATCTCATATAATATTTATTACGATCATTTTCTGCATTGTACCTGTAATCCAAATCAAGATTACAATAAGCACGGTTTACTTTTTCTGAGATATAGTGCAATTCTTTACTTAATCTGTTCGAACCTATTAAATAAACATAGTTGTTATTGTCCTTATGAAAACCATCTACCCTTCCTATCATATCTATATTAAGGTTCGCAATGGAACTGGTGATAGGGTAAGTTGGGTAAGTCGTATAATATTCAGATCCGCGTTTGCCAATTTCTTCTGCAGTTAAATGGAGAAATAAAATACTCCGTTTTGGACCATGACCAGCATTTTTGGCCAAAAGAAATGCTTCAGCAATTTCCATTATCGCAACAGTTCCGGAACCATCATCGTCGGCACCATAGTAAATAGCTCCGTTTTCATTAATTCCCAGATGATCTAAATGTGCGGAAATGATGATGACTTCTTCGGGTTTCTCTGATCCCTCAATATAGGCCATGACATTCTCGGATGATTTAGTGTCCTTAGGAAAAAATGAGGCCGGGATCGTTTGATAATAATTATTTTTACCTAACGGAGAAGGAATACCATTTGAATTGTAATAATCTTTTAAGAATTTCGCAGCCAATTTTTGGCCTTCTTCACCAACCTTACGTCCTCTGAATTCGTCCGATGCAAAGGCATATAAATGGGTGCTCAATTCTTCTGGTGTTATGGTGTTGGCATACTTCACTACAAGAGAGCTATCAACCAACTTAATACTATTTTTAATGTTTTTGATTTTAGTGCTGTACTTTTCGGTTGCACAAGTACCTAATAATGTCAGTAGAGAGAGAGAGACAAAGGTTTTAACAAGCATATTAATAGGGTTTATCCCAAGCAAATTACATTTATTATAGTCTTTGAATTAAGATTATAATCCTATGTTTAATTTAATTATTTTGATAATGCTAATATACATATAATAGAGGTAATTACTCACTCATCAATGGTGATATCTTCAATTTCTTCGATCTCAAGATCAAGTTCTTCCAATTCGTCAATTGCTTCTTCTTCAAGTTGGATTTCCTTGGCCTCTAAAGATTCTGTTTGAGTGACTTCTGAAGCGATAAATACAGCCTTATACAGTGAAAGCATCAGAGCAATTGTTGTTAGAAAAAAGGTGAATGGAATAATTTTCCTTACCTCACCTTCTTTTTTGGACATATAATGAGCGGCAAAGGCAAAGGCAAATGCTAATATGGCCGGAATCACGGCCAAATTTGAAATTGGTAAAACTGCAAAAATGGCTGAAAGAATAGAAGTAATAACCGCTAAAATGATGAATAATGTCTTCATAGTTTATTGCTTCAGACCCGAAGCTGATTTAATTTTTAGTTCACCATTACCAACTGGAATTTTAAATTTTCCGTAAACAATGATTTTATTTTTATCTGCTGTAAGCCATAATAGATTATTGTTATTTCCTTTTAATATTTCTGTAGATGAACCTATGGCTAATTTATAACATTCCTTTTTGCCTATGGCCGTGCTGATCTCTTCTTTACCTAAATAGGTGATCTGTGCTTTAATTTCTTTTCGATCAAAAATAAGGGTAAGTGTTTTACGTTCTCCTTTGTTCATGGTATCATAATCGAAGAGTCGCATTGTGTACAATGTCGAAACAATATCCCTTGTGCCCTTGCCAATGGACACGGTTTTGTTTTCAATATTATTGTTTTTTTTCGTTTGAACGGTCTTCACCGTATTTGTTTTATGACTATAGGTATATTTCATTGCCTTATAGTAGGTTCCCTCGTTGATGTCGCGATTATATAAATATGGAGTGAGGGTTTGCGGATTCACATAACTTTCATAAAGATCTCTTATTTTAAAAAAGTTATCCCATTTACTGAAGGTTACGGCGGTGCACTTTAACCTCATCAACGTAGCTTTAGACGTTTTAACAGGGCTAGTTTCCAGGGTTACCTCTGCAATATCGTTTAAAATGCCTGACATATTATATGAAGCTGTGTAGGTGAGCTTTTCTGAAATTCCGATAGCCGAATTTTGTGCATGGACAATCATGTTAGCCAGAACAATAAGAATTAGGGAAATTCGCATTAAGTTATTTTTATTTGAATTATAACGTAACAGGTCTCATTTATTGTGCCGAAAGTACAATGGATAAATTTATTAAACTAATTTTTGTCTGCAATATAGAGATGGTAACGACTGATATTTATCATATTTTTAAATCACCTCACTTACTATATTTAAAAACTAATATCAAGCACCATGAAATTTATACTCTTACCCACGGACTTTTCGAAGAATTCATTGAATGCTATTGATTTTGGTATGAAATTTTTCAAGGATGAAGAATGTAGATTTTATCTGATGAATGTACAAAAAGCATCATCATTTATTTCCGATGATATGTTGGTAGTGTCCTCCTCCGCCACTATATACAATACCATTGTTGATGCTGCCAAGAAATCCATTAATAATATTATCACTGGAATCAAGAAGCGGTATCGAAACGATAAACATGAATTTCATTCTATTGTGGATTATGATAACTTTACTGATGCCATTAATCAAGTTTGTGAAACACAACAAATCGATTTGATCTTAATGGGGACTAAGGGTGCTTCAGGTTTGGAGAAGGTATTCTTTGGAAGTAATACTATTCATGTCATTCAAAGATGTACAACGCCTGTTTTAGTGATACCAAATGACTTCAAATTTTCAAATTTGTCGAAAGTAGTTTTAGCAACTACTAATCTTGAGCCATTCGATAATGATGATGTGGAACTTTTAAAAGAGTGGGTGTATAATTTTAATTCGGAATTGGCCATTTTACATATTGCGGATCAGAACCATTTAGCCTATGAATCTTACGATAACCATGAGTTTTTTAATACTAATTTTAAGGATCTTAAACATGATTATATCGATACTTCAAATAAAGATATGCTGAAAGAAATCTACGACTATATTCATGTTAATAAGATTAAGATGCTCGTTATAAAGAATAAAAAACATTCCTTTATAAAACGTTTGTTTGCTCAAAGTGGTTTGGAAACCCTGGCATTCAAAATTGACATTCCTTTCTTTGTGCTGCCTTGCAATCAGGCTTAGTTTTATGCTCCTTCATTACAGTAGTTAAATGCGTTTAAGAATATAAAAAGCGAATACAGATTTTCTTCCTAACGCAGCTACTCCTTTTTTGTTTATCATACTTTAAAAATTAAGTATTAACACTTAACTTTAGCAATTCATAACAATACGGCAATAAAAATATAAATGAAATACAAACTTTCATTACTTCTATGTATTGGTTTAATAAGTGTTTCGTTCGGACAATCGTCAACTTTAGACAGCCTTAAAATTGCATTTGAGGACCAGAAGAAAATAGATTCTTTGAGATTTGAAGCCGGATTAGATGCCTTTATGCTCTTGTTTAGGCAAAACCTCGACTCCGCGCGCGTATTTGGTCATCGTGTGCTCAAGTTTTCGGAAGAAAAGAACAATAGAAAATGGAAAGCAACGGTTTTCCGATTTATTGGAAATACATATGCGGTTCAGGGACAATTTAATGAAGCTTTAGATTATTTTCTAAAAAGCCATGAATTACATGCACAGTTATCGGATACCAAAGCATTGGCAACCACTTTTAACAACATTGGAACGGTTTATTATGAATTGGGCAATTTTACGAAGGCCCTGGATTATTTGCTTCAAGGATTAAAGATTTCAGAGGAGATAAATGACAAGGAAAATTTAGCAAGACTTACTAACAATCTCGGTAATGTCTATATAAGACAGAAAAACCAGACTAAAGCATTGGAGTACCTCAGTTACAGCTTAAAATTGAAGCAGGAGATTGGCAATAAGCGCACTTTGGTGCATGCATACAACAATGTTGCTCTTGTTCATTCCGATATGAATGAGTTTGATGCGGCCCTCGAAAATTTATTGAAGTCGGCAGCATTGGCTGAAGAGGTAGGTGATAAAAGAGGAATTACCCGTGCCTATAACAATATTGGTGAAATATACAATAAGCAAGGCATGTACGATAAGGCACTGGACTATTTGAATAAAGGCATAATCATTAAGAATGAGATTGGGGATAAGGAAGGACTGATCTCAGCGTATTTATATAGAGGAGGGGGGACTTATTTAATGCTCGGCAAATATGAACTAGCAAAAAAAGACTGTGAGAAGAGTTTAGCACTAGCTCAAGAATCGGGTGTACTTATAGCTCAAAAAGAAGCTTGTGAGTGTTTAAGTATCGTATGGGAAAAATTAGGGAACTATAACAAATCTTTAAAGTACTTTAAACAATCCGTACAGGCAAAAGACTCCCTGTTCAATAAGGATAAAACCCAAGAAATTACACGTCAGGAAATGCAGTATCAGTTCGAGAAACAACAGCTTGCCGATAGTATTGCGTTTAACAAAGAAAAGGCGGAACAGGAATTACGCTACGCAAAAGATATTAGTCAACAACGTAATAAGGTTAACCTTTTGATATTCGGGACGATAGGATTATTACTCGTTGGAGGTTTGTATTGGCGGTCTAGACAGAAGAGTATTAAATTAAGGCAGGAACGCGAAATCATCGGCCGATTAAAACAAGTTGATCGTCTTAAGGATCAGTTTTTAGCAAACACCTCTCACGAATTAAAAACACCATTAAATGGTATTATTGGTCTATCTGAATCATTAATGGATGGTGTAGCGGGTAAAATGTCTCCAAAGGCCATAGAGAATCTGGATATGATCACGAATAGTGGAAAACGCCTTTCTAATTTGGTTAACGATATTCTTGACTTTTCTAAGTTAAAGAATGAAGATTTATCTCTTAATATTCAGTCCATAGATATTTTCCCTATTGCTGAGCTGGTTCTGAAGGTTTCGAGCGGTCTGGCAAAAGATAAGAATCTTAAATTAATCAATGCTATTAGTAAAACGATTCCATTGGTGCTTGCTGATGAGAATAGGCTCCAGCAGATCCTGTATAATTTAGTCGGCAACGCCATTAAATTTACGGAAAAGGGTACGGTCGAGATTAATGCGGTAAAGAAAGGTGCCTATTTAAGAATTACTGTTTCTGATACTGGTATTGGAATTCCAAAAGAACAGTTTCATTCCATTTTTAAATCTTTTGAGCAAGGGGATGGATCCATTTCCAGAACCTATGGAGGTACAGGCCTGGGATTAACCGTGACGAAGCAATTGGTGGAGCTTCACGGTGGTGAAATTAACGTGGAATCTACTTTGGGACAGGGTTCAGAATTTAGTTTCACACTACCTTTGAGTCAGGAGTCACGTGATTCTTTGGAACAAAAAGAGGAGGATGTAGTACAAGGTGTTAGAACGGATGCAGTCGAAAGTAAAAATGAAGATATTTTAGCCTTGGATGTTAAAACCTCCGAATTAACGATTTTAATTGTTGATGACGAACCGATTAATCGGAGGGTACTTGAAAACCATTTAACAGTGGCCGGTTATAATGTAGTTGAAGTTGGAAGTGGAAAAGAGGCATTAGAACGTATTCAAAATGGTCATGATTTCGATTTAATTCTTTTGGATATCATGATGCCGCATATGTCGGGTTACGAAGTGTGTGAGACCATTCGAAAAACGTATTCTAGTAGTGAACTTCCCATAGTTTTACTTACGGCTAAAAACAGGGTAAGTGATTTGGTTACAGGGTTTAATGTTGGAGCAAATGATTATTTGACAAAGCCATTTTCTAAAAATGAATTGTTGAGCAGAATAAAAACCCATTTAAATTTATATGGTATCCACAGGGCGACAAGCAGGTTTGTGCCATCTGAATTCTTAAAATCCGTTGGACGGGAAGCAATTACCGATGTTATTCTTGGCGATCATATTCAAAAAGAGGTTACTGTCCTATTCACGGATGTCAGGGATTACACGACATTGTCGGAATCCATGACACCGACGCAAAATTTTAAGTTTGTTAATGCCTATGTTGGGCGTATGGGACCTTTGATCCAACAGCATAAGGGTTTTGTAAATCAATATTTAGGAGATGGCATTATGGCCCTTTTTCCGGAGCAGGCAAGTCATGCATTACAGGCTGCAATTGCCATGCAGAAAACAATTATAGATTACAATATAAGAAGGGAAAAAGAGGGTTATGAGCCAATTTCGGTGGGTATGGGAATGCATACGGGATCCTTGGTTATGGGTATTATAGGCGATAGTTATAGAAATGATACTGCTATTATAGCGGATACGGTGAATACAGCCTCACGTGTTGAGGGGACCTCGAAATTTTATGGCGCCAATATAGTTATCAGCGAGAGCAGCATGTCAACGATTGATAATAAGGATGATTTTAATTTTCGTTATTTAGGTAAGGTCAAGGTAAAAGGAAAGCATGAAGCACTAGGAGTTTACGAATGCTTTGATGGTGACGATGATGAAAGTATCGATTTGAAAAAAAAGACCATTAAGGATTTTCAAAAAGGATTAGATCATTTTTTTAATAAGGCTTTTCCGAAAGCTTCAGCTGCATTCGATAAAGTCCTCAGTAAAAATCCTAAAGACCTGGTTGCTAAATACTTTATCACAAAATCTGCTGAATATACTATTTCAGGAACACCAGTGGATTGGGATATGGTTAATACCTTGGATAAAAAATAACATTCAAGGATAAAAATATCACAAAACTAAATTATGTCATTTAGAACGCAGTGCCCACCTAACAGTTGCAGGTGAAATCTTATATATTCCCATTACAGAACATATGAACTGCGCTCAATATGACATACAAATGACCTCAAGGTCACATTCGGTTCATGAAATTATTACTGGCTTTCTTTTATATAACCCCAGCCTTCTTTTTGTTTTTCAATAATTTCAAGAATACCATCAGGGACACTTCTAACCCCCGATATTAAGTCGTCAGAATCGACATCATGTCGTTTCATGGTGCCCTGGCATATTACAAAATCGATATTGTCTTTATTGGCAAGCATCTCTAAGTCCTCCGCGACAACCGATTTGTCTTTTAAAACCATATCCATGGCGCCACTGTACATGACCACCTCGAATTTCGAATCCGGATAGGCATTGGACATTGCTTTTACGTGCCTTATGGTCGATTCATGAACTTTAGTATTTGAGCTGGTCACATCGAAAACGATTTTAACCGGCTTTTCCTGGGCTAGGCAAATTGTAGAAAATAGTAAAGCCCACACTATGTTTGATATGAATTTCATCGTTTTGAGAATTATATTATTCACCGGCAAATATATAGCCACATCCTTTTGCTTGAGCTCTGGCAAGTGCCCAAACACCCGACGGAACCAGTTTAACTTCATCTAGGACGCCATTCACCCATTCTTCATATACTTCCTCAGGATTTAGACCCATGCTTTCAGCAACTTTGTTACTATATACTTTGGTAGCCAAATCGCAGGCACAGAACATAGCACCCCTTTCGGCCTGGCTTTTTAATCCTCCCGGACCGTTAATAGGGTAATCGCCATCTTTTGGTTCGTAATACGGATTCCGTACAGCAAATTCACCTGTGTAATCTTTTACACCAAAAACTTCCCCCAGCTTATACTTTGCCCATAACTCATCTTTAAACGCGATACATAAGCCTGTATGACGCAATACCGACATCGCGGTCATATCGCTATCGGGTACATCTGTCCCATTGTTAGAAAGGTAAAATGCCCAGTTCCAAAGAATTGGAAGTCCCATATGTGGTGTAGAGCCGTCAAAAACAACCCTTTGGGAGCCCTTAATTTTATCAAACCAATCTTCCGCTTCCTTCATTTTGGAGTCGTTAAAGATGGTGGTCTCGGCATACATCGGATTGGACAGCAATGAAATGGTGCTGGCAGTTGCTCCAAGTGCTAGAGCTCCTAAAAATTGTCGTCTTGAATTGTTCTTCATTGTTTTCATAATTACTTGGTTTTAGTGATTTTAAATTTTTGTTTATAATAATTCATAATGGGTTGAAATGGCCCCATTTTGTGTTGTTCAATAGGGAAGTTATCCGCAAATGGAGGATAAGGTGTGGAAACCGGTTTCTTCTTTAAGTCAGGGAAATCTTTTTCCGGATTGGCCTTTTTTGGACGGTTTTGTGAATTAATAAATCCAGCCACATCATACGCCTCTTCATCTGTTAATATAGGGGCATCATAAGTTGTTCCAAAAGGCATATTACCTTTTATAAATTGAGCTGCAGTTATAACTCTTGTCATCCCCGCACCGTTGTTGTATGAGTTATCGCCCCATAGCGGGGGATATTCATAAGCAGATCCATCTTCACGCATTAATCCTTGTCCATCTTTTCCGTGACAAACTATACAATGTTTTTCAAAAACTGATCTTCCATGATTTAAATCTACCGCTCTTTCAGGAATTTTAATTTTCAAGAAACCGGTTCCCTTTATTTTACCGTCATCCGGCGCATAGCGACTAAGCCATTCGAGATAGGCAATGATACCTCTCATTTCTTTACTGTCTTCGGGTAGCATCTTGCCATTCATACTCCGCTCCATACAACCGTTTACACGCTCTTCAATAGTACCTATTTTGTTTTCCCTGCCCCGATATTGCGGAAAACGTTGAATAATTCCAATTAGAGGAGCCGAATAAGGTTTAGTACCCAAACCTAAATGACAATTTTTACAGGCCAGGCGATTGCCTTGATAGACCATGTTTTCATTGCCATTGTCCGGACCAATATACTGCGGTGTATTCGAAAAAAGTTCATATCCGTATTTTAACAGATCATTATCTTTTGTGTCGTTCAGAACAGCGATATCATAATTCATGTAATATATTTTGGAAGGGGCATATTTGCTTTTGAACAGGTCCCTCGGTATGGCCCCGTAGCAATACAGGGCAACACCAATGGCCAGAACCATTAAGGCTCCAAAATAGATGAGTATCGGTTTTATTATTTTTTTATAAGAATGAAATAGTTCCATCTGATAATACGCTATGAAATACATGCATAACATTGAATCCTTTAATGATTTGAGGAAACAACAGCTTGTTTAGTTTGTTATAAATCTGGGGTATGATTACAATTCCGAAGGCTAGAATTTCAATATTCAGGTAAAATCTATGCTTAAAGATACTTGTATAACATTAAATTACAAAAAAAATGGACTGGCTATACAATGTTGTCTAAATGATTTTTAAAGTATCAATGTTACTTTTACCTCTCTTGAGTAATTCGAATTCTTTCGCTTCCCACGATTTCAGTCTATTTGATACCTGATATACAGATTTTAATGATCAATAAAAATAAGCTCTTAAAAGTAAGTTGCCGTGTATCAAACCTTATCTAAACCTTTTCAATTTCAATTGAAACGGGAGTGGGATTTCTGATCATATCGAATACAGGTGAAAACCTGGCCAAATAATCAAGTTGCTCTGTTGTGGCATCAGACTTTACTTTTAAGGTAAATTTAATTCCGTTAAAACCTTTACGTATTTCTGGTTTTAGTCCTAAAAACCCTTGTAAGTCCATCCCTCCACTAATGGAGGACTCTGCTCCTTCGATAGTGATACCATTCGCGGCTGCGTGATATACCATTGCACCGGTTAGACAGGATGCCAGGGAATGTAACACAACTTCCGGAGGAGTGGCTGCTTCATCATTTCCCAACAGGACCTGGGGATGACTGCATTCCATAGTGAAAGGCTCCTCTCTTGAACTGTCTTCTGCGCCCACACCATAAAAACTTTTAATGCTGGATACGCAGTGACCGCCGTCTATCCAATTGTTTTTTGCCCTAAACTCAAACTTGGCCAATTCTGGATCCTGTTGTACGGCACCAATAGTATCAACTAATTGATCTACGTTTACTCCATTTTTTACGTTTGCTGTTGGAATCATGTGTTTAAATTTTTAACTGTTAAATGATTTTTAAATGTTTGACATTATATTAGCATGTGCCGTGCCATTAATTTTAAATAATTAAAAACCAGATGCTTAGATCCTAAAGAAGAATAAAGTTTACCTCCGAGAAATCATGATTTAACGAAGTTTCGTTTGTAATTCACGAAATATCGTGAGATTCTTCGTGGTGGTACGCTAAAATGGATATAAAAAATTTTATACAGGCCTTTCAATCTGTAATGCCTTTATTTTTGATGCCAATGTTGTAGGAGGGATTTGTAAAAGTTCGGCTGCACCGTTTTTTCCCGAAATTTTCCATCGCGTTTGTTTTAGGGCCTTTAAAATGTTTTCTTTCTCCAGTGCAATTAATTGCTTTGCGCTTAGAATTTGGTCCGTCGCAGTTTCACTGGACAGCTTTGTTTCAGAGCGCTCATTCGGTATAATGGACTGCCAGTTAATTATTCCATTTTGAGAAACGATCACTGCGCGTTCAATTAAATTCTGAAGCTCACGTACATTACCGGGCCAATGATAGGATTTTAAAATTGTTTTATCGTTATCACTCAGGGTAATCTGTGGTTTATTCAGTTTTTTTGAAAACTGATTTATCATTTCTTCTGCAATGTAATGAATGTCATTTCCTCTATGTCTTAAAGGAGGGACTTCAATAGGAAACACATTCAGACGGTAATACAAATCTTCTCTAAACTTCCCGGCTTTAGAAAACTCCAAAAGATTTCTATGGGTGGCTGCAATAATGCGAACGTCAACTTTCAGAGTTTCCGAACTTCCTACAGGGTCGAATTCACCCTCTTGTATAATTCTCAATAATTTTGGCTGAAGATCTAGGGGCAATTCTCCAATTTCATCGAGAAATATGGTGCCTTTGTCAGCCAGTAAAAAGCGTCCTTTTCTACTTGCGGTGGCTCCGGTGAAAGCACCTTTCTCATGTCCAAATAGTTCACTTTCAATAAGGTTAGCGGGTATGGCACCACAGTTTATACGAATCAGTGGTTTATCATTTCGTTTACTCTCCTTATGAATCGCTCTGGCAACCAGTTCCTTTCCGGTTCCGGTTTCACCTTGAATCAATACAGTAGCATCTGTTTTTGCAACCTGATGGATCAGGTTTAAAACAGATTTCATACTTTGATCCTCGGCAATAATACCGTAACTACTTGTTAATTCTTGAATTTCTTCCTCTAAGTATTCTGTCTTTTTAGTAAGTAATGTAATGGTTTCCTCCGCATTAATCCGATCCTCAATATTTCTTAAAATGAGTGTATAATAGGTATGATCATCATTGCCATAGGTACTGATGGTGCCTTCATTAATGGTTTCTGTCTCATTTGACCCAATGACTTTAATAATATTGGGAAGATAGGTGTTGGTTGATCCTTTCGAAGTTTCCGAGCTCACAATATCCTGCAACATACGCGCACTTTCTTCAGCCAAAAAAAAGAGTAGGTTTCTATGCTTAGTGTCCTCATTTTCCAGGAGTTTGTTGGCAGATGCATTGGTCAGGACTATTTTATACTGGCTATCAAACATGATAATGGCATCCATAGCACCATTTATAAGACCATTTAATTGACTATTTGCCATTTCAACAGCTTGTTTAGAAGAAGCCAATCGTTCCTGAATGGCATCCAGTTCGCGATGACGCTTAATCATTACTGCTAAAATACCCTGTGCAAAACCACTGTCGGATTTCATTAATTCCATAAAATGAGCACGCTCAATTTTCAGTACTCTTGTATGTTCTAAAGCTGTTATGGATGCCGAGCGTGTGTCATTATCTATTAAGGCATATTCACCAAAACAATGACCGGATTCGAAAGTATGATAAATATGTTCCTTGTCATGAACTTTAACAGCTCCGTTTGCAATAACATACATGGCATGTCCCTCATCCCCCTTTTTAAAAACGGTTTCATTTTTCACATAGGTCTCTTCAGAAATGTGATCGCTTAGTTTTACTAAAGAGGCTTTTGATACTTCTGAAAAAAAGGGGATTTTAGATAAAAATTCTGCGCGTTCTATCGATACCATATTGGACATTATCCTGTGTATTGTAAGGCTAAAGATAAAAATTATTACAGAGGTATTTAATATTGGTATTTTAAAAGAAGCATTTTTTGAAGATATTTATTTAAATTAGTTGAGAATCATTGAGATAATTATGGCACAGCATAGACAACTTGTTGCGATTATGTTTACGGATATTGAAGGGTATACCTCTTTAATGCAGGACGACGAAAAGCAAGCTATGCTTATTAGAGCCAAGCATCGAGAAATTTTTGATACGGTTACAAGTAAGTATAATGGGGAACTTATACAATATTTTGGTGATGGTACTTTAAGTATTTTTAGAAGTTCTGTCGAAGCCATAAAATGTGGTATTGAAATGCAAAGGGCTTTCAACGAAGAACCCGCTGTTCCTATTAGAATTGGTGTGCATGTCGGTGATATTATAAGAACAGATTCAGATATCATTGGAGATGCCGTTAATATTGCTTCCCGAATAGAGTCTTTGGCAGTTGCAGGGAGTATCTTGATTTCGGATAAGGTGAATGACCAAATTAGAAATCAGAGGGATATAACGACACGTTTTATCGATTCAGTTGAATTTAAAAATGTGAACAAGGTGATTCCAATTTTTGCCGTAAGTAACGAAAGCCTTGTAATACCTGAAAAAAATTCTTTAAAGGGGAAAACAAAACCCAAGGATTCCGAAGTTTATAAAAGTTATCGTAAGAAGAGCATTTACTCGCTCATCTTTCTATCATTGATTATCCTCGTTCTTATGTATTTCATCATGAAAAGACCAAGTGAGGATTTTGAATTGAAGGAACCAACATTGGCCGTACTTCCTTTTGCTGATATGAATAACAGTAGTGAATCCAATATTTTTACCGATGGTATAACTGAAGATATCATTACCCATCTTTCAAAAATTCAGCATATTCAAGTCATTTCCAGGGCCTCTGCCATGCATTATAAAGGAACCGATAAACCCATAAAAGACATTGCAGAAGAGTTAGGAGTGAATTATATTTTGGAGGGAAGTGTTCGCCTGGACAAGAATCAGGTCCGCATAAATGCCAATTTGGTTGATGCGGCCAGTAATAAAAATTTATGGGCTGATACTTATGATAATACTTTGGTTCAAATATTTAAAATACAAAGCAATGTCTCGAAGGCTATTGCAAATGCCCTGAAAATAACATTGAGTGACACTGAAGAGTCACGATTAAGTAACGAGCCAACTAATAATCCAGAGGCGTACACGGCGTTTAAGGAAGCCCAAATGTTCCTGCATAGAGGTGGGGGAAAGGTTGAGGAGTTAAAAAAGGCCGAGGCCTTATTTCAAAGGGCAATAGATTTGGATCCTCAGTTTTGTCGCGCTTATGTAGGTGTCGCCGAAACGTATCTTGAATATATTTTTTGGGGAAGGGAGTCCCCCAAAAAAATGCTGGAACAGGCTTCAACACCTGCATTGAAAGCCTTAGCCATTAATTCTAACGATGGAGGAACATTTGGAGCACTGGGTGCTATTAGCTATTACAAATACGAAAAGGAAACCGCCATTCTTTACCTTAAAAAGGCTATTGAAATTAACCCGAGTTATGTTGGTGCTTACAATAAATTAGCATGGATCTATACATTTGAAGGTAATTTGGAGTTAATGGAAGCGAATTTCAATAAGGTATTAAAATTAGATCCTTTATCCACTAAATACATTGGCGATATGGGACAGGCCTACTACTATATGAGAGAATTTCAAAAGGCTATAGATTTGATAGATGATGGTTTAAAACGGTTCCCAGATGATAATATGTTATTATGGATGAAAGCTTCAAATTTGTCTGGTCTTGGAAAATATGATGAAGCTATAAAATTATATACATCAAGAAGTGTAGCCTCTCATACCAACTGGATGTTAGGATATTGCTATGGCATGGTGGGAGAGCGTGAGAAGGCAAAAAAAATATTGGAATACCAATTAAATAAAAATGAATTGGTCTATGTGCCACCTTATATGATAGCTACTATTTATATGGGTTTGGGCGATGTCGAGAATACCTTGAAATGGTTAGAAAAGGATTATGAAGTTGGAGGGCAAGGGCTCTTCTTTTGGGGTTTGGGCCAGGATATTAAATTTGCCTCACTGAGAGATGAACCAAGATTCAAGGCCTTATTGGAAAAAGTACCTTAGATGTTGTTCTTTTGTTATTAGGATCTAATCTGTTAACTTATAATGAACAGTATTTGAATGTCCTCTTGGTTTATCAATCATAAAGCCACCAATTTTCCTGTTACATTCATCCGTAATGATCAAGATGTAACATTTTTAATTCCCCAGCGTCAAATAAGCGTCAATCAAAATTCGAATAACATCATGAGAGAAGATAATCAATTACTTGTTGTAACCCATTTAAGTCAGCTAATTATACTCATTCTAGGTTTTGGAAGCCTCTTGTTACCATTAATATTGTGGTTAACCCAAAAGGAAAGGGTATATCAAATGGATGCACATGGAAAAAACATTCTTAACTTTCAATTAAGTTTAATCATATACTGCATTTTGTGTATTCCATTAATTTTACTTTTTGGTCTGGGTTTACTCGGATTTTTAATACTCGGAATTGTATCCATAATTTTTCCTATTATCAATGCCATCAAAGCAAGTAAGGGAGAGATTCCTAAATACCCTTTATCTCTTAAGTTTATTAGTTAGTTATAGTTAGAATGAGATAAGCAAAACGCTCACCTTGTGGTGAGCGTTTTTACTTGATAATAAAATTTAAAACAGGTCTTCCATTAGGAATTAAGCATGACGGGCATGACCAACATGGTAATCTGTTCACCCTCATCCAGGCCGTCAACCGGAGTAAGAATTCCAGCTCGGTTTGGCAGACTCATTTCCAACTGAACATCCTCCGAGCCCAAATTACTGAGCATCTCCGTTAAAAAACGTGAGTTAAATCCAATCTGCATGTCATCACCCTGATAGTCGCAGGTCAATCGTTCTTCTGCTTTATTGCTGTAATCAATATCTTCAGCGGATATATTGAGTTCCGCCCCTGCAATTTTTAAACGGATCTGATGCGTTGTTTTATTGGAAAATATACTTACCCGTCTTACAGAATTTAAAAACTGAGTTCTGCCAATGGTGAGTTTATTTGGGTTTTCACGTGGAATAACAGCTTCATAATTAGGGTATTTTCCATCTATCAAACGGCAAATAAGTTCAGAATTGTCAAATGTAAACTTTGCGTTAGAATCGTTGTATTCAATCGTCACTTCCTCTTCACTACCGGCTAATATCCCTTTTAATAGGTTTAGCGGCTTCTTTGGCATGATGAATTCGGCTACCTGATTCGCCTTTATATCTTCACGTGTATATTTTACCAATTTATGAGCATCGGTAGCAACAAACGTTAGGCCCTGAGAAGAAAACTGAAAGAACACACCGCTCATTACTGGTCTTAAATCATCATTTCCCGCTGCAAAAATCGTTTTACTTATGGCTGTTGCCAGAACATCACCCATAACGACCGTTTGACTCGGATCCTCCAAAGAAACAGCCTTTGGAAATTCATCAGCATTGGCGTATGCCAAGGCATATTTACCGTGATTCGAGCTAATTTCTATGGTATTGTTATCTTCAACAACAAAGGTGAGGGGTTGCTCCGGAAAAGTTTTTAAAGTATCTAAAAGCAAACGTGCAGGAATAGCAATATTGCCTTCACTCTCACTTTCCACATTTAAGGTTGATGACATTGTAGTTTCCAAGTCACTCGCTGAAATAGTAAGTTTCGACCGCTCTAATTCAAAAAGAAAATTATCTAAAATAGGTAGGGTGTTTGATGTGTTGATAACACCACCCAGAGTTTGTAATTGTTTTAATAAATAAGTGCTAGATACTATAAATTTCATTAGTTAATCTTTATATTTTTTTAAGGTAGATCTAAACCATCACGATTTTAAAGAGGTATCGTTTGTAATGCTATACCCACAGGAACACGATGATTATATCAATAATTTTGACGTTTCAATTTTATAAAAGCTATCCTACAAATATATTCGATACAGTCTAATATTGGAAACAAACTTATTAACATTTACAACCTGTATTTTTTCCTTCTAAAGTAATTGAAAGTGAATCCAAAGATTGTTAATAAGACCAGTGGTAATCCAATATTTATAAACTGCCATTTCGATTTTTCATCCGCTATTTTTTGAGGATTCAAGAAGGCTAGAGCAATTTCTTTGCTGCGAATGTTTATAAGTCCGTCATCATCCAATAAATAATTCACAGCATTTAGTAAAAATTCTTTATTTCCAACCGGTTGGTTACTTGAACGATCAAAATCCAAGGGCAGGGGACGGTTCCTGTCTACTTCATTCTTAATAACATCGCCATCGGCTACAATAATTAATTTCGTAGGATGACTTTTGTTTTTCGTTTCCGATAGTTTGAAAGGTTTAATTCGATTGTTATAAACCGAAGTAAATTCGCCTTCCAACAATACAGCGAGATTTTGGCGGCCCTTATTGTATAGCGATGGATCTGGCTTTTCGGTAGCTTTTTCCAGTTGTATTTCCTTCGGCGTCCCCTCCAGTTTGGTTAATTCAGAACTTTGGAGCAGGATTGTTTTTTTTATGTCGTTCTTCAGTGTGTCTATCTGATTAGCGAAGTCGAACTTTACCAAATTCAAATTGGTACTAATAGGGTGGTTGGCATTGCCAGAGGCCAATGGAGAATAAGGCCACTGCAATCGCATAAACCGGGTGTCATTGCCGCTTCCCGTGGCCAGCATTATAGGTGCTGAATAGAGGTCGCCAACCAATAAAGGATTTATCCTTGCACCATACTTAAAGAAAAAATCAGTAAGATTTAAGGTTTTCGGAACGGCAAAATTGGTACCGGCATCATTCATTAAACTGTCCTTATCCATGGCAATTACATCTATAAGCCACAAACTTTTACCACCGTTCATGATATATTGGTCCAATACTAGTTTTTCATCCTCCGTAAATGCCTCAGTGGGTTTGGCATTGATAAGGAGGTCAAAATGTGCTAAATCATCAAGTGTTTTTTGAGGATTGGTGGTAACGCTATCAAGGGTAAAAGGTGCAATATAATAGTACTCTCCCAATTTTTTTAAAAAGTCAGCGATATACAGATCCTTTAATTGTCCATTACCCTTCAGGATGGCTATCTTATTGCGCTTGGGGTGCGTCAATTTATTAAATCCATCTGCAAAGGCATATTCTAAATGTTGAACCGAATTGGTTACCAACTCCTGTTGTGTGCTCCCTATTTTGTTTTTTATCAGAGGAATACTCACGGTTAATTCATTGTAACTCGCCAAGGCCCAAGGGAATATCACTGCTTGAGAGGCTTTACCGTTTTCCTGAACACTTAATTGCATCGGATCTAAACCGCGTTGGCTTAACGATTGAATGTTTTGCTCCTTGAGATTTTCATTTTCCAGAGGATCTATAAATTTGAAGGTAATCGCCTTGTTTTTGGCTGTGAATTCTTCTAATAACTGGCGCGTTTCATTCTGTAGACGTCTGAATTCTGACGGGAAATCATCACCTTTTAAAAAGATATCAATTTCCATAGGCGTTGCTATATTATTCAGGATACTTAAGGTGGCATCACTTAAAGTATATCGAGAATCTTCTGTTAAATCGAAACGCTTATAATATCCATTGCTTATGACATTAACAACCAAAATGGCAATAAGCATCACCACGCTATGTTTTATGAATTTATTCAAATGTTTTTTCTATTTGATATTGTTTAATGTGCTTGGCCCTGTTGTTTTCGAAACTAATTTCCAAATACTCATTGGCACGATTAAAAGCCCCGGGTTTCACACCAAGATTATAATTCCAGTGGTCCGGAGAATTGAATTTTAAAGAATCATCCCAGCTGTACCAGTCGCACGTACCCAACAAATGCTCGACCTCGGTCTTACTTCTGTCCTTAAGTAATTTTTTGTCAATGATATCCCCACTCATTTCATATCGCACAGCAGGTTTTTCCTTCCAGGCCATTTTATCGAAATATTTTTCATGGTGGTAGCTGCTGAAAATATTTAAAAGAGGATACACTACGTAAAAATAAATAAGGGGGGTTAATACCAGAGCAATTACCAAGATGACCCATTTTCGATGGTCTATGGTTTTCGCAAAAAGATACATCAATACAAAAACCAAAATCATCAATATTACAAAGGGTGCTGTAAGGATCATGATTTAATTTTTGATAGGATGCCTTTGGTCAATACAATAAAAAAAGCAGATACACTTATAAAATAGATAATATCTCGCGTATCTATAACCCCTCTGCTCATACTTTTAAAATGGTAACTCATTCCCAACTGCTCTATACCGTTAATGGACATAAAATCGGCGATACCTTCAAAACCGATATAGAATATAAAACACAAAAAAACCGCTGTAATAAATGCCACTATCTGATTATTCGTTAAGGAGGAGGAAAAAATTCCAATGGCAGTGTAGGAAGACACTACGAACAGAAGTCCGAAATAGGAGCCTAAGGTGCTCCCTATATCCAAATTTCCTTTTGGATTACCCAATTCATAGATCGAATAGACATAAAGTAATGTGGGCAAAAGTGCTATCCCAATTAAGACAAAGGCTCCAAAATATTTACCCAAAACAATATTTAAAGGTGAAATGGGTTTTGTTAGTATCAACTCTAAAGTGCCCTGTTTTTTCTCATCCGAAAAACTGCGCATGGTCACTG
The DNA here is from genome assembly GCF_022662015.1 of Aestuariivivens sediminicola. GTDB lineage: Bacteria > Bacteroidota > Bacteroidia > Flavobacteriales > Flavobacteriaceae > Aestuariivivens > Aestuariivivens sediminicola. The sequence goes on along the minus strand of NZ_JAKMCM010000009.1, from coordinate 30,339 downwards.
CGGGAATTAAAAAAATTAAAATCCAGGGTGCTAGTAAAAAGAAAGCAGAGAGGTCGGCAAACCCATAATCTAAAATGTTGAAATCACCTTTGAACAACCATAAAAATAATCCATTGATAACTAAAAAGATCGCAATGGCCAAATAACCGATAGGTGATCCAAAGAACGAATTTATTTCTTTTTTAAGTATGGCGAACATTAGCGTTGTTTAACTTTAGGACTAGTTTTTAGGTTGGATTTACAGACTACAATAAATAACCTAGATATCACCTCTGAACAAAAAATCAATGCACGAATATATAACATTTTACAGTTTACCGGAACAGTTGGTTATTTTACTAAATGGTTTCAATTCTATTCAGGCTCCAAGCTTCAGGCTTTTTATTAAATAAAGGCTTTGTTTTAGCCCAAATGGTCTTGAATAATTCCGATTTTCTGTAATGCTCCAAGGCCGATTCACTCTTCCAAAAGCTATACGTAAAATAGAGCGTTGGGTCATTGATGTCCTTATATAATTCAAGAAAATCACAGCCCTTAAAATTCCTGATATCTGCTTTGTTTGTCATAAACTGTTTAACAAAGGTGTCGATGTGCTCCGGGCAAATGCCCATTTTTACAATTCGAACAATCATATATCCTCATTTAATTCGGCCTTTAGGGGACGTTCCGGAATATTCTCAACACTTTTTTTAATAAAATTCACACTAACGGTATCCATTAATTTCAATCCCATTAGTGTCGAGGCACTACCAACAGTATTGGGATTGCTCTTGTAAACAGCAATTTCTAAAAACTGTCCGGAATTAAATACAACAAGACCCCGACCTTCATCATGACGTTTGTCCTCAGGTATGTCAAAATTTACAATGTCACTATATTTATTATAGACTTTTTTGAATTTATGATTTCGCGCAGAAATCTCAAATGCCCGTCCTTTTTGAATATTTTCAAAAAACGATCGCTTGATATTGGTAACCACATTCCCATAATTGTCAATATATATGACACTCCCAATAATTTGAGTTTTGTCATCATTAACATAAGGCATCACATTTTTAATGGGCTTAATGGCACTAATAGGTTTTCCTATCACTTCTAAGGTGCCTCCCCTGGCAATATGACAAGCCACCTTTACAAAGACGTCAAGAACAGGAAAGCTGGTCTGTATTTTATCATGAATGTTAATTTCAACAATTTTTTCGGGCGCTATTTCTGAACAAATCATGCTCATGATACCATTATTGGCACATATAAAAAAATGATCGTCCAGTTTTAGAGCAATGTGTTTGTTGTCAGGATTGATTTCAGAATCAATGCCGATAATGTGAATGGTCCCTTTTGGAAAACTATTGTAAGCGTTCTGGATAATATAGGCAGCTTCGGGAATGTTAAATGGAGAAACACTGTGGGAGATATCAACAATTCTAACATGGGGCAGTTCACTATATATTGCCCCTTTGGTAGCGCCAGCAAAGTGATCTTTTTCACCAAAATCGGTGGTTAATGTTATTATCGCCATTGGCAAAATTGTTGATATTTTTTTCTAATTAGGTCACTCAAATTTATGTATTTTTGAGTTTTACAAATTAAATACAAACCTACATAAATTTTTGTTTTCATGATTTGTATTAACAACAAAAAGTAAGGATTTAAGGTCCTTGTTGTAAAATAAGAAATACCTGAAAAACTAACAAAACATTCAATAGGATTTATACGGTAATTCATTTATATCCTTATGAAGTTATAAACAAAAAACGAGCCTTTGAACGAAATTATTATCGAACTTGAACAAATCACACCCAAAGAATTTTTTGGAGACCATAACGTAAACATCGAACTTTTAAAAAATTACTTCCCAAAACTAAAAATCGTAGCCCGAGGAAATAAAATTAAAGCATACGGCGATGAGGAATTATTAGAAGAATTCGACCATCGTATTACCATGTTGTTGAAGCATTTTGCCAATTATAATAAATTGGATGAAAATACCATCGAACGTGTGCTTACCAGTAGGAATAGCGACGACTATAAAACATCGAATAACAGCGGTGAAGCAATTGTACACGGTGTGAGTGGCCGTGTGATCAAGGCCCAGACGACCAATCAGAGAAAACTGGTTGAAAGTATGCGTAAAAACGATATGGTTTTTGCCATAGGGCCTGCCGGAACAGGAAAGACCTATACGGGAATAGCATTGGCCGTTCAGGCTTTAAAAAACAAATCGGTAAAGCGTATCATTTTAACACGACCCGCAGTTGAAGCGGGCGAAAATCTTGGTTTTTTACCAGGCGATCTAAAAGAGAAGTTAGATCCTTATATGCAACCGCTATATGATGCCCTCAGGGACATGATCGCTCCCGAAAAATTAGCACATTATCTCGAAAATGGGACCATTCAAATAGCGCCATTGGCATTTATGCGTGGTCGAACATTAGACAATGCCTTCGTTATTTTAGACGAGGGTCAGAATACAACCCATGCTCAAATGAAAATGTTTTTAACGCGTATGGGGAAAAACGCCAAATTTCTGTTAACCGGAGATCCAGGTCAGATCGATTTACCTCGCCGAACCATTTCAGGACTTAAGGAAGCCTTACTCATCTTAAAAAATGTTGAAGGTGTGGGCATGGTATTTTTAGACGATAAGGATGTCATACGACACAAACTTGTGAAAAAGGTAATCGAGGCCTATAACAGTATTGAAAATAGAGAGTCTTGATTTGTTTAGGAGCTTTAACCAGCTTTACGCTGTATCTTTTATTTGATGTTAAGACCCTGAGATCATATCCAAATAATCATCAAATAAAAGGATGCCGCTGCAATCTGGGCTAAAAAATAGTAGTTAGTGAATTTTAACTTAAATAGTACGTATTGTGACTAATGCAATGAATACGATAACAGATACCAACTTCAATTTTCCCGGGCAAAAAAGCATTTACAAAGGTAAAGTGCGTGAAGTTTACAATATAAATGATGAGCAATTGATCATGATTGCTACCGACCGACTTTCGGCTTTCGATGTAGTTATGCCCAAAGGGATACCCTATAAAGGTCAGATACTTAACCAGATTGCGACAAAAATGATGGCTGCCACTCAAGATTTAGTCCCGAATTGGTTGACCGCAACACCCGATCCGAATGTAGCAGTAGGACATATGTGCGAACCCTTTAAAGTAGAAATGGTTATTCGTGGATATATGTCAGGTCATGCGGCACGCGAATACAAAGCTGGTAAACGCATGTTGTGTGGTGTGCCTATGCCGGAAGGAATGAAAGAAAATGATGCATTTCCAGAACCGATAATAACTCCGGCAACAAAGGCCGTAAAGGGGAATCATGACGAGGATATTTCTCGTGAGGATATTTTAAAACGAGGTATTGTAAGCGAAGACGATTATCTGATTCTCGAGGACTACACGCGAAAGCTCTTCAAGCGAGGATCTGAAATAGCTGCGGAACGAGGGTTGATTTTGGTAGATACGAAATACGAATTTGGAAAAACCAAGAACGGTCAGATCTTATTAATTGATGAAATTCATACCCCGGATTCATCGCGTTATTTTTATGCGGATGGTTATGAGGAACGGCAATCCAAAGGGGAACCCCAAAAGCAACTAAGTAAGGAATTTGTGCGTCAGTGGTTAATACGTAACGGATTTCAGGGATTAGAAGGGCAGGAGGTCCCATTTATGAGCGATGACTATATTGAAACAGTTAGCGAGCGTTACATAGAGCTTTACGAGAACATTACAGGTGAACCCTTCATTAAGGCGGATGTTTCCAATATTCAGGAGCGCATTGAGGCCAACGTACTCGCTTTTTTAGAATCACAAGGATAATTAAAAATGAATCCCGATCCTAACATATATAGGACCGGGATAACCTGAAGTGCCCTTAAACAAGAAACAGACTTCGTATTACTCCGCAGCGGGTGCTGCCACGCTTGAGTTGAAAATATCCCTGAAAAACAGCCATTGTCCATCTACATTTTTCCAGAGTATCAGGTATTTGCCTTGATCTATCTGATTTTCATTAGCGAATAAGGTATATTCTCCTTCCTCGGTAATCCAGTTCTCCGTACCCCAAACATCTATAGTCTTTAGTTCAAGACCTGTGACACCCGATTTAATAAAACCGGACATGACTGATTCGATGTTCTTTTTTCCAATTATGGCAGGGCTCCCAGTCATCATGAACTTTGCATCAGAGGTGTATAAATTGGATACACCTGTAGAATCTTTTGCCATAAAACGTTCTTCAAAAATTTTATTTACAGCTTCAATCTCTGCTTTTGCCACGGTTAAGTCAAATGCAGGTTCTGAAGTGATTTCTGGGGTTTCCTCCGTTTGGTTCTTACAGCCCGTAATGAAGCTGATAGAAAAGACCAACAGTAGAACTATGGTTTTCAGATCGACGTGTGTTTTCATTGTTATAGAGTTTTATGTAACGCCTACTCTGTTCGGTTTTCGGCTGCCCCGTGGTTCTTAACAAAAATGGAGTAGGGTTTCTTACATCGTAGTAAGGGAGAAGATTAAACTAAGACTTCACTGATCTGTACTACCGGTTCAGCACTTGTGTAATTAGGAATGTCTGCCAAAATTGTATTGGCGTTTGCCCCAAATGAATTCTGGAAACTATCCAGAGATTCAAAATAGATATTTCCCATTGCTTCATAAGGTGCTGCAGAACCGGAATCAGCACCGGAAATACCCTTTTCTATAGTGGCACCAAGTATGGCATCGCCCAGGAGACCAACGACCATTGGAACATGTTTATTAAGATAGTAATCCATATCAAATGGTTTTTCCTGACTGGCAGGATAAAACAGACTCACTTTAATACTTCCTTTTTTCATGATGTAGTTGTTTATATGATGCCTACTCTGTTCGGTTTTCGGCTGCTCCGTTTTATTTCGATGAAATAATAATTAATGCCACTCGAGGCGTCGTTCCCAAATTCGATCTGCGGCGCGTAATGCCAGGGCCATGATGGTCGAAGTTGGATTAACCCCCGCTCCGGTTGTAAAGGAACTGCCATCGACTACAAACAAATTGGGCACACTATGCACCTGATGGTCTTTGTTAACCACCGAATTGCCTTCCGAAGTTCCCATTCTCACAGTGCCCATCAAATGTGCCATGTTTGAAGGATCGGGAACAGTTATCTTTTTTGCTTCGGTAGCTTCAAGTAATTGTGTTGCACTTTCGGCAGCGTGTTCTAACATGCGTTTGGAATTCTCTGATAACGAATACGTCACTTTTGCTGCAGCAATACCGTTGGAATCGACGATGTTGTCGTCCAGTTCAACAGTGTTAGTAGGTTCCGGTATATCATCAATCAGGACGGTGAGCCCTACCTGATGTGGAAATTGTTCGCCAAATGCCTGGTGATGCCCTGCACCCCAGGGTATATCAGAGGACTGACTCAGTGGACCGAAGCTGCGTTCACCGTATAGCATATATCCCCTTTTAAAGCCACGTCGCTCGTCAGTTTCATAAAATTCATGACTGTATAATGGACTACCCATTGGGCCTATATGGCTATCCATGTCTTCTTCGAAAATGCCATTAACGAATAGGTTAGGATGCACCATAAAATGTGTTCCTACCAAGCCATTGGAATTGCCTAAACCATCCGGGAATAAATTGGATTTCGAATTCAACAGCAGTCGGGGACTCCCAATACCGTTACAACAGATAACCACTACTTTGGCTTTTATTTCATGAATCTGTCCTTCTTTATCAAAATAAATGGCACCTGTGGCCCTTCCCTTTCTATTTATCGTAATTTCCTTGACACGGGACCAGGTCCTGATTTCTGCCCCTTTTTCTATGGCCAATGGCCAGTAGGTTCTATCTGTGGTCGCTTTCGCTCCCATAGGGCAGCCAAACATGCATTTTCCATGAAGCATACAGGGAGACCTGTTCTTATAGGCTTTGGATATAATCCCCTGATCATTTACCCACCAATGCCAGTTCAGTTTTTCGAAACCCTTAACCAAGGTACGTCCCATTTTCCCTATGGGTAGGGGTGGGGTTTGCCGTTGTGGGCGCGGTGGATTCGCGGGATCACCCGATAGTCCCGAAACCCCGATCATGGCATCATTAAAATTATAGTAGGGCTCCAATTCCTGGTAAGAAATAGGCCAGTCATCGGCAATGCCATCCAGGGTTCTCACTTTAAAATCGGAAGGATGGAATCTAGGGAAAATGCCCTGCCAGTGAATGGTCGATCCGCCAACAGCATTAAACATCATTATAAATGGGGGATTATCACCATGGCTGGTTACGGGATAGTCCTCCGGCAGTTTCCTCATATTAGGACTCAGACTAAAATCGCGGTCCCGCATGAGGTGCGTCTCATAATTGGTTTTCAGCGAAGGAAAGGTTGACGGGTCGATCCAGCCCCCTTGCTCCAGGCACACCACTTTTGCGCCTTTTTCGGTCAGGCGCCACGAAAGGGATGCTCCGGCAGCGCCAGCTCCGATAACCAAAACATCAATAGCCTCATCCTTCATTAGCTTAAATTTTTATATAGGTTGGTTTTAGTGCCCTCACGCGATCCAATAAAGTGTCGTCGAATGGTTCCATTTCAGGACCCTTAGACCCTGTTGGATAAGGCTCATAGCCAATTAATGGGAATACGGTTTCGTTGGTGTAGTAGCTTTCATAGGTAAACTCTTTCAGCACCTTAAAAAAATGTGGTTGATGTTTCTCGATGTGCTTCAATACGGCAATGCGTTCCGCTGATTTGATTTTTGAAAATTGATATTGGCACTGCTCATCTATATGAGCAATGAGGCCCTCGAACAAAGGGCTGAGGTCCGGAAGCGCTTTCATAATGGACAGGATGTAGGCTACACCACCTATTTCGGAAGCTGAAGGCATGATGCCATTGGATGGAATAAGTTCATCCATGGCCCATGTTAAGGTCTCCTGTTGAGCATCATTTAAAAGGATATCGCTGTTGGATTTTTTTGTGGTGGTACACGCGAGGGGAAGGGTTAATGTGCCAGAGGCCATAAGGCACTGAGCATAAAAAATTGCTTTACTGAATCGCCTTCTGGACCATGCTTGTTGATGTCCCATATGATAGTGTATTAACTTGGGTCAAGCAAAGGGTTTAGGACATGGTGACATGAATGCCAATGCTTCTAAGGTAATTAAAAATTATGGAAGATCAACCTTATCAGTAAATTTCATAGCTGATGGTCTCGTATTAAGGATGAATGCTTAGTTTCATTTCCAATGGCGGATCCCTTCTTTACTGAATAGGGTTTTCCTAAATTCATTAGGTTGCTTTTCATTCATTAATCGTAAGGCCCCTTTTTCTTTTATCAGTTCCCCGAAGTGCGCTTCTCTTGATTCATATTGATAGGAATTGGCATAAGTCGTAATGAGCATAAAATGAAAGGGAGACACTTCACTGAAAGGGGTATCCAAGATTTGAAAGGAGGCTATGTAGTTTCGTTCCTGAGCCATTTCTCTTAGGACTTTCCAGTTGTTGCTGTAGTAGTATACTGCTTCATCTTTGTTGTTATTCAGTATTTGCACAAAATCAATAGTAGTCATTTTATCATCCAGTTGACCATAGCTTAGAGCACTCATGCTAAAAACAACCAGGAAAAGTATTTGTCTCATAATGTTTAGTGATTTTCTAATATTAAATTTGACTTAGGGTACAGATTAGTAAAAATAAAATTTTATCATAATGGGCACTATGCTCATAAATACGCAAGATAAACTGAATGTTTCCAACTTAGGCATGGCATAGAGCTCCTACTTTTTTTAAACTATCAGTTGTTCTAAAACTGACCCAATCTTCAATGCATAGACGAACCGAAAATTAGTATTTCATATTAACCTCATCATAAATGGCATCCAACAAGCCATCTGATGTACTGTCTAATGTCAATTGCCAAAACATGATGCCACCCAATTGCTTGGATCTGGCATATTTGGTTTTTAAACGTACTGAGGTGGTATCATCGTAAGAAATGAAGATGCTGTCCTTGGCATTGTAAAGATAAGGTGCCTTAGCCTTGGCATCCCAGTATTTTACAAAACCATTTTTGTTTTCCTGATTGGCCTGTAGACCTCGGAAATTAGCCCAACCTTTCCAAACCCCTTTATTCGGTTGGAATAAACCATTATTTTCAGGGGGCACACCTTCCCAACCCCGACCATAAAATGCGGCTCCTATTACAATTTGTTCAGGTTGGACACCAAGGGACAGGCAATAATCAACAATGGCTTCAGCTGATCTTGGATTTCGTTCGGGTTGAACCGATTCGTAGGAACCTAAATTGGTATGATGGTTGGTAATTGGTGAATTTCCACCGGCAAAATCATAGGTCATGATATTCATATAATTGGCGTACTTCATAACTTCAAGGGTTTCGACATGCTCATAATAGCGTTCCCATCCGGCTGAGGCAAAAGTGAGGGTCATCGGGCGGTCTAATTTATCTAACCCTTCCCTGAGTTCTTTCATGAGAGCCGTAAAATTTTCTTTGTCTTCAGGTCTATGAACGTTACCCGCACCTCTAAGGCCGGGATATTCCCAGTCGATATCAACTCCATCTAAATCATATTTGTTTACGAAGTCCATCGTACTACTGACGAATTCACGCCGTCTATCCGGGTCGTTCGCCATATCTGAAAAACCGCCGCTTCCGCCCCAACCCCCACAGGCTATCATAACCTTTATATGAGGATGCTCTTTTTTATTGGCGACAAGTTTTTTGAGGGCAGCATCATGGCGCTCATTTCTAAATTGCATTTTATTATCAATGACCCGTGTGAATGAATAAATAATATGGGTTAATTTTTCAAATGGGATATCATCTACAGTATATTCATCAGATGGCACATAATAGGCCATAATGGTAAAAGACGATTTTTCCGGGTCGGATTGACAACCTATTAAAAGGCTTGTTGCTAAAAAAAATAGTACAATGTTTTTTCTTAAAAATGTCATGATATTATGTTTTGCTTTTTCGTTTACTGGTTTTAGCCAATGGATTGAAATCCAGGCACAGATTGAGCCAATAGCTTAATTCGGTATCGGTATCGAATCCCTGGGGCGTTACAAAAATATAACCTCTCATGGGACGACCGGTAAAATCCATAGGGAGGCATTCAGGTTTATTCAGTTCCCTTTCATAAATGGATTGTCCAATGCGGGCCATAAGCAAGCTATCACCATAGGATTTATCAATATGAATCCCACATAACATTTTTCCATCCACCGTAAAGCATAAACCACCCATCATTTTGAGTTCCTTAAAGCTAACATGTCTGTCATGTAAATGCCGGCGAATACGATCGGCCAGATATTCGTCATATGCCATACCTAATTGTTTATGTTTTTCATTATGAGATCTAGTGGCGAATGAGTTTGAACAAATGCTTAAGTTTTTCAAATAGTCTTCCAAAAAAACCGTATAGAAATGCATTGGTTTTGGCATAGTGAAATGAAATGAAACACACCAGTACAATAAAACCAAGGGCACCTAATATGGCCTCTGTAGGGGTCAATGACTTACTAAGATAACGTTTTAAACCATAACCTGTATAGCTACCATAAATTAGGATAAAGTGAATGACATAAATGGATAAGGTCTTTTGTCCTATTTTGGTTATTAAAGACTGTTTCAAGAAGCGTTCAAAGGTGTAAAAACAGGCAAACAGAATAAGCACATTACCAAAACGGGTAAACAAATAATTGTAGTTCGCTGAGGCTTGTAAAAGTTCAAATCCGGTTATATGATACAATTTAATTAAAAACCATGAGGAATAATAAATGAGTAAAAGTCCCACACTAAGGAAAGTGATTATGGTGAGAAGCTTAAATCTGGATTTATTCACATGCCTGAAAAACACGGTGGCCAACCAGGCACCGTAGGCCGTATATCCTAACCAGGGTAAAAGGGTAAATACTGAACCATGTGACTTACTGAGATAATTCTCAAGAAATAGTGGTAACCAGGGCAATACCAGGTTTCTATAAAGGGGTTCTGTTAAGAAACAGGTCGTGCCAAAAATGGCCAACACCGTTGAAAGTGTATAACTGTACTTTTTGAGAAGGATGTGCAATCCAACAAGCATAATGAGTGAAACACCAATACATTGCAATACATCCACTGCCAAAAAATTGTAATTAAAATGCCCGGTCAACCATCCAACAAGGTTAATGCGCAAACTGTAACCAATGGCAATCAGTAAGAACCCCCTGTTAAGACCTTTTCGTATTCTGGGTGCGTCGTCGCCTTTGGCGTAGGCCCTTAATAACAAATACATAAAAACCAAACCGGAAATAGTAAAGAAAGTAGGGGCCGTTATACCCCTAAAATACACCCAAATGGAATACATGGTATTCGAAGGATCTCTAAAAATGGGGTCGATAAGTGTGTCGATAAAATGCCCCTGGAGCATCATTAAAATTGCAAATGCTCTAACGGTATCTATAAAATACAAACGAATGGTTTGCAAAATATTAGGTTTGGTCAGGCTAAATATACTTCGAATAATTTTAACATTTGCTCCGCTAAAATGATATATTTATAAAATATTTTCGGACCAATGACGCTTTATGGAGCAATTCCTCAGTGATTTTTCATCCTTCGTATGGGGTCTGCCGTTGTTAATTCTTTTAGTTGGCGGTGGCTTATACCTTTTGATTTTATCCAGATTTTTGCCATTTCGATATTTAGGACATGCTATTCAGGTCTTGGGTGGAAAATATGACAATCCTAACGATAGTGGACATATTAGTCATTTTCAAGCTTTAACCACCGCATTGTCTGCTACTGTGGGTATGGGGAACATTGCTGGCGTGGCTGTGGCCATAGCAATTGGCGGACCGGGTGCGATATTTTGGATGTGGGTAAGTGCCATTATTGGAATGTCTACCAAGTTTTTTACATCGGCATTGGCCATTATGTATCGCGGGAGAGATAGCATCGGTGTTTTACAAGGAGGGCCAATGTATTTTATTACGGAAGGCCTTGGGAAATCATGGAAACCCTTGGCCGTTATGTTCAGTATTAGTGGATTGGTCGGGGCGCTGCCCGTCTTTAATGTAAATCAATTAACGCAGGCGGTTAACGATATTTTATTAATCCCTAATGGCGTTGAAGTGGGGCTTTGGTCCAACAGTATTATCGGTTTGATTTTGGTTGTAATAACCTCAGTGGTTATTCTGGGTGGCTTAAAAAGAATCAGCAAAACGGCGTCAAAATTGGTGCCGTCAATGGTGTTGCTCTATTTCATTTCAGTTCTGGTGATATTAATCCTCAATGCAGATGTGGTCCCGAAGTATGTTTTAATGATTTTTACGGACGCTTTTACAGCCAATAATTTTGCAGGTGATGCTTTTTTGGGAGGTCTTGTAGGGGGGCTCATCTTATTAGGTATTCGTCGGGGAGCGTTCTCCAACGAAGCGGGAATTGGAACAGCTCCAATGGCACATGGTGCTGCCAAAACTAATGAACCGATACGTGAAGGTTTAGTGGCTATGTTAGGTCCGGCTATAGATACCCTTGTCGTGTGCACACTAACGGCTCTTGCTATTTTGGTAACCGGTGTTTGGCAGACTACCGATGCAAACGGGGTGTCCCTGACAGCTTCTGCATTTGCCAATGCCATGCCAGATATAGGGAATTATGTCCTGTTATTATGTATTCTTGTTTTTAGTGTATCCTCCTTGTTCTCCTATTCTTATTATGGGAGCAAATGCATGTCCTTTTTGTTCGGAGACCGCTATAAGCATTACTACAACTATGTTTACATTGTCAGTATACTCATAGGGGCAACGACAACCCTGACCATGATGATTAACTTGATCGATGGTTTTTTCGCATTAATGGCTATTCCAACAATGACAGCGACTATAATTCTGGCCCCTCGTGTTGTAAAGGAAATTAGAATTTATATAAACAAAATAAATCAGAAACAGACTATGGAATAATAGCGCGCTTTTAAGACTGAATTATTTACAAAATTCTATATTTGATGGTTTTGATGAGATAATTTCTCATCCAAAATGTATTTAAAGCCTGTTATTAGAGCTATACCGACATCACATGAACCGATGATAATGAAAACCAAGAATAATGAATAAAAAAGAAAAAATTAAAGCAAAGGCCTACTGGCACGAAAACATTAAGTATGTGCTCATATTGTTAACCATATGGTTTCTTGTTTCCTATGGTGCAGGTATCCTGTTTAAGGATGAACTCAATCAATTTAAAATAGCAGGTTTTAAACTTGGGTTTTGGTTTGCTCAACAGGGTTCCATGTATGTTTTTGTCATACTCATCTTTGTTTATGTTCGTCTGATGAATGCATTGGATAAAAAGTATGGCTATGATGAGTAATATGATGGTATTGGCAGGTGTTGATGTTCAGCAATGGACCTATATTTTGGTAGGCCTGACGTTTGCCTTGTACATTGGCATTGCCATATGGTCAAGGGCCAACTCTACAAAGGATTTTTATGTTGCCGGTGGCGGGGTTTCGCCCTTGGCCAACGGGATGGCTACTGCAGCCGATTGGATGAGTGCGGCCTCATTCATTTCCATGGCAGGGATTATTTCATTCGCGGGGTATGATGGTGCCGTATATCTTATGGGCTGGACCGGTGGCTATGTACTTCTGGCACTTTTGCTGGCACCTTATTTAAGAAAGTTCGGGAAATTTACCGTACCGGATTTTATTGGCGATCGGTATTACTCCAAAACGGCTCGCTTGGTGGCTGTTTTTTGTGCCCTATTGGTATCCTTTACCTACGTTGCAGGACAGATGCGAGGCGTGGGGATCGTATTTTCCAGATTTCTTGAGGTAGATATCAACACTGGGGTTATTATTGGTATGTTCATCGTTCTTTTTTATGCTGTTTTGGGTGGTATGAAGGGGATCACCTATACGCAGGTCGCCCAATATTGTGTTTTAATTTTTGCCTTTATGGTGCCTGCTATCTTTATATCTATTCAAATGACCGGGAATCCGATACCCCAATTTGGATTTGGAAGCGAGCTGGCGGATGGTTCGGGAACCTATCTTTTGGATAAGCTGGATGGTTTAAGTACGGAACTGGGTTTTGCTGAGTATACCGAGGGCTCGAAAGCCATGATAGATGTATTTGCCATTACTTTGGCTCTAATGGTGGGTACTGCAGGTTTACCGCATGTGATCGTGAGATTTTTTACGGTAAAACGGGTTCGGGATGCTCGTAAATCGGCGGGGATTGCCCTCTTATTAATCGTCATTCTCTATACAACAGCACCTGCGGTGGCTGTTTTTGCCAGAACCAATATGATTGAAACGGTATCCAATAAACCCATTACCTCTGTTCCTGATTGGTTTAAAAAATGGGAAACAACGGGATTAATAACCTTTACTGACAAGAATAACGACGGTCGTATTCAATACGTAGCAAATAATGATGCCAATGAACTGGTCGTAGATCGGGATATCATGGTTTTGGCCAATCCCGAAATTGCAAACCTACCAAACTGGGTTATTGCCCTTGTGGCCGCAGGAGGCTTAGCCGCAGCTTTATCGACAGCGGCAGGGTTATTATTAGTTATCTCGGCCTCTGTGTCCCATGATCTTGTTAAAAAAATAATCAATCCTAAAATTTCAGAAAAAGGCGAATTAATTGCGGCGCGTCTCTCGGCCGTAGGTGCTGTCTGTGTAGCAGGGTATTTTGGCATTAATCCTCCCGGATTCGTTGCTGCTGTGGTTGCCTTGGCTTTTGGCCTGGCCGCAGCTTCTTTTTTCCCCGCTATTATTTTAGGCATCTTTTATAAACGTATGAATAAAGAGGGCGCTATTGCGGGTATGGTGGTAGGTATCGTTACCATGCTTTTATATATGATCAAATACAAGTTGGGTTGGTTCGATGAGACCCTACCGGATAAAAGTGAATGGTGGTTTGGTATTTCTCCGGAAGGATTTGGTACGGTGGCTATGGTGCTTAATTTTGTCGTGTCTGTAGCCATAATGAAATTTACGCCAAAACCACCCAGGCGCGTACAGAATATTGTGGAAAAAATAAGAATACCCAGCGGCGCTGGAAAAGCTACAGGGCATTAATGCTTTGCACTTACTTAATATCTAAAAAGCCATGGTACGCCATGGCTTTTTTTAAATGAACGATTACGGAATCGTACGTATTTGATTTTAAAGAATAAAAGATAGACTCAATATCAGCTGGTCTGGCCGTGTATCCAAACGACCCGGATCTGTAGAAAGTTCATCAATAAAAAATTGAGCTTCATTGTTGTTAAACCCTCTTTCATAGCGCAGGTCAATACCAACTCTCTTAATGTTAAATCCGATACCAAAATTAAGGCCCAAAGTGAAATCGTTTTCAATGTCCTTAATGGAAATACCGTCGTATTCCGTATCTAATATATATTGAAATGCAGGTCCTCCAAAGACGCTAATTGGACCCAGTACCTTAATACCAACCAATAGGGGGGCATCCAACTTTTCCATTTTAAAGGTGTCGTTGTCATAATCACTTTTGGTGCTCGTATACATCAACTCCGGTTTAAAATAAACCTTATTACCTATTTTTCCGAATATGCCTAAATGGTAGCCAATGTTCCTGTCCGGGTTTTTTGCATTGGTGCTGATGGATTCAAAATATTTGCCGTTGGCATTATAGTTCAAACCCCCTTTAAATCCAAAACCTGTTGAAGTTTGAGCAGTTAGTCCTACCGTAAAGAGTATGGTTAGTAAAGGAATTAAAAATAATCTGTTCATAATAAAAAGTTTTTTAGATTGAGGTTGTATACAATCAAAAACGCTGCCAAAGATGATTTATTTCTTTTAACAGCGTTTCCATTAAATTGTTAGCCTCTGAATGCTCGGGCTATTTTCTTTTTATGACGGTTTCCACTTTTGAGATGATCGCCTCACTATCTAACCCATATTTTTTCATGAGTTGTGCAGGCGTTCCTGATTCACCAAAAGTGTCATTGGTAGCGACGAATTCTTGGGGCGTAGGATGCGAAAGCGCCAGTGTCCTCGCAACACTTTCACCCAATCCGCCCAAAATGTTATGTTCCTCACATGTCACAATACAACCCGTTTTGCGAACAGAATCTAAAATGGCTTGTTCATCCAGAGGTTTAATGGTATGAATATTTATAACCTCGGCAGAAATACCCTTTTCGTGTAATACTTTTGAAGCTTCCAAAGCCTCCCAGACCAAATGCCCCGTCGCGACGATGGTCACGTCGTTTCCTTCAGTAAACCGAATGGCCTTGCCAATTTCGAATTTCTGATCGGCAGGTGTGAAAATAGGAACTGAGGGTCTTCCAAAACGCAAATAGACAGGTCCTACATGATCGGCAATGGCAATGGTGGCTGCTTTGGTCTGATTATAATCGCATGGGTTAATAACGACCATGCCCGGTAGCATTTTCATAAGACCAATATCTTCAAGAATCTGATGTGTCGCACCATCTTCACCTAAGGTTAACCCGGCATGTGAAGCACATATCTTCACATTTTTACCCGAATATGCAATGGACTGACGGATTTGATCGTAAACGCGCCCTGTCGAGAAATTGGCAAAAGTACCTGTAAACGGAATTTTACCCCCAATGGTCAAACCAGCTGCTATCCCCATCATATTAGCCTCTGCAACGCCAACTTGAAAAAAGCGTTTTGGGTTTTCATTAATGAAGGTATTCATTTTTAAGGATCCTACTAAATCCGCACAAAGCGCTACCACATTGGGATGTGTTCGTCCCAATTCAGCCAGACCAGCTCCAAATCCGCTTCTTGTATCTTTTTTCTCGGTATAGGTATAGGTTTTCATGTTCTCTAATATTGCTGGTTTAGTAATCGCCTAAAGTTTCCGGGTTCTGAGCCAATCCGATGGCCAACTGTTCATCGTTGGGGGCCTTACCATGCCAGGCATGGGTATGCATCATGAAATCGACACCATGACCCATAACGGTTTTCAACAAGACACACACAGGTTTGCCCTCGCCTGTTTTACTTTTGGCCTCGGCCATGCCTTCTAATATGGCTTCGATTGAATTTCCTTCTTCAATAACTGTAACAGACCATCCAAAGGCTTCAAATTTATCTTTAAGGTTACCCATAGGTAAGACGTCATCTGTGGCGCCATCAATTTGCTGCCCGTTTAAATCTACTGTCGCAATTAAATTATCTACCTGGTTCGCGGCAGCATACATCATGGCTTCCCAATTCTGCCCCTCTTGTAATTCACCATCACCGTGAAGTGAGTAGATTAAATGCGGATCATTATTCAATTTTTTCGCTTGAGCTGCTCCAATGGCGACAGACATGCCCTGACCCAACGAGCCTGACGCAATTCGCACACCCGGTAAACCTTCATGGGTTGTTGGATGACCTTGCAATCGGGAATCGATTAATCTAAAAGTGTTCAATTCTTCTATGGGGAAATAGCCGTTTCTTGCCAATACACTATAGAATAATGGTGAAATATGACCATTGGATAAAAAGAAAATATCTTCACCCAAGCCATCCATGTCAAATTGGTCTTTTCGCTCCATAATAGTGTAATACAAAGCAACTAAAAATTCCGTGCATCCTAGGGATCCTCCGGGATGACCGGAATTTACCTTATGAACCATTCTTAAAATATCCCTTCGTACCTGTGTACAGATATTCTCTAAATCTTGTGTGTTTGGCATGTTTTAATTTTTTGTCCGGACAAAAATAGAGTATTATCAATGTTTTGCAAAGTAATTATACCCTATTTTACCATAAGTTTTAAGTAGTGCGAATATGTTTATTTTTTTCGGGATAAAATATGTAGGTTTGTCGACCTGGTAGAACGGTGCATATGAAATTTGAATTACATACTACAGATCCTAAGAGTAAGGCAAGAGCGGGTACGATTATAACGGATCACGGGAGAATTGAAACACCAATTTTTATGCCTGTTGGTACCGTAGGTTCCGTAAAAGGGGTGCATCAAAGGGAGCTGAGAGACGATATTAATCCGGATATTATTTTAGGCAATACCTACCATCTTTATTTAAGACCCCAAATCGATATTTTAGAAAAGGCCGGTGGACTCCATAAATTCATGAACTGGGACAGGAGCATATTGACCGATTCTGGAGGGTATCAGGTGTACTCTTTATCTGCTAACCGAAAGATCAAGGAAGAAGGTGTAAAATTCAAGTCTCACATCGACGGGAGTTATCATGTGTTTACGCCCGAAAATGTTATGGAAATTCAGCGCAGTATTGGAGCCGATATTATAATGGCTTTCGATGAATGTACGCCATATCCCTGCGATTACCGGTATGCGAAGGGGTCCATGCTCATGACGCATCGTTGGTTGGACAGATGTTTGGCCCATTTAGAGAAAACCCCATTAAAGTACGATTATGATCAAGCCTTTTTTCCAATCGTTCAGGGAAGTACCTATAGTGATTTAAGGCAACAATCCGCCGAGTACATTGCGAATACAGATGCTTTTGGTAATGCCATTGGTGGATTATCGGTTGGTGAGCCTGCGGAAGAGATGTATGCCATGACCGATGTGGTATGCGCTATTTTACCTGAAGACAAGCCACGATATCTCATGGGTGTAGGTACACCAATTAATATTTTAGAGAATATTGCTTTGGGTATCGATATGTTTGACTGTGTGATGCCGACCAGAAATGGCAGGAACGGGATGTTATTCACAGCACATGGCACGATCAATATAAAAAATAAAAAGTGGGAGTCAGATTTTAGCCTAATTGACGATATGGGCATGACCTTTGTAGATACCGAATACAGCAAGGCTTATTTGAAACACCTCTTTTCGGTAAATGAATTATTGGGAAAACAAATTGCCACAATTCATAATTTAGGTTTTTATTTGTGGTTGGTTAGAGAAGCTAGAAAACATATATTAGCTGGAGATTTTAGGGTGTGGAAAGATAAAATGGTGAAGCAAATGGATAAACGATTGTAGCAACACCACCCGCAGGCCTTAATATTGTAGTATATTTTAAAGAAATTTGAAGACCTAAAGTTGCCTCTCTCCTCTGGAGGATTAGTATGAAGATACTCGACTGGTACATATTAAAACGCTATCTGTTCACATTTTTCATGATGCTCTTGTTGTTCATTCCAATTGGAATTACAGTGCATCTTGCGGAAAAGATTGGCCGAATACTGGAAAATGAGGTCCCTTTTGGTGAGGTCATGCTTTACTTTTTGGATTTTACCATTTATTTTGCACATCTATTATTTCCGTTATTTTTATTTCTATCAGTCATTTGGTTTACCTCGAAATTAGCCAATAACACCGAGGTTATTGCCTTTTTGAGCTCCGGGGTTTCGTTTACCCGATTTCTAAGACCCTATTTAATTGGAGCCTTTATCGTGGCCATATTGGCCATTGTTCTTGGATTATACCTTGCACCAAAGGCGAGTGAGGGATTCAATGATTTTAGTTATAAATACTTAAAAAAGGGAAGAAGCGCGGTCGTTAATACCAATGTGTTCAGACAGATTAATGACAACGATATTATATACGTAAGCCGTTTTGATGTTAAGAACAAACAGGGTTACGATTTCACATTCGAACACTTCGAAAACAACAAGTTGGTCTATAAGATTAATGCCAGTAGTATTAAATACCTTGAAAAAGACTCTGTTTACAGGCTCACGAATTATGTGAAACGAAAAGTGGGTGAAGTTGAAGACATTATAGAGGATGTGAGACGTAAGGATACCGTTTTTTCTTTCGATGTCGATGATCTTACTCCCGTAATTTATATAGCGGAAACCCTGAGTTATCCTGAACTGAATGAATTTATTAGAAAGGAAGAGTTAAGAGGCTCTTCCAATATCGGACGTTATAAATTGGTTAAATATAGAAAATGGAGTCTTCCTGTTTCGGTATTTATTCTAACTATAATTGCCGTGGCGGTATCTTCCATAAAGCGTCGGGGAGGTATGGGGGTTAATTTGGCCGTAGGTATTTGTATTGCCATGGTATTTGTATTTTTTGATAAGATCTTCGGTGTCATGGCCGAACAATCAGATTTTCCTCCGGTCATTGCAGTATGGTTTCCTAATGTCATTTTTGGTATTTTAGCCTTATATCTCTTAAAAAATGCCAAGCGATAAATTAAAAAATTATTTACATCTTCATTTTTTAGTTTTTGTCGCCGGATTCACAGCGATATTAGGTGAGGTAATTTCAATCACTGCCATACCATTGGTTTGGTATCGAATGGTAATGGCTTCCATTTTGATATTGGCCTATGTAAAGCTGGCACGAATACGACTTAAAATACGGCCAAAAGCCATGTTGAGATTGTCCATTGCCGGAATCATTATTGCCTTGCATTGGATTACATTTTTTGGTGCCATAGATGTAGCCAATGTGTCTATTGCTTTAGCCATGTTTTCAACAGGGGCCTTCTTTGCATCATTCATAGAACCCATCATATACAAGCGTAAGGTCATATGGTATGAAATCCTGTTTGGCATTTCCGTAGTCATTGGGGTATACATCATTACGCAAAGTGAGATGCGCTATCTGTCGGGCATTGTTCTCGGTATTATATCTGCGTTTCTGTCCTCATTATTCGCTGTTTTAAATGGCAAGTTTCTGCAACAACACACAGCCACCGTTATCTCGTTTTATGAATTCGTTAGTGGGGTATTATTTATTAGCGTATTTATCCTGATCTTTAAGGGAGGATTTACCTCAAGTTTCTTTTCATTGAGTAGTTCGGATTTTTGGTATTTGTTTATTTTGGCGTCAATATGTACGGCATATGCCTTTATTGCCGCTGTTCATGTGATGAAACTTATTAGTCCGTTTACCGTAGTTTTGACCTATAATTTAGAACCCGTATACGGAATAATAATGGCGGTTATTCTGTTTCCTGAAAAGGAAAAAATGAGTAATTCCTTTTATTTTGGAGCAGCAATAATAATTGCCACCGTCCTGTTAAATGGTATTATTAAAAATTCAAAGCGCTTAAAAAGAAAAGCGACTTGACGATTTAAGACAATTAAAGTTTTTATATTTGTAGGCTAACTAAAACTAAAATTTTCATGGAATATTTAGAGTTTGAACTTCCCATAAAAGAGCTAGAGGAGCAACTGCAGAAATGTAAGATCATTGGAGAAGAAAGTGAAGTGGATGTTACAGAAACCTGCAAACAAATAGAAAAAAAGTTACAGCAGGCAAGAAAAGATATTTATAAAAAACTAACCCCATGGCAACGCGTTCAATTGTCACGTCACCCGGATAGGCCATATACTTTAGATTACATAAGGGCCATTTGCGGAAGTACTTTTTTAGAGTTGCATGGCGATAGAAGTTTTAAGGACGACAAGGCCATGATTGGAGGTTTAGGAAAAATTGGGGATCAGAGTTTCATGTTTATCGGACAACAAAAAGGGTATAATACCAAAACAAGGCAATACAGGAACTTTGGTATGGCCAATCCTGAAGGGTATCGTAAAGCCTTACGTTTAATGAAGTCGGCTGAAAAATTTGGTATTCCCGTAGTGACCATTTTGGATACACCGGGGGCCTATCCCGGACTGGAAGCTGAAGAGCGTGGGCAAGGAGAGGCTATCGCGAGAAATATATTGGAGATGACCCGATTGAAGGTGCCAATTATCACTGTTATAATTGGAGAAGGAGCCTCCGGAGGGGCATTGGGTATAGGTGTGGGAGATAAGGTTCTGATGTTGGAAAATACCTGGTACTCCGTAATATCACCGGAGTCATGCTCATCTATTTTATGGCGCAGTTGGGAATATAAGGAACAGGCGGCGGCAGCACTCAAACTCACGGCATCTGATATGAAAAAACTGAAGTTAGTGGATGACATTATAAAAGAACCTTTAGGAGGAGCTCATAGAGATCGAGAAAAGACCTTTAAATTGGTGAGCAACGCCATTGTCAAATCATACGATGAGTTTAAAAACTTATCACCAAAAGAATTGGTTGCACAGCGTATGGAAAAATATTCTAACATGGGTGTCTTTAAAGGATAACCCATTTAAAATCATACTTTAAAAAAAATCTGAAGTTATAGCTTCAGTTTTTTTTATGCTTATTCACAATAATTTTGAATTGTCAACAGTTCAATTGTTAATTAGTGGTTAACAACAGAAAAGTTGAAAATCGGCAGGACTCTTTCTTTTTAATTACTTTCGCATTTATGAAACAACCAAATCAAATTCAAGGCTATAAGGTCGATAAGGGAACACTTATCAATTTAGAAAAGGGGAAATTACCCCCTCAAGCCCTTGATTTAGAGGAAGTTGTGTTAGGGGCTATGATGATCGATAAAAAAGGAGTCGATGAAGTTATCGATATTCTTAGTCCTGAGGCATTTTATAAAGAAGCGCATCAGCATATTTTTGAGGCCATATTTCAATTATTCGAAAACAGTGAACCTATTGACTTATTAACCGTATCGAGTCAGTTAAAGAAAAATTCGAAATTGGAATTGTGTGGTGGTGATTTTTATCTGATTTCTCTTACGCAAAAGGTGTCATCTTCAGCTCATATCGAGTTTCATGCACGAATCATTTTACAAAAGTTTATCCAAAGGAGCTTAATCAAGATTTCCAGTGAAATTATTGAGGATGCTTACGATGAAACCAAGGATGTTTTTGATCTGTTAGATAAAGCTGAGGCCAGGTTATATGAAGTAACTCAGGGGAATATAAAGAAATCAAGTGAATCTGCCCTGGACCTCGTTATTCAGGCAAAAAAGAAAATTGAGGAGATTTCAAATAAAGAAGGCTTAAGTGGTATTCCTTCAGGCTTTACGAAAGTGGATAAATTGACTTCCGGTTGGCAGCCGTCCGATTTAATTATTGTTGCAGCACGTCCGGGTATGGGTAAAACGGCCCTTACCTTGTCCATGGCCAGAAATATTGCAGTTAACCAAAACATTCCCGTAGCATTTTTTTCCCTGGAGATGGCTTCGGTTCAGCTTATAACCCGCTTAATTTCAAGTGAAACGGGTTTGTCATCGGAGAAATTGAGAACAGGTAAATTAGAAAAGCATGAGTGGGAGCAACTTAATGTAAAGGTAAAGGGACTTGAAAAAGCGCCTTTGTATATCGATGATACGCCTTCCTTGTCCATTTTCGATTTACGTGCCAAGGCACGACGACTGTCTTCACAATATGGCGTAAAACTCATTATGATTGACTATTTGCAATTAATGACGGCTGGTGGGAATAACTCGGGTAACAGGGAGCAGGAAATTTCAATGATCTCAAGAAACCTGAAGGCCCTGGCCAAAGAGCTGGATGTTCCTGTAATAGCCTTATCCCAATTGTCCCGAGCTGTTGAGACGCGTGGAGGAAGTAAGCGACCTTTACTATCCGATTTACGTGAATCTGGGGCCATTGAGCAGGATGCCGACATTGTTAGTTTTATTTACCGGCCGGAATATTATAAAATTGATGAATGGGATGATGAAGAGCGATCGCCAACAGAAGGACAGGCCGAATTTATTGTGGCCAAGCACCGAAACGGAGGTTTGGACAGCATCCGATTAAAATTCATTGGTCATTTAGGTAAGTTCGATAATTTGGATACTTTTGACTCCCCATTCGAATTTCACAGTAAGATGAATGCGGCGGCGAACGATGATACCTTCAGACCGGACGATTTCCGAACAAATCCGGATCAGGCATTTGGAAGTTCGGCTAATGACGACGAGGACGATGTGCCATTCTAAAATGCAATAAATGTTCTTAAATAGGTCTACTCGGAATAATTTTTGAGTATCTTTCCACAAGAATTAAGTGTCATTTTTATCCCTGAAAACAGGGAATTAAATACCGTATAGACGAGTATCCATGTTAAAAACAATTGGTGTTTTCATTTTAGTTTTGAGTATTTCCATAAAGTCCTTCGCGTCCTATATTCTCATACCTATGGATGCCGAAAGTCAAAAAAATCATCTAAAGGCATATGGCATTACCTATTGGACACTCAGTAAACAATTGAAGGTAAAATGGCTCCTTAATTACAGGGGAGGTTCATTTCTATTACCAGATACTGAAGTCATTCAGAAGGAATGTCAGATTAGGGGCATATCCTTTGAGGTGATATCCAATGCACAGGCGGAACAGATATTAACGGAGATCGATAGTCCCAGTCAGAATATGGAAGCTGTTGTCCTGGAAAAAGCACCTAAAATAGCTGTGTATTCACCACCCTCAAATCAACCCTGGGATGACGCTGTGACCATGGTATTGTCCTATGCCGAGATTCCCTACGAAACTATTTATGATGAAGAAGTCCTTAATGATGGACTACTCGTATTCGATTGGTTACATCTGCATCACGAGGACTTTACGGGGCAGTATGGAAAATTTTATGGAGCCTACCGCGCACACTCATGGTATATTGAAGAAAAAAGAACTGCAGAGGCCTTGGCTTTAAAGTTGGGTTTTAGTAAAGTTTCTAATGAAAAATTAGAGGTTGCAAAAAAAATTCGCGATTACGTCATTGGAGGTGGTTTTATGTTTGCCATGTGCAGTGCCACGGACAGTTTCGACATTGCCCTGGCAGCGGAAGGTGTCGATATATGTGAGCCTATGTTTGATGGTGATGGGAGCGATCCGGCCTATCAAAACAAAATAGATTATAGTAAATCCTTTGCTTTTACCAATTTTATTTTGGAACAAAACCCGTTAATCTACGAATTCTCTTCCATAGATATGACGCGTAAGCGATTAATTCCAAAAGCCACAGATTATTTTTCCCTGATGGAGTTTTCGGCTAAATGGGATCCTATACCAACGATGTTATGTCAGAACCATACAGCATTGGTAAAAGGATTTATGGGGCAAACGACTTCATTTACAAGAGATGAAATAAAACCAAATGTTCTGGTGTTGGGTGAAAACAAGGCCAATGGAGAAGCCAAATATATACATGGCATAAGAGGAAAAGGCTTCTTTACTTTTTATGGCGGGCACGATCCCGAAGATTATCAGCATAGAGTAGGGGATTCCAAAACAGAGTTAGATTTACACCCTACATCCCCGGGATATCGCCTCATATTAAATAATGTGTTATTTCCTGCGGCACGAAAGAAAAAACAAAAAACCTGATAAGGTTTAATCGGCTACCAATTCACGCTCGAAGGTATAAATGAATCCATCGGCAGCGGGACCTGTAGAGGTTTCATTTTCATCGATAACAAGAACATTCTGGGATTCGAAATATAATTGTCCCATTTCTGCATCATCAATACGAATAAAATTTTCAGAATCAACCACACTGATCAAATAACTGTAGGTTCCTGAGTCCAGTCCATCTGCTTTTGTGATATCCGTATTATTGTTCTCTACAGTGAGGATGCCATCCTCGTCGTTGAATGACCAAATTATGGTTTCGAGATCGAAATCATCATCTACACCGGAAATCCCTCCGGCGACATTTACAAGGTGCCAGAGGCTTTTATAGGATTGCTGATTGTTATTCGTATCAGTATCCAATGAGCAACTTGACAGACATAAGGCGAGACATAAAAAATAAATAATATGATACTTCATTTTATTCTGTGTTTTTTATTAGGATGAAAAATGTGTTAAATGGTTGCGCTTTAAATTGCAAAAACAATGACAAAATGTATGACTAAAATTGTACATTTAGAAATTACTACAATCATATGGCAAATATAATGATAAGATTAGGATGTTACCTATTTATCTTACTGCTCTTAAACTGCAAGCAGTATGACAACAGAAAGGATTCAGACGAAAAACCCAATATTCTTTTTATACTCTCTGATGATCACACATCACAGGCATGGGGTATATACGGTGGAATATTACAGGAATACGTCCAGAATGATAATTTAAAGCGATTGGCAGGCGAAGGTGTCGTATTGAATAATGCGTTTTGCACCAATTCGATTTGCTCACCCAGTCGAGCCAGTATGTTAACAGGACAATACAGTCATAAAAATCAGGTCTATACCCTAAGTGAACCCTTACCCAAGGGGCATCCAAACATTGCTAAAACCCTGGGAGAACATGGCTATCAGACCGCACTTATTGGCAAATGGCACTTGGTTGAGCAACCTGAAGGATTTCAGTATTTTAATGTGCTTCCAGGACAGGGACGGTATTGGAATCCGATATTGAAAAACAAAGCGAACTGGCAAGACGGGCCTGATGGTACAATGGGAAAGGTTTATGACGGTTTCTCTACAGATGTCATCACCGATTTGACTATTGCGCACTTAAAACAACGCGATACCTCTGCACCATTTTTCATGATGTGTAACTTCAAAGCGACGCATGAACCCTTTGAGTATCCCGAACGCTTTAAGACCTTGTATGAAGGCGTCGACATTCCTGAACCCGAATCTCTTCTTGATTTTGGACTGGGAAATGGGGGACGTACCTTTTTGGGGCAGAAACTTGAAAACATGGCGATAAGATGGGAGAAGGCCTATTTACATCCGGATGAATTTTGGACGAGTTACCCGGGGTTGCCATTTATTAAGGAAGGCTTGGACAGTATTGCCTTGAGGAAAAAAATATATCAGAAATTTGTTAAGGATTTTATGCGTTGTGGTGCGGCGATCAATGATAATATCGGGAAGTTGCTCGATTATCTGGAAGAATCTGGAATAGCAGAGAATACAATTGTTATCTATACAGCAGACCAGGGCTATTTTTTGGGTGAGCATGGATTTTTTGACAAGCGGTTAATATATGAAGAATCCCTAAGAATGCCCTTCGTGATCCGATATCCTAAAGAACTAAAAGGGGGGACGCGGATAGATGATATTATTTTAAATATTGATTTCCCCGCGCTGTTGGCCGATTTTGCCGGAATTGAAAAACCGCAGTATATGCAGGGGGAAAGTTTCAGGGAGAACCTTAAGGGCAATACACCGGATGATTGGAGACAACAGATGTATTATCAATACTGGTTGCATCATCCCAATAGGCCGGCGCATTTTGGAATACGAAATCACAGGTATAAATTAGCCTATTTTTATGGAAAAGGTTTAGATATGCATGGTGCCTCTAAAGAAGATACGCCACCCACCTGGGAGTTTTACGATTTGGAAAAAGACCCTAAGGAACTCAAAAATGCGATTAATGATTCTTTAAATGCTGAAATTATAAAGCAAATGAAAGGGGCCATAAAGCCATTACAGGAGCAATATGAGGTCCCGGATTTAGATTTTTAATATGCATTTTTTCCAGAAGAAAATACAGTTAAGGGCCTATCCAAGAGGATTTCACATTATCACAGATAGTGTTAGAGCGGCGCTCCCGGAGATCAAGACGATAAAAATTGGGCAGTTACAAGTATTTATTAATCATACCTCAGCCAGTTTAACCATCAATGAAAATGCAGACCACAGCGTGAGATCCGATTTTGAAAGTCATTTTAATGTCATGGTCCCTGAGAACGAACCGCATTATGAGCATACGTACGAGGGTTCTGACGATATGCCGGCTCATATTAAATCCTCCTTGTTAGGCGCCTCCGTCCAAATACCAATTACCAACGGACAATTAAATTTAGGGATCTGGCAGGGTATTTATTTGTGTGAACACCGAGACCATGCACGAGGCAGACATCTTGTAATCACTGCCTTTGGTGTTTAGTTAAGACATAAAAAAATCCGATCTCAAAGAAGATCGGATTTTTACTTAAGCGAATAGTATATTTTTACATTGAGGCGATACGCCTTATTTAACCTTATCTACAATGGCTTTGAAAGCCTCAGGGTTATTCATGGCGAGATCGGCCAAAACCTTACGGTTGAGTTCGATATGGTTCGCCTTTAATTTCCCCATGAATTGCGAATAAGATAAACCGTGCTCTCTGGCTCCTGCGTTGATACGCTGAATCCATAAGGCACGAAATGTTCTTTTTTTGTTTCTGCGGTCTCTGTACGAATATTGCATCGCCTTCTCAACCGCATTTTTGGCTACTGTCCAAACATTTTTACGTCTTCCAAAGTAACCTTTTGCTTGCTTGAGAACCTTTTTTCTTCTGGCTCTCTTTGCTACAGAATTTACTGATCTTGGCATAATTTTAATTGTTTTTTGTAGTGGGCGGTTATTTTAATCTGATAACACTTTTTGGCCCAACTCCAGGGTTTATAAATTAATTTAACCGGTTAAATACTGTTACTTTAAGCGCAACATTAATTTAACATTGTTCTCGTCGGCCTCATCAACCGTAGTGGCATGAGTCAACGCGAGCTTACGCTTTTTAGACTTCTTGGTTAAGATGTGACTCTTAAAAGCGTGCTTCCTTTTAATCTTACCAGTACCCGTTAACTTAAAACGTTTTTTGGCACTAGATTTTGTTTTCATTTTAGGCATTGTCTTCTCCTAGTTTTTAATTACTTCGCTTAATTATTTTTAAACTATGGTCCCAAATTGTTTCGGGATCAAATAGTTATTTTTTACATCCAATGGCTTCGCTAACAGGTCCAGAACCATATTTCAGTCTGGGAATATCGTGCTCCGCAGCTTTATTTTTTGGGGGCTATAAACATGGTCATTCGCTTACCCTCCAATTTAGGCATTTGCTCCACCTTGCCATATTCCTCTAAATCCTGTGCCAGTCGTAATAACAAGATCTGTCCTTGTTCCTTAAATATAATTGAACGTCCTTTAAAAAATACGAACGCCTTAAGCTTGGCTCCTTCTTTGAGGAATTTTTCGGCATGTTTCTTTTTAAATTCATAATCATGGTCATCCGTTTGAGGTCCAAATCGAATTTCCTTGATAACTACTTTACTCGCTTTTGCCTTGAGCGCCTTCTCTCGTTTCTTTTGCTCATAAAGAAACTTTTTATAATCCATAACTTTACATACAGGAGGATCTGCCTTTGGTGAAATCTCAACTAAGTCTAAGCCTTGGTCATCGGCTATACTCAGTGCTTCTCTAATACTGTAGATACCTACTTCAACATTATCACCCACGACTCTCACCTTGGGTGCAGTGATTTTAGAGTTAATTCGATGCTTATCCTCTTGTGAAACCCTCTGGGGTTGTCTTCTTCTTCTAATTGCTATGGCTTATAATTTTTAATTAAACTTCTGTTATCAAAACGATTTTAACGTTTTAGTAATGTCATCTTTTATGATCTCAGCAAAATCTTCAAGACCCATCATTCCCAGATCCTCACCACCGTGTTTACGGACGGTTACCTTGTTTTCATGCGCTTCCTGTTCGCCAATAATGAGCATATAGGGATATTTCTGCATTTCCGCTTCACGGATTTTCTTCCCTATAGTTTCATTTCTGTGATCTACGAGGGCGCGAATTTCGTGATTTTCTAACAAATTTAAAACTTTTTCAGAGTATTTTTCATATTTCTCGCTCAGTGAGAGTATTTTAGCCTGTGTCGGCATCAGCCAAATTGGGAAATTCCCCCCGGTATGCTCTAAGAGCAGGGCTACAAAGCGTTCCATGCTGCCAAAAGGGGCGCGATGAATCATGACCGGTCGGTGCAACTCATTATCACTGCCCTTGTAGGTTAGATCGAATCGTTCAGGAAGGTTATAATCCACCTGTATGGTTCCTAATTGCCAGCGTCTTCCGAGGGCATCCTTGACCATAAAGTCCAGTTTGGGGCCATAAAATGCCGCCTCTCCGGTTTCGATGACATAATCTAATCCTTTGTCATTCGCAGCGTTAATAATAGCTTGCTCCGCTTTTTCCCAATTAGCGACATCACCAATATATTTGTCGGGATTCTCTGGATCCCTTACAGAAACCTGTGCCGTAAAGTTATCGAAACCTAAGGAACCAAAGACATAGAGGACCAGATCAATGACATCCTTAAATTCTTTGTCCAATTGTTCCGGAGTACAGAACAAATGGGCGTCATCTTGAGTAAATCCTCTAACACGAGTTAAACCATGTAACTCACCACTCTGTTCGTATCTGTAAACGGTGCCAAATTCGGCAAAGCGTTTGGGTAAATCCTTGTAACTCCATTGTGACGATTTATAAATTTCACAGTGGTGCGGGCAGTTCATGGGTTTTAATAAAAAGGCTTCATCTTCTTTGGGCGTATGTATGGGTTGAAAACTGTCTTCACCATATTTTGCATAATGCCCGGATGTGATATACAATTCTTTCTGACCAATATGTGGTGTAACCACCATTTCGTACCCTGCTTTTTTCTGAGCAGCCTTTAGGAAGTTTTCCAAGCGTTCCCGTAAGGCGGCACCTTTGGGCAGCCAAAGTGGCAGACCCTGACCAACCTTTTGAGAAAAGGTAAAAAGTTCCAGTTCTTTACCTAATTTTCTGTGATCCCTTTTTTTCGCTTCTTCAAGAAGTTCCAGATAAGCAGTAAGTTCCTTTTGCTTAGGAAACGAAATGCCATATACACGTGTGAGCTGAGGATTGTTCTCGTCTCCTCTCCAATAGGCACCGGCAACACTTAAAATTTTAACCGCTTTAATGAGGCCTGTATTGGGAATATGGCCTCCACGACACAAATCTGTAAATGTCGAGTGATCGCAAAATGTAATCGTGCCATCTTCAAGATTTTCTATAAGTTCCGTTTTAAAAGGATTGTCCTTATAGAAATCTAAAGCTTCGGCCTTGGGTACAGGATGCATTTTAAAATTGTGTTTACCACGTGCAATCTCAAGCATTTTCATTTCAAGCGTCTTGAAATCTTTTTCGGATATTGAATGATCACCGAAATCCACATCATAATAAAACCCATTTTCAATGGCGGGTCCAATCGTGAGATTTACCCCGGGATACAATTCTTCAATGGCCTGCGCCATAACGTGAGCTGAGGAATGCCAAAAGGCCTGTTTACCTTCATCATCTCTCCAAGTAAACAGAACCAATGCGCCGTCTTCGGACAATGGAGTAACCGTTTCTACTTTTGTACCGTTAAAACTTGCTGATATCACATTTCTTGCAAGCCCTTCGCTAATGCTTTTTGCAACATCCATTGGTGTAACGCCTGTATCAAAGGATTTTACACTTCCATCGGGTAAAGTTATGTTTATCATTAAATGAAATTAAAATTTGGCAGCAAAGATAAGAGTATAACCAAACACATACAATATATAATATATATATGTAACATTTAATCAAAGGATATGATACTCTAAATATGAAGGGTTGTATCAAATAGGGTTCAATTTTAGTTGAGCTATATGAGCCTGTGGGATTTTTTTAGGTATAACCACCGCATAGATAGGCAGTTAGTGAGGTGGATATTGTATTGTTAAAAAAAAGGTTTAAAAAGGTGTTGTGTAAAGCTAAAAGAGTATTATGTTTGCAGGCTCAAAAGCGGATAAGTTAT
>NZ_JAKMCM010000008.1 GCF_022662015.1 Aestuariivivens sediminicola | reverse complement strand
CACCTCTTACCATTCCGAACAGAGAAGTTAAGCCCGTTAGCGCCGATGGTACTGCATTAGTGGGAGAGTAGGTCGTTGCCTTTCTTGAAGGCCCTTCATTCTAAATGAAGGGCCTTTTCTTTTTTAAATTGTGATCATTACTTTATTATAATTTTCCTGATCGTTTTTTTTGCAATCAAATCTGTTATTTCCAAGAATTGAATCCCCTTTTTGAAGAGGGCAAATTAAACAGGGGTTTAATGGTCAATTGAATAGGTGTTCCAACCCTAGAAGATACCAAATGTAAGTTTGTTTCTGATTTTAGACTAAATGCATAATT
The DNA here is from genome assembly GCF_022662015.1 of Aestuariivivens sediminicola. Taxonomy (GTDB): domain Bacteria; phylum Bacteroidota; class Bacteroidia; order Flavobacteriales; family Flavobacteriaceae; genus Aestuariivivens; species Aestuariivivens sediminicola. Next base: position 55,976 of record NZ_JAKMCM010000008.1, on the reverse strand, counting down.
TTTAATTGAATAAAATTAGTATTTTAGTCTTCTATGAACACCATTCTTCAGGCCACGCTAAAGACCCTTCAAAAAACAGAATACTTATTGTTAAACTTAGATGATGGAACATTGTCCGATGTGTCTGTTTCGCCCTACTATTCAAGTATAGGTGGCCATATACGTCATATTTTGGATTTTTATGATTGTATCCTGAATATGGATGAGAACAACAGAATTGATCTCACCGCAAGACAGCGAAACATAAATGTTGAAACCTGCTGCAATCATGCGTCAGATTATTTAAAGGGTATTATTGAAAGATTAAAAACCATGGAAACTCGTCCTGATTTAGAGGTTACGGTTACTGACGATCTGGGTATGGGCGCTACAGATATGCCCTATACGTATGGGGCATTACTGGCTCAGGCCAATAGTCATACCATTCATCATTATGCCATTATCAATTATATATTAGATCGCCTCGGACTTACCATGAAAGACCATAGCTTCGGATACAACCCAACAACGCCTCAGGCATCCGGTTTGAATTAACCCTTTTTAAACATGCTGTCCATTATGGTATGTATTCCTCGAAACCCGAGGTATACCGCTAAACAACATATAGCGATGGCAATCACCAACATAATCGTATCAATAGGAGCTGTTAATTTTGTTTGGGAAATATAAATCAGGCTTGGTCCGGTAAACATACAGATCAAAGAACCTCCCATTTGCTTCAGTCCTTTAACGAGTGTTTCTTTATGTGTTCGCTTGGTTTTGGTCATTATAATGTTTTATCGCACTGCGTACATTTCCAAATTGGTCCAATAGCTGCTGGGCCTCTTCCTCTGTAATATGCAATTCTTTCATAAGCATCTTAGTCCCTCTGTCGACAAGCTTATTGTTGCTCAATTGCATATCCACCATTTTATTGCCCTTGATATGCCCCAATTGAATCATGGTGGTGGTAGTAATCATATTCAGGACCAGTTTTTGGGCTGTTCCGGCCTTCATTCTTGAACTTCCGGTTACAAACTCCGGTCCTACAATGATTTCTATAGGGTATTTGGCCGTATTTGAAAGAGGACTATTGTTGTTACAGGTAATACAACCCGTAACAATATGGTGGGTATTACACTGTTGTAGCGCACCGATGACGTATGGTGTTGTTCCCGATGCGGCGATACCAACAACAACGTCCTTACTGGAGATGTTATACGCTTTTAAGTCTTCCCAGCCCTGGACGGTGGAATCTTCAGCAAATTCTACGGCATTTCTAATGGCGGTGTCCCCACCAGCAATTAAACCAATAACTAAATCGGGCGAAACACCAAAGGTAGGCGGACACTCCGAGGCATCCAAAATACCTAAGCGTCCACTGGTACCCGCACCAATATAGAACAGGCGACCACCTTGTTTCAATTGGTTGACAACCTGATGTACAAGGACCTCGATTTGCGGCAGCGCCTTCTCCACAGCCAAAGGAACCGTTTTGTCTTCATTATTAATGTTTTGAAGCAATTCAGGAATGCTCATCTTTTCAAGATGGTTATAATGGGAATCCTGCTCTGTGGTTTTTATAAAATCCATAGTTCAAAAATATACATTTTTACACTGACCAGCTTTACGAATAGGGGATTATTCAACCTCATAAATAAAGACAGAGGCCTCAGATAGCCTGAAATACCCCAGTGGGTAGTTTTCCGGATTGGTTTCATTGATGCAATTTCCGCGGACGGTTGCTGGTTGAACTTCAAAAGGATCGCCCTGTTCCTCATCGGTCTGTTGAAGTAAGATATTCATGAATTCATAAAATTGGTTGGAAATTCCAAAGTTTCTTATTTCAACGATATCGTTCGCCTTGAGATTTTCATCGGCATAGAAGGCAAAGATTTGATTGCCATCCGTAAATTCGTCATCATAGACTTCCAGAGTTCGGGTATTGTTTGCAGTATTTATGAATTCAAAGAGATAATAGTTCTCGATCCCCAAAGGATCGGTATAATAGGCTTCCAATTCGGTCTCATCACCCGCAAAACCACCGTTGTTATTCTGTTCTACAAACTCTATGGGACTTACAGACTGCAACTGTCCGGATGCCGTATAAGTTTCGTCATCATAAATTACGGTTAGAAAATAGAGGCCATCAATTCGGGGAATGAAGGCGTCATTAATATAGCTTCCCGTTCCATTTTCTTCGATAAAATCGAACCTGTTGTTAAACGTATCCGTTACATAAACGGTTGCCCCTGTAGCCGGAGGCACATCTGCATCATAAAAGGGGGCTGTCAGGCTTAACCTTATATGTTGCTCCTGGCCACTGGTCCCCTTGAACCAGTTTAAGCCGGCGTCGATGACCAGTCGTGGTTCGGAGGTCTCAAGTGCCACATCAATCACATCCTCACAAGATAAGAGACTCATACTCAACATGAAAAAGAAGCCATATTTTTTCATAGTTTCAAAACTTAAAATTATATGAGATTGACGGTACAATCCCAAATAGGGATAATCGTGTTGCCTCATTTTTCCCGTTCTCCTGATTTCGTCCAAAGGAAATGGAGTTGGCATTTCGTCTGTTGTAAATGTTGTAAAGACTGAATACCCAATAGGTTTTCCATGTTTTCGTTTTGCGCTTTTTCGGAGTGTAGGTGGCTGCCAGGTCCAGACGGTGATAGGAGGGCAATCTGTTACTGTTCCGCTTCCCGTAATTCGGAACGATCACACCGTTAAACGCATATTGTCCGTTAGGAAAAGTGGTGGGTTGCCCGGTCTGAAATAAAAAATTGCTGTTTAATTTCCATTTCTCATTGATTTCATAACTTCCCGTAACAGAAATATCATGTGTTTTGTCAAATGGAGTATAATACCATTCCCCATTATTGATACCGGTTTCCTCCGCGGTTCGACCTCCGGTCTGTTGTTCCGATTTCGATAGGGTATAGGCCAGCCAACCCGTCAGGCGACCCTCATTCTTTCGCAAAAGGAATTCCAGGCCATAGGCTCGTGCTCTACCATTTAAAATGGCCTGTTCGATGGCATTGTTGGCCACTAAATCGGCACCATCGATATAATCTATTCTATTTTTCAGCTTTTTATAATAGCTTTCAATCTCCATGGTATACCTCCTGTTTTTGAAATTTCGGAAATAGCCTATCGCCACTTGATCCAATAGTTGCGGTTTGATAAATTTGCCGCTGGGCGTCCAGACATCCAGGGGAGTTGGTGAGTTGGTATTCGATAACAGATGCAGGTACTGACTCATTCTGTTGTAACTCGCTTTTATAGAACTTGAAGAATTCAGTTGATAGGCCAATGAGAATCGAGGTTCTAAATTGGAGAATTTAGCGATGACATCACTGCGTTTATAGTTTGTAACTCCTATGGGATTGGCTTTCTCATAGATCTGGAAATCGGTGTTAAACACCACAGCCTGGTCATTCTCATAAACATTCAGTTCATCTTGTCCCAAACGATGAAACATACTGAACCGTAATCCGTAGGATAAGGATAATTTATTGGATAATTTATGTTCTGCATCCAGATAAAGGGCACTTTCCACGGCGTATTTGTCTATGAGTTTAAAGGGATTGATGCCTGAGGTTTCAGTAGTTGGAGTGATATTTCCCGGATTGAATTTATAATAGATGCTATTTAATCCGTACTGTAATTTAAAGTTGTTGCTGATATAATGTTTAAAATCGTACTTCAGGTTAAAATTCCGAATGCCTGAAACCCAATCAAATTCTACAAAACCCAGTTTTAAATCGTAATGATAGTTGGAATAAATGAGTGATAGATTTGAAAAGAGTTTGTCCGAAAACAAATGGTTCCATCTGAAATTAAAAACGGCATTCCCATAGGCGTTTTCAAAAGCATCCTGAATGCTGAAGACATCACGCCCAAAATATCCCGACAGATAGATATTGTTGCGATCATTGATCTTGTAACTTAGTTTTGTATTCAGATCGTAGAAATAGGCAATGTTGTCCAGATCGAACAGTGGTAAAAATAGATGGGCATAGGTCGATCGTCCACCAAATAAAAACGATCCTTTATTTTTTTTCAGGGGGCCTTCAGCCAGGAGTTTGCTGCTCACCGCTCCAATGCCGCCATTCATATGGAAGGCATTGCTGTTCCCTTCCTTCTGATAAATATCCAGTACCGAAGACACTCTGCCACCATAGCGCGCCGGAATACCGCCTTTGTATAAGCGTAGGTCTTTAATGGCATCCGGATTAAATACGGAGAAAAAGCCAAACAAATGGGACGAATTATAAAGAATAGCCTCGTCCAGAAGAAATAAATTCTGATCGGCCGCACCCCCTCTGACATTAAACCCGGATCCCGATTCTCCTCCTGTGGTCACACCCGGTAATAGGGTAATGGCTTTAATAATATCGGATTCACCGAGCACCATGGGTATTTCTTTTATGGTGGCTGAAGATAATCTATTGACACTCATTTGAGGGGTTTTAATAATGAGTTCATTGAGATCCCTGGTTATGACAACTTCCTCCAGACTTTCAGTGGATGGTACTAAACTAAAGTTTTTTACCAGGTCTCCTGACAAGGTAATGGTCTCGGAAACGGAGTTAAATCCGAGATAGCTCACAACAATGGTATAGGTGCCTTCGGGCAGTGTTATGGAATAGAAACCATATTCGTTTGTAGCCGCTCCGGATTGAATTTCAGGAAAGACAACATTCACACCAATCAGGGTTTCATTACTGCTCTCTTCTGTAATAAGGCCTCGTAAGGTATATTTTTCCTGGGCATTTACAATGAGGCCATTTAGCAAAAACGATAAAATGATCCAAAGAAACCTGTGATGCATGCAAAATTTTTGATAAAAATAAAAAAAAGCCCCTAAATAGGAGCTTTAAATGCACGGTTTTAGTTTAATTAATCTATGATATCATTCAAGGTCGCATTCGGTCTCATGACTTGATTTGCGAGATCATCCTCCGGCAGGTAATACCCGCCAAGAGACACCGGAACACCTTGGATACCGTTTAATTCGTTTACAATGGTATTTTCCTTATCCGACAATTGCCTGGCCACAGCTGTAAATTCGGCTTTGAGCACTTCGTCTTTCGATTGATTTGCCAGCTCTTGAGCCCAATACAGGGCCAAATAGAAATGGCTGCCTCGGTTATCCAATTCCCCGGCCTTACGAGAGGGGCCTTTCTTGTTTTCCAGAAGTTGTTCGGTAGCCTCATCCAGAGTTTCAGCCAAAATTTTGGCTTTTTCATTCTGGTTCACTTCACTAAAATGTTCCAGCGAAACGGCCAGAGCCAGGAACTCACCCAGGGAATCCCATCGCAAATGATTTTCTTCCAACAATTGCTGCACATGTTTGGGTGCAGATCCTCCGGCACCGGTTTCAAACAAGCCACCGCCATTCATTAATGGCACGATTGAAAGCATTTTGGCACTGGTTCCCACTTCCAATATCGGGAATAAATCCGTTAAATAATCCCTTAGCACATTCCCTGTTACGGATATCGTATCCTTGCCCAATCTTAACCGCTCACAGGTAAAGGTTGTGGCTTCAATAGGAGATAGGATTCTTAAATCCAGGCCTTCTGTATCGTGGTCTTTTAAGTAGGTATTCACTTTTTTAATGAGTTCCGCATCGTGCGCCCTCTGCTCATCCAACCAGAATACGGCAGGTGTTTGCGATGCCCTGGCACGATTTACGGCTAGTTTTACCCAATCCTGAATCGGGGCATCTTTGGTTTGGCACATCCTCCAGATATCACCGGTCTCAACCTGATGTTCCATTAAAGTCTTTCCTTCGGAATCGATAACCCTTACTGTGCCATTCGAAGCAATTTCAAAGGTCTTGTCATGAGATCCGTACTCTTCGGCTTTCTGTGCCATAAGGCCCACATTGGGCACCGTGCCCATGGTTGTGGGGTCAAAGGCGCCATGCGTTTTACAGAAATCTATGGTTGCAGCATACACACCGGCATAGCTGCTGTCCGGTATGACCGCTTTGGTATCCTGTAATTGCCCATCGGCATTCCACATACGACCGGAAGTGCGAATCATGGCCGGCATGGAGGCGTCTATAATAACATCGCTAGGTACATGTAAATTGGTGATGCCTTTATCGCTATTTACCATGGCAATAGCAGGTCCGTTCTTATAGGTTGCCGCGATATCTTCCTCGATTTCCAATCGTTTCGGTTCAGGTAATTCCTTTATGCGTTCTAACAAATTACCCAATCCGGAATTGACATTTACGCCAAGGGCTTCAATCGTTTTGCCATGCTTTTCAAAAACAGCTTCAAAAAAAGCTCTCACCGCATGTCCGAATATAATGGGATCGCTAACCTTCATCATCGTACCTTTCATATGTAAAGAAAACAGCACGCCTTTATCCCTTGCATCTGCAACCTGTTCCTTCAAGAAACGAATCAAGGCTTTTTTACGCATGACGGTGGCATCAATAATCTCACCTTTTTTTATTGGGAAGGTATCTTTTAAAAGCGAGACTTCACCATGTTCATTGATATGTTCAATTTTGATGCTAGTGGCTTCGGACAGCGTAACGGATAGTTCATTATGCGCAAAGTCGCCTTCAGACATGGTAGCCACATGAGTTTTTGAATCGCTTGACCAGGCACCCATGGAATGCGGATTCTTTTTAGCGTAGTTCTTAACGGCTTTCGGGGCGCGTCGGTCACTATTGCCCTCACGCAATACAGGATTTACAGCACTGCCCTTAACCTTGTCATAACGTGATTTAATTTCTCGTTCAGTGTCATTGTTCGGTGTGTCAGGATAATCCGGAACGGCAAATCCTTTGTCCTGAAGTTCCGATATCGCTCCTTTTAATTGTGGTATAGAGGCGCTTATATTGGGCAGTTTAATAATGTTTGCTTCCGGTTTTGTAGCCAGTTCACCCAAAAATGCCAGATCGTCAGATACACGTTGGTCTTCTTTTAAAAAATCAGGAAAAACAGATAATATTCGAGCGGATAAGGAAATATCTCGTGTTTCAATTGTTATGCCAGATGATTTTACAAATGATTTCACAATGGGCAAAAAAGAACGCGTCGCTAAGGCCGGAGCTTCATCTGTTTTCGTGTAGATAATTTTTGACATCCGTGTCTGTATTTTAATTTAAATAAAGTGAATAATAGGATTAAGAATAAGTGCCGTTTTTGGCGTTGCGAATATACAAAAAAATGACAGTTTATTGGCCTTAAAAAGATGCGAATACGAGAGATAATTCGCTAATTAAATCGAAGTCAAAAAAAAGTAACTCCTGATGTGCAATCCACAAAAATAAGATGGTAAAATAATAAAAAAACAAAAGCCATATCACTGTAGATTTGCATCTACTCTGACATGGCTTTCTTTGAAATAACATTCCGTGACCTATTTGGCACTGCTGCCAACTCGATTTGAATTTTCATCATATCTTTTCGGTTCAAGTGCAGTTATTTCAATGAAGCATTCGTGCAATGTTCAAAATGTATTGACGTATTACTCAAAATGCTCCAGTTTAACTGTCTTCCTTGATGCTCTCTCGCTATCCATTCGCTTGCGCGTTTGCACAGCGCTTAAGCATTGTCCGCATCGGCAGTACTACTACTTTGCGGGCTTTCAACCACCTTAGTTTCCACTCGCTTGCGCAGGTGTTCTTTTTGCAGTATCATGATTCTTCGCTTACGCACGCATACACGTGGCACCTCCAAACCTCAAAAGACAATTATATTAAAGAACGTTACTTTAATTTCGAATCTCCGCGAATTCATTTTTTAAGTGAAACCAAAACAAGTTTGTCTTCGATTCTTTCGCTAATATAAATCAAGAATTCAAAAATGCAAATTTTTCCCCTTCTTAAATATCAACCGTTTATGAACCGTAGTTATTAACAATAGTTAATAAAAAAAGCCTTGAGTTCTCAAGGCTTTTTAAATATATGTTGAAACATAAAAGGATTTATGCTCTGCGTTCTTTAATACGCGCTTTTTTACCAGTAAGACCTCTGAAGTAGAAGATGCGCGCTCTTCGCACCTTACCGCGCTTGTTGACTTCAATTTTCTGCAAAGCAGGTAAATTAACAGGGAAAATACGCTCGACACCTATGGAGCCTGACATCTTTCTTATCGTGAAGGTTTCGGAAGCTCCGGAACCTCTCCTTTGAATAACAGTTCCTCTAAAAAACTGGGTTCGGGTTTTATTACCCTCCTTAATTTCGTAATATACGGTAATCGTATCTCCGGCTCCAAACTCCGGCAAGTCCTTTTTTGTAACAAATTCGTCTTGAACAAATTTTACTAAAGATTCCATATCTTTAAATTTAAATGGTTGATCCGAAACAACATTCACGATTTTCGCCAGAGGTTAATCCGAAATTGGCTGCAAAAATAATTATTAATTACCAATTTGCAATATTTTGATTCTGTTTTTTTAATTCTTTTTTTCACTTCGTTTCAATTTTTAACACAGCTAATTTTTGTAAATTTAACATAGCTAATCAAACTTGTATAAACATGAAAAAGAACATGATAGGTTGGTTCGAGATACCCGTTAGCGATATGGATCGTGCAAAAACCTTTTATGAAACGGTCTTTAATATCGAAATTAGTGTTCATGATTTGGGTGGTTTGCTCATGGGGTGGTTTCCGGATAGAGGTGAAGCGCACGGGGCCCAGGGCACTCTAATTAAGCAGGATTCATATATCCCGAGCAAAGAAGGCGTGCTTATTTATTTTATGAGTGATGATGTGCAAAATGAACTCGATCGTGTCGTTCCTGCCGGGGGGGAGATCTACCAGCCCAAAACACAGATTTCACCGGAATACGGCTACATGGGTGTTTTTATTGATAGCGAGGGTAATCGTATTGCCTTACATTCCAAACAATAAAAAGACATTCCTGGCCGAACGATTTGTTCCTGCTTTTTGAGCCGATATGCGGCTCGTTTTCTGACGAATTGCCAAATAGGATTACTTTTATGGAATGATTGACCTTACATTATTATACCATCTGGAATCGTACTTGTCTGATCGGCGTAGACACAAATTCTTTCAGGTGTTACAACAGCGCACCAAACATGTCACCGTCGCTATTGAGGATGTGTACCAATTACACAATACGAGTGCGGTATTGCGGAGCTGCGATGTATTTGGAATCCAGGATCTGCATGTTATTGAGGAACGGAATACCAAACGTATCGATAGAGAGATTGCCATGGGTGCTCAGAAATGGGTAGATATTCATCGGTATAACTCGGCGATGGATTGTATTAAAACATTAAAGCATCAGGGGTATCAGATCGTGGCCACCACACCACATGCCAGTGATTGTGCATTGCAGGATTTCGATGTGACCCAAAAATCCTGTTTTTTCTTTGGGAGGGAAACTGAAGGCCTTTCAGATGAGGTGATACATCAGGCAGATCAATGTTTAACAATTCCTATGGTCGGTTTCACTGAAAGTCTGAATATTTCTGTTTCAGCAGCTATAATTTTACAACAGATAACAAGCAGGTTAAGGCAATCGGATGTGCCCTGGCAATTGAGCGCATCGGAGCAGTTGGAGAAGCGTTTGGATTGGTGTAAGAAAACCATTAAGAGTTATAAGGATATCGTGGATCGCTTTTATGAATAGACAGTCGCTGCATTATTTGCGAAATCGTTTATAGATCGTAATTTGCCTTAGGCCTCCATTTTGCTCGCTATTAAAATGGTATGCGTTTCATAGGTCGATTCAGATAGGGTGTAGGCCACTTTAAAGGTCTTTAAGTCCTTAAAATGTAACTTTAAAAGTTGCTTTTTTAGATCCTCAAGCTGGTGATAGTACATGTAAACCCTTCCCATATGACTTCCCTTAAATCCCGATGAAGCCGGTCTCCCTTCTACAAAACTTAAATACAAACGCCCATTTCTGTTTAATAATTGCTGCGCATTATTGAGGAGGTCCGCACACGCTTCCGACGATAAGTAAGGCAGGCAAAAGCCACAAATTATGCCGTCGAAGTTGGTGGTGAGTTGGTCGATATGGCGGCTATCCATAATCAGGAAATTTGCCGTGGGGTTATTCTTTTTGGCGCGTGCAATCATATTAGGTGCCAGGTCGATGCCCAGAATATCAAATTCAGGGTTTTTTGATAAAATGTATTTTGTAATGTTTCCAGGGCCGCAACCAACATCCAATAGCCTCGCATTTGGTGTGGGCATCCCTTTTAAAAAACAGTCGTAAGTATGGTCATACAGGTCCAATTGCATGAACTTGTCTTCGTAGATTTTGGCGACCTTATTCCATGTCGCCCTGGTTTCCCGTTCTTTGTCCATTTCACGATATGTTAGAATAGGCGAAGCCATTGATTATGATCAAGACCTGAACCTGAACGTTTTTGCTTGTTGTAGTTGTCGGTGTGTAGAATACAGCCATGCTTTAAGTGCATTACAGGCGTGTTGCATCCGCCGTTCAAAAAGGGATAGCTACAACCGTTTGCTTCTTCCGCGGCTGAGTACCTTGTACTCTTCATAGCATTCACTTATGGCATCAAGAATCTGAAGGTCATTGGCCGATCGTATAAAACCCTTGGAGTAGTTGCATTGACTCACAATTTCGTCTAAATCAACCCGGTCTACCTGTAGCAATACCGTTAGCATTTCTCTATCAAAGCGTGTGGCCAGCAAATTTCGGATTTCATCATCTTCCTTCATCTTTTTTAACTTGCGCATCTCGTTGGGTTTTTTTCCAAACATGCGGTGTAAGAAATCGGCCGGATTAAATATGGATCCCAGGATTTTATTCACCCCGGTCGGTTTTCTGGCTTCATATCCCGTACTGGGTAATCCTGAAATACTATAGCGGTAGTTCTCATTGATTATGGGGACTTGCTTGATATCTACTTCCAGGTACCCGGTGAGTCGCAATTGGTTTACCACCACTTCTTCCAGCGCCAGTGCCAGTTCAGTCAATTCAATTTCTGCATTGCCAAATTTTAACCAGTCGTTCGTCACTCTGACCTTGATCGATTTAAACCCTAAATAGGAAAAGTGCAGCGTGTCGTTAACCGCTGCTGAAATAGAAAATTCACCACTGCTATTGGTCGATGTCCCTATAACCTGGTTCAGATTAACAATATTCACATTTTCCAGTGGCGTACCGTCTGTAGCATTGGTAACAGTACCTATGGCCTTAGCGTCTTCCTGAGCAAGTGCTATCGCAGAAGACAGCATAAAGGTGAAAAGAAGTAGGTACTGTTTCATGGTCTTAAAATCAATGATAAAAATACTAAAGAAAAAATTAGTAATGTGACTGTAGCTCTATTTTGACTTAAAATTAACAAATATCTGCTCTAAATATAAAGAATGTTTAATTATCTCCTGGAGCGTCTTGGCCTCGAGGCCGCAAAGTCATTAGATTTTGAGCGTCTTGATTTTGATTTTCCTCCTGAATGCCTTCGTTCTGCTCTGTTTTTTGAGCCACTGCGTTTGTCAGATCGCTTACTGCCATTTCGTTTTCTGTCCCTGCGCTTTCCACTGCCGCGGTTTTCGGAAACTTCTACATTGACAAACCGACCGTTATGTTTGAAATCGGTAAAGAAATTCAGGACCTTCTCCTTTAATGCCTTTTCGGTATTGAAAAATGAAAAACTGTCTTTTGTTTCCACTTTGAACAGGTCGTCCTTATCGAGTTCCAAAATATCTCGTAAAAAGTCTTTGAGTTGCATCCAGTCAAAACCATCCTTTCGACCCACATTTATGAAGTATCGAACAGAATCGTCCGCATCATGCGATCCTGCAACTTGACTGTCAGATACATTTAAATCCGGCGCCTTTTGATAGTAGTTGTAAAATCTGGAGAATTCTACCGAAAAGAATTTCTTTATCAGTTCGTCCTTTGTGGTATCTTCAAACAGGGCATTTATTTTTCCTAAATAATTGTCAATATCATGATTCACTTCGGTGTGATGTACTTTATTGGCTAAAGACATTAATTGGACTTCACAGATGTCCATACCATTGGGAAGGTCCTTTTTCAGGAACTGCTTTTTTATGATACGCTCAATGCTCTTTATTTTGCGGACTTCACTTTTTGACACAATAACCATGGACACACCCGTTTTACCGGCACGACCGGTGCGCCCGGAGCGATGGGTATAGGTTTCGATCTCATCAGGCAGCTGGTAATTGATGACATGGGTAATGTCATCGACGTCAATTCCTCTGGCCGCTACATCAGTGGCTACGAGCATTTGAATCTGATTGTTTCTGAAGGCCTTCATGACCAGATCGCGTTGGTTCTGACTCAAATCACCATGGAGCGCCCCGGCATTATAACCATCTTCAATTAGTTTTTCAGCCACTTTTTGTGTATCGCGCTTCGTTCTGCAGAATACCACGGAAAATATATCCGGGTTGGCATCGGCCAAACGCTTAAGAGCCAAATAGCGATCCCTGGAATTCACCAGGTAATACTCGTGCGAGACCTGAGCGGTACTTTCGTTCTTATTACCCACAGTGATCTCCTGTGGATTGTACATGAAGTTTTTGGCAATGGAGGCGACTTCGTTGGGCATGGTTGCAGAAAACAACCAGGTGCTCTTATCCTGGGGGGTATAGGATAAAATATCGGTAATATCTTCCTTAAAGCCCATATTCAACATCTCATCGGCCTCATCTAAAACACTAAATTGAATTTTGGAGATATCGACCATCTGACGGCTGATCATGTCTTTCATTCTACCGGGAGTGGCGACGATAATCTGTGCCCCGCGTTTCACCTCACGTGCTTGTTCGGCAATACTGGCACCACCATATATGGCAACCACATTCAGCCCCTTACAGTATTTTCCATACAGCTTCATTTCGTTCGTGATCTGTAAACATAATTCACGAGTCGGTGAAAGAATAAGTCCTTGAGTGGTTCTGCTGTTGATATCAATTTTTTGCAGCATAGGGAACCCGAAGGCTGCTGTTTTACCGGTTCCCGTTTGTGCTAAAGCCACTAAATCGGTTTCTGATTGTAAGAGAACAGGAATTGCTTTTTCCTGTACTTCGCTGGGCGCGGTAAAGCCCAGGTCACTGATAGCCTGTAATAGGTCCTTGTGGAGACCCAAGTTTTGAAATGTGCTCATTTTAAGTAAGTATTCGATTGTGTTATGTGGTGTTACATGAGAAGCGAATCGACATACTTAAACCTAAAACTTCCGGTAACACATCCTCTCCCTGAGGCGTTTATGAAAAATTAAGACCTTGATTAAAAGCTTAAAGTTTCAGCGGGCAAAGATACATTTTTATTTGAATTAACCTTTACTTTTTATTCAGGGAAATGGATCTGCCTTCCAGCGTTCAGCAGATTTTAAAAGCCCCTTGCGCAGCACTATTGCATCAAGTCAGCAGGTTTTTCAAATTTTATAAGCATGATGTTGCAAAATTGTCCTGTGAATTTTGAAAATTCACAGGACAATTTCAAAAATTCACAGGACAATTTCAAAGGTGCATGCCTACAAAATGAATTGAACCTAAGTAGAGTATTACGAACGGATGCTTTAGTGTTGATTGGATACCAGGCAGCATTGGTGCAACTAGCTTCTTAAATTCCGGATGCGCTGCAATAGGGTGGGATGTGAATAATGTACAAAAACGTAGGCCGGATGCGGCGTTAAATTACTTAAACTGTTTTTTGACAGTTTTTTAAGGGAACTGATTAAAGGTTCGGCCCTAAAAGTTGATTTTGCATAATCATCGGCCTGGTATTCAAAGGCCCGTGAGAATAAGTTCATCCCCAAACCTGTAATTTCGGAAATGGGCGAATACAACAAGGCAAAGGCAATTAAGCCAATATGGAAACTGGCTGTTTTCACCCCCAGAGCTTGAGATAATAAGGGATTGGATATAAACAGGGATAGAATATAAAGTGTGATCCCGGTTAATAGGATAGAGGCTATAAGATTAAAAATAATATGATTCTTTTTGTAGTGCCCGACTTCATGAGCCAGAACAGCCACAATTTCATCATCCTCAAGATCATTGATTAGCGTATCATATAAAGTGACGCGTTTTTCCCGACCAAACCCCGAAAAATAGGCATTGGCCTTGGTGCTGCGTTTGGATCCGTCAATAACAAAAATTTTATCCAGTGTAAAACCAACCCCTTTGGCATAGGATGAAATCTGATCCCGCAAAGCACCTTCTTCCAGTGGGGTTTGCTTATTGAACAAGGGTACGATCAGTTTGGAGTAGAACATATTCATGAAAATAGTGAATACAGCTACCAGGCCCCAGGCATACAACCAAAAGTGTGTTCCGGTTATCTGGTAAAACCATATAATCAATGCCAAAAGACCACCGCCAACGATTCCCATCATAAGCCAGCCTTTAATTTTGTCGAGAATAAATGTTTTAATTGTGGTTTTGTTAAAACCAAATTTTTCTTCGATCACGAAGGTGCTGTATACCGAAAACGGCAGCGATAGAATATCGCTTCCCAACATAATGATGCCAAAGAACAGCAGCCCAACTAAAATGGGTTGGCTGGTGATACTTCGTGCCAAATTATCCACATACGCAAACCCGTCAAACCAAAGGAATCCCAATGTTAACAGCAAGGAAAAGGTCGAAGTAATAATACCGAATTTATAGGTTGTGGCCTTGTAGCGCTGGGATGTGTCATAGGCCTCCTGATCGTAAACATCCTGTAATTCCTTGGGAGGGGCATCCTTAAAATGTTTTGCATTCAGGGCATCAATCACCTTATCGACTATAAAATTGATGATTAATAGTATTATGATAATATAAAACAAGCTACTTGCAGTCATAGTTGTTGATGGACATTTAACAATTAATAATTAACGAATTGGAATGAATCAAATGGTAATTATTCCTTTGATCATAAAACAATTTTGTATCGTATTTTAAGTATGCTCGACAGTTCGATGTCATATTCTTTGAAGATTCATTTGGTGTTTTTAGCTCCATATTGATAGTCACTCCTTTCTAATTGATCATCACACATCCTTAATTTCAAATGACCATGCGCTGTCTTTTGGCCTCAAAAATAAGAATTCCTGCCGCAACTGAAACATTCATGGAATCTATTTCCCCATGCATCGGGATTATGATATTCTGATCGGAATGCTTAAGCCACTCCGGACTTAGGCCCGAATCTTCAGTACCTACCACAATAGCCGTTGGCTGCCTAAAGTCCTGGGTATGGTAATGGACTGATGCCTGAAGGGCAGCACAGTAGATTTTAATTTCATGACCCTTCAGAAAATCAATGATTTCCGAAGTTTCACCAGTGGCAATCGGATTGGTGAAAATACATCCCACACTGGATCTGATAATATTCGGGTTATACAGGTCCGTTTTCGGATTGGCAATAATTACGGCATCCACTTTAGCCGCATCGGCAGTTCTTAACAATGCCCCTATATTCCCCGGTTTTTCAGGCGCCTCGGCCACTAAAATTAACGGGGAGGGACCTTGTAATACCAACTCTGAGATCGTATGATGTTTTGCTTTAGCCAGGGCTAGGACGCCTTGGGTGGAATCGCGGTAGGCCAATTTCCCATACACCTCTCGTGAGATTTCAATGACCTTACTTGAACGGTCTGCAATAGAGTTTACCTGTTCCGCAGAGAACAATTCAGGTACATATAAAAGGGTGTCTATAGAATAACTTCCCTTTAAGGCGAGTTCTATCTCACGTTGACCTTCAATGACAAACAAACCTGTTTTTTTACGTTCCCGTGATTTGTACTTCAATTGGACCAATTGACGGACCAGGGGATTCGTGATACTGGAAATTAATTTTACAGACAAGGGTTAATAAGTTTAAAGCATAAATTCAGAGGTTCATGACCTAAAGTGAGACTATGGCTATTCATTTAATCGGTTTACCAGGGATTCGCCCATTTTTTTTCTGTTAACCGTTACGTTTAGCAGGTCCAATACTGTGGCCGCGATCTGATTCGTATAGATTTGTCCTTGATCGACAACCTCCCCTTTGGGCTTCATTTGAGGACCTATAATGGCGAGCCAGGTTTCATTAGAGTCTCTTACACTGCTCCCATGACCGGTCCACAATGATGAGTCTTCAGCTCCCGTACCCCGTCCGTGATCCGTTGTAATAACGAAATAGGTCTTGTCTTTATAAAAGGGATCATTCTGCACAGTTTCCCAAAGATCCTGAATAAGGCCATCGGTATTATGTATGGCGTTAATATAAAAATCAAAATGACCACCATGAGCAAAATCGTCCGTTTCACCGTAGGAGATATAGACCAATTCCGGATGTTTTTTCTTAATATGTTCTTTTGCCATATAATGGGTAAACACGTCAAGTCGTACACTTTCCCACAGTATGGGAGCCTGAAATTGCATCGTGTTGATGAGTTCCTCACGCGCCGTGAGTGGAGTGGTGGTGGCCTTCATATACCCGGCATTTACGGGGATTCCTGAGCGCTTATCATTGATGATATACGGAAAGACATCCCAGCTGCAAAATGCAGCTACCTTCCCATTATAGTCCGCTAATTGGTTTACTTTCTCCAGGAAGGTTACGTTGCTGTTGTAGATCTTGTCATTACTGGTAATATTCTGGTCATCGGGAAAACCGGTTAGAATTTCACTGTATCCCGGGTACGAGAACCACATGGTGTTGGTAAGATCCATCTTATTCCCTTTATCCCTGTTTCCGTATAATTGACCTTTTTCAGCAATGCTATTCCAGAAAAAAGGCATTAATTTTTTACGGTTTTCTTCTAAGGACTGCCCTTGAAACCTTTCTTCTAAGAGATTTTTATTCCTGGTATAATCCGAATTATTGAGCAGTGATGCGTCTGTTCCCCTAAAAACCTCCTGCCACCGGACACCATCCAGGGTGATTAAAAATACTTTGGCATTATCGGTGTTTTGAGCATGGATCTTTCCTGTTAATAACAAGATCAGAATGATAAGAAAAAGCTTGTTTTGCATGAATTGTGAGTTTTAAAATGGTCAGCGACCAATATGTTATCAAATATAGTGAGTTCTGATGTTAAATAGAAAAAGTAATACATTCCATTTGCGCTTAAAGACGACGACCTCTTTAAATAGGAGCCCCACAGGGATCAGACCTTTATTTAACGCTAGAGATAATAGCACCTTAAGTTCTTTGCCAAAAAAATATTAGAATTACATTTCGTTACATCAAGAGGACGATTATACGAGATCCTTGTCGCCAAAATAATTAACCAATAAGGCGACCACATAGCTGTAACTTTCGATACCCCTGTGTTGGTTATTGGCCTTTAAAAAATGGCCATAAAAGAGTTTGAAAAAAGGTTCCAAAGGATTCTCATGGGCTTCCCAAAACTCGCGGGTCTCTTTATAGTTTTTGAGTATACCCGGGTTAACATCCGCTACCATATCTTCGAAAAGACAGGCATCTCGCATGAATATTTCATTGAGGCAAAAACGCAGGGCAAAGGCATAGCTACAGAATTTAAAATAGGCGTTCTCATGATTTGAGGCCGCCAGGAATCCAATGAAATTGGCTTCATTTTCTGCAGCATAACCCAGTTGGTGTGCAATTTCATGGGACGCTGTTGTCGGGAATTTAAAAATGGGAATGATGCCATCGATTTGGGCTTCGTTGGTAAACGGATTTAAATAACCGCTAAATCCCATATAGGTTAGAGGGTAACTGTATAAGGATCTCTTGATGCTTTTCGGATGGTATTCCAAATGTGGAAAGGCAGGTTTTAAATTGTCATAACCCCCGGAAACCATAGACAGTATGTCGCGTTTCGTATAGGGTAGATCAATTTTCAGGGAGTCGTGTTCAGCAATGTCCAGATGAAGGGCATTAGTTTTGGTAATTAATTTTTCCGTGACCGATATCAGTTGTTCAGAACTGTAATCGGCACCTAAATTCAGTTGCTGATGAAGCGGCACCCGATAATAATTGAAGCCCCATAACACATGAAACGCGAAATAAAAGAGCGATACCGCCGATAGTATATCAATGATCCGGTTTTTGAAATCCCGTCGCCATCTGTTCCTGTTCACATAAAACCATCGCAAAACATAGAAAGTCGTTAGCGTGTATAGGATATCCCCAAAAGAAAAGGGAATCCATCCCAATGCATATCTGAAACACGCTGAGATAAATGTATACACACCCTGACTGTAGTAGTGCTCGATAAATTCAGGATATTGCGACACAATTCTCACCAAAACATACTGTGGAACAAGTCCCAGAGCGATCCAAAGTTTTGTGTTTTTTAGCATAGACCAAAAATAGAAAATTGTTTTACATTTTTAGGCCTGTTGGGATTAAAACAGGGAAGGTCTTTATATCTTTGTGATATACCAAAGAAAAACAATGAATTCAGAAATAAGACAACTCGAACCTAAAGCCTTGTGGAATAAATTTGCCGATTTGAACGCTGTACCTCGCCCGTCAAAAAAAGAGGAACGCGTCATTGCCTTCATGACCTCCTTTGGGAAACAACTGGGACTGGAAACCCTGGTGGACGAAGTGGGTAATGTGATCATTAAAAAACCGGCTACCAAGGGCATGGAAGACAGAACCACGGTCGTGATGCAGTCGCATTTGGATATGGTACACCAAAAAAACAACGATACCGTTTTTGATTTTGATACCCAGGGTATCGAGATGGTTGTGGAAGGGGATTGGGTAAAGGCCAGGGGTACGACCCTCGGAGCCGATAATGGTCTTGGTGTAGCCACCATTATGGCGATTTTAGAAAGTGAAGCTATTGCACACCCGACAATTGAGGCGCTGTTTACCATTGATGAGGAAACAGGGATGACGGGGGCCAAAGGTTTGAAGGCAGGGCTACTTACAGGAGGCATCTTACTCAATCTGGATACAGAGGAAGACGATGAAATTGGTGTGGGCTGCGCAGGAGGTATCGATGTCACTGCCACGCGTACCTATACCTTGGAGGAGGTAGGAAAGGGTAATAAGGGATTTAAAATAGAGGTCAAAGGACTGCAGGGAGGGCATTCCGGTATGCAGATCCATGAAGGATTGGGCAATGCCAATAAGATTATGAACCGACTCCTGTTTGATGGTTTTGAACAGTATGGGCTCCGAATTTCTGAAATTGATGGGGGAGGGTTGAGAAATGCCATTCCGAGGGAGAGTACAGCAATCATTGCGATTGACGCCGATCATGAACAGGCCTTTGTAAAGGAAATGACTGCACGATCCGGATTCATTAAGGCCGAACTGCATACCATGGAACCCGATTTGAGCATTGAGCTGAGCGCCTGCGATACGCCGCAATACGGTATGGAATTGGCAGTGCAGAAGGCCTTGACACGCGCTTTGTATGCCGCCTTAAATGGGGTGTACAGGATGAGTCCCGATATCCCGGGTCTGGTTGAAACCTCCAACAATATTGCTAAGGTCCTGGTAAAGGACGGACAGATCCATATTGCCTGTTTGACGCGTTCTTCAGTAGAGAGTGCCAAGATGGACCTGGCCAATGCCTTACGTGCCACGTTTGAACTCATGGGCTGTGCTGTTGTATTTTCCGGGGACTATCCGGGATGGCAGCCCAATATGAAATCCCCTATATTAAAGGTGATGACCAATCTCTATGAAGCACTGAATGGTGAATCACCGCATGTCGCGGCCTGTCATGCCGGACTGGAATGCGGTATTTTAGGTCAGAATTATCCTGAAATGGATATGATTAGTTTCGGTCCGAATATAAAGGGTGCCCATTCACCGGATGAACGGGCACAGATATCTTCTGTACAGAAATACTGGACCTTTGTCCTGGAAATATTAAAACATATTCCCGAGAAACGTTAACTCGGTCTCAGTTGGGTTAACCATGTCATGTATGGTTTTCATTTTTGCCCTGAGGCAGCCTAAGTAGTGGTACCGTATAGGTTTCCATTACAAACCTCTGTTATGGCCGGATCAAATTTTTTTACTTCTTCATGTGAGCCATTTACTGAGGGCTGAGTCTTCAAGAGGTCTGCAATAGGCAGACTTACCCATACTTGATTTGTTTACCAGCAAACTTTTAATGTGTTTGGATTCAAGAATCCAAACTCATAACGTATTGTCCATGGGCCTTTGAGGCCGTTTCTTTGTTGCCTAAATCTTAAATCTTATGTTACGAAACTTACTTTTTATTATCGCCATAGCGATGGGAACATCGGCTTTGGCACAGACGACCTATTATGTGAAGTCTGATGGGAACGACAATCTAAATGGCTTGACCTGGAACACGGCCTTTGAATCCCTGCAGAAGGCACTGGACATGGCGACCTTTGGTGATGCGATCTGGGTGGCGCAAGGCACCTATTATCCCTCTGCACCTCCGGGAAACGTCCATCCTGATGACATTCCGGGATTGACCGACAGAGACTTTACCTTTATACTGGTTGATGGTGTCAACCTTTATGGCGGATTTGCCGGTAATGAGACCAGTATAGATGACCGATCACCTGGTCATACGACAATTTTGAGTGGCGATATCGGTATACCCGGTGATGCCTCGGATAATGTATACCATGTGGTATTGGCACACCATATCGATCGGGAAACCCATATGAATGGCTTTACCGTCAGGGATGGGAATGCCGACCAAAACACGTCTATACGATTTGAAATCGGATCTCAAGCGATGGCACGCGATGCCGGTGCCGGTCTTTTTATACAAGCTTCCTCGGCCTTCAACCTTGAAAACATGATTGTTCAAGCTAATGTGTCATCGCGTGACGGTGCAGGAATCATGATGCGTTCAAGTAATTTAAAGGCTTCAGATCTAAAAGTGATGTTTAATCATTCAGATGCCCATGGGGGAGGCATATCTGCAGGGAGATCTGAATTGGTGATAACTAAGACCATCATTCTCGACAACACAGCCAATGGCTATGGCGGAGGCCTTAACCTTAGTCGTTCGAATATCTCAATGCATCATGCTCTGGTGACCGGAAATACAGGTCAGAATGGCGGTGCTATTCATATTTCTGGTCTCATGGACACAACGGGTACCTATACCTGTAACCTTTATAACAGCACCATAGCCGGAAATGTGGCAACAAATGCAGAAGGAATGCTATTGAACCCTAATGCCGGTATGACTCTGGAACTGAATGTCGTCCACAGCGTGTTGTGGAACTCCGACAACGATTTTGTCGGCCTGGATAGCCCTGGCCTTCTCAATATCAAGGGATCCAATGCCTTTACCTCCCAGGATCCTTCAGCTTATGGCAGTCCTGAAGGCTTTATAAAACTGGATAGTAATCCTTTTATAGACAGTGACAATGCATCCGGGGCAGACGGGCAAATAGCGACACCGGATGACGGTTTTATTCCTAAGGCAGGCAGTGTGTTACTGGATGTGGTAAACACAAAGTCAACAGTAGATGAAAGGGATACAGATATTACGGGGATTAGACGCAGGCACATCGGGGAAGCTACCGATGTTGGTGCCTATGAGCACTGTCCTGATCCCCTGGCAACTGAGATCCGTTACTTCGATGGCGATGGCGATGGTTATGGTGATTCAGATATCAGCAGTTCCTTCAATATATGTGACGTATCTGAGGACCACGTCCTACAGGTCGGCGATTGCGACGATGCCGATGCCTCGGTATATCCCGGAGCTCTGGAGATATGCGACAACAAGGACAACGATTGTAACGGGACCATAGACGATAATGACTATCCCTTCAGTGTGATCTATGTCAGGGCCAATGCCACCGGTGACAATTCCGGTACCGATTGGAATAATGCCTTTACCTCCCTCCAGGACGCCCTTGACAAGGCGGCCCGTTTGCAATCCTGTGTTGATGAGATCTGGGTGGCCGAGGGCACCTATTATCCCTCGGGACTTCCTCGTAATGCCGATCCTTTAACGTCCTTAGGTGATCGCGATTTTACCTTTCATCTGGTGCCCGGTGTAAAAATGTATGGCGGATTTGCAGGTCATGAGAGTCGCGTGGTGGCTCGTGAGGGCGGAGAAACTGTCCTCAGCGGGGATATCGGCGTACCAAACCTGGACACCGATAACTGCTATCATGTGGTAACCCTTTTGGATGCCCAGGAGAGCACCCTGATAAACGGGTTTACTGTAAAGGACGGGTATGGTTCTTTTGAAGCCTTCGACAATTTCTTAACCGTTGATGGCACGGACATTAGCAGACGCCGGGGTGCTGGTGTGGTACTCTACAATTCCAATGCGGTATTGGAGGCACTGGTTATCCAAACAAACAATTCATGGTCAGGGGGCGGGCTATTCATTAATGGAAGTGCCCCAAACATACGGAAATGTGTCATTGTGAACAATACCTCCAGTGCAGATGGTGGCGGCATTGCCTTGGGGATCTCCAGTGCGCGTTTTTACAATACCCTGATTACAGCCAACACGGCTACAGGAAGAGGATCAGGAATATTTGTTGATAGAGGACGACCTAGCTTCTATAATGTCACTATTACCAACCATGTCGGTTACGGTTTATATTCGAATAATGAGGCGAACCATCTTAAACTTTACAATACTCTGTTTTATAATAACAGGTCCTCATTTGGTTCGGATCAGGACCTTTACTTCGTGCATGCACCTGCCGTGTTCAACGGAAATTCAAATTTTTCAGCCCAGGACCCAACAACATTTGGGGGCGACACCGCCGGATTCAGCCAGTTGTTGGATAATCCCTTTGTAAACATAGACGATCCCGAAGGACCGGACGGAACTTATCGTACCTCGGATGATGGTCTGGCCATAGGCGAAGACAGCGGATTACTGGATATCGGATTTGACGATCCTTCCGTTTTTGAACAGGAGACCACCGATATTACCGGTGTGGTCAGACGTATGGTAAGCGGCATACCGGACATCGGTGCCTATGAATCCTGTACCGCTGTGGATGATACCGATGGTGATGGTATCGTCGATTGCTCTGATGCCTGTATCGATGTGGATGATGACGGCATTTGCGATGCTATGGACACGGATAATACGCAGCCCAATATTAAGATCTTTCTTCTGGCAGGTGGCACCAACATGCTGGGCCATGCACCGAACACCGAATTGGACCGATTGCTTTGTGCCAACGGCAGCCTTCTGCTTGATGACGACCCTGATGGTTGTTACCTCAGTGACACCGATCTTAAAGACCGCTATTTCAATGTGATCTCCGATTTCTATTATAACGATACCCGGGGGACCTTCGAAAATGGTTATGAGGAAGATCAGGCGCGAGAAGAAGCCAAGCGCTTGTTTGCCAATCCTTTGATAGACGGTCAGTTAAAAACAGACCATGGACGTGTTTCGGTTGTTCAATTCCAATACGAACGTAACGAGGAGGGCTTTCGTAACCTGGTCCCTTTAGAGGCCGGTGCCCTGAATACCGGTTTCGGGAAGTCTGCGACTACCTATGGGCCGGAACTCATGCTGGGGCGCTATCTTTCCGAATATTTTGATGGTGAGATCATCCTGGTGAAAGTGATCGAGGAAGATTCCAACCTCTATCAGCACTGGCGTGCCGATGGAGGTGACCATGGTGACGGAGCAGGGAATTTCCCCTTATTGAAGGCGCATTTGGAAGATGTAAGGGATACTCCAGGAAATTACCTGGCCAAATATGCCGGAAGGTCTACCATGGCTCAAGTAGAGGGTATATTCTGGTTCCAGGGATGGCAGGATGCCCTTAATGCGGAATACGCAAATAATTACGAACAGAACCTGTCCGATCTTATCGGTACCCTTAGGGACGATCTGGGTCAACCCAATCTGCCGGCCGTGATCATCAACACCCATAACGACAGTTCCCTCGGTGAGGTCGTTCAGAAAGCCCAAACCAGTGTGGCCAATTCCATAGGTACGGCCGCAGCACTCGTAACAACAGACCTTTCGAATTACGAGTATTTCGACGCTGCGTCTCCTCTGCTTATAGGGCAGTCTGCAGCGGTCGCCATGCGCAAATTAATAGAAGGCTATGAAATCGCAACTCCGGTTTTACATATGCCCCGGTTGACCGGCGATCAGGACCACTCCAGCTATATGAATGTGATAACTGTAACGACCGGGTCAGATTACGACAGCATAAGGCACCCATATACGGGATTAAGGGGAAAGACGATCGACATGGCGCTGGAGGTGCCATTTCCTGAAGGATCATCAACGGTAACCTTTAAATTCATACCGGATAACCTGGCCCAGAACGACACAATAGGTGCCGTGAGCAGGGCCTTGTCATCTGCGGATTTCCTTACCATTGTTCAGAAATACGATGCCTTGCAACTCTTAGATAAAGATGGAACGGAACTTATAGAGATTGAAGGCCTTTCGGATGTGAGTTGTAACCATCTGGGGATCGTGATGCGCCGGGGCGAGATCGATGTCTACCTGAACGGTAGTTGGTATAATGAAATAGCCCTGCCTTGGTACGCTAATAACCATATGGTCCTAGGACCTTACAATGGTCAGGCCTGGGATCTGCGGATATGGGATCGGGCGGTTTCTCCCCTGATCCTGGAGGACCTGAGTCAATACTGTCTGACAAGTCTGGAAGTGGACGACCCGCCATATGGTGAAGAGTACAATAACCCCTTATGCGGGGCCTACGTCTGCCTCTGGGGTCAGAAGGACGAACACGACATGACGGAAGAGAAGTTCCAGTATTATCTGGACAGGCAGGAGCTCGCATTTGAAACCTTCGTTTTAAATACAGGCATGTACCCGATGGATGATCTGGATGCATTTGTTTACGGACCAAACGGACGGCGTCGTGACTATGTGATGCTTCGGAGACGTGACCATAAAATGGAAGAGGGTATTGTGAATACCTTTGTCAGATCCTGGTCCTTAAGCAACCCGCATACCAGGGAAAATGTGAACTACTGGCTGCATGAGAATTTCCATTCCTACCAATTGTTTAAGCGTCTTGAAGACCGCAATGCGGGTCCCGGCCAATGGCTTATGGAAAGCACGGCCGAATGGGCGCCGAATGCCATTTTTCCGGGGGCACATTCCACCCTGTTGGGACATTATAGCCTATTTCCGCATCTGCCCTTATGGACCGTGAGCACCTCCCCGGTAGAAGCCTATTATGGGACCGAATTTGCCGGTGGACATGCCTATGGGTCCTATGCGTTTTTCAATTATCTAACACAGGTGACCTCGACAAACCTTATAGGCAAATTGTTTAACCGGTGGCCGCATGATCATATGAAGGGCCTTCGGGATCTGCTCGAAGAAGAGGGATACGATTTGAAGGAGGTATTCGCTGATTTTGCTGCCCGGACAACTGTGTGGGACTATGATGACGGCACCGGTCCCTACTTCAAAGCCTCAGAAGAGGACTCGCGAAAACGCATGAAAAAGGCGCGACCTTGGGCGCAATCCTTCGGTAATAAAATAACAGACAGCCTGTCGGCAAAGGGCACTGAAGGGTACTGGAGAGCTGTGCCTGATAAACTGAAACCGGGAGCCTGGGCCTACAACGCGTTTAAGATAGACAGCACCCTGTCGACCAGATATACCCTTAAATTTAGAGGCGCTCCGGAAAATCCCGTCCAAACGGGTTTCAAGGCCAGGGCGGTTATTAAGAGCGGGGATAGTTATTCTTATATGCCTTTTGAAATTAGTGAAGAGGCGTCCCAGGGTCGGGCCGAATCATCAGTGGATATCTGGACAAACGAGGGGGATGCCCTCTATTTGGTCGTGGCCTCAACACCCGATATCTATGAAGGGTTCGAATACATCTACGACTATCAATACGCCATAGAGGTGGCCTGTAGCGATTGTGACGGTGATGGCCATACCGAAATCGAAGGGGATTGTGATGATACGGATGCCGAAGTCCATCCGGATGCAGAAGAATTAGCTTATAACGGTAAGGACGACGATTGTGATGCCGCTACACCGGACGACGATCTGGACGGGGATGGCTATTTGGTAGAAGAAGATTGTGATGACACGGATCCGGCTATCCATCCCGGAGCTACTGAACTATGTGATGACGGTATCGACAATGATTGTAATGGCCTGACAGATGGTGATGAGGCCACATGGTATCGGGATGAAGATAACGACGGGTATGGCAATCCCGCCGTATCGGTATTAGCTTCAGACTGTGTGCGACCGGATGGATATGTACTGGACAGTACCGATTGCGACGATTCCGACGCCGCGATCAATCCGGGTGCCGAAGAGGCCTGTAACGATGGTGTGGACGACAACTGTGATGGTGAGGGAGAACCCTGTGAGGTATGCGCCGAAATCGGTCCTGAATTTGATTGTAATAATAATGGGGTTCCAGATGAATGCGAGCTCACCACGGATTCCCTATTGGATCGCAATGTAAATGGCGTCATGGATGTCTGTGAGATCATGGCGGATGTCGGACTGGATTGCAACGGGAACGGCATACTGGATGCCTGGGAATTGGAAAATCCTGAGCACGAGGATACTGATCCCATGGAAGATACTGACGGGGACGACGTTCCTAATGGTTGTGACAACTGCCCGAATGATGTGAATACGGATCAGGCAGATGCAGATGATGATGGTATCGGCGATGTCTGCGACCCTTGTGTGGATGTTGATGGTGACGGTATTTGCAATGATATGGACTGTGATGATTATGACACCATGGTTAGCCGTCCCGACATCGGATTGGACGTGGTTCCTTCGCCGAGTAAATGTGGTGACAGATCCATTTATGTTTTATACTCCGAGATCGGAGTGACCTATCAACTGCTGTCAGAAGATGGCAGTGTATTGGATGAAAAACCGGGAAATGGCGGAGCCGCGACATTTACTGTAAATCCTGAGGCAACTACCAATTACATGATCGGGGCATATTACACGGCTGATAGTGGCTGCTCCGTCATATTGGATAACGGAGCAACGATTAGGACCATACCAGACCGTACTCTGAGGGTGGTCAGTGAAGATGACGACCAGGATTATACCCTATGTGAGGGCTCATCGACTCAAATTGTCGTTCAGGCTTCCGAAACAGAGGTGTTCTACGAGCTCTATGCAAACGGCACGGCCACCGGAATAGGATCGAGATATGGTAACGACGATCCTGTTGTGTTCAATGTGACACCTGACGAAGATACTGAGTATACGGTAAAGGCCAGTTATTCGCTCTGTGGTAGTGTGTTTTTAAATGATAAAGTGAGGGTTACTGTTGAAGTTTTTCCTAACACTGCCCTGACGGTTGAAGGGTCTGAAATATGCCCTGGTGATCCCGGTACCGTCAAAGTTTTGGATAGCCAGGAAGGTATCACCTATCAATTGGTTTTGGCATCGGATGACAGCCCGATAGGAGATGCTCAGATTGGTGACGGAGGGCAATTGGAATTCACAGTAAATCCTACCGAAACGACCACCTACGTGATTGCTGCCAGTTCGAGTTCGGAATGCGGTTCCCTTTTGGATGATACGGCTACTGTAAGGCTTAAAACAGATGTGGAATGCGAGCCTTTGAGTTTGATTGATCCAAACCGAAAATGGTTCCTGGTTTTTCCCAACCCGGCCTCCGGTATATTCTATATCAAGACGATGGGCGCCTATCAGATTGATAAGGTGGAGATCTATGATACCAATAATAAATTGGTTAAAAGGGTAACCCAGAATTTTAATGAAATTGGCATTCGTGATCTGGCATCAGCTATGTATCTCGTGCGAATTCATACCAATCAGGGCATTTCGAGCCATAGATTAATAATTGATTAGTAGTAGTTAATAAGAATCAAAAAAGGCAGGTGTTTCACCTGCCTTTTTTATGGACTGAAGCAAATACACCATCCTGTGGCAAACTGTATCGCTTTTGCGGTAATCTGTTTTATTTCAAGAATCCAAACCTTCAAGCTATTGCTTTATAATGCCATAGGCTTTTTATTTGTGATGGTGTTTGCATAATGGGGTTTAAATTGTACCATGCAACACCTGACCCAAATCAGGTATGGTTGGGACGTCCTATTTTGTGAGATTTGTTGGGGACAACTTGCATGATGGATTGTTCTAAGACCATGCCTTTGATTGGGTATTATAGTTTCATAATACCTCTTCGATCTATTCTTCAATAGACGTCTTCCACTGTTTCTATCGCCATAAAGGTTCTGGATTCCGAATGGACGACATAAACTACGTCATTGTTGAAATGACCAATCCTTGTTTTAAACGCAACCTTAATAGTCAGTTTTGATGAGAGAATTAGGATGAAATGACACTGATGACTACCTCTTAAAAACATTTTAACGAAATAAATTGCTTTTTATCGATAATTTTGTATATTTGAACTGCAAGTTTTGCAAAAAGCATGTTTTGAATGAAACATAAAGTAAGCACCCCAAACCTGCCTCTAAAAAGAAACATTCGGAATAATGCTTTTTTTATACTCCTTAGCTATCTATTGCAAAAATAGCTCTTGCGACTTAAGGAACGGGATCATAGCCCGATCCACCCCAGGGATGGCAACTAAAGATCCGCTTTAAAGCCAGGTATCCACCCTTTAGCAATCCATGTTTCTGTAAGGCCTCTTTCGCGTAATTTGAGCATGTGGGACTGTATCTGCAGGTTGCAGGTGTCAGTGGTGAGATCAAGGTTTGATACATCTTGATCAATAACAGAAAGGGTGCTATGAGTAGTTTTTTCATACTGAGCTTTGCATCGCCAGGTCCCGAGTCTTCGGTATTGAATGCCAAATGAATTCCGACAAACAAAGTAATTAATTAATTGAAAAGGTAGTACCGTCTTTACCGTCCTTCAATTGAATGCCCACCGCTGCCAATTCATCACGAATCTTATCCGATAGGGCAAAATCCTTATTAACTCGTGCCTCTTGTCTTAATTTAATGAGTATCTCCACAGCACCTTCTAATTTACCTTGACCAGACGGGCTGGTTTCAGAACTCTGCTCAAGACCCAGAACATCGAAAATAAAAACCTGCATCGTCTCTTTAAGAACATTTAAATCCTCCGATGAAATGCTCGCTTTACCATCTTTGATCTGATTGATATATTTGACCGCCTCAAACAATTGTGCAATGAGAATAGGTGAGTTGAAATCGTCGTTCATGGCATCATAACATTTCTGTTTCCATGCCTTGACAGCTATAGTCGAACGCTCCGCAGCAGATAAACCATTCAATACGGATAATGCATCCATAAGTCGGTTAAATCCTTTCTCACTGGCTAAAAGCCCTTCGTTGGTAAAATCCAGGATACTTCTGTAATGTGCCTGAAGCATGAAAAATCGGGCAACACTGGGCGAATAGGCCTTTGAAATATTTGGGTTGTCACCTGTGAAGATTTCACCGGGCAAAATATAATTCCCCGTAGATTTGGCCATTTTTTTCCCATTCATGATCAGCATATTGGCATGCATCCAGTAATTTACAGGAGATTGGCCCTTGGCAGCTTCGTTCTGTGCAATCTCGCATTCATGATGTGGGAATTTGAGATCCATACCTCCACCATGTATATCGAAGTGTTCTCCTAAATATTTCGTGCTCATCGCTGTACATTCCAGGTGCCAGCCAGGGAAGCCATCACTCCAGGGGGACGGCCAGCGCATAATGTGTTGGGGTTCTGCGCGTTTCCAAAGCGCGAAGTCCTGTGGGTTTTTCTTGTCGCTTTGCCCATCCAGTTCTCTGGTGTTATGAATCAAGTCTTCTAATTTACGCTTGCTTAGTTTACCGTAATCGTTTGACGCGTTGAATTTATGAACATCAAAATAAACTGAACCGTTAACGACATAAGCAAAACCATTGTCAATAATGTTCTTTATTAACTCGATTTGCTCTATAATATGTCCGGTTGCGGTTGGTTCAATACTTGGGGGTAAAAAATTAAAGGCATTCAGAATGTTGTGAAAATCGACCGTATAGCGTTGCACGACTTCCATAGGCTCTATTTCTTCCAATCGTGCTTTTTTGGCAATGCGATCTTCACCCGAATCAGCATCGTTTTCCAAATGTCCGGCATCGGTAATATTACGCACATAACGCACTTTATACCCCAAATGTCTTAAATATCGAAATATCACATCGAAGGACATGAAGGTTCTTACATTGCCCAGGTGCACATTGCTGTATACCGTTGGACCACAAACGTACATCCCAATATGGCCTTCGTTTATGGGACTGAAATCTTCTTTTTGTCCGGAAAGGGAATTGTATATTTTTAGGTGCTGTTCTTTGTAAAGTTGCATCAGATTTCTTTAAGTGGCAGATTGATAAATATGGATTAAAACTTGGTGTCCAATTTAATATAATCTAAAAATTCCTGTCGGGTGGCTTTGTCTTTAAACCGTCCTCCAAACTCAGAGGTTACAGTACTGCTTTCAACATCTCGTATCCCTCTGGAATTGACACATAAATGCTTGGCGTCGATGACACAGGCCACATCCTTAGTTTCGAGTACCTTCTGCAATTCCCTGACGATTTGAATCGTTAAACGCTCCTGAACTTGAGGACGCTTGGCAAAATAATCGACTATCCGATTCATTTTAGAAAGTCCGACAACTGTTCCGTTTGAGATATAGGCGATGTGCGCTTTACCAACGATTGGCAACAAATGGTGCTCGCAGGTTGAATAGACCGTAACGTTTTTTTCAACAAGCATTTCACCGTATTTATATTTGTTTTGAAAAGTCGAGGCATTTGGTTTTTTTTCAGGATCTAAGCCACCAAACAATTCTTTAACGAACATTTTGGCTACCCGCAATGGCGTCCCGCTTAAACTGTCGTCACTTAGATCTAAACCCAAGGTTTCCATAATGTGACGAACATCATCTTTTATAATATCTATTTTCTCCTCTTTAGATAATTTAAAAGCATCATTGCGCATCGGTGTGTCCTGGGATGTCCCGATATGATCATTACCCAATGCGTCAAACTCATCTAAGTTATTGTTAATTTTCATGATCCAGTAAATCAAATTTTAGTTTGCAAAGATAAACATTTCCCGTTTTTAAAGCTCAGTCTTTAACTAACATTTAATGATATTGGGGATTTGTCAATGTAAATACAGGAGGATCGACATAAAATAGTTATGGCCCGAACCATCAAAGGGTTCAGGCCATAATTAAAAAACTAGAACATGTTTAAATATTAAAACTTAAGGACAGGGCTATATTTGAATTCGTCCTGTCAATTGAAACCGGATCCGTTAATCCAACATTGTACATGGATGTTTCAAAACTTCTATTGGACTGATCAAAGGTTATATCTAATTTGGTGTTTCCAAAACTATAGCCAAGTCCTAATGAAAAGCCATCTAAATCACCCACAGTAACGCCATCCTTATAGGGGCTTTCTTCGAAGCGGTAGCCCCCTCTGAAACTAAATTGTTTGTATTTGTACTCCCCACCTAATCTATAAGAAGCAGCGTTGGTAAACGCATCATTGATATCTGCATTTAAACCTGAATAATCGGATTCGGGCTTAAATTTGGTTTTACTGTAATCCTTTTGGGAGTAGTCAAAACTAATTAAGCCCTGTTGTCCAAAGACATAAGCCAAACTTCCGGTAAACTTTGATGGTGTTTGAATCTTATATTCCGGATAAACGTTAACAATATCTGCAACATAAACAATATCGGGATCGGCCAGATTCGAATCGATAAGCTGCGACGTTTCTTCTTCTATCGTATACCAAATGGGAGAATCGTAAGTCAGTCCCACTCTAAATTCCTGGCTCAATTTAAGTATTCCACCCAATTGGAATGAAAAACCACTGCCTCGCGTGGATAACGAATTATCGAATCTGATGAAATTAAGATCCGGATCCGTATTGGGAGGGGTGTTCGAGTTGGTTTCTTCCAGGGAGGTGGTTCTTTGATAATCCAAGAAATGTGAGTTCAAATTAATTCCTAAGTAGAGATTATCTTCGTATTGGGTTGCAAAGTTGAAAGCAACTTTACCGTTGTACCCTGTACTTGTATAAACGTAATCGTGGGTAAACGTACCGTCATAAAGATTCGAAAAATAGGAGGTGTTGTTATCGTCATCGACATCAGGTTCCAGGATGTAGGACTGATATCCTAAAAAAGCCTGCTGATGAGCAAATCCAAAGGCGTTTCCGATATCGAGATAAGCATCCTCAATAAATTCACCGTTCAACAGGGAGATATCTCCCAATCTTACACCATCGGCGTAATTTAGAAAATAGAGGTCTATAGACTGATTATTCGTGTTTGTACCTCGGGCAAACCAATCGTTATCAAAATTATTGGTCCTGTCATAGGCAATACCAATGGTGAATTTCCGCCATGGTGAATCATTCCTACTGGCGAATACGAAAGCAGCCCCACCTTGATGGATATCAAAATTGGAATCGTTCGTTGACCCCAATCCATTAAAATAACGTGTATCGTTGGTCATGTCTGAGTTTGATAAACTAAAGGAAGCATGACTCTGACTGAAAACAGCTGAACCTGCAGGATTTATGCTTACGGCACTCATATCGCCGCCGAGGGCACCAAAAGCACCGCTCAATGCTCTGAAACGTGCTGTTCCCAAAATGTCATCCTGAGAATAAAGAAGGGCATCAGTTAAATCCTGCGCATACATTGTAGAACAAAAGAGGAAGCTGAATAGGAAAATATTTAATTTTTTCATAAAAAGGGTGTTTAAACAGTGGATGAAAAATGCCACTTATTAAAATTAATGTTATCTTAAATTATGGAAGGATGTTATTGTTAACGTCTCCTGCCGCCACCGCCACCACTACTTCTGGATGAGCCGGAACTTCTGCTGCTACCACCGCTACTGGATCCGGAATAAGACCTTGACGACCCTGAATTGCTGCTACTCCTGTAACTCCTATTGTTTGAGGAAGAAGTGCTCCTTCGATTGTATGAAGGATTACTACTTCTCGAATACGATGGAGACGAGCGATAAACTGTACTGGAACTTCGTCTAGCCATTGAAGACGACGAGCGTCTTGTAGAATTTGCCGATGGTGTCACCGAGCGACTTCTTCTAATGGCAGTACTTGATGATCTTTGATTAGGAGAGTAGGTCCTGGTCCCATAATTGGACGATCTTCGTGTCGTATTTGCATTTGCATTTGAAGATGATCTGCGGTTCGACAGGGAGGCTACGCTGCCTCTTCTTGAGGTATAATATTTTGAATTTGCAACATTCGATGCGCTACCTGAAGTTCTTCTGCCTGAGGCATAGCTACCGCGTCTGCTTGCGCTGTAGGATGCTCTGGGTCTGTAGAAGTTATTGTAACCGTAATAACGCGATCTCCAGGGTCGGTTAAAACCATAATAGCCAAATCTATTAGGGCGGTAATAGGCCCAGCTACCGTAATATCCGCCATAAAAGGGAGGGCACCAGAAGGGGTCATAGAAGCCCCAGCTATTCCAACCCCAATTGTTCCAACCCCAGGTATTCCAGCCCCAGTTGTTCCAACCCCAATTATTCCAGCGGTTCCATCTCCAGTTGTTCCAACCCCAACCAAAACCAACATTCCAGCCCCAGTTGTTCCAACCGTTATCAATGTAGTTTATAGTAACGCTATTACTGTCCTGACCCCAACCTGCATAACCTTGGTAATCATTTGTTAGAGAGTCGTTATCAACAAAATTATCACTGGAATAGGAATCGATATCCGTGAAAATAGCATCGTCAGCCGAAATGAGTTCGGCTTCTAGAGATTTATTTCGAAAATAGTTTTTGTAATAATTACTGTTCGAAGGATTGGGAATTTCAACAACAGCATCTTGATATTGGATATGCGGTTCTGAGGTATCATATATGCCATCATTGTCAACACCTACGTATTGATATGATCCGCACGATGTAAAACCAATCAATAACCCTAAAATGGCTAAAATTGGCATTTTTCTTTTTAGGTAGTTATTACATTGCATATCTCTAGAATTTTATTGTTGAACATAACAAAAATAGTTAGTTTTGCCAAACTATTTCTTTTATAACATAGTCACAATATTTGTGCCAAAACACTAGTATGAGCAAAAAACTTACAAGCAGAGCAGAGGATTACTCGAAATGGTATAACGAATTAGTCGTTAAGGCCGACCTGGCGGAAAACTCAGCAGTTAGAGGCTGTATGGTAATTAAACCCTATGGTTATGCGATTTGGGAAAAAATGCAGGCAGAACTGGATCGAATGTTTAAGGAAACGGGTCATCAAAATGCCTATTTCCCACTTTTTGTACCTAAGAGTTTGTTCGAGGCTGAAGAAAAAAATGCGGAAGGTTTTGCAAAAGAATGTGCAGTTGTTACACATTACCGTTTACAGAGCGACCCTGAAAGAAAGGGTAAATTACGTGTAGATCCGGAAGCAAGACTGGAGGAGGAGCTTGTTGTGAGACCTACGAGTGAAGCTATTATTTGGAATACCTATAGAAATTGGATACAGTCCTACAGGGATTTACCCATTTTGGTGAATCAATGGGCTAATGTGGTACGTTGGGAAATGCGTACCCGGTTGTTCTTACGTACGGCAGAGTTTTTATGGCAGGAGGGACATACCGCACATGCTACAAAAGAAGAGGCCATGGATGAGGCCAAACTTATGAACAACGTATATGCCACATTTGTGGAAAATTTTATGGCTATCCCCGTAATTCAGGGCGTTAAAACGGAAAGGGAACGTTTTGCAGGAGCCGAAGAAACCTTTTGCATAGAGGCCTTAATGCAGGATGGTAAGGCACTTCAGGCGGGGACTTCTCATTTTTTAGGGCAGAATTTCGCGAAAGCTTTTGATGTGAAATTTGTTAACAAGGAAGGTAAACAGGATTATGTATGGGCAACCTCATGGGGTGTGTCCACACGTTTAATGGGAGCTCTTATAATGACCCATAGTGATGACAGCGGTTTGGTATTACCCCCAAGTTTAGCGCC
Organism: Aestuariivivens sediminicola; assembly: GCF_022662015.1. Classification (GTDB taxonomy): domain Bacteria; phylum Bacteroidota; class Bacteroidia; order Flavobacteriales; family Flavobacteriaceae; genus Aestuariivivens; species Aestuariivivens sediminicola. Next base: position 21,144 of record NZ_JAKMCM010000008.1, on the reverse strand, counting down.
AAACCAGGTGGTGATAGTTCCCATATACAAAGGAGAGGAGCAGCTTCAAAAGATTACTGAAGTTGTCAGTGGTATTCTTAAGGACTTGAGGAATAAAGGTATTTCCGTTAAATATGATGATCGCGACACCTTAAGACCTGGAGCGAAATTTGCGCAACACGAACTGCAAGGTGTGCCTTTGCGTATTGCAATCGGCCCAAAGGATTTGGAAAATGGTACGGTTGAATTGGCCAGAAGAGATACCTTTTCTAAAGCGATTATTGCCTTGGATGATCTAAATGAAACGGTGGAATCTTTACTGCGGGAAATACAGGAATCCTTATTTAGCAGAGCTCTGAGGTTTCGAGATGACCACATCACAGAAGTAGATAATTTTGAGGATTTTAAAAAGGTCCTGGAAACCAAGACGGGTTTCGTTTCTGCGCACTGGGATGGAACAAATGAAACAGAGGATAAAATTAAAGAGTTAACAAAGGCTACAATTCGTTGTATTCCTTTGGAAATGAAAGCCGAGAAGGGAACCTGTGTTTACAGTGGAAAACCCTCTTCGGGTCGTGTATTATTCGCGAAGGCCTACTAATTGTAAAATTTTTAAAAAAAATAATTTAGCGCTTGCAGCATTTAAAAATAGTTGTATTTTTGCACCCGCTAGAAAGATATAATATAACTGCTAGCTTGCAATTTAAAACATTGCGCGTTATTTGAAAATTTTTGCAGACATAAATAGGACATTTATCTTTGCGCACTTGAAAAAAATGGCCCGTTCGTCTATCGGCTAGGACGCCAGGTTTTCATCCTGGTAAGAGGGGTTCGATTCCCCTACGGGCTACAATATTTAATAAGAAAAATTAAAATGGCAAATCATAAGTCAGCATTAAAAAGAATCAGAAGTAGTGAGACCAAGCGTTTAACTAACAGATATCAGCACAAGAGTACACGTAGTGCTATCAAGAAATTACGTGAGTTAACTGATAAAAAAGAGGCTGAAGCACTTTATCCTTCAGTGGCTTCCATGTTAGATAAATTAGCCAAGAAAAATGTGATTCATGCGAATAAGGCGGCTAATCTGAAATCTGGTTTGACAAAACACATTGCTTCATTGTAATAGAAGCCGAAATTTAAAAATTAAAGCCTTTCAATTCTGAAAGGCTTTTTTTTGTTAGGAAACATCTATTGACTCCTACATCGCGTTGTTAACGTAAAAAAAGCCTTGAACATTGTTCAAGGCTTTTTTTAAAAAATTGTCGTATTTATCAACCGTTCATTGATATTAAGAACTCTTCATTATTTCTGGTTTGCTTGAAACGCTCATTGATAAATTCCATGGCTTCAACAGGATTCATATCCGCAAGGTACTTACGCATAACCCACATGCGTTGAATGGTATTGTCGTCCAGTAAAAGGTCGTCGCGTCGCGTGCTTGAAGAGGTCAGGTCTATGGCTGGGAAAATTCTACGGTTGGATATTTTTCTATCCAATTGTAATTCCATATTACCTGTTCCCTTGAACTCCTCAAATATAACCTCATCCATTTTGGAACCGGTTTCCGTAAGGGCTGTGGCGATAATGGAAAGAGAGCCTCCGTTTTCAATATTTCTAGCGGCACCAAAGAACCTCTTCGGTTTATGTAAAGCATTAGCGTCAACACCACCACTTAAGATTTTACCGGATGCCGGCTGTACCGTGTTATAGGCTCTTGCCAAACGTGTTATGGAATCGAGGAGAATGACCACATCATGTCCGCACTCCACCAATCGTTTGGCCTTTTCCAGGACAATGTCTGCAATCTTCACATGTTCATGAGCTTCTTTATCAAACGTAGACGAAATAACTTCACCTCGTACATTTCTCTGCATGTCGGTTACTTCTTCAGGGCGCTCGTCAATTAATAAAATCATAAGGTAAACTTCCGGATGATTCGCAGCAATTGCATTTGCAACATCTTTCAGTAACATCGTTTTACCCGTTTTTGGTTGGGAAACTATCATACCGCGTTGCCCTTTTCCGATTGGTGAAAACAAATCCATAATCCGTGTAGAAATGGTACTCTGTTTTTCAGCAATATTGAATTTTTCTTTTGGGAATAGAGGGGTCAGGTGTTCAAAAGCGACACGATCTCTCACCACTTCTGGTTTCTGCCCGTTAATTTTCGTGACTTTAATTAAAGGAAAATACTTTTCACCCTCTTTAGGCGGACGAACTTGTCCAAGCACAGTGTCGCCTTTTTTCAAACCAAATAACCTGATCTGTGATTGCGATACATAAATATCATCAGGAGAAGATAAGTAATTGTAATCAGACGATCGCAAAAACCCGTAACCATCTTGCATGATATCCAGAACACCTTCACTTTCTATGATGGCATCGAACTCATAATCGGGTTCCCTGTAACGGTTTCTATTGTCTTTATTACCGTTATTCTGGGTGTTTTTCTGATTTTTATTCTTATGTTGTTGGTTTTGTTCCTTTTTCTGCTGTGTATGTTGTTTGTCTTTGGTGTTTGAATGATCTTCAAAGGATTTTTTGTCATCCTGACCTTTTTTATCATCCTGACCTTTTTTATCATCCTGCCCTTTTTTATCATCCTGCCCTTTTTTAGAACCTGTTTCTTTTTGATTTTCTTGTTGTTCAGGTTTTTGAGAACTTTCTTTTTGAATGCGTCTTCTGGGCTTTCGTGTGTTAGGTTTTTCTTGTTGTCCTTGACTAGTCAGGGTAATTTCTTTAGCTGTCTCAGGATTCGCAGCTTGTACATCTAAAATTTGATATACTAAATCTAATTTTTTGAGAGAACGATATTTAGGAACGTTTAATTGTTTTGCAATCTCTTGAAGATCAGAGAGCTTTTTCTCTTTTAATTGTGAAATTTCAAACATTGATGTTTAATTGAATAATTTTTACTTCTAATATTTAGGGTTGTTCTGAAAAAAAGATATTTTATTCTGAAGAATTAACAATCTGCATATGTGATTGTTGCGTATTGTTACTGCAATTATACAACTTTATTTTCATTAATAAGGTCTAAATTATAAAAGAAACTATTATTTTTGCAATCCAATTGTAAATATTCATGTTACAGCGTGTACAGACCCTTTATCTTTTAATCACTGTTGTGGCATCAGCTGCTTTGATTTTTGTTTTTCCATTATATCAGGTCAGTGATAATGATGGGGTATGGGTCTATGCGGCGAGCGACAATGTGCTATTGAGTGTATTTTTGTGTTCTGCAGTATTATCGCTGATAACTATATTGAAATATAAGAATAGGAAGACTCAATTTATGTTGGGTCGACTAAATATAATTTTGAACTTTTTTATACTAGGATTTTTCGTGTATCAATCTCTAAATTTATCTGGAGAAACGGTTGTTTCGAAGAAAGGTATTGGGATGCTCCTTCCTATTATTTCTATCGTTTTTTTGGTTTTAGCTAATAAAGCCATTAAGAGGGATGAGGATCTTGTAAAATCTGTAGATCGATTGCGGTAAACCTAACATCTTAGTAGTATTAGTGCGTGAAACCCAAAGTGAAAGCTTTGGGTTTTTTTATACGGTAGTCCTGAGCCATGATGACAATCTTAAGTGGCCCCGGATAGTTTACAGACACAATAGTAATATTACAATTTGGGTTTTTTGATGGGGTAAGATGAGCTCTAAATTAAAGTAAACAGCCTCTTGAATAAATGCTTAATCAAGAGGTTAGCTGTTTACTTCTCTCTGACTCTAAGGTTAAAATGCACAGTCTTTTTTTAACCCTTACAATAAAATTATCATGTGCAATTTAGGACTTAATTCGTCATAAAAAAGTTGTTTGGTGTTCAGATTAATGAATTAGAACACCTTGATTAACGGGGATCTGGTAGTTGCCTGAAACGTTTGATGAATTCGGACGGATACATATTGCATAATTTATTGAATGCCGCATAAAAGGTAGATTTTGAATTGAATCCTGATTCCTTGGAAATCGCTTCAATGGTGTAATTTGAATACGCATTATTAACAAGAAGTTCTTTGGCATGGTCTATTCGACAAGAATTAATAAAATCGAAAAAGGATTTACCGGAAATGGTATTAATGGATTGGGATAAGTAATTGGGATTGGTTTCTAAGGTCTTGGAAAGGTCTTTTAAATTTATTTTCGGATTTAAATATAACTTCTTGTTTTCCATTAACTCCAAGAGGGCATTAAATATTTTTTCCTTTTTTTCATGAGACAAACTGCAATTTTTATTGGATCTACGCGAAAGTTGAATAGGCGATATGGCTCCGATGCTCTTGTAAATTTCAGGGCGACATAATATTAAAAGGACAATGGCAAACGTATTAATCGTCATTATTGCTGCCGGATAAATGCTGTGTACCTGGTTAGAACTGAAGTTTACAAAACTGATTAAAAGGGGAGTGGAAATAATGAGACCTAAAAAAATATAGAACCATATAAGCGTATTTTCATCGGAATATGAATATTCTTGTTTGACTAATTCCTGATAGGTTATTATATCTTTTCGTATCAGGTAAAAATAAAACACGGAGAGTACTAAAATGTTGATTTTATGTTGGTTTTTAAAAATGGTAAAATTGAAGTTATTGGCATCAAAATGAAATTCAGCAGACTGTGCTTCCGGACTAAATAATAAATAAAGCCAGATAAAAAACTGTATGATAAACGGTGTTAGATGCAGCAACTGCAATTTGTCAAATTTGTACCGATTTCGAAAATAGGTTCGAATGTAAAAATAGAATATAGGAAGCCCCAAAAAGAGGAGCACATGGTCTAAAAGATAGAGTCTGGTGAATAGTTCAAGTTGCCCGAAAGCAAATATGATATAACAGATCCCGATAAGAACGAACAGCAGGCTGAGGACTTTATTGGCCTCAATACCGAATTTGTTTTTGTTAAAAAGCAGTATCACTCCAAAAGAAATAAAAAGAATACCATTAAAAATAATTATAGAGGAAAAATAGTGTAACATGGGACTAGTGGGTTAAGAGATTTTGGGCTAAGGATATATGTCAGAGATCGTGCGATTGAGCGCTTTACGAACCGTATCAGTAATTCGGACTCATGGATCATCGGTATTTGGACTAAATTTAAAGCGGTTCATAAATGGGTTTATTCATTACTAATTTCTTTATGCATTACCTTGTACATTATAATCTCCATTTCGCATGAGGCGGACATTATATCTGCTAAACTATTTTAAATTGAAACACAACGAAACAATTCGCTATTTTGATCTGTTCAGATTTTTGAATCAGAACAAATAATCCGAGGTTTTAATCGAAATAGCAGGGATGTAATATTAAAAAGTCAGTCGGCTAGAGAACCTTAATACTAAGTAACAGGTTGTTTGCAAATAATTTTGAAAGGGCCAGATTCTCAATTTATTTTTTGAATTCTATAACTTCTAAGTTATCAATTTTAACACCATCGATGGTGAAACGCAGCATGGTCCGAACTTTGTGAAAACCATGCTTACCAATAGCGCCGGGATTCATATGAACCAGATTGAGCTTTTTATCCGGCATAACCTTAAGAATATGAGAGTGTCCTGTAATGAATAATTTCGGAGGTTGCATCCGAATGGTATCTCGAACTCGTCTGTCATAGGCCCCCGGGTAACCACCAATATGGGTGATCCAGACATCTACATCTTCACAAAAAAAACGAAGATGTTCCGGAAATTCCCGTCGAATAGTGCTGTCATCTATATTTCCATAAACGCCTTTTAAGGGTTTATGGGCACGTATGGCATCGGCGACTTCAATTTTTCCGATATCTCCGGCATGCCATACCTCATCAGACTGCTTTACATATTTCAAAATATGAGCATCCATATAACCATGCGTATCTGAAAGCAATAAAATTTTGGTCATTCCAAGTTTTAATATTTTATTAAGAGTTGTGTCGATGCATGAATTGTAAAACTATCTATCTTTGTCAGACGACAAAAATATAAAAAGCATTTGAGGTATTTTATTGAAATTTCTTATAACGGCACTGCATATCACGGTTGGCAGAAGCAGCCAAATGCGACCTCAGTTCAAGAAGTTGTCGAGGATGGTCTCAAGAGGTTACTGGGTGAAGCCATTTCTGTTTTGGGAGCTGGAAGAACCGATACCGGTGTGCACGCAAAACAAATGATTGCGCATTTTGATTCCGACAGTTCTTTCGTTGAAACAGATGTAGTGTATAAGCTCAATGCATTTTTACCTGAAGACATTGCTGTTCACAGTTTATACAAGGTGCGACCGGATGCACATGCGCGGTTCGATGCCCTAAGCAGAACCTACTTGTACAGAATATCATTGACGAAGAATCCGTTTTCATTTCAGAATGCTTACTTCATTAAATACCCCTTAAATATTGCCAAAATGCAGCAGGCTTCGCAAGTTTTATTGGGATATAAGGATTTTCAATGCTTTTCAAAAAGTAATACCGATGTAAAGACGTATTATTGTAATATCCTGAAATGTGACTGGATCCTGGTCAAGGATGAATTGCATCTAGTGATTAAAGCCGATCGATTTTTGAGGAATATGGTTAGGGCCATTGTCGGAACCATGATCAATATCGGGACCGGAAAGTTAGATAACGATGATTTGTACGCTATTATTGCATCCAAAAATAGAAGTAAGGCCGGGTATTCTGTTCCGGCTCATGGATTGTATTTAACGGAAATTGAATATCCGGAAAATATCAAACTGTAAAATGAGAATGAAGAAAGAACGTATTTTTGATTTTAAGCTGTTCAAGCGCTTGTTTAAATACATTAGACCTTACAAGATTGTCTTTGTGAGTTTGGTGCTTTTGGTTGTTTTGCTGGCGCTGTTTAGTGCGGCCACCCCAAAAATAACGGAATTTGCTATTGATAATAGTATTGCCACGAAGGAAAAAGGTGATTTTCTGTTTTATATTGTTCTGTTACTGGTGGTTCTGCTCCTTCAATCTGTTTTTCAGTTATTATTTATATACTACGCCTCCTGGTTAGGACAAAATTTGGTAATGGATGTGCGAACAAAACTTTTTGACCATCTGCTTAAATTTAAAATGAAATATTTTGACAATTCATCTGTCGGGGTTCTTATTACGCGTGCGGTAACAGATATGGAGCGTATCGCTGATATTTTTGGTCAGGGTTTGTTTATGATTATCCGGGATCTGCTCACCATGGCCGTTGTCTTTAGTTTCATGCTTTATACCAATTTGAAATTGAGTTTCATAGTGTTTATTATGTTACCCGTTTTAATTTATGCGACCCGCATTTTTCAGAAATATATGAAGAAGGCATTCGAGGTGGTTCGTACAGAGGTCTCTAATTTAAACGCTTTTGTGCAGGAGCGTCTTACCGGGATGAAAATACTACAGTTATTTACAAGAGAGGATATCGAGTACGAAAAGTTTAAAGCCATAAATGAACGTCACAAAAAGGGTTGGTTAAAGACGGTTTGGTATAATTCATTCTTTTTTCCCATTGCAGATCTGGCATCATCCGTAACCATTGGATTAGTGGCATGGTACGGTGGTTTAAATGTCGTCCTGGGGGGTAGTGTCACCCAGGGGGTGTTGATCGCATTTATTATGTATGTGCCCATGTTGTTCAGGCCTTTACGCCAAATAGCCGATAAATTCAACACATTGCAAATGGGTATGGTTGCGGCGAACAGGGTATTTAAGGTCCTGGATACGACCTCTCAAATTGATGATAATGGCACTTACGTCGCACATCATTTTAAAGGTAATATTGAGTTTAACAGGGTTCGATTTAGTTATGTGGAACATGAGGAAGTCCTTAAGGGGGTTTCCTTCAAGGTGAATGCAGGTGAAACAATAGCCATTGTCGGTGCCACAGGGGCAGGCAAATCTACTATTATAAATTTGTTGAATCGGTTTTATGAAATTAATCATGGAACTATTTCCATAGATAATATTAACATTAAAGAGGTAACCCTGGCCTCACTTCGTTCTCAAATAGCAGTGGTACTTCAGGATGTGTTTTTATTTGCAGATACCATATTAAATAACATCACCCTGAACGACCCGGATATTTCTGAAGCTAAGGTCATAGAAGCGGCCAAAGCCATTGGAGTACACGATTTCATTAATAGTTTGCCGGGCGGTTACAACTATAATGTAAAGGAAAGAGGCGCCATGCTATCGTCAGGACAGCGACAATTGATTTCATTTTTAAGAGCCTATGTCACCAATCCGAGTATTTTGATTTTGGATGAGGCCACATCCTCTGTGGATTCTTATTCCGAACAGCTTATTCAAAATGCAACTGATCAGATAACAAAAGGAAGAACCTCTATTATCATTGCCCATCGACTGGCCACTGTAAAAAAAGCAGATAAAATTTTAGTAATGGATTCCGGCCGGTTGGTTGAAGAAGGTACGCACAAGGAATTGCTGAAAAACAAGGATGGATATTACAAAAATCTTTACGAGGTTCAGTTTCTTAAAAAAGAAGAGGTGTATTAAACTACGCTAATGGCCTTATGCTAATGCTGTTAGTGTTAGATCAAATCATTTTTTATCATTTTGCTTAACGCGTTTGTATCCTCAAAGACGACAAATTCACCGTCTTTAATATAGGATATGTGTCCTGTTTCTTCGCTTACTACAAGGGCAAGAGCATCTGTTTTCTCTGTTACCCCTATGGCAGCCCTATGGCGCAATCCGAAACGCTGAGGGATAGATTTTTCATTATTAACAGGCAAAATGACCCGCGTTGCCTTAACAATATTATCACTCACAACAATAGCACCATCATGGAGCGGACTATTTTTAAAGAAGATGCTCTCAATTATGGGCTGGGTCACTTTAATGTTCATTTCATCTCCCGATGACAACAAAAAGTCCAGGTTATTATTGCGTTCAATTACAATCAATGCCCCTGTTTTACTCATAGCCATTTTGCTGCAGGCTGAAACTATGGCATCGACATCGGTGGCGTCTGTGGATTCAGTCTTTAAAAATTTGAACTGTTTGATAAACCGGCCGCGTTTACCAAAATTGGTCGATCCCACCATGAGCAGAAATTTTCTTATTTCAGGCTGAAAGACAACAATTAAAGCGATTATTCCCACTTTCATGAACCCACCGAATATTCCGGTTAACAATTCCATATTAAGAAAATCGGTGAGTCGCCAGGCACCATAAATAATGATTATACCAATAAAAATATTAATGGCAACGGTGCCTTTAACCAATTTGTAAAGATAGTAAAGCAGCAGAGCAACTAGAATAACATCTATAACGTCTACAACGGTGAATTTCAAAAGATCTTTAAAGATGTCCAATAGTTTGTGATTTTGGTAAATTTAGTAAAATATGGTTAATTCGAAATATACTCGACAGGAGATAAACTCCCATTTTTAAATTCGTTTGAATTGAATAATGACTTTATTTCAATGTACTTCTGAAATGTTAGATTTTCATTTAAATTCAAAATAAAGACGCATTCTTTATTCAGCTTGCTCGAGATTGATCCCAAATCCTTGATGAGAGCAGCATGGCTGGATCTTAAAGCATTTGGATCATCATTTAATAGCCTAATTAGAATCCTATCTTGGGATACATAATGAATAATAATGTATGAGCTCTTTTCAGAATCTTGTCCATCCGGATCGTTGCTATCAGGCTGTTCTTTATAGATTATATCCGTAAAATCAATAAAGCCAAGGGTGTTTCTAAAGGTATCATGACAGGTAAAATAATTTCTTGCATTTGGATTTTTATGTCCGGCATTCTGTTTTTTTTCTTGTAGATATTTAATATGAGGTATGACTTGTTTCAAGGTTAAACGCTTGTCCACGTTAACCAGCCAATTCGTGGTACTAATAAGATTTTTTCTATTTAGTTCTACACTGTCTTTCTCCAATTCATCATAAAACAGATACGCCGCCGAGATATCAGACAGTTCTGTTATTTCCGAATGTGAAATTTCAGGTAATTGAAGCAGCCTTTCATGTCCACATGAAACAATAAACAAAGCCAATAAGCAAAGGAAGCCATATTTCAACGAATTACCCTTCATTTCCAAGTGCTTCAACTAACTTAATACATTCCACTGCTTGCCGCACATCATGTACACGTAAAATAGAAGCTCTTTTTTGTAATGCTATTGTATGTAAAACAGTTGTACCGTTTAAAGCTTCTTGTGCATTACTTTCTAAGGTTTTGTAAATCATAGATTTTCTGGATAACCCTACCATAAGTGGGTAATCAATTATTTTAAATAATTCCAGGTGATGTAATAATTCAAAATTTTGTTCTATGGTTTTTGCAAAACCAAATCCGGGATCAATAATAAGGTCTATAATGCCTACGCTTTTTGCAGCCGCCAATCGCTCGGAGAAATAAAACAGAATATCCTTTACCAAATCGTCGTAATCAGTGTTCTGGTGCATGGTTTGTGGTGTACCCCGCATATGCATCATAATGTATGGAACCTGCAAGTCAGCTATAGTTGGCAACATATCCGGATCTAAAATTCCGGCTGAAATATCATTGATTAAAGCCGATCCGGCTTCGATGCATTGTTTAGCCACCTGGCTGCGAAAGGTATCGACCGAAAGATATATTTCCGGAAAATTATTTAAAATCAAGGAGACTATGGGTACTATTCGCTTTAACTCCTCATCCTCACTGACATATTCAGCCCTGGGTCGGGAACTGTAAGCACCCACATCGACAAAAGTGGCCCCTTCCGAAAGCATTTTTTCAACCTGACTTAAAATGGCAACATCAGATCGGTATAAACCACCATCGTAAAATGAGTCTGGTGTTACATTGAGAATACCCATTACTTTTGGTGTTGACAGGTCGATCAGGTTGCCTTTGCAGTTTATGGTAAATGTTCGGTCCAACGTAATTTTATGCGATATAAATAGGATGGAGACCACACGATTGGGCTCCTTTGATTATAATTAAATAAGTTGTAAAAGTAACTAAAATTGCTATTTATCTGTCCAAGTCAACTTTTAAAACATTAACCTTTTGAACTTTAAACAATTTAAGCGAAATTTACCCCAAATTGAATTTTTTATGCAAGATACCTCAAAACAATATGATGCGGTAATAGAAACCTGTAAAAAGTTGTTCAAAAAAAAAATGAGTGATTACGGAAGTGCATGGCGTATTCTTAGGATGCCCTCACTGACCGATCAAATATTTATTAAGGCGCAGCGGATTCGTGGTTTGCAGGAGAACGACATCAGGAAAGTGGATGAAGATGAGATATCGGAGTTTATCGGCATCATAAATTATTGCGTAATGGCATTGATTCAATTAAATAAAGGTATCGCAGAACAACCTGACCTTTCTTTGGAAGAGGCGGTATCTTTATATGAAGATCAGATAAAAGTCACTAAAGCCTTGATGCAAGATAAAAATCACGATTACGGTGAAGCCTGGAGAGATATGCGCGTAAGCAGTTTAACCGATTTAATTTTGCAGAAAATATTGCGGGTAAAACAAATTGAAAACAATCAAGGTAAAACCTTGGTAAGTGAAGGAATAGATGCGAATTATCAGGACATGATTAATTACGCTGTTTTCGCTTTGATCCATTTAAATAAAGAATAATTATATTAAGCTCTTAAGTTCTCTTTGTTTAATTGTTTTGAACATTTTGAGCCTGGACACTTTTAAGAAGTACTATGAAGATATTAGTAAATAGTAGCAGGATATTTGTTGGCGTTTTATTTATTATTTCCGGTTTAATTAAGTTAAACGATCCCCTTGGGTTTTCCTATAAACTCCAGGAATATTTTAGTGCAGATGTTCTAAACCTCCTATTCTTAGACTCTTATGCCTTGGGAATTTCAATTTTGGTTGTTGTTTTTGAAGTCATTTTAGGTGTTTTTCTATTGATAGGCTATAAACCAAAATTTACCGTTTGGAGCCTGTTAGGTATGATTGTATTCTTCACGTTTTTAACCTTTTATTCAGCATATTTCGATAAAGTAAAAGATTGTGGTTGTTTTGGAGATGCTCTGAAATTAACACCATGGGAAAGTTTTACAAAGGATCTGGTTTTGCTGATTTTTATTTTGATGCTATCCTTTGGAATGAAATTTATAAAACCTGTATTTAACAAGTTAACCGTTACTGTTCTGGCCCTCTTAAGTTTTATTTTTTGTTTGTGGTTCGGATATCATGTGTTAATGCATTTGCCTGCTGTTGATTTCAGGGCCTATAAAATTGGAAATAACATTAAAGAAGGTATGGAAATTCCAGAAGATGCTCCAAAACCCCTATTGGAGTACTCATGGACATTTAATGTGAATGGTGAAGAGCAAGTCATTGTAACAAATGGTTCATACCCTTCCGTTGAAGGTGAGTTTGTCCGAGTGGACACAAAAGTTCTTTCTGAGGGTTACACACCTCCTGTTGTCGATTTTTCAATTGAAAGTGAAGATGAAGATTTAACGGAGCAGTTTTTAAGTACAGAGAATTTAATAGTGGTCGTATCTTACAGTTTGGAAAAAATTGAGGGCGATGGTGCTTTAAAATTAAAGGCGCTGCAGAATGAAGCACGTAAAAACGGATACAGTATAATCGGTTTAACGGCCTCATCCAAGGATACCAAACAACGAATTAATCAGGACTACAATATTGATTTTGAATGGTATTTATGTGATGAAAAGGCACTTAAAACTGTAATACGATCCAATCCAGGAGTATTAATGCTCGATGAAGGTACGGTAAGACAAAAAGTACATTGGAACGACATTGAAGACTTAGAATTTTAATTTTAAAACCCCACAGCGCACTGTTAGCCTATTTTTTAAATAAATTGACTTACGCTTTACTCACATTATTTGGAGTAGTTACAGTTATTTTCTTTTTATTCAATGTACTGCCTGGAGATCCAGCCCAAATGATGATGGGGCAAAATGAAGATAGTGAACAGTTGGCCCTGGTGAAAAAAAAATATGGGTTTGATAAACCTATGGGCACCCAGTATCTTTATTATTTGAATGACCTGTCTCCTTTATCGTTTCACTCTCAGAATAAAGACGATTACTCTTTTCGGAGTGACGGGAAGTATAATGCCTTTTTATTGTTTCCAATTGCCGGGGTAGATGTTGTAGTTAAGTTTCCTTATTTACGAGAATCGTTCACCAAGCAGGGAAAAAAAGTAACCCAGGTCTTGTCTGAGACCTTACCAAACACATTTGTTTTGGCGCTTACTGCCATAACAATTGCCATAATTATAGGTCTTTTTTTAGGCATTATTTCCGCCTTGTTTAAGGACCGCTGGCTGGATAAATCCATTCAGGTATTAAGTACATTAGGAATGAGTGTTCCTTCTTTTTTCAGTGCCATATTATTTGCCTGGTTGTTCGGGTTTGTCCTCCACAGGTATACTAATTTGGAAATGACCGGTAGTCTTTATGAATTGGATGACTTTGGAGAAGCCATGCATATAAGATGGAAGAATTTAATTTTGCCTTCCATTGTATTAGGGATCAGGCCCTTGGCGGTGGTCGTTCAGTTAATGCGCAATTCACTTTTGGAAGTTTTTAGTCAGGACTATATCCGTACGGCCAGATCCAAGGGATTATCGGAATTTCAAATTATTAAGAATCACGCCTTGAAAAATGCTTTAAACCCTGTTATCACAGCAATTTCAGGATGGTTTGCTTCCATGTTGGCAGGTGCTGTATTTGTAGAATATATTTTTGGGTGGAATGGTATAGGAAAAGAAATTGTAAATGCACTTAATACCTTAGATTTGCCGGTTATAATGGGATCAGTTCTGGTAATTGCACTTGTATTTGTAATGATTAATATTTTAGTCGACTTAGTTTATGCATGGTTAGATCCAAAAGTTAAATTGCAATAAATAAAATGTTAAAAATGATCAGTATATTCCTCTTTATAATTAGTTTTTTTAGTTGTAACTCTGAACCCATACCGGAGTATTTTAGTGAAGCAGCCTTAAATGACACCTTTGTTACCCTGGAAGGGGAGACCATAGATTTTAGATCCATACTGGAAGAACACAAGGGAGAAACTATTTTAATTGATATTTGGGCTTCCTGGTGCAAAGACTGTATTGTCGGTATGCCTTTGGTTAAGGATTTGCAGACTCAGTACGAAGATGTGGTCTATATCTTCCTTTCACTGGATCGTGGCGTAGACGCCTGGAAGCGTGGTATAGAAAAGTACGACGTTAATGGATTTCATTTTTATATGCCATCAGGTAAGAAATGTCCTTTTGCAGATTTTGTAAAAATTGATTGGATTCCGAGGTATATGGTAATAAATAAGGCTGGAAAGATAGAATTATTTAAAGCGATAAAAGCGGATGACAATAAGTTGGTGGAGGCTTTGAAAAAATAGTATTTTTGTTGAGAAAGTAAGTATATAATTAAATATTCCGAAAGCGGAATCATAAATTGGATTCTATGAGAAAACAAATTGTTGCAGGGAACTGGAAAATGAATAATGATTTAGCGCAAACCGAAGCGTTATTAACTGATTTAAAAAAATTAGAACAAACCTCCGGAGCCGAGGTCATGGTGGCTCCAACTTTTACAAACCTTTACCATGCTTTTGAATCCTTGAAGAACTCGAGTATTGAGGTTATTGCTCAGAATATGCATTTTGCAGATAAAGGTGCTTATACCGGTGAAATCAGTGCAGGTATGTTAAAGAGTATAGGCATTAAAACGGTTATTTTAGGTCATAGCGAACGTCGCGAATATTTTAATGAAACAGATGAAACACTTGCCAAGAAAGTAGATGCAGCGCTTGCCAATGATATGCGCGTTATTTTTTGTTTTGGAGAACAGCTGCACGATAGAAAATCCGGAAATCATGAAACTGTTGTTGAACAGCAAATAAAAAATGCCTTATTTCATCTTGAAGCGTCATCATTCCAAAACATTGTTTTAGCCTATGAACCTGTTTGGGCTATAGGAACCGGAGAAACAGCCTCACCCGAACAAGCACAGGACATGCACGCTTTCATTCGGGCATCACTGGCTAAACAGTACGGAAATGATGTGGCCGATGCCACTACAATATTGTATGGAGGCAGTTGTAAGCCCGGTAATGCTAAAGAGTTATTTTCCAAACCGGATGTCGATGGTGGATTAATAGGAGGCGCTTCCCTAATTGCCGAAGATTTTTTTGCTATTGTCAATGCCTTTTAAGCTTTAAGTGACACTTTGAACTTCGAATGCATTCAGTGCCATTCACCTTTGAGAATTTGAAATCTTAGAGATCCAATTGCCTGTTATTTTTTAAACTGTTGCACATGCTTTATCTGGAATATCATTTTAACGTAAGACCGATTCAACCAGGGGTTGAGATCCTTATAGCAGAATTGGGTTTTGCCGGATTTGAAAGTTTTGTAGAGACTGAGAGTGGATTAATGGCGTATATCAAAAAGGAAGGTTGGGATGATGCTGTTTTGGAAGACATTCAGATTTTAAAATCAGATGAATTTAAAATAACGCATACCGTTAAAGAAATTCTACAGACCAATTGGAATGCCGAATGGGAAAAGAATTTCGATCCAATAACTGTGGAAAATAGATGTGCTGTTCGAGCGCCTTTTCATCCGAAAACAGATGTGGAATACGATATTGTTATTGCGCCTAAAATGAGTTTTGGCACGGGTCATCATGAGACCACCTACATGATGCTTCAACAGATATTGTCCAATGACTTTAAGAATAAAACCGTGCTTGATATGGGTTGTGGTACCGGGGTGTTGGCTATTTTGGCTGAAAAGAAAGGTGCTCGTATGATAGACGCGGTAGACTATGATAATTGGTGTGTTATAAACAGTGCCGAGAATATTGAACTGAACTCCTGCAAGCACATAACAGTAATTGAGGGGGATGCCTCCGTTTTAAAAGATAAAACCTACGATATCATTTTAGCCAATATCAATAGAAATATCCTTCTCAGGGATATAGAAACCTATGCGTCATGTTTGAATAAAAACGGGATGCTGTTTCTGAGTGGATTTTACCGTGATGACGTTTCTGCCATTCAAAGGGAATGTGATAAACATGTGTTAAAATTTAAAGAAAAGTTGGAACGAAACAATTGGGTTTCCCTAAAATTTATAAATTAGTAAAACGGATATGCTAAAGTAGAAAGAAATAGAAAAATGAGCTCAAAAGAGAAGACATTAGAGGATTTATTGATTAAAGAAGAGGTCGTAACGCAGAACGAGATTGTGTTATACAACGATGATGTGAATACTTTTGATCATGTTATTGAGACTTTAATTTATGCCTGCGATCATACAGCGGAGCAGGCAGAGCAGTGTTCTTTAATCGTGCATTACAAAGGAAAGTGCACGGTAAAAACAGGGTCTTTTGACGATTTAAAGCCCCGTTGTACGCTCCTTTTAGATGCAGGTTTGAGTGCGGAGATCATATAAAAAAACCCTGAGCATTCAGGGTTTCTTCATTTTATATCAAGTTCTTAATCGGATATTCGGCCTATAGCGCAACTAATATAGGATTTTGCTCGAGTCTTTACCGCGTTTGCATCACCAACGACCGGATACCCCAGTTTCTTTAATACCTCTTTAACAACACTTACATCGGTTTCATTCTGATAAGAGAATGTAACGGAATGATCGACCATATTTATAGATACATTCGAAATAGGGGACATGTCGTTTAGTCGTGATGTTATGGTTTTTGCGCAGCCCCCACACTTGAGATTTTGTATTTCAAAGATTTTTTCCATCGTTATAAGGTCGTGGGACAAACATAGTTAGATCGCGGTAAGTCCGTGTTTTTAAGTGAGGCAAAACCCCCTGCAATATCAATGACATCAAAACCTCGAGCCTTTAAAATAGAGGCGGCTATTACAGATCGATAACCCCCGGCGCAATGCACATAATAGGTTTCATTTTTATGAATGGTATTCATATTGTCGTTAATATAATCCAAAGCGAAATGTTGAATATGTTCACCTTCTAAATGCTCCGATGCGTACTCACCGTCCTTTCTAACATCGAGCGTTGTATTTACCTTATTTTCTATTCGTCTGGCATATTCATCTGCAGAAATAGACTCAATCTGCTCTATTTCCTTTCCCGCATTTTGCCAGGCTTCAATACCACCATCCAGATAGCCCAGGGTATTGTCGTAACCAACACGCGATAATCGCGTTACCGCTTCCTGTTCCTTTCCTTTGGGTGTTATTAATAATAGGGGTTGTTTTAAATCGGTTATTAAGGCGCCCACCCAGGGTGCAAAACTCCCATGTAAACCAATAAAGATAGAATTTGGAATATGCGCCTTAACAAAATCTAATTCGTTTCTGACATCAAGAACTAATGCGCCCTCCTGATTGGCCAAGGCTTCAAATGTTTCAGGATCTAGCGGATTGTTGCCTTTTTTCAAAACGGTTTCAAATTCATCGTAACCGGATTTATTCATCATGGCGTTTTTCGCAAAATATTGCGGTGGTGGTGCAATGCCCTCCAAAACCTCTCTTACAAACTCTTCACGAGTCATATCGGCTCTCAAGGCATAGTTTGTTTTTTTCTGCTCGCCTAAAACGCCAACGGTTTCCTTACTCAAATTTTTACCACAGGCAGATCCTGCGCCGTGTGCTGGATAGACAATAACATCATCCGGTAAGGGCATTATTTTATTTCGCAAAGAATCATACAGCATACCCGCCAAATCCTCTTTTGTCAAATCCGACTTAATGGCCAGGTCTGGGCGACCAACGTCACCAAGGAATAAGGTGTCACCCGAGAAAATAGCGTATTCCTTACCATTCTCATCTATCAAAAGATATGTAGAGGATTCCAATGTGTGTCCCGGAGTATGTAACACTTTTATCCGAATGTTACCCAGTTCAAACACCTCATTATCTTTAGCTTCATGGATATCATAGTTTGTTTTGGCACCGGGCCCGTAAACAATGGTCGCCCCTGTTTTTCTTGCCAAATCCAGGTGCCCCGAAACGAAATCAGCATGAAAATGCGTTTCAAAAATATATTTTATTTCTGCATTTTCTTTTTTTGCTTTATCCACATATTGCTGGGTCTCTCTTAGAGGATCAATAATGGCAACTTCGCCTTCAGATTCAATGTAATAGGCACCTTGTGCAAGACATCCTGTATATATTTGTTCAATCTTCATAGTGTAAGTTTTCTTTTTGTGTATTCAATTTTTTGCAAAAATAATGCAATGGTCCTATTTTTTTTGTCACTTTTGTCACATAAGTCTTAGCTTATTTCTTTGTATAAGATATAAAAGGCCATAAGTAAAGTGAAATAGCCAAATCCTTTTTTTAAGCGTTCTCCACTTATAAATTTAGAAATAAATATGCCAATAACTATACCTAGTATAGAAATTATGGTAAAAGTGAGAAGAAATGTCCACTCAATTTCTAAAGTTTGTACATCACCTATAAAGCCAATCAATGAGTTAATGGTTATAATAACCAAAGACGTTCCAACTGCTTTCTTCATTGGGATATTTGCCCACAGCACCAAAGCTGGAACATATAAAAACCCGCCACCGGCTCCTATTATTCCCGTAATAGTACCTATTACCAGCCCTTGTATAAAGGTTTTGGAGTACGTTTGTTTTTCTTGATTTAAGCGGTTTTTGGAGCTTCTTCTTATCATAGAAATTGAGGCGAGAAGCATTATGATAGAGAAGAATACCATGATAGCCATGTCCTTTGTAAAAACATAGTCACCGCTTTTAAGAAGTTCTTCGGGAATATTTGGTACCAAAAATCGTCGTGACAGATATACGGCTAAAAAAGAGGGAAATGAAAAGGCTAATCCAATTTTAAAATCGACTAACTTTTTTTTATGCTTTTGATATGTTCCGACCATGGACGATGTCCCAACCACAAAAAGCGAATAGGCCGTGGCTGTAACCGGATTATATCCTAAAAGATACACCAGTAAAGGTACGGTAAGAATAGATCCACCACCTCCAATAAGTCCTAATACCAGACCAACAACGAGGGCGCCAAGATAGCCTAGAAGGTGGGTGCTGTCCATTAATGAGGTAATTTTTCTTTTAGCAGACCGTAGACAAACGTACCAAGAATGGAGGCAATAATAACGATAACCATACTGAATACACCCGTACCGAGCAAGATATACATAGGGCCGGGGCAAGCACCAATCAATGCCCATCCTAATCCAAATATACTGCCACCTAAAATATTTTTAAAAAGTCCGCTTTCTTTTTTTGGAACATAAATTTCTACGCCTTCCAGGTTTTTTATGTGGCCTCTTTTTGAAATTTGTAAAAACAGGATACCCGAGCCAATGGCAGTACCGATAATACCATACATATGGATGGATTGAAACCGGAACATCTCATAAATACGATACCAGGAAACGGCCTCAGATTTAACGAGAACAATGCCGAAGAATATACCGACAAATAAAAATTTAATATAGCTTGCAACTTTCATAGATCCGATATTAAGATTTAAACAGTAAAGGCAAAATAAAATTTGCCATTAGTAAACCACCAATAAAAAAACCAATCACAGCAATTAAGGAAGGTTTCTGCAGGCTGCTCAATCCTGCAATCGCATGACCGGAAGTACAACCACCGGCATAGCGGGTGCCAAAGCCCACTAAGAACCCTCCAAGAATGAGCAGAATTAGCCCCTTTGCAGAACCCACAGTCTTCCAGCTAAATAGTTCATCGGGGACCAGGCTGGCACCAGAATTCGAGAATCCCATCGTACTGAGTTCTTGCACAGTAACAGGATTTAAATCTGTAACACTGGCGTTGGAAAGAAATTGCGTAGCTATATAACCACCGATAATGGCACCAATGACCACCGTTAAATTCCAGAGAGAATCTTTCCAATTAAATCTGAAAAAATCTGAATATTTTCCTGCTCCGGCAATGGCACAAAATGTCTTTAAGTTCGACGACATCCCGAATGTTTTTCCAAAGTAGAGCAGCAGCGCCATGACCAGGGTTATTAAGGGCCCTGAAATATACCACGGCCAAGGATCTAAGATAAATTCCATAACGTTTCTATGTTTTAAAAATGTAAAATTAGTCTAATTAATGCGATATCTCGAAGAATAGCCGTTTAGGACTAAATTAATTCGATTTTATTTCTACTGAGTTTTATTTTGTTTTCGTTTTCCAGTTGCTTTAACAGCCTGGAAATGACAACGCGCGAGGTGTGTAAATCTTCGGCAATATCCTGATGTTTAATGGCTATACTTTTGCTGTTATACAATTGCGATTTATTTAAAAGGTATTTATACAAACGACCATCCATTTTCAAGAACGCGATGGTGTCTATGGCATCCAACATTTCATCGAAACGAATTTGATAGCTTTCGAGGATGAAATTCCTCCAGCTTTCATTATCGTGAAACCAACGCTCCATATATTGAACAGGGATCATAATCAAACTTGATTCTTTTTCAGCCACTGCTCTTATTTTACTTCTTGAGATGCCCAGACAACAGGTAAGGGACATGGTACAGGTTTCTCCTGCCTCCAGAAAATAGATGAGCAGTTCATTACCTTCATCGTCCTCTCGGAGTATCTTAATATTTCCTGAAAGTAAGAGCGGAATAAATTTGAGGGTCTGATTGATATCGATAATGATATCATTTTTCTTGAACGTTTTAAAAATACCAATTTGAGCAATCTCCTGAATGAGATTTTCATCAAATATTTGACCATATTTTTCGAGAAGTAATGCTTTATTCATATTCAAAAATAAGGAATTGAAATTTGAATTAATTATTTGGAGAAGTTTTAATAAATACACTATATTTGCACCCACTTAAAAAGGCCACGTGGCGCAACTGAATAGCGCACTTGATTACGGCTCAAGAGGTTCCAGGTTTGAATCCTGGCGTGGTCACGAATAAATAGTTCAATAAGAAAAAACGCCAAGTTTACTTGAGCGTTTTTTTGTTTGGACTATTTTCAAAGCGGAGCTTTGAGGGAACAAGGTGCGAAGCACCTTAATCCCTGATTGATTGGAATAATTTATTCCGATTTATTACCGAAAGAGCGTTTTTTTGTTTGGACTATTTTCAAAGCGGAGCTTTGAGGGAACAAGGTGCGAAGCACCTTAATCCCTGATTGATTGGAATAATTTATTCCGATTTATTACCGAAAGAGCGTTTTTTTGTTTG
>NZ_JAKMCM010000007.1 GCF_022662015.1 Aestuariivivens sediminicola | reverse complement strand
AATTCAAAGGTATGGGCGGTTGCTCGCGGAAATATCTCGAGCAATCGCGCTCAAATCGGCTGGTTAAGTCCAAGCCAACTAAGCCTGACCTGCTGGTCCAAAATTCAAAGGTATGGGCGGTTGCTCGCGGAAATATCTCGAGCAATCGCGCTCAAATCGGCTGGTTAAGTCCAAGCCAACTAAGCCTGACCTGCTGGTCCAAAATTCAAAGGTATGGGCGGTTGCTCGTAATCCTTGATTTCACCATGGGCATTTTCGAAACGTGCAATATTATCGCCCAAGGCCTTAAGCAAACGCTTGGCGTGCTGCGGTGTTAAAATAATTCTAGACTTTACTTTATTCTTAGGGACCCCTGGCATGATATTTACAAAATCAATTACGAACTCTGAAACCGAGTGGTTAATTATTGCCAAATTTGAATACGTCCCTTCGGCCACCTTTTCATCCAGTTCTATATTAATTTGTCCTTGCTTTTTGTTGTCGTTTTCGTTTGCCATATTATGTTATGTTTAAATATAAAAGCCTTCAGGTAATATATACGTGAAGGCCTTTATTTAATTATTGATTAAGAAGCCGCGAATTCCCCCTCCATTCAAAAAAAACTATAGGGCTTTGGAATTCGCTTTTCTATGGAATTGTTAATTATAATTCAATTCTTGCTTCACTTGCATCATTTCTTCGAACTCTTCTTTGGAACCCACTATGATATTCGAATAGTTTCTCATTCCGGTACCGGCAGGAATTCGATGTCCTACAATGACATTTTCCTTTAAACCTTCTAAGGTATCCACCTTACCTGCAACTGCAGCTTCATTGAGAACTTTGGTGGTTTCCTGGAACGATGCCGCCGAGATAAATGATTTCGTTTGAAGAGATGCTCTTGTAATACCCTGCAATATAGGTGTCGCAGTAGCGGGTTGCGCGTCTCTGGCCACTACAAGTTGCTTGTCTTCACGTCGTAAAATGGAATTTTCGTCCCTCAATTGACGCGGCGACACAATTTGACCCGCTTTAAGATTTTCGGAATCTCCTGGCTCTTCAATGACCTTCATTCCAAAAATATCATCATTTTCTTTTATGAAGTCGGACTTGTGTACCAATTGATCCTCCAAGAACAAGGTATCCCCAGAATCGATAATGCGAACTTTGCGCATCATTTGCCTTACAACAACCTCAAAGTGCTTATCGTTTATCTTCACACCTTGCAATCTATAAACCTCTTGTACTTCGTTAACAAGATATTGCTGAACCGCAGATGGGCCCTTAATATTCAAAATATCATCTGGGGTAACGGATCCATCGGATAATGGCATACCGGCCTTAACGTAATCATTTTCCTGAACAAGAATTTGATTGGATAGTTTCACCAGGTATTTCTTTACTTCCCCTAATTTGGATTCCACAATAATTTCTCGGTTTCCTCTTTTAATCTTTCCAAAAGAAACGACGCCATCTATCTCACTTACAACAGCAGGATTCGAAGGATTTCTCGCCTCGAATAACTCCGTTACACGTGGTAAACCACCTGTAATATCACCTGCTTTAGCAGATTTACGAGGGATCTTCACTAAAATTTTACCAACATTAATCTTCTCGCCATCATCAATCATTAAGTGAGCCCCCACAGGTAGGTTATAAGAACGAATAACTTCACCTTTACCATCTTCAATATGAAGGGTAGGAATCAATTTCTTATTTCGTGATTCTGAAATTACTTTTTCCTGGAAACCAGTTTGTTCATCAATTTCTACCTGATAAGTTACACCTTGTTCAATATTCTCATATTTCACTTTACCAGAAAATTCAGAAATAATCACACCATTATATGGATCCCAAGTACAGACAACATCACCTTTCTTAAGTTCATCTCCACCCCTAACATACAATGTCGATCCATAAGGAATATTATTGGTACTTAAGGCTATACCTGTTTTCTTATCAATTAATTTAATCTCGGTAGTACGCGAAATAACTATATCAACCTCGTTTCCTTCACCATCCTTACCTTTAACCGTTTTAAGGTCTTCGATTTCTGCGATACCGTCAAACTTAACGGCCAATTTGTTTTCTTCGGATATGTTACCTGCGATACCACCAACGTGGAACGTACGCAACGTCAGCTGAGTACCAGGCTCACCAATAGATTGAGCAGCGACAACACCTACAGCTTCACCGCGTTGTACCATTTTACCTGTAGCAAGGTTACGGCCATAGCACTTCGCACAGATACCCTGTAAAGCTTCACACGTTAGTGGTGAACGTACTTCTACAGATTCAATCGGTGTTTCTCCTATAGCTTTAGCAATTTCATCTTCAATTAATTCCCCCGCAGAAACCAATAACTCATCGGTTAAAGGATTGTAAACATCATTTAAAGAAACTCGCCCAACGATTCGCTCTTCGAGAGTTTCAACAACTTCATCGTTCTTCTTTAATGGTTCGACTTCAACACCGCGTAATGTACCACAGTCTTCAGAGTTGATGATCACATCTTGAGAAACATCCACCAAACGACGTGTTAAGTAACCGGCATCGGCCGTTTTAAGTGCAGTATCGGCCAAACCTTTACGCGCACCATGCGTAGAGATAAAATATTCTAAAATTGAAAGACCTTCTTTAAAGTTAGAAAGAATTGGATTTTCAATAATCTCACCTCCCCCAGCATTAGACTTCTTAGGTTTTGCCATTAATCCTCGCATTCCGGTAAGCTGACGAATCTGTTCCTTGGAACCACGAGCACCGGAATCAAGCATCATGAATACAGAGTTAAAT
Source organism: Aestuariivivens sediminicola (assembly GCF_022662015.1). Taxonomy (GTDB): domain Bacteria; phylum Bacteroidota; class Bacteroidia; order Flavobacteriales; family Flavobacteriaceae; genus Aestuariivivens; species Aestuariivivens sediminicola. Next base: position 126,531 of record NZ_JAKMCM010000007.1, on the reverse strand, counting down.
CCTTGCTGATCTTCACGAATACGTTTCATAGATAACTCGGTCAATTCAGCATTTGTGGAAGTCCAAATATCAATGACCTGGTTATAACGTTCGTTATTTGTTATAAGCCCCATATTATAGTTGGCCATTATCCCATCCACCTGCTTATTTGCACTTTCTATCATGTTCTGTTTTTCCGGAGGTATAATGATATCTCCCAAACTGAATGACAATCCTCCCTGGAATGCAAACTGGAACCCTAATGTTCGAATCGCATCCAAGAATTCGGCAGTTTCCGGAACAGAGGTTACCTTAAGAATAGCCCCGATAATATCCCTCAAAGATTTTTTAGTTAATACCTGATTAATGTAACCTGCTGCCTGAGGTACGTGCTGATTAAACAACACACGTCCAACAGTGGTTTCGATTATCATTGGTTCTAACTTTCCATCCTTGTTTATATCAAGTGTTCTCACTTTAACACCTGCATTTAAATCTACCTTTTTCTCATTAAAGGCAATCTCTACTTCCTCCGGTGAATAGAACGTTAGTCCTTCTCCTTTAATTGGATTTTCAGGAGTAGACTTGCGTTCTTTAGTCATGTAGTACAATCCAAGGACCATGTCCTGAGATGGTACGGTTACCGGAGACCCATTCGCAGGATTAAGTATATTATGCGAAGCCAACATTAATAATTGACATTCTAATATGGCCTCAGGACCTAATGGTAAGTGAACTGCCATCTGGTCGCCATCAAAATCCGCGTTAAAGGCAGTACACACCAACGGGTGTAATTGTATCGCCTTACCTTCGATTAATTTTGGTTGAAATGCTTGAATCCCTAAACGGTGTAATGTTGGAGCACGGTTGAGTAATACGGGATGACCTTTAAGCACGTTTTCCAAAATATCCCAGACCACGGGCTCTCTTTTATCAATAATTTTCTTAGCTGACTTTACGGTTTTTACAATACCTCTTTCAATTAATTTTCTAATTACAAATGGTTTGTAAAGTTCCGCCGCCATATTTTTTGGCAATCCACATTCAAAAAGCTTTAACTCCGGTCCAACTACAATAACCGAACGCGCGGAGTAATCAACACGCTTACCTAATAAATTCTGACGAAAACGCCCTTGTTTTCCCTTTAAAGAATCCGATAAAGATTTAAGCGGTCTGTTGGAATCTGTTTTAACGGCCGACGATTTACGGGTGTTATCAAATAATGAATCTACAGATTCCTGTAACATACGCTTTTCGTTTCTCAGGATAACCTCAGGAGCTTTAATCTCGACCAATCGCTTCAAACGGTTATTTCTGATAATGACACGACGGTAAAGATCATTCAAATCTGAAGTTGCAAACCTACCACCGTCCAAAGGCACCAAAGGACGTAATTCTGGCGGTATAACAGGGATTACTTTCATAATCATCCATTCCGGACGATTTTCACGATTGTTATTGGCTTCCCTCAGCGCCTCTACAACTTGAAGACGCTTTAATGCTTCAGTTTTACGTTGTTTAGAGGTTTCTGTATTGGCCTTATGTCTCAACTCATAGGATAGGGATTCCAGATCAATTCTCGCTAATAGTTCAATTAAGCATTCTGCTCCCATTTTAGCTAAGAACTTATTTGGATCCGTATCATCTAAATATTGGTTATCCTGCGGTAAGGATTCAAGTATATTTAGGTATTCTTCTTCAGTCAAGAAATCCATCTTTTGTAATGGTTCTCCCTCCTCGTTCTTTGCAATTCCGGGTTGAATTACCACGTAACGTTCGTAGTAAATTATCATATCCAACTTCTTGGATGGTAATCCCAGGAGGTAACCAATTTTGTTCGGTAATGAGCGGAAATACCAAATATGGGCCACAGGCACGACCAAGTTAATATGTCCAACTCTGTCACGTCGTACTTTCTTTTCAGTAACTTCAACACCACAACGGTCGCAAACAATACCTTTATATCGAATTCGCTTGTATTTTCCACATGCACACTCATAATCCTTTACAGGACCAAAAATGCGCTCACAAAACAAACCATCTCGTTCCGGCTTGTGCGTACGATAATTTATAGTTTCAGGTTTTAATACCTCACCATTTGATTCTGCCAAAATAGATTCAGGTGAAGCCAATCCAATTGAGATTTTGTTAAACCTCTTTACTGCATTCTTATCTTGTTTTCTTGCCATTTTCTTAAGTTTTCAGTTATAGCCCAACATCAGGTCCTCATATGAACCGAAAAACGAGGCTTTAACCATTTTTTACTCCTCTAATCTGATATCTAATCCCAAACCTTTAAGTTCATGCATCAATACATTGAAAGATTCAGGTAGTCCTGGATCCGGCATTGGTTCACCCTTCACAATACTTTCGTAAGTTTTGGCTCTACCAATTACATCATCCGATTTTACGGTTAAAATCTCACGTAAGGTACTTGAAGCACCATATGCCTCCAGTGCCCAAACTTCCATTTCACCAAATCGTTGTCCACCGAATTGCGCTTTACCTCCTAGGGGTTGTTGCGTAATTAGTGAGTAAGGACCTATAGATCGAGCATGCATTTTATCGTCAACCATATGTCCTAATTTCAACATATAAATTACACCGACGGTAGCAGCTTGATCAAAGCGCTCTCCAGTTCCTCCATCATATAAATGGGTGTGACCAAAACGAGGAATTGCGGCTTCGTCCGTAAGCTCATTTATTTGATCGATCGTAGCACCGTCAAAAATAGGTGTCGCAAATTGACGACCTAATTTCTGTCCGGCCCATCCTAATACCGTTTCATAAATCTGACCTATATTCATACGTGATGGTACACCTAATGGATTCAACACAATATCAACAGGGGTTCCATCTTCAAGAAATGGCATATCCTCTTCGCGAACAATACGCGCTACAATACCTTTATTACCATGGCGTCCAGCCATCTTATCACCTACTTTTAGTTTACGCTTTTTAGCAATGTAGACTTTAGCCAGTTTGATTATACCAGCTGGTAATTCATCTCCTACAGAAATGGTAAACTTCTCACGACGTAAAGAACCTTGAAGGTCATTCTCCTTAATTTTATAATTATGAATCAAATCTGCAACCAACTGATTGGTATGATCGTCCGTTGTCCATTTACCTGAAACTAAATGCGCATAATCATCAACAGCATTTAACATTTTAAGTGTAAATTTCTTGCCTTTAGGAAGCACTTCCTCTCCTAAGTCATTATAAACACCTTGTGCTGTTTTACCATTGACAATAGCGAATAATTTTTCAATTAAGACATTCTTTAATTCGTCAAATTTGGCATCGTAAATACCTTCCAGCTGAAGAATATCATCCTTATCCTGAGCACGTTTTCTTTTATCTTTAACTGCTCGAGCAAATAATTTTTTGTCTATTACAACGCCATTTAAAGATGGTGAAGCTTTTAATGATGCATCTTTAACATCTCCCGCTTTATCACCAAAAATGGCTCGTAATAATTTCTCCTCCGGAGTAGGATCACTTTCTCCTTTTGGTGTAATTTTACCTATTAAAATATCACCAGGCTTAACCTCTGCACCAATTCGAATCATCCCATTTTCATCCAAATCTTTTGTAGCTTCTTCAGAAACGTTTGGAATGTCGTTCGTCAATTCTTCATTACCAAGTTTGGTGTCTCTAACTTCAAGTGAATACTCATCAATATGAATAGAAGTGAATATATCTTCACGAACTACTTTTTCAGATATCACAATAGCATCCTCAAAGTTATACCCCTTCCATGGCATAAAGGCCACTTTCATATTTCTACCAAGTGCCAGTTCACCATTCTGTGTAGCATAACCTTCACATAATACTTGTCCCTTTGTCACCTTATCGCCCTTAATAACAATAGGCTTCAGGTTGATGGCAGTACCTTGATTTGTTTTTCTGAATTTTACAAGTTCATAAGTCTTAATATCACTATCGAAACTTACCTTTGCCTCGTCTTCAGTACGTTCGTATTTTATTTTAATCTCGTTAGCATCGACATAAAGCACCTCTCCATTGCCCTCTGCATTGATTAGCACCCTTGAATCCGATGCTACCTGACGCTCCAGACCGGTTCCCACAATAGGCGATTGTGGCAATAACAATGGTACTGCCTGCCGCATCATGTTAGATCCCATCAATGCACGGTTTGCATCATCATGTTCAAGGAATGGAATCAATGACGCCGATATTGATGATATCTGATTTGGTGCCACATCAGTGTAGTGGACACGAGTCGGCTCAACTACAGGAAAATCGCCTTCCATTCTGGAAATTACCTTATCATGAAGAATCTTTCCCTTATCGTCTACCTTAACGGTTGCCTGCGCAATTAATTTCTCTTCTTCTTCCTCTGCACTCAAGTATACAGGATCTCCCTTGATATCAACAACACCATTTTCAACCGCACGGTAAGGTGTTTCGATGAATCCCATGGAATTCACCTTAGCATATACGGAAAGAGAAGATATCAACCCAATATTCGGTCCTTCCGGTGTTTCAATCGGACATAAGCGACCGTAATGCGTATAATGCACATCACGCACCTCAAAACCAGCTCTTTCACGGGATAAACCACCAGGTCCTAAAGCAGATAAACGACGTTTATGTGTAATTTCCGCCAACGGATTGGTTTGATCCATGAACTGAGATAACTGGTTGGTTCCAAAGAACGAATTAATCACTGAAGACAGGGTCTTTGCATTGATCAAATCGATTGGAGTAAATACCTCATTGTCACGCACATTCATACGCTCACGTATCGTACGCGCCATACGAGCCAAACCAACACCAAACTGTTGTGATAATTGTTCTCCAACAGTTCTTACACGTCTGTTTGACAAGTGATCAATATCATCAATCTCTGCCTTTGAATTAATTAATTCTATTAAGTATTTTATAATGGTAATGATATCTTCCTTGGTCAGTACCTGCTTATCCATTCCGATATCAAGACCCAATTTCTTGTTCATTCTGTAACGCCCAACTTCACCCAGGGAATAACGCTGGTCACTAAAGAATAATTTATCAATTATTCCACGAGCAGTCTCTTCATCGGGTGGCTCAGCATTTCTAAGTTGACGATAAATATGCTCAACAGCCTCCTTTTCTGAATTGGTAGGATCTTTTTGAAGTGTATTATGAATTATCGCGTAGTCTCCCTGCTCTGAAGTTTCCTTATGCAAAAGAATAGTCTTTACTTCTGCTTCAAGAATTTCTTCTATATTTTCCTTATCAAGGACGGTATCACGATCTAAAACTATTTCGTTACGTTCAATGGATACAACTTCTCCTGTATCTTCATCCACAAAATCTTCATGCCAGGTGTTAAGCACCCGAGCCGCTAATTTTCTTCCTAAATACTTCTTCAATCCAGATTTAGATACTTTGACCTCTTCTGCCAAGTCAAAGATTTCCAGTATATCTTTATCGCGTTCAAATCCAATTGCGCGGAATAACGTAGTTACAGGTAATTTCTTTTTTCTATCAATATAGGCATACATTACCTGATTGATATCCGTAGCAAATTCTATCCAGGATCCTTTAAAAGGTATCACCCTTGCAGAGTACAATTTAGTACCATTGGCATGGAAAGATTGACCGAAGAATACACCAGGGGATCTGTGCAATTGAGATACTACAACGCGTTCAGCACCATTAATAACAAAAGTCCCACTTGGTGTCATGTAGGGAATGGTACCTAAATACACATCTTGAACAATGGTCTCAAAATCTTCATGTTCAGGATCTGTACAATATAATTTTAATCTCGCTTTAAGAGGGACACTGTAGGTAAGTCCTCTTTCAATACACTCTTCAATAGCATATCTCGGAGGATCTACAAAATAATCTAGAAATTCTAAAACGAATTGATTGCGGGAATCAGTTATTGGAAAATTTTCCATGAAGGTATTATATAAACCTTCGTCTCCTCTTTCTTCAGACTTTGTTTCTAACTGGAAAAAATCCTGAAAGGATTTAATTTGTATATCCAAGAAATCTGGATATTCGGTTCTGTTTACAATGGAGGAAAAATTTAATCTTTCAGCTTGTGTTGATAACATCAATGGACGAAATTTTGATTAAAAAATAGTGAAAGTGCCTAAAAGTGCACTAATTAAATGGGTCAAATAGCATGTTCATATTCTGCACACTATTGAATAATTTTTTTGGTATGTATTATATACGCAAAATGGTTTAGGCCTTATCCTAAATATTCGGGACAGACCTAAACCTATATTTTGTTTGAATGCTAAGCTTATTTAAGCTCAACTTCCGCTCCAGCTTCTTCTAATTGCGATTTTAACGCTTCAGCTTCATCTTTAGAAACAGCTTCCTTTATGGCGTTAGGTGCGCCATCAACTAGTTCTTTAGCTTCTTTAAGCCCTAAACCTGTTAATTCCTTAACCAATTTTACCACTGCTAACTTAGAAGCTCCAGGAGCTTTAAGTATGACATCAAATTCAGTTTGTGCCTCACCAGCATCGTCACCACCACCAGCGGCTGGACCAGCAACGGCTACTGCAGCAGCAGCAGGCTCAATACCATACTCTTCTTTTAATATAGTAGCTAACTCATTTACTTCTTTTACTGTTAAGTTAACTAATTGTTCTGCGAAATCTTTTAAATCTGCCATTTTTCTATCGTTTTAATAAATTTTTAATTTTAATATAATTGTAATAAAGTGCGAACTTATTTAAGTCTATCCTTCTTTTTCGGATAGTGTTTTAATAATTCCTGCAAGTTTTCCACCACCAGATTGTAACGCCGAAATAACGTTCTTGGCGGGAGACTGCAGTAAGGTTACGATATCCCCTATTAACTCCTCTCTAGATTTGATATCAACTAACGCATCTAATTGGTTGTCACCAATATAAATAGCCTCTTCGATAAAAGCACCTTTCAACAATGGTTTTTCAGATTTTTTTCTGAAGTTTTTAATAACCTTTGCTGGTGCATTACCAGTTTCGGAGTACATAACCGAGGTATTCCCTTTTAAAACTGTAGGAAGCTCTCCAAATTCTTTTTCTGAAGCTTCCATTGCTTTAGCAAGTAATGTGTTCTTTACTACCGCTAACTTTACATTCGCCTTAAAACAAGCGCGACGTAAATCTGAGGTAGCCCCTGCATTCAACCCTGAAATATCCGCCAAATAAATATTGGCATTATCGGCTAATTGTGCAGTTAAGTCTTTAATTACTTGCGATTTTTCTTCTCTTGTCATAATAAAAGTTTATTAACTAATTAACCAACTTTTGGGTCAACTGAAACACTAGGACTCATTGTACTTGATAAATGAATACTTTTAACGTAAGTACCTTTTGCGGCAGTTGGTTTTAATCTTAATAATGTTTGAATTAATTCATTTGCATTACCTGCAATTTTATCGGCGCTAAATGATGCCTTACCAATTGCAGCGTGAACAATCCCGGTTTTATCAACTTTAAAGTCAATTTTACCGGCTTTTACTTCACTTACAGCTTTAGCAATATCCATGGTGACCGTACCAGTTTTTGGGTTTGGCATTAAGCCACGCGGACCTAATATACGTCCTAATGGTCCTAATTTTCCCATAACACTGGGCATGGTAACAATGACGTCGACATCTGTCCAGCCACTTTTAATCTTGTCAAGGTATTCATCTAATCCGACATAATCAGCTCCTGCCTCCTTGGCTTCGGCTTCTTTATCAGGAGTAACCAGTGCTAAAACCTTCATATCCTTACCAGTACCATGAGGAAGAGATACAACACCTCTAACCATCTGATTTGCCTTTCTAGGATCAACTCCTAATCGCACCGCAATATCAACGGATGAATCAAATTTAGTATTGGTAATTTCCTTTACCAGGGCAGATGCTTCATCTAATGAATACAATCTCCCTTTTTCTATTTTTGCTAAAGCTTCCTTTTGCTTTTTTGTTAATCTTGCCATTTTTTAATGTCTTTAAACGATTAAGATGGAAACTTTCCTGTTACGGTAATTCCCATTGATCTTGCGGTACCAGCAACCATTTTCATCGCAGACTCGACTGTAAACGCATTTAAGTCCTGCATTTTATCTTCTGCAATGTTTCTGATCTGATCCCACGAAACTTTAGCTACTTTTCTTCGGTTTGGTTCTCCTGAACCCTTCTTTACTTTGGCCGCTTCTAATAATTGTACTGCAGCTGGAGGAGTTTTTATAACAAAATCAAACGATTTGTCTTTATAAACAGAGATAACAACAGGCAATACCTTACCGGCTTTGTCCTGAGTCCTTGCATTGAATTGCTTGCAAAACTCCATGATGTTAACTCCAGCAGCACCTAAAGCGGGTCCAACCGGTGGCGATGGATTCGCAGCACCTCCCCGAACTTGTAACTTAACTACTTTACCTAATTCTTTTGCCATTTTTAATAATTTAAACGGGTATAATTTTAAATGTGGAAGCTAAATTATACCTTATATATAGTGTAACAATTATTATACTTTTTCAACCTGCATATAACTCAATTCCAATGGTGTTTTTCTTCCAAAAATCTTAACCATTACCTCTAGTTTACGCTTTTCTTCATTTATTTTTTCAATAGTACCATCAAAACCATTGAAAGGCCCATCTATAACCTTAACTGTTTCTCCTTTTGTAAATGGAATAGCAACATTAGCCGTTTCCTCTATGGCAAGTTCATCAACTTTACCCAGCATTCTATTCACTTCGGATGGTCTAAGTGGTACCGGATCACCTCCTTTAGTTTCACCCAAAAAGCCAATTACATTAGTAACCGATCTTATTATATGTGGTACCTCTCCAGAAAGATTAGCTTGAATCATAATGTATCCGGGGAAGAAAACCTTTTCTTTACTAATTTTTTTTCCATTCCGGATTTGAATCACCTTCTCCGTTGGCACTAATACCTGATCAACATAATCCTGAAGACCCAACCGAGCTATTTCATTCTCAATGTAAGTCTTAATTTTGTTTTCCTGACCGCTAACAGCCCTAACTACATACCATTTTTTCTCACTTACTTCAGACATAATTTCTTTTTATCCGTTAATCCAATCAAAGTAAAGTGTAATAACCTTGCTGAAAACCGTATCAACTCCCCAAATCCCAAGAGAAAATATAATCGAAAAAACGGCTACAAGAACAGTTAATCTTTGAGCTTCAGCCCAAGGTGTCCATGTAACATTGTTTTTTAATTCTTCAAACGATTCTTTAATATAACTAACAATTCCAGCCATGTATCTAATCTTTATTAATCACCATTTCGAAGCAGTACACCCCGATATTTATTTTCAAATTAAACGTTCTCCGTTTTCCTAGCATAAACTTCTCGCTCTCAATCCTTGCTTCGCACGGGTTGAGAGACTTACCGCGGCTTCGCTCGGCATAAACTTCTCGCTCTCAATCCTTGCTTCGCACGGGTTGAGAGACTTACCGCGGCTTCGCTCGGCATAAACTTCTCGCTCTCAATCCTTGCTTCGCACGGGTTGAGAGACTCGAACTCCCGACACCTGGTTTTGGAGACCAGTGCTCTACCAACTGAGCTAAACCCGTAAATGAAAAGAGTACTTTTAAAATAGACTTCTAGCTCTTCTCAATTAATTCCTGTGGTTCCGTCTCGAGTACTCGAGATACCATAATGATTTCACAGAGACAATTATAACAATTGTTTGTTTCCACAAAATCAGTTTCCTATTTACCTTTTTTCAACACCTTATTAATTAAGGAAGGTAAACCCTTAATTATAAGTCAAAAGGCATCACGCATTTAGCGTGATACCTTGATTTATGTAACAATTAAACTTAATGTTTAATCTAAAATTTCAGTTACCTGACCAGCACCAACAGTTCTACCTCCCTCACGGATAGCAAAACGTAGACCAACATTCAATGCAATTGGCTGAATCAAATCTACAGTAATCGTAAGGTTATCACCTGGCATAACCATTTCAACACCACTTGGTAAAGAAATATTTCCTGTTACGTCAGTTGTACGTACATAAAACTGAGGACGGTAGTTATTGTGGAATGGCGTATGACGACCACCTTCTTCTTTTTTCAAGATATAAACTTCCGCTTTAAAGTGCTTATGAGGGGTTACAGAACCAGGTTTGGTAATAACCATTCCTCTTGAAATTTGAGTTTTCTCAATACCTCTTAATAAGATACCTGCATTATCACCTGCTTCTCCTCTGTCTAAAATCTGACGGAACATTTCAATACCTGTAATCGTAGAGGTTAATTTCTCAGCTCCCATACCGATAATCTCAACAGGATCACCAGTTTTAGCAATACCAGTTTCAATTCTACCAGTGGCAACCGTACCACGTCCAGTAATAGAGAATACATCTTCAATCGGCATTAAGAATGGCTTGTCCATATCACGCTCAGGCTCCTCAATCCAAGTGTCACAAGCTTCCATTAATTCCATTACAGTGTCTACCCACTTTTGCTCACCATTAAGAGCTCCTAAGGCAGAACCTGAAATAACTGGACCATTGTCACCGTCGTACTCGTAGAAGTTCAACAAATCTCTAACTTCCATATCTACAAGCTCTAAAAGCTCCTCATCATCAACCATATCAACTTTGTTCAGAAAAACAACGATTCGTGGAATACCAACCTGACGTCCTAACAAGATGTGTTCACGTGTTTGTGGCATAGGTCCATCAGTAGCGGCAACTACCAAAATAGCACCATCCATTTGGGCAGCACCAGTTACCATGTTCTTTACGTAATCCGCGTGTCCTGGACAATCTACGTGAGCATAGTGACGATTAGCAGTTTGATACTCAACGTGAGACGTGTTGATAGTAATACCTCTTTCTTTCTCTTCTGGAGCATTGTCAATTTGATCAAAAGATTTTGCTTCTGATAACCCTGCATCTGCTAATACTTTTGTAATAGCGGCAGTTAATGTTGTTTTACCGTGATCTACGTGTCCAATAGTACCTATATTTAAATGCGGTTTTGAACGATCGAAAGTTCCTTTTGCCATGTTAAAAAATTTTAATCTTAGTTATATAATAATATTAGTGTCCTTTATTTATATTTTGAGCCAATGACGGGATTTGAACCCGTGACCTCTTCCTTACCAAGGAAACGCTCTACCCCTGAGCTACACCGGCATATTGTTTACGAAACCCAACGTAATGACTAGAATCCTAGTCGTCTGTTATGGCAATACTCGCTTAAGCAACTCGTTTACATAAGAGCCAGGGACCGGGTTTACCACAACTTCCCAAAGCATATCCTTCGTATCACAGTCCGTCATTTATTTAAAACAAGAATAACAACAACGCCTTGCTTTTAAAATAAACGCTTCGAGCGGGAGACCGGGTTCGAACCGGCGACATTCAGCTTGGAAGGCTGACGCTCTACCAACTGAGCTACTCCCGCAAATTTTTAGGATTTCACATTTTGTAAATGAATCCCTCTCGGGTATCCCCGAAATTTAAATTTCCAGCCTCAAATTTATCGCATTTAACTTATACAAAAATCTAAGTCGAAATTTTCATGTGGGGAGAGCAGGATTCGAACCTGCGAAGACATAGTCAACAGATTTACAGTCTGTCCTCGTTGGCCGCTTGAGTATCTCCCCAAACTATTATGTTATAAGAACTTATGGAGCCTCCAGAGGGACTCGAACCCACGACCTGCTGATTACAAATCAGCTGCTCTAGCCAGCTGAGCTATGGAGGCTTTTCATTACTTTTTAATCATAAAAAAAGCCCGTCATTTCTAACGGACTGCAAATGTATATATTTATTTTCTTATTCAAAACATTTTTTCGAAAATTTTGTTATGAATGTGCTCTCAGTTTTTCTTTTCTCTTTATGAGCTGCCGCTCCAGTGATGATACGGCCATATCAGCGCCTTCTTCAAACGATTTACATTGTTTTTTAACCACCAAACTATCCCCTGGAACACTCACTCGGGCTTCAAATATCTTATTCTCTTTATCACTTGTATTTTCAACCTTTAAATAGACGTCAGATTGTATCACTTTGTCATAAAACAATTCCAACTTATCCATTCGTTTCTGGATAAACGCCAACAACTTTTTGTCTGCATTAAAATTTACCGACTGGGTGTTTACTTTCATAGTTATACTTTTTAGGTTAGACACTGCTTTATTGCTATTTTTTACTTCTTGGATGTGCTTTAACATGTACTTTTTTTAACTCTGAAATACTATTATGTGTGTACACTTGAGTAGCAGCTAAACTTGAATGTCCAAGAAGTTCTTTAACAGCATTTAAATCTGCACCTTGGTTTAATAAATGGGTTGCAAAAGAGTGGCGCAATATGTGAGGACTCTTTTTTACTTTTGAAGATGCCTTACTAAAATAATTATTTATTATTCTGTAAACAAGTGTTTCATTAATTTTAACCCCTTTTCTGGTCAAAAATAAATGCTCTTTGTCCATTTTATCTTCCATATTATTTCGGCATTCCAAATACCTGTTTATAGTTTCTAAGGTACAATCTAATAACGGTAGAATACGCTCTTTATTTCTTTTTCCAATAACCTTTAAAGTTTTGCTTTGTAAGTTTATATTATTCAATCTGAGATTAACAAGTTCAATTCTTCTGATACCAGTGGAGTAAAATAACTCTATAATCAATTTATCTCTTATGCCCTCAAAGCTTTCATCAAAAACAAACTCATCCAAAACCTTATCTATTTCCATTTTTGAGAATGGTACCTGAACCTTTTTATTGGTTTTCAATGCTCTGTGCTTCGATAAAGGATTCGATTCAATCGCTCCTACTTTTAGGAGAAATTTAAAATAAGAATTTAGGGAAGAAATTTTTCTGTTAATACTCCTGTTAGAAATATGTTGTTCAACCAAGTAAACTATCCAACTCCTTATTTCTGAATAATTCGTATTACAAACTTCTTCGGAATTATATTCATCTCTCAAAAATTCTGAAAAACCAGCTAAATCACTTGTATATGCTTTTACAGTTAAAGCAGAATAATTCTTTTCTAGAATCAAATAATCAGTAAAAGCCTTTAAAGCATTCAATGGGTGTAAGTTCTTTGTTTGACGTTTAAAATTAGAAAAAACAACTGTTAAAAACTAATTAATTAAATGGCGTAAACATTAGCAAAAAAAAAATCCCGCACTATGGCGGGATTATATTTTTCAATTCAGCATCTTAAATTTCCTCGGCATCTCTTAGCCTTTGAATATGTTGTGCTTTTTGAATCTGTGCTCTACGTTCTACTGAAGGTTTTGTAAATTGCTTTCGCTGTTGCAATTGACGCTTAACACCTGTCCTGTCAAATTTTCGCTTGAAACGTTTTAACGCGCGATCTATATTTTCTCCTTCCTTAATAGGTATTATTAACATAATGCTTTAACCTCCTTTCTTTTAGAATTTGTGGGTGCAAATATAATTAATTAATCACAATGACAAATTAAAATCTTGATAATTATTTTATTTCTACAATGGGGTTAGACTATAGGGCTGATAAAATTCAAGTTGCCGGTTTATACTCCTTCTTATCAATACATATTTTGGCAAGGATCTCTCTTAATATCTCAGATGTTCCTCCTCCAATCGGCCCTAATCTGCTATCCCTTAATAATCTTGCTAATGGATATTCCTCCATATAACCATAACCTCCTAAAAACTGTAAGCACTCATAAATAACCTCATCGGCCATTTTGGTCGATTTCAATTTTGATATGGTGGCTTCTTTTACAACATATTCACCATGATTCAATCGTTCGGCCACCTTGTAATTATAGGTTTTACACAATTCTATATCTGCAATCAAGTCAACAGCTTTATGCCGTAAAGCCTGGAATTGGTCTATCGTTTTACCAAATGCCTGTCGCTCCGACATAAACTTTAATGCATAGTCCATGGCATATTCAGCACGAGCATGCGCATTAATCCCCATAACCAATCGCTCCAATGCAAAGTGCTGAACGATATACCCAAATCCTTTACCCTTTTCTCCCAACAAATTAGCCATCGGAACCTTAACATTATCAAATGCTATCTCCCCTGTATCAGAGGCACGCCATCCTAATTTATCTAATTTTGTTGCTGAAACACCTTCAGCATCCCGGTCAACCACAAAGATACTCATCCCTTTATTACCTAATTCTGGACTGGTTTTAGCAGCCACAATCAAATAATCACTGTAGTAACCGTTGGTGATGAAAGTCTTAGAGCCATTAATGACAAAATAATCCCCATCTTTTATCGCAGTGGTTCGCATTCCTGCCACATCACTGCCACCAAACGGTTCAGTTACGCATAAGCATCCAATTTTATCTCCAGTAATACTCGCTCTTAAATAATCTTGTTTTACGTTTTCACTTCCCTCGGCATTGAGATGTGTCATTGCCAAATAGGCATGGGCCCAAATCGCTGCTGCAAAGCCACCCGAATTTATTTTCTGAAGTTCTTCAAGAAGGATAACAGTGTAGAACAAATCCAAATTTAAACCACCGTATTTCACTGGGTAGTTAATTCCAAAATATCCCATATCACCAAATTTTTTCCATATAAATCGGTCTATGGTTCCGGTTTTCTCCCAGGTTTCAATATGCGGAACAACTTCCTTTTTTAAAAAATCCTGTAGACTTTTTCTAAAAAGTTTATGCTCTTCGGTGAAGTACATACTACTCGGCTTTAATATTTTCGAGCGACAAATATAATTTAATTATCTCTAATTTATTAATCGGAAAGCCTCTAACTTTTATTAACTCGTCCAAAGTATTAAATCCATCTCTTAAAGTACGTTCTTCTAGAATGGAAAAGGCCAAATCGTAACTGATATGCCGGATTTTAACGAGTTGGGTCAGCGTAGCCTTATTTAAATCGACTTTTTCAATTGACTGAGAAGGCGTAACTGTAAATTTTCGCCTTATACTTTCAATAACTTCAGAAGATAGCCCATAAACATCATTTAACTCCACTAAATCCATAAATCCGTCAGGAAATCTATTTCTGTATTTAATTATTCTTTCAGAGAGCACCTTACCAATACCTTTTATGCTTTGTAATTGTTCGGCTGTTGCCTTATTCAAGTCAATTTTTTCTTCTTTTTTTATTAGGTACGGGTTGCTATTTGTATTTATAGTGGATCCCTTTTGATTTGTTATCCAATCTGGAAATTTAAAATATGGTGCCAAGGTGCCTAATAAAGAATCTGATATTTTTGTGACCTGCTGAAACTGTTCAACGGATGAAATCCATTGATCTTCTTTCCTAAACGCCAATAATCGATCTATTTCTTCATTGCTCATTCCAAGGAAACATCCCTTAAAATCATCTATGTAATTTGGATTGAATGGATATAGTTTCTTTTTACGCAGTTCAATTTCAATTTGTTTTAGTGAATCTATTTCACGAGAATATAGTTCGTAATCTCGTTTATTAAAAGGTATGGGGTCAGAAGAAAAATCGAGAAAGTAATATCCGAACTGAATCGCTATTATAATAAATGCCAATAAAAAAATCCCATTTCGTTCCTGTTTTGTCAAAATGAAATGGGATTTTAAATTAATCATTCTGATGGTTACCCGCTTATGGCATCCTGTTTCATTTTTATAGCGTCAACGTAACGCTTCAATTGTTTTTTAACTACCGGCATTAACAAGTACAAACCAACCATGTTAGGGAATACCATCGCAAATATCATGGCGTCAGAGAAGTCCCAAATAGATTTCATACTCGCTGCAGCTCCGATGACCACAAAAGTTAGAAATAAAATTTTATAAGTCAAATCTGCACGTTTACCTCTTCCAAAAAGGAATTTCCAAGACTGTAATCCATAATAACTCCAGGAAATCATAGTTGAAATTGCAAATAAGAACACTGCCACTGTTAAGAAGACATCGGAAAACGGGATATATTCGGCAAATGCTTTGGCTGTTATACCCGCGCCTTCATAAGGAATTCCTTCAATAAGTACTGCACCCTGACCATCGCCACCGTATTGGAAGAATCCTCCAAAATTGAAAATAATGATTACTAAAGCAGTCATGGTACATATAACGACAGTATCTATAAAAGGCTCCAATAAAGCCACTAATCCTTCGGATGCAGAATATTTCGTTTTTACTGCAGAGTGCGCTATAGAAGCTGATCCGGCTCCGGCCTCATTGGAAAAAGCAGCTCTTTTAAAACCTACCAAAAGGACTCCGATAAACCCACCAACACCAATCGCTGTTGGATTAAAAGCTTCTGTTACAATTAGTCCGATGGCATCATCTATTAAACTAAAGTTACCAAAAATGATGTATAGACAGCAAAGGATATATAATACCGCCATAAAAGGTACTATTTTTTCGGTAACAGATGCAATCCTCTTAATACCTCCAATGATAATAATTCCGACCACTAAAGCTATAATTAAACCAATTACGGTACCTGCCATTGTACTTTCCAGACCAAGAAGTTCTTTTACTACAATGGTAGCCTGATTGGATTGAGCGGCATTGCCTCCTCCAAATGATCCACCAATACAAAAAATCGCAAATAATACAGCGGCAATCTTACCTAATGTCTTAAATCCCTTTTCTTTTAACCCTTTTGTTAAATAATACATGGGACCGCCATATACTGTACCATCTTTCCCAACATCTCTATAATGTACACCCAAGGTACATTCAACAAATTTTGTTGACATGCCGAGAAGACCACAAATAACCATCCAAAAAGTCGCTCCCGGGCCACCAAGAGCAATGGCCAACGCTACCCCTGCTATATTACCATTTCCTACAGTACCGGAAACTGCTGTTGCCAATGCCTGAAAGTGAGAGACCTCCCCGTGTGAACTTTCATCTCGTATGGTTTCCTTAATATCTCCGTCGATCTCCAAATCACTGTGAATACTTTCTATATTCTCAATATGCTCTTCAATATCATCCACCTTATTGAGATCAACACCCTGGGCAATGCCATCTTCCCCATACAGGATTTGTGCACCATGCTTTTCAATATCTTCATATTTCCCTCTTACTACATTTATCGCTGTCCAAAAATGCCTGATATTAGGAAACTTAAAATACACGGTGAACAGAGCCGCACTAAATACCAATAAGATTAATACAAAAGGGGTATTATCGATCTTAAAAAAGATCACATTCGAGAAGAAGTCCGAAACAGGTTTAAATGCTTCATCTATTTGTTGATCTATTCCTTTCTCTATTGTTTCCTGAGCATTGGTTATGAATGGGAGTATAAAGGCTAACGTTGAAAATAGATATTTCTTCATAAAATAATTCAATTTAAAAAGTGGCAAGATGCTAAAAATTATTCATTTAAACGAATCAGAGGGGTGAAAAAACGGTAATACAAGTTCATATTTTTGAAATTCAGATAGACAAACTCGTGAATCACAAAAATTTGGTCCTCTAAAATAACCACGTCATGTTGCTATGAAAAAAGAGTTGGGAGATCTCAATCTAAATGTACTACTAGTCTATATTATAGGTAGAATTTAAGGCTTCGATCTGCTCTGGTCGGCCCAATACAATAATTTTTGAGTTTATTGCCAATTCCAACTCCGCTTCAGGATTCACGATATATTCTCCATTTTCATCTTTATACCCAATTACAGTGCATCCGGTTTTTCTTCTTAAATCTAAATCCTTAATCGTTTTTGACGATTTACCGGAGTATAACTTCTCTACTGCAACTTCCTCAATATTGATATTATTTTTACCTACTATGGAAAGATTATCTATAAACTCCATTAAGCCCGGAACCACAACTAAAGAGGCCATATGACTACCACCTATGTTATCCGGTAAAATAACATTATTGGCACCTGCAAACTTAAGTTTGTCGTAAGAAGATTCATTTGAGGCACGACTTATAATATTTATGTTTCTATTAATCTGTCTGGTCGAAAGCACGACGAATAAATTATCCGCATCATTGGGAAGTGCCGAAATAAAATTTGAAGCCCTATCGATTCCAGCTCGGATTAACACCTCATCTTCATTAGCATTCCCGATGATATAGGGAACATTATCCATCTGTAATCGTTCCTCCAGATCCCTGTTTCTTTCGATAACCACGAATTCTCTTTTATGAGCCATTAGTTTTTTTACAGCTTGCTTTCCGTTACGTCCATAACCGCAAACTACAACATGGTTCCTGAATCCATCTATTTCTTTCTGCATCTTTTTTTGTTTTAGTTCTTCAATATTATTCTTACTTAAAATATACTCTGTGATAACAGACAAGGCATAACCTACTATAACTACACTTGCTAAGATTAAAAAAATCGTAAATATTTTTGCCTCTTCATCTAATGGAATGACTTCACCAAATCCAACCGTAGTCATTGTTATTACTGTCATGTAAAAAGCATCCACCCAGGAATAACCGGAGATCATGACGTAACCAAAAACTCCAATTAACATGATAATTATAAGCAAAAATATAGCTGTATAAATTTTGGTTCTGAAAAAACGTATTAAGGGATTTGTCATAAACTATAAGTCGAATACTGATGAACGCTTGGTATAAATTAAATCTTTAATTCGCATCCAAAATGCTAAAAATAAATATAAGGCAAAACCAAATCCTAAAGTAACAAAAGTGAGATACATGAAAGAAGTTCGAACCACTTTAGCCCGGATACCCAGGCGATCTGCTATGCGCTGACAGACATAATATCCATGTTTTTGAAAAAAGAGTAATGGTTTATAAATATTCATGCCGCAATTTAATACTTACTTCTTTAGTTTAAAAGTTTCTGGAGCAAGAACTTACTCTCTATTTAAAATTGAATTATTTGTTCATAAGAATATTATTCGATATGGTGAAAGGTGTTTTTTTTAACAGTAATAATTGAAATTGACATTTGAGGATTTTTGCTAATCAATTCAAAAGGGTGCTACCAATTGCGCAATGTAAACATTTGTTTTTATCACAATATTCGGACTTTAACTGAATTAAAGCCTGGGAATGCAATGCTGAATTCGTTAGCGGCCGTAACCTATTAAATTTATCAATAATAGTATTGTTTTCAGGTTTTATTTCTGAAATCAATGCTAAATCATCAATAGATGCTGTCTCTCCTCTATGCCGTGTAAAACAAAACTTTAGAGGTATGATCGTATTTATAAGCAGTGAATTTATAAATGATTTAGAAATACTTTTTTTTAAGGGTTTAGATTCCCTGGAGAACGTGTAATGGTTTTCCCAAAAGGATGATGTTGAGACTTTAAATAGTTGGTAAAAGGAATCCAAGGTATCCCGCTCTATTATCTGTGAAAATAAATTCTGATTTTGAAAGTATAAACTTGACAATTGCGACAACCTAATGGTTGGAAAATTTGCAGGCCGTAATCGAAAAAATTGTACAGCTTCTATATTTGAATTGTCCAAATTATATTTTTGGCTGAGAAAAGTATAATCAACACGTAAATTTTCATAGTATCTGTTTTCAACAGGTTGTTGAAGCAGCCCGGCTTGTCCAAAAAATAAAGCTTCCAACATTTGGCGATTGGATTGTACCTTCCGTACAATAGAAAAGGGAGTGGCATTCGCTAAACTTAAAAATGCTTCGCTATTTACCTTTAAACCAAAATTTTTAGTTAGCATCTTAAACAAAACCTCTTCCCAATCGTATTTCGAGGCCTGAAGCATTGAAGTAATGGTTTTTGATTTGCATTCCAATCGCTCAAAATAAAGGCGATCCAACCAATTGTAAATTACAAATGACTCGATTTCAGAAAAATCGCCTTCACAGTTAATCCACAGTACCTGATTCATAATTAACTTTTTGTAATTCCTTAAAACACTATCCGAGATATAATGTTTAAGTTCCAGTGTGGCTATAGCACTATTGTTATCCCTTAAAATTTCGGTGTCGTGTTCCCAGACAACATGTAAAATAACATTATCATAGTTTTTGTTAAGCTCATGATTATGTAAATACCAATCGGAAGACTTCACATGCATTTCCACATTACCCGCCCAAAGCTGGTCTCCTATTTCTATCATAGCATTAAAAAAATCAGGCCCGGAGTCATGATTATGCTGGCCGACAGATTTCACCTTGATCGGTTCTCCTGTAACGGTTCTTAACTTGGTGAAATTGATTTTTTTATATTTCCAAACATAATGTAGAAGATCCTCTTTCATTATGGAAAGTTAAAGCCCGCATTTAAAAAGAACAAGTTCAAAATCTCCTATTTGAAGTAATATCCATAAATTTGAACAAACTTTATGCATGGAACAATTGACCTTAACTACGCCGGCCTTGCTCTTCTCAGCAATATCATTAATAATGTTAGCCTATACGAATAGATTTTTGGCTTATGCTTCGGTAATTAGAAGTCTGCATGATAAATACATTCAACAGAAAGATTCCATTATAATAGCACAAATAGAAAATATTAAAAGGAGGTTATACTTAACCCGATCCATGCAAATATTTGGGATAACCAGTTTACTACTTTGTGTTTTAACGATGTTCTTAATTTATATAAAGCAACACACTATTGCTGTTTGGATTTTCGGTGTAGCTTTAATTTTATTGATATTTTCCCTGGTTCTTTTGATCATTGAAATTCAAATTTCTGTAAAAGCACTAGAACATCATATCAGTGATATCGAAAACTCCTAATGCAAGCTTTCCAAACTCGCTTTAAGGGTCTCTATCTTCGCAAGGGCATCCGCTTCTTTTTTCCTTTCTAGTGCAATAACTTTCTCAGGGGCATTATTCACAAATCGTTCATTGGCTAATTTTTTTTGAACCGATTTTAGGAAACCTTCCGTATAGTGAAGTTCCTCTTTAAGCTTTTTAATTTCCTCTTCTAAATCGACCGCATCTGAGATAGGAATGAAATACTCATTAGTCTTTACTCTAAAACTTAAAGCGCCCTCTAAAGCTTCCGAAACATAATTAATCGCATCAAGGTTACAAAGTTTTATAATCACAGAATCATAAAAGTCCCCTAAATTTTCATTGTTAATTACAGAAAGTGAAATCTTCTCTTTAAAGGCGATATTTCTTTGTTTCCGAATTGTACGAATCCCTGAAATAATTTCCATGACAGAATCGAAAACTTGAATAACATGATGATCCACAGTATCACTTTCCGGCCACCTGGAGATGATTAACGCTTCCTTCGATGAACGCGGGGTTATACATTGCCATATTTCTTCTGTAAGGAAGGGCATAAAAGGATGCAAAATTCTTAGGTTATTTTCCAAAATCCTGATAATGGCATTATACGATGTTCGATCGATGGGCTGACCATAAGCGGGCTTTACTATTTCAAGCAACCAGGAACAGAAGTCATTCCAAATTAATTTATAAGTTTCCATTAAAGCATCACTCAGTCTGTATTTAGTAAAATGATCTTCAATGACCGACAATGTTTCCTGAAATTTATTTTCAAACCACATTATCCCATTTTTAGCATACTCCGGTTGCGCAGTATCCTGTATTTCCCATCCGTTAATTAATCTGAATGCATTCCAGATTTTATTGGAAAAGGCTTTTCCTTGTTGACATAAGGACTCATCAAAAGGCAAATCGTTTCCGGCAGGAGAACACATTAACATTCCAACACGAACGCCATCCGCTCCATATTGATCCATGAGTGCAATAGGGTCGGGAGAGTTACCTAATGACTTACTCATTTTTCGCCCTTGTTTATCCCTGACTATTCCCGTATAGTATACATTTTTAAATGGTAATTCACCTCTGAATTCATAACCTGCAATGATCATACGAGCTACCCAAAAAAACATTATTTCCGGTGCCGTTACCAGATCATTTGTCGGATAATAGTATTTAATTTCATCATTATCTGGATTTCGAATACCATCAAATACGCTGATCGGCCATAACCACGATGAAAACCAGGTATCAACCACATCCGTTTCCTGGACTAAATCGGATTGCGATAAATCATTATTTCCCGTCACCTCTTTGGCACGAATTAGAGCCTCTTCAATAGATTTTGCCACAACAAAATCGTTCACTCCTTCACCGTAATAATAAGCAGGAATTTGATGTCCCCAATATAATTGTCGCGATATGTTCCAATCCCGAATATTGGTCATCCAGTTTTTATAGGCGTTTTTAAATTTTTTTGGATGGAATTCAATGGTATCATCCACTACATTATCCAAGGCCGGTTTAGCAAGATCTTCCATCTTTAAAAACCACTGAGCCGATATTTTTGGCTCAATTACGGCATTGGTCCGTTCACTGGTGCCAACTTTGTGAATATAATCTTCTGATTTCACCAAAAGTCCCAGAGCATCTAACTCTTTTGCCACATGTTCTCGAGCTAATTCCCTGTCCATCCCTTCAAATTGCAGACCATGATGGTTTAGTGTGGCATCATCGTTTAAAATATCGATTACCTCTAAATTATGTTTATCCCCTATTTCTTTATCGTTCGTATCATGAGCAGGAGTAATTTTTAAACACCCTGTACCAAACTCCATATCAACATAGTCGTCTTGAATTATGGGTACAACGCGATTACAAATCGGTACGACCGCCTTCCTTCCTTTAAGATGTTTAAATCGTGTATCAGCTGGATTAACACAAATAGCAGTATCACCCAATATGGTTTCCGGTCTCGTAGTAGCCACAGTTACGAACTGGCCTTCTCCTTCAATTTGATATTTTACGTAGTAAAGCTTATCCGACCTTTCCACATAATTAACCTCTTCATCCGAAAGTGTGGTCTGCGCCTTTGGATCCCAATTAACCATCCTATAACCACGGTAGATAAGTCCTTTATTGAACAAGTAAATAAACACATCGATAACAGACTCGGATAAATCTTCATCCATCGTAAACTTGGTACGTTCCCAATCGCAAGAACAACCTAATTTTTTTAATTGCTCTAGTATAATACCGCCGTGCCTATGAGTCCATTCCCAGGCATGGTCTAAAAAATCTTCCCTTGAAATATTCGCCTTATCAATACCCTCGCTTTTTAGCTTTTCAACCACCTTTGCCTCAGTTGCGATAGATGCATGATCGGTGCCTGGCACCCAACAGGCATTGTACCCCTTCAAACGTGCTCGACGTATTAACACATCCTGTAAGGTGTTATTCAACATATGCCCCATATGCAAGACACCCGTTACATTTGGCGGTGGAATGACTATGGTATATGGCTCTCTTTCATCAGGTACGGAATGAAAATAACCCTGTTTTAACCAGTAGTCATACCATTTTTTTTCAACTTCCTTTGCATCATATTTTGATGGGATCTGCATACTTTGGAATAATTTTTGACGATTGATGTGCAAAAGTACTTATATTTCTTAAGCTGTGAAATCGGAATAATTAAAATATTTAATCGTTCCTCTATTATTCAGTTTAGTTCGGATGTACTGTTAAGTGCGTAAAATATGTTAATACTTGTGCAATACATCTAATAATTTTGTTGTTTGAAGAAAAAGTAAGTATGTTTGACTCAGATTGATTGAAAATAAAAGCTTTTAATGAGCAATTAAAAATTTGAATTAATTAACGAAAAAATAAATAAAATGAAACAATTAATTACACTCATTTGTATTGGTTTTCTGAGCTTATCATTGCATGCTCAGGCTAAAATTGAATTTAAAACTGATACTATTGATTATGGCACTATTGAAAAAGGATCTGATGGCGTTCGCGTTTTCGAATTTACGAATACCGGTGATGAACCTTTAATTATTTCTCAGGTAAAATCGAGCTGTGGGTGCACAATTCCCAAAAAGCCGAAAGACCCTATTTTACCGGGCCAGACAGGTGAAATTGAAGTGAAATATGACACCAACAGAGTTAACCCGATCAGGAAAACAATTACCGTTATCTCTAACGCCGAAACGCCTACTGTAGCCTTAAAGATCAAAGGACTCGTGGTAGATCCGAATAAAGAGAGTGTTTTGGAAAAAAAAGATAAAAGTATAGTACAGCAATAAGTATAAACATCTGAATAGAACAGCAATCCCGGATAGTTAGCTATCCGGGATTTTTTTATCATTTCATATACTAATTACAAAGACGTTTTTGTGGTCTGATTCTTAAATTCGAACTTTAATCTCATTTCTTATCGAAAACATTTTCCAGGATAAAAGAAAGGTTCATGATCACACCATCCCTGTCAATTCTCATTCTGATCCGTTTTCCGGCATCAGCATAAAACATTTCCATGATATCCTGTAAGGACAATTGATACGCCTGTTTCCCATTAATTACTAATAATTGGTCGCCTATTTTGAGTCCGGCCTTTTCTGCGGGAGATCCGGCTCTTAATTCAACAATACTAAATGCCGGTTTTAAAGACAATTTATATCGTGTATCCAACACTATTCGTGTTCCATTAGTGTTTTCATTTCGCTCCAAGCCATTTACCGGGTTTATACTTGCATCCCTTTCCCTTACCAATCTCAATCCATCATGAGCCAACTCTATACCACTTTTATTATAGGTGAATTTAGACTTAAAATAACCATTCTTTTTAAAGGTGACTATTGCTCTCCGATAATCAATTATGACGTTAAACCGTTTCAAAATATTGCCTGAAATACTGCCATTTCTATCCTTAATTCGTCGGGCATATGAAATGGATGAGGAATCCGGAAAGGCAACGTTTACATTTTTCAAGGTATACCCCTTGAGAGTAAAGGCATCAACTCGGGATCGCTTCCCATAAACACTTCCGCTTAGACCGTGTCCAAGAAAATCGTTGAAAAATTTTTCACCTGATCTTATGCCTAAAGATTCATCCTCAAATAACCATAATGCATCACTTCCCCCTGAATCGATCAATAATTTCACAGGTATTTCCTTTTGATCAATAGTAACTGTAGCATTGAGATAGGGTTTATTATTATAGAACTCCAAATTCAATCGATCACATTTTTTACATGCCTTATATTTGAACTGAGGGGGTTCGGTGAGTCTTATGTATTTATGAGCATAATTAATCTCTACAACCAGGTCCTTCAGTAAATCAAATCCTATGATGCCGTGAATGGGTATTCCCAATCGCGGGGCGAAGTTTAAATTGGAATCATAAACCGCATAGAGATCCTGATTTAAATTTATAGCATCACCAATTTGAAAAACATTATTTGATGATTTTAATGCCTCGACAGATTCCCCTTCTCCTAATCCCCTCAAATATATACTCTCGGTATTCTTGATTCTTAAAGAGTCCGAAACATTTAAAATATTAAATATAATGGGTTTACTTACCCCCGTATCCAATAAAAAGGATAGTTCCACACCATTTATTTTAACGGGAAATACGATTAGATTATTAATAAATTTGAATTTAATCTTATCTGATTTCTGTCCATTTTGTACCGTAAACCTACCCTGAGAAAAAACCGAATGGCTTAGAAAAAAGAAAACGAAAATGATACCGAAGGCTCTTAGCATAGAAATTAGACAGTAATTACTCAATGAATTTACGAATCTTTAAAATAGCCCGGTCATTTAACCCCTTTTTTTAAAAAAACTTTAAGATAATTTTCCCAAATTTGCATTTTAAATAGAATTATAAGCATGCCAAAAATATCATCGAAAGGTCTTGCAATGCCTGAATCTCCTATAAGGAAGCTTGTACCATATGCAGAAAAAGCAATTAAAAAGGGGAAAACGATATATCATTTGAACATTGGACAACCTGACATTAAAACACCTCAAGTTGCTTTGGAAGCAGTTAAAAGGCATTCGCTTGAAATACTGGCTTATTCACGTTCAGAGGGTTCTGAGGCGTACCGAATGAAATTGGCTAATTATTACAAAGGGAAGGCTATTTCTGTAAGTCCTGACGATATCCTTGTAACTACGGGAGGAAGTGAAGCTTTGTTATTTGCTTTCGGCTCAATTATGGACGCTGATGATGAAATTATCATACCGGAACCATTTTATGCCAATTACAATGGGTTTTCAACGGCATCAGGCGTAAAGATCGTGCCTGTTATTTCAAAAATCGAAACTAATTTTGCACTTCCACCGATTGAGGAATTTGAAAAGTTAATAACTCCAAAAACCAAGGCCATACTTATCTGTAATCCTGGAAACCCGACAGGTTATCTTTACTCTAAAGAAGAACTTGAAAAGTTAGCAGCCCTCGTTATAAAACACGATTTATTTCTATTGGCCGATGAGGTTTATCGTGAATTTGTCTATGATGGTCACGTACATCACTCGATAATGCAGGAAGAAGCATTACATGAGCACGCTATCATGATTGATTCGGTATCCAAGCGCTACAGTATGTGCGGGGCTCGTGTAGGATGCCTCGTTTCAAGAAATAAGAAGGTCATTCAAACGGCATTAAAATTTGCCCAAGCTCGTTTAAGCCCGCCTACATTTGCGCAAATTGCAAGTGAAGCGGCGTTGGACACACCTCAAAGTTATTTTGATGAAGTGATTGAAGAGTATGTCGATCGTCGCAATACATTGATTCAGGAATTAGAAAGCATCAAAGGTGTAAAAGTTGCCAAGCCTAAAGGGGCCTTTTATTGTGTTGCAGAACTTCCTGTCAAGAATGCCGACCATTTTGCGCAATGGTTGTTAGAACATTTTGATTTAAATGGGGAAACTGTTATGGTCGCTCCGGCAGCAGGATTCTATTCATCACCAAATGTGGGATTAAACCAAATCCGCATAGCGTACGTACTTAATAAAAAAAGTTTAAAAAAGGCTGTAAATATCTTAAAGGAGGCTTTAAAAACTTATAAATATTAGTGCAGATTCATCAAAACATATCGCTTAAACCGTATAACACTTTTGGAATTGATGTTAAAGCAAAACATTTTGTTTCAGCATCCAGCGTTAATGATTTAAAAGACATTTTAAACTTAAAGGAATACCCTAACAAGCTCATTTTGGGAGGAGGGAGTAATTTATTACTTACCAAAGATCAAGATGCACTGATTATTCATATCAATCTTAAAGGAATCAAAACAATATCTGAAGGTGATAATCATGTACTGGTATGTGCTAATGCTGGTGAAAATTGGCATGATTTCGTCTTATGGTGCCTTGAACGGGGGTTTGGCGGTGTGGAAAATCTCTCTTTAATACCCGGTAAGGTGGGTGCAGCACCTATTCAAAACATTGGGGCTTATGGTGTAGAACTCAAAGATGTCTTTGTTTCCTGTGATGCCCTGTCCATAGAAACGAATACACTCAAATCGTTTGATAGAGACGATTGTAATTTTGGCTACAGAAGCTCCATCTTTAAAACCCACGCCAAAGGCAAATACATCATTACGAGTGTCACGTTCAGATTAAGTAAAAAACATCATGAACTTCACACCGATTACGGAGCGATTGCCTCACGTTTAGATAAAATGGACATCAAAGAACCTTCTATTTCGGCAGTTTCAAATGCAGTTATTGCTATTCGTAAGAGTAAATTACCTGATCCCAGGGATATCGGTAACAGCGGTAGTTTTTTTAAAAATCCGGTGATAACGAAAACCCATTGTGAACGCTTGTTAAGAGCGTTTAAAGACATGCCTCATTACCCTCTTTCCGATGACCAAGTTAAAATTCCTGCGGGATGGCTCATAGAGCAAGCTGGATTTAAGGGTAAACACTTCGGTAGTTATGGTGTACACAAAAATCAAGCATTGGTCCTGGTAAATTATGGAGGGGCAAAAGGCGAAGATCTATTCAGACTTTCAAAGTTAATCCAAAAGACCATAAAAAGACTTTATGGTATTTCACTAGAGGCGGAAGTAAATATTCTATAAGTTGTGGAAAGAAATTTCTACATTTGAGTCAAGATACACGAAAAATTCAATTCTTAAAACAGACTGATATTGATTTCAACATTAGAAAAGGAAATAGTCGAATTATTGAAAAAGGGTGATAAACGCGCTCTAAATTTATTGTACGAGAATTATGCTGATGCCCTCTATGGGGTAATAAAAAAAATAATATCAGATGATGAAATTGCCCAGGATGTGCTTCAAGAAAGCTTTGTAAAAATATGGCGATTTTCAAAAAAGTATGATGCTTCCAAGGCAAAATTATTTACCTGGCTTTATCGAATTGCCTATAATACAGCTATAGATAAGGTCAGATCCCTTAAAAATAAAAAGGACAAGGAAGTCCAAATCGAGTTATCTTCCGTATATAAAATCACATCCAACGCACTCAACCAAGATGTATTGGATATTAAGAAACATTTGAAAACTTTAGACGAAAAGTATCAAATTGTAATTAATGCACTCTTTTTTGAGGGCATGACGCAACAAGAGGCCAGTGATGAATTAAATATTCCACTGGGTACGATAAAATCAAGATTAAAAATCGGATTACGTGAATTGAAAAAAATTTACGATCCAAATTAAATAAGTCATGGATGAGAAAATAACTACTTTTTTAGATTCTGGGCTATTAGAAAAATACCTAATTGGCACAACTAATGCCAGTGAAACTCTTCAGGTTGAGGCCTTTATCTCAAAATACCCAGAAGTACAGAATGCCTATAACACATTACAATTTAATCTAGAGGTTGTTGCAAAGAGCAATGCCGTAGAAGCACCAAAAGAAATTTTGAATTCGGTATTTGAAGAACTCGATGACAAACCGGTCATCAATTTGAGCACATTCCAAAAATACAAATCATGGTATAAAATTGGGGTAGCAGCCTGTGTTGCATCAATCATATTTGCAGGATCGACTTTTATGTTCTACACTCAAAATCAAAAACTCAGTGATTACAATAAGCGATTGAATGATGAAAATCAGGTTGTTGTTGATGAAATTTTCGATTTAAGAAGTGACATTGAAAAGAACAACAGAAAATTGGATGCCGTAATGCAGCAATTTATTAAACTTAATGATCCCGAAACATACAAATATATTATTCAAGGGAATAGTCGGGCAAAAGAATTAAAAACCGTTGCATACATCAATCCAAGAAAAAAAACGTCCATGATTGATGTGGTTTCACTGCCAGAACTACCAGAAGAACAATGCTATCAAATATGGGCAGAGTTACAAGGTAAAATGGTAAGCCTGGGGATCTTAACTGAAGAAGACCGGCAACTGCGTGCAATTCCATATACTGAAAACGCACTGGCCCTGAACATTACGGTTGAACCCAAGGGTGGCAACACAATAGCAACATTAGATAACTCTGTAGCTCATATTAGCTTACAATAGAAAAAGAAACTTTACATTTTTAGAAAAGCCCTGAAATATACCGTTCAGGGCTTTTCCTTTTTCTAAACATATTTTAAACACCTATATTTGCACAAATTATTTTTTACATGGAACTTCTATTCATAACACTTCTTTTATTAGGATTGGGTATCGCCGGGATTGCAATCAAAATATGGGCAAAAAAAGACGGTCAGTTTTCTGGAACATGTGCCAGCCAAAATCCAATGCTAAATAAGGATGGCGAAACCTGTGGTTTTTGCGGAAGAACTCCCGAACAATTTAGTGAATGTAACGAACCGCAACATTCCTAGGACCTTATGCAAATTCTTGATATCCTGTTCTACCTCTTTCTAGGGGTAGTGTTTAGTCAAGTTATTCTTTATGTTTTTGTTTACGGTAAGTTTATTTTTAAAAAACCTGCTCAGCTTACTGCCTGTGAAGCACCTGTTTCCGTAATTATTTGTGCGAAAAATGAAGCAGAAAATTTAAAACGGTTCCTTCCTGACATCATTCATCAAAACCATCCTGTTTTTGAAATCGTTCTAATTAACGATTCATCCAATGATGACACCTTAGAAGTGATGAAAACATTTGCAGAACAGCATGCCAATATCAAAATTGTAGACGTCAAGGCTGTAGAGACCTTTTGGGGCAACAAGAAGTACGCACTGACGCTCGGTATCAAAGCGGCTAAGCATAACCTGCTTCTATTTAGTGATGCCGATTGCAAACCCGTTTCAAAACATTGGATTCGAGAAATGCTTAGCCATTTCAACGGTCAAAAATCAATAGTACTCGGATTTGGCGGACATACCAAAGTAAAGCGCTCATTATTGAATAAGCTCATACGCTTCGAAACCTTAACAACAGCGGTTCGATACTTTTCATTTGCCCTTCATCGCATGCCATATATGGGTGTTGGAAGGAATATGGCCTACAAAAAAGAATTGTTTTTTGATGCTAATGGGTTTATCAATCATATGCGTGTAAAATCCGGAGATGACGACTTATTCATCAATCAGGTTGCCACACCCGGTAATACGGCCATCTGTTTTAGTAAAAATAGCTTTACTGCTTCACCGCCCAAAACCAATTTTAAAGAATGGTTAAATCAGAAGCGGCGTCACATAACCACAGCCTCATATTACAGATTCAAACATAAAATTCTATTAGCACTAATTTATGCTTTCCAAGTGCAATTTTGGCTTTTGGCAACCCTGCTGCTTATCGTATCGCACAAGTGGCAAATCGTTCTTGCGCTTGTCTTAATCCGACTATCCATCCAATATATTGTTTTTGCGTTAGCTGCAAAAAAACTCAATAGTAAAGACCTGATTGTTCTGCTACCCTTTTTAGAAATTTTCCTAATTAGCATCCAATTATTTATATTTATAACTAATCTTATTTCAAAACCCATTCATTGGAAATAGAAGAAGCCATCAAACGTGCAAAAAAGAACGACCAAAAGGCATTTAATTTCTTGTTGGATACATTTTGGGACGATGTCTATGGTTTTCAATTGAAACGCATTCAGAATGAAAATGATGCAGAGGATATAACCATTCAAACATTTTCCAGGGCCTTCGACAGAATTGAGACATTCGACGAGTCCTATAAATTCAAAACCTGGCTTATTGCCATATCCAAGAATATTCATATTGACTTAATTAGAAAGAAAGAAAAATCGATTTCCAAAGTCACGTCCCGAAATGATGAGAATGCCTATAAAATCCTGGATGAATCCCCCTCTCCAGAGGATATTATTATCACAGAGCAACATTTGGCTAAATTACTCATGGATATTAAAAAATTGAAGCCTCACTATCAAAAGGTTATCCATTTAAGATATTTCCAAGAGTTAAGCTATAAAGAAATATCCAATGCCCTTGGAGAACCTATTAACAATGTAAAGGTGAAGTTATTAAGGGCAAAAAAACTTCTTGCCGATATTATAAAAAAAACAGCCTAGCATAAAGCTATAATTTCCTTTTTTAAATCTATACTTTGTATCTTTGTGGCCTTATTAAATAAGCATGAGTACTGAAACAGTTTCAAATACATTAAGTACAGAAAGGAATCCCAAACCAAAATGGTTACGGGTAAAATTACCTACGGGGAAAAAATATACCGAGTTAAGAGGTTTAGTCGACAAATATCAGCTCAATACCATTTGCACATCAGGTAGTTGCCCAAATATGGGAGAATGTTGGGGTGAAGGTACTGCTACATTTATGATTTTAGGAAATATTTGTACCCGTTCCTGTGGATTTTGCGGTGTTAAGACCGGGAGACCGGAAAGTGTAGATTGGGATGAACCCGAAAAGGTAGCGCGATCTATAAAAATAATGAAAATTAAACACGCCGTACTGACGAGTGTAGACAGAGATGATCTTAAAGATATGGGCAGTATTATGTGGGCAGAAACAGTAAAGGCTGTTCGCAGGATGAACCCAGAGACTACATTAGAAACACTAATACCGGATTTTCAAGGAATCGAACAACATATTGATAGAATTATTGATGTAGCACCGGAAGTAATATCTCATAATATTGAAACCGTGCGTCGTTTAACGCGTGAGGTACGTATACAGGCGAAATACGACAGAAGCCTCGGCGTTTTAAATTATTTGAAGCAACAGGGACAACGCAGAACAAAATCGGGAATTATGCTCGGACTGGGTGAAACACGCGAAGAGGTTATCGACACACTTCACGATTTAAAAGCAAACCATGTGGATGTGGTGACCATAGGGCAATACCTGCAGCCCAGTAAGATGCATTTACCGGTAAAGGAATTTATAACTCCCGAACAGTTTGAGGAGTATCGAGCAATAGGATTGGAACTTGGTTTCAGACATGTGGAGAGCAGCGCTCTCGTGCGGTCTTCATATCACGCCCAAAAACATATTGACTAAGAAATAATCCTTAAGGTTGTATCAATGGTTTTGACAGGATTGGAAGACGGTTATTCAGATTACCTCATCATCATCCATTGAGAGAAGTTGTTGCCATAATTGATAGGACGGATTGAAGAACCTTAAGCCAACTTTTAAAGAATGACTGCAGTCGTGTATTTGAGATTCGCTAATGACCACTGTTATAGGTCATTTGGTAAAAATAATAGGTCAGCATGATAATGAAACGGCCTATTCACAACGAATTATTGATTAAATATGCAATTTATCGGAAAAAAAGTGTGTTTTATCGATAAAATAGTTATATTTGTCCGTAAGATTGATTTATAATGCCCCATATAAAACACTACATAACCGTAATTTTTTTGTGCATAGGCCTATTCTGTTTCGCACAAAACTCCATTGATGAGGATCCTGAAATCATACAAAATCGAATTGATTTCCACCTACTTGAATCCTCAAAAGATATTGAAAATTTTGATTACCCGGAAGCCCAAAAGGAACTCGATAAAGCCTTAAAACTGGCGACCAAAGTAGACAATAAAGAGCGTATTGGATTAATTTATGCTGCCAAAGGTAAACTACAATTAATTGTTGAAGAAGAAGATGAGGCCATTAAATCAATGATTAAGGCCGTGGATGTGCAACGGTTAATTAATGATAATTATAATATTGGTAGTTCTTATAAAACCTTTGGTGATATCTATTTTAAAAAGGGGGATTACAGACTTGCACTAGACCAGTACAGAGCAGCAAAATCTAAATTTGAAGAGGAGGATCTAGACGAAAAGTTAGCCGAGGTTTTAATTTGTGAAGGGATCACCTATATCGAATTAAAAGATTATGACAAGGCCAGGATTCATCTGGATCAATCCATTAATTTATCGAAAAAGCTAAATCTGTACCGCAATCAGAGTAATGGTTTGGTCAATTTGAGTAAAGTTTACCTGGAGCTCGAAAATATTGAAAGGGCCTCGACATTGGCAAATGAAGGCTTAACCATTGCCAAAAGACACAATTATGTTAACATTTTAAATGATTGCTATTTAGTTTTAAGCAACATACATCATAAATTCAACGATTATAAAAACTCCTACAATTACCTTAACCTGCATTTAAAATTATCGGATTCACTCAGCGCATTAAAGCACGAAAATCTTTCACCTGAAAAAAAAGTGCAATTCTTAATGAGTGAAGAGCTCGAAAAAACAAAAAAACAAAAGGAGGAGTTAGATGAAGCCAACAGTAAGAACGATTTAGGCACCCTGATATCCATTCTCAGTGTTGCTCTTATTACCATTTTATCTTTACTGACCCTCTCGTTGTATAAAAACAACAATATCAGGTTGAAAACCAATAATATGCTTCACAAAAAAAATAGTGAACTTATTATTGCAAAAGAAAAAGCCGAATTGGCTTCCAAGACAAAAGCCAATTTCTTATCGACGGTGACGCACGAGTTAAG
This sequence comes from Aestuariivivens sediminicola, assembly GCF_022662015.1. GTDB lineage: Bacteria > Bacteroidota > Bacteroidia > Flavobacteriales > Flavobacteriaceae > Aestuariivivens > Aestuariivivens sediminicola. The sequence goes on along the minus strand of NZ_JAKMCM010000007.1, from coordinate 93,030 downwards.
AACACCTTTATATGCGGTAACCGGTTTAAGTAATATGTTGCTGGATGAAGACCCCAAACCGGAACAAATACAACATTTAAAATCTTTGAAATTTTCGGGAGACTATTTGCTGACCTTTATTAATGATATTTTACAATTAAATAAAATTGAGGCCAACAAGGTAAATGTTGAACCAGAACCGTTTAACCTGAAAAACAAAATAAATAATATTGTTATGGCCCTTAATAATTCGGCCCTGGATAACAATATTCAAATACATTTCGACTATTCTAAAGATATTCCTGAAAGTTTTGTGGCAGACCAATTAAAAATCTCTCAAATCTTAATTAACCTGATCGGTAATTCGATTAAGTTTACAAAAGATGGCGACATTTGGATCAGGGTTTATAAGATTAATCAGGAAAACAACACCTATACCCTTAGATTTGAGGTCGAGGATAATGGTATAGGAATAAGTAAAGAGAAACAAGACAATATGTTTGAAAGTTTCTCTCAGGGATCCATTCAAATTAATAGGAAGTATGGAGGTACCGGCTTAGGTCTGTCCATTGTTAAGGGATTAATCGACATCCTTAAAGGGAAAGTGTATCTCAAAAGTGAGTTAGGAAAAGGAACTACGTTTTATTTTGAAATTCCTTTGGAATATACGGATCAGGGTCAGATCAATGAGCATAAAAAATCTTACTTCTCGGAAGAAACAAATGAGATCGATCTAACCAAGGTTAAGATATTAGTGGTTGAGGACAATAAAATCAACCAGATGATTACCAAAAAAATCCTGACCAAAATGAATCTCAAGTGCGATATTGTTGATAATGGTGAGGATGCTGTGGATAAAATTAAAACCAATAATTACGATATCGTGTTAATGGACATTCATATGCCGGGTATCAGTGGAATTGAAGCCACCAAAATAGTACGGACATTTGATAAGGAATTAACCATTTTTGCGTTGACCGCGGTTACCATTGAAGATAAAATGCATGAATTTGAAGAAGCCGGATTTACTGATATTATTCCAAAACCATTTAAACAGGAAGAATTCGAAAAGAAACTGTTCAATGCCTTAAACAAAAAGAAGACAAAATCCGCCTAGGAGCTACTCACAAAACGTCGTACCGCCCTATCAAAATCAGTATGCTGGTCTATCCCCAGTTCAATGGGTATAAAATATAACTTATCCTTCAACGCATCATACTTTCGTAGTCTCATAAAATCTTTTTCTGTCGTAAGAATAGTGGTCAGGGATTCAAATCTTTTGACATCCTTCAGGGAAAACTCATAATGGTCTTTAAAGCTCAAATGTTCAAATTCAAGACCCCTTCCTCTTAAAAATTCAACCAGAGGACTTGCATTGGCAATACCTGTAACAAGCGTAAGGTTTTTTAAATCATCTAATGTAAGTGCTTTTTTTGATGAATGCACTTCATTTGCGTACTTGATAAAACTGAAAAACACTTGTTGATTTCCCTTTGGATCAATCGCTTTCAAGACACTTTCTTTTTTCTCATGGCTCAAATGTTGAGGACATTTTGTGATCACAATAATATCGGCCCTGCCAGCCCCCTTTGCCCCTTCTCTCAAATTTCCGGCAGGGAGGACATAATCATTCACATATAAATTATCAAACGATGTAAGCAGTATATTTAAACCGGCCCTGACGCGCCTATGCTGGAACGCATCGTCTAGAAGTACGGTATGAACCTGTGGCCTGAGCGCCTTTAATTTTTTAATTCCATTTACGCGATCACTATCAACGGCAACCGTTATGGTCTCCTTAAACTTGGTATAAAACTGGTAAGGTTCATCGCCGAGGTCCTCTACTTTCACCTGCCCATGGGCCATTAAGAATCCCTTAGATTTACGTTTATAGCCCCGGCTCAGGGTTGCTATTTCAAAATCATCTTTTAACAACCTTATTAAATACTCTATCATCGGTGTTTTACCCGTGCCGCCAACACTCAAATTACCAACACAAATGACGGGAAAATTAAAATCTACAGATTTTTTTATCCCCCAGTCATACAATCGGTTTCTTAAACTGGTGACGATATAGTACAACGGCGTTAAAGGAAATGCAAGGACCCGTATTAATTTCATATTCACAAAGTAAATATTTTATATTTGTTTAATAATCAATAAATAGAAATAATATGATTATTCAGGATGTCCTCAACCATTTAGAAACCCTCGCCCCTCTTCATTACGCTGAAGATTTTGATAATGTGGGACTATTGGTTGGACAGAAAACAACCGAACTCACCGGTATACTTGTCACATTGGATACGACAGAATCTGTTATTGAGGAAGCAATTGATGCGCAGTGCAATTTAGTCGTTAGCTTTCATCCCATTATTTTTAAGGGCTTAAAAAAACTCAATGGGACTACCTATGTAGAGCGGGTGGTCATGAAAGCAATTCAACACGATATAGCTATTTATTGTATGCATACCGCCTTGGACAATGCGTTTCAGGGTGTTAACGCTATGATATGCAACAAACTTAATCTCATTTACAGGCATGTTTTAATACCTCAATCGGGTACCATAAAAAAATTAACGACCTATGTCCCTGTTGAGGAGGCGGATGCATTGCGAACCGCTTTATTTGAGGCAGGTGCAGGACATATCGGTAATTATAAAGACTGCAGCTTTAACGTTGAAGGTTACGGCACCTATATGGGCAATGAACAGTCTAACCCCACAAAAGGAATTAGAGGAAGCCTTCATACAGAAAGCGAAACTAAAATTACAGTGGTTTTCCCAAAACATTTAGAGTCTAACATCTTGAAGACGCTTTTCAACACACATAGTTACGAGGAGGTGGCATATGAGATTTTTACCCTAGATAATGTGAATCAGCAGATCGGAATGGGCATGATAGGAAGCCTTGAATCTCCTTTGAGCGAAACTGAATTTTTAAGCTATTTAAAACAAACCATGAAAGCCGATGGGATAAGGCATACTGCCCTACTGGGCAAATCCATTCAAAAAGTAGCAGTCCTGGGGGGGTCCGGAAGTTTTGCCATTCAAGCGGCTAAAAAGGCCGGGGTCGACGCCTTTGTAACTGCCGATTTAAAGTATCATGACTTTTTCACAGCCGAAAATAAGATCCTGTTGGTTGATGTTGGCCACTATGAAAGCGAGCAATTCACAAAAAATCTTTTAGTAGCACATCTTACAAAAAAAATTACTAATTTTGCAGTCATTTTATCGAACACAAATACCAATCCCATTAAGTATTTTTAAAACATGGTTAAAAAGAAAGAAGCAACCGTAGAAGAGCGATTAAGAGCTTTATACGATTTACAATTAATCGATTCTCGTATAGATGAAATAAGAAATGTTCGAGGAGAATTACCCTTAGAAGTTCGTGATCTTGAAGATGAAGTAGCCGGGTTAAATATCAGGCTTGAAAAATTGGTTTCAAGTTTGGAGTTGATTGATAACGATATTGCTTCCAAAAAAAATCTGATAGAAGAAGCGAAGGCACTGATCAAAAAATACACTGAGCAGCAAAAAAATGTCAGAAACAACAGAGAGTACAATTCTTTGACAAAGGAGGTTGAATTTCAGGAGCTGGAAATAGAATTGGCGGAAAAGCATATCAGGGAGTTCAAGGCCCAAATAGAACAGAAAAAAGAAGTTATTGCTGACACCAAGGAGCGTTTAAAAGAGCGTGAAACGCATTTAAAGCACAAAAAGGGCGAACTGGATGCCATATTGGCTGAAACTGAAAAGGAAGAACAGGCGCTAATGCAAAAATCTGAAGAATATAAGCAGCAGATCGAAGGGCGATTGGTTTCTGCATACACCAGAATAAGAAAAAGTGTTAAAAATGGTTTAGCCGTGGTACCTATTGAAAGGGGTGCTTCAGGAGGGTCTTTTTTTACTATTCCGCCACAGATTCAGGTGGAAATTGCGTCTCGCAAAAAAGTAATTACGGATGAACACAGCGGACGTATTTTAGTAGATGCAGCATTAGCTGAAGAACAGAAGGCGAAAATGGAAAAGCTTTTTGATAAACTTTAAGCGCGATCGTATCAGAACATAAAGCATTTAGCCTTCAATTTATTTGAAGGCTTTTTTATTTATTACTAAATTTAATTTTTGAGTTAAGTTTTAAGTCTATTTTACGTCTAAGGAAAAAAAGTTTATGATGCGTCCAATACTACTTCTTGTCCTATTATTAATGTTTAACTGCAAGAATAATGCGCAGGATAACACACCTAAGGAAGCCACTGACCATGCGGAAATAACACCCGTTGAAGTCCCCTTGAAAAACGGGATGGCACGCGCCTATTTTGCCAGTGGTTGTTTTTGGTGTGTCGAGGCCATTTACGAAAGTGTCAGGGGTGTGGACGAGGCCATAAGCGGGTATTCCGGCGGTCACACCAAAAACCCCACATATGAGTCCAGCAATACGGGTAAAACGGGGCATGCTGAATCCGTTGAGGTCATTTATGATCCTCAGGTAGTTAGTTTTGCAACCCTAGTCGATGTGTATTTTGCCTCTCAGGATCCCACCCAGTTCAACGGACAATATCCTGATTTTGGATCACAATACCGCTCCATTATTTTTTACCAAAATGAACAACAGAAAGCGGTTATTTTACAAAAGAAGGCGGCTTTAGCCAAAAAACTCAATGCTGAAATTGCGGCTGAGGTCCTTCCGTTTCAAAAGTTTTGGCGGGCTGAAGATTACCATCAGAATTACGAACGTCTTCACCCGAATAACAGCTATATAAGAAATGTATCCATTCCCAGACTGAAGCGATTTAAAAATAAAATGCCTGAGGTCCTGAAATAAACACCATAGGCATCGTTTTTCTTCCTGTCCTAAGCGAATTGCAGAAATTTGAGTTCTTGACTGCCAGCTCCTAGATTTGAAGGGCTATAATTTTGTTGCTTTCACTGTAAAAATCAAAGGATAAAGCCGATCTTCCAAAGCATACATCTTCGTTTTTGTCCGCACCATATTTGGCAGTATGTCATAAGGGCTTTCATAGAACTCGTTTACATACTCTATGTGCAGGCCCGCTTCGGTTAAGGCCGTTATGACCTCCCCCAGGCCGTGATTCCAGGCATACTCCTTACTTAACATTTGGGATTTTTCATTGCCGTAGGTGCCTTTATATTCCTCATAAATGACCTCATCCTGCATATAACCATAAGCTATTTTCGGTTCATCATTAAGATAATCGAACATCCAAATAATGGGATGAAATTCCGCCATAAAAAACGTTCCCCCCTTCTTGAGTTTATCGGCAATTATGACCCCCCATGGTTTCAGGTCGGGCAACCATCCGATAACCCCATAACTGGTATATACAATATCAAAGACCTCCCTGATGGATGCCTTGGTATCCAAGACATTACAACATACAAATTGAGCATCCAATTCCAGATCATCATTTAATTGTCTGGCCATTTCTATTCCAACATCACTTATGTCGACACCTGTACAACGGGCACCCATTCTGCTCCAGCTGAGGGTATCCTGACCAAAATGACACTGCAAATGCAGCAGGGACTTACCTTTTACATCTCCTAATGCTTCAAGTTCGTAAGCATTTAAAGAACTTCGACCGTTCTTAAAGGCTTCCAAATTGTAAAATGTCCCTTTTGCATGTTCCTTAGCCTTTTTATTCCAGGTTACCCTGTTAATATTGAAATATTTGTCATTTGTATTCATATTGAAGCGCTATCTTTACAAAAATCTAAAAGTATGCAAAACTTCCTTTACTCCCTAGCACTGTTTTTGCTTTTCATATCCTGTAAAGAACTAAAACCAAAAGATAAAGCGATCGAACTTTCTGTGGCTGAAAAAATTGCGAATGCGCATGGTTTCGAACAGTGGAAAAATGTTTCGGAAATTGCGTTTACATTTAACGACAGACGAAGTTGGCTATGGGATCCTGGCACAGATGCCATTACCTACACAAAAGACACATTGACCATTACTTACAACCGTAGGCAACTGGATTCTACGGTTATTCCTATAGACCGGGCCTTTATCAATGACAAATTTTGGTTACTTATTCCGTTTCAGCTGGTCTGGGATAAAGGTCTGAGTATTTCGGATCCCGTAAAAGCAAAAGCCCCGATTAGTCAAAAACTTCTGGGTAAAATCACCCTGAGCTATTCCAATGAAGGAGGTTACACCCCAGGAGATGGCTATGATATTTTCTTTAATGACGACTACATCATTGAGGAATGGATATTCAGAAAAGGGAATCAGGATGAACCCTCTTTAATGAATACATTCGAGAACTATAAGGATTTTAACGGCATAAAAATAGCCCTGGAACATAAAAATGCCGAAGGCAATTGGAATTTAACCTTTACAGATGTTAAAATTACTTTAAAAGCAATGGCCAAATAAGGGGTTAATGGTTAAATTGCCATAAAAAACGTTCTGATAATGATAAGGTCAAAGATTACTTCGTTATACGCAATTTTAATTTGCGTTTCACTCTTCTTTAGTTCAGGTCTCTCGGCCCAGGAAAAAGACAATGACACCACTGAAATCGAAAAGGTGTTGAGTGGATTGAAATTCAGAAGCATTGGCCCGGCGTTTATGTCGGGTAGAATAGCTGATATTGCCATTGATCCCAATAACCAAAATATCTGGTATGTCGCCGTAGGTTCAGGTGGTGTCTGGAAAACCGTTAATGCTGGCACAACATGGTCCTGCCTTACCGAAAACCAGCCCTTTTACTCAACAGGGTGTTTAACCATAGATCCGAACAATTCCAATACCATATGGTTAGGAACGGGTGAAAATGTCGGTGGTCGTCATGTGGGTATTGGTCATGGTATTTATGTGAGCCATGATGGTGGTAAAAACTGGAAGCAAAGCGGTTTAACAAAATCGGAACACATTTCTAAAATCATCGTAAACCCGAAGAATTCCCAGGAGATTTGGGTGGCATCACAGGGGCCTCTATGGAGTTCCGGCGGCGAGCGGGGACTTTTTAAGTCTGTTGATGGTGGTAAAACGTGGAAACTGACCTTAAAAAGCAATCCATGGACCGGTGTTACCGATATTGTCATCGATCCGAGGAATGAAAAGATTTTATATGCTGCCACTTGGCAACGTCACAGAAATGTGGCAGCCTACATCGGTAGTGGTGAGGGTACTGCACTCTATAAAAGTACAGATGGAGGCGAAACCTGGAGTAAGTTAACACAGGGCTTACCAAAGGTCAACATGGGAAAAATAGGACTGGCCATTTCACCAATAGATCCTGATATTCTTTACGCTGCCATAGAATTGGAAAGAAAAAAGGGTGCTATTTACAGATCGGATGACCAGGGCGCCAGTTGGACTAAAATGTCCGATACCGTTTCGGGTGGTACTGGTCCGCATTACTATCAGGAATTAGTAGCATCGCCGCATGTTTTTGACAAGATTTACTTAATGAATGTGAGGGTACTGGTTTCTGAAGATGGGGGTAAGACCTTCTACACAATGAAAGAGGTCGACAAACATTCGGACAACCATTCCCTGACCTTTAAACCCAATGATCCCAATTACCTTTTAATTGGAACCGACGGTGGCATTTATGAATCGTTTGACGATTCCCAAACCTGGAAGTTTGTCAACAATTTGCCCATTACGCAATTCTATAAACTTGCAGTAGACGATGCGGAACCCTTCTATACGATTTACGGTGGCACCCAGGACAACAATTCCCAGGGTGGACCTTCGCGAACATTCAAGTCAAGTGGCATATCCAATTCAGACTGGTATGTGGTCCTCGGTGGTGACGGTCATCAACCTGCTACCGAGCCCGGTAATCCGGACATTTTATATGCCCAATCCCAACAGGGTAATATCAGAAGAATTGAACGCAAAACCGGTGAGTATGTTTATATAAAACCCCAGGCCGGTGTAGATGAACCCTATGAGCGCTTTAATTGGGATTCCCCGATTCTAGTGAGCCATCACAATCCCAAACGCCTATATTTTGGTTCGCAACGTGTATGGCGGTCTGACGACAGAGGGGACAGTTGGACACCTGTTTCTGAAGATCTTACCAAAAATGAAGAACGCTTGAGTCTTCCTATAATGGGCAAGGTGCAAAGTTGGGATGAGGCCTGGGATGTGTATGCCATGTCCACTTACAATACCATAACCTCATTATCTGAATCGCCAATTGATGAAAACCTCATTTTTGCAGGGACTGACGATGGTATCATTCAATTTACAACGAATGGTGGCCAGTCCTGGAACAGGATTTTAGTTGGCAGTCTCCCCGGTGTACCCGCCACTGCTTTTGTCAACGATATTAAAACGGATTTACATGATGTTAACAAGGTGTATGTCGCTTTGGACAATCATAAGTTTGGAGATTATAAACCCTATTTTTTAAAAAGTGTTGACGGTGGGAAATCATGGCGCTCAATGACCAGGGGTATTCCCGATCAAAGTTTAGTTTGGAGAATGGTCCAGGACCACGTCAATCCTAACCTCTTGTTCCTCGGAACAGAGTACGGCATTTATGTTTCTCTGGATCAAGGAAATTCATGGCATAAATTTTCAAGTGGCATTCCCACAATACCCATACGGGATTTAGCTATTCAAAAAAGGGAGAATGACCTGGTAGCTGCTACTTTTGGCAGAGGCTTTTATATTCTGGACGATTATACTCCCCTGAGATCCATTAAACCAAACCAGCTGGATAAGGCTCAATTGTTTAAACCGAGAAAAGCGCTGCAATATGAACCCATAAGGGGAGGCACATCAAGCCAGGGTGCCAACTATTTTACTGCAAAAAACCCTGATTATGGGGCTGTTTTTACCTTTTATATACCTGAAAAATTCAATTCAAAGAAAGCAGTACGGCAAAAAAAGGAAAAAGCGCTTAAAAAAGAGAATAAGGATATCCCTTTTCCGGGCTGGGAAGCTCTTGATGCTGAAAAAACTCAGGAAAAACCTTCAGTAACCCTGGTCATAAGTGACTTGGAAGACCGTGTTGTTACCAGAATCGAAAGGCCTTATAAACAAGGTATAAACCGCGTGGCCTGGAACCTGAAAAAACCTTTGGCACCGTATTTCTATGACAACTCCAAAACTTCGGATTTTAAGCAGGTTCATGTTAGCCCGGGAACCTATAAGGTGGCTTTGTATTCTGTTATCGGAGGTCATACAACAGCATTGGGCGCTGCACAAACGTTTGAAGTGGAACGCATAAGGGAAAATACTCTGAAAAACCCGATCTCGGACATGGAAATCAATAATTTCATAGACGAATTGGAAACATTCCTCGTAGCTCTGGAACACACAAAAAATCGGTTTCAAAAAGCTTCAACCCGGTTAAAAACATTGGAGAGAGCAATGCAATACATAGAAAAGGCACCGGGCAGCCTGGAACAACAGATGTTTGATTTGAATCAATCCATGTTAGACATAAAAACCATTTTAGAGGGTAGTGCTTCAAAAAAAGAAATCGGTGAAAAGGATGTTCTCTCTATTGCGGGGAGACTCTCAGTAGCACAATCTTCCTTAGTGCGTGGAACCTATGGTCCAACCAAAATGCAGCTGGAAAGTTTTAACATAGCCAAAACATTGTACTCCAGGATAAAACCAAAAATAGAGCAGTTCACCAGCGCTATTCCAAATCTGGAAAAACAATTGCTGGAAGCCGGAGCCCCGATAATTATGGATTAATAAAAGAGCCAACAGACCCGAGATAAAGGATTAGGTCTGGTCTGTTTCTCAAATAAAAAAAAGCACCTAAGATAGAGATCTTAGGTGCTTTTCCAATTTTTGACGTGTATAATACTATTAGGCCTTCTGTGCCTTCATTTTCTCAGCCTTAAGGAGCTCCAAACGTTTCAATTCCCGTTTAATTTCTTCACTCCTATCCCTGATCTTCTGAAACTTTTCCTCTCTAATTTGAGCTTTTTTCTCTTTTTCCTGTTTAATCAGTTCCAGTTTATGAAGTTCTTCCTTTTTTTTCTTCTTTTCCCTGATCCTTTGTAAAAAAACGAAAATATTCGCATAAATATACATGCTCAGAAAAAGTAAGGCTACAATGGATAAAATTACCCAACCATTCATCATATTCATGACTGTAGATTTTTAAGTTTTTATAAAGGTACGCATAACTGAATGACTGCGAAAATATTTAAGCTAAACAACTCAAAAACAAGACAAAAACAAATACCTCACACCAAAGTATCGATAAAAAGTTAATTTACAGGATTAACATTTTTAAGGCTTATTGCCCACTCATATAAGCATTGTACGACCACATTTCATCCCAGGTATTTGAGAACAGGTTGTCGGCCATATCAATAAAGCCCTGCCATTTACCCTTACCAATAGTCTCTTCGAATGTTTCTCTAAAATTAATGGAATCATCATCCATTTCAGCCCAGTTCTTTAAAAAACTTACTGAGGCCACATGCCTCCCTAAATTCCCTTGTCTGAATTCGTTATAGTACAAACCCCAAGGGTTTTCACCTTCCATAGCTTTAATCGTTTGACTCACCATTTCATAAAACGCATTAAGGTTATATCCCTGGTTATCCTCTATTTCGCCATATCTCACCATAATTAAGGGATACTTGGAATTATCGCCATCCAACATCGCCGTATTTGAGAGTTTACCGTCCATCCTCCAATATTCAGAGGTATGGATTTTCTTGATGTAAGGCATCACATTATCTCTCCAATCCTCATCGTGTCCACCATCGGAAGGACGCCCATCCAAATGCGTATAGGTTGTAGGGCCCATCATCCATACCATACTGCCAGAATTGGGTCCTGTAGATATGTTATAAACTGCAGCCTTGTAGGGACCATCCTTGTGGTATTTTGCGTTATGAGCACGCATATTATCCCCGAGTACTTTAAGCTTTGTGTAATCCGGTGTCATCATCATGCTTTCAAACATGACATAATTGTTCGAATCGTCCTGGGCGATCGAAGTGAAACTGGCACCAATAATAAGAAGGACCACCAACAATTGAGAAATTGATTTTTTAATCATAATAAAAAGGTTTTGATTAGTTAGATAGAGTACACTATTGTACCATACCGATGTATTAACTGCTAATTGGGAGAATGACACTCTAATAAATGACGCCTATAAATTCATCATTTAAGATAAAAGATCAAAATTTGGAGAATTTAAATATAGTAAAATAGATTGTATAAAAAAAGCCCTCCATCGGAGGGCTTTGAACTATTCTGTTTCGAAAGCCAGACCCAGGTCTTTCCAATTCGTAAATCCACCTTCCAGATCATAAATTTCTTTAAATCCGGCTTCCTCGAGTATTTTAGAGCTTTTAGCACTTCTATTGCCACTCCTGCAGTAAACAATGACTGGTTTTTCCTTATCCAAAACTTTAATATCTTCTGAAAAAGAGGGCGAAAAATAATCGATATTTATGGCATTCGTTATAAAACCGTCCTTATATTCTTCCGGTGTTCTCACATCTATCAACTGCACCCCATCCTTATGCATTAAAGACTGTACTTCTTCCGCAGTCACAATTTTGGTTTGGGATTCAGAGGTGTTGTTGCAGGCAACAAAAACAAATAAGGCAAATAAAAAAGCGAAGTATCTCATGTATTAGGTGTTTTTAATCGATGTCTACGATATCCCCTTGCCACTCCAAAATACCACCTTCAAGGTTATAAGCATGCTTAAATCCCAGTTCTTCCATAATGCGACAAGCCTGACCACTTCTATTCCCCGATCTGCAATACACGTAATAATTTTTACTCTTATCTAATTCCTCAAGCGCGTCTATAAAGTCTTGCCCCCTGTAAATGTCAATGTGAATAGCATTCGGTATAATCCCGTCGGCTACTTCTTCATCAGTACGAACATCTATAATAACGGCCTTTTTATCCTTAGCCAATTGTTCAGACCATTCTTCATGAGTTAAATCTTCCATAGATTTTTAGTTGGATTGAAATACAAAACTACTATTTATTAATTAAAAATAAACAAAAAAAATCCGAGTTTATGATACTCGGATTTTTTTCGTCATGCTTTATTTAAATTAGGCCTTAATGGTGCATCCTATAGCCTTGGTTTCCTTTTGCTCCACTTCTTTACCATTCAGTAAAGCGTTTACTGCATTCTCCACATACTTTGTGTTAACTGCCGAGGCATCTTTATAATTGTCATCAATGGCCCCTATATATTTCACCACATTCCCTTTGTCCGTTTTTTGAAGCACGAACATATGAGGTGTTCTTTTGGCTCCAAATTTCGAATACACAGTTTGCTCCTTATCAATTAAATAGGGAAACGTAAAGCCCTTCGTTTTCGCCCTTTCGTTCATAGCCTCAAAACTATCCCCCGGACTTAGACTGGTGTTATTTGGCATAATAGCAATTACGGGATAGCCTTTGGGAGCATAGGTCTTGTCTAAAGCAATGAGGCGATCTTCATACATTACAGCATAAGGACAGGTATTACAGGTAAAGGTGATAATAAAACCCTTGGCTTCCTTATAATCTGCAAGGGATACCATATTACCATCTATGTTCTTTAATTTAAAATCGCTGACAACATCCCCTATTTTATAGCCATCGTTAGCGCCTTTCGTAGGCACCGTAAAAGCACTCAACAGGAGCATCATGATCAGTACTATTGAAATGTTCTTCATGTGTTTCATAATTCTAATTTAAAAATGATTTTAATTCGTTTTCTAATTCACTATAGGTAAAGGACTGTTCGAAAAACTTCCTTTCATGCTTATTATAGATCACGGTGGCCGGTATAGAACCCGACCATAAACTATCTACCTTGGGTATCCATCGGTTCATGTCGGGATCATCCAAAACGATAACCTTACTTGCGAGCTTGTTTTTAAGGATAAAGGGTTTCAATTTGGATTCATACAAATGCGGGAAATCCAGACTTACCAGAAGGACTTCAACATTTTCATCCGCATAGGATGCATTTAACTGCTCAAAGTAGGGTAACTCCTTTACACATGGAGCACACCAGGTGGCCCAGAAATTAACAACATGCACCTTGTTATCCTTCTTATTCAGGAAGGCTTCAAACCCATCATAATCGTAAATTTCCAAATCGACGTCGTTCACTTCGCTTGATGCCTCCTGTTGTACGGCAATTGTAGCATCAGAGGCCGTTTCTTTATGCTTTCCAGTATTACAAGCACTGAGAACTAACAAAAAGGCTAAAAAAACAGAACTCCTCATATCTTTTGCATTGCAATTTTACAGTATGTTTATAAAATTAAATAAACCTCTATAACTTTCATTTATTTTAACAAAAGTTTAAAAAAGTCGATTTTTAATGACATCGGTTTCCAATCGTACTGCTAACAGCAACACTCTATGTCGGCCTGAAATTATACCGAATCCCGGAAATAAACAGTATTGTTAAGAAAAATAGGATCACTGGGGTGCGGATATGGCAGTAAATGGAATAAATCCTTAAACCGTCATAGGACAATAGTTGTTTTTTCGTGCACTAAAAAAACACAACTAATTATTGTGTAATTATGATTTCATTTCTATATTTGAACCATAATTATTCAAGAATTGATGACAATTTTAAATACTATCTGGTGGTGGTGCTTTCGAAACTAACGTTCGTGAAGTAACCCTCGTATATTTAAAAATGTAAAATATAACAAAGGCTTGTCATTCACGACAAGCCTTTTTATTTTTCCAAATTCGTTCTTGAAAACATCTAATTGCAACTGATATACCTTAAATAAATGGTGCATAATGAAAACCTATAGTTTATACACACATTACAAAAAAATACTGGCAGATACCATTACCCCTGTAAGTATCTATCTTAAAATTCGCGATAAATTTCCCAACAGCATTTTGTTGGAAAGCAGCGATTATCATGCCAGTGATAATAGTTTTTCCTATATATGTTTCAATCCCATTGCCTCGATAAAAGTTGAGAATGACATTATATCCCAGACCTTTCCTGATGGCAACCACAGCAGTGTCCCGATTAACCCGGAGACCAATGTCACCGAAGAAATTCATCAGTTCACAAAACGTTTTAAAACCGGTTCTGAAGAACAGTTCAAGTTCATTAACAACGGTATTTTTGGATACCTGGCCTACGACGCGGTACGCTATTTTGAAGATATAGCTATTTCCAATAAACCGGATTCAATTCAGATACCGGATGTGTATTACGCGGTTTATAAAAATATCATAGCCATTAACCATTTTAAAAACGAGGCCTATATTTTCGCACATTGTTATGAAACGGACAACAATATAGATGAAATTGATCATCTCATAAAAGTCAAGAATTTTGCCACTTATACCTTCATGTCTGAAGGTGATATCGATTCAAACCTTACAGATGATGAATTCAAACATCACGTTGAGTTAGCCAAAAAACATTGTGCCCGTGGCGATGTGTTTCAATTGGTTCTGTCGAAAAGTTTTAGCCAGAAATTTAAGGGTGATGAATTCAATGTCTACAGAACATTGAGAAGTATAAATCCCTCTCCCTATCTATTCTACTTCGATTATGGTAATTTTAAAATATTTGGCAGTTCGCCCGAGGCCCAACTTATTGTCAGTGACGGAAAGGCGGAAATCCACCCTATAGCAGGGACCTTCAGAAGAACGGGCAATGACTCCAAAGATGCGGAACTGGCCAAACAGTTAACCGTAGACGATAAAGAAAATGCCGAACATGTCATGTTGGTCGATCTGGCCAGGAATGATTTGAGCAGACATGGCAGCAATGTCACGGTCGACACCTACAGGGAAGTTCAGTTTTTCTCCCACGTCATTCATCTGGTAAGTAAGGTTACCGGACAAAAACATGAGCATACCCCAACCATGCAGATTGTTGCAGACACCTTCCCTGCCGGAACGTTAAGCGGTGCGCCTAAGCACCGCGCCATGCAACTCATCGAACAATACGAAAAAACCAGTCGCTCCTTTTATGGCGGTGCCATAGGGTTTATGGATTTTAACGGTAATTTTAACCATGCCATCATGATTCGCACCTTTTTGAGTAAGAATCATAAATTACATTGGCAGGCAGGAGCGGGTTTGGTCTCCAAATCAAACCCGGATAATGAATTACAAGAAGTGTATAACAAATTAGGGGCACTGACCAAGGCCATTAAACAAGCAGAGGATATTTAAAGATGACAAAGGTATTAGTTATAGATAATTACGACAGTTTCACATACAATCTTGTACATTATTTAGAAGATTTAAACTGTGATGTCACCGTATTCAGAAACGACAAGCTCACGCTTGATGATGTGGCGCCTTTCGATAAAATTGTGTTATCTCCCGGACCCGGTATTCCGGATGAAGCGGGCTTATTAAAAGACATCATTAAGGCCTATGCACCTACCAAGGGTATTTTAGGCGTTTGCCTCGGCCAGCAGGCTATCGGTGAAGTATTTGGAGGATCGCTTATAAATTTAGACGAAGTGTATCACGGTGTTGCAACCAAGGTGACCATATGTGTTGATGACGAAATTTTGTTTCGCGGTCTCAACAAAAGCATTGATGTGGGGCGCTATCACTCCTGGGTGGTAAATCCAAACTTACCGGACGAACTCGAAGCGACCTCCTATGACGAAAATGGACAAGTAATGTCCTTAAGGCACAGACATTACGATGTAAAAGGCGTTCAATACCATCCGGAATCCGTATTGACTCCCGACGGTAAAAAAATCCTAGAAAATTGGTTGAACCCTTAAGCAATTTGTAGTGGCTTTGTGCCTTCCTGAATTCATATGAAGAAAAAAAAATAATAATCTATAAAAATTAATTACCCATCCTCAGTACGGGGTTAGGCATAGGCATGAAACAACTATTAAACAGACTTATAAATCACGAAAGCATATCGGCAGAAGAGGCCAAGAGGGCACTGGTAAATATTTCAAATGGTGCTTATAATCAAAGTCAGATTGCCTCCTTTTTAACGGTCTATATGATGCGAAGTATTACCCTTGAAGAATTACAAGGCTTTAGAGATGCGCTTTTAGAACTCTGCATTGCCATCGATCTAAAGGATTTCAATGCCATTGACTTATGCGGTACCGGTGGAGATGGCAAAGACACCTTCAATATTTCAACATTAGCCTCCTTTGTGGCTGCAGGAGCAGGTATTAAAGTGGCGAAGCATGGAAATTATGGTGTGTCATCGGCCTGCGGATCATCCAATGTGATGGAATTTTTGGGTATAAAGTTTTCAAACGAAGAATCATTTTTACAGCGCTGTATAGATCAGGCCGGTATTTGCGTTCTGCATGCCCCTCTGTTCCATCCGGCCATGAAAAATGTAGCTCCCATACGCCGGGAACTGGGCGTTAAAACATTTTTTAATATGTTGGGTCCTATGGTAAATCCGTCGTTCCCGAAAAACCAGATGGTCGGTGTCTTCGATTTGGAATTACAACGTCTTTACGGCTATTTATATCAGCAAACTGATAAAAATTATAGCATAGTACACGCATTGGATGGCTATGATGAAATATCCCTGACCGGAAAGGCCAAAATAATTTCAAACCATTCTGAAAGTATGTTCAGTCCGAGTGACCTGGAAATTGCAGAAATACAACAGGAAGCTATTTTTGGAGGGCGTACGATTGAAGATGCTGCGACAATTTTCATGAATGTTATTAACGGGAAAGGCACCGAAGCGCAAAACCATGTCGTATGTGCTAACGCAGGATTGGCTATAGCCACCACCAGGCAAATCTCTCACAGGGAGGGATTTGAGTTGGCCTTAGAGGCCTTGCGATCAGGTCAGGCCAAAACAAGTTTGGATAAACTGATTGAATTGAGTAAACATTAAACTTAGAAAGGTTGAACATACTTGACAGCATAACACGGGATAAAATTAAAGAGGTGGAATTAAGAAAAACGTTGATTCCTAAAAAGCAATTGGAGCAATCGGTATTGTTTCAGAGAGAAACAATTTCCTTAGGAGACAAATTACGCCAAAGCAGCTCTGGAATTATTGCGGAGCATAAACGCCGATCGCCTTCAAAATCGGTAATCAATAGTAGTTTAAATGTTTTTGATGTTGCCATTGGCTACGAAAATGCCGGGGTTTGTGGTATGTCAATTTTAACTGACGGTAAATATTTCGGCGGTTCTTTAGACGATCTTTTAACATCAAGGGCAAGTTGCCGATTACCCTTATTGCGCAAGGAATTTATAATTGATGAATACCAGATCCTTGAGGCCAAAGCTTTTGGAGCGGACGTTATTCTGCTGATCGCTGCCATTTTAACCAGGGACGACATAAAAGCACTTTCAGAATTTTCCAAAAGCCTGAACCTGGAAGTGCTTCTGGAAGTTCACAATGAAGAAGAACTGCATAAATCCATAATGCCAAGTTTAGACATGCTAGGGGTAAACAATAGAAACCTTAAGACCTTTGATGTGAGTTTAGAGACCAGTAAAACCTTAAGCGCATTGATTCCGGATGAATTCATAAAAGTGTCTGAGAGTGGCATTAGCAATGTAGACGCCATTAAAACCTTGAGGACCCATGGCTACCAAGGCTTTTTAATAGGAGAAAATTTTATGAAAACTGAGGATCCCGGCACCAATGCAAAGGCCTTTATAAACAAATTAGACAATTAATATCATGTCGAAAATGGCTAAACTATGAAACTGAAGATATGTGGTATGAAATATGAGGACAACATGAAGCAGGTTGCCGCGTTGGAACCCGACTACCTCGGTTTTATATTTTATAAAAAATCGGCGCGTTATTTTTCAGGAGACCTTCCGGAACTTCCAGAAAGCATTAAAAAAGTGGGGGTATTTGTTGATGCGGAATTAGAGGATGTCATAAATAAGATAGCTACCTATAATTTGCAGGCCGTTCAGTTACACGGTAACGAGACACCGGAGTATTGCATGAATTTAAGTCGAATGCATACAGAAATTGAAATCATTAAGGTCTTTTCCATTAAAGATCGTTTTAATTTTGAAGTCCTGGACCCTTATGAACCGGTATGCCACTATTTTTTATTCGATACCAAAGGCGCCTTACCCGGAGGGAACGGCTATACTTTTAATTGGAATGTATTAAACAGTTACCCCTCGACAAAGCCCTTTTTTCTGAGTGGTGGTATCGGATTAGATGAAATGGAAAAACTAAATAAATTTAAAGCGAGTAAAGCATCAAGGTACTGCAAGGCCATTGATGTGAATAGTAAATTTGAAATTGAACCTGGATTGAAGAGTGTGGCATTATTAAAGGCCTTTAACATAAAGCGAAGTCAGATCTGACGCTTCTAATTAATCGCCTGATCTTGTATCACACGGATTGGTCCCAGGAAAAGACAAGAATAAAAACGTTATGAATTACAATGTAGATGAAAAAGGGTATTACGGAGAATTTGGCGGTGCCTATATTCCCGAAATGCTGTATCCCAATGTTGAAGAATTACGGCAAAACTATTTAAAAGTGATGGCCGAACCCGAGTTCCAAAACGCATTTAATAAGTTGCTAAAAGATTATGTGGGACGCCCATCACCACTTTATTTTGCAAAACGCCTTTCGGAAAAATACCATACCAAAATTTATCTGAAGCGGGAGGATCTAAATCATACGGGAGCCCATAAGATAAACAATACTATTGGTCAGATTCTCATGGCGAAACGTTTGGGTAAAACGCGTATAATTGCAGAAACAGGAGCCGGACAGCACGGTGTTGCCACCGCAACGGTGTGTGCGCTGATGGGGATGGAATGCATCGTGTATATGGGTGAAATAGACATTGCGAGACAAGCGCCCAATGTGGCCCGTATGAAGATGTTAGGTGCTACGGTTATCCCCGCAACCTCGGGCAGTAAAACACTAAAAGATGCAACCAATGAAGCCATACGCGATTGGATTAACAACCCGGTTAACACGCATTATATCATAGGTTCTGCCATAGGACCGCATCCCTACCCTGATATGGTAACGCGTTTTCAGGCCATTATTTCCGAGGAAATAAAATGGCAGTTGAAAGCAGAGGAGGACAGGGAAAACCCGGATTATGTGGTGGCATGTATTGGAGGCGGAAGCAATGCCGCAGGCACCTATTATCATTTCCTGGATAATGAGGATGTTAAGATCATTGCAGTTGAAGCTGCCGGCCTGGGCATAGACTCCGGTGAAAGTGCTGCAACTTCGGTATTGGGAAAAGAAGGTATTATTCATGGCTGTAAAACCATGCTTATGCAAACCGATGACGGGCAGATAACAGAGCCCTACTCGATTTCAGCAGGATTGGATTATCCGGGTGTTGGCCCTATGCACGCCCATTTATGTAAAACCGGTCGCGCAGAATTCATGTCTGTTACGGACGATGAGGCCATGAACGCCGGTCTGGAATTAAGTAAACTTGAGGGTATTATCCCTGCCATAGAAACCTCCCATGCCCTGGCCATTTTTGAGAAAAAACATTTTTTACCCGATGATATTGTGGTTGTAAGTCTATCTGGTCGCGGTGATAAGGATTTACAAAACTATATAGACTATTTCAACATATAGGCGGCTGCAGGCCACAGACCGCGAACGCAATCATAATGAAGGAATGACCTAATAACCATGAATAGAATAAACGAAAAACTAAAGGAGAACAAAAAGCTTTTATCCATATACTTTACAGCGGGGTTCCCACATCTTAATGATACTGTTTCCATAATTAAAGATTTGGAAAATAGTGGTGTGGATATGATTGAAATCGGTCTGCCGTTTAGTGACCCACTAGCCGATGGGCCCACCATTCAGGACAGTTCAACCCGAGCCTTAAAAAATGGCATGACCACGCAAGTCTTGTTCAATCAGTTAAAAGACATCAGGACATCGGTCTCCATTCCCCTGCTCATCATGGGGTATTTTAATCCCATTTTGCAGTATGGTGTAGAGGCTTTCTGTAAAACATGCCAGGACATAGGTATCGATGGACTGATCATCCCGGATCTGCCGGTTGATGTGTATCATGAAAAGTACCAGGCTACTTTTGAAAAGTTCGGATTGATCAATGTTTTTTTAATTACGCCACAAACCAGTGATGAACGCATTTCGTTTATTGATTCCATTTCGAGAGGATTCATTTATATGGTGAGTAGTGCAAGTACTACCGGGGCAAAGTCCGGCTTTGGTGAGGCACAGAACCGTTACTTCAAACGCATTGCTGCACTGGAGCTAAAAAATCCGCAAATTGTCGGGTTTGGTATTAGCAATAACAAGACTTTTTCACAAGCCACACAGTATACCAAAGGAGCCATTATCGGGAGTGCTTTTGTAAAACATCTGGATCAGAATGGAACAGGTACCATTTCCAGTTTTATTCATGGCATTCTCAATTAAAATATTGTCAAAAGGGCACTACAAAAAAAGGCCGCCCCTATGCCCGAAATTCCATGCGCATAAAATGCCTAAATCATCAGCATAAAACGGATAAAACATAAGCATAAGATTCCTATTTCTTCCGCATGTTTTTTAAGCCGTATAAACACTGGTGTTTCAAGAGGGTTCGGCTGCGGTTAGGTGAATTCAGAAAGCGGAGTTTGTAAAAACTATCCACCTATCAGAAAAATACCTCTGTATGGATTCCTGCCTTCGCAGGAATGACAAGAAAATTCATATCTGCATTATACTCCTCCTGCCTGCCATCCGCCAGGTAGGCAGGTTAGGTTCTTTTTGCGGCAATGGGAATAAGAACATTACTTAGAATTAAAAATCTATCTATAATGGATTCCTGCCTTCGCAGGAATGACAAAAGAAATTCGAATTTGCAATTGCTTAAGAAGTATGCAGTAATGCAATTATTCGGCAATATAAACTGCCCCGAATCCCCAATCGAAGTCATTTGGTATTACTTAGATTATATTTGACAACGATCTGTCATTC
Source organism: Aestuariivivens sediminicola (assembly GCF_022662015.1). Classification (GTDB taxonomy): domain Bacteria; phylum Bacteroidota; class Bacteroidia; order Flavobacteriales; family Flavobacteriaceae; genus Aestuariivivens; species Aestuariivivens sediminicola. The sequence continues at coordinate 72,161 of NZ_JAKMCM010000007.1, read as the reverse complement.
CTGCGAAGGCAGGAATCCACAAGTAGTTCTAAAAAATAATTCCATGTTAATTAGTCATAACCCTCCGTCTCACGCCTATGGCGTAATCCACCTCCCATTCCTTAACGCCACCGATCCTCCTCCAGGTATACCGATTTACTCAAATCTTATAACCTTAACCGGTGAAATTTTTGTAATGACATAGGTTGGAATTAAGAGCATGACCAAACACATGATCATGGTACCCATGTTGAGCGCCAAAATATAACCCAAATTTATATATACGGGGGCTTCGGTAACATAGTAGACATTGGGATCCAGAGGAAACAGCTTAAAATACTTTTGCAAAAAAAGCAATCCCAGACCAAATAGATTTCCCCATAGCAGACCCAATACGATCAAATAGGAGGCGTTGTACAGAAATAGTTTTCTAATACTCCAATTACTGCTGCCCAAGGCCTTTAAAATACCTATCATTTGTGTACGCTCCAATATTAAAACCAAAAGCGCCGTAATCATATTGATCCCGGCAATAAGAATCATAATTCCTATAATACCGTAGATGTTGGCATCAAAAATCTTAATCCATTCGAAAATTGAATAGTACTTATCCGCTACAGTCTGGGTGTTCAGGTTCGAGGGTGTCTCCCTGTAAATTTCTATTCCCTTTTGTTCCAGTTCCCTATAATCATCAATGAACACCTCAAAATTACCAACCTGATGCTCCTCCCACCTATTGAGACGCTGTATATGCCGGATATCTCCAATGATATAAGTGGCATCAAAATCCTGGAATCCGGAGTTATATAATCCCACAATATGATAGGTTATGATACTTGGCGGTTTATTTAAATCGGTTTTGGCAAATACCATTTGAAAGCGGTCTCCCGGTTTAAACTTTAAACGATTTGCCAAATATTGTGAAATCAGGACCTCTTCATTTCGTTTGTCTGAATAATCGGGTAATTTTCCTGCTACCAAAAAGTCCCTGAAAAAACGCCAATCATAATCGGCACCAACACCCTTTAAAATCGCCCCTTCAAAATCGTCTTCTGTTCTTATCACGCCTAATTTAGTGGCCACGGCCTGAATATGGGTAATACCCTCTACGGCCTTAAATTCGGGGTAAAATTCCTGATCTCTGGAAATTGCAACGACACTTTCCTGAGAATTGTTGCTATCGTAATTGGCTATGGTAATATGTCCGTTAAAGGCCACTACTTTATCCCTTATTTTTTGTTGCAGTCCAATTCCCGTAGCTATAGCAATCATCATCACTACGATACCAATGGCAATAGCTGCGATACCAATTTTTATTATTGGTGCCGATATACTACTTTTATACACTTTACCGGCAATGATACGCCTGGCTATAAAATACTCGTAATTCAAATGACTACAACTTAAAATATGCTCAAAAATACAGTTTTATTCCCGATAATGATCGCGATTGTGATAACGATTTCCTGCGGTTCTAAAATGAAGAATAAAAAAGAGGAAAACCAAATGGCCCATGCGGATACGCCCGACAGTACCCTTGTTGTCGGAGCGAACCGAACCAAGGATTATTTACCGATGTTAGTGAATAAACGCATTGGAATTGTAGCCAATCAAACCTCTGTTATTTTCAAATCCATAGGATCTTCGACAAACAAAGACCCTGAGCGCTCAGATTTGGAACCGTATACCCATATCGTCGATTCACTATTGACCTTGAACCTGAATATTAAAAAAGTATTTGCACCGGAACATGGTTTTCGGGGGACTGCTGATGCAGGGGAGGCTGTGAAAGACGGCGTCGATGCCAGAACCAATTTACCCATCGTATCCCTGTATGGTAAAAATAGAAAACCAAAACCGGAGCAGTTGGAGGGATTGGATATTGTTATTTTTGACATACAAGATGTCGGCGTACGTTTTTATACCTATATTTCGACATTGCATTACGTTATGGAAGCCTGTGCTCAAGCCGACATTCCGGTATTGATCCTGGACAGACCCAATCCCAATGGACACTATATTGATGGCCCTTCACTTGATATAGAAAACAAAAGCTTCGTGGGTATGCACCCTATTCCCCTGGTACACGGCATGACCATCGGCGAATATGCACATATGATTAATGGTGAAAACTGGTTGGAAAATGGCATATCCTGTGATATAACCGTTGTTCCCGTCAAGAATTACACACATCAAACACCATACAGTTTACCCGTGAGGCCGTCGCCTAATCTACCCAATGATCAAGCCATAAAACTATACCCCAGTTTGGGGCTTTTTGAAGGCACAAATATCAACGCCGGACGCGGCACAGAGCACCAGTTTCAATGCTACGGTGCACCCTTTTTAGATCAGGCGGTTTTTTCATTTACCTATACCCCCATAGAAAATTTCGGCGCTAAGAACCCCAAACACAAAGAGATAAAGTGTTATGGTGAAGACCTAAGAGAAGAAAAACTATACGGTGAGATGACGGTAAAATGGCTTATAAAGGCCTATCAGAATGCCAGTGATACTTCGAAGGTGTTCAACAGGGCCAATTTTACACGACATGCCGGAACAGCTGAGCTACAGAAACAGATTGAGCGTGGGTGGTCTGAAACAGCTATCAGGGCGACCTGGAAAGAAGGCATTGAAGATTTTAAAAAGCAACGGGCGAAATATCTTATCTACCCTTAGGCGTCACTTATGCGTTTCAGGCTGTTGCGTTGGTTTCTGGTACTTCTGAAAGGGCTGAAGAAGTAATTGCCATATTTGACTATTTTGTTTTTCATCCGGAAATACATCAACGCCATAAACAATATCTCGGGTATCCAGTTTCATATAGGTGCCAAACAGGCGATCCCAAATTGAAAAAATATTACCATAATTGGAATCGGTGTACGGTAATCGGTAATGATGGTGTACCTTATGCATGTCCGGAGACACCAGTACATAGCTTAATAGCGTATCGAATCTCTTCGGCAATCTGATGTTTGCATGCGTAAACTGAGTAGCCACTACCGATAAGGATTGATAAAGCATCACCAAACCTATTGGAGTTCCAACAATAAAGACGCCGAACAAGGTGAAAAAAAACCGGATGACACTTTCTATCGGGTGATGCCTGTTGGCCGTAGTCGTATCGACCTTGTGATCGGTATGATGCACCAAATGCACCATCCAAAGTGGCTTGACCTTGTGCTCGATATAATGTGGTAAATAGGCTCCGAATAATTCCATGAACACCAAGCCCATCAGGATATACAACCAAAGCGGCATGTCAGGTAACCAATTAATAAGTCCAAAATCATTGGTCTCGACCCAATCTGCTGTTTGTAACAACATAAACGCCAGGGGTAAATTAACCAAAATTAAGGTTAGGTTAAAAAACAGGTTAGGCACCGCATGACGCCACTTATGATACTTGAATCTAAATAAAGGGATCATACCTTCTATCACCCAAAAAAAGGCGAGGCCACTAATAATTAGAATCACGCGATGGTGTGAAGGTATGGTTTCGAAATACTGTATTATAGCTTCCATAAAATTCCAGAGCTCGGGTAAATATAACTATTTTATTGCTTTCTTCATGGCCTCAACAATATTGAAGGCTGCAGGACAAATGGCGACATTTTTTAGTGTTAGATTCGAAATCTGATGAAATTTTTTTCGATCGGTATGCGGGAATTCACGGCATGCTTTTGGTCTGACATCGTATATGGAACAATAGTTATCTGCGCCTAAAAAACTACAGGGCACCGATTGCAAAACATAATCCTTGTCCTCATCGACCTTCAAATAGTGTTCAATAAATTGAAATGGTTTTAACTTTAAAAATTTTGCGATCCGTTCTATATCTTTATCCGTAAATAAGGGGCCAGTGGTTTTACAACAATTGGCGCACTCCAGGCAAGACGTTTTGTTGAATTCGGCATCATGCAGTTCCTGCATCATATAATCCAGGTTCCTGGGTGGTTTCATTTTGAGCCTTCTGAAGAATTTTTTGTTCTCGTTATGCTTATCTTTGGCTAACTTCGGAAGATTAAGAATATGGTCCTGCATAATGTAAAATTACTCAATATCAGCGATTCGATACAGGACGTTCCATTAAAACTTAAAAAATGTTTCAACGGTCATCAATATGAACTAATACTACAATTTTGAAAGATCTCTTTGGAAAAGCGTTAGTAGATTACCAAAACGGTAATTATGTAGAGGATATCATTACGTCCACAACTATTTCTGACGATGATATATTGCCACTTCCCTATTTGTTTCGGGATTTCAAGACCATGCCTTTGCTTGAACAGAAGGCATTGGAATTGGCCCATGGAAAAGTTTTAGATGTGGGCTGCGGTGCAGGAAGTCATAGCCTATGGTTACAGGACAAAGGTCTGAATGTAAAAGCTATCGATATCTCTCCCGGTGCCATAGAAGTGGCAAAACGTCGAGGTGTTGTTCATGCCGAAAAAAAGGATATTCTAAACGAAAAAGAGAGGTTTGATACGATATTACTGCTTATGAATGGAACGGGGATCTTTCAAAAAATGGACCGTCTCGAAAGGTATTTGCAGCATTTAAAGACCCTATTGAATGCAAAGGGGCAAATTTTAATAGACTCCTCAGACATCAGGTACATGTATGAGGATGACTGTGCGTCCGGTAGCTATTTTGAAGTGTTGAAAACACAGAGGACCTATTACGGTGAGCTCGATTATTATCTGTCCTATAAAGGTGAGTACGAACTCCCCATAAACTGGTTGTACCTCGATTTCGATACCTTAAAAGCAGCCTGCACCAATGTGGGCCTAACCTGTGAATTCATCTTAGAAGGAACGCATTTCGATTATCTGGCCCGGCTATTTTAATTGGCTGTATCCCTTCAGACCGACAGGCAGTTCATGCCATATCAAAGGCATGGCGGGGTATAACCATGACGTCCTGATCTTCTTCAGGCAGGCAACAGCAGTATTTAAGCTGATCCTGGGATTGAGTTCTAACCTTAATCTTTAACCTTAAAAGTCGAATTTAAAAGTGGCACCCGTCAGAAACTGAATGCTCTGCACCGGGTAAAACAGCCAACGCTGGTAGGCTGTATTCGATAAATTATTGGCCTTGGCAAATACCGCGATTTTATCATTAATGTTGTAGCCTAAATGCACATTGGCATCAAAATAACTGTCTAAGACAACAACCATGTCATTATAGCCCTCAATGGGATCTAAGCTACTCAACAAGGCTTTTCGTTCCCCGGAATAAAACAGATTAGCCCCTGCAAACCAATGCTCATTAATGCGATAATCCAGAAACAAGGACCCCTTAACATCCGGTAAATTCCAGGCCTCGGTTTCATTGTTTGTCCCGTAACTGAAATACTCAGCCTTTAGTCCAAGGGTGAAATTCCTGTTAACATCGACATTTAATTCTCCTGAAACACTAAAGGTATCCACATCATCATAAACGATCCCAAAAGAATTGCCGTATTGATAGTCCTCAGCATCCGTAAAATCCAAAAAGGTTGTATTATGCCTGTATAAAGCTTTATTCCTGTCAGCCCAGTAATGGCCACTAAGATTGTAGCTCATATTACTGGACAACTTCCCCTTTAAACCCAGGTAGGCATTATATTGCTGATCTGTCGGAACGATAAATAAAGTGGGGGAAACAAAGGGATTTTCGGTAGCAAAATCGTAATAGGAATGTTGTATAAGTCCCCCTTCAATTCCACCATATGCAATCAGAATCTCGTTGACGAGACGGTATGTGGCTGTTACTTTTGGATAGATGTAAAATTTGCTATCACCACTTTCCCTTTCATTTAAATAAAACAAAGCGGCTCCAAAATTAACTGTAAGGTCGTCTTGTTTCATTTCATACTGTGAGGCAACACCAATTTGAAAATTGCCATAATTGAGCTCTTGCTCAAGATCGTAGCTTCTATCGAATGTGCCACCTAAATAATCAAAGATCAAATCGGTGGATAGCTCCTCCCCATTTATCGGAATATCTATGGTCGTGTTGAATTTAAATCGATTCTCTCCCGACCCACGATTATCTCCGAACCGCCTGAAAAAGAAACTTCCTGAATTGATATAGGTGTCTTCAAAAGAGATATCCCCTCCAAAAAAGGCACTGTAGAAAGAATGATCAACTTGAATATCAGTCGCCTGTGCAGCATCTATGAAAGCGTCTTCTACCCCATACCAGTTATACGTGAGACGTTGGAATCCACCTTCAACGTTCCAGGCCATATCTCGCAATTGGGAGGCATAATTGACGTTAATTTTTGAATCGGAAAAATCATCTTCAAACCGGACACCCTCTATACCACCCTGAGACGAGTGATGACTTAAATACCCCCCTACACTTTCCGTTCTGCTTATGGCGTGATTCAAATACAATTCACCTAAAAATGTCGTGTAGGTGCCGGCCCCTAAGGTGGCATAATTATCATACAGCTTGGCTGGCTTTGCTTTTTCAACAACGGCAGCTTGTCCCTTGGCAGGGGTAAAGGTTGATGCCACCGGAATCGAAAAAATATTGTATTCAATGGACTTTTTGGTCTCGGTTACGGCATCTTCCAATGCCGGGGTTTCCTTGACTTTAAACGCATCCGATATGGATGGGGTGTAGGGTTTCACTACATCGATAACACCGGTATTCAAGGTGTCATTTTGCTTTCTTTGCGCCATTGATTCGTTTATACCGAAAACCAGGGCTAATAGGACGATATATGTTAAGTGCTTACGCATAGGTATTAATTATGATTGATGATTAAAACTTGTTATTCGATTATATAGTATCACTGAAAACTCCATTTGGGTGCAGCATCACTCTTCGGTCAGAATAGAGGCATTGGTTTTGGATTCCTCCTCTTTGATCCTGTTTAATTCCATTTGAGCCTCCTCTATGACATCACTGAATTCTTTAAAATTCGCAATAACACTTTCCAGGATGTACGTGGCTTGAAAGGCATCATTTAAAGCATAGAAGTTTTTGGCCATAAGCACTAAACCTTTAGCACTGAAATATTTGTATCCGGAATAGTCCTTCGCTAATTTTTGAACCGATTTGTTCGAGGCATCAAACAAAGCCTCCTTATGTTTGAAGTAGGCATTATAGTAGAGTGCCTCGGCTGCCATTTCACCTGTGGCGACCTCCTCTACCCTGGTATACGCCGATTTTGCTTTTACCTCATCTCCCGTCTTCACAGCAGACCTTGCAATGATGATATAGGCGTCACTCCTTATTTTATTATCCAATTTTGAATTGCCCAGTACCTTTTCGGCATAGGCAACAGCCGAATTGTAATTTTCCTGTTGATAATAAGCCTTCATCAAATTAGATTGTGAGAAAACCACATTCTGAGGAAAGTTGGCTTCCTGCTCTAATCGCAGCAATAGGGGCACAGCAGCTTTCCAGTTTTTATTTTCCAGGTGATACTGTGATAATCGCGTTAAGGCCTCTTCAGTAAATTCATTTTGAGTGGACTCTAACACATATTGATAATGTGGGGCAGCATTATCCTTGAGGTTCTCTTTAAAATACAGCTGTGCCAAATAAAAATGTGATTGTAAGGCGTGCAACCCATTGGGAAACTCGTTCAAATAACCGTTAAACTGCTTTATAGCTCTGTTTGTATTGTTATCGAGGTACTGTTTCTCCGCTGCCTCATAGGTTGCATGGTCCAGATCGGCATTGGTAACTTCAACATAATCCAGGGTCTTCACCCAGGCGGCATAATCATTCACCTGACCAATGTCTATATAAATCAACCTTGCTGTAGATACGGCTTGTTGGGCCTCCGGCGTATTTGGAAAGTCGTCAGCCACTTTTCTGAATTTAACCAAGGCTTGTTCATTTTGTCCGGCATTATAAAACACCAAGCCCTGACGTAACAATGTTTTAGGGACGAATGAGCTCATAGGGTATTCACTGTTTAAGCGGTCATATAGGGTATTAGCGCGTTCTGTCCGGCCCTCCTTGACATAAGAATTACCAAGTTCATACATGGCATCATCCCGAAGTTTCGAATCCGGATACCTCGTAATGAAGGATTCCAATTCATTAATTTTTTTTGAAGATTGGCCAAGATAACCGGCACTCAATGCTTTTTGAAAAAATGGATAGTCAGAATCAATCTCATTCAGTGCAATGGCTTGTTCATAGGCCGTTATGGCATTACCGTAATCACTGGATACAAAATAACCATCCCCTAATCTCAGGTAGGCATCATTAAGGCGGACTTTATCCTCCTTATGGTTCGCAATAAACGTCTTGAAATATTCGGTGGCCTGAGTATAGTTCTTTTGTTTAAAATAGGTATAGCCGATGTTGTAATCTATATTGTTCATTTCCGGCAATGCCATTTGTCCTGACTGCTGAAACTGCTTGAATCCGATCAAAGCCGCATCGTAATTGGTTAAATTAAAATCGGTTTCAGCTTTCCAAAATGTGGCTCTCGCCGTATAAACTGGATCTCGTGGTTCTTTTAATGAAGCATCAAATAATTGTGCAGATTCCAAATAGCGTCCTTCATTATAGAGTTCTAAACCCCTGTAAAATGCCACTTTCTGATAGGCGACCTTATGTTCGAAGCTGCGTTTACCCTCAAGTAAATTTAAAGCTTCCCTGTAGTTCTTTGAGGTGATATAGGAATCTATTAAAAGCGTTTCAATTTCATCCTTATAGTTTGTATTGGGGTATTTATCTAAATAAGACGACAGTACCTGTGGTGCCGGTTGATAAGGATTACCAATGTCATAGCTTAATTTGGCATAGTTCAACCATGCATCTTCCTGAATCTTTAGATCGAAATTCATTTCAGAAGCATTTTTAAAGGCATTCAATGCTTCCTGTTTTTTATCCAGATTGATATAACTCTCTCCTAAATGATAATAGGCATTTTGGGCAATGTAATCGTTTCCTCCTATAATCTTATTGAATTCCGATACCGCATGCTCATAATCCTCTTGCTTGTAATAGGCGTAGCCCAACTGATAAAAATCCGTGTTGTTCCATTTGCCCCGTTTACCCTTGTATGCCTTGAGAAAAGGTATAGCCTCCTCATATTGTTTTAAATTGAAATGGCTTTCGCCAATAATTTTAGACAATTCTGAAACTTCACTCTCATCGCCTTTATCCAACCGTTCCGTGGCCAGTTGAATGGCCTCTTCAAATTTTCCGAGTTTAAAGTTCAAATCTGCCTGATAATAGGACAGTTTTTCCTGGTAGCGTTCCTGGTCGCTGACTTGGTCAAAATACGTGTTTGCCTGTTCATAGTCATCATTTTCATAGGCCATAAAACCAATATAATATTTCGCCTGGGAACCGTACTTTTGTGAATTCTCAACCCGACTTAAATAGGTTCTGGCATCTTTGTAGCGCTTGGTTGAGAAGGACGCATAACCGTTATTGAAATTAAATTTTTCCTTTTCCGTTCGGCTGAGTGCCTCCTCGTCTACCTTGTCATACCATTTCTTGGCATAGGCATACTTAGAATTCTCGAAATAATAATCTCCCACATCAACATAAGCGGTATTGCGTTTCGTACTGGTTGGATAATCAGCTACAAAATCTTCAACCAGTCCATCGGCATTCTGCTGATTCAAACGAACGGCGCAATTGGCAATGTAATACGCACAGTCCGACTTTAGAATGTCCTCATCAGCAGACTTGCCCACCGTCCTAAACATGGATTGGGCCGCCAAATACTGTTGGTTGTTATAAAGGGAAAGTGCTTTCTGGTAATCCACCAGATTGTTGGTGTAGGCTGCAGATTGTTGAGCAAAAACCGGAACAGTAAGGCATAAGACCAACACAAGCAGTGAAACGTTTTTAAAAGTCATTAACGATTGGGTTTAAATTCAAGAATCAAAGATAATTTAATCTAAATCTTATAACGCAACAATCGTGCTATAATTATAAACGGTTTTATTAAATACGATGTCATTGTAATTGGGGATACAATTTAAAAGGAACACTTGTCGTATTATTTACCTGAAAACGTTTAACTTTAACCCTTTAAATTTTAACTTGTCCAAAACGATGCCCGACCCTATTCTCCAATTAAAAAACGCGTCAATATATCAAGGTGAAAGCCTGGTTTTATCTAATGTTAACGTTGAGATTAATAGAGGTGACTTTGTTTATCTGATCGGGAAGACCGGAACTGGAAAAAGTAGTTTTATGAAAACCCTCTATGGTGATTTACCTTTAAAAGAAGGTGAGGGACATATTGTGGATTACGATTTGAAGACCCTAAAAGAAAAAGACATCCCATTTTTAAGACGGAAATTGGGGGTTATATTCCAGGACTTTAAATTGTTAACCGACAGAACGGTTAACGACAATTTAGTGTTCGTACTCAAAGCCACGGGTTGGAAGGACAGCTCTGAAATGCAGACTCGTGTTGAGGAGGTATTGACTAAGGTGGATATGAAAACCAAAGGCTTTAAATTCCCACATGAGTTATCCGGTGGCGAACAGCAACGTATTGCTATAGCCAGAGCTTTATTGAATAATCCAGAGCTTATTTTAGCCGATGAACCCACAGGCAATTTAGACCCACAGACAAGTGTAGAAGTTATGGAAGTCCTTCAGGATATTAACAAAAATGGGAATACCATTCTTATGGCCACGCACGATTATGCGCTGCTTCTGAAATATCCGAGTAAGACCTTGAAGTGTGACGAGAATGAAGTTTATGAGGTGGTGCAAAGAAAAGCCTAGGAATTCAATATCTTCCAGAGCATATCTTTTAATTCCTGAAGCCCTTGTTGCGCTACTGATGATATAAACAAATAAGGAATAGGAAGTTCATGATCCAGTTCCGCTTTTAATTCGGCCTTTAACTCATCATCTAACATATCGGATTTTGAAATGGCAATGATGCGTTCCTTATCTAAAAGTTCCGGATTGTAACGTCGCAACTCATCGAGTAAAATATCATATTGATTTTTAATATCACTGGCATCGGCAGGTATTAAAAACAACAACACCGAATTGCGTTCAATATGTCTCAGGAAATAATACCCCAGGCCTTTACCTTCTGCGGCGCCCTCAATGATTCCCGGAATATCGGCCATTACAAAGCTCTGAAAATCACGATAGGCCACAATACCCAGATTGGGCTTAAGCGTTGTAAACTCGTAATCTGCGATTTTTGGCTTTGCTGAGGTCAATACCGACAACAGGGTGGATTTCCCGGCATTCGGAAATCCTACAAGACCAACATCGGCGAGCACTTTTAGTTCTAAGGTGATATATTTTTCTTCGAGGGGTAAACCGGGTTGGGCATATCGCGGCGTCTGGTTCGTGGCTGACTTAAAATGCCAATTCCCCAGCCCCCCTTTACCGCCGGTGGCAATGATTTTCTCATCACCATGTTCGGTAATTTCAAAAATAACGGCATTGGTTTCGGAGTCGCGCACAACCGTTCCTAATGGCACATCGATATAGGCGTCCTCTCCATCGGCCCCGGTGCTTCTGCTGCTTCCACCATGACCACCGTGTCCCGCACGTACATGTTTTTTAAACTTTAAATGGAATAATGTCCACAGGTTGGCATTACCTCTGATAATAACGTGCCCGCCACGACCACCATCACCACCATCCGGACCCCCTTTTGCAATATATTTTTCGCGGTGTAAATGTGCAGAACCCTTGCCTCCATTTCCGGAAGCAACGTACATTTTTACATAATCTACAAAATTACCCTCTGTCATTAGGTTTCAGATCAATCCGGTTCAAGCTACAGTGCATCAATGATCGCACTCAATCGACCCGTAATGTCTTCGATGCTACCCACGCCATCTACACCATAATATTTATCCTGTGCGGTGTAGTAGTCCTTTAAAATAGCCGTTTTATTGTAGTATTCTGTGATTCTATTCCTTATAATGGACGCATCGGCATCATCCGGTCTTCCACTGGTTTTTCCCCGTTTCAATAAGCGCTCGACTAAAATCTCGTCATCCACTTCCAGGGCTATCATGGCATTGATCTGGGAATCTTTACTGTCCATCAATTCATCTAAAGCTTTTGCCTGAGCATTGGTTCGAGGAAAACCGTCGAAAATAAATCCATTGGCATCCGCATTCTTTTCAACTTCCGCATTAAGCATATCGATGGTGACCTGATCCGGCACTAAGGCGCCTTTATCCATATAGGATTTTGCCAGCATACCCAAAGCCGTTTCATTCTTAATATTATATCTGAACACATCACCGGTAGAAATGTGTACAAGATTATATTTTTCTTTTAAAAATTCAGCCTGGGTTCCTTTTCCTGCACCCGGAGGACCAAAAAGCACTAGGTTCGTCATATGCTGTGTTTCCTTAATTTGATATACTTCAGGTAAATGTCTTCCCAAACCATCGTAGTCCAATCCGAAACCAACAATGAATTTATTGGGTATCTCAATACCTATATAATGGAGTTTAAAATCTTTTTTATAGGCTTCCGGTTTGTAAAAAAGAGTGGCTATTTTTAGCGTCTTTACCTTTTCGTTCTTAAAAATTCGGTGTACCTCAGCCAGGGTGTTGCCGGAATCGATAATATCTTCCAGGATAATCACTGTTCGCCCCGTCAGATCCTGGGTCAACCCTATTAAACGTTCAATATCTTCTGTGGACTTTACGCCCTCATAAGAGGCCAATTTAATAAATGTGACCTCGCATTGCTTGGGATACTTTTTCACAAAATCGCTCACTACCATAAACGACCCATTCAAAATCCCTACAAATACAGGGATTTCATCACCTACATCACGGGCAATTTCAGAGGCCATTTGACCTAATGCCTGATCAATCTGTTGCGCCGAAATAAATGGTTTAAAGTATTTGTCGTGAAGCTTTATCAAGGTCTTATCTGCTTAAAAAAGCAAAGATAGTAAATGATTTAAGATTTGCGATTTTTGAATAGGGATTTACAAAGTAATTTCATATTAAAATGTATTTTTGCCTAATCGTAATTAAGTTATTGGACTAAACACATATAATGAATTACTTCTCGTCAGATTTCAAACTCGGTATTTTAGGTGGTGGTCAATTGGGTAAAATGCTACTCTACTGTACCCGAAAATTTGATATCTACACCTGTGTTTTAGAGGCCAGTGAGGACGCTCCCTGTCATATCGCATGTAATGAGTTTCACATAGGGGATCTAATGAACTACGATGCCGTTTATAATTTCGGGAAACGCGTTGATGTATTGACCTTTGAAATAGAAAATGTAAATGTGGATGCCCTGGAGGATCTGGAAAAAGAAGGCGTTAAGGTATACCCCTCTTCGAAAACCTTGCGAATCATTCAGAATAAAGCGAAACAGAAATTATTTTATGTCGATAATCAATTACCGACTGCCTCGTTTACACGTTTTGCATACACCTCCGAAATTAAAGAGGCCATAAATCATGGCGGTTTGTCCCTGCCTTTTGTATGGAAATCGGCACGATTTGGATATGATGGCCAGGGGGTTAAAATTGTAAAACACTTAGACGACCTGCAAGGATTACCTAACGTTGAATGCATCGCTGAAACTTTGATTCCTTTTAAAAATGAATTGGCGGTTATTGTAGCCAGAAATGCTAAAGGCGAATCGAAGAGTTATCCGGTTGTAGAAATGGAGTTTCACCCGGAAGCAAATCAGGTTGAATACGTGATTTGCCCGGCACGAATTTCTGATAGCGTCGCACAAAAGGCCATAGCGGTGGCCCTAAGAACATCGGAAGCGTTCAAGCATGTCGGTCTGCTGGCTGTGGAAATGTTTCAAACTGAAAACGATGAGATTTTAATCAATGAAGTAGCTCCCAGACCTCATAATTCAGGACATCAAACCATAGAAGCGAGTTACACATCGCAATTTGAACAACATTTGAGAGCCATATTGGATTTACCGCTTGGGAGAACCGATAGCAAAGTGAGCGGCGTTATGGTGAATTTGGTAGGTGCCGAAGGTTACACAGGTAATGTGGTTTATAAAAACATTGAAAACATCATGCAAATGGATGGTGTGACCCCTCATGTATATGGCAAAAGACAAACACGCCCCTTCAGAAAAATGGGACATGTTACGATTGTCGATGAAGACGTTAACAGGGCGAGACAGATAGCAGAGGAGGTTAAAAAATCGATTGAAGTAATAAGTGAATAAAGCGCCCTCAAACTGCCAATGGGCAGATAGGCGTAGTGAATATAGGGGGTAACAAGTAGATTTAATTTTAATTCAGGTCTGGACTACGCTCGACCGCTAAACTATATTATGAGTAAAGTAGGTATTATAATGGGGAGTATAAGCGATCTGCCCGTTATGCAAGATGCTGTAGACATCTTGAAAGGATTTGATATCGAAGTGGAAGTGGATATTGTTTCAGCACACCGTACCCCGGAAAAATTATTCGATTACGGTAAACATGCCCATACCAGGGGGTTTGCCGTTATTATAGCAGGTGCGGGTGGCGCAGCCCATTTACCGGGAATGATAGCTTCTTTATCACCGCTTCCTGTTATTGGCGTTCCCGTTAAAAGCAGTAACTCCATTGACGGCTGGGACTCGGTACTGTCTATCTTACAGATGCCCGGAGGTGTTCCTGTGGCAACGGTGGCATTGAACGGTGCTAAAAATGCCGGTATACTTGCAGCCCAGATTATTGGGGCGCACGACAGTTGCGTGCGCGATAAAATCATCGCCTACAAAGAAGGTCTTAAAATTAAAGTTCAGAAATCATCAAAAGACTTAAAATAAAAAAACCTCAGGTTTCCCCGAGGTTTCTAATTATTAACAATAATGAATTTGAGTTAGTCACTCTTTAATTACGGACGCAAATATATAAAAACTTTATTATGCACGCATAGTAAAGAAAAAATTTAACATATTTAACTTATGGCGCGTAATATCCTAAATCAAAAATTCAAAACGCCTTACAACACCGCCCCATTTTCAAAAATAAAGGATACGCATTTCATGCCTGCCTTTAAAGCAGCCATAGCGAGTGCTAAAATGGAGATTGATACTATTGTTGACACTACAGAGTCCCCAACATTTGAAAATACCATCGAAGCTCTGGAATTTTCAGGTGAACAATTGGATCGGATATCAAGTTTGTTTTTTAATTTGAATTCCGCCGAAACTAACGATAGCATTCAAAAGATTGCCCAGAAGGTTTCTCCCTTATTAGCAGAATTCAGTAACGATATTACCCTAAACGAGGCCCTTTTTAAAAGAATTAAAGCCGTTTATGACTGCAAATCCGATTTAAACCTGAATACCGAGCAACAGACCTTACTTGAAAAAAAGTACAAGAGCTTTGCGAGAAATGGCGCTAACCTCCCTGAAGATAAAAAATCGAAGCTCAGGGAAATAGATAAAAAATTAAGTCAGTTAAAGCTGAAATTTGGTGAAAATGTTTTAGCTGAAACCAATAACTTTGAAATGCATTTGACTCAAGAAGATGAGGTGTCGGGATTGCCTGATGGTGCTAAAGAAGCTGCAAAACAACTGGCAGAATCAAAACACAAGGATGGTTGGCTCTTTACTTTGCACTATCCAAGTTATATTCCTTTTGTGACCTATGCCGATAACAGACAATTGCGAAAGGAATTAACCCTGGCGGCAGGGAGTAAGGGCTTTCACGGCAACGCGCTCGACAATCAACACATCCTTCTCGATATTGCAAAATTGAGACATGAGCGCGCCGCTCTTTTAGGATACCAAACACATGCGCATTTCGTATTGGAAGAGCGCATGGCAGAAAGCCCGGAAAAGGTCAGCAGCTTTATAAATGATCTGTTGTTAAAGGCAAAGCCAGCTGCGGAAAGGGAATTTAAAAACTTAGAGAACTTTGCAAAGCAGTTAGACGGTATCGACCGGCTCGAAAAATGGGATGGTGCTTATTATTCTGAAAAGCTCAAACAAAAATTATTTAGTATCGATGATGAGCAGCTGAAACCGTATTTCAAATTGGAAAACGTTATCGACGGCGCCTTTGCAATTACCAATAAATTATTCGATCTGGAATTTGAGCGCATTGATAACATTGACACCTACCACGAGGATGTACTCACCTATCGCGTCAGCAACTCCAAGGGCGACTTCATATCCATTTTGTATGCGGATTTTTTTCCTAGACCCGGAAAACGCAACGGCGCCTGGATGACCTCCTATAAACCTCAGTACATTAAAAATGGCGAGAATAGCCGGCCGCACATCTCTATTGTATGTAACTTTACCAAACCCACGCGCACCAAACCTTCACTCTTAACTTTTAATGAAGTAACCACATTATTTCATGAATTCGGACATGCCTTGCACGGCATGCTGGCCAACACCACCTATCCGAGTTTATCCGGAACAAGTGTCTATTGGGATTTTGTCGAGTTACCCAGTCAGATAATGGAGAATTGGTGTTATGAAAAAGAGGCATTGGAATTATTTGCAAAGCATTACGAGACGCAAGAGAATATCCCCATGGATTTGGTGGATAAAATAAAGGAATCAGCGACCTTTCATCAGGGCATGCAAACCTTGCGTCAGTTGCGATTTGGACTCCTGGATATGAGTTGGCATGCAAAAGATCCATCACAGATCAACAATGTGAAAGCACATGAGGATATGGTGTTCAGCGCTACAGACTTATATCCAAGAACCGAATCTACTTGCATGAGCACATCGTTTTCTCATATCTTTCAGGGCGGTTATTCTTCAGGTTATTACAGTTATAAATGGGCAGAGGTTCTCGATGCAGATGCCTTTGAATATTTTAAAGAAAAAGGCATTTTCAATCCAATCGTAGCTACTAAGTTCAAGGATTATATCCTGTCCAAAGGAGGAACAGAAAAGCCAATGCTGCTTTACAAGAGATTTAGAGGTCAGGAACCAAAACCGGATGCACTGCTCAGGAGAGCAGGCTTAATTGAAAAGTAATTATTCGTTTTTTTATTCTATTTTTGATATTCAAAAAAAAGGCAGAATAAGAAATGTCCAAAAACAAACTCAACCCTGATAAGTGGATCGATTTATATGCGGATTACTTATACAATTACACTATTTCAAGGGTGAGTGATAATGATATGGCCCAGGATCTGGTTCAGGACACATTTTTGGCTGCATTGAAATCCATGTCTAATTTTAAGGGCGAAGCAAGTGAACGCACTTGGCTAATTTCAATTTTAAAACGTAAAATTATTGATTACTATCGCAAAATTAACTCAAACAAGGGCAAGGCAGAGGTGAGAATGAATTATCAGGATTCAGAACATGAGGGGGATTGGTTGGAAGAACGTGTGGCGGATCCATTCGATAAAAATGCTGAGGATAAATTGCAGAATTCGGAACTCGGTGATGCCATATTTGAATGTTTGAGCAAACTGCCTCCAAAGCAAGCCGAGGTTTTCAAAATGAAAACCATACAGGGTTATGAAACCGAGGTGATTTGTAATGAACTCAATATAACCCCGTCTAACCTATGGGTGATTATTCACAGAGCACGTACTGCCATGTCTGGATGTTTAAAAGAAAATTGGTTTTAATTATGGGTAAGTTTAAAATATTCATTCCGTGCGAAGAGGCAAATCATGTCTGTGATAAAACACAGTATAAGAATGCGACCTTGTTAGAAAAGATAAAACTGAACCTGCACTTATTGTACTGTAGGGCCTGCCGTGAATACACGAAAAACAACACAAAACTTACAAAGACCATAGCAAAATCGAATATTGAATTCCTGGATAAGTCTGACAAGGAAAAACTAAAAGATAATTTTGAAAAGGCACTGAAAGAACAGCTGCATTAAGGCCTGAAAAGGAGCATGACCAGCCAAAAAATGGGCAGTCCTTCTACCCAGAATGCACTGTAATATTTCCCCTGATTGACTTTGGCAAAAATTAAACAGGCTAAGGTCATTACAGATATGACGAAGACCACAAGAGTTTCATAGGAAAATAGTGCCCTGTTCAAGAACTCCAAAAGAAAAAATACCGCTAGAAGAATACCCCCTAAAATCTTTGTGCCCTTCACCCCTATACTTTGAGGCAGTGTGGACAGCTTTAAACTGTCATATCGTAAATCCCTGATTTCAAACGGCAACATTAATACAACAACGAACAAAAATCGTTGACATCCGTAGACAAATACATCGGCATCCAAGTTAATATTAAGCTGAATTAAAGGCAGGATCACCGTAACGGCCGTCCAAACCAGTGCAATGATATAAATTTTTAGACCGGCTACACTTCTTAAATTAGGCCGTATGTCATAGATAAAACGTTTGGGCACAACAGGAATGGCATACAAAAAGGTGATTAGGGCCAGTACTCCGGTAAAATAAAGCGTGAGATTGCGCAATTTAGTGGCGTAAAAAAACATTAAAATGAAACACAAAAATGAAAACCCCTGAATGGACTTTAGCCAATTGGCAAGACTTCTGTGATGAAATTTTGCCAGACCATAAAACTTAACAAAATTATATCCGGTTATGGTTGCGAAAAAAACAAACATCAGGAAGTTAAAACCGACATGGACGTTGTAATTCAGTCCCGTCATATAAGTCAATGAAATAACCGATAAAGCAACATGTAAACTACTGTTAATATAAAAATCCAAAAGCGATTTCAATAACTTCATAAAACAAAAATAACCAATGTGTTAATAACGGTTTTAATTGGTTAAAAACTTTATTTAATCAGCAATAAAAAACCTGAATTATTACGTATTTTTGCCAACTGTATAACAAAATCACCTTTTTAATGAATACTAATGCTTTTGCCCTGCGTCATATAGGTCCGAATGAAAAGGATCAGGCTGAGATGTTAGACTATTTAGGCTTGAATTCTTTGGATGAACTTATACTTGAAACCATACCGGATGATATTCGATTAAAAAGGGAATTGCGTTTGGATGATCCCATGACCGAACATGAATATCTATTGCATATACATGATCTTTCTAAGGAAAATAAAGCCAGAAAAACCTACATTGGCCTGGGTTATCATCCCACAGTATTACCGGCCGTCATTCAGCGCAACATTTTAGAAAATCCCGGATGGTATACGGCATACACGCCATATCAGGCCGAAATTGCCCAGGGCCGACTGGAAGCCTTGTTGAACTTCCAGACTATGATTATTGAATTGACAGGAATGGAAATAGCGAATGCCTCCTTACTTGATGAGAGTACAGCAGCCGCGGAGGCCATGAGCCTGTTATTTTCGGTTCGCGACCGCGCTCAAAAGAAAGCCGGTGTAAATAAATTTTTTGTTTCCGAGTCGGTATTGCCTCAGACGCTATCTTTATTACAGACCAGAGCAACACCTATTGGCATAGAATTAGTAATCGGGAATGAAGACAACTTCAATTTTTCCGATGCCTTTTTTGGTGCGCTGCTGCAATATCCCGGTAAAAATGGACAGATCCCCAATATCGGTTCGTTTATACAAAATGCCAACCAGGCGAACATCAAAGTGGCTGTTGCAGCTGATATCTTAAGTTTGGTGAAACTTGAAGCACCGGGTAAATTTGGTGCGGATGTAGTTATTGGGACAACACAGCGGTTTGGTATACCCATGGGTTATGGTGGACCACATGCGGCTTATTTTGCAACAAAAGAAATATATAAACGCGATATTCCGGGACGTATTATTGGAGTCACCAAAGATGCCAATGGAAACCGCGCTTTGCGGATGGCCCTGCAAACACGGGAACAGCATATAAAACGGGATAAAGCGACATCGAATATTTGTACGGCACAGGTTTTATTGGCTGTTATGGCGGGAATGTACGCAGTTTACCACGGACCAAAAGGTTTGCAGTTTATTGCCGGTAAAATTCACAACAAGGCCAGTAAACTGGCGCAGATATTGGAGACTTTGGGCTACCAACAGGTGAACACCTCTTATTTTGATACTCTTCAGCTAAAAACGAATGCAAAAGCCATAAAAAAGGTAGCAAAAGCAAAAAAGGTCAATCTTCATTATCCGGATAGTAACACCGTGACCATTTCCATTAATGAAACCACTTCAATTCGGGATATCAACTACCTGATTTCTGTTTTTGCAGAAGCTGCCAATAAAGCGACCATAATAATTGATTCGGTTAACCAGGCGTCTAATATCGATAGCTCAGTTAAAAGGGTCTCTTCTTTCTTAACAGATCCGGTTTTTAACAGTTACCATTCCGAAACCGAATTAATGCGCTATATCAAAACCTTGGAGCGTAAGGATTTGTCCCTGAACCATTCAATGATTTCTTTGGGATCCTGCACCATGAAGCTCAATGCAGCTTCGGAAATGCTCCCCTTAAGTTGGTTTAAATGGGGTAATATTCATCCTTTCGCCCCGCTTAACCAGGCAAAAGGCTATACAGCTGTTTTAAATGCATTGGAAGATCAGCTTACTGAAATCACCGGATTTGCAGCAACATCCCTGCAACCGAATTCCGGAGCCCAGGGTGAGTTCGCCGGTTTGATGGTTATTAGAGCATACCATGAATCACGGGGTGACTTTAACCGCAATATCTGTTTAATTCCCTCCTCGGCACATGGAACCAATCCTGCCAGTGCTGTAATGGCAGGTATGAAGGTAGTGGTGACAAAATCGACTGAAGAAGGAAATATTGATATCGAGGATTTACGGGACAAAGCCGAATTGCATAAAGACCATTTAGCGGCACTCATGGTGACGTATCCGTCAACCCATGGGGTTTATGAATCTGCCATAAAAGAAATCACCAAAATAATCCATGATAATGGCGGTCAGGTATACATGGATGGCGCCAATATGAATGCTCAGGTAGGTTTAACCAATCCCGGGCATATTGGAGCGGATGTTTGCCATTTAAACCTCCACAAGACATTTGCCATTCCGCATGGTGGCGGTGGTCCGGGAGTGGGGCCCATATGTGTTGCTGAACAACTGGTGCCGTTTCTGCCCGGTAATCCTGTGAAAAAAGTTGGAGGAGATAAGGCAATTACGGCCATATCGGCTGCACCATACGGTTCGGCATTGGCCTGTTTGATTTCTTATGGGTATATTAAAATGCTCGGTGCCGAAGGTTTAACACAGGCCACAAAGGTTGCCATTTTAAATGCCAATTACATGAAAAAACGCCTGGAAGGCAGTTTTGACACCCTGTATTCCGGCGAACGTGGTAGGGCCGCGCACGAAATGATTGTAGATTGTCGTCCTTTTAAAGCGAAAGGTATTGAAGTTTCAGATATTGCCAAACGTCTGATGGACTACGGATTTCATGCGCCAACCGTATCTTTTCCGGTAGCGGGCACCTTAATGATTGAACCTACAGAAAGTGAAAGCAAAGCTGAAATCGACAGGTTTTGTGATGCGCTGATTTCAATTAAAAAAGAAATTGATGCGCTTTCGGAGACGGACACCAACAATGTGTTAAAAAATGCGCCACATACCCTGGACATGGTGACTTCAGATGAATGGCTGTTTCCTTATTCCAGAGAAAAGGCTGCGTTCCCATTGGATTATGTAAAGGAGAATAAATTCTGGCCAAGTGTAAGGCGTGTCGATGATGCTTATGGAGACCGGAATTTAATCTGCACCTGCACACCTGTTGAAGACTTTATAGAAGCCGAATAAAGTCGCTGAACATCGTAAAGTCATCCAGTATAAAATTGATATAAAAATTAAACAAAGTATATTCGCGTATTAAGTTTAAATTTATGAATATTAAAATAACCGGAACAGGAAGCTACATACCGGACGATATTGAAAAAAATGAAAATTTCCATGAGCATGAATTTCTGAACACCGACGGATCCAGCATTAATGATCCAAATGAAGTTATCGTAGAGAAATTTATGTCGATAACCGGTATTTCTGAAAGACGCTATACCAAACCACACTTAAATGCTTCCGACCTTGGCTTCTTTGCAGCGGAAAAAGCTATTGAAGATGCGAAAATTGATCGTGAAACATTAGATTATATCATCGTAGCACATAATTTCGGCGATGTAAAATACAACACCATTCAAAGTGACATCTTACCCTCCTTAGCTTCGAGGGTAAAACACAGTTTACGCATTAAAAATCCGAAATGCGTGGCCTACGACATTCTATTTGGTTGTCCGGGTTGGGTTGAGGGCGTCATACAGGCCAAAGCATTTATCCAGGCCGGAATGGCAAAACGCTGTTTGGTTATCGGAACCGAAACCCTCTCCAGGGTTATAGATAAGCACGATAGGGATTCTATGATATTCTCTGACGGAGCAGGTGCTACGATCATTGAAGCGACCTCTGACGAAGGTGGTATTTTAGCACATGAGTCGGCCAGTTTTACCTATGATGAGGCCTACTATTTATTTTTTGGGAATTCTAACAACCAGGAGTTATGTCGGGATACGAGGTACATCAAAATGGATGGTCGAAAAATATATGAATTCGCCCTTAGCAACGTGCCCAAGGCCATGAAGACCTGTCTTGACAACAGCGGTGTACCAATTCAAGCAGTTAAGAAAATATTCATCCATCAGGCCAATGAAAAAATGGACGAAGCCATCTTAAAGCGATTTTACAGACTGTACAAAGCAGAAATCCCGGAATATGTTATGCCCATGAGTATTCAGAAGTTAGGTAATAGTTCTGTGGCAACGGTACCCACGCTTTTCGATATGGTGAAAAACAATGAACTTGAAAACCACAGTCTGGCCAAAGGCGATGTGGTCATATTTGCAAGCGTGGGCGCAGGAATGCATATTAATGCAATTGTTTACAAATGCTGATATGTACGAGCATACGTATCCAAATAAGCGCTTCAAAATTACATTTCAATTTTTAGAAAAATACGTTTCTAAATCAGAAAAGATTTTAGATCTGGGTGTTGAGAATCCGTTTTCAGACCTTATGATTGCCAATGGATATAAGGTCGAAAACACCAAAGGTGAAGACTTAGATTTAGATACCTCAACCATAAGCCAATCTGATGCAGATGTAGTGACCGCCTTTGAAATTTTTGAGCATCTCATTTCTCCATTTACTGTTTTAAGATCTATAAAGGCCAATAAGCTCGTGGCGAGCGTTCCATTGCGACTATGGTTTTCCTCAGCCTACAGAAGTAAAACAGATTTATGGGACAGGCATTACCATGAATTCGAGGACTGGCAATTCGATTGGTTACTGGAAAAATCGGGATGGAAGATCCTGGAACGAAAAAAATGGGCGCATCCCACAAAAAAAATGGGCATTCGTCCAATTTTAAGATGGTTCACTCCAAGATATTACCTGGTATATGCCGAACGCGCTTAATAACCATACAAGTTAAACTGTTAATTCTTGAATTTCTACATTGTCATACCCGCTCATAATGAAGCCAGCTATATCGGTTTAACTTTGGATTCCCTGGTTAATCAAACACTCTTACCGGAGGCAGTGGTTGTTGTCAATGATAATTCAACAGATCAAACTCAGGATATTGTAGAAGCCTATGGGGAAAAACATTCGTGGATCACGCTTATCAATGTGGCATCCTCCAATGCCCATTTACCGGGTTCTAAAATTATCAATGCCTTTTATAAGGGTTATCACAGCTTAGATGAAGATTTCGATGTGATCTGTAAGTTCGATGCCGACTTGATATTTCCGAATAACTACCTGGAGCAACTGTCACGTCATTTTATAGCGAATCCTACAGTGGGTATGGTCTCCGGATTTTGTTACATCGAGAGAAACGGACAATGGGTATTGGAGGACCTCACCCGAAAGGATCACATCCGAGGGGCCTTAAAAGCCTACCGCAAAGCCTGTTTTATGGAAATCGGTAAATTAATGCCGTCTATGGGCTGGGACACCGTGGACGAGTTACTTGCAAAATTTTACGGTTGGGACATTTTAACGGATGCCTCCTTAAAAGTGAAACATTTAAAACCAACCGGAATGCGCTACACCAAAGCTTCAAAATATTTGCAGGGAGAAGCCTTATATAAAATGCGCTATGGCTTCTTCCTAACATTCCTATCCGCATTGAAATTAGCTTATAAGAAAAAGGGGCTCCAATTGTTTCGGGACTATATGACCGGCTATTTCAGAGCAAAAAGAGAACAACAGGACTACCTGGTGACAAAAGAGCAAGGCCGGTTTATCAGACAACTCCGATGGAAAGGAATTCTAAAAAGATAGGGGTACACAAAAAACATGAGCCTTTTCGTGAGGTAATGCTGTTATATTAAGCTAAGTCGACATACGCAACCGTTTTAAGATGCATACAATGCGACCACCTGACTGATCGACAGGCTGCTACTTCATTACCTTCAACCTCTGTTTTTTAAATACCCCAATCTCAATTTACATATAGTGAGTTAGTCAATTACTAATCCTTTGACAGCAGTCGCCCCGGTCTCGAGGTTGGTCACTTTTACAAAGTAAAGGCCACTGTCTAAATCATCCACATTCACCTCCTGTATTTTCGATAAACCGCTAAAAGAAACATTCTGGTTATACAATCTTGCACTTCTTAAATTGTACAGGCTTATATTCAGGTTTTCACCACCAAAATTGTTTAGATTGATACTAACCAATCCCTTCGTCGGGTTTGGATATAGGGCTATTTTACCAGACGCTGCAGCTTCCAGGGTTATGGTAATGGCATTTGAGAGGCTGAAGCATCCTGCTAGGCCGGACACCAAATGATCGCCTTCATCCGGAGCGTTAAGGCCCTCCAAACCATCCGCATAACTCAGGTGCCATAGTTTATTGACACCGGCTTCCGAACCATCGAAATCCAAATCTGTATAATTCGCAGGCAAAGCCAGGATTACGGTAGCATCCTCATTGGTTAATACCCAAGCCGAATTGGTTCCTATTTGACCTTCCAGGGTTATGGCACCATCCGCTATGGTATCGGCTGTTTCATCTCCTACTGTAAAGCTAAAGTTGTTATCTTCACCACCTGTAATAGTCCCTCCATGAACCCCAATTCGGGTGACCTGAATTGCATTGGACAGGCTAAGGCATCCGGATAATGCGGAGACATTGTTGCCGACTTCGGCACCTGTCAACCCATCTTCGAAAGCGATATGCCAAATTAAACACACCCCATCTCCTGCCTCTTCCAAATCGAATGGTGGGCCTTCAGGCAAGGCTAATATTTCGGGATCATCGGCGTTGTCCGTTATGACCCATGCCATGTTATCACCCAACAGATCACCTGTTACTTCAACATCGAAGGCATCACTGACGCCATCTCCTGCACAAATCTCTATTTCCGTACCACCATCATTGGCAATGGCTATACTTCCGGCATTAACCCCATTTCTTATGACGGTTATGGCATTCGATAATACATAACAGCCCATCAATGCTGACACATTATTACCGACTTCTGCACCTGTCAATCCATCTTCAAAGGCAATATGCCAGATCAGGCATGTGCCGTCACCCGCACCTTCCAAATCGAATGGTGGGCCATCAGGTAAGGCCAATATTTCGGGATCAGCGGCATTGTCTGTTATGACCCAAGCTATGTTATCACCCAAAAGATTGCCGGTGACCTCAACATCGAAGGCATCACTGACGCCATCTCCTGCACAAATCTCTATTTCCGTACCACCATCATTGGCAATGGCTATACTTCCGGCATTAACCCCATTCCTTATAACAGTTATGGGATTCGATAACACATAACAGCCCATCAATGCAGACACATTATTACCTACTTCTGCGCCTACCAATCCATCTTCAAAGGCAATATGCCAGATCAGGCATGTGCCGTCACCCGCACCTTCCAAATCGAATGGTGGGCCATCAGGTAAGGCCAATATTTCGGGATCAGCGGCGTTGTCTGTTATGACCCATGCCATGTTATCGCCCAAAAGATCACCTGTTACTTCAACATCGAAGGCATCACTGATGCCATCTCCCGCACAAATCTCTATTTCCGTACCACCACCATTGGCAATGGCTATACTTCCGGCATTTACCCCATTTCTTACAACTTCTATGGGATTCGATAAATCAAAACATCCCATTAACTCCAGAGCATTGGTAAGCCCATCGAGACTAACGTTCTCGGCATAACTTAAATGCCATATCCAGTACGTGCCGTCGCCATCGTCTTCAAAATCAAAACTATTATCCATAGACGTCATGACAATATCATAATTCGTTTCCGTAACGACCCAAATCATATTGACGCCCGCTCCTCCATTGGCACCGGTCACATTGACAGCGAACAGATCTGAATGGCCATCACCGGCACATATTTCAATTTCTGTTGACCCATCGGCTAAAGAAATCGTTCCACCTTCAGGTTGCTGAATCAATTTTACCTCTATATAATTGTCTGAAATGTCAAATTTACCCCTTAAATCTGATAAGTTTTTGATATGCTTGTGCCAGAAAGGATGCACTAGTGGTTTCATACCATTATAGGATATATGATACACTCTTAAGGTCCTTTCCTCCTCCTCATTATTGAAGTCGAACGTAGGCGTCTCAGGTAGATACAGTATATTATCCCAATCGTCGGTGATGACCCATTGCTTTAGCCGCCCTGAAGCCCCTTCAACATGAAAATTAAAAACATCTGGTTCATCATCTCCAAAGCAAGCTTCAACATAATCCAATCCATCAACCGTACTCACGGTACCACCTTCTACAGTCGCATTTTCATTGGCGTTATCGTGACCCGTATCACTGGCATTCGAGTTTTGGGCCTGCAAGGCCAAAATGCTCAGCAGGGAAAAGAGGAGAACAAATAGCAATTTTTTGGATTCGCTATACAGAAGATTTGAGGGTAAAACGTGTACTTTTTCTTTCATAACTAATTGATTAATAAATTAATAGGATACAAAAAAATACGAATAAAAAGAGAATTATCAGCTATTTAAGATTTTAAATGCAGATAAATTCGATAAGCAGTTACAGGCGGTTCCATATGAGTCGGAAATGCCCTCCAAGCCCATTATTTGTATGGACTATTCTAACACGAAATCCAGGGGTTGACCGATAGCAGCATTTGGAAAACTAATCCCTAAAAGAGCGGACATCGTTGGTGCAATATCGGTTATTTCTGTTTTTATATGCGTCGATCCCTGCATGATGCCCTTTCCAAAAAATAAGAGCGGTACGTGGGTGTCATAATTAAATCCGCTGCCATGTGTTGACCCTGTTTTAGGATAGGATATAAAGGCCGGATCAGGAACAATCAATATGTCGCCTGACCGTTTTTGATTAAACCCCTTTTGTAAAAGTGCTTCAATGCCTATTGTAAATTCGGAAGTACTCATGGTCGTTGCAGAATAGACCTGATAAACATGAGGATAGTTGATTAATTCATTGACTATCCTTTCCTGAACCTCCTCTAATTTAAGTCCCATGGTATGAACTAATCTTCTGTTCAAAAAAATTTGATCATTGCTAATATTTTCAATTAACTCGGCAGAATTAAAAGTTTGTTCCATGAAAGATTCGAATCTCCTCCTGGTTTGCGCATGATTTAAATACCCAGCAGGTATTTTAACGGATTGTAAGTAGGCAGGAACATTGACTGCCGCGTGATCAGCCGTTAAAAATAAGGTATAATTATTTTTACCAACATAATCATCTAAACCTTTTAAAAGACGCTCTAAATCCTTGTCTAGACGAATATAGGTATCCTCTATCTCCTTTGAATTAACGCCAAAGTTATGCCCCACATAATCCGTACTGGAATAACTAACTGCGAGAATATCGGTAACAGCATCTTGCCCCAGGTCCTCACCAGTCAATGCTGCCAATGCAAAATCCGTTACCAAATTGTTGCCGTAAGCCGTTGTCTTCAGGATATCGAAACCACCGTTAGCATCTTTGAGCTTATCCAAAGGATAGGGAAAAGTGGCAGAATCCTTTCCGTTAAAGCCTCTTTCATACGCATTCAAATCTAACCCACTTTCTGTATAGGTGCTAATGTCGTGAAAGGTGTTCCATTCGGTTAAATACTTCGTTACGCTATGTTCTGCATTAAATAGTTTTACCCAGTTCGGTAATTCATCCATATAATGGGTACTGCTTATCCAAATACCTTCCTCTCCACCGTGAAACCAGTAAGCTGCATTGGCCGTATGCCCGGCAGGTAATACAGCCCCTCTGTCCTTCAAGGAAATGCCTATGGTCTTGCCCTTTCCTTGAGTAAACAACCTGTTTTCATCCGCAAATGTCGTAGTCTTTAAGCGGTGGGGCGACATCTGCCCAGAAGAGGCATTGGTCCCAACAGATCGTATGGAAGTATCTCCTACGCAATACACGGTTTCCTTAAGAATTTTATCATACCAATCATTTCCAATGATACCATGATATTTTGGCGTTGTCCCGGTATAGATAGAAGCATGTCCCGGTCCGGTTTTAGTAGGAATGTAATTAAAGTGATTATTCTTGCAATTATACCCTTCACGCATCATGCGTTTAAATCCACCTTCACCATATTTATTATAAAATCGGGTTAAATAATCATACCGCATCTGGTCCACAACAATGCCCACCACTAACTTAGGATTCGTTTCATTTGATGACACTTTTGGGTTTTGGTTACAAGACCAGAAGAGCGTTAAACACAGAATTGGTATCGCCGTATATTTTAACATAGTAAGTCATATTGAATGGCCAAAAATACCATTTTTAATCATCATAATTGAAAAATTAGGTGTAATTACCTCCAAGTTTTTTTACTTTAGCGCTAACATTTTTTTTTATGACATACCTGCATAATATTGGGACCTATTTTTTAATGATTGCTGAAATGTTTCGTAAACCGACCAAATGGTCTGTTATGCGAACACTGATCTTTAAAGATATTAACGATTTAGTTATCTCCTCTCTCGGAATTATTGCTTTCATTTCCTTTTTTGTTGGTGGTGTTATCACCATTCAAACGGCCTTAAATATCAGCAATCCCTTAATCCCGAAATATTTGGTGGGTTTTGCCACAAGACAATCGGTGGTATTGGAATTTGCACCTACTTTTACTTCGATTATCATGGCCGGTAAAGTGGGGTCATTTATCACATCCAGTATTGGCACCATGCGTGTTACGGAACAAATAGATGCCTTAGAGGTTATGGGTATTAACTCGATTAACTATCTGGTGTTCCCGAAAGTCATTGCGCTGTTGTTTTATCCTTTTGCAATTGCCATTGGTATGTTTCTGGGAATTTTGGGTGGCATGGCGGCCTGTATCTACGGAGGCTACTCCTCAGTACCGGATTACATTCTTGGACTTCAAACGGATTTCGACAGCTTCCATGTGATCTATTCCTTTATTAAGACCTTTACTTTTGCATTTGTACTGGCCACTATACCGGCTTATCATGGCTATTATATGAAAGGTGGCGCACTTGAAGTGGGAAAAGCCAGTACGACCTCCTTTGTTTGGACCAGTGTGGTGATCATACTTTTAAATTATATTTCAACCGATGTAATGTTAGGCTAATGATAGAAGTTAAAGATTTGCATAAATCGTTCGGCGATGCTCATATTTTAAAGGGCATTACAACGACTTTTGAAAAGGGTCATACCAACCTGATTATTGGACAAAGCGGATCGGGTAAAACCGTTTTTATAAAATGCCTGTTAGGGCTTTTCACCTATGAATCCGGTTCTATTTCCTATGATGGAAAAATATTTTCACAGTTAAGTGAAGACCAAAAACGTGACTTACGGTCCAAAATCGGGATGGTTTTTCAAGGCAGTGCCTTATTTGATTCGATGACCATTGCGCAAAATGTGATGTTTCCGCTTCAGATGTTTACCAAAATGAGCAAAAGTGAAATGGAAGATCGTGCGGATTTTGTTTTGAAACGGGTCAATTTAGCCGATGCCCATCATAAAATGCCAAGTGAGGCCTCCGGAGGTATGCAAAAACGGGTGGCCATTGCAAGGGCCATTGTCAATAATCCGCAGTATTTATTTTGTGACGAACCGAACTCGGGCCTGGATCCTAAAACAGCAATAGTCATAGACAATCTCATTCAGGAAATCACCGATGAATATCAAATCACCACCGTTATCAACTCCCACGATATGAACTCCGTCATGGAGATCGGTGAAAAGATCGTGTTTTTAAAGAATGGACACAAAGAATGGGAAGGATCTAAAGATACCATTTTTAAAACGGATAACGAGGCCGTTACCGACTTTGTTTACTCCTCGAATTTGTTTAAAAAAGTGCGGCGCATGTATCTGGAGGAAAATCAATAACCGCCGTATTGGTTCATTTAATTTTCCCGTCTTACAATTAAGGTATCTAATTTTAACTTTTGCTTCAGCCATTTTTCCAGTTTTTCATGGTCTTTCTGCCGCAGTTCTTCCTTGGCCAGGGAATCGATCCACTTTACGGAGAAAACTGAAATGGTATCCATTTTTGAGAAATTGGAATTGATCACGTTAGCGTAGGAAAACTGTTCAATGGTTTCGTAGTTAATTTTAACCTCCTTCACCAATTCTTCAAAAGCAATATAATTTTTTTCCAGCTTGGACAACTGTCTCACCTTGTTTTCCAAAAAATTTATTTTCTCGGATTGCGATAGCAGGTCCAAGGAATCTCGCGTTCTCAGTTCTTCCATGTAGCGCAGGTTGTCTATATTTCTGGATCTATTCTGATTGATCAATAAACGACTGTTCGCCAATGCCCGGTAATCTTTCATACGATTTTCCAATAAAGCGATCGTTGATTCGGGTATTTCGTCAAGACCAAAGGTATTCAATTCAATCATGGACCCGGCCTCCCCATTATAACGGTACGTCGCATTGTTTTTTAGGTAATCGGCGTGAGGCAAAGTGCTCAATTCATTGCTTACAAAGGCTCGGGCATCTCTATTAAAATTGCTTTCACTCAGCACATTTAAGAATGTCCATACCGCTGGTACCATAACGACAACCGCCAGCAAGGTGGCCATTCTTGATATAAATAGCCGCTTTTTTGAATTGACATATTTCAACATTGGAAACCTCAGCAGTTTTAAAACAACAAAGGTCGCCAAGGCAATGAAAATCGTATTTATGGTGAACAAATACATAGCCCCTCCGAAGTAAACCAGGTTACCTTTTGCTAATCCATAACCCGCGGTACACAGCGGTGGCATTAATGCTGTTGCTATAGCCACCCCAAAAATTACTGAGGCAATCGTTCCTTTTTTCGTGCGGGCAATAATAAGTGCCAAACCACCAAAAAAAGCGATAAGCACATCACGAATATCGGGACGTACCCTGCCTAAAAGTTCTGAGGTATCCTCACTGAGTGGAAATAACCAAAAAAACAAAAAAGCGGTTATTAAACTCAGGCTAATCATAATGGCCAGGTTAATAAGCGACCGCTTCAGTGTATCTATGTCATTGATGGCAATGGACAATCCCACACCCAAAATGGGGCCCATGAGCGGTGATATTAACATGGCTCCGATAACCACTGCTGTTGCATTGGCATTTAGGCCAATGGAGGCTACAAATATGGAACAGACCAGTATCCAGGCCGTTGCTCCCTTAAATGAAATATCACCTTTAATGGCCGCAATAGTGGCGTCCCTGTCCGTATCCTCCCGGAAATCCAATAGATCACTGAAAAATCGCTTGACACTTTTAAATAACCCTTTGGCATCCTGCTTTACGGCCTCCTTGGATTGCTCAACATTACTGCTATTCGAAGGTTCGTCTTCTGAAAAGTTAAACTTGGACTCTGTCATAGTTAGCCATATTGTTCTCCAAATCGGTCTTTTACCTTTTGAAGTGTTTTTTTAATATCCTGCTCTTTTGATTTAGGAAAGATAAGCAAAACTTCCTCTTTATCAACAATTATATAATCCCGAATGCCATCAATTACCACAATTTTATTGTTTTTAGTGCGGATCATATTTCCGGTAGCCTCATCGGCCAGAGTTCTGGCATTTACAACAGCATTGTTGTCCTCATCCTTCTTCAATTTATCATAGAGACTTCCCCAGGTTCCGAGATCGTTCCAATCGAACTCTGCCGCAATTACAAATACATTATCCGATTTTTCCATAATGGCATAATCTACCGATACATTTTCAGCCTTGGGATAATTATCCTGAATAAAATCGGCTTCTGCAGGTGTATTATACGACCTTATGCCGGTTTCGAACAGTTGATATAATTTAGGCTGATTGTTTTTAAAGGCTCGGACCACACTTTTTACACTCCACATAAAGATACCCGCATTCCATAAAAAATTACCTTTTGCAATAAAGTCCTTCGCAGTTTCATAATCGGGTTTTTCCCGAAATTGGTGTACTTGTTTGATCGTAGCTTCAACATGTTTATCAAACTCGATATAACCATACCCCGTATTGGGGAAGGTAGGCTTAATTCCCAGAGTAACGAGGGCATCATTGTTTTTACAGAAGTCGAAGGCCTGCCGGACATTATTTGAGAAACCGATTTCGTCCTCAATCCAGTGATCGCTGGGTGCAACGATCATTACAGCATCCGGATTTTCCTTTTGAATTTTCAATGTGGCATATAAAATACAAGGTGCCGTATTTCGCATGGCAGGCTCCAAAACCACTTGTTTTTGGGTGACTTCAGGTAACTGTTCAAGCACCAATGCATTGTAGCGTTCATTGGTTAGAATGTAAATATTTTCCTTTGGAATGAAGTGCTTTAACCTTTGAAATGTTTTCTGAATCAGGGTTTCTCCCGTGCCCAACATATCGTGGAATTGCTTTGGAAATTCCTGAGTACTTACCGGCCAAAATCTTGATCCCACGCCTCCGGCCATGAGTATCGCATAATAATTCTTTTGCATAATCTTTCGTTATTCAGAACATCCTTTTGAATTTCCAGGTTTTCGAGGAATGAGTAATAAAGATTAAAAAATAATCCGTTATTAATCCTCAATTCAATAGTCCGTTCAATTTAATAATTCGACCTCCGCATTCGGGTTAAACAAATATAACCTTCCTGTTTTCACCTCTACGCATTCATAACGCTTCACACGTTTGTTGCCTCTTTTAAAAACTTTACCATTATAGAGTTTAAAAGAGCTTCCGTAAGGTACATCGAAAATATACGTTTTATTATTGGGTTGGTCAAATTGTTTTAGGGCCAATGCTAATTTCATATCAGTATCGCTGCTGGCTTTTGGGTTTTTAAAGTGATTTGCTAAAAGCGGCAACAGTGTCGTTGGAAAGATATCCGGATTTAGAAAGGGCAACATCAGACGCTGAAACGTGCGTTTCCATTCTGCTCCATGAGGTTTAATAAAACGACCATAGGTGTTAAAGGCTTCGAAATGTGCCACTTCATGAATGAGGGTAATTAAAAATCGATATTTATTGAGGTTTGAATTGATCGTAATCTGATGCATTCCATTGTGTAACGGCTTATAATCGCCATGACGCGTTTTGCGCTCCTGTTTTATTTTAAGGACCAAATGGTCATGCTCTAAAAGAGCCAAAACTTGAGCCACCGCTGATTCTGGAATATAGTCCTGAAGCCTATTTTGCATGGCAGCAAAAATACAGTAATTCTTTAATTAAATAGACCGCATTCACAGCCTATTAGCTAATCATACAAAAAAATTTGAAGCTGTGATTCGCGATCATGTAAAACATAACTTTCGTAATTGGGACTTCATTAAGATAAAAGATGAAATTCTACTATTCCTTTGATATGTTTTGAAAAGGTTATCGAGCACGTGTTCTTTAACCTGTCCTTGACAAACGGAACATCTGTCCTCATAAAGGTTTTCCAGTTTTATTTACTAAATTAGTCACCGGACCCCAAGGCATAAAAGATGCATAAAAAATAGTACTCAGTGATAACAACTATCTGATCGATGATTAAATTCTTCAGACACATACGTAAACGCCTGCTTTCAGAAAACAAGTTCAGTAAATATGTCCTCTATGCCATCGGAGAAATCGTTCTCGTTGTTATCGGAATTTTGATTGCGCTTTGGGTAAATAATTGGAATGAGGCGCGCAAGGAACGTCAATTGGGACACGATTTACTCTTAAGAATACAGCGCGATCTGGTAAAGGATACCGTTAGTTTCCATGCGGACATTGTTCGTAACACTACATTGAGGGCGGACCTAAAGAGGGTACTCGTTGATCTGTATGATGGTATAGATGGTATGGACGAGGTTCAAACCATGAGTACCACATGGGATCTTTTATTGGATCAGGCCTTCTCACCAAATGATAATACCTATAGAAGCATGTTGAGCTCAGGAACCTTGGGGCGCATTCAGAATACCGAATTAAAGGAAGAAATTCTTGATTTATACAGTACCTATGATCAAACGCAAACGCTATTGTTATCCATAAGTGACTGGATGATCGGCATTGCCTCTAAAATGGATTCGGAAACTAATTTTATTAAATTTGGAAGTACTGTTTCCGATATATTCACGACTCATGACATGTTTAATGAGGACGATTATGCATTCTTGAATAAAAAAGAGAGTCCTGAGTTTAAATTGTTTGTTAGAGCTCTCTCTTCAGTGGCCTTTTATCAAAAAGTAAACAACAGCTACAGACTGGCTTTAATTGAGAAGTGTCGTGCTGTACTGAAATCGATTGAAAAAGAACTCAATACCTAAGTAAGCTGCTCATTTAAAAGCGATACATGATGTGGTATATTGTGGTTTATTAATTACGGCGTAGAACGCGATACCTGTAATAACTTACCGTTATAAAAGGCATTACCGTCAAGGGCAAAGTCAATGATATACCGAGCCATTTCTTTTGCAGAGATCGGTGCCTGGTAGCCAGGAAAAGCCTCTTCCAACATTTCTGTCTGTACGGCTCCCAAAGCCAAAACATTGAAATCGATTCCGGAATCTTTAAATTCTTCTGCCA
Organism: Aestuariivivens sediminicola; assembly: GCF_022662015.1. GTDB lineage: Bacteria > Bacteroidota > Bacteroidia > Flavobacteriales > Flavobacteriaceae > Aestuariivivens > Aestuariivivens sediminicola. The sequence goes on along the minus strand of NZ_JAKMCM010000007.1, from coordinate 37,396 downwards.
ATACTTCCATAAGGGTGATCACTGCCCCCTTACTCGAACTATAGGCTGTTAACCCGGGAAACTTCGCACTGCCCTGTACGCCTCCCATAGAGCTTATGGCAAGCACATGGCCTCCTGAATTCATAAAGGGCAACACCTCTTTTGTAAGTTTTGCCACGCCGAAGACATTGGTCTTATAGACCTTCTCAAAATCCTCCGTGGTTAATTCGGTAAATGGTTTATTGATCAATAAACCCGCATTGTGAATTACAATATCCGCGTGTTCCCAAGCGGTCTTAAGAAAATTGACAACCTGTTCATAATCGGAGACCCTGCTCAAATCAAATGCCAAACTGGTGATATTGCTTAAGTTCAACTCCTTTACCGGCCGATCGTTTCTTGAAAGCGCTAATACCTTATGTCCGGCCTCTGCAAATCCTTTGGCCAACTCAAAGCCAATACCTCGACTGGTACCTGTAATAATTACGTTTTTACTCATTGTATAAATATATTTCTTGTGTTGGAGCATTAATCATACCTTCTAATGCGGGAATCATTTTACTTATAAAGTCCGTCATGTGATCAAAATCCATTTTATCGGCTTCGTCATCAACATGGTGATAGTAGTTGTAATTCGTAAAATCGAAAGTTGATATGGCATGGGCCGGAATTTTGAATGTCTTATAAAACGGATAGTTGTCTGATCTCATAAACAATTGATACTGCTTCGACTGAGGAAAGAATCCAATAATCTCGCTCCCGGCATATGTGTTGAGTTTTTCAGCCATATTAGAAATTTCAAAACCGGACATATAGGCCATAATTTCATGCTTCGATCTGGGCACACCGATCATTTCAATATTTATCATGGTGTACAGGTTCACATTCACTGATTTTAGCCTATTTGCTAAATGTTCGGAGCCTTTAAGACCCATTTCTTCAGCGTCATACAAAGTAAACAAAATACTGCGCTTATTGCTTCTCGCCTTCGAAAAGTATTTCGCCCATTCCAAAACCGCTATAGTACCTGAGGCGTCATCATTGGCCCCATTGGCAATAGCATCGCCATTTATTTCATTGAGCAAACCGATGTGGTCGTAATGCGCCCCTAGAATTACAAACTCTCGTTTCAAGAGATTGTCGGTGCCTTCCAAATAACCGACTACATTATATCCCATAACATCTTTAATTTTAAAACTATCTCTAAACGTTTTAAAATACGGCTTTATACCGTTTCTTTTAAATTCACCTTCAATGAAAACAGCAGCTTTTTCCAGTCCTGGGGTCCCTGTTTTTCTGCCGGCTAAATCATCTGATGCAAGATAGCTAAGGTTCCGCTTTATTTCAGTTAGTTCCGGCGCTTCGGTCTTTGTGCTTTTACATCCTAAAATAAGTGCAAGACAAAATAGCAATATGAGCTTTTTCATAGAGAAGGTTAAAAATTTTAAAGATAAAAAATTCCTGAGGTCGAACATGCATTATTTTAATGATATCGTCTTAATGCTTTTGTTTTTTAAAGAACGCATTCTCAACATATCTTAAAATTTATTAACTTGTATAAAATTTTTAATCTATGCCAATTTACATGGATCGGCATGAAGTTCCGGAAGGTACGACTGCAGAAACTTTAGCCGAGATACATCAAGAAGATTTAAAAATTGAACATGAATTCAATTGTCGGGGATTTACCTATTGGTTCGATGAGGAGAGAAACCAAGTATTTTGTTTAATAGAAGCACCCCATAAACAGGCCATTATTGACATGCATCGCAAGGCTCATGGCGATGTTCCCAATAAAATTATTGAAGTGGACCCGACTATTGTCAATTCCTTTTTAGGAAGAATATCTGATCCTGAGAAATCACAGAATACTGAATTAAACATTATTAATGACCCTGCCTTTAGGGTGATTATGGTTCTTGAAACCAATAATTACTTAAATCGTGTTGAAGCCGACCAATATTCCATCTTTAACCAGAAATTCCATAAGAGCATCACCAAGACCTTCGAGAAATTTGAGGGTCGTATTGTAAAACAAAATAATAATGTCTACATCGCGTCCTTCAAATCGGTTACGAATGCCGTTTTTTGTGCGCTAAAGGTGAGGTCAAATTTCAAATACATCACCCCTAAATTTGAAGATCATGACCGTCTCTTGAGTATTGCTATTAATGCTGGCGTTCCGGTATCTGCTGAAAACACAATTTTCGAAGAAACAGTTAGCCTGGCTACCCGAATGTGCGAGCATTTAAAATATCAGATTGTGATCACCCAAGAGATCAAATCACTTTATGAGAGCGAAAACCGAAATGCATTTGTCGACAATGATCTTATTTATACCCTATCGCTTGACGAGCAACATTTTTTAAACCGGATAATGGATTTTATTGATTCGCACTGGCGTGATCCGGAATTGGATGTATCCCGATTCAGCCATGCCCTGGGCTACAGCAAATCACAATTATATAGAAGATTGACTAAATTAACTGGAAAGTCGCCAAATAACTTTATTAGGGACTACCGTTTAAATAAAAGTTTAAAAATGTTACATGAACAACGCGGCAACGTTTCGGAAGTTGCTTTTCAAACCGGGTTTAATAGTTTAGCTTATTTTTCAGAATGTTTTAAACGCAGATTCAATATTCTTCCCTCCAAGTACATTCAACAACATACCTTCTAGTTGAGTCCACTTAATTCCATCGAATTCGGATAAATCTAACAAATGAATCAAATTTCTAAAGATTTGAATGATTTGTGGAAATCCTTTTATAGGTTCGTTATTAATTTTAGAATCATAAAAACCACCAATTTATTAACTAAAATTCAATGCGTTATGAAACTTCTAAAATCAGTATTAATTATGGCAATTGCCATCGTAAATTTTAATCTTATGGCACAGGAAGCAACAGTACCAGATTTATTAAGAAACGAACTCAAGGCAGCAGACAACCATGTTTATGTCATTGAACGAGAACTCCCAGGAGCAGGAAATTTATCTGCAGATGAATTAGAGGCGATTTCTCAGACCTCATGCGGTGTTTTACACAAAATGGGGGAAGAGAACATAAAATGGTTACATAGTTATGTGACTGGAGATAAAATATATTGTGTTTACAGGGCCAAGAACGAAGATCTAGTTAGGGAACATGCATCAAAAGGAGGTTTTCCCGCAAACTCTGTAGCTGAAGTAAAAACAGTTATCGATCCTTCGACAGCCAATCTGGATTAAATCGTATTACTGATTACCAGGTATTAAAAAAGCCCTCAATTAGAGGGCTTTTATCATTTTTAATCCTTTTCCTTATCTAGACTAACATGGTCACAGGGTTTTCAATATAGCCTCTTAACGTTTGAAGGAATTCAGCACCAGTGGCACCGTCAACCGTTCTGTGGTCACAGGCGAGGGTTAATTTCATGGTGTTGCCAACAACAACCTGACCGTTTTTCACCACTGGTTTTTGAACGATGGCGCCAACAGATAATATAGCGGAATTCGGTTGATTTATTATTGATGTAAAATAATCGATCCCAAACATCCCTAGGTTTGAAACGGTAAATGTACTACCCTCCATTTCCTGAGGTGTCAATTTCTTATTTCTTGCTTTTCCTGCCAGCTCCTTAACTGCGGCTCCAATCTGCGGTAAGCTTTGTTCATTCGCGAATCGCACTACGGGCACTACCAATCCATCAGGAACGGCAACAGCAACCCCAATATGTACATGATTATTTAAACGCATTTTATCCGGAAACCACTGAGAATTCACCTGTGAATGTTGTTTCAGTGCCAACGCACAGGCCTTAACAATCATATCGTTAAATGAAATTTTAGTGTCTGGAATGGAATTAAACTGCTCACGGAATGCAATGGCATTGTCCATATTAAATTCTACAGCTAAATAATAATGGGGTGCCGAAAATTTCGAATTGGTTAATGCCTTGGCTATGGCCTTACGCATCTGTGAGTTTGGAACATCTTCAAAATCTTCCTGACCGGCAGGGACAAATTTACCGATGGCCGACCCTGTAGCGACAGGGGTGTAATTTTCGATATCGCGCTTTATAATTCGACCATGCTCTCCCGATCCTTGAACATGACTTAAATTGATACCCTTTTCCTCGGCCAATCGCTTTGCCAAGGGTGAGGCAAATAATCGTCCATTTGAAGCAGAAGCGACGGGTTTAGTAGCGTTCTCTCTTTGTTCAGCAGGAGTAACCTGAGGCGCTTTCGGCGTCTCTTCTTGAACCTCAACTTTAGGAGCATCATCCTTCTGAGCAGATACAGGTGCCTTAAAGTTAGCCGCTACACCGGAAACATCGGTTCCAGCCGGACCAATAATAGCTAATAAGTCATCTACCTTTGCTGATTCACCTTCCTGTAAACCGATTTCTAAAAGGGTACCCGATTGAAAAGATTCAAACTCCATGGTCGCCTTATCGGTTTCAATTTCAGCCAGAATATCACCTTCCTCAACCGTATCACCCACTTTCTTTATCCAGGTGGCTACGGTACCTTCCTCCATGGTATCACTCAAGCGTGGCATGGTAACAACTACTACTCCTTCCGGCAGCGCCTCTTGGGCCTTTGATTCCGTTTTTGTATCAGATGCGGTCGACGCAGTAGTATCTTGTTCAGACTTGTCTTTATCATCCTGAGCGCCCGGCTGGTCCTCTTGAGAAGCTGTATCCTTTTCACCATTCAATAATCCTGATATATCCTCTCCTTCTTCTCCTATAATCGCCAGTAATTCATCTACTTTTGTGGTTTCCCCTTCTTGAACCCCGATATGAAGCAGGACGCCCTCATTAAAGGATTCAAACTCCATGGTAGCCTTATCCGTTTCAATTTCTGCTAAAATATCGCCTTCTTCAACTTTATCCCCAACTTTTTTTAACCAGGTCGCAACGGTACCTTCCTCCATGGTATCGCTTAATCGCGGCATATTTACTACTACTGCCATTGTCTATAATTTATGTTGAATAAATGGATAATCTTCTTGCTCGTAAACCACATCGTACATCACATTTTTCTCTGGCCAAGGTGATTCTTCAGCAAATTTCTCACATTCCGAAACTTTGTCCTTTACTCGTTTATCAATTTTTTTCAAATCAGCTTCGGTAGCATATTTCTTCTCTAAGATAACATTTTTAACCTGAGTGATTGGATCTATTTTTTTATACTCTTCGACTTCTGCTTTTGTTCTGTAATGTTGTGCGTCACTCATGGAGTGTCCTCTGTAACGGTATGTTTTTAATTCCAGGAATGTCGGACCTCCACCTTTTCTCGCCCGTTGTATCGCCTCATCGAAGGCCTCTGCAGCCTTAACCGGATTCATACCGTCCACCGGACCACAAGGCATTTCATAGCCCAGACCTAGTTTCCAAATATCCTCATGGTTTGCCGTACGTTCGACGGAAGTTCCCATGGCATAACCGTTATTCTCACATACAAACACCACAGGTAAATTCCACAGCATGGCCAAGTTAAAGGTTTCGTGCAAGGAACCTTGCCTTGCAGCCCCATCGCCAAAGCAGCATAGGGTAACCGCATCACTACCATGATACTTATCTCCAAATGCTATTCCTGCACCCAAAGGAATCTGTCCTCCAACGATACCGTGGCCACCATAAAAGCGGTGTTCTTTTGAAAAGATATGCATGGACCCCCCTAGTCCCTGAGATGTTCCTGTTCCTTTGCCATATAATTCTGCCATGACTCGTCTGGGATCAACACCCATTCCAATGGGCTGTACATGGTTCCGGTAGGCCGTAATCATTTTATCTTTAGTCAAATCCATGGCATGTAAAGCACCTGCCAACACGGCCTCCTGACCATTGTATAAATGAAGAAAGCCTCTTACTTTTTGTTGAATATAAACCGCAGCCAGTTTGTCTTCAAACTTTCTCCAGAACAACATGTCTTCGTACCATTTAAGGTAAACCTCTTTTGTTATTTTTTGCATTGACTTATAGTAGTTTTATTAATGCGAAGTACAAAAGTAATATTTTGTGTTCTATTGGAAAAATGCAAGATGCCTAAACTAGAAAAATATTAAAAAAATCAATCATTTCAAGTCTGTATTGGTAATTTCCTATTTTTTGATGTTAAAAATTTTAAACCTTTAATGGAAAAGAAACAGCTATCTTTAAGTCCATATGATCGATCGTAATTCTCAGGCATGTTCAGAATTAAAATTGAACTGAAGAATCTGAGCACATGTTTTAAATGGATAGTGTCCTATAACACCGATTTGTCGAAAACCAATGGTAATAAATTAGCTAAGGAATGTGATTTCATGACTTTCCCCGATGCTCCCATAAAATAAATTTCAATAGGGCTTTCTTGTTTGATCTCATACTCTACTATGGCTTGTCGGCAGGCCCCACAGGGTGGGATAGGATCGAAGGTGGTGCTATTGCTTGAAGCGGCTGTTATGCACATCTTTAAAAACCTGGCATCCGGATATTTCGCCCCGGCATAGTAAACAACAGTGCGTTCGGCACACAATCCTGATGGATAAGAAGCATTTTCCTGATTACTCCCGGTTATCACCTCACCATTATCTAACAAAAGGGCAGCACCTACTTTAAAATCTGAGTAAGGGGCATAAGCACTGTCTCGTGCACTCACAGCGCTTTCCATTAAATCCTTCACATCAGCGGTAAGCTGGTCTCTATCATCATATACATGGACAACACACGGTATATTAATTTCCTTCATAATGCACTGAAATTATAACACTAAGGTAAAAAAAAACTATTGTTCATGGGACAATAGTTTTTGTATACTAACCTAAACGCCTTGATATTAATACTCTGTATAGGCATCGGCTCCAATATTGAAGGTCAATGAAAAGCGTAGGGTGTTTTCCAGAGGACTTTGAACTTTCGACGCTGAAAACAAATAAGATAAATCGATATTCACAACATTATACTTAAACCCTGCCCCTAATGCAAAAAACTTTCTGGCACCCTTTTCTTCGGCTTCATTAAAAAATCCTGCTCGCATCGCAAAGGAATCCTGATACAAATATTCCGCACCCAAGGCCCAGGTAAATTCTTTAAGCTCTTCACTAAACCCTCCGGGAGCATCTCCAAAGGACTGGAATATACCCGATAAAAAACTCACATCTTGTGACTGACCTTTGTAAATGACATTCTCAGCAATTAAATTATCCTCACTGGGTTCATAGGTCCCATTGCCATTCACATCCTCGAACTCAACACCTAAAATAGGTGGGGTTGGTACTAATAACTTCGCCACCTCGGCTGTGACTGCTATTTTATTGTAATCATCAAAAATGAAATCAAATCCACCGCCTAACCTCAGATTAGTGGGTTGAAAATTATCTTGCCCACCTTCATCGTACTTGAATTTCGGCCCTATATTCTGTAAGGCGAATCCCAATCGCCAACGCCCATTAAAATCGTTATACGCTTCTTCCTCACTTTGATAATATCCCGATATGTCCACACCAAAAGTACTGGCTGCAGTAATATCTCCATCAACGCCCTGCAGTCTTAAATCCGATCTTAAATAGCGCATGGCCACCGACATTGCAAACTGATCACTCAGCCTCAAGGCGTAAGAGGCATCTATGGTTAATTCATTTGGTCGCTGAATTAAAGGCGTTGCAAATTCATCAGGTACAAATTCAATATCGCCAAGCGAGAAATACTTTAAACTCGCGGCAAAAGCACTCCGTTCATCAAGACGATTAAAATAGGTGATATTTCCCAAAAATATATCATTAACCAACTTACTCAGGTATGGCGTGTAACTCACAGCTATTCCTGACTTGGTTTCCGAAAACACATATTTTGAAGGGTTCCATTGCTGCGAAAACGCATCCACTGAGGTTGCTACTCCCATATCGCCCATTGCCGCGGCTCGAGCATCTGGTGCTATGAGTACAAAAGGAATCCCCGTCGTGATAACCCTGGAGTCATTATCATAAGGAGCTATAATTGTTTGAGCCTGTAATTTGAACATCATGGCCAATGCCATTAGCATTAATAATCTATTCTTCATGTAATAAGTTTAGTTAGCAAATATAATTCATATTTTATTTTGATGTCACCTTTACCCCTAACCTGCAAAAATTATCGGTTACAAACCTCATAAGAGTTATAAAATGACAAGTTTTTCTATTTTTTCCACTTTTTTGTTTAACAGAGATGATTTGACCGTAAGCTTATAAATATAAACACCCTTTCCTATTTTATCACCGAAATCATCGCGACCATCCCAGATCAAATCTCTGGATAAGGAACTGGTTATTTTTGATCCCGCATTCGTTTGACCATTTATGGTCTTAACCAATTTTCCCGACACGGTAAATATCTGTATTGAAACGTCTAAAGGGGTCGAACTATTGTGATTGAACCAAAATTCTGTATAATTCACAAACGGATTGGGGTAATTTAATACATTGTTTATGACTAATTCCTGGTCTTTATCGAAAACTATAAACTGAATCTCTGCAATGGACGAGTTATTATAGACATCCCATGCTTTAAGTGTTAGTGTATGGAGACCTGGCTCCAAATCTCTGAATGGAAAACTCACCACACCTTTCTGGTAATCATCAACCTCAGTTTGATAATAATCGTTCAAAACATAAGGATTGGTTTCATCACCGTCTATAATGGCAACGATATCATGTCCGATACCGCTTGCCGTATTAATGCCGTTAATATCCTCCAGTTTTGCGAGTAATGTTGGGGATTCGTTAGTTATTCCTCCTGAAACAAAATTTTCATCGTTCATATATAAGGTAATTAACGGTCCGGTATTATCTTCGGCTGCATTTTCATTTAAACTTCCAATGAGCACCTGATTTATACTCGCCCCCGTCTGGTCTTCGGTCAATGCTTCATTTTTAGCATAAAAACTGAGTTTGCCATAGCCCACTGGAATACCGACATCTCTGGGTACGACAAAATCGAACTCGAACTGACCATTTTGTATCGATGCCTGACCCCTGAAAATAACAGATCCAAGGGTGGTAAAGTCAAGCTTTATCAATTGTCCATCAGAGTCCCTTGTCCCATCGTTTGCCAAGGTTTGCCTATCAACATATTTGTCATAAATGGTTGTAGACAAAGTTCCGTTATAATTCGTGAGTAAGTTACCATTGACATCGGTGACCTCACCGGCCAGTTTTACATAACTTAAAGCTTTAAGTGTATCGTTAGCCTGTGTTACCGGTACATCATTAATGGCTGTTAGTCTGATGTTAGGTTTTGGAAAAGCAAGTTGCATTGCGGGATCTCCAATATAAAATACTAAGCGCCTCTGACTCTGACTGGCTATTGCAGGATCATTTTTAGTTAAACGCAAAGCTTCGGCAGCAGATGGATATTCATAGTCGCTATAACTATCGTTATCACTGAATGAAAACAAATACTGCTCTAAAACATTGTTGAAATCGGTTCCAAAAATAACAAATACTTGTCGGGTTGTGGTAATGAGCCCAATAGCACCGGCTTCTTTATTCCAGTAAGTGAACTCGCCCGCTGTTTCTCTTAAGGGATTATCAAACTTGGTGAATTCACAGGTTACAGTAACGAAACAATTAAGTTTGCACAAATTTTGCAAGCTCTCAATATTTGGTTTTAAAAAAATCCGTTCTCCTGCCAGGCCATCTTCTCCACCATGTCCAAAGTAATTCACTATCAGTGCCCCTTTATCAATACCGCTTACTAATGCGTTCGTAACCAGAGGATAACGCTCACCACCTGAAGAGACTTCTTGCTCATAAGCATCGCTATGTATTTTTACCACATTAATATAGGGTTTTTCAGCAGCGACCATATCACCCAAATCATTTGTGGTCTGCTGTAAAATTCCTTCCCAGTCTTCATCGACATCGTCTGAAACGGCAATAAAATTATTTCGCCAACTACCAAAGGCCTCCTTGGCATAATAGAGTTCTATTTTATCTACCATTTCCTCGGCTCGCTGTGGTGTATCGGCAAGGATACGGCCTACGGCAATATCCAACCGGTCGCTATTGGACATCATGCCTTCATTATCATCCATCATACCATAGAAATCATCAGACACATAAGAACTCGTTAGATTAAAACTATTTAATGAGTACCAGGATGGTACCACATTCGTGTTATTGGAAATTCGGTCTTTATAGTCGTAAGAGCCATCACCGAATAAACAGAGGTATTTTAACCTCTTTTCAGGGATACTTGCGTTGTCATAGACATACTTAACCAGATTTCTAATTGCCCCAATATCCTGATTTCCGGAACTGAACTCATTGTAAATTTGAGTTAATCCCAGCACTTTCACATTGAGTCCGTATTTACTTCTGTTAATATTGGCCAGGCGCTCTGCCTGACTTAACATGTCATTTCGAGCTATGATTATGTAATCGATATCCTCAAATTCCCCCTGCTCATTAGTGAAAATAGTTCCCTTGATATTTTGATTCGGTATGGATGTATTACTGTCGAATTCGGGTTCAAAATAATCCTGTGGTGTTAAGGCTACAAAGGTTTTTAATGTCCCCAGGGTGGATGTGAAACTTAAAGTAGAAACCGACTCCTCATTTTGTAAGCTCGTAATATTATAGATATCAGTGACTTCCCAGACTTCAGTAATCTGAGAGGCATTTGAAATACTATATTCCCCGACACCGGATGCCGTTGAAACGTTGCTGTTCTTAAACTGAAACTGATTACCGTCGAAATTAAGAGATCGTGTAGCTTCTATGGAAATATAGTCCAAATACCCCAGGGCACTTGGATTACCCTGATTGTCAAACTCCAGGTCAACAACAATATTAGAATTACTCACATTCACGTTCCCACTGTATTGTGCACCATTGGCTAGATTGGTGCTTGAAGCACCAGCCATATTTAGAGTCGTTAACGAAGCTCCATTAACACGAATCTGCATGGCACTTAATGTTGAAGATGCCGCGGCAACATGTACATTTAAACGAATAGGAATGGTAGTAATTAAACCCGGAAATTCGAATTCAAAGGATTTTTGATTTTCAATATCAAAGCGTTCCCCGAACCATCGTCTGCCGAGAGACGCTATATTGTAGACATCCTTTTCATGGAATTGATAGTCTTCATAGGAATCAATGGTCATAGAAACAGGCCCGGAAGGTTGCATTAGGGGTTGAATTCGTTTTCCGTTACCGGAACTGACATTAATATAATAATAGGTCTTATCAGTGTAACAATTAATATTGGTATTACTTTGAGAATCGAATAACCTGGGGCCTTCGGCATAAAACAAAATATAATCTTCATTATTAAAGACGCCATCCTCTTCCCCAACGAACCTTATAGCATTTTCCGGGACATCAAAGGGATAATTGGAGGCATTTGCATAGGGAATCATTCTTCCTCCATTACCATAAAGTTTTACAGTTCTAGGATCAATCGAATTAACATTCACACCCAATCGCTGCAAAAAACTTTTCGTCAGTTTAAAAACTCCCGTGGTATCCACATAAAACCGGAACCATTCTCCGGAGTTCAAAACAGAATTCGATATCGTACGTGAGGATTTATTCGAGATAACTCTGTTTGAGGGTATTCCAGATTTAAAATCAATAGTAAAGGACGTCACTTTTTTAAAATTTCCATTGGCATCCTTAATTATAGGTGACAATTGGAAAAAGGCAAAGCGCTTATTCCGGGCAACCGAATTACGCAGACTATACCTTAATTCCGTTCCAATCTTATCGGGCTCGATATCTTTTAACTCACTCTTTAGTATGGATTGGTAAGACACATTGTTAACGACAACAGAGGACTCGTTGACAGGAGCAGACACCCTCCACTGGGCTACAAATAAGGGACCTGACTCCACATCGTAACTGAAGTTCTCCTTGTTAAAAGCAGGAATTTCGATAGAAGCAGCGCCTGTAGCTAATTTTTGTGTTCCCTTCCATTGGATTGTAAATTGCTTTTGTTGGGCAAAGCTAAACGCACAAATCGTAAATATGAGGACAAAAATTTTCTCTTTCATTGCAAGAATAACGTTGTTTAATATGCGTTATTATTAAAAAGCATGATTTTTTCTTACCGCTTCAAAAATACAATAATAAATTTGTAAAACCCACGTTAATACAACACAAAACGCTGCCAGAAAACAGTAAAATCATCGATGAAATGCATAAAAAATAAGGTGAAATACACTTTTTTTTGGTCAAAATACCAAAAAACGCTTGCAATCTTCGGTTTAATTCTTATATTGCAGCACCAAAAATATTATTAGCTTACTTAAAGATATGGATATGAGAAAAGTAATAACGTTCAAAACCCTGCTTATACTAGCGTTATCTTTGGCAGCCTTCAGCTGTAAAAAGTCTACTAGTTCCAAGAATACATCGAGAGCAACGGGATGGCAAATCAATGATCGCGAAGGTGGTTTCCAGTACAATACGCGATTTGAAGAACAAGAAACTGCACCCGGATTAGTCTTTATTGAAGGAGGAACCTTTACCATGGGTCGCGTTCAAGATGATGTCATGCACGATTGGAACAACACGCCCAACCAGCAACACGTACAGTCGTTTTACATGGATGAAACCGAAGTAACCAATGTGATGTACCTCGAATACCTTGATTGGATAAAACGCGTATATCCTCCTACAGATGAAAATTTCAGAGCCATATATCATGGTGCACTTCCTGATACTCTGGTTTGGAGAAACCGTTTGGGCTTTAATGAGATTATGACCGAAAACTATTTACGCCACCCGGGTTATGCAGAATATCCTGTGGTCGGGGTGAGCTGGATTCAAGCTGTGGAATTTGCTAATTGGAGATCGGACCGTGTAGGTGAAATGGCTTTACAAAAGGCCGGATACACGAAAAGAGGATCTCATCTTACCGATGTTTCTGCCGATGCAACCTTCAATATAGATACCTATATTAATGCTCCCACACTGACCTATGGAGGTAATGAGGAGGTCATTAATCCGGAAGGTGGAAGAAGTAGAAACGCGCAATTGGATGCCGATGGAAATCCAATTAATATCTATGCAAAAAGAGAATCAGGAATAATTCCTTTAAAATACAGACTCCCCACTGAAGCCGAATGGGAATATGCAGCTCTTGGCCTAAGTGAAATAAGAAGCTATAACGTTTACAGAGGACGAAAAAAATATCCATGGGATGGCCAGTACACACGTGCCGGAAAACGCAGAATCCGTGGAGATCAATTAGCTAACTTCAAACAGGGAAAAGGAGATTACGGCGGTATTGCCGGATGGTCTGATGATGGTGCAGATATTACCAATGAAGTCAAATCTTATGATCCAAATGACTATGGTTTATATGATATGGCAGGAAACGTTGCAGAATGGGTTGCCGATGTGTATAGACCTATTGTGGATGATGAGTTTAACGATTTTAACTATTTCAGAGGTAATGTGTACACCAAGAACTCTATAGACGAAGAAGGCTTGGTTCAAGTCGTCACTCCTGAAGATGTTGTTTATGATACGCTATCGACCGGAAAGTTAGTGGCTAGAAACCTACCCGGTGAAATTCTGCAGGTTCCAGTTGATGAAGAAGAAACCTATTTAAGAACCAACTTCGATAAGAGTAACGAAATAAACTTTAGAGATGGTGACAGACGCTCATCGAGATATTTTGAAAGTTTTAACGATGAGGATGAAGGTGGTGAAGAATCAGCGACCAGAAAAATGTATAATTCTCCAAAACATCGTATTGAAAGAGATTCCCTAGGAAATTTAATTAGGGAATACGACAGGAGTAACACAAGGACCTCTTTAATTAATGACAATGTCAGGGTGTACAAAGGAGGGTCATGGAAGGACAGAGAATACTGGTTAGACCCAGCACAAAGGCGTTACTATCCTGAGGATATGGCCACAGATTACATTGGCTTCAGATGCGCTATGTCCAGAGTAGGTTCTAAAACAAAAAGAAAGAACAAAACTAAAAATTAATTGAATTTTAAATATTCCAAAAGTCCTAGCTTCGGTTAGGACTTTTTTATTACATTTATTTTCATAAGTACTTTTACACCGAAATTATTTCGGAATATTTAAATTTTTCCAGAGTCTTGAATTCAAAACAACTGCATCAGTTATTCCTAACCTGCCACAGCGCTAATACAGATACCCGAAAGATCGTAAAGAACGACATGTTCTTTGCGTTGAAAGGGGCTAATTTTAACGGTAATGCATTTGCTAAAAAAGCCCTGGAACTAGGTGCGAAATACGCTATTATCGATGAGCCTGACTTTGTCCTAAACGAACAGACCATATTAGTTCAGGATGTGCTTAAAACATTGCAAGATCTGGCCACGTACCACAGACACTATTTAAATATCCCGATTATTGCATTAACAGGAAGCAATGGCAAAACCACAACAAAGGAATTGATCAGTGCCATTTTATCTAAAAAGTATAGCACAACGGCTACAACTGGTAACCTAAACAATCATATTGGTGTACCGCTCACCTTACTTTCCATGACACAAGACACTCAAATAGGTGTTGTTGAAATGGGTGCAAATCACCAAAAAGAAATTCAATTTCTGTGTCAAATTGCCCATCCCGATTATGGATATATCACTAACTTCGGAAAAGCGCATTTGGAAGGCTTCGGAGGTATTGAAGGGGTAATTAAAGGTAAAAGTGAGTTATATGATTATTTAATAGCACATAAGAAAACCATTTTTGTTAATGGGAATGACCCTATCCAAGTTGAAAAAACCAAACACGCTGACACCTTCAGTTTTGGAACATCAGATCATAATGTAAATGTCACCTTAATTGAAGCTAATCCCTTTGTTCATCTTAAATATGATGCACTTATTATAAAGAGCCAACTTATTGGCGCCTACAACTTTGATAACATCGCCGCAGCAATTGCGATAGGTCATTATTTTAAAATTGATGCCCATGATATTAGAATGGGAATAGAAAATTATGTCCCAAACAACAACCGCTCGCAAATTGTCACTAAGGGTAAAACCAAAATTATTTTAGATGCTTATAATGCCAATCCAACAAGTATGCGTGCAGCCTTGGTAAGTTTTAAGAAACAAAAAGGAAAGAAAATTGCAATTCTTGGCGACATGTTTGAGCTGGGAGATTATGCCAGTGAGGAACATCAAATGATTGCTGATTTTACGGCATCGCTCAACTTTCATGATACTATTTTGGTTGGTAAAAACTTTTATAATTGTAAAACCGATTCAAAATCCATCAAGCAGTTCAAGTCTTTCGATGATTTTAAAGCAAATTATAATTGGTCAAATAAAGGCGATGTAACAATACTCATAAAGGGCTCACGAGGAATGGCATTAGAACGGGTACTGGAATTGGAATCGTTTTAATTTCTTAAAGGGCAAGCGAATCTTGATCTTCCTGAATAGGGTCTATTGTTGCTATTCAAGTCTTGTTACCAGCCTCCATTTTTAATCTAGAGTTTCTTATAACATTAATTTAATATGTCTTTTCGTATATGTAACAATTAATAGGTTATTCCAGTGCGTTGTCACAATAATAATAACATAATTACAAAAAAGAATTGGCCTTAAAAACTCATGTGAATGCTAACCGAACCATATCAATATATTCTGGTCAAGGAAATAATTCTTCTTTTAAACAACATTTCCCCACATAAAATTAAAAGTGCCTAAATCAAAACAGATATAGACACTTAAAATAATTCTCCCTAGAACTAATTAATAGCAAGGTAAATTTCAACCTTTTAGATTGATCTCACAATACTCAATTTGAGTATTTTTTCTGTTTATGGGATCAGATCAAATGCAAATTTGTTTTTAAAAATCCGACAAGTTCGCCTGTAGATGATATGTTTAGCTTCTTCAGAATATTACGTCGATGCGTATCAACAGTATTCGGACTTATATTCAATTTGTTAGCAATATCCTTAGTACTGAAGTTGAGTACCAACAATCTCACAATATCTCGCTCCCTCCTGCTAATACCATCTAACAGCAGCTTCTGCGAATAATTATTGTAATATTTTGTTTCGTATTCGTTTTTTGAATTTAAAATTTTAGCTGAGGCCGAAATGGGTAAAGTTATCTTCGAATGCAATACGGTGTAATGTGCCAATCCGATTATAGGTTTCATTTGAGCATCGAATTCTAAAGGTGTTGTATTCTGAATGATATTAACATAATTATCCTCACTGTTTTTCATCCGATAATTCCAGGTATAACTCATTCGCTTTCTATCAGAAACAGGAATTTCACTAAGCGTAAATTCCATAAGATCATTAAGCGCCTTCAACCACTTTTCGATATCATCCGGATGAATCATACTCCAGAAATAACGCATTCCCCTTGACTGCAATTCTGAAGATTCAATACCTAAACAAGCTTTGGTGTTTTTACTCACATATTCGAAAACCAAATCCTGGGTATTTGTAATACAGAAAAAAGTGGAAGAATACGGCAAAAAATAATCCAACTCAATTATTTTCTTGATATGCTTATCCAATATCGGATTTCCATACGATTGAAAAATACTTTCGTATCTATTCTTTATTTCGGTTAACTGCATGCTAGGTCACATTAAAATGTGAAATTCTTCTTGTATTTTTTACATGAGAAAAATAATAATTATTCGAATGAATAAAAAAAACGACGTTTAAAATACAATTTTAAACAGATTAACGGTAACCATAACACTGCTCCAATAGCAAAGGAGAATATAAAATTAGAAATGCAAATGGGTTATTAACTCCAGTAAGATGTTTAATGGGTCTTTGGCAATTGATTTTTTAACTCTTGAAGCAACTTTTCTATTTTATCAATTATTTGTTCATTATTAAGAACCGTTTTGTATTGCAAAGGCCTTTCATTTACGCCATCCTTAATGACATGATCATCCCTTAACAGCCAGTTTAAGTCCACTTCAGGGAATTCCTGAATTATTTTATTCAAAAAATCGATAGACACTTTTTTTCCATTGACATATTGAGAAAGCTGGGAATAGTTCATATCAAACTTTTCAGCCAAGTCTCCAAGTCTATCGTATTTGCTTTTTATGAGTTGTTTAAGTTTATCTTCAAAAACCATAAATGAATAAAATGTAATTATGATTACATTTTCTTGATATTATTTAATTATTTGTATATGTTTGTATGTAAATTCACTCATGTAATGTGAGTATTCTCAAATCTAAATAAAATTTAACATACTATGACAAATTTAAATAAATTATACACTATTTATGATGTTCAGGAACCGAAAGAAAAAGAAGTTTTAAAAGATTTACTTACAAATCATCTCCCCAAAGAATATACTGCAATAGTCATTAACAGGTTAAGGCATAACGATGTTCAGGTAGATTCACAATCGGTAAGAAATACGAAATGCGGTATCTCGAAAAACCTTGTCATTTTCAGTACAATTATTGAAATCGCACAAGAATACAAACAGCTATCGAAAAAACTTAAAGATAATTTGAATGCGGTATAAGTCAAAGAACCCCAAATAATCTTAAATAGAATATCTAATTATTCATAATTAAAAGTTCTACCATAAAACGCCCTTTACCCTTTTAAGCTTAAGAATACAATAAAAAAACCTCGTCCAATAAATCGGACAAGGTTTATAATTGACTCTGTGAAGTGTATTGGATTCGAACCAATGACCCCCACCCTGTCAAGGTGATGCTCTGAACCAACTGAGCTAACACTCCAGAATATTTATATTCTTATGACAATCTCTTCTCAACAGAGATAGAATGTCTAAAACTATAAAAAAAATTTAAAATTCAGAAAACAAAAAAGCTTCCAAAATTGGAAGCTCTCGTGGGCGCGAAGGGATTCGAACCCCTGACCCCTTGGGTGTAAACCAAGTGCTCTGAACCAACTGAGCTACGCGCCCTTTGTAACAGGTGTGCAAATATAAAGTAGTTTTTGTTTTGTAAAAAACTTTTTATTAAAAAAATTAAATTATTTCCGCGACTACAAATGTGCTTCCTCCAATAAATATACAATCATTTGGTTTTGCATTATCCAACGCTTTTTGATAGGCCTCTTTTACTGAATTAAATACTTCTCCTTGAAGGCCATATGCCATCAAACTTATTTGCAAGGTCTGAGCTTCCAGTCCACGAGGTATATTGGGCGTACAGAAGTAATAAAACGCATACTTTGGTAATAGATCTGCAATTCTGTCAACATTTTTATCGTTCACCACTCCAAAAACAATATGTAATGCTCCATTTAATTCAGAAGGTAATTGCTCCATAATGCAGGTCAGCCCCTCCCTGTTATGGGCGGTGTCACATATCACCTTTGGATGCTCACTTAACACCTGCCATCGTCCCATTAATCCGGTATTGACAACAACTGTCTTAAGTCCTTTTGTTACATTTTCATCCGTGACTTTAAAGCCTTTTAGTTTAAGTTCCCCTATGGCCTGAACTGCTGTTTTAATATTTTTTGATTGGTAAGATCCTTTTAAATCACTCTCCAATTCCCTGTCCTTAAATCGATCTGCAAATACAATTTTTGAATTGGCTTTCGATGCCAACTCTTCAAAAACAGCCTTAGTTTCATTATGAGTTTCTCCAATAACCACCGGCGTACCAGACTTAATAATACCCCCCTTTTCATAAGCAATAGCTTTCAGGGTATCTCCTAAAAATTGCGTATGATCCAACCCGATGTTTGTAATTACCGAAACCTCCGGTAAAATGATATTGGTCGAATCCAATCGACCTCCCAACCCAACCTCAATAATAGCTATATCAACTTGTTGCTTTGCAAAATAATCAAAGGCCATTCCAACGGTCATCTCAAAAAAAGACAACTTGTTCTTTTGAAAAAATGTTTGATTCCGTTTGATGAAACCTATTACAAATTGCTTGCTTACGGATTTACCATTAATTTTAATACGCTCTCTAAAATCCTTTAAATGAGGCGAAGTGTATAATCCCACCTTGTATCCCGCTTCTTGTAACATTGAAGCGATCATATGACTTGTGGATCCCTTCCCGTTAGTTCCTGCCACGTGAACCGATCTGAATTTACGCTCCGGGAATTTTAAGTGTTCCGATAATTTTAAAGTATTGGATAAGTCTTTTTTAAGAGCGGATGGTCCCTGACTCTGATACATTGGAAGTTGCGAAAACATCCAATCTACAGTACTTTGGTAGGTCATTTTATACTACTGACTTATTTTGAAGTTAACACTTACAAATCCTATTTGTCGTGAAGGTGCTTTGGAATCTGCCGGCCATTTATGAGATAGCGCTATTTTTTTTGCCGGTTCCAAAAGGCATTGCGCTGTATTTGTAGTCCCCCTTACACCTGGGACAGCTTCAATAACATTTCCATTTTGATTAACAACGATTTTAACGATGACCATCCCGGATTCATTACAGTCTTGCTTCATGGTTTGATAAGAGGCTCGACCACGTCCATTTAAACCATAGCCCACACCCCCACTGCCGGTGCCTTGACCTCCAAAGTAACTTGGGGCATAGGGATCTCCATCCAATTGTCCTTTATCACCACTGGTGTCATCATTCCCCTCACTACCGGTTGTCGTCCCTTCAGATTGGCTCACTCCACCAATAAGGGCATCCAGTTTTTTTCTCTTTTCTTCCTGTTCCCTTTTTTCTTTCGCTATACGCTCCGCCTCTTCCCGCGCCTTGGCTTCTGCAATTGCTCTGGCCCTGGCCTCAGCCTCCTTTTGTTTTTTAATGGCTATAGCTTCCTCATTCTCCTGTGTTAACACTTCTTCTTTAGCTTCAGAGGATGGCGCAGGTTCCGATTTTGTTACTTCGGGCTGTGGCGGTTCCGGAATGTTTTTCGGCTCGGACTTTACGGGTTGTTTCGGTTGTATATTTCCTCGTCCAAAATCAGAATTGCCAAAATTCACTGCAACGCCATATTCCTCCGG
The DNA here is from genome assembly GCF_022662015.1 of Aestuariivivens sediminicola. GTDB lineage: Bacteria > Bacteroidota > Bacteroidia > Flavobacteriales > Flavobacteriaceae > Aestuariivivens > Aestuariivivens sediminicola. Next base: position 17,511 of record NZ_JAKMCM010000007.1, on the reverse strand, counting down.
TGGATCCATGTAGGTTGTTCCTACCACAAATAAGAGCAATACGAGAATAACAGTTATTAATGCTGTTAATTTAGCGGAATTCCTTTCATGTTTGGTTTCGAAGTATTTCATTATTTGGGTTTTACCGCCAATATGACTTTAAATTTATTCCTGTTCGCTATATCCATTACCTTAACAACATTTTCCACCGGAACTGATTTTTCTGCCCTTAACACAATCGTCGGTTTTTCCTGACCTGAGAGCTGAGCCAACAATTCGTTTTCCAACACGCTTTCTCCAACTCTTTTCTGATCGATATAATAGGTAAGATCCTTTTTTATACTCACCGCAACAGAACGCTTGTTTTCGGTTTTACCGCTCGCCTTCGGTAAAAGAATATCGATGGCATTGGTAGTCACTAAAGTTGATGCTATCATAAAAAAGATAAGCAACAGAAAAACAATATCCGTCATAGACGACATATTGAATTCCGGTGTCACCTTATTTCTTCCTCTAAAATTCATTTTATGTCGGTTCGTTTAGATGATCTAAAAATTCGAGTGAATTGGCTTCCATTTGATAGACGACCTTGTCGGTTTTCACGACCAGGTGATTATAGGCTATATAACCAATAATACCAACTATTAACCCTGCAACGGTAGTCGTCATAGCGGTATATAGTCCGCCTGCCAATACATCCATTTCTATAGTACCTCCTGAATTCGCCAATTCAAATATGGCTAATATCATACCAATTACCGTTCCAAGAAATCCAATCATGGGCGCCGCTCCAGAAATAGTTGCCAAAATACTGACATTTTTTTCCAGACCATAAATCTCTAAACGCCCGGCATTTTCAATAGCCGTGTTGATGTCTGCAAGGGGTTTACCAATACGTGTAATTCCCTTTCCAATGAGCCGTGATACAGGAGAATTAACCTGAGCACAGAGCACCTGGGCCGAATCTATTTTACCGTTGCTAACAAAATCTTTTATCTGATTCATGAAGTTGGCATCGACCTTCGACGCTGCCTTGATTGCAAACAAGCGCTCAAAATAAATATATGTCGCCACAACAAGTAACAAAAATAGAATAGCGATAATAACCTGACCGGCAACGCCTCCGCTACTTATCAATTCAATTATGGATAATGATTTTTCAACAGATTCTCCATCTATTAAAACTTCACCCTCTTGGGCATTCTGAATAAGTGTGATTAGCATAAATTAATAGTTTATTGCAACAGTATAACGTTTCTTTTTTTGCTAAAGTATAATAAAATACGTTTTCAACTCTATTTCGACATACTTTCTTATAAAAAAAAAGATCAGTTATAGAACTAATCTTTTTTGTTGAAAATATTGATACTCTGATTAAAATAATGTCCTGGTATACATAAAGGCTGCGGCCCCAACTATGAATCCGATAAATGCCAGCCAGGCTATCTTTCTCAAATACCAGAAAAAATTGATTTTTTCCATTCCCATGGCCACAACACCTGCCGCAGATCCAATAATGAGCATGCTTCCTCCCGTTCCTGCCGAATAGGCAATGAAATGCCACAACTCATTATCTATAGGCTCATGAAACATTCCTAAACTGGCAGCTACCAAAGGTACATTATCAATAACGGCAGACCCAACACCAAGCAGCAATACAACAATATCAGATACCCCACTATGATGTAATTCTGTTCCCAGCATAGGCATTGTTTCTTCCAGTTTTCCCGCAAAGTCAAACAATATTCCAAGCGACTCCAGCGCCGCAACTGCCATTAAGATGCCCAGGAAGAACAATATACTGGGCAGTTCTATTTTCGACAATGAATAATGTACCGGACTATGGTTGGCATGGGCATCACTTTCTTCCGCGTGAAATTGCGTCATACTAAATTTGGAGTTGCTATAGATTTCAGCAAATACGGCAACAACACCTAATGACAACATCATACCTACATAAGGTGGCAAATGGGTAACCATTTTAAATATTGGAACAAAGACAATTGCACCGAGACCCAAATAGAGCATGGTACTGCTAAATTTTGATCGCGTCTCTTCCTCTGACTCCTCAACATTCAGCTCGCCTTTGAAGGCAGGTAAAAACGACGCTATAAGCGAAGGTATGGCCATACATAAAAAAGACGGTAAAAACAGGTACCCAATTAAATGCCCTGTAGTTACCTTTTTACCTATCCATAGCATGGTGGTCGTAACATCACCAATAGGGGACCAGGCACCTCCGGCATTTGCAGCAATAATAATTAACCCGGCATACCATAGTCTCACACTTCTATCTTTTACAATTTTTTGTAAAATGGAAACAAGAACAATAGTAGCTGTAAGATTATCGATTATGGCAGAGAGAATAAATGCAAGAATTGAAAAAATCCACAAAATCTTAACCTTGTTCTTTGTTTTCACAAAGCTCTTTATAGTAGAGAACCCATTAAAATAATCGATTATTTCAACAATGGTCATGGCTCCCAAAAGAAACACTAAAATTTCTGAAGTCTTACCCAAATGATGCAGTAAGGTCTCTTCCATGAGATGCATCTTTTCATCACGACTAAACGTACCGAAGGTATCGAGTAAGGCATGTTTGCCAGAATCGAACCACTGTACAAAACTTTCCAGGCCAAATGCAATGAGTGCCCAACAAAGGGCCATCATAATCAAAGCCGGAATCAGCTTATCAATTTTTAAACTATGCTCTAATGTTATGGCTAAATACCCCATCGCGAATACTAAAATGATTGCTGCTTCCATATGTTAGTTAGATTAGTTGACTTAACGCTATTTCAAAAGCTGTTGCGCTAAGTCCTTGTTTAGATTTATTTTTCTTATATACCTTTTCTAAAGCTTGTTTTATTCTATTTGATGTATCATTAAAAATGGCTTCATCAGTCATCTGCACACGTCGTTCCATGAAGTATGCGAACACTCTGGCCATACCACAATTAGAGATAAAATCCGGAATCAGACTGACCTTATAGTCTGTGTGTTCCATTATCGGTCCGAAGAAAATTTCTTTATCCGCAAAGGGCACATTCGCACCACAAGAGATCACTTCAAGACCACTGTCTATCATTTCATCAATCTGATGAATCGTTATTAATCTCGAAGCAGCACAGGGGGCGAAAATTTCTGTTTCAAGGGACCAGATCTTTTCATTTATTTCCTCAAACGGCATCAATTTATCGCTCTCTAAGGTATTACCTTTTTTTGCAAGAAACAAGTTACTTATTTCTTCAAATGAAAATCCGTTCTCATTTATAAGGCCTCCGACAATATCAATGATACCGACAATTTTCGCTCCCATTTGCGACAAATAAAAGGCTGCTGCAGCTCCTACATTGCCAAATCCCTGAATTACAGCTCGTTTTCCATTTACTGTCCCCCCATATATGGTATAATAGTGTCTAACGGCTTCGGCTACGCCATAACCGGTAATCATATCTGCAACCGTATATTTTTTTGTAACGTCGGGCGAGTACAGCGGGTTTTCAATAACCTTAATAACCCCTTGACGCAGTTGTCCTATTCTGTTAATTTTATCAGCTTCAGTAGGTTTAAAATGTCCATTAAAAACCCCTTCCTGTGGATGCCATACACCGCTTTCCTCCGTAATCGGAATAACCTCATGTGTCTCATCCACATTCAGATCGCCACCAGTTCCATAATAACTCTTCAATAAAGGGGATACTGCCGCATACCACCGTTCCAGTACGGCTTTTTTTCTGGGATCCTTCGGATTAAAGTTAATTCCTGATTTGGCGCCACCAATAGGTGGTCCTGATACCGTGAACTTTATTTCCATTGTTTTTGCCAAAGACAATACCTCATTCATATCCAAACCTTCACGCATTCTCGTACCGCCACCGGCCGCACCACCTCGTAAGGAGTTAATAACAACCCACCCCTCTGCCTCAGTCTCGGCATCTTTCCAGTTAAAAACAATTTCAGGGGACTTATTTTCGTATTTCTTTAATAATTCTTTCATTTCCAGTAAAACATTAGTTCGTTTTTTTAGCCTAATTTTTTAAGTTCTGTGAAGTCATATTGAAAGGCAGCTAAAGTTGTGTCATACTAAAATGAATTTTTGAATTTACATTGTAACAAATATAGAAAACTTAAGTTTTTAAGTTTAACTTCCCATTATTTTTATGGTTGAAAAATTCTTCCGGAACTATGATCCCTTGATGCCCCTGTAACACTTTTAAGGCAATTGATTTCATTTCTTAATTTCAGTACTCCAAGGAGTGCAAATATTAAAGCTTCTTTAAATTCGATCAGCTGCTTTTGGGGTACAACAATGTTACAATCTGAATAATTTTTAATTCTGCTGATAAGGTAGGAATTGTAAGCACCACCACCTGTTAACAGAACGGAAGCCTCTGTGGTCGCATTAATTTCATTGGATATCTGAAGGGCTATATGCTCACAGAATGTATTCAAGATATCGGCAACATTTAATTTAAAGGAATCAATTAATGGAAGCACAGTTGACCTCACCCATTCTAAACCCAAAGATTTAGGATAAGGTGCTTTATAAAAAGACAACCCATTTAATGCATTCAGCATTTCTGTGTGCAGTACACCGGTTGATGCTATTTTTCCTTGATTGTCAAAATCATGACCGAGCAATTTGGCGTAATGGTTAAGTACAATATTAACAGGACAAATATCATAGGCAATTCGCTCGTGCTTTATGTCGGTCGATATGTTAGCAAATCCGCCAAGATTTAAACAATATGCATATGATGAAAATAAGAGCTTGTCACCAATCGGTACTAAAGGCGCTCCTTGTCCACCCAGATCAACATCCTGAACCCTGAAATCGCAAACTACCTGCTCTCCCAATATGGTTGAGATAATGGGTAAATTACCAATTTGATAGGTTAATTTCTTGTCCGGTTGATGAAGTGCCGTATGCCCATGAGAACTAATGGCATCCAGTTGTGTAATTTTATGCCTGTCAATAAATGTTCGGATAATATGGGCTAAGTACTGGGTATATTCTAAGTCTATAAGTTCTAACGCTTCTTTATCACAATGCACCAAATCTTTTAATTTATCACGCCATTTATTCGAATAGGCTACGGTCTCAGCAGAAACGATTTGAAACTGCCATTGCTCATCGAAATGAAAATTAACAAAAACCAAATCGATTCCATCAAGGGATGTACCCGACATGACACCGATGACATTGTACTTAGTCTTTAACATATTTCGTAAAATTAGGATTTATTATTGAACATATCTCATCAAAATAGTATATTTGCTTATCTTTTTTATCATTTTAATAATATTACCGGGATATGGATTTTAATCTTTCAGAAGAACATATGTTGATTCGTGATGCCGCTCGCGATTTTGCTCAAACTGTATTACTCCCCGGTGTCATAGAACGGGACGACAAACAGCATTTTCCTGATGAGTTGGTTAAACAAATGGGGGAACTTGGGTTTATGGGTATCATGGTAGATCCGAAATACGGTGGAAGTGGTATGGACACTATTTCCTATGTACTCATAATGGAAGAACTGTCTAAAATTGATGCTTCAGCCTCTGTTATTGTTTCTGTTAATAACTCCTTGGTCTGTTACGGACTTGAGAACTACGGTAGTGAGGATCAAAAACAAAAATACCTCACCAAACTGGCTACTGGTGAATTTGTTGGTGCATTCTGTTTAAGTGAACCCGAAGCGGGAAGCGATGCTACATCACAAAAGACAACCGCTATTGATAAAGGTGACCATTATGTATTAAATGGCACTAAAAACTGGATTACCAGTGGTGGACGGGCCGACATTTATATTGTTATTGCTCAGACCGATCGCGACAAAGGGTCGCATGGCATTAATGCCTTTTTAGTAGAACGCGGAACCGAAGGATTTCATATTGGGCCAAAAGAGGACAAGTTGGGGATTCGTGGTAGTGACACCCACACACTTCAATTTAATGATGTAATTGTACCAAAAGAAAACAGAATTGGGCCGAATGGATCTGGATTCAGATTTGCAATGAAGACGCTCTCCGGCGGGCGAATTGGAATTGCAGCTCAGGCCCTGGGTATTGCACAGGGTGCTTATGAATTCGCCATAAAATATTCAAAGGAACGAAAAGCTTTTGGAACTGAAATTTGCAATCATCAGGCCATTGCCTTCAAGTTGGCTGATATGTACTCTGAAATTGAAGCAGCCAGATTATTGGTAATGAAGGCCGCAAAGGATAAAGACCTTGGTAATAACTACGACCGATCCAGTGCTGTGGCCAAACTCTATGCCTCAAAAGTCGCCATGGATACTACTGTTGAAGCCGTTCAAATTCATGGTGGAAATGGATTTGTGAAGGAATACCATGTGGAAAGACTTATGCGTGATGCGAAAATTACGCAGATCTACGAGGGCACCTCTGAAATCCAAAAGATTGTAATCTCGAGAAGTATTTTGAGAGATTAAAATAGGTTTCATTGTAATCTCGAGACCTATATTTGAGAGATTAAAATAGGTTTCATTGTAATCTCGAGACCTATATTTGAGAGATTAAAATAGGTTTCATTGTAATCTCGAGACCTATATTTGAGAGATTAAAATAGCTTTCATTGTAATCTCGAGACCTATATTTGAGAGATTAAAATAGCTTTCATTGTAATCTCGAGACCTATATTTGAGAGATTGAAATAGCTTTCATTGTAATCTCGAGACCTATATTTGAGAGATTGAAATAGCTTTCATTGTAATCTCGAGACCTATATTTGAGAGATTTTAGTTATATCTGACGGATTAAAGAACGCCTTACTTTCTCTTAAACATTTTGCATGGAACGCTTGTTGTAAACCTCCTTTTGAATTTCAAGAATACGCAGATACAAATAAATCGTTTTTTAATTAGATTTTTTATTACGAATAACTAATTTAGTTATGTAAATAGACCTGTCTGAATGCCAATTTTAAAACCAATACATCTTATCTTCTATCTACTCCTGCTTGTCTGTTTGAGTCCTACTTTAATGAAAAATGACACGGGGTACAGAACATACGATGAAATACATACTGAAACGCGCTTAGATACTTTACTTTCAGGAGAACAACTCGCTAACCTCTATTGTAAAATGTGTCATGAATATCCCGAACCCAGGCTTTTGGATAGAGACACGTGGATCAATAGCGTCCTTCCCAATATGGGTCTCAGAATGGGGGTGAAAATTCCTGGTGTTGATCCCTTTGCCGGTACACCCCAAGAAGATTTGGAAATTGTAAAATCATTAGGAGTATACCCCGAAGCACCTATAATTTCTGATGCTGACTGGAATAAAATTATTGAATATTATAAGAAAGAAGCCCCTGAAGAACCCATCAAAATAAATTCTGAGGCACCCATAACTAATCTCGTTCACTTCAATGTTGATAAAGTTTTTATTAATAACAAGGGGTTTCCGCAGACATCATTATTGGAATTTAATAGGTTTAACGCGACACTTTATCTCGGAGAGGCCAATAATTTAATACACGTCCTCGATGATAAAATGCAATTGAAATCCACCCGAAGACTGATTAGTCCTGCAGTTGATATTGAATTTAAAGCGGATGGCGCGATAAAACTATTAACCATTGGTAAATTTGATCCATCCGACCAAAATTTAGGTGAATTAAATTCAATTCAACGTGGAAGCAGTAATCAGAACATCAGATTACCGGATCTTCCCCGACCTGTCTCTTTTTCAAGTGGCGATTTAAATGGAGATGATAAGGAAGATGTGGTGATCTGTGGATTTGGACATAATAGAGGTAAATTGCTGTTGTATGATAATTTTGATCCGGGTAAAGCGTCTATTTTAAAAAACGAACCAGGGTCCAGGATGGTTGAAATTAATGATTTTAATAACGATAACAAACCCGATCTTATGGTTTTAATGGCTCAGGCCAGAGAACAAATTTCAATTTTTTATAATAAAGGTCAGAACAAATTTGAAGAAAAAGTTGTTTTAAGATTTCCTCCGGTATATGGTGTCAGTTATTTTGAACTGGTCGATTTTAACAATGACGGATATATGGATATTCTTCTTACGAATGGTGATAACTGGGATTATTCCGTGATTAGAAAAAATTATCATGGCATACGAATATATTTAAATGATGGCCGAGATAATTTCGAAAACACCTTTTTTTACCCCTTGTATGGCGCGAGTAAGGCCATAGCGAGGGATTTTGACAATGATGGCGATTTAGATATCGCAGCATCTGCCTTTTACCACAATGACGATAACCCTGAACATTCCTTCATCTACTTGTTAAACTCCGGATCCCTTGATTTTACGGCATACGCCACTCCGGAGGCCTCATTGGGAAAATGGTTGACCATGGATGTTGGAGATTATGACCGCGATGGAGATCTTGATATCTTTCTCGGTTCATACTTTCACACTTTTGGTGAATATGTAAAACAGGTTGCAAAAGGAGCCGCTGATTTTCCCAACTTACTCGTTCTAACCAATAATTCCATAACTAACTAGATTTACTACGAGTCGAATAGTGTATTCACAACACATAAATTGACCAAGGCATCGATAAAATCTAAGGATTGTGATATCCTGATGTATTTTGAGAGATCAAAGTGTGGTATAATATTTTCTTTCATTAATCGTCTTCATCACTACATTTCAACTAAATTGATCTGCCTTATTTTTTTTATATCTTTAATAAGACGAAGATTTTTTATACATTAGATAACGCATGCGGAGCAAACCTCGAATTTCTTTTCTAGGGAAATGGCGTCTGATAACCTGATTTACACCCCCTTGAGTTTCTACCTGACACCACCGTGTTAAAACATTACATACTATTTGTCAACATTTTTGAAACCATTAATCAACTAATACTACATTATTATGAAAGCTAAGATGCTAACCTTATTAGTTCCATTTTTACTGCTTTGCTGTAAATCGGAAAAAAAAGAACAAGAGACCTATGCTTCAAGTAAAACGGAAAAAAAGGATTATATCGAAGTGGTTACTAACCTGATGGATTTTGTAACGGTAGACACCATAAAATCCGGATGGAATACCTTTAAATATAGTAATAAGTCCGATGAGCCCCATTTTATATTGATTGACGACTATCCGGATGGAAAAACATTGGATACCATTAAAGCCCGCGTCATGCCGGCATTCGATAAAGGCATGGCGTCTATCATGGAGAACGATATGGATGCCGCCATGGCTGCGTTTGGAGAACTGCCTTCGTGGTTTCCGGAAGTTAAATTCGTAGGGGGTACGGGATTGATCTCACCTAAAAAAGAAACAAATGTAACCGTTAAATTAGAACCGGGGCCGCATATTATGGAATGCTATGTAAAAATGGCTTCTGGTGTGTTTCATGTCTCTATGGGTATGGTAAAAGAAATTTATGTCTTAGAAGAAGATAGTGGAAATAAACCACCAGAGGCAGATATACAAATTACCGTATCCAGTGCGGAAGGCATAAATTATACCGGCGATTTAACAAAAGGACATCACATCATATCGGTCCACTACGTCGATCAATCGGTTTACGAACATTTTATTGGCCATGATGTCAATCTGGTAAAGCTAGATGACTCCGCGAGTTTAGATGAATTGGAAGCCTGGATGAATTGGATGGATCCTAAAGGGCTCATATCACCTGCCCCATCGGGTGTTACATTTCTCGGTGGTGTAAACAATGGCCTTGCCGGTAGCACGCATTATTTCGAAGTGCATCTTGATCCGGGCAATTACGCCTTTATTTCCGAAGTCCCAAGCGCGAGTTCAAAAGGGCTGCTTAAAACCTTTATGGTGGAATGATAAACGAAAACATTCTTTAAGCATTTTATTTAAAGAAAGAGGATATCTCATATTATTCATTTAGTTGTCAGGGATTCTGTTTTTTATGAAACTGTAATTACCTGTAATTGAAAGAAAAATGTAGTTCGTCGGCTTTCTCATCCCGAATAGGACTTTAGCTCTGGCATTGGTAGAAAAAGTTTAAGGATACTTTTATTTTTTAGTATATTCATTTGCATTCCTGAATATGCTATGTTAAAGGATAATACGAAAATAAGGTCACACTATTTTCACATGAGTCTTTGAACACATTTTAAATTGAATAATTTGTCTTATCCTTTAATAATTAGGACAGCCACATAATGATTTATGAATAACCGACAAAAACACTTCTTATTTGCTGTCTTCATTTTAATTGGTTTTATTCAATGTAACAAAATTCCAACCTATAGTATACCTCCGGGAGATTCGGATAAAGGAGGCCTTTTTATTCCGGATAATTTTGAAGCCCTTGTAGTTTCGGATAGTATAGCGGGTAAAGCTAGGCATCTTGCTGTAAATAAAAATGGTACCGTATTTGTTAATTTAAGATACGCAAGCAACGGAGAAGTCATCGGAATTTTAAGAGACACCACCTTTGATGGCAAGGCTGATATTACAGAATTATATGGCGACATTAAAAAGCGGGAATCAGGGTCGAGAGGCAGTTATTCCACTGCGATGAAAATTCATAATGGCTACCTTTATTTCAGTACCGAATTAGTGGTTTACAGGTATAAGCTCGATAAAAATGGTGAAATCTTACCAGGCGAACCCGAAATCATCGTGCGTGATGATCATCCCCACAGGCAACATGAACACATTGGCAAACCAATTGCATTCGATAATAAAGGTTATATGTACGTGCCATTCGGAGCACCTTCAAATGCGTGTCAGATGGAAAAACGGACCCCCGGCTCACCTGGAATAGATCCCTGCCCACAATTAGAAGACCACGGCGGCATCTGGCGCTTCGATGCCAACAAAATTAATCAGACCCAAAAAGATGGTTATAAATTTGCTACGGGTATTCGAAGTGTTGTCGGTATGGATTGGAATCCAATAGATGAAACCCTATATGCCATGGTGCACGGTAGAGATGATTTATTCAGGCTGTTCCCTGACAAATATTCGCCTTGGCAAAGTGCGATGTTACCAGCTGAAGAGCTCATCAGAGTGACTGAAGGTTCAGATTTTGGATGGCCTTATTGCTATTATGATCAAATACAGAACAAGAAAGTTCTCGCTCCTGAATACGGGGGGGACGGAACGCGAGTTGGTCGCTGCGAATCCTGCGATGATCCCGTTATTGGATTTCCCGGACATTGGGCACCCAACGATTTCATGTTCTACACGGGTAATCAACTGCCGGAACGCTACAAAAATGGTGCATTTGTTGCCTTTCATGGTTCAACAAACAGAGCGCCCTATCCTCAGGCAGGCTATTTTGTAGGATTTGTTCCTTTTAAAAATGGCAAAGCAACAGGTGAATGGGAAGTTTTTGCGGACGGCTTTGCCCAATTAGACCCAATAAAAAGTGTGTATCGTGCTGCACATCGCCCAATGGGATTGGCTACGGGCCCTGATGGTTCGATTTACATCAGTGATTCTAATCACGGCAAAGTGTGGCGGGTTATGTATACGGGCGATAGAACCTCATTTGGAGAACGGGAACTGGCGGGCATGCTGGATCGTAAAAACGCATCTCATATCAGAACACCCCATGAAATTCATGATAACTTAATGAAGGATGACAAGCTCTCGGAAGGCCATACTTTATATTTTCGTTACTGCAGTTCGTGTCACCAGGATGATGGTCATGGTGCAGGAGGAAGATTTCCCTCATTGGTGGATACAGATTGGGTAACTGGTGACAAATCGAGATTAATAGAGATTGTATTGGGAGGTATGGAAGGTATAATTGAGGTCAATGGCGTATCTTTTAATGGTATTATGCCAAAACACAACTTTTTGAAGGATGATGAAATTGCTACCATTTTAACTTATATAAGAACTAATTTTGGAAATGAGGCCTCGGCAATAACGACCGACGACGTCGCTAAAGTGAGACGAAGATCAACAGAATAAAACAGTGGCGCATTGATCATAAATAACGAGAACGATAAATAAATGTTTTTTTAACAATAAACTATGATAGGAATACATAAACGCATTACATTAATAAACTGCTTATTTCTCTTAACACAGGTGTTGGCATTCGGGCAGGATTACGATATTTTGATAAAGGGAGGGCTCGTCATTGACCCAAAAAACAATATCAGCAGTGTGATGGACGTGGCTATTCACGAGGGCACAATAGTCCGTGTTAGTCCCGATATATCAGCTAACAGTGCTATTAAAACCATTGATGCCTCGGGGCTCATCGTGACTCCCGGCCTTCTGGATATTCATGGACATCTTTTTTTTGGAACACAGCCCAATGCCTATTTAAGTAATAGCTTTGGCAGTCTGCCACCGGATGGATTTACATTTAGAAGCGGCGTAACTACTATTGTTGATGCAGGAGGATCCGGGTGGAAAAATTTTGAAACCTTCAAAGAACAAACCATAGATCGGTCCAAAACACGTGTATTGGCTTTTTTAAACATTGTAGGTTCAGGAATGAAAGGTGGCGCAATCGAGCAAAACGTTACCGATATGGATCCTGAAGCTACGGCTAATAAAGCCAAACAGCATCCAGAAATTATAGTTGGTATTAAGTTGGCTCACTACTCCGGACCTTCATGGGTGCCGACAGATCTTACTTTAAGTGCCGGTAACATGGCAGATATTCCTGTAATGATCGATTTTGGCGGTAGCGATCCTGAATTAAGTATGGAATCCTTATTAATTGAAAAGCTCCGACCGGGTGATATTTTTACACATTGTTATGCACAGGTCAAAGGGCGAACACCTCTTGTTGATGAGAACAGCAAGGTAAGACCTTATGTTTTTAATGCACAACAAAAAGGAATCATTTTCGATGTGGGTCACGGTGGTGGCAGTTTTTCATTTAAACAAGCTGTTCCCGCTACGAATCAGGGATTTTGGCCAAATTCCATCAGTACGGATTTGCATACCGGCAGTATGAATGGAGGCATGAAGGACCTTACCAATATCATGTCTAAGTTTCTAAATATGAATATGTCTCTGAATGAAGTCATAAAAAGTGTAACCTGGAGTCCCGCTCAATATATAAACAGAACCGACCTCGGGCATTTATCGGTGGGTGCTGTTGCCGATGTTTCCTTATTGAAATTAACTGAGGGCAACTTCGGATTTATTGATACTAAAGGGCTGAAAATGACAGGCAAGGAAAAATTACATTGTGAATTGACCTTACGGGAAGGACAGATTGTTTGGGATCTCAATGGCCTGTCGTCACCTTTATGGAATGAATAACATTTGTTTGTGATACATTAATATATGAAACCCATTTTAAAACTACTTTTTTTGAGTGCTTTTGCATGTTTACTCATAACACTTATCATGATTATATCAGGTAGTGGAGCAGATGCGGGTATAGCGCTCACTCTGTTTTTCTTTTTAACAGCCCTGGCCTTACGCTATACTAAAAAATTCAAAGGATTTTCTTTTACCATACTCATATTTGCGGCGGTTACCGTAGCGATGTACTATCCTTATTATTTTTCATCTATCGGCGATTTTGATTTAAAAAGATTAATTGTTCCATTACTTCAGATCATCATGTTTGGCATGGGAACTGCAATGAGTATTAAAGATTTTGCCGGTGTGGTAAAAATGCCCAAAGGTGTTATTGCCGGTCTATGTTGTCAGTTCACCATCATGCCTGTATTGGGTTTCAGCATTGCTTATCTTTTTGGGTTCGCCCCGGAAATTGCCGCCGGTGTCGTTCTAATAGGATCCTCACCAAGTGGTTTAGCTTCCAATGTCATGGCCTATCTTGCCAAAGCAAACCTGGCTTTATCAATAACCCTAACAGCGGTATCGACAGTTGCTGCGCCGCTCATGACACCACTACTGATGAAAGTATTTGCCGGGCAATTTGTGCCGATTGATTTCTGGTCCATGATGCTCAGTATAATAAAAATTGTGATACTACCCGTAATCATCGGATTGATTTTTAATCACTTTTTTCATGGAAAAGCCAAATGGTTGGATACGGCCATGCCAATAGTTTCTATGGCAGGAATTGCCTTTATAATTACCATCATTACCGCAGCGGGAAGAGACAGTTTACTCACTATTGGTCTATTCCTGATACTGGCAGCCATTATTCACAATATTGCGGGTTACTTTTTGGGATACTGGGCGAGCCGGGCTTTAAAAATGAGTGAACAGGACTGTAGGACCATAGCATTAGAGGTGGGTATGCAAAACGGTGGACTGGCTTCTGGAATTGCACTTGAAATGGGCAAAGTATCAACTATAGGACTGGCTCCGGCCGTATTCGGTCCATGGATGAATATTTCAGGTTCCTCCCTTGCTACCTGGTGGAGAGATAAAGACGCATTGAAAAAAGACAGGTTAAAACCAAATAAAAAAATTAAATCATAGGTTAAACAAAACAATTATGAAAAAACTAATATTAATTATTTCAATAAGTCTGTTTGGGTATAATTCGATGGTGTCTCAAACCATTTCCAAAGAAGAGACCTTATTTCTAACACCGTTATGGGAAGGTGAACGATTTTCAGACGGCAGGCCCAAGGTTGCCGATGACCTCTTGGAAAGGATGAAGCATGTTTCGATCGAGGAAGCCTGGGGTGTACTTAGAAATGAAGGCTATCACAATCAATTTGAAGGCGGGTGGAAACCGTTACATGATGACGTCACCATTGTGGGTCGTGCTTTGACGGCGCAATATATGCCCGAACGACCTGATGTTGCCGAACAAATTAAAAATAAAGGTATTCGAGAAGGCCGTGTAGGCAATACGAATTCCTGGCCCATCGATATGCTGGTGACCGGCGATGTTTATGTGGCGGATTGTTTTGGAAAAATTGTTGATGGCACCCTTATTGGGGATAACCTTGGTAATGCCATTTACTCCAAATCTAAAACAGGTGTTGTCTTTAATGCCTCCAGTCGTGACCTGGAAGGGCTTTCAAAAATTGAGGGATTTAATGCTTTCGTAAGAGATTGGCATCCGTCGTTTCTTACTGATGTCATGCTTTTAAGTTTAAATACACCCATTCGAATTGGAGCAGCCACCGTATTACCCGGTGATGTCGTATTGGCCAAAAAAGAAGGTGTTATTTTTATTCCCGCCCATTTGGCTGAAAAAATTGTAGTAACTTCAGAAGTTGTAAGACTGCGCGATCTCTTTGGGATTACAAGACTTAAAGAGGGCAAATACAGTCCGGGTCAAATCGATAATAAATGGTCAGATGAGATTGAAACGGATTTTTCAAAATGGCTTAAAGATCATATTGATGAATTACCGGTACCAAAGGAACAGATTGAGGAATTGTTGAAAAAGAGGATGTGGTAACCCATTTTTAAATACTAACAGCAAAATAAACAAGATACATTAATCACTAAATTATTAATTATGAATCACTTAAATAATACAACCAGTAGAAGATCATCATTAAAGAAAATAGGAATGGTTATGATTGGCGCCCTGGGATTAGGCATGAGCAACAAAGCTATAGCTAAAGAACCAAAACCAAAAAAGCAAGTCTTGGATCTACCAGAGACCGATCAGGATATTCCGTTATTTTCAGGAGCCGTCAGACATGGTAACACATTATATATTGCAGGAAAGGGAGCGCATTTCGACGGAGACATCAAAGCCCATACAGATCATGTTCTAAAAGAACTTCAAAAGGAACTTGAACGAAATGGGTCCTCTATGGAACAGGTATTAAAAGTGAATGTCTATTTACATGATTTGGAGGACTATAAAGGAATGAACGAAGTGTATCGCGGCCGTTTCGGTAAAAATCCACCTGTTAGAACAACAGTTGCCACATATGGTGGTGTACCAGGGAAATCACTTGTAGAAATAGATTGCATCGCTGCTGTTGACTAAGTATAAAAAACAAACTATGGTAACGCGAAGAAAACTTTTAAAAACCCTTTCCATGCTTCCTATAGCCGGTAGCTTACTGGGCACCGAATGGTTACATGGTCAAAGCACTCATACGGAGATACTCAAAACAATAAGCTCGCGAAACTTCTTTAAAGAATTAGGTATCCGAACATTTATTAATGCCGCAGGAACCTATACCTCTATGACCGGTTCTTTAATGCCAAAGGAAGTGACCGCGGCAATAACCTACGGCGCTTCAGAATATGTCAATCTGGATGAATTACATGATAAAGTAGGCGCGCGCATAGCACAATTGTTGGAATGCGATTATGCCACTGTAACCTCTGGGGCTTTTGGGGCCATGACGATTGGACTTGCCGGCGTAATTTCGGGTATGGATAAGGACAAAGTGGCGCAATTACCGGATACTACGGGATTAAAAAATGAGGTGATTCTTCAGGAATCTCATAACATTGTATACACCCATGCCCTAAAAAATGTGGGCGTAAAATTGATTACCGTAAAGACAGCGGCAGAATTAAAAAAAGCCATTACTAAAAAGACAGCGATGTTATGGTTTTTGCATGCCAACACGGATGAGGGATTAATCAAGCACAAAGAGTTTGTCCAGATAGGAAAAACATATGGTATCCCCACCTTTATAGACTGTGCAGCAGATGTGCCCCCGGTTGAAAATCTTTTTAAGTTTACTAAAATGGGATTTGATCTGGTTGCCTTTTCCGGTGGTAAAGGCTTAAGAGGTCCGCAAAGTGCAGGCTTATTGATAGGAAACAAAGAACTTATTATGGCCGCACGGCAGCATACACCCCCCAGAGGGCATACTATTGGTCGTGGTATGAAAGTCAATAAGGAAGAAGTTTTAGGTATGCTGGTGGCTTTAGAAATGTATTTACAGAAGGATCATGAAAAAGAGTGGCAAATGTGGGAGTCTCAAATTAAATTAATTAGCGATAGTGCACTATCTGTTGAAGGTGTTAACACAGAAATACACATTCCTAAATATGCCAATCATGTGCCATCGTTAAAAGTGAGATGGGATCAAAACATAGTAAAGATAACCCCGAATGAAGCAAGGAAAAAGCTAAGAGATGGGCATCCTTCCATAGAAACCGTCGGAAATGACAGTGAAATTGGTATTACGACCTGGATGATGGAACCCGGACAGGAGCGACTGGTGGCATTGCGCCTTAAAGAAGTGCTTTCGAATGTATAGCAGTGAAAAATGGAAGTCCCATTTTAATCCTTTTATTCCATCGAAAAACAGGGTTGGATCATTAATTTAATGCCTCCAGGACGGTTATCGACTCCTGTACTTTAATCAAAAGATTAGTAATTAAAAAAGAAAAGGCCCTTCATTTAGAATGAAGGGCCTTCAAGAAAGGCAACGACCTACTCTCCCACTAATGCAGTACCATCGGCGCTAACGGGCTTAACTTCTCTGTTCGGAATGGTAAGAGGTGAGCCCCGTCGCTATAACCACCTTAAATCTTAAGTTAGCGGTCTTATGATTCTCATCATTGGAGTGTCTCCTTGGGAGTACCCCACCGTTAACTGCGCTGTTGCGCTAATATCTTAACATATTGAAAAAAGGACCCTGAGGGGCCACATACATGAACACTTTACTCCTTATAAAAAAACAACCGTACAATAAG
>NZ_JAKMCM010000006.1 GCF_022662015.1 Aestuariivivens sediminicola | reverse complement strand
CGATTGTAACTACGATACAGATGTGTCCTTTACCGGTGATGTTACCGATGAGGCTGACAACTGTTCTACAAATATCGAGGCTACTTACGTGGATAGCGCGCCTGTGGCCGGACCTTGTGAAGGTACACTGGTCATTACCAGAACCTGGAGCCTCTCCGATAACTGTGGTAATGCTGCAGCAGATCAGGTACAAACCATTACGATCTCTGACAACATTGCGCCTACATTCACTGCACCGGCGGATATCACGATCAACTGTGAAGACAATGCGGATGACCTTACTCTAACGGGGGATGTCACCGATGAAGCAGATAATTGTTCCACCGGATTGAGCGCCACTTTTGTTGATGACATTGCTGAAGGCGATTGTCCGAATGAGCGTGTTATTACCAGAACCTGGAGCCTCTCCGATAACTGTGGTAACACAGCGGCAGATCAGGTACAGATCATCACTGTCATTGACGATCAGGCCCCGGAATTGATTACAGAATTCCCGAGTGCCGTTAACGTGAGTTGTGATGCCATTCCTGACGCTCCGGAACTTGGATTCGCGGATAACTGTTCAGAGAATGTTAGTGTTGTCTTTACCGAATCATCCACATATACGACTAACATTACGGAAAGTTATGAAATCATCAGAACTTGGGAAGTGACGGATGAATGTAACAATACTGCGGTATATGAGCAAGTCGTAACCGTTACAATTGATGAGTTCCTGAATCAGATTTCAGACGAAGCCTGTTCGGATGACGGCGATATTAATTTAGATGACTATATCAGTAATTTCAATGATGATGCCAGCTGGACCTTTGTTGCAGGAGTCACCAACAACATCAACTTTAATGGAAGTATTTTCGATCCTTCAAACTTAGTGGACATCAATGGTGATGAAGACTATCTGGGAGACTACGTATTCAGTTATACCTATACAAGTCCGACCGGATGTTTGGAAACGACTGAAGTAACGATCAATATAAATGATGATTGCGTTGTATTCCCATGTAGTTCAGAGGATATCGTCATTTCTCAAGCCGTTACTCCAAACGGTGATATGTATAACGAAAGTTTCGATATAACAGGTATTACTGCCGATTGTGGTTTTGAGATTAGAGTTCAAATCTTCAATAGATGGGGTGCTCAAATTTTCGACGGCAATAATTATGCTATCGGAGAAGGTATGGGTAATTGGCGAGGTCAGGCCCACAAATCGTCTATTGGTAATGCCGAAACTGTCCCAAATGGTACATATTATTACATCATAACTTTAGAAAATAGTGGATTGCCTCCATTTACTGGACCAGTTTACTTAGGAACCAAATAAAACTTTAACCTATGAAACTTATGAAACAGTACATAATCGCTATAGCGTTGTTAAGTTGTACGCTTGGATTGGCTCAGCAATTGCCGCAGTTCACGCAGTACATGTACAATACTATTTCTATTAACCCGGCCTACGCGGGTAGTAGAGAAGCATTAAGCATCGTTGGCCTCCACAGAAGCCAATGGGTAGGCTTTGATGGTGGCCCCATTACACAAACGCTTTCCATTCATTCGCCTCTAAGAAATGATAGAATAGGTTTAGGCTTATCGTTTATTCAAGATGATTTGGGACCTGAGAACTTCTCATATCTGTACGGCGATTTCTCGTATAGCATTCCAACAGGAGTGGATGGTAAATTGGCATTCGGAATTAAAGGAGGGTTCACCAGTTACAGTCTGGATCCTGATTTTCGTCAATCCCAAAGCTTCGACCCGACCATTCGTGGTATAGAGGATCGGTGGAGTCCCAACATAGGTTTAGGTGTATTTTGGAGTACCAATAAATGGTATCTCGGATTGTCCGCTCCACGTATTTTAAACAACGATCGCAACCGCGATGAGGGTTACGAAGCCCTTGAGCGCCTGAGTTATTACTTTACCGGAGGTTATGTATTTAATCTGAGTAACACGCTAAAGTTTAAGCCCTCTTATTTGGTTAAAGCGACAAATGGTGCGCCTTTATCATACGATTTCACGGCCAACTTCTTGTTTAATGAAAAGTTCTGGCTGGGTGCCTCTTATCGATTGAATGAATCCACAGGAGCGTTCGGAGGCTTTGCCGATTTTCAGGTGTCAAGACAATTACGCGTCGGTTATGCTTATGAAAAACCCATTTCGGATATAAATAACTATACCAATGGAACCCATGAGGTTTTATTAATCTATGAGTTCAAGTTTATGAGTAATAAATTAAAATCACCTAGATATTTCTAATAAAAAATGAATTCCATGAAATTAAAAGATTACATATTAGTGAGTATCCTATTGACGGTGAGTTTTACAGTCTCTGCGCAATATGGAAAACAGAAAAAAGCAGATACATTATTCAATAAGTTCTCTTTTGTAAAAGCTTCTGAAGTGTACCAGGAACTTATTGAAAACAAGTACAATGAAGATTATGCCATAAGACGTCTTGCCGATTGCTATGCCTTATTGCGCGATCCTAAAAATGCGGCTAAATACTATAAGAAAGCTGTTAATCAGGAAAATATTCCCATAGAATATTACTATAATTATGCTCAGGCACTACGAGGTATCGAAAATTACGACGAATCCGAAAAATGGATGCAGCGTTTTAAAGATTCCGGTGGTGTTGTAAATAAAAGTAAGTTCTTGAAGCGAGGTAATTTCATAACCAACATCTTCAATGCCAAGCAACAGTATTTTTTGAATAAGTTCAACCATAATTCAAAACTCAGTGATTTTGGAGCTTATGAGCACCAGGGGAAGATCTATTTTGCATCAACAAGGGATGAAGGCGTTTCAATTAAACGTTTATATGGATGGAACGAACAGCCTTTCCTGGATGTTTATGCCATAAATAAAGATCGAAAGGAACCTGCAGACCATACTTCGAAATTAAAAGGTGATGTTAACACCATATATCACGATGGTCCTGTAACCATTACAAACGATGGTAGAACCATGTATTTTACACGAAACAGTTTCATAAATAATGTTTATGACAGCAACGAAAAAGGGATAAATCAGGTCAAAATTTACAGGGCTACTCTAAAAGATAGCACATGGACAGACGTTGAAGATTTGTCTATTAATGATTCGGAGTTCAGCACCCAGCATCCCGCCCTGAGCCCTGATAATAAAAAATTATATTTTGCATCCGACAGACCGGGTGGTCTTGGTGCATCGGATATTTATGTTGTCGACATAAATGACGACGGATCTCTGGGTGAGCCAGAAAACCTTGGAGAAGTTGTAAACACCAAAGGATCCGAAGGTATGCCTTTTATTAATAATGAAGGCAGTTTATTCTTCTCATCAGATGGTCATGTGGGACTGGGCCTTTTGGATATTTTTGGGACGGTTGCAGATGAATCAGGAGCAATTGTAGACGTTATCAATCTTGGCGTTCCCGTAAATTCCAGTAAGGATGACTTTTCATTTACAATGAATGCTGATGGCCTTTCCGGTTATTTTGCATCTAATCGTTCCGGTGGTATGGGAGATGATGATATCTATGCCTATACCCGTGTCCCGTTACTTAATGTAGAGGGAACGGTAACCGACATTGTGAACAATAAACCGGTGCCTAATGCGATTATAACCCTACTCGATGGAAATGGTAAGCAAATTGCTTATATGGAAACGGATGACGAAGGTTATTTTGAAATCAATATTGACAGAAATGTGGATTATGAAATTACCGCCAGTCAGAAAAAATATGAAGACGATAATAAAAAGTTCACATCCAAAGGGATTGAGGATTCCGTTACAACCATTACGGTGGATCTGGAGTTAACACCTGTTAGAGATGTTGTAAAACTGGCAGACCTTGGCATTATTTATTTCGATTTCGATAAACACAATATTCGTCCTGATGCCGCATTGGAATTGGATAAAATTGTGAAACTGATGAACGAAGATTATCCGGGAATGGTTATCCGAATTGAATCGCATACCGATTCCAGAGGAACTTTAACCTATAATGACAAATTATCTATAGATCGAGCCAATTCAACCTATGAATACCTCATTTCGAACGGTGTTGATCCTTCAAGGATTACAGCCCATGAAGGTTTTGGTGAACGCAGGTTAACCAATGGCTGTGACGGTAGTGTTAATTGTGAAGAAAACAAACACCAGTTGAACAGAAGAACTGAATTCATCATCATTAAGATGCAATAATAAAGCTAAATTCAATACTGATGTAAAAACCACTAAGATCAAAACTTAGTGGTTTTTATGTTTTTAAAGGGTTCTACTTCAGAATATTATCTCCGATGCCTAAACGCTACTATAATTGAATGAATAAGACAAAGGTCTATCCAAATCATACACTCCGGTCAGTTTTTACAATGAATTCGCCAGCAATAAGCATCTGTGTTGTACGCATCCGTCATGCCCGAAAATCACATATTTACCATGGTAATCTATGGTATGCATGCCATCAGTTCTCGGTTTGTATTGAAGGATCCCGTGGCCATACAAAAAAGGACGAATACATAACCATTTATTAAACGGGCTGTAACGATATGAGGCTTGAATCATGTACAGATTCCATGTCTCAAATCAGACTATTTTCGTCAATCTGTAAGGCGGTCCTAAAATTGGACACATATAGAAGAGACACCAAATAACGCGATTATTGTGGGGACAACTAATGGTTCAATTGGTTGAAAAGGGAATGTATAGTTAAGTTTGACGTCGTGCAGTACCGCATTTAAACATAAAAAATCCTCTCAGGAATGAGAGGATTTTATACCTAAAGCTAAATTCAATAACAATAAAGTTATCATATAACCTGTGCAATAAGGACTCGCTCAAAAGTCAGATACATAGGCTATGTTTTAAATTACTTCTTCAAGTAATGTTTATCTTTTTATAAATATGTTGGTATAATACCATTTACCTTCATCATTCTGCTCAGCGGAAACATCAAAATTGGTATAATCCCCTTCTATATTGGCCTTATGGCTTTCACTCTTTAACCATGCGTTGACGACAGATTCGGCCGAGGTGTAACCGTAGGCCACATTTTCAGATACTTTAGAAGCGCCGGCATTTTCTTTTAAGTAAGTGCTTCGCTTATAGAAGTTGTCATGAGAAACCACATTTTTATCAACCATGTAATCGGTATGGGAAAAGGCGACCGATTTTACGACTTTCATGTCATTCAGGGGATCTAATCCCTGGGATAACCTGTGATCATTAATAATATCCAGGATTTCAATTTCGATGGCCTTAGCAGCTGGAGAAACAAGGTTTTCAGCTAAGGAATCAGCAGTGTCATTGAGGTTTTCCGTCGAACAGGAAACTAAAGACAATGCGAGCAGTGCCACAACAGGCAGTTGTCTTAATAACTTCATAAGTAGGTAAATTTAGATTTGGTTCTGTAAAATTATAAGCCTACTTAGAAGACAATGTTAATAAAGTGTTAAAATCGATTAAAAACACGTAGTTAATCGATACTATGTGTTTTTTATCGATGAATAGTCGTTCGGGAATTAAAAAACATGTATTTAATCGTTATTTTAGGGAGATAATCGATGTATTTCCCAACTATAGTCCTTCTGAAGTCTGTAACGGATTCTATCATGTAATCGATTGGGGCGACCTTGCCAAAATTCGAATTCAATAGGCCGAACCATATAGCCTCCCCAATGCTTGGGTCTTGGAATGGTCTTTCCTTCGTATTTCTTTTCCAGGGCTTTAAGTTGATTTTCTAAAATAGCCCTGTTTGCAACTATTTCACTCTGGTTGGATACCAGAGCTCCCAATTGACTGCCGCGTGGACGTGATTCAAAGTAACCATCACTTAAATTTTTAGCAATTTTTTCGGCTTCTCCCTTTATAATGATCTGTCGTTCCGCTCCGTGCCAAAAAAAAGACAGGCAGACCTTTGGACTCGCCTGAATGTCCTTCCCTTTATCGCTATTGTAATTGGTGTAAAAGATAAACCCTTCATATGTGAAGCGCTTCAGCAAAACCACCCTGTTTTTTGGGAAGCCATCACGTCCTAATGTCGAAATGGTCATGGCATTGTTTTCGTCTTCAGGGAAATGTCTTTCGATCTCGTAAAACCATTTCTGAAACAATTCCAGGGGGTTTTCAGGGACATCTGCCAACCGCAGTTCCCCTTTTTCATATGTCTTTCTATGATGACTTAAATCCTTTTCCATGATGGTCGTGCAAGTTAATGCAAATTTCTAAAATGTAAAGACTTTCCCGTCTTCACAAAGTTCAACCGGTTCAAAAATTTCCTCGGCTTCAGCCTTAAAGCCTTCTATACCTCTGTAACGTGTCGAATAATGCCCGAGCAATAATCTTCCAACCTGTGCCTGCTTCGCTATTCTTGCAGCCTGTTTGGCCGTTGAGTGCTTCGTTGAAGGTGCCAGACGGGCATGTTTCTCCAAGAAGGTAGATTCATGATACAGCGCCGTGGCATTTTTAATTAGGGGTACAATGTCCTCCTTATAGGTTGTATCACTACAGAAGGCATAACTTTTTGGAGCTTTGGGATCTAAGGTAACCGTTTCATTTTTTATCAGTTCACCATTTTTATTAACCACATCAGAACCCTGCTTTAGTTTACTGTAATAGGCAACATCTATATTTGCTTTTTCAGCGGCCCTGATATTGAGCTTTCGCTCTCCAGGCTTTTCTTTGAACAGGTAGCCGTTCGTGTACACTCTGTGATCCAACGGGATGGTGTATACCTCAACCAAATCGTCCTCAAAAATTAATTTCGATGTTTTTGAGGTTAACTCATGAAAGACAAGTTGATAGTTGGTCCAGGAATCTGATAATTTCATTTGAAGGGTCACAATGTCCTTGATCCCCTTTGGTCCATAAATATGCAGATCGGCTTCTCTGGTAAGCAATCTGAAGGTGGAAATAAGCCCTACCAAGCCAAAAAAATGATCACCATGAAGATGTGAAATAAAAATATGCTTTATGCGACTGAATTTAATCTTGTTTTTGCGCAATTGTACCTGGGTGCCTTCACCGCAATCTATTAAAAACATATGATTGTTTATTTCCAATACCTGAGCCGTCGTATTGTTTAAAGCCCTGGGTGTCGCACTATAGCATCCTAAGATCGTAAGTTTCATTTAAGTTCTGACCGGTATTGTTTTCAAGTTGTATTGATCATCTGAGATCCATTGAACAACCTGCGCTTATTATATCCCTAAATCACGTTCCATCTCTTCCATCTCAATAATATCATAAGCTTCTTGCATCGTAGGCACAACAACGATTTCGTCGGGAACATCATCCAAATCGATGTTATCCGTAACGATTACGAAAGACTGTTTGGAGGCCCTATGCGTGTTAGACAGCTGTAAAAACTCAATAATATCGGCTGTCTGGATCTTTTGAATTGAGCTTAACGTAATTATGACATTATTATTTTTCAATTTGGGGTAAATGGCCTGTATTTTCTTTACCAGTTCTATTATGGAGGATTTCTCCTGAGTAATTATGGAAATAGTTCCATTTTGATCTAGTATCATCGTTTACTGTTTTATTTTTGCAGCTAATAAATAAATCACAGCCATTCTAATGGCCACACCGTTTTGCACCTGGTCTAAAATAATGGAATGATTGGAATCGGCGACATCGCTCGTTATCTCTACTCCCCTGTTTATGGGGCCCGGATGCATGATTACAATGTCCTTATCGAGTGCATCCAATAAGGCCTTATTCACACCAAATTGCTGGGTATATTCGCGTGTGGTTGGAAAATAGCTGACTTCCATTCGTTCATTCTGCACACGAAGCATATTGGCCACGTCGCACCAGTTTAAGGCTGTTTTTAAATTGGTCTCAACGTTCACTCCTAATTGATCTATATATTTGGGGATCAGGGTCTTTGGACCACATACCATGACCTCCGCTCCCTGCAGTTGTAATGCAAAAATATTGGAAAGTGCTACACGACTGTGCAGTATATCTCCAACGATGACGACTTTCTTGCCCCTCACGCTCCCTAGCCGCTCCCTTATGGAATACGAATCCAAAAGTGCCTGGGTGGGATGCTCATGAGCCCCATCACCAGCATTGATTATACTGGCCTTAACATGTTTGGATAAAAATACCCCGGCTCCGGGATTAGGATGACGCATCACAACCATATCGACCTTCATGGATAGGATGTTATTCACCGTATCAATCAAGGTCTCCCCTTTCTTAACCGAAGATTGTGCAGATGAGAAGTTCAAGACATCAGCCGATAACCTTTTTTCCGCCAATTCGAATGAAAGTTTGGTTCGTGTGGAATTTTCGAAAAATAAATTGGCAATGGTAATGTCTCTTAGTGAAGGTACTTTTTTAATGGGACGGTTGATCACTTCCTTAAAATGATCGGCCGTATCGAAAATGAGTTCAATATCTGCTTTGTTAAGATATTTTATTCCTAATAAGTGATCAACACTTAATTCGCTCATTGTTATTATTTATGTTTTTATTTTTCTATAAGATAAACCGAATCCTCCTTGTCATTTTCCATCCAGTTTACTTTTACTTTTTCTTCGTTAATAACATCTACCTGACGGCCGCGATAATCCGGTTGTATTGGTAAATGACGGCTAAATCGCCTGTCAATCAGGGTTAACAGTTCAATTTCTCTGGGCCTTCCAAAGGACTGTATGGCGGTCAAGGCCGCTCTGATACTCCTTCCTGTATACAAGACATCGTCTATAAATACAACTTTCTTGTCCTCCACTATAAAGTTGATCTCCGTCGTATTGGCCGCTAAGGTTTTATCTCCCCTTCTAAAATCATCCCGGTAAAAGGTAATATCCAAATACCCAAGCACAATGTGTTTTACCTTATAATCTTCCTTTAAAATTTGCGCTATTCGATTTGCCAAATAGATTCCCCTGGGCTGTAAACCAATTAAAACGGTGTTGGTAAAATCCGTATGCTTTTCTATTAATTGACAAGCCAATCGGTGAAGAATGATGTTTACCTCTTTTGCGTTAAGTAAAACTTTTTGACTCATATACTATCCAAACAGCTTTGGGCTACAAAGGTAATGCAAAAATCTTTATCTCATACCTTCAGGCCTGGAGTTATTGTAAAGAGATGCATTACGCATTCAGCGTATACCTAAATTATAAAAATCACCACCGCTTTTAACGATGCGTTCATAAAAACAGAAAGCCTTCAACCCGAAGGATTGAAGGCTTTTATGACCATCTGAAAGGGTTGAACAACAGGTCTTTCCTTCCAGTTAAGACAAGTAGATCTAAAGATTACTTTTTCTTACCGTCCATTTTATCTTTAAGCGCTTGCAAGGCATCGTTGGCATCACCCAAGGTTGGTTTTGCCTCTGCTGCTGCCGCTTCTGCTTTTCTAGCAGCCTGCTTTACAATTTTCGCTTCTTCTGCTTTAAATACCGCTGTGTGGGAAGCCACTACACGTTTGAACTCCTTGTTAAATTCAATGATTTTAAATTCTGCCTCTTCGCCTTTTTTAAGTTTTGAACCGTCTTCTTTCTCAAGATGACGAGAAGGGATGAAAGCTACCAAATCTTCATTGAATGCTACAGTTGCTCCTTTGTCTACAATTTCAGTAATTTTTGATTTATGAACTGTATTCAAGGCAAATTCCTTTTCGTATTTGTCCCATGGGTTCTCTGTTGTCTGTTTGTGCCCTAAGCTTAGTTTACGGCCCTCTACATCCAACTCCAATACAACAACATCCAGGGTATCACCTACGGCACAAAACTCGCTTGGATGCTTAATTTTCTTGGTCCAAGACAGGTCAGAAATATAAATCAATCCATCGATACCTTCTTCCAATTCAACAAAGACACCAAAGTTTGTAAAGTTTCTCACAATACCTTTATGGTGAGACCCGACAGGATACTTCGCTGTAATATCTGTCCATGGATCCGGGGTCAATTGCTTAATGCCCAAAGACATTTTGCGCTCTTCCCTATCGAGGGTCAATATGACGGCATCAACTTCATCTCCTACAGATACAAAATCCTGTGCTGAACGCAAATGCGTAGACCAGGACATCTCGGAGACATGGATTAAACCTTCCACGCCATCTGCTACCTCAATAAATGCACCGTAATCTGCAATAACTACGACTTTTCCTTTTACCTTGTCACCCACTTTAACCTCATCGGCCAAAGCTTCCCAAGGATGTTTACTCAATTGTTTCAGACCCAATTGGATGCGAGACTTGTCTTCATCAAAATCCAAGATGACCACATTGAGTTTCTCATCCAGTTCAACAATTTCATTTGGATGATTTATTCTGGACCAGGACAGGTCTGTTATGTGAATTAAACCATCAACACCTCCTAAGTCAATAAATACCCCATAAGACGTGATATTTTTCACAACACCTTCCAGGACTTGACCTTTTTCTAATTGACCAATGATTTCTTTCTTCTGCTCTTCGATATCCGCTTCAATTAAAGCCTTGTGTGAAACAACCACATTCTTGAATTCATGGTTTATTTTTACCACCTTGAATTCCATAGTTTTATTTACATACTGATCGTAATCACGTATCGGTTTCACATCAATTTGTGAGCCTGGCAGGAATGCTTCAATACCAAACACATCTACAATCATACCGCCTTTGGTTCTGCATTTCACGAAACCATTAACGATCTCTCCGGTATCATGTGCCTTATTGACGC
The DNA here is from genome assembly GCF_022662015.1 of Aestuariivivens sediminicola. GTDB lineage: Bacteria > Bacteroidota > Bacteroidia > Flavobacteriales > Flavobacteriaceae > Aestuariivivens > Aestuariivivens sediminicola. Next base: position 210,650 of record NZ_JAKMCM010000006.1, on the reverse strand, counting down.
GATCCCATGCCTTGATGACACGCGCCTTTCTGTGTGACAAAACTAATTGTCCCGTCGCATCCTCACGCACATCAATAAGTACCTCTACTTTATCACCCACCTTTAAGTTAGGGTTGTAACGGAACTCATTCAGGGAAATAACACCTTCTGACTTGGCATTGATGTCAATGATCGCATCGCGATCTGTAATATGTACCACAGTACCTTCTACAACTTCATTGTCTAAAGTGTCTACAAAGTTCTCTGCTACTAATTTTTCAAATTCCTTAAGCTGTTTGTCATCAACCTCGTCAATTCCTTCTTGGTAATTGTGCCAGTTAAAATCTTTTAAGAATTTTTCAGGATTTGCTTGAGCTTCCGATACTTCAGGAGCTTCAACTGCTTTTGCTTCCTCCGTTACTTCGGTTTCAGCTTGTTTTGCTTTTTCAGCCATTTAGTTAAATTGAGCAATGCTCTCACTGACCATATCCAAACCAGGGTCAAACATTGCTGTTTTGTATTCTGTAAACCTTGGAAAAATTAAGCGCTTAATTCACAGAAGCGTTATAGTTATTTTTTAAATCGACTCCTTTTATTCTCCAATAATTCGCTAAAAGGAGTGCAAAAGTAATGTTTTTTTAATGAAACACCTAATGTATACGAGCAAAAAGTGAGAATGAAGTGTGCAGTAAAAAGTGCAAATGATAGGCCTGTCGACTAAGCTTTATTTAAAACCTGGTTAACCAGGTTTAAAATGACGTCATATTGTTCTTTCAAATCCATATCGGTATTGTCAATTTCAATGGCATCAGAGGCCTTGATCAGAGGTGAATCTTTCCGGTTGGAATCGATAAAATCTCTATCCTTTACATTTTTTAATACGGCTTCAAAAGAGACGTCTTCTCCACGTTGTAAAAGTTCATTATACCTGCGTTCAGCTCTTATTTCGGGGGAGGCGGTCATGAATAATTTCAGTTCGGCATTTGGAAAAACAACAGTGCCTATATCTCGTCCATCCATAACAACACCTTTATTCCCGCCCATTTCTTTTTGAATTTTCACCAATTGAGCCCGAATTTCCGGTACGGCAGCAATCTGACTTACAAATTCCGAAACGGCGAGTGTACGAATGGCTTTCTCGACATTTTCCCCATTGAGGTACACTTCGGCATATCCCAATGCCGGATTGAATTTGAAGCTGATCGCCACATCATCCAGTATGGAGAGCAATGCAGCCTTGTCGAATTGATCATGGTCAATACATCCGTGCTGCATAGCAAAATAGGTCACCGCTCTATACATCGCACCGGAGTCCACGTAAATATAGCCCAAATGTTTGGCCAATTGCTTGGCTACAGTGCTTTTCCCGGTCGATGAATAGCCATCAATGGCAATGGTAATTTTCTTCATTTTCTTCAATTGAAGACAAAATTAACTAATTTAAAGTTTAATACGCGTCTGGAGTACTTATAGCGCCTGTTGTACCTATCCATTCAAATCGATTTGCAACCCGAAAAAATTGGCATTCGCTGCGCTGGTATATTTGGCATGGGTGTAACTAAATCGCATTTTATTCATCTTTATCGAAATCCCTGCCGACAATCCCGAAAAGTTACGTTGATCAATTATTCGCAGCTCCTCTGCCCTTCTAAAATTGTACCCCAACCGAATGTTAAAGCCCTTCTCAGGAAATAATTCTGCCCCCAAAATGGTGTGTCTTATGACCTGACCTAAAAACCCAATCTTTTCCTGAGTTTGATTACCGGATAAATCGCTTGTGGCTCTTGCCGGATTTGGCCTGGCTATGGGCCAGTCCTGCAGATTTTCCAATGTCACATGCCATCGTATCGGAACATGTTCTAAGGTTTGCGACATACCAAAATCGATTTCAAAGGGCAAAGGCTCATTTAAACCGGCATAGGTCTTTATCTGAGTGCCCATATTCCGAATCGCGAGCGCAGCATGAAAATCAAGGTTGTCGTTGATGTATAGCAATCCCAAATCACAGGCTACACCCAGGGAATTATACTGTTCCAACTTCGAGGTGATGAACTTTAAATTGGCCCCGAAATAGAAGTCAGAATAGCCAATTTGAAAGGCATAACCGAAGGACAGGGCCGCCTCATTTCCGGTAAATGTTCCTGTTGCGTTTCCATTCTCATCATACCCATCGAAAGAACCATAATTTATATAGGTTATGCCGGCGTGGAACGTTTGTGTGCGACGGTCTACGGTATACGCATAAGATGCCGTACCATAACCTATTCCTCCCAGATAACTCGTGTAATTCAATGCCAGTTGATTGTCCATATCAACATTAATGGTAGCCGGGTTGAACAGCCCTTGAGTCACATCATAATCCACGTTAGTCAACACCTTACCACCTAAAGCAGCCTGCCTGGGAGAGGACACTAAATTCAAAAACTGGTAGGTCGCCTCTCCTCCAACTTGTGAATAGGTGATGGTCCCAATTAATAACGCAAATAATGTGACGCTTTTCCTAAGCATATATATATGGCGCAAAGTAAACAAATCTATCTTAAAACGATGGCACCTCCTTTTTATTTTAGTTAAAAACAGGCCTCAAAAAATAATGCCTCTCGAAAGAGGCATGAATAATATAGTGTTCACGAAATCATTAATCTCATTATTTCAGTTCATCTTATTAGGAACGATTAATAGGTCCAATGACATATGCGCGATGAAGGTCATTTGACTAAGGGGTCATTGCATATTGCTTCCAATTCAGAACATGGAGATCAGAACTTAAAGTTTTTTGGCATCCTTAACCTTTTGGTTCGTAATCGCAATATCGATAACTTCACTCATATCGGTCACATAGTGGAAGGTTAACCCCTTGAGGTATTCCTGCTTTATCTCTTCAATATCCCGACGGTTATCCTCGCAAAGCAATATTTCCTTAATCCGGGCACGTTTGGCCGCTAATATCTTTTCCTTGATACCGCCTACGGGTAACACCTTCCCCCGCAGTGTTATTTCGCCTGTCATGGCCAAACTTTTCTTTACTTTCTTTTGGGTAAACAAGGACACTAAAGAGGTTAACATCGTGACACCTGCACTTGGTCCGTCTTTCGGTGTAGCGCCCTCAGGCACATGAATATGCACGTTGTATTTGTCGAAAACATCAGGATTGATACCAAGACGTTTCGCATTGGACTTAATGTATTGCAAGGCAATGGTTGCCGATTCCTTCATAACTGTACCGAGGTTACCCGTAATACTTAAATTACCCTTGCCCTTGGACAATATGGACTCTATAAATAAAATATCACCTCCAACACGTGTCCATGCCAAACCGGTAACGACGCCGGCCACGTTATTGTTCTCATATTTGTCGCGTTCCAATTTCGGACCACCCAGGACCTCGATAATATCGTCATTCGTGACTTTGATATTGTAATCTTCTTCCATAGCAATATTCTTAGCCGCATAGCGCACCATTTTTGCTATTTGCTTTTCTAAACCACGTACTCCGGATTCACGGGTGTAACCCTCAACTATTTTTTCCAATTGCGGTTTTCCTATTTTCAAGTGTGTGCTGTCCAATCCATGCTCCTTCAATTGTTTGGGCAACAAATGCCGCTTTGCGATTTCGACCTTTTCTTCAATGGTGTACCCGGTAACATTTATAATTTCCATTCGGTCCAACAGGGCGGGTTGGATGGTATTCAAACTATTACAAGTCGCTATGAACATGACTTTCGAAAGGTCATAGCCCATTTCCAAAAAGTTATCATAAAACTCACTGTTCTGCTCCGGATCCAATACCTCCAACATGGCTGAGGACGGATCACCCTGATGTGAATTTGATAGTTTATCAATTTCATCCAAAACGAAAACCGGATTGGAGGTGCCCGCTTTTTTGATACTTTGAATAATTCGACCGGGCATCGCACCAATGTAGGTTTTTCGATGACCGCGAATTTCTGCTTCATCCCGCAAGCCGCCAAGCGACATGCGAACATATTCCCTACCTAAGGCTTCAGCAATGGATTTACCCAATGAGGTCTTTCCAACACCGGGAGGACCGTATAAACACAATATGGGCGATTTCATGTCATTACGCAGTTTTAAAACGGCCAGGTATTCGATGATTCGGCGTTTCACATCTTCCAGTCCAAAATGATCCCTGTCCAGAATTTTCATGGCCCGTTTCAAGTCAAAAAGGTCTTGACTAAAGTCGTTCCATGGCAAATCCAAGAACAGATCCAGATAGTTCCTTTGAATCGAATATTCTGCGACCTGTGGGTTCATTCGCTGCATTTTGGCAATCTCCTTTTCGAAATGCTCGGCTACCTTTTCATCCCACTTTTTGTCCTTGGCGCGCACTTTCATCTCCTCGATTTCCTGATCATGACTTACACCACCCAGTTCTTCCTGAATGGTTTTCATTTGTTGATGCAAGAAATACTCACGCTGCTGCTGGCTCATATCCATTTGTACCTTGGATTGAATATCGTTCTTCAATGCCAGTTTCTGGAACTCCACATTCATGTGTTTTAAAGTGGCCAGTGCCCGTCTTTTGAGATCATTCATCTCGAGCAACTTCTGTTTCTCCTCTACAGGAAGGTTCATGTTCGAGGATACAAAATTCACCAGAAATGAATTACTCTCAATATTTTTTATGGCAAACGATGCTTCACTGGGTATGTTTGGATTTTCACGGATAATTTGAAGTGCAAGATCCTTTATGGAATCGATAATGGCAGTAAATTCCTTGTTGTTTATGGCCGGTTTCGCCTCAGGTAAGTCCCTGATGGTCGCATTCATATACGGTTCTTCGGTCAGTACCTCGGCAATTTGAAATCGTTTCTTTCCCTGAATGATCACCGTAATGTTTCCATCCGGCATTTTCAAGACGCGTAAAATTCGGGCTACTGTTCCTGTTCCATGGATCTCCTGAGCATTCGGATTTTCAACCGATTCCTCTTTTTGGGCAACCACCCCGATAACCTTATTGCCCTTGTTCGCATCATTAATGAGCTTGATGGATTTGTCCCGACCCGCCGTTATGGGGATAACAACACCGGGAAACAATACCGTATTTCGCAAGGATAATATGGGTAAGGTTTCAGGTAATTCCTCATTATTAATTTCTTCTTCATCCTCAGGTGTCATCAGCGGAATTAATTCTGAATTCTCATCAAACTCCTGTAATGACAAACTGTCAAACCTTATTAAATTGGATTTCTTCATCTATGTTTCTCAGTCAATCTGTCATTAATTACAAATTGAATCGCTATTTTACAAATTACTAAATTTATTTAATTAACTGTTTTACAATGAGTTAATATAAACTTACAGCACACAGCCATTATATCATTTCAATAGCTATGCCACACTACATTAAAGTTCTTCTATAAACATGTTTTTAAATTTTTCCGGCTTTCTTTAAAGCCAGCAAAACAAGTATTGGAATCGCCAATAAACCGATCATCAGGAGGTTCGTTCTGAATAACCAGGGCGACATCATCAAGGTAATGACGTAACCACCAACAGCACCACCAAAGTGGGCGTCATGACCAATATTTCCAATTCTGTTTTTCATACCGTATATGGAATACAGCAAATAACCGATGCCAAACAGGTAAGCCGGAATGGGTATCGGTACAAAAAACAGGTACAGGCTCATGCCTGGTTGAAGCAATATGGCGGCGTAAACAATTCCCATTACCGCTCCGCTGGCACCAACGGCACTGTAATGGTATTCATCCTTATGAAAGTACAGGGACAATAAGTTTCCCAGCAGTAAACTTCCAAAGTAGATGACTATAAATTTTGTGACATTCAACAATCCTATGACGACATCTGCAAAAAAATAAAGCGTAAACATGTTGAAAAACAAATGCGCATTGTCGGCATGCAAAAATCCGGAACTTAACATGCGTATCTGTTCGCCTCGTCGCACCGCGCCAACATTAAATTTATACTTTTCAAAAAAACCGAAATCACCAAAGCCCTTATAGGAAATAATAACATTGGCTGCAATAATAATAACGGTAATCAGGTCTAAATTGCCCATAGCTTTTCAGGTTTACAATCAAATTAATCTATCTTTGCGGCTACAAATCTATAACTAATTCATGCAATTTTTAGTTTATATTTTAGTATATCCGCTTTTGTGGTTCATTTCCATACTGCCCTTTCGCGTTTTGTACTTCCTTTCAGACCTGTTTTATGTGCTTCTTTATTACATTATAGGTTACAGGAAAAAAGTGGTGTCTAAAAATTTGGCCCTTGTTTTTCCGAAGAAATCGAAAAAAGAAATTAAAACGATTGAAAAAGCATTTTACAAACACTTGTGTGATATGTTTTTAGAAATGGTTAAAACCATGAGCATTTCGAACACCGAATTGAATAAACGTTTTGATATTGTTAATGTTGAAGAATTAAAACGCCTCGAATCCTTAAATAAGAGTGTCATTATCATGTTTGGTCATTATGCCAGTTGGGAATGGGCTATTGAACTTCAAAACCACATCAATTTTGAGGGCTATGCCGTTTATAAAAAATTAGCTAACCCGTATTTTGACCGGCTTGTAAGGAACATTCGTTCAAAATTCAAGACCACCTTGATTAGTACAAAAGAAACGATTAATACCATCAATGAAAATGAAAATAAGGGTGTTAAAAGTGTCATTGCATTTTTAAGCGACCAATCCCCCAGATTGAGTAAAGAGGTCTATTGGGGTGAATTCATGGGAGTAAAGGTCCCCTGTTTTACAGGTGCGGAACGTTTGGCGAAAAAGTTAGACCTGAACATAGCTTTTTTGAAAGTTAAAAAGTTAAGGCGTGGTTTTTACCAGGCTGAGGTCGTTACACTTGCTGAACACCCGAAGGACTATCCCGATTATAAACTCACGGATATATTCCTGCGTGAAGTTGAAAAACAAATTCACGAGGCCCCGGAATATTATTTTTGGACGCATAAACGCTGGAAACATCATAAGAAAGCACCTGAGTAATGGTCATATACAAAAAGGAAACGTGATTTAATAGGATGCAACGAAAGTTCGGATATAGGGTGTACCCTTTACAACAAGGCTAAAATTATAGCATAACAGAAAAATAAGCCTGGCTATTTATATCCCGGCTATCGCCCTGATCTCTTCTATAAATTCATCGGCCAAGGCGTTGGCCTCTTCCTGAGACTTCGCTTCCGTATAAATGCGAATGATGGGTTCGGTATTACTTTTCCTGAGATGCACCCAGCGATCCGGAAAATCAATCTTTACACCATCAATAGTGGTCAGTTGCTCGTTTTGATAGCGTTTTTCAATGGTCTTTAAAATACCATCGACATCTAATTGCGGGGTCAGTTCTATTTTCTTTTTGCTCATAAAGTAACTGGGGTATGTTTTGCGCAACTCACTAACACTCATTTTTTTATCTGCCAGTAAACTCAAAAACAGCGCCACACCAACCAGGGCATCACGACCATAATGCAATTCCGGATAAATGATTCCTCCATTACCTTCACCACCAATGACCACCTTATTCTTCTTCATGAGCTTCACCACATTCACTTCCCCTACAGCACTGGCCTCATATTTTCCTCCATATTTCTCTGTAATATCTCGTAAGGCACGTGTTGAGCTCATATTACTTACCGTATTGCCCGGTGTTCTGCTCAACACGTAATCCGCACAGGCTACCAGGGTATACTCTTCTCCGAACATCTCACCGTTTTCGTCAATAAAGGCCAAACGATCCACATCCGGGTCGACAACAATACCAAAATCGGCGTGTTCTTCTACCACCTTTTTCGAAATATCGGTTAAATGCTCCTTTAGCGGCTCCGGGTTATGGGGAAAGTGTCCGTTAGGTTCGCAATACAGTTTTACCACATGTACACCCAGGCGTTCCAATAACAGGGGTATGGCTATACCCCCTGAGGAGTTCACGCCGTCAACCACAACCTTAAAACGCTCCGCTTCAATGGCTTTTACATTAACCAGTGGTAAATCTAAAACCTCAATGATGTGTAAATCGAAATAGGCGTCATTCTTGGTGATTTTTCCAAGGCTATCAATATCTGCAAATACAATGTCATCACTCTCGGCAATTTTCAAAATTTCAGCACCGTCATCGCCATCCAGGAATTCACCTTTGTCGTTCAACAATTTTAGGGCATTCCATTGTTTCGGATTGTGACTGGCCGTCAATATAATACCCCCGTCCGCATGTTCCATAGGTACTGCCACCTCAACAGTGGGTGTGGTCGATAAGCCCACGTTAACCACATGTATACCCTGTCCGACCAGCGTATTCATGACCAAATTTTGGATCATCTTTCCTGAAATTCGAGCATCTCTGCCGACAACTACTTTATAACTGTCCTTCTCTCGCTGCCTTTTGAGCCATACCCCGTAAGCCGCTGCAAATTTAACCGCATCTATAGGCGTTAAATTATCGCCTACACGGCCACCTATAGTACCTCTAATACCTGAAATTGATTTGATGAGTGTCATAAAAACGATTCTATTCGCGAACAAATATACAACTAGAAAATCGTTTTTAGCCCCTTAAAAAACGGTTTTGTTTCACGCTTAAATTGGTTTGAGAATTCGTTTGACAAAAGACCTTATTCTCAATAATTGTTAAAAGATTGTCCATTTCTTTAATCCTAATTCGTAAATTTCAGCAATGAACTTTTTAGCGCATATTTATCTTTCCGGGGATAATGACCTTATTACCATCGGTAATTTTATTGCAGACGGTATAAAAGGAAAAGATTACGAGAACTATTCCAGGGATATTCAGATCGGCATTTTATTGCATCGTGAAATAGACACCTATACCGATGCTCATGAAACGGTTAGATTAAGTACCAAACGACTGCATGAAAAATACGGGCACTATTCCGGTGTCATTGTCGACATTCTCTATGATCATTTTCTAGCTAAAAATTGGCCTGATTACTGCGCCACGCCCTTGGAAAGATACGTACAGTATTTTTACGATATCTTAGAGACCCATTATGACCTATTGCCTCATCGTGTAAAAAAAATGATGCCGTATATGATAACAGACGACTGGTTGTCAAGCTATGCTTCTATTGAAGGTATTTCGAGGGTATTGGATGGTATGAACCGCAGAACCAAGAACCGCTCCGGAATGCATGAGGCGATTTATGAACTGGAGACCTTTTACCCACATTTTGAAGAAGAGTTCAGAGATTTCTTTGACGACCTTATCATTTTTTCCAACCAAAAGCTTCTGCAACTATCAAATACAGTGTACTAGAATGAATAAAGGTTTTTATCTATCCCTACTTCTCTTAATTGGTTTTGCATGCAAGGATTCCAGAGAGTCTTCAGAATTACGAACTCCTGAAAGCGGATTAATAACCGAAAAGGCCATGGTGGTATCGGCACGAATAGAGGCTTCTCAAATAGGGAGTGACATTCTTAAGATGGGAGGCAACGCCTTTGATGCCATGATTGGAACAGAACTAGCTCTGGCAGTGGCCTATCCATTCGCAGGGAATCTGGGAGGTGGCGGATTTATGGTCTACAGGACCAATGATGGTGCCATTGGGGCGATTGATTACAGGGAAAAGGCCCCCCTGGCTGCCACCAAGGATATGTTTCTCGATTCCATTGGCAAGGTGATCCCCAACAAAAGTATCATTGGTGCTATGGCGGTTGGCATACCGGGAACAGTGGCTGGCGTATTTGCCGTTCATGAAAAATTTGGAACCATCCCCATGGACTCCATTTTAAAACCCGTGATTGCCTTGGCAAGACGCGGTGTTGTCGTTACCCAAAAGCAAGAAAAACGGATACAAAAATACCAACCTTTATTTCCTAAAGCCAATAAAGACAGCATTCCCTTTGATCGGCATTGGAAGGAAAATGACACCATCAAATATCCTGCTTTGGCTAAAACCTTAGAGCACATAGCGCTTCATGGAAAGGCCGGTTTTTATAAAGGAAGAACAGCAAAAATTCTAGTCGATTTTATCCAGGACAATGGTGGCATCATGACCTTGGAGGATTTGGAGAAATATGAGGCCAAATGGCGTACACCTGTTGTTTTCACCTATGATGATCTGAGAATCATCTCGATGTCACCTCCTGCCAGTGGCGGTGTTTGTCTGGCACAGATTATGAAAATGATCGAACCTTTCGATCTGCATGCCTATGGCCATAATACCCTAAAAACCATACAGGTATTGACCGAAGCCGAGCGAAGAGCCTACGCCGATAGAAGTTTTTATCTGGGTGACCCTGATTTCGTTGATATTCCTTTAGACACCTTGTTGGATGTGCGTTATTTAAACCATCGCATGCAGAACTTTTCATTCGAGAGGGCGACGAAGTCCAGCGACATAAGCCATGGAAACATTGCGCTTTTTGAAAGCAATGAAACCACCCATTATTCGATTGTCGATCAATTTGGAAATGCCATTTCCGCAACAACCACGCTTAACGGGGCCTATGGTTCAAAACTCTATTGCTCTGAACTGGGTTTTTTCCTGAATAATGAAATGGACGATTTTAGCAGCAAACCGGGGGCCCCAAACATGTTTGGTCTCATCGGTGCTGAGGCCAACAGCATAGCCCCTGAAAAACGAATGCTCAGTTCTATGACACCTACCATTGTTGAAAAAAATGGGGAACTTTATATGTCTGTTGGTACACCCGGTGGATCCACCATTATAACTTCGGTATTACAGACTATTTTGAATGTGCATGAGTTTCATATGACCATGCAGGACGCTGTAAATGCACCTCGGTTCCACCATCAGTGGTTACCCGATGAAATCAGAATGGAACCCCATTCATTTGATACGACGCTTATAAATAGTCTGGAGAATTTAGGATATACCATCAACCTGGAGGACTCGCCAGTAATCGGCAAAGTCGATGGAATACTTGTTTTAAAGGATAAAAAGTTAGAGGGTGGTGCAGATCGTCGAGGGGATGATACGGCAGTCGGTTTTTAGCTTTTTTCTTTCTTTTACTCAACCACAATTAATATTTTAGCCAAAGAGGGATGCAATGGCATTTCTAAAATTGGGGCTGACATGACATTTAAAAAAATATTGAAAATACTGGTTGGAGTTTTGGTGTTCTTAACATTGCCCAGTCTTTTACTCTACGGGTTTTTATATTTTAAATATAACGAACCCCTGCCCAACGGCGTTTCGGGTGAACCCGCCGATGCCCTTGCTCATAAAATGCTGGAATCTTTAAATTACGAAGCTTTCAAGAATACGGCGTACATCGAATGGACCTTTAAAAAGCGTCGGCACTACAAATGGTATAAAAACAAACAACATTGCGATGTCCTATGGGAGGATTTTCGGGTTAATTTAAACCTTTCGGGTTCCGGTGCTCATAAGGCTTATGTCCATGGATTCATAAAAGACGGTCCTATGGCAAACGAACTCATTGAAAAAGCGATTTCCTATTTTAATAATGACTCATTCTGGCTGGTAGCGCCCTATAAGGTATTTGACGATGGGGTAAAGCGGCAACTGGTAACCGATGACCAGGGTGAAGCCCTACTGGTTACGTATACACTAGGAGGTTCCACACCAGGAGATTCCTATCTCTGGATCCTTAACAAGGAGCACAGGCCGATTGCTTTTAAGATGTGGACGTCCATCTTACCTATCGATGGATTAATGGCCTCATGGAACGACTGGACCACTACGACCACCGGTGCTCAGCTTCCTACATTTCATAAGTTTTTATTTTTTGGCTTGGAGATAGAAAATATAAAAACGGCTCTCTAAGAAGCTATAAGCTCTGGCATCCCACAAGCAAGATGCGGTTCTTGACTCAGATTAAGACCACATTAACACACCAACTGAACTATTTACCTCTCTGACCTACAAACTGATGTGATTTCGATTTAAACAGCACGTTAAAGGTTGTTAAACTGCCGTAAATTCTTGTAATGTACTGCTGCAAATCTATTTTCCCCTGTTCATCCAGATCACTTGAGTTAATCCGCTGTTCCATAACGCGCAATCGGTCCCTGACCATGGTAATTTTATGAAAAAAGGTGTCAATTGGAATCTCCTTACTCTGCAATGCGGTATCGGCAGGCTGCAGGATCATGGTTCCCCCCTTCCATTTGTCCGCTATCGGAACCGTTTCCGAAAAACCACTCCATTTCTTTAAAATATGGACTAAACTGCTTTCTACCTCGAAAAAACTAACTGTATCAACAACATCCTGACAGGCCTCAATCGTTTCAAATTCACTATCTAAATCTATGGTTTCCAAACCATTTTCCATGAATGTTACCCAATAATGCTGAGACGTTACGTTCGTAATGACACCCTTGCCATATTCAGGATGATTAATTCTTGAGCCTATGCCTAATAATTTCATGATTCCTTTTTTTATTGATTGCTGTATTTAATTTCTATACTGTGTTCTAAAGAAATATATACAATGATACAAAACTTGAACAGTTCTATAAGCATAATGATAAAATGATTGTGCCAATATAGCAATCCTTCCATATGTTTCAACTCATGTATACTTTTTGCCTACATATACATGTTCAAGATAAAAAAATATGCACCTCATAGTCTTTGTGATCATCCATATTTAAACATTACAACAGGTAAAATTACGCTTATTACATCTCAATAATCATTACCTATTAACCTCTTATTTAAAAGAGCTATTTATACTATTTAAGTCTAAACAAACGTCGTTTCCTTAGAATAAAAAGATATAAACCTGGTGAAATAGTGTTACTCAGGCCCGTATTGTGTTAAAAATGATTTTCGTTTAAAACATACATTCAAATAACGTATATTAGTTACCAAATTCGACTTTTCCTTAAAACATCAATCTTATTATAGTCATAATTATCCTTAAAGAATTCTAAACATGCGAGGTTTTCAGTTTCTATTGCTGCTAGGTTTATTATTTATGTCGTGCAAACATAAAAATGAAACCTTATTTATTGCTGCCACATCAGCAGCTACCGGAATTGACTTTAACAACACCATCACTGAAACGAATGACTTGAACATTCTTGATTACATCTATTTCTATAATGGTGGCGGTGTAGCTATCGGTGATATCAATAATGATAGTTTACCGGATATTTTCTTTTCGGGTAACCAGGTAAAAAACAAATTGTTCCTGAATAAGGGCAACCTGGAATTTGAGGATATCACAGCCAAGGCCGGTGTATCTGGCCATAGCTCCTGGAACACTGGTGCTGTTATGGGTGATGTGAATGGTGACGGCCTATTGGATATTTACGTCTGCGCGGTTGTTGGGCTGAATGACTTTAATGGCCATAATGAACTCTATATAAATAATGGGGATGAGACCTTCACAGAAAGTGCAGCGCAATATAAACTGGACCATAGGTCCTACAGCTCTTCTGCAGCCTTTTTAGATTACGATTTGGATGGCGATTTGGATATCTATCTCCTAAATCATGCCGTACATACGGATGACTCCTACAAGGGGGTGAGTTTGCGTCAAAAACGGAATTACAGCACTGGTGACAAACTTTTAAGGAATGATGGAGATGTTTTTATCGACGTGAGTGAGTCAGCAGGTATTATTGGTAGTATCAGTGGATATGGATTGGGTGTTACTATTGCCGATTTTAATCAGGATGCCTACCCCGATATCTATGTGAGTAATGATTTTTATGAAGACGATTATTATTATTTGAACAATGGCGATGGCAGCTTTTCAGAAAAACTTAGGGATTATTTCGGTCATGTAAGCAGATTTTCAATGGGAAATGATGTCGCTGATTTAAATCAGGATGGATGGCCTGATATCATGTCATTGGATATGCTTCCTGAAGATGAGGTGGTTTTAAAATCCTCGCAGGGCGATGATAATGTGCAAACCCATAATATGAGAAAACTGATGTTTGGTTATCATAACCAGTACACCAGAAACATGCTCCATATTAACCAGCAGAATGCCAATTTTTTAGAAACAGGACTCTTAAGCGGTGTGGCCGCAACAGACTGGAGTTGGAGTTGTCTTTTTGCAGATTACGATCAGGATGGTAAACAGGATCTTTTTGTAACCAACGGCATCCTAAAACGCCCTAATGATTTAGATTTTACAAATTTCTTTTCCAGCGACAACATCGGGGATAACCGGAAGGAATCAAAATTAATGAGCCAGAAAGCCCTTGATGCAATGCCTTCAGGTAAGATTAGGAATTTCATGTTTAAAGGAGGTGAAAACTTACTGTTCGAGGATGTATCAAACGAATGGATCCCGGATGAAAAATTTGTTTCCGGTGCAACAGCTATTGGTGATTTGGATAATGATGGTGATTTGGATATCGTGGTGAGCAATCTTAATGAACAGGCGTCCATATATGTTAACCAAATTAACGATTTAAAACCGGCTAATGCCAATTTTATTAAACTCAGATTTAATTACTCAGATGCTAATCCCTTCGGTATCGGTACTAAGGTATTTGCACATTACGATGGCGAACTTCAGTATAAGGAACTCTATACGGCCAGAGGGTTCCAATCGTCGTCGGAACCGATTATGCATTTTGGTTTTAGCGATGTAAGCACCTTAGATTCACTGGTGATCATATGGCCAAACAAAACGAGTCAAACCCTAAAAGACATTCGTTTAAACCGCACCTTAACCGTCGTACCTCATGAGGTTAGACCCTTTGAGTATGACGCATTACTAAAAACATCGACGCCATTGTTCAGAAAAACGGATCTTAATTTAGGTGTTGATTTCAAACATGTTGAAGACAACTACCTTGATTTTAATAGGCAGAAACTCATTCCCTATCGCGTATCAGATCGCGGTCCAGCCGTTGCCATAGGTGATTTGAATAACGATGGCAGGGAGGATATTTATTTTGGCGGATCAAAATCCATAGCCTCAAAAGTATTTTTTCAAACAGATACGACGTTCACTGAACAGGACGACTTGCCATTTTTAAGTGATCCCATATATGAAGATGTCGAAGCCATTATTGCCGATTTTAACAATGATGGAATGAACGACATCATTATCGGGTCAGGTGGGGGTGATTTTTCAAATCAAACTAAGCCACTACTCGATAATTACTATACAAAATCCAGGGATACCTTTAAAAAAGAAAGCTTCCCGGAATTTTACGAAAATGCATCCGTAATCATTGCCAACGATTTTGATAATGATGAGGATTTGGATGTCTTTATTGGAAGTCATGCGGTATCCAACGATTTTGGTAATATTCCGAATTCATTCATCCTTAAAAATCAGAATGGCAGTTTCTCAATTCTGAACAATGAAAAACTTCAAAAAGCAGGAATGGTGACGGATGCCATATGGGATGATTTTGATGGTGATGGGCAGGTCGATCTCATCGTAGTTGGAGAATGGATGTCTCCGAAATTCTTCAAAAACAATAAGGGTGATTTTACCGAAGTAACCGTAATGGACACCGCATTAAGAGGCTTATGGAGACAAATTGAAGCATTTGACATTGACAATGACGGAGATACAGATTACCTTTTGGGAAACTGGGGCAGCAATTCTAAGTTCAAGGCGTCAACCGAGCACCCGATGAAAATGTATTATGCAGACTTTGACCAAAACGGTAAAACCGAAACTATAGTTTGCACCTATAAGAACGGTGAATATTATCCGCTGTTAGGACTAAATGAACTTTCCGGGCAATTGGTTAATTTGCGTAAAATATTCAGTAAATATAAAGATTTTGCAGGTCAGCCGATTGAGAATATTTTAGGTAAGGACCAACTAAAAAAAGCTAAAGTTCTGGAGGTTGACGAACTAAGATCCGGATATTTAAAAAATGAAGATAATGTATTTTCATTTGTGCCCTTTAAAAATGAATTACAGGTATCGCCGATAACATCCTTTTTAAGTTTCGATTTTAATGCCGATGGAAGAAATGAAATTTTAGCGGGTGGTAATTATTTTGGTGTGACCCCATTTCATGGTAAATTCGACTCCTTTCCGGGGGCCTTGATAAAAAATGAAAATGATATCATAATGGGGCATTTAATTGGTTTGGATTTCAGTAATAAAGCGATCAAAAATCTCAGTATGATCCACATGAATGGCTCCTACTATTTATTGGCTACGATAAACAATGATAAAGCAGAAATTTATGAGCTTTTAGATTAATTTTTAAAAACTAATTTGTTTCCAGTTGTTTTTTCCAATGCCATTCTATCTTCAAATTAACACTGAAAATCGTACCTTTGCACTTTTGCAAATTTTATGGGTCATTTTGACGAATTTATCGAAGTTAAAGGGGCAAGGGTACACAACCTAAAAAATATTGATGTATCCATTCCCAGGGAAAAACTGGTGGTCATTACCGGTCTATCCGGTAGTGGGAAATCCTCATTGGCATTCGATACCATTTATGCTGAAGGGCAGCGCCGCTACATTGAAACCTTTTCTGCATATGCCAGACAATTTTTAGGCGGTTTAGAACGCCCCGATGTCGATAAAATAGACGGCCTGTCGCCCGTCATTGCAATAGAACAAAAAACGACTAGCAAATCGCCGCGATCAACAGTTGGTACGATAACTGAAATCTATGATTTTATGCGCTTGTTGTTTGCCAGGGCAAGTGATGCCTACAGCTACAATACCGGGGAAAAGATGGTAAGTTATAGTGATGAACAAATTAAGCAACTCATCCTCGAAAACTTTAACGGTAAGCGCATTAACATTCTTGCTCCGGTCATTCAATCTCGAAAGGGGCATTACCGCGAACTCTTTCAACAAATTGCCAGGCAGGGCTTTGTCAAGGTGCGAACCGATGGTGAAATACGAGATATTGTCAGTGGTATGCGACTGGACAGGTACAAATCACATGATATTGAAATCGTTATAGATCGCTTAAAGATCGATAACTCAGCAGATCTGGATAAAAGACTTACCGAGAGCATCAATACGGCCATGTACCATGGCAACGATGTACTTCTAGTCATTAATCAGGACACCAATGCCTTACGATATTTCAGCAGAAATTTAATGTGTCCCAGCTCCGGTGTTTCATACCCGAATCCGGAACCCAATAATTTTTCATTTAATTCACCAAAAGGCGCCTGTACGCATTGTAACGGGATTGGTGAACTATATCAGATCAATGAGAGCAAGATTATCCCGGATACCTCATTATCTATAAAAAATGGCGCTTTGGCGCCGCATGGTCCGGAAAAGAAAAGTTGGATTTTTAAACAGTTCGAGACCATTGCGCAGCGATTCGAATTTCAATTAAGCGATCCATGGAAATCCATACCCGAAGCGGCCAAACATATGATTTTGTATGGAGGCAATGAAAAGTTTTCGATCGAGAGTAAAACTTTGGGCGTAACGCGTAATTACAATATTGATTTTGAAGGTGTCGCCAACTTTATTGAAAAACAATACAAAACGGCAGAGTCAAAATCTCTAAAACGCTGGGCCAAGGAATTTATGGATAAAATTACCTGTCCGACTTGTGAAGGCTCAAGACTTAAGAAAGAATCGCTCTATTTTAAAATTAATGATAAAAATATTGCCGATTTGGTCAACTTAGATATTGGTGAGTTGGCAGAATGGTTCAAAGACCTTAAACATCATCTTTCGGATAAACAGTTTATAATTGCAGAGGAAATTCTTAAGGAAATTAATTCCAGGTTACAATTTCTACGCGATGTCGGCCTGGATTATCTGGCACTGAACCGAAGTTCAAAATCGCTTTCCGGTGGAGAAGCCCAGCGTATTCGTCTGGCCACCCAGATAGGATCGCAATTGGTTGGGGTGTTATACATTTTGGATGAACCGAGTATCGGCTTACATCAGCGGGATAACGAAAAACTCATTAACTCGTTGTTGTCATTGCGAGATATCGGAAATTCCATTATTGTTGTAGAGCATGACAAAGACATGATTGAACGAGCCGATTATATTGTCGACATTGGACCTGAGGCGGGCAGGCATGGCGGTGAGATCATCAGTATAGGTCCCCTTGACGAATTAAAATCGCATGATACACTAACTGCAGAATACCTAAACGGTACCAAAGCAATCGAGGTTCCCAAAAAAAGACGTTCGGGTAATGGAAACTATCTGGAGTTGAGAGGTTGTACCGGCAACAATTTAAAAAATGTATCGGTTAAATTTCCACTGGGAAAAATGATAGGTGTTACGGGGGTATCCGGTAGTGGAAAATCGACGCTTATTAACGAAACCCTATATCCCATTTTAAATGCGCATTATTTCAATGGTGTAAAAAAGCCAATGCCTTACAAAAGTATTGAAGGTCTGGAACATATCGATAAGGTCATCGATATTAATCAATCCCCTATAGGGAGAACGCCGCGGAGCAATCCAGCCACGTATACCGGAGTTTTCAGTGAGATTAGAGCCCTGTTTGCCAAAATTCCGGAAGCCATGATACGGGGTTATAAAGCCGGTCGCTTTAGTTTCAATGTATCCGGAGGACGTTGTGAAACCTGCAAAGGAGGTGGTTTGAGGGTCATTGAAATGAATTTCTTACCCGATGTTTACGTGGAGTGTGAAACCTGTCAGGGGAAACGATTTAACCGAGAGACCCTTGAGATACGGTATAAGGGCAAATCCATCAGCGATGTATTAAATATGACCATCAATGAAGCTGTGGCATTTTTTGAGCACATTCCTAAAATTTATAATAAATTAAAAACGATAAAGGATGTGGGACTGGGCTATATTACCTTGGGCCAACAGAGCACAACACTGTCCGGCGGTGAAGCACAACGCATCAAACTGGCGACCGAATTAAGTAAGAGAGATACAGGCAACACCTTTTATATACTCGATGAGCCAACAACAGGACTCCATTTCGAAGATATAAGAGTTCTTATGTTAGTCCTGAATAAATTGGTGAATAAGGGAAACACAGTGCTCATCATAGAACATAATATGGACGTTATTAAAACGGTCGACCATATTATTGACATCGGCTATGAAGGGGGTAAAAAAGGCGGAAAAATAGTGGCAGAAGGAGCTCCGGAGGCCATTATCAACCATAAAAAAAGCTATACCGCCAGGTTTTTAAAAAAAGAATTAAATTAGAAAATTGAATTTTAGTGACGTGCTATGAGAAAACAACATCACCACAAAGGTTGGAATGAGATCAAAACAAACGACTCCTGGGCCATATTTAAAATCATGGGAGAATTTGTAAATGGCTTTGAGAAAATGAGTCAAATCGGACCCTGCGTTTCCATTTTTGGATCAGCCCGGACCAAACCTGATCATGAAACCTTCAAATTAGCAGAACAGATTGCACGGAAAATAGTAGAATCCGGCTATGGTGTAATTACAGGCGGAGGCCCCGGAATAATGGAAGCGGGGAACAAGGGTGCTCATTTAGGCGGAGGAACTTCCGTCGGTCTGAATATAGAACTGCCTTTTGAACAACACGACAACCCTTATATCGATAAGGATAAGAGTCTAGATTTCGACTATTTCTTTGTTCGCAAGGTGATGTTCGTTAAGTATTCTCAGGGGTTCATCGTCATGCCGGGGGGATTCGGTACATTGGATGAGCTTTTTGAGGCCCTTACGCTTATACAAACAAAAAAAATTGAAAAATTTCCAATCATTTTGGTGGGATCCGATTTTTGGGAAGGTCTATTGCACTGGGTTAAGGACACGCTTTTAGCTAAATTTTCGAACATCAGTCCCAACGATCTCAACTTAATACATGTTGTGGACACAGCGGACGAGGTTATAGATATTTTAGATGCATTCTATAAGGAATCGCGCCTAAGCCCGAATTTTTAACCCCATTTATGTCCATGTTGATTGAAAACCTGTGAAGTTCTCCTATTTTGGATGACCCATAAATAAACGTATAATTCGCTATATTGCAACGCCTTGAATGATATCTTAAAAGCCTAAATGTTAATAATTTGAAGTCAAGTCTCTTTAGTATCTTAATATGCTTCCTCTTTCAATCTCTTGCCTTTGGTCAAAATAAAATAGACGTAAAAGCAAAATTTGATATTGAAAAAAGAGAGATTGCCATTATTCAAAGCATTACCTATACCAACACCACCCAGGATACTTTAAGTACCATTTATTTAAACGATTGGAACAATAGTTACGCCACCAAGACCACGCCCTTGGCCATAAGGATTGCCGATGAATATATTAATGACTTCCACCTGGCCAAAAATGAAGAACGCGGATACTCTGTCATTACCTCCATCAAGCAACATAATGCTGAGGTTCCTCATGAACAGCTTCTAAATCAGATAGATGTCATAAAAGTGGATCTCAACGTTCCCGTGCTTCCCGGACAGTCCTATACCTTAGACCTGAACTATTTGGTTAAAATTCCAAGAGACAAATTTACAAGTTATGGTATAACACCGGAAGGTGATCTCAATTTGAGATATTGGTATATAACACCGGCTGTATATGATGGTAAGTGGCATTACTACAGTAATAAGAACTTAGACGATCTGTTTATTCCAAAATCCGACCTGCATCTAGAGATTGAGTTTCCAAAATCCTATTATTTGACCTCCGAACTGGACGTGGATGGCATCTTGGAAACTACGGCCAGACAACGGGTTGTCAAATTAAGCGGCTCTAATAGAATAAATACAAAACTTTACTTAAATAAAACACCAACATTTAATTCGCTGGAATCGAAGGGAATTGAAATTCTTTCAAGTATAAATGAAGAAGGTCTCGAGAAGATAGATAAAGCTTTAATAACGGATAAAGTCGTTCATTTTATAAAAAAGAATTTCGGAGCATATCCACATAAAAAGCTTCTCGTCTCTCAGATAGATTTTTTGAAAGACCCCATTTATGGGTTGAATTTTTTACCCAGCTTTGTTAAACCCTATCCGAATCACTTTGAGTATGAACTGAAATTGTTAAAACTAGTGTTACATAATTATCTGGAGAACACCTTATTGATCAATCCAAGGAGAGACCAATGGTTATTGGATGGCATTCAGATCTTTTATTTGATGAATTATGTGGATGAATATTATCCCGACATGAAGTTTTTAGGGTCATTAGCGGACTTTTGGGGCGTGCGTTCATTTCGTGCCGCAGATATGACCTTCAACGAAAAATATGTGTTCGGGTATATGGTTATGGCCAGGACCAACCGAGATCAACCATTGCTTATGGCAAAGGATTCACTCCTAAAATTCAATAAGAACATAGCCAATAAATATAAAGCCGGGATTGGGCTCAAATATTTGGATGACTTCATTAATGCTGACGTACTAGAAAAAAGCCTCAGCACATTTTTAATGAACACAAAGCTCCAATTAACTTCGAGCGAGGAATTTGAGCGCTTTTTAAAACGGCGAACTTCAAAAAATATTGACTGGTTTTTCAAGGATTACCTGGAAACACGTAAAAAAATTGATTTCAGAATTAAGGATGTTAATGACGCTGAGGATTCCATTACACTGACAATCAAGAACAAGCGTCATAACAGTATGCCCATCTCCCTGTATACGCTAAATAACGATAGCATCATCTCTAAAATTTGGGTAGAGAACATAGACAAGAGCAAGACCCTCACCATACCAAAGCAGGACGCCAATAAATTGGTTTTAAACTATGAAAAATTAATCCCTGAAATTAATTTGAGGGACAACTGGAAATCTTTAAAGGGAATTTTCTTCAACAATAAACCCTTGCAGTTTCGCCTTTTCAAAGATGTCGAAGACCCTTATTACAACCAGGTGTTTGTGCTTCCTATTGCTGAATTCAACAACATTTATGATGGGATAACCCTCGGTATGCGCTTCTACAATACGGCATTACTGAGAAAGCGCTTTAACTATAAGATTGCTCCAAAATATTCATTCAGGTCCAAATCCCTGACTGGTGGAGGTGCCATGTGGATGAATCACTACTTCGAAAATAACGATTTGTATTCCTTGAATTATGGGATTAGAGCCAGCTACAACTCCTATGCGGACGATTTATTCGTAAGACAGATCATTCCATCGGTTACCCTCATGTTCCGACAGGACAATGATTTCAGGTCGAACAAAAGACAATCCCTTGTCATACGATATGTGGACATACATCGCGATAGAGACCCCAATAACACATTGAGTTCCTCAGAACCCAATTACACTGTGTTTAATACCAGGTATGTGCATTCCAATGACAATCTAATTCATTTTAACAAATGGTACGTCGATTTTCAGGTGGCTAAAAATTTCAGTAAGCTGGCCTTCAATTATGAATACAGAAAGTTATTTGAGAGCAACAGGCAGTTAAATCTGAGATTATTTGCGGGTACCTTTATCGAAAACAACAATGATCCAGCATCGGATTATTTTAGTTTCGCACTGGACAGACCAACAGATTATCTGTTCGATTACATGTATCTGGGGCGATCTGAAAATACGGGAATCTTCAGCCAGCAATATATCGATGCAGAAGGGGGCTTTAAATCAAAACTGCAAACGCCTTTTGCCAATCAATGGATAACCACTCTAAATACCAGTACCACCTTGTGGAACTATATTTTGGCCTATGGAGATATCGGTTTTGTCAAGAACCATAATAGCCATCCGAAATTTGTTTATGACTCCGGTATTAGAGTCAATCTTGTAACCGATTATTTTGAAGTTTATTTTCCCATATATTCCAATTTAGGTTGGGAAATCGGACAACCTAACTACGATCAGAAAATTAGAATCAAATTTACAGTAGACCCTCAGATTCTGTTGGGCTTATTCCGCAGGCGCTGGTTCTAGATATTCCATTTATTGAAATATTATCTGTTTAAATTGAATAAAATGAATAATATTCAATTATTTTCTATATTTCAATAACTTTTTTAAATATAATTCAATTATTTAACACAGCTATAAATTGCAAAAGCAACAAACTTTAGTTAAATTTGCAACGCACTTTATCAAGACAATGGATATCATCCCCGATTTAAAAAGCAACATCACTTTTGAGGACTTCAAAGCAGAAGTTTTGAAAGATTATGCCACAGCTTTGAGAAGCCGGGAATGCAGTTTATTGGGGCGTCGAGAGGTCTTGACCGGTAAGGCAAAATTTGGAATTTTTGGCGACGGGAAAGAGGTACCTCAATTGGCTATGGCCAAGGCTTTTGCAAAAGGCGACTGGCGTTCAGGTTATTACAGAGACCAGACCTTTATGATGGCCATTGGTGAATTTACGGTAGAGCACTTTTTTGCCGGGCTCTACGCCAATACGGATTTAGAACTGGAACCCATGTCCGCCGGGAGGCAAATGGGTGGTCATTTTGTGACACATAGTCTTGATGAACACGGAGAATGGAAGGATTTAACGACTCAGTATAACTCCAGTGCAGACATCTCCCCCACTGCCGGTCAAATGCCACGTCTTTTGGGACTGGCTCAGGCGTCTAAAATTTACAAAAACCTAAAAGCCATCGATGCCGCTAAATTTTCGAACAATGGCAACGAAGTGGCCTGGGGTACCATTGGAAATGCCAGCACCAGTGAAGGCCTGTTTTTTGAAACGGTAAATGCTGCTGGCGTTCTTCAAATTCCAATGATTATAAGTATATGGGATGATGAATATGGAATTTCGGTGCCGGCAAAATACCAAACGACCAAAGAGAATATTTCCGAAATTTTAAATGGTTTCCAAAGGGATAAGGAGCAGAAGGGCTATGAGATTCTGCGCGTTAAGGGTTGGGATTATCCCAATCTTATCGAAACCTATCAGGAGGCTGCTGCCATTGCGCGACATGAGCACGTTCCGGTAATTATTCATGTACAGGAACTAACCCAGCCGCAAGGACATTCGACTTCCGGCTCCCATGAACGCTATAAAAGTAAGGAGCGTTTGGATTGGGAAGCCGAACACGATTGCAATATCAAAATGCGCGAATGGATCATCGAAAGCGGTATTGCATCGAATGAATCGCTTTTGGAGTTAGAACGGAACATTAAAAAAGAAGTCCGGGCCATTAAGAAAAGTACCTGGGAGGAATTTTTAGAGCCGATTCGCAAGGATCGGAAAGCACTTATTGCTCTCCTTCAACCCCTGGTTGATACGAGTCCAAATGGAGTGTTTTTAGGCAAGCTGTTAAAAGACTTGTCCGCAATTAATGAACCCACCCGAAAGGATGTGGTTTCCTATGCGCGGCGCGCACTGCGTTTTACCATCGGCGAATCATCTGATGAGAAACGTAAACTGTCGGAATGGATAACTCAGGTCCTCGAGGATACCGAGCCGAAGTTTAGCTCTCATCTGTACTCTGAAACAGAGCGCTCCGCGATCCATGTGAAAGAGGTGAAACCTATTTATCAAGATGACGAACTGAATCAGGTTGACGGCAGAATCATAATTCGGGATAATTTTGATGCCATTTTCAATACACACCCCGAAGTACTTATTTTTGGGGAAGACACCGGAAACATTGGGGATGTGAATCAAGGCCTTGAAGGTTTACAGGAAAAATACGGTGAACTCCGCATAGCGGACACCGGAATTCGAGAAGCCACTATTGTAGGACAGGGTATCGGCCTTGCATTAAGGGGGCTTCGACCCATAGCAGAAATCCAATATTTGGATTACCTGTTATACGCACTTCAGATCATAAGTGACGACCTGGCGACGCTGCACTATCGTACCAAAGGCATGCAGAAGGCACCGTTAATAGTCCGTACCAGAGGACATCGGCTTGAAGGTATCTGGCATTCCGGATCTCCAATGGGAGGTATTGTGAACCTGGTAAGGGGTATTTTTGTTTTAGTGCCCAGGAACATGACCAAGGCGGCCGGTTTTTACAACACCCTACTCGAAGGCGACGATCCTGCAATTGTAATTGAATGTTTAAATGGGTATCGTTTGAAAGAGCGTATGCCGAGCAACCTTTCCGAGCTACGAACACCTATCGGAGTCGTTGAAACCGTTAAGGAAGGAAAAGATATTACCCTGGTGTCTTATGGTTCTACCCTGCGCATTGTTATGGATACTGCCAAAGCGCTATTAAGTGTGGGTATTGATGCCGAAGTTATTGATGTTCAATCTCTGATTCCTCTTGACTTAAATCATGATATCGTTAAAAGTATAGCAAAAACGAATCGTCTAATGGTAATTGACGAGGATGTTCCCGGGGGTGCTTCAGCCTATATTCTAAATGAAGTATTGAATACCCAGAAGGGATATCAGTATCTGGACAGCGCACCCAAAACCTTAACTGCCAAGGACCACAGACCGGCCTATGGAAATGATGGAGATTACTTCTCCAAACCTTCTGCAGAAGATGTTTTTGAAGCCGTATATGACGTCATGCATGAATTTAATCCATCTGATTTTCCTAAATTGAGATAAGATCAAGACCTTTAATGAAAGCAGTTCCACTTAAAGAGATCAAAAAAGAGTTAAACATGCTTTCCCAACCTGAACTTCAGGAACTGTGTCTCAGGTTATCGCGATTCAAAAAGGAAAATAAAGAACTCCTATCCTATCTTTTATTTGAATCCGCCAACGAGGAAGGCTATATCCAAAGCGTTAAGATGTATATGGACCATGAATTTGATCAGATAAACAGGGCGAGCTTTTTTTACATTCGAAAAAGTATGCGTAAAATTCTACGGAACGTTAAAAAGTATATTCGATATTCACAAAACAAAGAAACTGAAGTAGAGCTGCTACTTTATTTTTGTACGCTTCTACGAGATTTTAAGCCCAGTATACATCGAAGTCAACAGTTAATCAATATGTACCAACGCCAAATAGCCCTTGTACGAAAGATAGTAAAATCACTTCACGAAGATCTGCAGTATGATTATAATTTAAAGTTGGATGGGTTAAAACCCGTAAATTTTTAACTTTACATCGGTTGTGGATGTGCCATAAAGGTTAATCTGTTAGTGTTGGTTCAATCACTACAAAAAAACCTTATTCAAATCATCAAGAGATGTAAACACAGGCCTAAGAAAAACATATGAACGGGATTCATCAAAAGACATTACAAGATCTGGAATTTCCAACTGTGCTTGAACAGCTGAGTGACTATTGCGTCACCGGTTTAGGTCACCAGCATGCGCTTCAGATTATGCCGTATCGGTCTGAGGATGAACTGAAACTTGCTCTGGAACAGACCAATGAATACCTGTCGTCTTTTCAGAATGACAATCGCATTCCAAACCATGGATTCGAGGCCATCAGCAAAGAGCTAAAACTTTTAATGATAGAAAACACTTTTTTGGATGTTCATGGATTACAAAAAATAGCAGCCATATCCCTTACGGTCAATACCATTATCCAATTCTTACAGAAATTCAATGAATACTACCCCAAATTACATAGGTCGGCTTCGGAGATCGAAGTGACGAAAGTGCTCATTGAAAAGGTGGATGGCATTATTGATCGGTTCGGCGATGTAAAGGACAATGCATCCGTCTTACTTTACGACATCAGGAAGGCCATAAATAAAGTGAAAGGCAGGATTAATCAAAGTTTTGCAACAGCAATGCACACCTATCAGAAGTTGGATTATTTGGACGATATCCGGGAATCCGTAGTGGATAACCATCGGGTGTTGGCGGTAAAAGCGATGTACAGACGCAAGGTAAACGGTCAGGTTATGGGAAGTAGTAAAACCGGGAGCATTGTTTACATTGAACCCGAAACCACCATACAGCATTCCCGTGAGTTGAGTAACCTCGAGCATGAAGAGAAAGAGGAAATTATCAGGATTTTAAAGGAGGTTACCAATGCTATACGTCCCTATTTACCATTACTTCAGGACTATCAATCCTTCTTAATAAGCATGGATGTCATTTCGGCAAAAGCCAAATACGCGAGGTCCCTCAATGCCATACTGCCCGCTCTTTCCGAGAACCGGAGCCTCTATTTGCGCGATGCCTATCATCCCCTGCTCTATCTGAATAATTTGGAAAAGGACATTCCAACCTTTCCACAAACCATAAGGCTTAAAGACGATAGCCGAATAATTGTGATATCGGGTCCGAATGCAGGGGGCAAAAGTATCACGCTTAAGACCATAGGTTTGCTTCAGGTCATGCTGCAAAGTGGATTGCTGATTCCGGTTCATGAACGCAGTGAGGTCTGCCTGTTCGACAGAATTCTGAGTGACATCGGAGACAACCAATCCATTGAAAATCATTTAAGTACCTATAGCTATCGTTTAAAACAGATGAACTATTTCTTAAAGAAATGCAATGCCAATACCCTGTTTTTAATTGATGAGTTCGGAACAGGAAGTGATCCGGAATTGGGTGGGGCACTGGCGGAAACATTTTTAGAGGAATTCTATCATAGAAAGGCTTTTGGCATAATAACGACCCATTATTCGAATCTTAAGATCTTAGCGACGGAATTGCCGCATATGGTTAATGCGAACATGTTGTTCAACGAGCATACCTTAGAGCCTATGTTTAAACTCGCCGTGGGTCAGGCGGGAAGTTCTTTTACCTTCGAAGTTGCTCAGAAGAATGGCATCCCCTACAGTCTGATCAACCGTGCCAAAAAGAAGATAGAGCGCAGTAAGATTCGATTTGATGCTACCATCGCCAAATTGCAGAAAGAACGATCGCGATTGGAAAAGACAGGACAGTCTTTGCGTCAAAATGAGAGAAAAACGAGTGAGGAGGCGGACCGACTTGAAGAAATAAACGCCAAGATCCAAAAAAAACTGGAAAGCTATCAGGAGTTATACGACAGCAACCAGCGTCTTA
The DNA here is from genome assembly GCF_022662015.1 of Aestuariivivens sediminicola. GTDB lineage: Bacteria > Bacteroidota > Bacteroidia > Flavobacteriales > Flavobacteriaceae > Aestuariivivens > Aestuariivivens sediminicola. Next base: position 182,968 of record NZ_JAKMCM010000006.1, on the reverse strand, counting down.
TTTACCTTGGACAAAAAGTAAAGGATCTGGCTGAAAAATATGTTGAAAACAAGCGTAAACGTGATTTGATGGCCGAATTGTTTAAACTGGTGCAGATAGAGAATTCAAAACGCCAAAAAATTACACCCAAACAAAAGAAATTAGTCAAAGCCAAGGAGCAGCAGGTGAAACAGGAGGTTGAAAAGAAAGTAAACCATATTCGAAAACAGAAAAAAGAGGCCAGGAAAAAGGCCATAGCTATCCCAAAGCCAAAACCCATCCTGAAAGTTGGGGATCGTGTGCGTATGGAAGATGGGCGTGCAGTTGGCAGCATCGACAAAATTGAAAAGAACAAAGCGGTTGTAAACTATGGTGTTTTTATCACCAAGGTCAGTCTGGAACAGCTGGAACTCGTGGAAACTAAAAGATGACAGTACCTATACCGAACCACAAGCAACTCATCCTTTTCGATGGGGTGTGTAACCTCTGCAATGGCGCAGTGCAATATGTCATTCGACATGATAAAAATGAGCACTTCATGTTTGCTCCTTTGCAGGGTGAGGCTGGACAAAAGCTTATCAGGCATTATGATATCGATACTTCAAAAACAGATTCCATAATATTATATACACCGGGAGAAGGCCTGGCATTTAAAAGTACGGGTGCTTTGAAAATCGCTTCACGATTAAGGTTACCTGTCAGCCTTTCGGTTGTTTTCTTTATCATACCGGTAGTCATCCGTAATTGGGTATACGATTACGTGGCCAGAAATCGGTATAAATGGTTTGGGAAACAAGCCTCTTGCATGGTTCCAACAGTAGAATTGAAAGCCAGATTCCTGGATTGAGGCGGAATCAACCCAATTGAATTGAGTGAATGACAAGCTATCGCATTATGCTTTAGTTTTTAGTCAGTAGTCTATAGATCTTAGAGCTTAGTTGGTTGAATAAGCGTATTATTAATTACGCATTTATCTGTCATTCCTGCGCCCGCCTGCCAGTCGATCAGGTAGGCAGGAATCCACAAGTAGAAATAAAAAAGAATTTTGAATTAAATAATCAGAACCCTCCGTCCCCCCGATCCCGAGTATTCGGGAGGGGCCACCTCCCTTAGTCTTAAGTGAGGAGCCGGATATATTAATATCTGAAGTAATTAAAGTCCCTAATAGCTGGCAGGCGAGTGTCAATCAATTGCAAAAGGCGTAAAAAATCCATGTTGTTTGACGACCATCGGGAGGAGTTCATGGATTTTAGCCTTTAAAATTAGAATTGACCGCCGAAGCCATAAGGACTAGACCTTTTTGGTTCTTTTTGCGGCAATGGGAAAAAGAACATTACTAAGAATTAAAATCTATCTATAATGGATTCCTGCCTTCGCAGGAATGACAGATCGTTGTCAAATATAATCTAAGTAATACCAAATGACTTCGATTGGGGATTCGGGGCAGTTTATATTGCCGAATAATTGAATTACTGCATACTTCTTAAGCAATTACAAATTCGAATTTCTTTTGTCATTCCTGCGCCCGCCTGCCAGTCGATCAGGTAGGCAGGAATCCACAAGTAGAAATAAAAAAGAATTTTGAATTAAATAATCAGAACCCTCCGTCCCCCCGATCCCTAGTATTCGGGAGGGGCCACCTCCCTTAGTCTTAAGGGAGGAGCCGGATATATTAATATCTGAAGTAATTAAAGTCCCTAATAGCTGGCAGGCGAGTGTCAATCAATTGAAAAAGGCGTAAAAATCCATATTGTTTGACGACCATCGGGAGGAATTCATGGATTTTAGCCTTTAAAATTAGAATTGACCGCCGAAGCCATAAGGACTAGACCTTTTTGGTTCTTTTTGTGGCAATGGGAAAAAGAACATTACTAAGAATTAAAATCTATCTATAATGGATTCCTGCCGTAGTTTATCCTGAGCCATAGTCGAAAGGCAGGAATGACAAGATAATTCAAATCTGTATTGCTCTTATCCAATAGTAAGAATATAAGCTCAAAAGCTTGGAGATTCAGGAGTGAAGCGACGCCAAGTTTTGAGCTTGGTTCACCGCAGGTGAAATTCCTACTATTGGTGTCCTTTTTTTGGTTCATTTTTTTGGACAAGCAAAAAAATGAACATAAAACCATATTGACCGCCGAAGCCATAAGGACTAGACTTTCCTGCCTGCCATCCGCCAGGTAGGCAGGTTTGGTTCTTTTTGTGGCAATGGGAAAAAGAACATTACTAAGAATTAAAATCTATCTATAATGGATTCCTGCCCTAGTTTATCCTGAGCCATAGTCGAAAGGCAGGAATGACAAGATAATTCAAATCTGTATTGCTCTTATCCAATAGTAAAAATATAAGCTCAAAAGCTTGGAGATTCAGGAGTGAAGCGACGCCAAGTTTTGAGCTTGGTTCACCGCAGGTGAAATTCCTACTATTGGTGTCCTTTTTTTGGTTCATTTTTTTGGACAAGCAAAAAAATGAACATAAAACCATATTGACCGCCGAAGCCATAAGGACTAGACTTTCCTGCCTGCCATCCGCCAGGTAGGCAGGTTTGGTTCTTTTTGTGGCAATGGGAAAAAGAACATTACTAAGAATTAAAATCTATCTATAATGGATTCCTGCCGTAGTTTATCCTGGGCCATAGTCGAAAGGCAGGAATGACATGAATTAACCTTTAATAAGACCTGTTTACTAAAAAAAAGAGGATCTTTATAGCACTCCTGAAGTGCACAGCTATAGCATTCTATTACACTTAATTTGGTGTATAAACCGAAAATACGTTTGGGAACACCAGTGTTTACAGGGCTTAAAAAAGATGCGGGAAAAATAAAATTCCATGCCTGTGTTTTCGCCATTTTATGCTTATGTTTTTTCCATTCCATACCCATGAAATTTTGGGCTTATAGACCAGGCATGAAACGAGGGATGGAAACCCGTGAGCACATTAAAAAATGCTTAAATTGAGATCAAATTGCTAGATTTTTATCTCAACAAAAACCCAATTAAGACATTCTTTAGTGGTATTCATTTTTAACTAAGGTGTCGTCAATTTCTATTAATTTATTTGTTTACTTTTGATATGACCGTCATACGGTTAATTCTGCAATAATCCATATGAAAACTAACATTATGAAAACTGCAACCCACCTCCTATTTACAATCCTTATGTTGTCTGTATGCAGCAGTTGTAACAGATCCGCCTCAAACAAAAGCAATGACCAATTAAAACCGCCTCACCTTGCTCCCTTTCAAGATATTGACACCATTGCGACGAATGACTGGTGGAACCGCAAACCCAACCCCATAATCGATGTTAAAGTCAATCGAGAGGAGGTCATTGCATTTGGTATATATACAGTGCACAACAACACACTGAAGCTCACAGCACAACTTTTTCCATTGTATCCCGATGAATCGAGAGCGGTTCATTTAGAAATTAAAAAAGACGACAGGTGGCAGGACATCATGACGGAGAAGGTCAATGACCTGGGTTGGTCTGCGACATTTCGTGTGGAAAATTGGAGTGCCCGGGAGGACACACCCTACAGATTGCGACATGGCAGTAATGCCACATATGAAGGTCTGATTAGAAAGGATCCGAAGGACAAAAAAGATATTGTGTTAGCCGCGCTGTCCTGTAACAGTAATAAGGATCGAGGCGACAGAGACCAATACGTTAAAAACATCAACTACCAGGATCCGGATATTGTGTTTTTTGCAGGCGATCAGTCCTATGACCACTCTGAACATACAGCGGCATGGTTAAAATTCGGGATGCAGTTTAGAGAGGTGTTTAGAAATCGCCCATGTATTACCATCCCTGATGATCATGATATTGGTCAGGGCAACCTCTGGGGAGAATACGGTAAGAAGGCATCGACACCTGCCGGAGATGATGGCGGCTATTTTTATCACCCTGAATATGTGAAGATGGTGGAGCGTTGCCAAACCAGTCATTTACCGGATCCTTTTGATCCTGCTCCAATTAAACAAGGCATAGGGGTATACTATACCAACCTTATCGTAGGTGGTGTTGATTTTGCCATTATAGAAGATAGAAAATTTAAATCGGGCCCGAAAGGCAAAATACCGCAGATCGGACCGAGGCCGGACCATATCAGGGATCCAAACTATGACCCTGCCAGTGTCGATCTGGAAGGACTTGAATTACTTGGGAAAAGGCAACTCGACTTTTTGGATACCTGGGGACAGAAGGACACGGATCATCTTAAAGTCGTTCTATCGCAAACAGGTTTCTGCGGAGGGGCTCATATACATGGTAGTATGGACAATCGACTGCATGCCGATATGGATTCTAACGGTTGGCCACAGTCCGGAAGGAACAGAGCACTGACGGCCATTAAAAAGGCTAATGCCGTTCACATTGCGGGAGATCAGCATTTGGCAACCGTCATTAAACATGGCATTGATGCTTTTGAAGATGGCCCATGGGCCTTTGTTGTCCCGGCCATCGTGAACAATTATTACAGCAGATGGTGGTGGCCGGAAGATGAAAAAGCAGGCCCCAATTCTAATGGTTTATTGCCTTGGAATGGAAGATACCTTGATGGTTTTAATAATAAAATAACCATGCATGCCTATGTCAATCCGGATAATCCATCTCAGGGAGCAGGCTATGGTCTCATACGATTTCATAAAGACGAGAAAGCGGTCACTTTCGAATGCTGGCCAAGGGATAGTGATGTCTCTGCACCGAATGCCGAACAGTTTCAAGGCTTTCCATACCGCGTTGAACTTGACGAATAGTAAGGTGTTAGGTTAGGATATGCATAGCATCCGGTAAACCTCCAAAACAATTGACATATGACTCTTCTTTAATTGAATTTATAAAAGCCATTTCATAACCCTGTCATGCCATTTCTTAATTTAAAAAAAACGTTTAATCACCAGGGCTGGCACTTTATTGCATTGCTCATATTACTTTGTTTGCTGTATTGGTATGCACAGACCCATGTCGGCATGACTTCGGGCAGCCTTTGGGGGTTGAGTACAACAGAATGGATGCTCCTAACGGTAATTATACCTGTACTCCATCAGGTCTATGTCATGCTGTGTTGGAGAATTGAACTTTACCAAAAAGGCATTTCTACAAGGTTTGGAAAACGAGGATTTACCCTTTATAAAATCGGATTTGCAATGCTTATTCTTCTTCGCCCGGTCACACTTATTTTATTGGCCGTTTCGAATCAGGGCACCATACGTATGGCCTCTTATTTAGCTTATACGATCGCGGTCATCCTACTGATTCCCTCCCTTTATCTCTTTTATTCGGTAAAGACCTATTTTGGAATCAACAGGGCGTTTGGAATAGACCATTTCTACCCGGACGAATACAAAACCATGGGATTCGTAAGAAAAGGCATTTTTAAATTCACCTCTAACGGCATGTACCTCTTCGGTTTTCTGATCCTATGGGTCCCCGGTATCCTTTTAAAATCGGAAGCGGCCATAGCAATAGCACTATTTAGCCACATCTATATATGGGTCCATTATTACTGTACCGAACGTCCGGATATGAAATCCATATATGGCAGAGAAAACAGGGGTAATACAGCCTAATCCTGCAAAGGTCCTCTAAAGGGCTAAGGTGCCTGTTATTTGAGACTCTTTAAAATAAAATCTACGGTCCTGTTGGTATTGTTATTTTCGGCATAGGCATCTGTAATATGCCTGGCAGGAACAGCAAGACCCTTGTCAATCAGGACTTCGATTACATCAAGATACTCCATGGTCACTTTACCGGTTAACAGAAGACTTAAATCCTTGCCCTCGTGATAATAGTCATACACCTTTTTCAATCCGGTTAAGTACAAATAATCTTTGGTAAACCCGCCACCCCGATGGGCACGAACCGTAATATAATAGGCATTTTCACGGTCCAGATCATACTGATTGTGCAATAACCTGAAGGTCCTGGAGAAGGAGTACCCCTTGGCCAGACTATCCACTGCAATAACGCGGTAGGCCAATTCTTTCAATCGTCGTATGGTCAGGTTATTACTCATGTATTCTGCAAAAACCGCCAAGCCTTCCTGCGTTTCCTCATAATTGGGAAAACCATGTGAAAATATTTTCAAAGGATGTAACATACCATTCATTGTTGTCACCATATGTACCCCTATCTCATGGTTGGTCAGGACGGCAATTTCGTTATCAGAAAACGTATAATTGGTATTTAAAACCAGGGTTTTAACGTTGTTCAACACCATGGCAATGGCCGAGATCTGACTGGAATGTTTTATGGCATAACTAAAGTCGTACCGTTGCGAAAAGGATCTGAAAAACGATTCGGCCTGCTGAGCCGAATATTTAGGTTTAAAAATAGGGTCCTGATCATCTTCGTCTTCAAAATGCAGAATGAATTTGGCATTTTCGACATCTGTTTCCGTGGGCGTACCAAAACAGTGCAGGCAATTATAATAGAATTTTTTTTCAGTGCCTATGGTCTCAATACATTGTATGAGGCCCGAATAGGCGTAAATGATCTCCTCATAAAGGTTTTTAATCTGTTCGTCCTCGATCAGTTCCAGGGGTTGCGTAAATAACTCCCTATGTAATCTAAACCGATCGAAATTTATTTCGGGATATTCAAAAACCGGAGGCTTTACATATTTCGATGAAAAGAATCGCTCCTTTTCCTCCTCTATATTTATGGGATTAACATAACTGAGCAGTTCAATTTGCTTAACTAAAGCATCGATAGCGTTATCGATGTCTAGGAGAATTTCTGTTGATACCTGCCGGTCCATCTTCATTTTATCTATCTTTTAAAGGTCTCGAATGTTTCAATAGCATGCTTTTCAATACGTTCCGCCAATTGCGTTTCAACGGCCTTAACCACTTCCGGATAAATGATCTGATCGTACTCATCGCAATACACTTTAGCTATTTCGGTTGCCAAAACTAAGGTATTTTTGAAATTCTGAGTAATGAATCTTAAAAAATACCCATTGCCCTGAAAGGTGTCATTAATTTTTGAGGTCGATTTTATACCTCTGGGGAACTGGACTTGAGAAAGACTTTGACGCCATTGCTCCACCACCATGCCAAACCGCTTGTTATCAATATTGCTTGTGCCTAAATTCCAGGTCGGCACTTCCCTGTCCCAACGTTTCCAGTTATAACTGTGCATATCGTAAACCGTACAGAACCCAAACCGGGATTCAACAGTCTGTATGAGGGCAAAGACCACCTTATAGAAATTGGCGTGCTTTTCGAGGCTCTTTTGAACCATCACCTCAGGGAGTGGCTCTTTCCACAACGGTTTACCCCAGGCTGTAACAAAAACGGCCTCTTCCGGAACCCTGTTCAAATCATATTCGAACCTGGAGTCGCATCCCGCAATAACTATAGGATGTGATTGAACCATCGTCCTGGTTTCAGGATCCTCTTCATACCAGCGCTCATATGCGGTATGCAGACACGAATCCCAAAGCTCCTTTCTAAACTGATGGCCATCATGTACTGCGCCACAAACATAGGGTACATAATCTGCAATTTTAATCCGAAATGAATAATCCGAAGACACCGCTTCAAAGATATGCTGCTGTCTTATTTTATAAATAATCTCGTTTACAGATAATTTTTCCATAATTATGCTTCTACTAATGTGCCCCATTCGGTCCATGAACCATCATAAACGGCACAGTTTTTATAGCCTGAAATTTCGGCTCCCAAGGCCAGGATACAGGCCGTAATACCGGAACCACAGGAAAACACAAGTTTGTCATCCTTATCAGCGATAGTATTAAACCTCTTTTCCAATGCTTCTTTATCCATTAACAGCTCCTCATCCATGAGTGCTGTATAGGGTAAGCTGACGGCATTTGGAATATGCCCGCTCCGCAATCCCTTTCGAGGTTCGGCTACCTCAGCATTAAAACGTGCCGCCGATCGGGCATCTAAAATCCTGGCGGTTCGGTCGGCAGAAATGGTTTTCATAGCATCAAAGAACACCATGGTGTCGGGTCGAAACTGCGCCTTAAAATTACCTTTTGGACCGCTGTAGGGTCTCATGGGTTCAACCGGATAACCGGCCTTTACCCAGGCCGGGAACCCTCCGTTGAGTACCGCGACTTTGGTATGGCCAAAAGCCTTAAACATCCACCACACCCTGGCACTCGAATAGATGCCTTTATCATCATATACCACAATGACACTATCGATGTTAATACCCAGGTTTCGAGCTTCTGTTTGAAATTGTGCCTCGGAAGGAAAGGCATTGGGAAAGGGATCGGATGTATTGCTGAATTTATGCTTAATGTCGAAATATCTGCTCTGTGGAAGCTGGTCCGCGATGGTACTGGACCCTTTATCAATGGTACCGTCAAGAATGATTATATTCTCGGCATTCAAATTTTCATGAAGCCAGTGAACAGAGACAACAGGATGTTTTATTTCTAAATCTGACATGGCTTATTGAAAGGCTTTGAATGTTTGAGGTATGATGATCCATCGATCATTGACATAAAAAAAAGCGGCTCTTGTTTTTTGTTCCTCACCATTATCATCAACATATTGTAGTCCATAAACCACGACATCGTCTTTTAAGTATTTCCCAAGTGTGCTGTAATCTTCAGGTAAACCATGGGTTATCGAAGCCAATAAGTCCTGCTTTGTCGCCATTAATAAGCGTACTTTATCAGTGTCATGCGGTGGTTTCATACTATGATCCGGGACCTTATCGATACCATCCCATTTCGTATTGGCATACGTCATGGCCTTATCAGCGTAATCCTTATTTAAAAAGAGCATCTCAAAATCTGCCATTGCCGGTCTTAAAGTTTTTAAAAAATTATGGTTCACATCATTCCGCAATTTTGAAATGACCTGATACCATTGTTCAACGGTGCTGTTCTGGCCATGCAATTGTAACCCTATCAAACACATCAAAACTATCATCAATGCTTTTTTAAGGGCCCTTGTGCTATGCATCTTCAACGGTTTTTCTCAATCGCGCACGCCTGTCAAAAGCCTGTAACTTATCCAAAACCTTACTTTCAAGGAAATCGATAACCTTTTCTTCAATTTTAACCTTGGGCTTATACACTTTGTTCATGTAGGTGATACCACCAGGGGACATGACATTGACCTCAACAAGCTTGCCACCAATAACATCGATACCCACAAAATAAAGACCATCATTCACCAGTTTAGGGCCTATCTGCTTGCAAAGTGCCTTTTCCGTTTTCGTTAAATTATGTTTTTGTACACTGCCCCCCGCAGAGACATTTGAGCGATGATCATCACTTCCGGGCACCCGTTTCATGGCACCAATAGGTTCCCCGTTCAGCAGTAAGATTCGAATATCCCCCTGGTCCGCCCCTTCTATATAATCCTGCAAAATAACGTAATTGGATGAGCCATCGCTATTGGTAATGTAGAAGTCTAACAAGGAATTGATGTTACTCATGGCCGATTTTTCGATTAAAATAACGCCCGAACCCCCATAACCGTTCAAAGGCTTCAAAATCATTTTATCGGCTTTGGATTCCTTGATCTGCCTAATGAGGTATCGTTTGTTTTTAGACACATGAGTCGCTGGAATTATATTGCTGTGGGCATCACCAAAGGCTGCGGTATACAGCTTGTTATTGGCCTCACGCATGCCTTCCAATGAATTGATGATAAACACATCATCCTTTACAGAGTCTAAGAAATTCAACATGATAGGATCCAGGGGTGGATTTGCCCTAAAGAAAATGGCATCGAAGCCGGCCAAAGGCAACATTTCCTCTCTTAAATCGGCTTTTTTATAGAAGGCCCTGAGGCTGGACGGTACTTTTTCCATACGATTAAGAACCGTACAAAAAGCGTTGGTAACGCTATTGCGTATGGTTAAATTGGCAGGGGTACACATGGCTAAACCATGGCCTCTCTTTGCACACTCCTTGATCAAGGCCAGTGTGGAATCGTTTTCCGGATCAATCTGATCCCAGGGATACATGATAAAACAAACGTTCATGTTGTTTTAATGGTTTTAATTAAAAATAAAAATTTTATTTGACTTCATCATAATGGTCATCCCATTCTTTAGGTTTAGGATCATGAATCTTATCCAAAGATTTGGCTACCAGCATGGATACGGTGGCATCTCCGGTAACATTGACTACCGTTCTGCACATATCCAAAGGCCGGTCTACCGCAAAAATAAGTGCTAATCCAATAGGCAGTAATTCTCCCGGAAATCCTATTGATTCCAAAACAATTACAAGCATGACCATTCCTGCGCTTGGCACAGCAGCACTGCCGATTGATGCCAATAAGGCTGTTAAAATAATGACCAACTGATTGGTAAACGTCAATCCCTCAGGCCAAATAACCTGCATGATAAATACGGCCGCAATGCCCTGGTACAGGCTCGTTCCGTCCATATTTACCGTGGCACCAACAGGCAAGACAAAACCTGAAACTTCCTTGTCTACGCCTAAATGTTCTTCAACGCGCTCCATGGTAACGGGTAAAGTAGCCGCACTGCTGCTGGTAGAAAAAGCCAGGAGCTGGGCAGGACTTATTTCTTTTAAGAACCACAAGGGTGATTTTTTGGCAAATACCCCCACGAGGGTCAGATAAAAAAGAATCATTACAATGAGTCCTCCAACAACACACAAGGAATAAAATAGAAGCTTTACCAGTATTTCAGTGTCGTCGAAGGCAATGATCACATTAGCCAACAGCGCGAAAACGGCATAGGGCGCAAAGAGCATGATCAAATCTACCATTTTCATAACCACCTCGTTGAGTGAATCGAAAAAATTAATTAAGGGTTTTGCTTTTTTCTCACCAATGAGCAAGAGACAGATACCTACAAACAAAGCGAAGAAGATCACCTGCAGCATGGAAGCCTCAGCAAAGGCTTTAAAAATATTACTGGGAAAAATATCGACCAATGCCCGCAGCGGACCCGCATCTTTCTGGGCTGTTGCCTCCATTAATTTATCGGTAACTCCGGCATCGTTTTCGTATTTCAATTTAATTTTTTCTATCGTGTCCTGGGGCATTCCTTTACCGGGTTGGATCACATTAACAATACTCAATCCGATAATGATGGCCACCACTGTCGTTGATATATAAATGGAAATGGTGCGCAATCCCATGGACTTTATCTTAGAAATGTCCTTTAAATCAGATATCCCCTTAATTAAAGAAGCCAAAATCAAGGGCACTGCAATGAGTTTTAAGAGGTTGATAAAGATGGTTCCAAATGGTGCGATCCAATCAGATACAAATCCCTTGCCGCCATCAACAGAATTCATGATGAATCCGAACAGGATGCCAAGAACCATTCCTATAATAATCTTCCAGTGTAATGCTAGTTTTTTCATAAATCAATTTTATATCCCGGGAAAAAGTACAATTTGTTTACTCAGGCAAGATAAGTATTTTTAATGTCTTAATGCGGTCAAGGCCCATCTGGCAGTTGTTCGAAATTATGAATTGGATTCTATGGACCAATTCTCTATGATTTTCTCTGTTAGTTTTTCGTTCTTTTCATTAAACATATCAATGAGTTCGTGCCTTTGAGACGGTACGTTTTTAACCTCAAGACCTAAGGCTTTTATGATTTCGGATGACGGTATGGTTTCTCTGCCCTTCTTTGCCAAACCATTAGCAAAACAAGCTGCAATGGGTTTTCCATTTCGGATAATCTTTTGTTCGAAATAAAACCAGGTGTCGTCCACATAGGACATCTTGGTATAGACCGAGGCCGCCTGGAACATTTTTAAGGGCCTGTAAAACTGAACATTGATGGCTTGATTGGGGAAAAACCACTTGTTCCTGGTGGCCACTTTGAAAAAATTAGATCGCACCATAAAATCGGCCCGTCCCATCTCGAAAACGGTCATTATGGCGGCATGGTTCATCACCGACACATCGATATCTGTAATCCATACCCGAAAGTTAAGGTGCGTCGTCTCTGAGCCTTGCAATTTGGGTCGGTACTTTGCCCTTGCGATCGTCAATAAAAGTTTAATCCATCTCATCTTTTAGAAATTATACCCTTCCTAATATCATCAATGTCCTCTAAACCGGGACATAGGGGTCTTGGAAACCCGATATCGTACTGGCCTATGCCCACAGCTTTGATCATCTAAAGTCATTAACCTCATCCCTGTAATCCTCATACCATAACAGTGATGTCATACCTTTGGTAAGGAAAGATAAAAAGAATTACGCAATTTTAACAGCTTACTGACGCCCTATCCATTGTTTATACATGGCGTTCGCATCACCGATGCATCCCATTGAAAAGGTACATCTATAAATCTATTGATAGATTTTATTGATTAGGAAAAAGTCTGCGATTACCAAAGCGGCCATGGCCTCAACAATCGGAACGGCACGGGGAACCACACAGGGATCATGCCGTCCTTTCCCCTGCATCTCAACGATCTGACCCTCCTTATCGATGGTCTCATATTTCTGAATTAAAGTAGCTACCGGTTTAAAGGAAACATTAAAATAGATATCCATACCATTGCTAATACCACCTTGAATACCGCCTGAATAATTTGTTTTGGTGGTACCATCGGTATTGAAAGCATCGTTATGTTCACTCCCATACATCGTACTGCCATGAAATCCACTGCCGTATTCAAAACCCTTTACCGCATTAATAGAAAGCATGGCTTTCCCCAATTCGGCATGCAATTTATCGAACACCGGCTCTCCCAAACCAACGGGAACGTTTTTTATAACACAACTTACAACACCGCCTATGGTATCCCCTTTACTTCGAACCTCTTTGATGTAGTTCTCCATCTTCGCGGCCATATCCTTATCCGGACAACGCACCACATTCGATTCTACCTGTGTCAGGTCCAGTTCACTATAGGGCTTATCTAAGGCCATTTTACCAACGCTGGATACATAGGCCACAATGCCGACCTCCTTAATTACTTGTTTGGCAATGGCTCCGGCAACAACGCGGCAGGCCGTCTCACGAGCCGAACTTCGCCCACCACCGCGATAATCTCTTAACCCATATTTTTGATCGTAGGTATAATCGGCATGACTTGGCCTGTAACTGTCCTTGATATGACTGTAATCATGCGATTTTTGATTGGTGTTTTCTATGACAAATCCAATCGGTGTTCCGGTAGTCCTTCCCTCGAATAGTCCGGAATGAAATGCAACCGAATCCGGTTCCTTGCGTTGCGTAACAATGGCCGACTGCCCCGGTTTTCTTCTGTTCAATTCGCTTTGAATGGCTTCCAAATCCAAATGTATACCAGGCGGACAGCCGTCAATGACACCGCCCAAGGCAGGACCATGGGATTCGCCATAGGTGGTTAATTTAAATAGTTTTCCGAAGGTATTTCCAGCCATAATGAAATTTTTTGCTAAAATAAATCTTTTTTAAGAATCTAATGGTGCAAAACCTTATGTTAATGAACAGGTTTAGGCTTATACCATTGTACTCCAATGATACCTTACTCGGAAAAAACCATGAATTCATAACGATAACTTAACAATATACTCATATAGAGATAATTATGAGGTAATGATTTAATAATACAAATAGTATTTATTTACCCCTTTAAACAGCATTCCCTTGAAACTTAAACGAAAAGTTGAACTCGTCGTAATCTCCGATGTGCATTTAGGCACCTATGGTTGCCATGCCAAACAGCTATTGACCTACTTGAACAGTATAGATCCAAAAAAGCTAATTCTTAACGGTGATATTATTGATGTGTGGCAGTTCAGTAAGCATTATTTCCCTAAATCGCATTTAAAGGTCATCAAAAAATTTATCGACATGGCTTCCAATGGTGTAGAAGTCATATATATTACAGGAAATCACGATGAAATATTTAGAAAGTTTGCCAACACAGAAATTGGAAATGTGTCCATCGTAAACAAAAAGGTTTTGGAACTGGATGGAAAAAAAGCGTGGTTCTTTCACGGCGATGTTTTCGATGTCTCCATACGAAAGGCCAAATGGCTGGCAAAACTCGGTAGTTATGGTTATACACTATTGACCCTTCTCAATAGACTGGTTAACTGGTATCTGGAATCTCGAGGAAAAGAACGCTACTCCTTGTCCAAGAAAATCAAAAACAGTGTTAAAGGCGCTGTCAAATATATTAATGATTATGAGTCCGTTATATCCGATTTAGCCATTGAGAAAGGCTATGACTACGTTGTCTGCGGACATATTCACCAACCTAAAATGGAATACATTGAAACCCCATCAGGTAAAACGATGTACCTGAACTCCGGTGACTGGGTTGAAAATTTTACGGCATTGGAGTATCAGTTCAAGCGTTGGAAAGTGTATAGCTTTAACAGTGATAAGCTTCTGCCGTTCTCTGTAGATGAAGACAATGACGATTTAGATGGTATACAGGATGTCATCGCTGCCATAACCATAGTGAGTCAAAAAGAACAGGAGCACCGTCAGAAGAAGCAGGCCTGATACGGTAGATACATCTGCCTATGTATGGGAATTCCTATTTTAATCCGGCGGATTCGACAGTAGTGTGCATATTCATTATAAGGTAGAGGTCCTATTCTGTAACCTATCCTACCATGGGCCTTATTTGGTAGCTCAGGATAGCTGAAGGTAGAGCATAAAAAGACCGTTTTTATCCTGAACGGTCAAACAGGGCTATTAACCTATCACAAGGTCAATTTTTAATTTCATGGTACTTAGAACCCACTATACCAAAGAGGTGTATAGTACTGATAGTTATTAATGCCGTTTATTCTTGAATACCTTATGCATTATGATATACGTTATTAGAATAAAGCCTAAAATGATTACAATAATCTCAATTTTTTCGATCATCATTTGGTAGATTAGGGTTTAATAGTGTCTTTTCGAGTACTGAGCAACCTATGTTCTAAGGTAATGGTTTCCCGTGATCACATTTTAATTCGGAACGTTCTGTACGCATGAACTCCAACTCCTGGGAAAAGGAGGTCAAAGGTGTTCCCTTTTCTTTAACTGTGTAATTCATTTTATGGGCTTTTGCCACCGGTAATGAAGGGTTTTTAAAACGGTTATACTCATCCCGTTCTATGAGACTAAACAAAGTGTTGTTCTGGAGGTCGCTTTTAAGGCATCTGATATCCATAACTAATATGTAAGGTTAAATTATTAAATGCGTTTGGGTAGATCAAAATTAGTGAATGTTTCTTGGTTGCAGTGGTCGCTATTGCCCGTTCATGGATAGTCTATATCGCCAACTGGTCAATACTATCGCGATCAGGATGCAAAAGCAGCCATAACAAGGCGTGAATTACAAATCATATTTATCTCTAAAACAACCCCTTATTAACAAATGTGCCCATTAAAAGAACGGCCTTGACATAAAAATAAACGCGTGATAGAAAAGATATCCAGATTCATGAATTTGAACGAACTCACTGAGAATATGATTTAAAACCTTGAAAAAAAGGGGTGAAATGTCTTAATTCAGGATAGATTCACCGAAGATATACAGGTTAACACCTGTATTTACAATAGGGCTTTTCTTAACACAGAAATAGGGTGTTCTGCTTCACGCTGTGTCCCATCTTTTATCTGATGTCTGCAACTCGTACCGTTGGCGCTGATAATCACGTTTTCAGGTGTGTTTCTAATGGCAGGAAACAAGCGTTGCTCTCCAACTAGCATACTCACTTCATAATGTTCCTTTTCATAACCAAAACTTCCAGCCATACCACAACAGCCACTGGGAATGATCGTAACCTTGTAGTTCCTGGGTAAATTCAACACTTCAAAACTCGAAGACTGATTGGCCAGTGCCTTTTGATGGCAATGCCCGTGGAATTTAATGGTTTTGCTTTCCGAAGTAAATTGTTCCGGTCTTATGTTACCCAGTTTAATTTCGTTGTGTATAAATTCCTCAATGAGAAACGTATTTCGAGCGATGGCTTCTGCGGCCTGCAAATCGTCAGCCAGTTTTAGATATTCATCCTTAAAGCTTAAAATTGCCGAAGGCTCAATACCTATCAAAGGGGTCTCTGCCGTAATGACATCCTTGAAGACAGCAACATTTTTATTGGCCAGCACCCTGGCCTGTTCGAGTAATCCCTTTGACAAAAATGCACGACCAGATTCTTCATGCCCGATAATCTGAACCTCATAGTTCAAACCCTCCAGCAACTCCAATGCATCCATGCCGATAGCCGTATCTAAGAAATTAGTGAACTCATCGTTAAACAGGTACACCTTCTTCAGGTAGCGGCCCTGTTTTCTGTTCGTTCTGAATTCCGAATAGTGTCTGTACAAGCTTTTATCCGACACCAATGGCAGTGTCCTGGGCTTGGCAATTCCAAAGGTCCATTTTAAAAGGGAAGCTGAGATGCTATTCGACAGCATTGCATTCGACAGCCTGGGCATGCGACTGGACCAGGTGTTTATGCGGTTGTTGTAAGCAAATAGTTTGGTTCGTAAAGACACCCCATTATCCTTTTGGTATTGGTATTGAAATTCTGCCTTTAAACTGGCTACATCCACGCTGCTCGGACATTCACTGGCACAGGCTTTACAGCTCAGACACAAATCGAATACGGACTTAAGTTCATCATGGTTGAAGGGATTGTCTTTAGTCGAATGGGTTAAGAACTCCCGCAATGCATTCGCTCTTGCTCGGGTGGTATCCTTTTCATTACGGGTTGCCCGATAACTGGGACACATCACACCCCCGAATTCAGGCAACTTCCTGCAATCGCCTGAGCCATTGCATTTTTCAGCTTCTCTTAATATCCCTTGAGATCTGGAAAAATCGAGAAGGGTATGTATTTCGGGTTCCTTTCTATCCACCGTATAACGCAGGGACTGATCCATGGGATAGGCATCGACTATTTTCCCGGGATTAAAAATGCAGTGCGGATCGAAGGCCTGTTTAATACGTTTTAATATCTCATAATTCTCCTCTCCGATCATCATGGGAATGAACTCTGCTCTTACGATGCCGTCGCCATGCTCTCCACTCATGGAACCCCCATAACGCTTAACCAATGTGGCAACATCAGTCGTAATTTTCCTAAATAATGAGACATCTTGCTTTCGTTTGAGATTGAGTATCGGACGCAGGTGAATTTCCCCCGCTCCGGCATGGGCATAGTAGACTGCGTCCTGCTTATAGTCGCGCATTAAACTGGTGAATTCAGAAATATAATCCGCCAGGTCATCTAAAACGACTGCCGTGTCCTCTATACAGGCTACCGCCTTTTTATCACCAATGATATTTCCCAGCAATCCAAGACCCGCACTTCGCAAGGTCGTAGCCTTATTTACATCGTCACCAAAGAGCATAGGATGGGCATAACTCAAGCCCGTTTGTTTTAAGGTTTCTATTAGTCCCCCAGCCTGTGCTTCAACCTCTGCTTTGGTGTTTGCACGCACTTCACACATTAATATCGCCTTGGGATCACCCTGCAGGAAGGTTCTGTTTTCCTCCTGGGTTTTATTGTTCCTCGTACAGTCTAAAATCGTCTTATCCATCATTTCACAGCTGTACAAATCATGCTTCATAAGCGGCACTACTGCTTGTAAACATTTTTCTATACTATCAAAATGCGCCGCCACCATAATCGCTTCCGAAGGCGGCAGTACATCCAATTTTAAGGTCATTTGCGTCGTAAAGGCCAGTGTGCCCTCACTGCCGGATAAAAGCTCACACATGTTAAATGTCCGAGAGGATGCATTGAATACTTCCGTTTGAATCAATGCATCAATGGCATAACCTGTATTTCTCCTGTGAATTTCAGGTTTTGGAAAAATCTCTAATACCCGCTCCTGAACGGCACTCGGCTTTAATTCCTCATAAATGGTCCTGTAAAGGTGTCCCTCCAAAGTATCCTTTTTGGTCTTTTCTAAAAATTGGGCTGTGGTAAGTTCACCAAAAACCACTTCGGTACCGTCGCTTAGGATGGTATGCATCTCTAAAACTTTATCCCGTGTCACCCCGTATTTTATAGAGGTGGAACCCGAAGAATTGTTCCCAACCATGCCCCCTAGCATACACCGATTGGAAGTGGAGGTATTCGGTCCGAAAAACAGCCCGAAGGGTTTCAAATAGTTGTTTAAAGCATCGCGAACCACACCGGGTTGCACGGTGACCGTTTGCCTGTCTTTATCGAGATGCAGAATCTTTGTAAAGTGCCTGGAAACATCGACTACGATACCGGAACCGACGCACTGTCCCGCCAATGATGTTCCGGCCGTACGCGGAATCAGACTCGTTTGATGCCTTTCCGCAAATTGTATGAGTTTTCTAATATCTTCAACGGTCTCCGGATAAGCCACCGCCAGGGGTAACATACGATAAACCGATGCATCCGTGGCATAAAGGGATTTTAAAAGGTCATCGAAAAACAATTCCCCGGAAAGCGTATTTCTTAAGGCCTGTAAATGTGGCTCTAACCCCATTATTGAATAACTTAGTTTATAAATTTAATTTGCCGATAAAGATAATTACATTTTTGGCGCTATTTTTGTAAATATAAGGCAATGTTGAAAATGATCTGTTTTTAACCATTGACCGTATATTAACAACAAAACAAAAAACTTTAAAATTTATGAAAAAAGTATTTTTATTAGCAATTGCTCTCATTGGATTTACATTAACATCAAATGCTCAGGCCATAGCCGATAATGCGCTGGGGTTAAGACTCGGTGACAGTGATGGCTTCGGTGCCGAAATTTCCTATCAACGTGCTTTAGCCGATAACAACCGTTTGGAATTTGATCTGGGATGGCGTGATGGAAATAACTATGATGGCTTTAAATTAGCCGGATTGTACCAATGGGTGTTTCCTCTTGATGACATGTTTAACTGGTATGTCGGTGCCGGTGGTGGCTTAGGTTCATTCGATTATGATAACGGTACAGTGAGTGATAGCGAAACGTTTTTCTTTGCTGCCGGCGACATTGGAATTGAATATAACTTTGATATTCCATTGCTAATATCCCTGGATTTCAGGCCTGAGATTGGTTTTGGGGATTTTAATGACGATTTGGATTTCGATATTGCATTGGGTATTCGCTATCAATTTTAAAACCCAATACCTTTCCCATATAAAAAAAACATCCCGCCTGTGGCGGGATGTTTTTTTTTACTATCACCTCTCAGTACTATAATACCAGACATTTGGTTAAAGTATCCTCATAAATGGCTTCGTATTGCGGCACTATGGTATGCAGGTCAAATTTCAGGGATTCTTTTCTGGCATTTTCCTTAAATGTTTTTAGCCTTTTGTCATCGCCTAAAATGTATAGGGCCTTCTCAGTCATATCGTCTATATCACCGACATTGCACAAATACCCGGAAACACCATCGACATTAACCTCGGGTATACCACCCGTATTACTTGAAATAATCGGCACACTGGAGGCCATAGCCTCAAGGGCAGCTAAACCAAAGCTCTCTGTTTCCGAGGTGAGCAAAAACAAATCACTGAAATAAAGTATTTTATTGATCTCATTGCTCCGTCCAAAGAAAATAACCTTATCAAGAATGCCTAGTTCCTGACACTGGTATTCAATCCTTTCCCTCTCGGGCCCCTCTCCAATTAACATTAATTTTGCCGGCATTTCCTTTTGAATGTTATAAAACACCTCTATAACATCCTGGACACGCTTTACAGGTCGTAAATTACTGATATGGGTAATAATTTTTTCTTTATTGCTGGCCATCATGGTACGATGACAATCCGTAAACTTGTAATCATGCTTATCCAGATCAATGAAATTCGGTACCACATGAATTTCGTTTTTAATATCGAAAAGACGCAATGTGTCTTCTCTGAGGCTATGAGATACCGCCGTTACAGCATCAGATTTATTTATACTGAAGGTCACCGCAGGCTTATAAAACGGATGACTCCCAACGAGGGTAATGTCGGTACCATGTAAGGTGGTGACGATCGGCACATAAATCCCCTCTTCCTGAAGCATTTTTTTGGCCATATAAGCGGCATAAGCATGAGGTATTGCATAATGCACATGCAATATGTCGATCTTGTGCAGCTTCACCATATCCACTAACTTACTGGACAAAGCAAGCTCATAGGGCTGATAATGAAATAAAGGATATTCCGGTACCGTGACTTCATGATAATGTACATTGTTGCTCAGTAATTCCAACCTAACAGGTTGGTTGTACGTAATGAAATGAATTTCATGTCCCCGTTTGGACAATTCTAAACCCAGCTCGGTGGCCACTACGCCACTTCCTCCAAAGGTCGGATAACAAACGATTCCTATTTTCATTTTAAAGTTATAAGTACGTTTAAGTTTAAAGTACGTTAGAGTTTAAAGTACGTTAAAGTTATAAGTAAATTAAAGTTAAAAGTACGATTAATTGTCGATTGCTTCATAAATCAAACGTTGAATTGAGGTTCTTATATTTTTCTTTAATAGCACATTGTTTTCAGCTTTAGGATAGGTTCTATTGGCCAAAAACACATACACGATTTCTTCTTCGGGATCAGCCCATGCATAGGTGCCCGTAAATCCCGAGTGACCAAAACTGGTCATAGATATACAACCACAGGTAGGGCCTTCTTCACCCAGCTGTGGTTTGTCGAATCCTACACCTCTTCTGTTATCATGATCGCAATAATAACAGGTGTTGAACATATCGATGGTTTCCGGTTTTAAATAACGCTTTCCCCCATAGAAACCGCGTTGTAAATACAGTTGCATAATCTTAGCCACATCGTTGGCATTACTGAAGATACCGGCGTGACCTCCAATTCCATTCTGCATGGCTGCTCCCATATCATGCACATAACCATGTATTTCCTGATACCTAAAATAATCATCGTCCTCAGTAGGTACAATTTTCTTATCGCTTACCTTATCATAGGGATTATACATCGTATGATTTGCGCCGAGGGATTCGTAAAAATGATTTTGCACCAGCTCGTCCAATCTTCTGTCGTAATGATACTCAATAAATTTCTTTAGCATATAATAGGGGAAATCGCTATATCGGTAACGTCGTCGCTGCAATAGCTCCGACTCTTTGATGATTTCCTGAATGGAATCTTCGTAATCTGTCCTGAGATAAAGATTCTTGGCGACTTCAATATTAAATGCCTTGCTTTTTTCAGAACTGTAATATTTCGGACTCGGTTTAAGGGTAATGGAATCCAGCGTCTTGTAGTAAAACGGTTCCCATGGGCGTAATCTCGCGTAATGCGACAACATACTTTTTAAGGTGATATGCGCCTTATTGGAGTCCTCGTACTCGGGAAGAATCTCCGGAAGTTTAGTGTCCAAACTCACTATACCCTGTTCCACTAACTCCATCAGCAATGGCAGAGTGGCCAAAATTTTGGTCAACGATGCAACATCATAAATATCATCAGACTGTACTTCCTTCTTTCCTTTATAGGTGTGCTTCCCAAAATTTTTATTATAGATTACTTTGCCCTTTCGAGCCACCAGAAGTTGAATACCGGGGGTCATTTTTTCTCGAATCGCCAACCGGGCAACTGAATCTATTCTATTCAACCGCTCAGAATTCATCCCTACATGTTCCGGCAATCCATAGCTTAACCGTTTTATCGCATTAAGAAAAATGCCATCACCCACCTTAAAATGCGTTCCTGCAGAAACCGGCATCACCCCTTTCGAGGGAATGGCGCCGAAGAGTAACTGTGCCGATTTTTCCTGAGCAATCCTGCTGTTCTGATAACTTACAACAATGCCCTCTATATCCGATATATCCTTTAAATCGATTAAGGCATATGGCTTTACGAAAACATCTAAAATCACCTGATGGGTTTTCGATATCTCACTGATCCAGTTCAATTGGCTTTCATTAAATTTATAAGGCTTCCACGGATTGTCGTTAGATCGGTGAAAGCCAACTATGACCGTGTTATAGGCGTTTAACTTATTGGTCAAATCCTGAAAATCATCCGATTCGATTTTATGAATTTTAGTGTATTTTTTGAGCGCCTCATAAAAGGTGTTACCCGAGTCATCACCCAATTCGACATAGGCGAATGATTTGGTTTCCAAGTTTCGAAAGGGCAATATATTGTTCGCGTTCTTTACAATGGTCAGGGCATTTTCCATGAGTTCTTCATAGAGCACATCATCCTTGAGTCTGTTCAGGTCTTCCGCCAGATTATACAGTCCGACGGGCTCATAGTTGTTCAGTCCCACCTTGTATTTTGCTCGAAGCACTTTTTTGACCGAATGCGCAAGACGTTCCTCGGATATGTCACCATCATTAAAGGCTGCTTCAATTCTTGCGATCCCTGCTGGCACATCTTCTGAAATAAGCAGCACATCATTACCGGCCTTAAAGGCTTCCAGGTCTATTGCACCGCTGGTTGTAAATTTATGGGATGTACTTCCATCGACATTGGGTACGGCCAGATCGGCAACACCTCTCATATTTAGGGCGTCCGTGAAAATAATACCCTTAAAACCAAGACGCTCCTTTAAAATATCCGTTATTATCGTTTTGGATAAAGAGGACGGGTACCCCAAACGCGACTCCAGGCTGGGCACATTCAAATGGGCCACCATAACACTCGACAAGCCCTCTTTAATGAGCTTTCTGTAGGGATATAGTTCAATGGAATCAATTCGTTTTTCATCGAAACTAATCGATGGCAAGGTTTTATGCGAGTCCTGGTCGGTGTCGCCATGCCCGGGGAAATGCTTTGCATTGGCTAAAACACCGGCATCCTGCATGCCCTTCATAAAAGCTAAGGCCTTTTCGGTTACATTATCTCTGCTTTCTCCAAAAGAACGATTACCAATGATGGGGTTATTTGGGTTGGTATTGATGTCCACTACGGGTGCAAAGTTAAAATGCACACCTAAACGTTTGCAGTGTTCGCCAATGTACTGGCCGGTGCGTTCTATAAGTTTATTATCCTTAATAGCACCTAAGGTCATATTCCATGGAAAGGCATAGGTGGAATCCAAACGCATGCCCAGACCCCATTCTGCATCCATACCAATTAATAACGGTACTTTAGAAATGGCTTGAAATTCATTATTGAGCCTGGCCTGCCTCAGAGGTCCTCCCAATGAATAAATGACACCCCCCAATTGATAGTCCCGAACCAAATCGATATTGGCCTGTCTTGTTTTCTCATCCTGATTGGAAAATACCATGATCATATAGAGCTGACCGATCTTTTCTCTGAGCGTCAATGCATTGTAAACACTATCGACCCACTTCTGTTGCGCCTCAAAATCTTCGCTTGCTAGAGGATCACTATGTGTTTGGGCAAAAGCGGATATATAAACAGATAAATAAAGAACAATAAAATAGATATGGCGCATACAAAGGACATTAATTAATCATTACCAGAAATCGGAGTAACAACTGGGACAAATTAATACATTTAGAATGAAGTAAAAAAGACTTTATGATAGATTTATAAAGAAAGATATTAAAAAAACAGACTAGTCTATGAGATCAATATGTCTGTCATGATACCCCAGTAAGTACAGCACGCCGTCTAAACCAATACTGGATATGGAACTTTGAGCATTATTTTTCACTTTGGGTTTGGCATGAAAAGCAATGCCTAAACCGGCAAGGTTCAACATTGGTAAATCGTTGGCACCATCGCCAACAGCTATGGTCTGACTGATATCGATACCTTCCTTTTTAGCTATTTCCTTGAGGAATTCAGCCTTTTTTTCACCATTTACAATGGCACCTATATAATTTCCCGTTAATACACCGTCTTTTATTTCCAGCTCATTGGCATAGACATAATCTATTCCAAATTCCTTTTGCAAATAATGACCGAAATAAGTAAATCCACCCGATAAAATAGCTGTTTTAAAGCCATAGGATTTTAAGGTGTCAATGAGTCGTCTGGCGCCTTTGGTAATAGGAAGATTTACCGCCACATTATGAAGTACCTCTTCGCTCAGACCCTTTAAAAGTTTCATTCGCCTTTTGAAACTTTCATTAAAATCGATTTCGCCTTGCATGGCCGCTTCAGTAATCGCCTTCACTTCCTCTCCCACTCCGGCCAATTCTGCCAACTCATCTATGACTTCGGTTTGAATTAATGTGGAATCCATATCAAAACATACCAAACGCCTGTTTCTTCTGAAAATATTGTCTTCCTGAAAAGCAATATCCACATCCAGTTCATGGGAAATCTGCATGAACTTCTCTGTAAATTCCGTTTTATCCTCTATTTGCCCTCGAATGGACAACTGAATTGAAGCCCTCGGATACTCCTCCTCCTTCACCAGGGATAAGCGACCTGTTAGTCGTTTTATGGAATCGATATTTAGATTCTTTTCTGAAATAACCTTGGTAACTTCCGTTATCTGCTCAGCCGCCAGTTTTTCACCCAGAATGGTCACAATGTAGCGGTTTTTACCCTGTAGGCTTACCCAATGCTCATAATCCTCAAGTGAGATCGGTGTAAACTTTGCTGTTATGCCCAGTTCATAGGCCTTAAATAAGAGATCCTTTAATACGGCTGCCGATTTTTTACCGGATTCAATTTTGAACAAAATACCCAAGGACAGGGTTTCGTGTATATTGGCCTGACCGATATCTAAGATTTTTGCATCATATGACGCTAATACCCCCATTAAACCCGATGTTAAACCAGGTTTATCCTGTCCAGAAATATTTAATAAAAAAATCTCGTTAGCCATAAAACCCTATATAATTTTTATAAGCCGTAAAAATGAGTAATCTGTTTAAATTATGAAAGTTTTTTTTCAACTAGTTATGGCCAAAATCATAACATCGCGACCGTAAACTATCTTAAAAACCGACTATGCCAGCTGTCACTGGCCGGTACTTCCCAATTTTCCTTAAACTCCGCAATATTGTTCACCAAATTATTAAACACGATCGTCTGTTTGGAAACCGCTTTATCCTTCGCCATTTGCTTAAAATCGGTCAATGGTTTATAGGTAATATAATCGCCCTGCTTGAATGATACGTTCATTTTGTCCATTAAATCAACCTGATATTCTTGTTCTAAATGTTGAATGAAATGGACTGATGCATCGATTGAACAACCCGTCGCTTTATTTAGATCTTGATTTAATCCAATAACTATAAATCTCTTATATTTAATTACATAACCCGCGTTTAAATCGCTACCATGAGCTGTCCAGTTTTCAATGAATGCATCGAGCTTGTGCTCAATTTGTTGAATTTCTGTATCGGTGAATGGCCGATTGGATTGGTAAATCCAAACGCGAGACGTTTCAGGTAATGTGCTAAAATCTACTAACATCGATTCTTTTTAAAACTTAAAACCCACAACTTTACTATGGGTAAATTAATAACTGTTCGTCCACTATAGAATTTCCTTAACATTTTTAAATTCTAAACGGACATCATAAATCCTGTGCATTCGAAATGAGTTCTGCTATATCCAAAACTTCAACTTCGCCTTCCTTCTCTTTGGCCTTAACCCCATCGGTCATCATCGTATTACAAAAGGGACAACCGGCAGCTATGATTTCGGTATTCGTATTTAAGGCCTCTTCAGTGCGTTCCACATTCACATCCTTGTCTCCTTTTTCAGGTTCCTTGAACATTTGGGCACCCCCTGCCCCACAACACAATCCATTTTGTCTGCACCTTTTCATTTCAACAAGTTCAGCCTCCAATTTTTCAATGAGTTCCCTGGGGGCTTCATAAACCTTGTTCGCGCGTCCTAAATAGCATGGATCATGAAAGGTGATCCGTTTACCCTTAAATTTACCACCGTCGATCGTTAAACGCCCCTCATCCAATAAGGACTTTAAAAACTGGGTATGGTGCATCACCTCATAATTACCACCCAAATCGGGATATTCGTTTTTTATGGTATTAAAACAATGAGGGCATGCCGTTACAATGGATTTGATCTGATACGAATTCAATAGTTCAATGTTGGTAACGGCCTGCATCTGGAATAAAAATTCATTACCCGTCCGTTTGGCGGGATCGCCGGTACAGCTTTCTTCCGCACCTAACACCGCGAATTCAACCTTGGCCTTATGTAATAATTTAACAAAGGCCTTCGTTATTTTTTTTGCTCTGTCATCAAAACTACCTGCACATCCAACCCAAAATAAAACTTCAGGTTGTTTCCCTTGAGCCACATATTCAGCCATTGTTGGCACCTTTAGTTCTTCACTCATCTCCTTTTTTATTCGTTCTTCCAATTTAACCTGTCCATTTGATTATAGGGCCATGGTGCACCATTGTTCTCTATATTTGTCATCATATTATTGAGCTCTGCAGGGGCAGCACTCTGTTCCATAACCAAATAGCGTCGCATATCCATAATTATGGATAACGGATCAATACTCACCGGACAAGCCTCCACGCAAGCGTTACATGTGGTACAAGCCCACAGTTCCTCCCTTGATATATAGTTATCTAGCAACTGCTTACCATCTTCTTTGAACACGCCCTTGTTCGCATCTATGTTTTTACCAACTTCCTCCAATCGGTCTCGGGTATCCATCATAATTTTTCTGGGAGACAGTTTTTTACCGGTCTGATTGGCCGGACATTCACTTGTACACCGCCCACATTCCGTGCATGTATACGCATTCAGTAACTGCACCCAACTTAAATCCTGAACATCGCTAGCACCAAATTTAGCTGGAACTTCAGGCGAAGTTCCCTCCGGTGGCGATGCAAAAGGATCGATGTTAGGATCCAGCATCATTTTAACTTCATTGGTTACCGATTCAAGATTATTTAATTTCCCATTCGGTGTTAGCTTCGCATAATAGGTATTTGGAAACGCCAATAAAATATGTAGGTGCTTCGAAAAATATAAATAGTTTAAGAAAATCAAAACTCCCAATATATGCAGCCACCAGGCCGTCCTTTCGATCACATGAAGCGTATTTTCCGGTAAGCCGGAAAACCAATCCGCTACAAACTGACTCACAATATTTCCGGAATTCAGGCTTTGAAAATTGACATCGGTTGCATTCATGACTATAAACAAGGCCATGAGTACCATTTCAAAATAAAGTATGTAATTGGCATCATTCTTCGGCCAACTTGTCATTTCACTATTCCAGAATCGTTGGAGTTTAATTGTATTTCTTCTCAACCAGAACACGATTACAGCCACAAATACAAGTACTGCAAGGATTTCAAACGTCCCGATTAAAACCCCATAGACATGAACAGGCAGCACTTTTAATCCGACCCTGTGGGTCCCGACAAGCCCATCGATTACAATCTCTAAAATTTCAATGTTAATTATTATAAACCCGAGATAAACAATAATATGCAGCATACCGGCAATAGGACGTTTTACCATTTTACTCTGACCAAGAGCGACCATGAGCATGTTTTTCCATCGCAGAGGTTTTTGATCAACAACCTCAACATCAAGTCCTAGTTTAATGTTGCGAATGAGCTTTTTAACATTTCTGGTAAAGTATGCTATACCTATAAATAGGGCTATTGCAAAACAAATATTGGGCAAATACTCCATTAATTCTTAATTGGATTCCGCGTTACCAGTATACGGGATTTCTTTTTTAGATAAAATTCTAAAATAACGTTTCGGATGTAATTTTATATCCCTTAGAAGTTCTTCTAACTCCTTTGTTGCGCCATCAAGATTAGCATACAAGGCCTCATCCTTGAGAAGTTTTCCCACGGTGCCATTTCCATCGTCTAAATCCTTTAAAATGGCATTGAAGGTCGCTAAGGTTTCATCCAATTTAGCTACTGTTTTACTCAATTCAATATCCTTAATATCATTGGATAGGGTCGCCAAATTTTCACTGGTATTGTTAAAATTATCGATGACCTTGCTTAATTTCTGATCATTATTATCCACCATTGCCTGGACAGAAACGGCTAAATCTTTAACTGCAATTAAAGTACCGTTTAATTCGGCTATAGTGCTTTTTATTCCATCATCAGAAGTATCTGTCACCAGTGTATTTAAACTTACAAGTAAGGTATCTGCAGAGCGCAGGGTACTGTCTAAATTAGAGCTGAGTCCGGTAAAATTACTCTTTAAACTGGAAATGAGTCCGGGTTGTATTTCGGATTCTATAAAATCTCCGTTTTTAGCAAATTCAGTGTCGTTGGCCTTTATTATGGCCAGGGCATTCCCCCCCATAAGACCCGTTTCGTAAAGTCGTATTTTACTGTTCCTGGAAAACTTTAATTCCGGATCGACAGTAAAATATACCTTGGTTTTACCTGTTTTAAAATCATAAACAATATCACTCACCTTACCCACGGCATTTCCCCTAATGGTTACTGAAGAAGAGGTACTCAGCGCATTATAATCGAACTCTGTGTAATAAACAGCCTGGCTGGTAAAGATGCTTTCACCCTTTAAATAATTAAACCCATAAATAAGAAGGAAGATTCCAGAAATAACAAGTAAAGCAGTTTTAACTTCTTTGGATAGTTTCAAAATAATTTATCTTTTAGAAAAACAAATTTAAGATAAATTTAAAAAGAATGGAGCTAATTAGCTGTCGATTTTAAAGCTTCGGATAAAGTAATCTTCTTTCCAGCTCTAAAGGGCACAACAAAGCTTGAGGCATAGCCCCTGCCCTTTGCTTCCTCGATCATGGTCTTGGTGGCCTCATAGTTCGAGGTTTCGCCATAAAAATATTTAAAGAGATTACCTTCCCGCTGCATGGTTATGCCATCCAGACCCTTAAAATTATAAGGTTTCGTCTCAATGGATTTCGAACTTGCTGCTATTTGAATCTTAAAAACGATATCGTTCGACACACTGCTCAGATCATCCTCGGTTTCTCTATACGCAACAGCGTAATCGATATTGGCTTCCAGACTATTTCGATACTCCATAACAGCCGAAACTATGGCCTGCGCGATTTCTTGCTGTCCCTTTTTTGAGTTTAAATAATGGCCTTCCTTATGATAGGTTAAAAAACCTGTTTCAATGAGCACACTCGGCATAACCGTTTGGTGCAATACAATAAAACCAGCTTGCTTGACCCCTCTGCTTTTACGTTTCAGCGTTCCAGAGAATTTGTCTTCAATTAAACTTGCCAATAGTATACTCTGATCTAAATATTCTTCCTGACTCAATAATATACTCATGACCGATTCCGGGGAATTTGGATCAAAACCTTCATAGTTCTTTTCATAATCCTCCTCCAAGAATATAACGGAATTCTCCTTTTTGGCTACTTCAAAATTGGTCTGATTGCGATGTGTCCCCAAAACAAATGTTTCCGTACCATGAGCACTTGAACCATGGGAGTTACAATGCACGGACACAAATAAGTCTGCATTTGCCTTGTTAGCAATTTTTCCCCTTACAAACAAATCCACAAACACATCTCGTTCCCTGGTATAAACCACCTTAATATTGGGGTTTTTCTCGAGTTGCTTACCCACCAGTAACACGATTTTTAATGCAATATCCTTTTCCTTAAATCCGTTACCTACATTGCCAGGATCATGACCTCCATGTCCGGCGTCCAATACCACCACAAACTTATGATCCTGTGATTGGGCATTTGCCATTATAGGATAAAAATAGATTAAAACTAAAATGGAAAATATAAAACCTATAGAATTATTCACTCTCATTTGTATGTCCTATTATGGAATCAGGTCAGGTTCAATGTGCAATAAAATTGGTTGCCACATGTTTGTTTTTTTCAATAGCAAAAGACCTAGAATTCCGATATAATACAATTTAAAATTTTTAAATAAATATCAATCAAATCACAGAAAAATATCTGTAATTTTGGCAATTCAATAACCGAGCCATACTTTTACAAAAATACATCAAAAGCGTTGCACACAAACAGCATTAAAATACTTTTTGCCTTAAGTTTTACCATGTTTATCAACATGATTGGCTTCGCTCAAGAGTTCCCGGTTAAAAAGGAAATCGTCAATAATAAAAGAGACAGCATCCCTAAAAGTATTACAATTATAACAGATAGTATTCTGGATACCAAAAATATAATCATTAAAGAACAGGATTCTACTTTACAAGACTCCATTAAGCCAAAAAACGAGATTTTAACGGATATAGTAAAATACACCTCTGCCGATTATGCCTCGTTCAACAAGAAGAAACAGAAACTCTATCTCTACAATGAGGCCGAAATAAACTATGGCGAAATGAATATAAAGGCTGGAAGCATCACTATTGATCTGAGTACGGATGAAGTATATGCCAAAGGCATTACAGACAGCATCGAAGGCTACACGCAGGCCCCAATATTCACACAGGCCGGAAATGTGGTGGAACCTGATTCTATATTATTCAATACGAAAACAGAAAAAGCGCTGATCTATCATTCTGTAACCGAACAGGGAGAAGGTACGGTCATCGCAAATATAACCAAAAGGGTTAACGACTCTGTCTATTTTATAAAGGATGCTAAATACACCACTGCAACAGATCTGGATGACCCGGAATACTATATTAAATTGAGAAAGGCAAAGGTCGTTCCTAAAAAGAAAATTGTGACTGGACTTGCAAATTTGTTCATTTATGATGTCCCCACGCCCATTGGTTTGCCCTTTGGATTCTTTCCTCAATCGGAAAAGCAAACCTCGGGTAT
Organism: Aestuariivivens sediminicola; assembly: GCF_022662015.1. Taxonomy (GTDB): domain Bacteria; phylum Bacteroidota; class Bacteroidia; order Flavobacteriales; family Flavobacteriaceae; genus Aestuariivivens; species Aestuariivivens sediminicola. Next base: position 152,457 of record NZ_JAKMCM010000006.1, on the reverse strand, counting down.
CATTATTCCAAGCTTTGGGGAACAAAATGATCGTGGTTATTTTTTGCAAAATATGGGCTACTATTTCGCCATAAGTGATTATTTCGATTTGGCGATTTATGGCGATTACTACACCAATGGAAGCTACGGTTTCCGTGCTGAGAACACCTATGCGGTGCGCTATAAATTCAGAGGGAACTTAAGTTTTAGATACGAGAATTTAATTACCAGTGAACGCGGTTTTCCCGATTATTCCAGAAATACAATTTATAATTTGAGGTGGTCGCATAGTCAGGATTCAAAAGCGAGTCCGAGTTCTCGTTTTTCTGCATCGGTCAACCTTGGAAGCAGCACCTATTACAGGAATTCACTTAACCAGATAAACACAGGAAATTTCTTGAATAATACCCTGGCGTCGTCGGTTTCGTACTCGAAAACCTTTCAAGGTGAACCCCAGGTCAATTTTAGTGTTACAGCAACCCATTCTCAAAACACCAACACCGAACAAATAAATATGACCCTACCTACTTTTCAGGGTAGCGTGGGACGTATCTACCCTCTTGCACCCAAAAATGGATCTAAGAAAGGGATTATACAGAACATTAATCTTCAATACAGTGTCAGGGGAGAAAACAGGATTCAAACCACCGATTCGCTATTTTTTAAAAAGGAAATGTTTGACGATGCCAAAACGGGTTTACAGCACACGATACCCTTAAATACGAACTTTAAAATATTCAAATATTTCAGTGTGAGTGCGAGTACGAATTACAACGAAGTTTGGACATTTAATACGGTGAATAAATTTTACGACCCGGATGAAGGTAAGGTCGTGACAGAAGATTTGAAAGGTTTTGACTCTTACAGGACCTACAATTTCAGTACTAGTTTAGGAACCACTGTTTATGGAATGTACAATTTTGAAGAAGAAGGTGAAGATCGTGCCATTAAGGCCATTCGACATGTGATGCGTCCGTCGATTAGTTATAATATAAATCCGGCCTTCGATAAATATTATGAGACTGTGGAAGTAATTAATGCCGATGGCCAAACCGAAAGTGAAGTGGAATTCTCCCGCTTTGAGGGGGGACTGTTTGGAGTTCCCGGAAAGAATTTTTCGAGTTCCATGGGGATTTCCATAGCCAACAACTTGGAAGCCAAAGTTAGGGATAAAGACAGTACAGCCACCGAACCCAAAAAGATTGTATTACTAAATAATCTAAATTTTTCAACGTCTTACAACTTTGCCGGAGATTCATTGCAATGGAGTCCCGTTAGAATGAGTGGTGGTACTCAACTCTTTAATAACAAAATGAGTGTGAACTTCGGAGCAACCCTCGACCCCTATGCACTGGATAATAATAACAACAGGATAGACAAATTTAATATTGAGAATGGGGGGAGTTTGTTTCGACTGACAAGTGCCAATTTAACCATGAGCTATTCCCTTTCTAGTAAGGATAACAAAAAGGATAGAGATCAAGGTCCGGAAGCGAGCAATCGCCCAGAAGATGTCTTACCTAAAAACTTGGACTTCTCTAACCAACAAATCGATGGACCGGGTGAAGAGGAGCAAGAAGAGCAAAAACCAAGTGAATTATATAATTATAAAATTCCATGGAGTTTGCGCCTGGCCTATGCGGTAAATTATAGCAACAGTCGAAGACAAAACGAAATTTCATCGCATTCCCTCATGTTCTCCGGAGATGTTGAGCTATCACCCAAATGGTCTGTTGGGGTGTCATCCGGTTATGATATAAAAAATCAAGGATTTACATATACACAATTTAGATTTGAACGCGATTTGTTGAGTTGGCGAATGAGCTTCAGTTGGGTGCCCTTCAGTGCTCGTAGCTCATGGAATTTCTTTATTGGTATAAAGTCGAGTATTCTAAAAGATTTGAAGTACGAAAAACGTAGACAACCAGATCAACAATTATAGTTTTAAAGGTCATGAAAAAAATAATTAACACGCCAAATGCACCTGCGCCCATTGGACCCTATAATCAGGCCATTCTAGTGAACAATATCCTTTATATATCGGGACAGATAGCTTTAAATCCCAATACAGGAGATTTAATATTAGACGACATTAAACAGGAAACACATCAGGTTATGAACAATTTAAAAGCCATATTGGAGGCTTCGGACATGAGCTTTGAAAATGTTGTTAAATCGTCTATTTTTATTAGTAATATGAATGATTTCAAGTTGATTAATGAAACTTACGGTAGTTATTTTGACGGTCATAATGCCCCTGCACGCGAAACAGTTGAAGTCGCACGATTACCTAAAGACGTGAATGTTGAAATCAGTATGATTGCTATAGGATAATCCCCTGTCCTCCTCTTAATAATGCTAAATTGTTTTCTGTTTTCAGCATAATGAACTAATTTTAAGGTGGATTAAATTAAAATCATCATGCGCATTGAATACGATATCAAGTTAGGTTTTAAAGATGTTATGATCCGTCCGAAACGTTCTACTTTAAAAAGTAGAGCTCAAGTAACTTTGGAGCGCGAGTTTAAATTTTTGCACAGCCCATTAATCTGGAGCGGTATTCCTGTAATGGCTGCTAATATGGATACGGTAGGGACTTTTAATATGGCACTGGCACTGGCTGATAAAAAATTATGCACTACCATTCATAAGCACTATACGGTTGAAGAATGGGGTAAATTTGCTGTTTCCATTCCTGAAAGCTATTACAATTATATTGCTGTAAGTACCGGTATTGGTAAAGCAGATTCGGACAAATTAAAAGCAATCTTTAAAATTATACCTGCATTACAAATGATATGCATAGATGTGGCGAATGGCTATTCGGAGTATTTTGTAAATTTTGTAAGACGAACAAGAGAACAGTACCCTGAAAAAGTTATTATTGCAGGAAATGTGGTGACTGGTGAAATGGTGGAAGAACTTCTGTTGTCCGGTGCAGATATCGTAAAAGTAGGTATAGGGCCTGGATCCGTATGTACGACACGAGTTAAAACAGGTGTTGGATATCCTCAACTCTCCGCAATAATTGAATGTTCAGATGCTGCTCATGGTCTTGGAGGACAAATAATAAGTGATGGTGGATGTGCTTCCCCAGGCGATATCGCTAAAGCCTTTGGTGCAGGAGCCGATTTTGTTATGCTTGGTGGCATGTTAGCAGGACATAATGAAAGTGGCGGTGAAATCGTTGAGCGTAATGGACAGTCGTTCCGAAAATTCTATGGTATGAGTTCGTCAACAGCAATGACAAAACATATTGGTAGTGTAGCAGAATATCGCGCTAGCGAAGGTAAAACTGTTGAAGTTCCCTATAAAGGGGAAGTAGAATCAACCATTCAGGATATATTAGGAGGTCTTCGAAGTACCTGTACCTATGTAGGTGCCGCACGTCTGAAAGAATTAACAAAACGGACGACATTTATTAGGGTTAATGAACAGGAGAATCAAATTTATTCGGAATAATAAATTCGTTTTAGTCTTTCCTGTTTTTTGAAACTAGAAAAGGATGTGCCTGGAAGACAGGTCACATCCTTAACTAAATCAAACCAACTAACTAATCAAATTTTTCTTTTTCTTTCTATGCTGTGTATTACAACTATGGCATCAGAACAGCGTCAATTACATGTATGACTCCATTTGTTGCTTGTACGTTTAATAAACTGGGTACCAATGAGGCATTACCATCAATGGTTAATGTTCCTAAATCCAAATCAAAATCACCATTCAATGTAGATACGGCTCCAGACGACAAATCACTTGAATAAACGCGACCTTCTACGACGTGATACAATAAGATATTTGTAAGGGTCGTTACGTCAAGACCGCTGATCACTGCTTTCGCTTCTTCTATGTCAGTCAAACCAAGAAGGCTTAGAAACGCCGCATTGGTTGGAGCGAATACGGTGAGTTGCTCATAAGGACCATCACCACTCAAAACACCGGCCAATCCAGCTGTAGTAGCTGCCTGAAGCAATAACGAAAACTCTGGATCAAAACTTGAAGCCAATTCCACTAAATTCATTGTGGGTGGCATAAGTACTTTGTCAATGGCATGCACCACTCCGTTGGTAGCCTGAACATTAGGTATAATGACATTTGAATCGTTAATGTATACCATTGGGGCCATGTCTAAATTCACTTGCACTGCAGCACCATTTATGGTCGGCACAAAACCATTTGCCAATTGATTACTAAAGGCATAACCATCAACCACGTGGTATAATAAAATCTGAGTCAATAAATCCATGGGTACGTCTTCCAAACTTGTGAAGGGTGTAGCTTCCAATAAATCCATAAAAGCCTGATTCGTTGGTGCAAATACAGTGAACGGACCGCCTTCGGCTAAGACTTCTCCCAAACCAGCCATAGTAACAGCCTCGACCAGGATGGAAAATTCAGGATCCTGACTTAAAGCCAATTCAACCAAATTCAGTGATGGAATAGATAGGACGCTATCCAAAACATGTATTACCCCATTTCTTGCTTTAATATCAGCAATGGTTACGATAGCATTATTAACTAAGACATTATCACCATCAACATTCACAATCACATCAGTTCCCTGTACCGTCTCAACCGGCCCGGAAGACAAATCTGAGCTGTACACAGGTTGACCCACAACATGGTAAAGCAAAATGTCTACGATTCCAGGAACGTCTGCAATGTTCTTTTTATTCAATCCGATCGCTTCGAAAGCCTTGTCCGTAGGAGCAAAAACAGTCAATCGATTTCTGGAAACAGTACTTGCCAATTTCGTTTTCGCCAAAGCCACGCTTAAAATTTCAAATGTGGGCTCTGAATCTGAATATTTATCGTCACTGCTTTTTTGAGCCGCAGTAGTACGATTGTAAGATTCTAATACTTCCACAATATTGGGTTCCATATTCTGAGGCTCTAACATTTCAGCGTCCTCGTTACTACATGAGAAAGTGAGAAATAAGAGAGATAAAGAAAGTAAGGTAAACCTCAAAAAACGACTTGGGACTTTTGCTTTTACGTTTGTTGTTTTCATAACCTTTTGTTTAACAATTTACAATTTTCATCAAACATAATACTTTTGTTTAATTTATAAAAGTTTTTTTTAAACAAAAAGATTAAAAGCAAAAAACATCGCTGTAATACAAGGCTAGCTCAAAAAGTCTAATTATTTCAGTTCAATCGTGTATTTGAACTCTGTAAAACGGAAGTCTAAAAAATTTATAAATCTTGTTTGTACCTATTTATCATGTCGATTTGGCTCTCAGGGTCCTCAGTTGTTCCTAATTGATCCTTTAACATTTCTCCCATAGTAGGAAAAGAATCTCTTTTAATTTGAGAGGTCATATCCCATAATCTAGATCGCATTAAGGCTTTGGCACAGTGTAGAAAAACCTCTTTTATATCGACTATGATACAACATTTGGGTTTATTCTTTTCAGAAGAAAACAAAGCCAAATGGTCTTCGCTCGTCGATAGGTATGCATGACCATTCACTCTCAGAGTTTCATCCATACCCGGGATTAAAAACAGCAGACCTATCTGCTCCGTTTGAATTATATTGCCTAAGCTGTCAACTCTATTATTGCCTTTGGCATCTGGAATGATTATTTGGGATGCATTTACTATTTTCACAAATCCCGGATGCCCTCCTCTGGGAGAAGCATCCAATTTTCCTTTTTTGTCACATGAGGACAAAACAAGAAAAGGAGCGTGATGGATGAAATTTATACAGTGTTTATCTAAACTGGTCAATACTTTATCTTTGGCCCTCCCACTTGGATATCCATATAAGTCTCTTAACTCTTTTAAATTTGAAATTTTCATAAATTCCAAGTCATTTTTATGTGATTAACTAATCAATTTATTAACAATTTCCTTCACTGGAAGTATGGCATGTGTATGCTCAATACTGGGCCCTGCTACCCAAACCGTCTTATAAGTCGCTTTGGTAGCTGCAGTTTTGGTTGCTTTCATACCGATGGCAAATCGAATCATTTTTACCCATTTTTTAAGTTTTCGATTTTTGTTTAGAAGATTTTCAAGCCATGTTGCCTTAGTTCCTATTTTTTGGACATAAGGCGTATTGATAACCGTACAAGGTGTACCGGAAATACGTTCAGTCAATACAATATCGCTCGCCCCATAGTCCACGCAGGCCTGCTTATACGCTTCGTTAACATTGGCCTCCTTAGAGGCAATGAAGGGACTGCCTACGGATACACCGGCCGCACCGAAGCTAAGCATTTTATCGAGATCTGCCTTGCACCCAACACCACCAGCCGAAATTATTGGAATATTACAGTGGGTTGTTAATTCTCTAAGTAATTTTTCTGGTGAAATTTCTCCTCTGTGACCACCTGCTTGATTGTTTACAGCAATAATAGCATCTGCTCCCAAGCCTTCAACCTTGCGTGCATAATTGAGGTCAACCACATCGCAAAATACTTTTATTCCAACCTTGTGAGCGTGTTTAATAGTTTCTTTAGGACTTCCCAATGAGGTTATGATGAAGTCACACCCTTCTTGACATAGGACCTCCAATTGCCCTTTATATTTGACATTTGATTTATTAACAATTAAATTAAATCCAAAAGAACCTCCTTCTACTTTCGCCAGATGCAAGGCTCTGATAGCCTCACGAAGCTCATCTAAGGTTCTGTAATTCAATGCAGGAATACAACCCGCAATACCACTATTCATGGCCTCTTTAACCATAGCAACATTCGAAACCAAGAACATGGGTGCCTGAATTATCGGGTACTTTATATTTAAAAGTTCGGTGAGTTTTATTGACATTAGTGAAAAATTAATTGCTTCAAATATACGAATATTATGCGTGCATAATAAATATCTTAGGCGTCGAAAAATCTATAATAGCCGCATTTCAGGTAAGCCCCTTCCAAAAAACGAACAGGATGATCTATATCATGTCCGGTTTTAAGGATGCGGTCAAATGCTCTCTTTGTTAAGGTTAAAACATGATTATTAATATCAAAAAATGTCTGATCTGAAACTCGAGAAGAACATGAGGCTAATACTAACAAGCCATTCCCTGCTGTTAATTTTTCACCCAAAGCCGCCAACTGCGCATATTTCCTTTTGGCTAATTCTATCTCTGAATGACGTTTTGCAAAACTTGGAGGATCGATAACGACCACATCAAAAGTTACATTTCTTTTAATCAGTTTATCCATCTCCTCAAAGGCATCGCCAACTATAGTGTTATGTGTTCCGTTGTAGGCATTCAATTTCCCATTATTAACTGCCATGTCCAAAGCCTGTTCACTCAGGTCCAAACTTGTTACCTCCTTTGCACCCTGAGCTAAGGCATGAACTGAAAATCCACCGGCATATGAAAATACATCCAATACAGATTTCCCTCTGCTCCACTGTCCAACTTGTTTTCTGTTGGCACGATGATCCAGAAAATAGCCGGTTTTATGGCCTCGTATGACATTTGCTGAAAATCTCACACCATGCTCTAAAAATTCTACTATCTCATTGTCCATGCTACCAAAAATAACCTCACCATCCGCCAAACCATGATTACTCAATTGATTTAACTGTCGACTTAACCTTAGTACGATACATTGTGTTTTAGTGTATTGTAATAAAATCGGAAGTATGATCTCTAAATAAGGCCACCATATCTCTGAGTATAATTTTATAACCAGAACCTGACCGTATACATCAGCTATTAATCCTGGAAAACCATCGTTCTCACCAAATAATAAGCGATAACTATTCGTGTTTGTGGCCAAAAGAGGCAATCGTATGTTATAAGCTTCGTTTATCTTTCTTTCAAAAAATGCTTCATTAATTACAACCCGATCTGTCCCACTATGGAGCATTTTAATTCGAATCGGAGAATTGGCATCATACAACCCCAGCCCGATAACCTTATTTTTGTTTTTGCTAAATATAACAGCCAGGTCTCCAGTTATGGCATCATCGTTCATCTTTGTGATACTATTAGAAAAAATCCATGGGTGGCCCTTTAAGACAAACTGTTCTCCTTTGGAATTCAATTTTACGGCAATCCGTTTTGTGCGGTATTTGTAATTTATTTTCTCTGAAAACAATAGTGCAAAAGTTTTGTTTACAAATAAACTAAATAATTTAGGTAATCGCTTATCTCGCTGATATTTATCATTGTGTATGCTATATTTTAAAAATACATTTAGACGAATAACCCTAAAAACTTGTTATCATGAAAAAATTAATTTTTGGTCTCATTGGTTTTAGTCTATCTCTAGCAATTTATGCACAAAACCAGCAATTACCTGCTGTAGAAATCACGGCAGTGAACTACAAATATCTGAGTGCTGTTGATTCAGAAGATGTCGATTTAACCGTTCAGAAATTAGAAGAACAAGTGGCGATGTACGATGTGAAAGGTTCAGATCTTTACAGCGATGCATACGACACTTATACTGTATCCTTTCATATCCCAAACGGCGCCATATTAGCCGCTTACGATAAAAATGGTAAAGTATTACGAACCATCGAAAGATTTAAAGATGTAAAATTGCCTAAAATGGTACGAGAAGCTCTTTTCACACGCTACCCAAACTGGAATTTTGAAAAAGATGTCTATCGTGTGACCTATTTCTCTGAAGGTGCAAAAGTGAAAAAACAATACAAAGTTAAACTTACTAATAACGATCAAGTTATTAGAGTGAAATTGGATGAAACAGGTGATTTTCTATAAGAGCAGCATCTTTAAAAGATAAAAACGCAACCAAATTGGTTGCGTTTTTTTTTTAAAGTATTAAAGATTAAACGATTATCTTATCCGAAGTTAACCCTTCGACAAAGCTCAGGACAGGCTACTTGACTTCTTCGAAGTCTACGTCTTCCACATCACTTCCTTCTGCCTTACCCTCCTGCTGTCCAGCATCGGAGTCCTGAGCAGCAGATCCGGTCTGCTGTGCTTCAGCTTGAGCTTTGTACATTTCTTCAGAAGCCTGTTTCCAAGCTTCATTTATTTTTTCCAAAGCTGGTTCAATAACTTCTAAGTCTTTAGACTCATAGGCCTTTTTCAACTCTTCCAATGCATCCTGGATTGGTTTTTTCTTATCCTCAGATAATTTATCACCAAACTCTTCCAACTGCTTCTCTGTTTGGAAAATCATTGAATCTGCCTCATTTAACTTCTGTGCTTTTTCAGCGGCCTTTTTGTCCGCTTCAGCATTTGCCTCGGCATCGGCTTTCATTTTTTCGATTTCCTCTTCGGTTAATCCTGAAGATGCTTCAATTCGGATATCTTGTTTCTTACCGGTTGCTTTATCTTCCGCTGAAACTTTTATAATACCATTGGCGTCAATATCGAATGTCACTTCAATTTGCGGGGTACCACGTCTCGCGGGTGGAATACCATCCAAATGGAAACGTCCTATGGTTTTGTTGTCGGCTGCCATGGCGCGTTCTCCTTGTAACACATGAATTTCCACAGAAGGCTGATTATCTGCCGCTGTTGAGAAAATCTGTGATTTCTTGGTAGGAATCGTGGTATTGGCTTCTATCAACTTGGTGAAGACATTACCCATGGTTTCGATTCCTAGAGATAATGGCGTAACATCCAATAAGAGGACATCCTTAACATCACCTGTTAATACACCACCTTGAATACCAGCTCCCAAGGATACAACCTCATCCGGATTCACCCCTTTACTCGGTGCTTTTCCAAAGAATTTTTCGACGGCAGACTGTACTGCAGGAATACGTGTTGAACCACCAACTAAAATAATTTCATCAATATCACTCTTACTCAAGCCCGCAGCTTTCAGAGCAGATTCACACGGAGCGATGGTGCGCTTCACTAAATCATCAATCAACTGTTCGAATTTTGAACGTGTTAAGGTACGTACCAGGTGTTTTGGTCCACTGGCAGTAGCTGTTATATAAGGCAGATTGATTTCGGTTTGGGTAGAAGATGACAATTCAATTTTTGCCTTTTCAGCAGCTTCCTTTAAACGTTGCAATGACATAGGGTCTTGTCTCAAATCCATTGCCTCGTCCTTTTTAAATTCATCTGCCAACCAGTTAATGATTTTTTCATCAACATCGTCACCTCCCAGGTGGGTGTCACCATCTGTAGATAATACTTCAAAGACGCCATCACCCAGTTCAAGAATGGATACATCATGGGTGCCACCACCAAAATCGAATACAACAATTTTTTGATCTTTCCCCTTTTTATCCAATCCATAGGCCAAAGCAGCCGCTGTTGGTTCATTGATGATACGTTCTACCTTAAGTCCGGCAATCTCTCCGGCTTCCTTGGTTGCCTGACGTTGTGAGTCATTAAAGTAAGCCGGTACAGTAATAACTGCTCTAGTTACATCCTGACCAAGATAATCTTCAGCAGTTTTCTTCATTTTTTGAAGAATCATAGCCGATAATTCCTGAGGGGTATAAAGACGGCCATCAATATCCACTCGCGGTGTGTTATTATCACCTTTCACCACTTTGTAAGGCACTCGATCGGCCTCTTTCTGAGATTCTGAATATTTATTACCCATAAAACGTTTAATTGAATAAACTGTTTTCTTGGGGTTTGTTACCGCTTGTCTTTTCGCCGGATCTCCAACTTTAATTTCGCCTCCCTCAACGAATGCAATTACCGATGGCGTTGTACGCTTGCCTTCGGCATTTGGTATTACAACCGGATCGTTACCTTCCATCACGGAAACGCACGAATTGGTTGTTCCTAAATCTATTCCAATAATTTTACTCATGATATATTTGACTTTTTATTGTGTTCTAAAATCTTTTAATTCGGTTTGTATAAGTCAATGATTATGCCAACAAAAGCAAACTGACACAGTGTCATATATCGTTTATTACACTTATTTTAATTCAGGTTTGCAGCTATCAGAAGTGAAATAGAACGTTTAGATTCGACTAATTTCCAGATAAAACAATGTTGCTTTTGATTTACAAGCCCCAAAAAGCGCTTATATTTACAATTCAAAATCCCTTCACCTAAACAAACATTGTAAATGGAATGCATTTCGGTTTTTGACATGTTAAAAATTGGTATAGGACCCTCCAGTTCACATACCTTAGGCCCCTGGCGGGCTGCAGAACGTTGGATTGCATCGTTAAAAAAGTCCAATAAGTTTGACAAGGTCGAGCGCATTACCGTAAATCTATATGGTTCCTTATCACTTACTGGAAAAGGTCATGCCACAGATTTTGCTGTCATGCTAGGATTGAGCGGGGCTAACCCGGAAACGATTCCTACTGAGCAAATTCACCAAATTATAAAGGAGATAAAAAATACAAACAGCATCCTACTTAATGGTGAACGAAAAATAACATTCAAGCCCGAAAACGAAATTGTCTTCAATAAAAAGTTTTTGCCGTTTCATTCCAATGGAATTCAGTTTTCGGCTGTTATCCATGGTCGGAAAACGAATGCCACCTATTATTCCATAGGCGGAGGTTTTGTCGTTCAGGAAGAACGCAAAAGGGCCAAAGCTAACAAGATTATATTTTACTGCACCTTTCCCTACCCGATCGAAACCGGCGCGGATTTACTCAAATACTGTAGACAATTGAACACCTCTATTTCTGAAGTGGTCCTTGAAAACGAAAAGTCCATTAGAGCGACAGAAACCATTGATCATGAATTACATCGTATTTGGAACACAATGTTGGAGTGCATGTATATAGGTTGTCACACCGAAGGGAATTTACCCGGAGGTTTGCAGGTAAGACGACGTGCATTTGACACCTATAGAAACTTAAAGGGTGATATGCCCTATAATTCACCACAAGAATGGCTACAGAGTATTAGAAACACAGAAGTTAAGTTTCGACAAATTTTAAAATGGGTAAGCTGTTTCGCTCTGGCCGTAAACGAGGTGAATGCGGCTTTGGGACGTGTTGTTACTGCGCCCACAAATGGAAGTGCAGGTGTCATTCCTGCTGTATTGATGTATTATATGGTTATAGAAAATCATGAAGCAGACTTCCAGCATATCAAAAAATTTCTGCTGGTGGCCGGTGAAATTGGAAGTATCTTTAAGAAAGGCGCCACTATAAGTGCTGCGATGGGGGGCTGTCAGGCTGAAATTGGAGTCTCTTCAGCAATGGCGGCAGCGGCACTTTGCGAATTATTGGGTGGCACCCCGGAGCAAGTGTTGATTGCGGCAGAAATTGCCATGGAGCATCATTTAGGCCTTACCTGTGACCCGATCGGTGGTTTGGTGCAAATACCATGTATCGAACGGAACGCCATGGGCGCCATTAAGGCAATTAACGCTGCCGAACTCGCCTTGGATACAAATCCCAGTAATGCAAAAGTTCCATTCGACAAAGTCGTATCGACCATGTGGGAAACCGCAAAAGACATGAACACCAAGTATAAGGAGACAAGCGAAGGAGGGCTGGCCGTAGGCGTGCACTTAACGGATTGCTAATTCTGCTTAACCGTTTTCACAACCATTGCGTCGCCGGGTATCAATTAAATATATGATCTTCCATTGATCCCCTTGTTTAAATAATTGAAAGGAATTGACACCGCAGTGACTGAACTTGCCATTAAACCAAAATTCATAGGGCGTCCAGGCATTGGCCATATTCCCATCTATCTGAATGCTATAGTCCAATAAACGTTCATCCCATATTTGCTCTGGTGGTCTGTTGGCAACGGCATTTATGAGCTTTGATATTTCATCGGATACCAAAACGTCCTGGCCTTCCTTGTTTCTATAAGCCGTTTGCAACAACACCTTTTCCATCATAACGGATTTAAGTAATGTTGTATCTCCCTTATGAAACCCTTCAAAAAAGGTATCTACCGCTTCACGGACCTTTAATTTTTCATCGTCTTGTCCCAATAGTGCCGTTGAGATTAAAACAACCGCATAAAATAGTATGTGTTTCATAAAAATGAGTTTGGCTCGAAAATAAAACAACATCCGAGAATACTACTTTGTTTAAAGAAAAGTTTAACAGTTTCTATTTTTAAATTATTACTTTTACACAAGTTACATGATGCCCTTTTTCTATTGTGGTAACCTTCTAAAACAAACTAAACAACATGTCTTCAGCTAAAAAGGAATACAAGCGCATAACGGTAAAAACTTTGGTCGATATGAAAGCAAATGGTGAAAAAATTTCCATGCTAACGGCTTACGACTATACCATGGCGAAAATTGTAGATGGTGCCGGTGTAGATGTTATTCTTGTAGGTGATTCGGCAAGCAACGTCATGGCGGGTCATGAAACCACCTTACCCATTACCTTGGATCAGATGATTTACCACGCCTCTTCCGTTATTCGAGCTATAGATCGGGCTTTAATAGTTGTGGATTTACCCTTTGGCAGTTACCAGAGTGATCCTAAAGAAGCCCTTAGATCAGCCATTCGAATCATGAAGGAGAGCGGAGCTCATGCTGTTAAATTGGAGGGCGGGAAAGAAGCGAAGGAATCTATCAAGCGTATTTTAAATGCGGGTATTCCCGTTATGGGACATTTAGGATTGACTCCACAATCTATATACAAGTTTGGAACCTACACCGTCCGTGCCAAGGAAGAAGAAGAGGCCCAGAGACTTAAAGAAGATGCTATTATGCTTGAAAAAATAGGCTGTTTTGGTATCGTCCTTGAAAAAATTCCGGCAAAACTTGCGAAGGAAGTTGCAGAGAGTGTCTCTATTCCTATTATAGGTATTGGAGCCGGTAATGGTGTTGACGGACAGGTATTGGTTTTACATGATATGCTTGGTATGACCCATGAATTTCACCCTCGTTTTTTGCGCCGCTATCTCAACCTCTACGAGGACATGACTAGAGCAATGCAACAATATGTCGCTGATGTCAAAAATATGGACTTCCCCAATGACGATGAACAATACTAGGTGTCGTTTGCATTTTATTTATTCCCCCTAAAGTAGCCCCTATTTCGTAAGGAACTGTAGCTTTTCATTCTTTAAATCGATTTTTTTTGGTATATGTTAGGTAGCTAACATTTTATATCGGCATGTTCGAATAGTTTTGAATCATTATTAATCTTAAAAGCTATTTATCATGAAAATGACGATTATTTCTATGTTACTCTTCGGACTGTTCGCTGTTTCAACAGGATGCTCCGATGAATCCACTGAAGTTATCCCAAATCAAAAAGTCAATAATTTGGAACTTCTGCAGTATATCACCGATGTTAGCTCGGGTGTTGACGTTTCGAGTAAATCGGGCTCCAATAAGTCAGAAAATTCAGGAAGAGAACGACCACCGGTTTGGGCAGATTGTATTGAATATACGGCAATTGTAGTTCCGGCAACCTTCAAACCCGGCAAGGGTAATTTTGACGAATTATATATGATGCCAGAAGCGATGTTTTACGGTGGACTGCCTTTAATTTCAGATTCAAAACCTGGAGATCAAGATTACAATGGTGGGCGTTGGCATATGAATCTACTTAAAGATGGTGTGGATGCCAGCAAGTATGCCATGGCCTGTTCAGAAGAAGATCTTGACCCAAATGACTTTGATTCCATAGATCTGTATTTCGAATGCCCATTACTGCCTAAACGTTAAAAATTGCCATTTAAAGAAAAATTTAAGGGAATACATCGTGTATTCCCTTTTTAAGTTACACCGGTATCTCGCATTAATTTATTTTGTCCGAATAATTATCATAAGTTTGCTTTTTGTCAATTTATGAAGACGGTATCCAATGTTTCGAATTTAGCAGTACTCTATGAAGACAATCATATTATTGTTGTTAACAAGCGTGCTGGGGATATTGTTCAGGGTGATAAAACCGGAGATCCCCCCTTAAGTGAGATTGTCAAAGCCTACCTAAAAATAAAATATAATAAGCCCGGTAATGTGTACCTTGGTGTTGTCCACCGACTGGACAGACCAACAACCGGTATAGTTGTATTTGCCAAAACGAGTAAGGTCTTGCCCAGATTAAACAGTTTATTTCACTCGAATGCTATCCACAAAACCTATTGGGCCGTGGTGAAGAACATGCCAGAACAACATGAGGACACCTTAATTCACTGGTTAATAAAGAATCCAAAGAACAATAAATCTACTGCTCATTCACGTGAAACCAAAGGGGCTAAAAGGGCAGTTCTGAGCTATAAGGTCATTAAGCAATTAGAACGTTATGTGTTACTTGAAATTACATTAGAAACGGGCAGACATCATCAGATCCGGTCACAACTCAGTAGTATCGGCTGTCCCATAAAGGGTGATTTAAAATATGGTTTCGACAGGAGCAATAAAGACGCCAGTATTCATTTACATGCCAGACAAATAGAGTTCACCCATCCAGTAAAAAAAATTCCGATAAAAGTTGTGGCACCATTACCTCAGGACCCTGTTTGGGATGCCTGTCACTGATCAGAAAACTATTGGGGGAAACCCAACATTTCACCCATACCCACTGTAAACAGCCAACAGCCATAGATGGCATGTTCTAAGGAAACCAAAATTGTAGAACGGGTTTTAGAATAGGTAATGGCAAACAGTAATCCACCCAAAAAGGTGAGGAGTAATACCCATCCATTCTTAAAAAAAACATGCCCCACTGAAAAGACTGCCGCATTCAGAACAATAAATAACCTTTTGTCACTAATGTGACTGAGATATCTTTTAAAAAAAAAGGTCCTGTAGACGATTTCCTGAGGATAAACAGAAAAAAGAGTGTATATAAAAAGAATAATGACCCAAAGATAAGGTTTCGTCATTACGACATTAAAGAGTGCTGTTTTGTTGGTAAGCCAAACCAAAAGTGTTGTTAAAATCGCTATTATTGTGAACTTGATCATGGTTTGTTTCCAAAACCATTTCCAATCTAATGCCTTATTTCTCTTCAAGGCAATCCCCTCATGTTTGGTTAAAACAAACCCGATATAAATAAGTCCAAGAAGTCCAATACTTAATTTAATCCAAATCGGATAGTTAAAAGCCAAACCAATGGGGAAAGCCATAAAAATGACTAAAAACTCAATGATTTTATATCTTGTCGAATTCATATTAAAAGTTAATGGCAGTAGAATGCTTTACCTCACTGATCACAAACATGCTATGGGTACTTCCAATATGATCTATTGTTGTTAATTTTTTTACCATGAACTCACGAAAGGAAGGCATATCCCTGACAATTACCTTTAACAAATAATCATAATCACCACTGATGTGATAACATTCCAGTACCTCATTCAAACTCGTAACTGCCTTCTCAAATTTAATCACATAATCCTGAGCGTGCTGTACGAGTTTAACATGACAAAAAACAACGAAATCCTTTTCTATTTTTTCTTTATTTACTATTGCCACGTAGCTATCAATAAAGCCTTCTCTTTCTAACTTTTTTATGCGTTCATAAACTGCGGTTACAGAAAGGTCTAATTTTAAAGATAGTTCTTTATTCGTTTGCTTGCTGTCTTGTTGTAAGTACTCTAGTAATCGCTTGTCAATTGCATCAAAAACCATAACCGAATAATTTTCTTAAAATATGGATTAAATCATTAAAATAATAAAATATAATCTATAATAACAAATTATATTAGTTTTATTTTCTATAGTTATATAATAATATTGATTTTTATTCTGTTTTATTCGAAATTTGCACTATACTTAAAAATAATCATCATGGCTTTTAAACCCGCAAACAACATTCAGGATTTACAGTATTTCGGTGAATTTGGTGGGGTTAACCCTTCCATATCCGATTCATCAACATATACCTTTTTATCGGCAAAGAAGATGTTCGATACCTTTGAGGGGAATGCCGATGGATGTTATTTGTATTCTCGTCATTCATCACCTTCTAATTTATACCTCGGGGAGGCCCTTGCGGCCATGGAAGGTACTGAAACTGCCAATGTTGCAGCCTCGGGTATGGGAGCCATTACTTCAGTGCTCTTGCAGCTTTGTAGCTCCGGCGACCATGTGGTATCGAGCAGAACTATTTATGGCGGGACCTATGCCTTTTTAAAAAACTTCACCCCCAGGTTTAATATTTCAACCACATTTGTTGACATAACCAATCTGGAACAGGTCGAAAACGCCATCACCGAAAAGACCAAAGTCCTATTTTGTGAATCGGTTAGTAATCCATTATTGGAAATCGCCGATATAAAGGGCCTTTCGAAAGTCGCCAAGAAATATCAGATCGCGCTTATTGTAGACAACACCTTTTCCCCTTTATCCATTTCACCTGCCAAGTTAGGAGCCGATGTGGTGGTGCACAGCCTTACAAAATTCATAAATGGATCCAGCGATACCGTTGGAGGTGTGGTTTGCGGAACACAAGAGTTAATAAACCATTTGCGCAATGTTAACGATGGTGCGTCGATGTTACTCGGATCTACTATGGATAGTTTGCGGGCGGCTTCCATTCTAAAAAACCTGAGAACACTTCACATTCGAATGCAACAGCACAGTAACAATGCCATGTATCTGGCTAAAAAATTTGAAGCCGATGGATTGAAAACGGTTTACCCAGGTTTGGAATCTCATCCCTCGCATCATTTATATAAGCGCATGATGAACGAACAATATGGCTTTGGTGGCATGCTTACCATCGATGTGGGTTCGATCGAGAATGCCAATAAACTCATGGAACTTATGCAACACAGAAACCTTGGTTATCTCGCTGTAAGTTTAGGGTTTTATAAAACGCTATTCAGTGCACCGGGAACCTCTACGTCCTCTGAAATCCCCGAAGATGAACAAAAATTGATGGGATTAAGTGACGGACTGATTCGTTTTTCCATTGGATTGGATGCCGACATAGAGCGCACCTATAAGATGATGCACGAATGTATGATGGAGTTAAACATTCTCAAACCACGTCCAGAGAAGTTAGGCCTAACCCTTTAAATTTTATATTCCTTTTGCACGCTCCCAAATGGATTGAATAGCCACATTTATTTTTTCCGTATTACGCTCAAAAGGCTTCATGTTTAAACGGCCATTGTCGCGATAAAGCTTAAAGGAAAAGACAGAAGAATTAGGATCAGTCGTATCGAGTAAAGGATATCTTAAGTCATTATACTGATAGGTACTATCACTAATTTTGTAAACACTGTAATACCCATCACTAAACCAGGCTAAATTGTTGATATCAGTATATGCTGAAGGTTTTAAATCCCTTTGCTTCGGGAGATCGACAAAATTTAAAAAACGGTTTCCTCTATCCATCAACGAATACTGTCCCACCGTATAAGCGGTATCAGTTTCTGCAATGCCATACCACAGGATGTTTGAAAAAATTGACGGCTGAACCATAAAGCGTTTATATTCAATACTATTATAACTCAGGGATGCTTTGAAGATATGATCTATGTACACCTTATTCCCGATAGTAAACAGCATATAACATGAACTTATACCAATACCCCACCATAGGAATAATCTTCTACGTTTTGAAGTTCTTTTGAAAAACATGGCGATCAAAAGAAATATCAGAAAAGGAATTGTGTAAAACGGATCCACCACCGCTATGTTGTTAAATGCCACCCTATAATTGGAAAATGGAGCAAATAGTACGGTGCCATAGGGCGTAAAGGAGTCTAATATTGGATGGGTGATCAAGGCCCACAAAAACAGGTGGGTCCAGTCTTTCTGAGTTGTTGTCCCAAACCGTCTCCCTGTGTTATACAGCCTGTAGATTAACCATCCCAAAAGAAAGGCAGCAATAAAAGCAAAGACGAATGAATGCATGAATCCGCGATGAAATAGCATACTGTCAATGGCATTACCGTATATTAGGCTACCAACATAGACATCTAAGTCCGGAATGGTCCCTCCGATAGCGCCAAACAGCATAGCTCTATTACCAATTTTTTTACCTAAAACTGCTTCTCCACAAGCTGCACCTAATACGATTTGTGTAAGCGAATCCATATACCATAATTTAAACCAACAAAGGTAAGCACAATACACATTCATTTGCATAGCAAATATGAAAATCGTAACATTACGTCTTTAAACTTCACGAGTTACATGAAAGATAACAGCAACCTTTCCAAAATTAAAGTCGACGATCAGAATATAATTGAAAATAAAGAGTTAAACATTTGGGAAGCGCTGGTCCCTGTTATCATTTTAATGGGTTTACTGTTTTACAACATCCAGTTCGAAGATGGTGCAATGCTGGGCGATTACTCAAATCAATTCATACTTTTAATTGGAGGATTGATCGCAGCGATCGTAGGATTTTTCAATAAGGTTCCTTTGTTCAGTATGTTAACTGAAATTTACGAGAATTTAAAAAGTATTTTTATTCCTGTAATGATATTATTGCTTGTAGGTGCCCTGGCGGGAACCTGGCTGGTTAGTGGTGTAATCCCGGCTATGGTCTATTATGGCCTACAGGTGTTGAGCCCGGCCATCTTTTTACCTGCATGTGTGGTGATCTGCGCCCTAATTTCCATAGCCACAGGAAGTTCATGGACTACCTCTGCCACGGTGGGCATTGCCTTGATTGGCATTGGAACTGCCCTGGGTATTCATACCGGTATGATTGCGGGGGCGGTCATTTCGGGAGCCTATTTTGGGGATAAGATGTCACCTTTGAGTGACACGACCAATTTAGCTCCTGCCATTGCGGGAACCGACCTTTTTACGCATATCCGATATATGACTATCACGACCGTACCATCCATACTCATTACATTGGTTGCATTTGCTATATTGAGCACCACCATAGATACCACAGGAAGTACAGACTTAAGTAATTTATTGGGGTCAATTGATGCGGCTTTCAATATTACCCCTTGGCTATTTTTGGTTCCCATAGCCGTTATTGCTTTAATATTAATGAAGACCAAACCTTTGGTTGCACTTGCTGTAGGAGTGGTATTTGCAGCAATTTTTGCATTTATCTTTCAATCATCCGTTCTAAATGAACTGCACGATTCAAAACTTTTTGCCGTATTTGCATCGGTGATTAGAGATACTCAGATTAGTACTGAAAATGAAAGTTTAAACGAGCTCTTTACCTCGGGAGGTATGGCGGGTATGCTCTGGACCATTTACCTCATCATTAGTGCCATGATTTTCGGGGGTATTATGGATGGAATTGGTGCCCTCGCGAGGGTTACTAGGGCCCTGCTTTCAGTGGCTACCACCGTATTTGGTTTGTTTGCCAGTACTGTTGTGAGCTGTTTAGGTTTAAATGTAATTGCTTCCGACCAATATTTGGCAATAGTAATTCCTGGTAAAATGTTTAAGAACGCATTTGACGACCGAGGATTGGCACCACAAAATTTAAGTCGGACACTGGAGGATTCGGGTACGGTAACCTCGGTATTAATTCCCTGGAATACCTGCGGTGCCTATCAGTCCGGTGTTTTAGGTGTGGGTGTAGCCGAATACTTCGTTTATGCAATATTTAATTGGCTAAGTCCGTTCACTACTTTATTTTTTGCGGCTCTTAACATCAAAATAAAACAATTAAGCTCGAAAGGCGGTTAAATTGTCAACACCTCGTTCATAGTAATATTGCGGTTAGGTTGCAGTTCGTTAAAGAAAAAGCCTTAGTGTTCCGCGTCGATCCTAACAACGGAAGTTTATAATGTGAGCAACAGAACAAGGTATTGATGAACTATTACAGCGATGAACACAAAATTCAATTTTGACATAAAAATAAAGAGAAAGCCTGTTGGGCATTCCAACAGGCTTTTGCATTAATCAGAATTTAGAACCCCAAATCTTACTTAAAAATTAGGGTATCAATAAGAATTCTAAATTAGCATCTTCGCTATAATTAATCCAGGTCAAAACGATCTGCGTTCATGACTTTAACCCAGGCATTCACAAAATCCTTTACAAATTTCTCCTTGTTGTCATCCTGGGCATAAACCTCGGCATACGATCTTAAAATCGAATTCGAACCAAATACCAGATCAATTCTGGTGGCAGTCCATTTCGTTTCTCCGGTTTTACGATCGCGAATGTCATACGTGCCATTTCCGGCAGGTTTCCACTCATAGGCCATATCCGTAAGATTTACAAAGAAATCGTTGGTCAAAGCACCGACATTATCCGTAAATACCCCGTGATTGGTTCCACCGTAATTGGTTCCCATGACACGCATACCGCCTACCAAAGCGGTCATCTCAGGAGCAGTTAATCCCATTAATTGGGTGCGATCGAGCATCATTTCTTCCGGACTAACGACGTAATCTTTTTTCTGCCAATTTCTGTAACCGTCGGCTAAAGGCTCCAATGGAGCAAAAGACTCCGCATCGGTCATCTCATCCGAAGCATCACCACGTCCTGGTGCAAAAGGCACTTTCATATTCATACCTGCATTCTTAATGGCTTTTTCCACGCCAATATTTCCTGCTAAAACAATGGTATCTGCAAGACTCACTCCACATTCAGCAGCAATGGGTTCTAAAACCGATAAAACCTTCGATAATCGCTCAGGCTCATTTCCTTCCCAATCTTTCTGTGGTGCCAATCGAATTCGAGCGCCATTGGCTCCTCCTCTGTAATCGGAACCTCTAAATGTTCTCGCACTATCCCAGGCTGTTGCCACCATTTCGGAAATAGACAGGCCGGA
This sequence comes from Aestuariivivens sediminicola, assembly GCF_022662015.1. Lineage (GTDB taxonomy): Bacteria > Bacteroidota > Bacteroidia > Flavobacteriales > Flavobacteriaceae > Aestuariivivens > Aestuariivivens sediminicola. Next base: position 130,956 of record NZ_JAKMCM010000006.1, on the reverse strand, counting down.
GGCTTCAATTTTTGCTTTGACCTCATCTACGTTGTAATCGGCATTCCCTTTTGGAACGGGATCCTGCCATATGAGATCTTCCTGAGGCACGTCCGGACCAAACCATCTATCCTTTGGTCCCATATCACGATGCGTTAACTTGAACCATGCTCTTGCAAAGGCATCTGAAAAAGCATCAAAATCATCTTTGAACTTCAATGAAATTTCTTTGTAAATAGGATCCATCTTCATCGCCATATCGGCATCGGTCATGATCGGATTGTGTCGCGTCGTAAAATCCTCTACATCAACAGGCATATCCTTCTCCTCAATCGTGACCGGTTCCCATTGCCATGCCCCGGCTGGACTTTTTCTCGTTTCCCATTCATGGTTGAACAACATTTCAAAATAACCATTATCCCATTTGGTCGGATGCGTCGTCCATGCGCCTTCTATACCACTTGTAACGGTATCCCTACCCTTACCGGTACCTGTAGGATTAGACCATCCAAATCCCTGCTCCTCTACGGCTGCTGCCTCAGGATCAGGACCTAAAATACTGGCATCCCCGTTACCATGCGTTTTTCCAACGGTGTGGCCACCGGCCGTTAAAGCCACGGTCTCCTCGTCGTTCATGGCCATTCTTTTGAATGTTTCACGAACTTGTGCACCTGTCTTTATAGGATCTGGGTTTCCGTTCACACCTTCCGGATTGACATAGATCAGACCCATTTGAACAGCCGCCAGCGGATTTTCCATGGTCTCCGGTTTATCCACATTCTCATATCTGTGATCACTAGGTGCCAACCATTCTTTCTCAGCACCCCAGTACACGTCTTTTTCAGGACCCCAAATGTCCTCACGACCAAATGCAAATCCGTAGGTTTTAAGACCCATGCTTTCATAGGCAATATTTCCCGCAAGGATCATAAGATCTGCCCAACTGACTTTATTGCCATATTTCTTCTTTACAGGCCATAGTAAGCGTCTGGCCTTATCCAAACTCACATTATCAGGCCATGAATTTAGAGGAGCAAAACGCTGATTGCCCGTTCCTCCTCCTCCTCGACCGTCAGAAATACGATAGGAACCGGCAGCATGCCAAGCCATGCGAATCATTAGTCCGCCATAGTGTCCCCAATCTGCCGGCCACCATTCCTGACTATTGGTCATAAGGTCATGCATATCTTTTTTTAAGGCTTCGACATCTAAAGATTTTAGCGCTTCCTTATAGTCAAAATCCTCCCCTAAGGGATTTGTTTTGGTGTCATGCTGATGTAAAATATCCAAATTTAGTGCGTTTGGCCACCAATCCATCACTGATTTTTCGGTAGCAGTGTTTGCCCCATGGCTGAAAGGGCACTTCCCTGCTCCGTTTAAATGTTTCATGTTTTCCATTATTGAAATTTTTAAGAATTTTAAATTGAGATGAGTATAAAATTAACAATTATTAATTTAAGAAATTTTAAATGATATTCTAATAAATTATATCAAAATTGATAAAACTTATTACCCCTAACTTTCGAAATAAATTTAAAATTTCAAACTCCAAACAATTTAATATTCTTATTTTTAAGACCTAAAACAAAACCTAAATAAAAATGGCAATATTATCTTTAAAAGGAAATACAATTCACTCGAAAGGAGATTTACCACAGGTTGGTGAGAAAGCACCTGATTTTGAATTAGCTGCCTCCGATTTATCAGATAAAACCTTGAGTGATTACAAGGGACATCGGGTTATCATGAACATATTTCACAGCATTGATACAGGCACTTGCGCTGCCTCTGTCAGGGCCTTTAACAAAAAGGCAAGCGAACTGCCAAACACGAAAATTTTATGCATTTCAAAGGATTTACCATTTGCCATGTCACGATTTTGTGGCGCGGAAGGGATTGACAATGTAGAAGTGCTTTCGGATTTTCGCGATGGTAATTTTGGTGAAGCTTATAATCTAACCTATATCGACGGACCTATTCGCGGCCTTTTAGCCCGATCTATTATCATTTTAGATGAAGACGGAACCATTCTCTACACGGAACAGGTGCAGGAAGTTGTTGAAGAACCGAATTACGATGCAGCAATAGAGGCATTGCGTGCCTAAAGCCTATTAATGTCCAATAAAGAGTCCTTCCTGGTCAATCGGTTAAAAAGTATTAAGTATGCCTGTCGAGGTGCTTTGATACTTTTAAGAAAAGAATCCAGCATCAAACTGCAGGTGCTTATGGCTGCTTTACTTACCATTGCCGGATTTTATTTTAATATATCTAAAACCGAATGGCTGGTGCAAATACTGGCCATAGGTTTAGTTATAAGTATTGAGGGTGTTAATACGGCTATCGAAGAAGTTGCCAACTTTATACATCCGGAATTTCACAGTAAAATAGGATTCATTAAAGATATTGCTGCAGGGGCCGTATTTATTGCTGCATTTTTTGCATCAATAGTCGGATTAATTATATACTTACCCAAAGTTTTTTAAATACTTTCGCGCTTAGGATAAACGTTTGTAATTTGTATTTTTGTTGCATTCTGAAAACAACTTTGCTGAACACCTGTTGTAACCATAATTTGAATTGATACGTCGATGGCGAAAACGAAATCAAAAAAAACACCAAGAGCAAAACTTAAAAGACCACGTTTTAAGTTATCCAGTCAGCAAAAGCTCGTTTTTGGAAGTTTTCTGGTACTTTTTGGTATTTTATTATTCATTTCGTTCGTATCCTATTTCTTTACAGGTAAAGCCGACCAAAGTACCGTAACTGAGTTTCTGGCACGAGATACCAAAGCCGAGAACTGGCTGAGCAAGACAGGAGCCTGGTTGAGTGATTTTTTTATACATCGTGGATTTGGGATTGCCTCATTCCTGTTTGCAGGGCTGCTATTTCTATCCGGTGTTTATGTTCTCATGGACATTAATAAATCCAAACTTCGAAAACATTGGTTTTGGGGCACTATAATCGTTATATGGACCGCAACGCTTTTGGGTTTCTTTGCCGATAACATTGACGTTCTTGGTGGCACTATAGGTTTCGAAATCAATATGTTCTTACAGGATTATTTGGGTAAAATAGGTGTTGTTCTCCTATTGTTATTCGGGCTCATCACGTATTTAGCCATCCGATTTAAAATTACATTTGAAAGCATTTCTAAACTATTCAGATCCGCCAAAAAGAACATAGCCCATGAATTTAATGACATGGATGGCACTGACACCACGGTTCCTCTGGATAATAACCTATCCCAGGAAGCTGAGGCGATTCGATCGGCATTTGAACTGGATGTAAACACTGATAAGCTCTCAGATGATGAGAGTTCAAATAAAAATAAAGCATCCCTGGAAGCACATCGTTCTGATGAAGAAGCGATTGATGGCGACGATAATGACAGTCCCGGAAGTTCGCCTATTGAGATCACCGTTGAACATGTCAAGGAGGAGCACTCTGAAACGGATAACCTGGCCAATAAACTTGTCGAAAACTTTGGCCTTTATGATCCTACCCTGGAGTTGGGCAATTATAAATTTCCACCTTTGGATCTGCTCAAAAAATATGATACTGAGGGCATAAAGATCAACCAGGATGAGCTCGAAGAAAATAAAAACAAAATTGTTGAGACACTCAATAATTATAAGATCGGAATCGCCAGTATTAAGGCTACCATCGGTCCTACGGTAACGCTTTATGAAATTGTACCTGAAGCCGGAATTCGAATATCGAAAATAAAGAATTTAGAAGACGATATCGCCTTATCACTGTCCGCGCTGGGTATTCGTATCATAGCGCCCATTCCGGGTAAAGGCACCATTGGAATAGAGGTCCCAAATAAAAATGCCACCGTGGTTTCCATGAGATCCGTAATCGCCTCTAAAAAATTTCAAAATTCTGAGATGCAGTTACCTATAGCCCTGGGTAAAACGATTAGCAATGAAACCTTAGTGGTCGATCTGGCTAAAATGCCCCATTTATTGATGGCCGGTGCCACAGGGCAGGGAAAATCGGTCGGGCTCAATGCTGTTCTCACTTCATTGCTCTATAAAAAGCATCCAGCGGAGGTAAAATTCATCTTGGTCGACCCGAAAAAAGTAGAACTCACCCTATTCAATAAAATTGAACGCCATTATCTCGCCAAATTACCGGACAGTGAAGACGCCATCATAACGGAGAACACCAAGGTCATAAATACGCTTAATTCGTTATGTATAGAGATGGACAATCGCTATGAGTTACTCAAAAACGCGATGTGCAGAAACATTGCCGAGTACAATGCGAAATTCAAGGCGCGCAAATTGAATCCTAACGACGGCCATCGATTTTTGCCATACATTGTTTTAGTTGTCGACGAATTTGCGGATTTGATCATGACAACGGGAAAGGAAGTAGAAACGCCTATAGCGCGTCTGGCACAATTGGCAAGGGCCATTGGTATTCACCTTATCATTGCGACCCAGCGTCCATCGGTGAATGTCATTACAGGGATTATAAAGGCCAATTTCCCGGCACGTATAGCGTTTAGGGTGACCTCGAAGATAGACTCCAGGACGATTTTAGACGGTTCCGGAGCCGATCAACTTATTGGCCGTGGTGATATGTTATACACCCAGGGTAATGACTTGATACGATTGCAATGTGCTTTTGTAGATACCCCTGAGATTGAACGTCTTACAGACTACATTGGTGCTCAAAAGGCCTATCCGGAAGCCTATTTGCTTCCCGAGTATGTCGGGGAGGAAAGTGGCACAGGTCTTGATATAGACATAGAGGACAGAGATCAGCTATTTAAAGAGGCTGCCATTGTTATCGTGAACGCACAGCAAGGATCGGCTTCGTTGTTACAGCGGAAGTTAAAACTGGGATATAACAGGGCGGGCAGACTTATTGATCAACTGGAAGCTGCCGGTATTGTAGGACCCTTTGAAGGCAGCAAGGCAAGACAGGTTCTCGTCCCTGATTTAGCTGCATTGGATAATCTTTTAGAAAATGAACTTTAAAGAAATGAAAAAATTAATACTCCTTTTACTACTTACAGTGCCTTTCAGTATGTACTCTCAAAATACCAATGATGCCAAGGGCCTGTTGAAAGAAGTCTCTCAGAAAGTCAAGGGATACACCAATATTTCAATCGATTTTAAATATGTTTTAGAAAACACGGCGGAGAATGTCAGGCAAGAAACCCGCGGTGATGTTGTTATGGAAGGCGATAAATATGTTCTTAATATTCTGGGCATAACACGAATTTACGATGGTAAAAAGATATATAATATAAGTCCTGAGGATGAAGAGGTCACCATTTCTTCAGTCGATATTGACGATGAGGACAGTATAACACCTAGTAAAATGCTTTCGTTTTACGAGGATGGGTATACCTATGCTATGGATATCATACAAAATGTAAAAGGAAGAAAGATTCAATATGTGAAACTCACACCCATCGATTCCAATTCAGAAATTAAAAGTATCTTATTAGGTATCGACGCCCAGACAAAACACATTTATAATCTCATACAAATGGGTAAGAACGGCACCAAAACAACGCTAACTGTTAATTCTTTTAAAACGGATGAACCGATTTCAAAAACCTTGTTTAATTTTGATGCCTCAAAGTACAAAGAGTATTACATCAATACATTAGACTAGGTTTTGTTGTGAAAATATTGGATCGTTACATATTAACCACCTACCTTAAGACCTTCATCAGTGTATTTTTAATTCTTATACTCATTTTCATTTTACAGACCATTTGGTTGTATATAAAGGAGCTGGCTGGTAAGGATTTGGACTTGATTGTGATCGTAAAATTTATATTTTACTTTCTTCCTAAACTCATTCCTTTGGTCTTACCACTGACCATATTGTTATCATCGATTATGGTCTTTGGTAATTTTGCAGAAAATTACGAATTCGCCGCCATGAAGTCTACAGGCATCTCTTTGCAGCGTGCCATGTCCGGCTTAAGCATTTTTATTGTTATTCTGGGATTCACGACGTTTTTGTTTGCGAACAACGTTATTCCATGGGCTGAGTTCAACTCCTATAATTTGCGTAAGAACATTGCAAAGCTAAAACCGGCAATGCTTCTGGCTGAGGGTCAGTTTAATCCTGTTGGAAATTACAATATAAAATTTGCAGAAAAAACGGACGACAACCACCTTGAAGATGTGGTTATCCACATCAAGGGAAACAATGGCCGTAAGAATTCCACCTTTATCAAATCCAAAAAAGGTGTTTTCATAGGTAAAGAGACTTCAAAGGTTTTAAAACTTATTCTGACCGATGGTAATTATTATAATGACATTACACCCAAAAAGGCGGCAGCACGAAAAAGACATCCATTTGCAAAGAGCACTTTTGAAAAATATATCATAAATATTGATCTATCCGAATTAAATGATGTTGATATCGATGACAAATCCTATTCCGATAAGTATAATATGCTTAACCTAAGTGGATTGGATAAGGCCATGGACTCCCTGTCCAACAAGCGACAGGCTGAACTGGATGCCTTTTCCAAAACACTTTACCAGCGTTCCAGCATACAGAATTTAGGGAACACCTCCTTTGCCGATAAAGCATCAGTAAAAAAGGAAACGAATATGCCAATGGAAACGGACAGTCTTTCAGAAGGGTCGTTCTTAGACGTATTCGATACCAAGGCTAAGAATCAGATCGTCACCACGGCCTATAACTCTGTAAATAGTACAAAGCAGATCATTGCCTCCAAAGAGACCTTTGTTAAAAATGAAAATGTCATTTACAAGAAACACATTGTCTCCTATCACGAAAAGCTAGCGCTGGGATTTGCATGTATCATATTATTCTTTGTTGGTGCTCCGCTTGGTGCCCTGATCCGTAAGGGTGGTATTGGACTTCCCATGGTGGTGGCCATACTTCTATTTTTAACCTATCATTTCATAGGGATATTTGCCACAAACAGTGCTAAAAACGGTAATTTCAATCCCATTCTTGCCAGTTGGTTCTCCACCTTGGTAATGCTGCCTTTGGGGGCGTATTTAACGCGACGTGCTACGGCCGACAGGGGCTTATTTGAAATTGGAAATGTATTGGAGCCCATTAAGAAAATGTTTAAATTCAAGGAAAAAGACAGCGTCGACTATACCTTCCTCAATAGCTATAAAACCCATGAGCTCGTTGGGGTTATAAACAATTATGAATCTCTGGGGCACGATGAAAACACGAGATATGAGGCCATTAATATCTTGAAAAGCAAAGGTCTGTCAATTGAAGATATACGTGAAAAGGGTGTCTTTATTCATAAAGATTTTGACCTGGCACAAAATGTTACAAAACAATACACCGATCACGCCAGGTACGCTGTTGTCTTATACACCATAGGTGTTATTCTTTTGGTTTTGTTCTTTGTATTCAGAAATAATAAATTACCCTCATTGGCATCGGCATCTATTCAATTGAGTATTATGTCACTGGTGCTTTATATGATCTATTATATCAAAGCCAAAATAGACCTCTTTCGGTTTTACAGGCAAATCAATAAAAAAACACCGCATCTCCTACTCCTTTTCTTTGGAATACCCCTTTATATGTTTACATTTCCGTTTATTAAGGTTAAGGTAAAAGAAGACTTAAAATTAAATTGCTTAAATAGTTTAAAATAAGCAATATCTTTGCACAATGATTTTAGATGAATCCATGACCAAAAATACTTCGACATTTGTTTTAGATGATATTCAGGATGCCATAGACGACATTAGAAATGGTAAAGTTATCATTGTAGTTGATGATGAGAATCGTGAAAATGAAGGTGATTTTGTTGCAGCCGCCGACAAGGTGACACCAGAAATGATCAACTTTATGGCACATCATGGTCGCGGTCTCATTTGTGCACCTCTCACAGAAACGCGCTGCAAAGAATTAGAGCTCAATATGATGGTGAGGAACAATACGGATCCTATGGAAACGGCCTTTACGGTTTCAGTCGACCTTAGGGGCGATGGGGTAACAACGGGCATTTCGGCAGGCGACCGTGCTAAAACCATTAAAGCGCTTATCGATCCCGGTACAAAACCATTTGAATTGGCACGACCCGGGCATGTGTTTCCATTGGTTGCAAAGGAAGGTGGCGTCCTAAGGCGCACCGGACATACGGAAGCTGCCATAGATTTTGCGCGACTGGCCGGCCTGAAACCTGCAGGTGTTATAGTAGAAATCATGAATGAAGATGGTTCGATGGCACGCCTGCCTGAACTCATTCAGGTTGCAAAACAATTGGATCTAAAAATCGTTTCCATTGAAGATTTGGTGGCCTACAGGATGCAATACGACTCACTAATTGAAAAGAAGGAGGATTTTGAAATTGAAACCCGTTTCGGTCGCTTTAGATTGAGAGCCTACAAACAAACCACAAATAATCAGGTACATATTGCCTTGACAAAAGGCCGCTGGAAAGACAATGAAAAAGTGCTCACCCGTATTAACTCTACCTTGGTGAACAATGACATTTTAGGAACACTTACCAATACCGTTGATGAGCAATTACAGAAGATGTTCAAAGTTATTAACGATCATGGTAAAGGCGCTATTATCTTTATAAATCAGGAATCGCAATCCATGAATATCCTGAAACGGCTGTCTTATTTAAAGGATAATCAGGCGGTGGGTGAAGTCACCAAAGCACCAAGAGTGAATATGGATACGCGCGATTTTGGAATTGGGGCCCAAATACTACACGATTTAAATATTCATAAACTCAGGTTAATATCCAATACTGAACAGACCAAACGTGTTGGCCTTATAGGCTATGGATTGGAGATAGTAGAGTATGTGAATTATTAAAACTAAACTAGAATAACAGTAGCCCAATATGCTAGTTTACTTTATGATAATCCTTTTTACACCGAATTGATCATTGCTCCATACTCTGAGGAAATAAATTCCCGCGCTTAAGGATTTAACATCTATTTGATTCGTAGCATCATATTCTTTGACTTTCAATCCTATAGAAGAAAATAGTTCAATTGTATCAATTGGCTGACTGCTATCAATATGGATAATATTTGAGGCAGGATTGGGATAAACTTTCAAGTCTTTCAACGTTTTGCTTTCAACACTCAGAGCAGTATTCTGATATACTCGCACATAATCAATTTGCATAGGGCTTTGCGTAAATGAAGGATCTATTGAACCTGCTACACCACCCATGGCGATATTTAAAAGAATATATTGATCTGCATCAAAAGGCCAGGTACTGGCATCTTTAGTCGATGGATTGTAGGTATAGAAACCTACATCATCCACAAGAAAAGTTATTTGATCTGGCGACCAATTAACAGAATAAATATGAAAATTATTAGCCACATCGCTAATTTCCTGGGAAGCGTAATTAACAGTTGCACCAAAACTGGAAGGTGTATGTATGGCGCTAGAAGTATGATTTACGGGGCCTAAACCATGTTCCATGATATCAATTTCACCACATGCAGGCCATGATGTTGTGCCAAAGCCTTGATTGTCCCAATAAGCTCCGTCTTCATTGATATTCTTACCCAAAGTCCAAATAGCGGGCCAAGTACCATCTCCAAAAGGTAATTTTGCTCTCACATCTACCCTTCCGTACGTAAAAGCGAATTTAGAATTTAATCGAGCCGATGTATACTGCTTCGTCTCTCCTTGGTCGGTAAATGATTCTTTGATTGCGACTATATTCAACATGCCATTTTCTACAAATGAATTTTCTATACGATCCGTGTAATGTTGCTCTTCACCATTAAACCAACTGCCACCAGCCGGCAATTGGGTTTGATGAAACCAATTTGAAGAATTAACGGCTGTTTTTCCAGGTGTATCAAACTCATCAGACCAAACCAAATCGGTGTAAATAACATCTAGCGCATGAGGATCTGTTGGCGTTGAACCATCGTCAATATCATCAATTAAATATGTTCCCGAAATGGCGCTACCTCCATCTACAAACACCGTTATTCTACTATAAGTTCCAGTAGCGTTAACAGGCGTTGTACCATCTGAACTTAAAACGGCATTCCCAAAATCGAATACAATACCACTGGTCCAACCCGAATTGGGAATGGCAATAGAGACTTCCACATCGGGATTACTTCCGTTCTCAAGCTTCAGCATAACTTGATGACCCGAAGCATTATATGAATAAAAGTCTAAACTAATTTCTTTCTGAAAATCTAAATCGATGGGTGAGGCCAAATCCAGATAAAAACCTTCCCATGGATTGCCACCATAATTAATAAACTGGCCTACCATATCGTTTCCATCATCTGGATTTGCAATGATGGAAAATGAACTGCCTCCAAATGCACCAAAACTATCAGAGCTATCCGAAAAATCAATGGGCATTTGTTGTGCATGAAGATTGAAAAAAGAGACTATAAGGATTGAAATGAGTATAATGTAAAATCTGTGCATAAATAAACGTTTGACACAAATCTATTGCAAATGATTCTCTACAAAGAATTTTGCACCACAACAAAAACCATACACAAGACCTTAAATAGGGGTTTTTGAAAAGTTATAATAACGATTTAATGCTGCTGGCCATTTTATCGGCTCGCCTTCTTACCTCCTCTTCCGTCCAAGATAATTTAATTAAACAGGAGATATTTCGACCGATATAATGATCCGACTGCTCGAAAGTCTTAGTTTGAAGATATTCTAAGCCTTTTTTAACTTCCTCTGAAATAGGGTATAATGACTTTAATTCTTTAAAGTGTTCCCATTTGCGTATATAATGCCAATTATTCTTGTAATAATTCCAGCAAGCATCTATGCCATGATCTTTAAATGCTATCATAACTTTTTCGGCAGTCGATACGTCTGGTAAAAAGAAATTCAGAAACGCACAGCTTTCCACACCACCTTCAGGAACCGTTCTAAACGTTACTTCAGGAATTTCCGATAAGGCTTCCCTAATAATGTTAAAATGTTTCCTTTGAATATCTAAGAATTCAGGTAATCGTTTTACCTGTGCCAATCCAACGGCCGCGTGTAATTCTGAAATTCTAAAGTTATAACCAAGAAATGGATGACTTTCTGCGCCGCGATCGTTTCCAATATGATCATGACCGTGATCGCTGTAATGATCGGCATTTAAATACCAATTCTCATTATCGGTCACAACGGCACCGCCTTCACCACAGGTAATGGTCTTGACAAAATCGAATGAAAAACATCCCAAATCGCCAATACTTCCTAAAGGTTTTCCTTGATAGGTTCCTCCAATCGCTTGACAAGCGTCCTCGATCAATAAGAGATTATGTTGGGTGCAAATGGCCTTCAAGGCATCCATGTGTCCCATACTGCCACACATCTGAACCACCATAACGGCTTTGGTCTTTGGTGTGATGGCTTCTGCAACAGCCTTGGGATCTAAACCTAAGGTGTCATCAATATCCACGAGAACCGGAATGGCACCAAGCATCATAATGGCCTCAAAACTGGCAACGAAGGTAAAGGTAGGCATGATCACCTCATCACCCGCACCCACGCCCGCCGAAGCCAGGGCCACTGAGACTGCGGCAGTCCCACTGGATACCAGTTGGACGTATTTCGTTTGCAGCGTATTCTGGAGTTCCTGTTCCAGCGATTTCGCTTTCCAATGCCCCTTGCGCATGGGATCGAAACCGTAACGCATTAATACACCATTATCCAAAACATCGTTTACTTCTTTGCGTTCCTGATCTCCAAATAATTCAAATCCTGGCATAGTTTCTTTATATTTTGGTTCGCGTTAGGGATTGCAGCAGGTTACCCGCCTGAACCTCTGAAGGGGCAGGTGTGTAACGCGTAAAGCCCGCCTGCGCCTGAGGCGTGGGAACGCCCTAACAATACATGTTATAATTCTAAAATGGTTTCCTCTAATGGTTTTCGTACTTTTTTGAATGATGAGAACATGTCATCTACGGCGCGGTAACCCACGGGCAGCAACAATACAGATCGCAAACCATGAGCCTTTAGGTTAAGAATTTCATCGAACTTACCCGGTACAAACCCTTCCATTGGTGTGGCATCTATTTCTTCAATGGCACAAACCGTCATAAGATTACCCAGGGCAATATAGGCCTGGTTTTTAGACCATTGCTGCCGCTCCTCGACCGTCATTTTTCGCATCATCTCAGCCAGACTTTTTCTGTATGGATCCAAGATTTCCTTAGATGTACCCCTGGTGTTACTAATGTTTTCGTAATAGGCATTGACGTCGGAATCATGAATGTTCTCCTGAATACAAATGACCAGCAGGTGCGATGCCTCAACAACCTGCTTTTGCCCATAAGCATATTTGAGCAATGACTGACGCTGATACTTATCTTTTAAGACGACAAGCGCTAAGGTCTGCAGACCAAACGAGGTAGCCGTTAAATTAAATGCTTCCTTTAAAATATTGAGCTTCCCGGGGGGCAAGGTCTTTTCGGTATCGAACTTTTTCGTGGCGTATCGCCATTTTAGTTTTTCTATGATATCCATGCATTGAGATTAAATCTTAACAAAAATAAGACTTGTATTTTTCTTATGCTACGAATATGAAAGTAATTCAATGAAGGACACCTTATTTTAATTTAAATAACCTTAAATTTATTTGAAAGAATTAAAAAAGCATTCTATATTTGCATCCGCTTAGGAGTAAGGCATCAAGTGATTTTCGCAAAGCGAAAAAAGAAATATATTACAAATCCGGTTGGGGCCGTAGAAAGCTCAAACTGAAATTGGAGGAATGGCAGAGTGGTCGAATGCGGCAGTCTTGAAAACTGTTGAGGGTCACACCTCCGGGGGTTCGAATCCCTCTTCCTCCGCAAAAAGAAACCAGGGCAATCGCCCTGGTTTTTTGCTTTCCAGAATTGTTAAGAGCCTGCTGTTACGAGCCATGGAAAGTGAAAAACAACGCCCGAAGGGTGCTGGTTTCTGTGCATGCTCAGGAGATTCATTAAGAATCATCAAAGGAGACCCTCCATAAACCTGGTTTACTAAACCATGCCGACAAGTGGTGCTGGTTTTTGAGCTTACTCAGGATCACATAGCTTGTATTAATTTAGTCAATCCCATCTGATTTCTAGAACAACTCACTGATAAATATCATAGTATTTTATCAATTAAAGTCGTAACATAAAAAATTCTTCCTTTTGTTGAAATAGTGAATCAACAACAAAATATAAGTTGATGAATGTACTATTAATTGCACCGACCGCTTTAGATAACAAGGGTAACCCCATTACCCAGAGAAGATTATATCTCCCAGGGCTTACTCTCCCAATGTTAGCGGCTGTTACCCCTTCATTTGTAAACTTGAAAATTGTTTATGAGACTGTTGATAAAATACCTTTTGATCAGCATTGGGACCTTGTGGGATTAACAGGGATGGGTTCCGGAATTTACAGGGCCTGGCAAATTGGAGATACATTTAGAAGTAAAGGTATTAAGGCTGTTCTCGGAGGCATAGGTGCCTCTTTACTTGATATACAGGAATCCTTAAAGCATTGTGATACAATCGTTTTAGGAGAGGCAGAAGATTTATGGCCCCAAATTATAAATGATGCCAAGGAAGGAAATCTAAAACAAGTTTATCACGCTCAATTCCCTCCGGACATTAATAATTTACCAGCTCCGCGCCTTGACCTCTTGGAAAGGAACAAATTGGGATTATGGAGGCCCGTTCAAATTAGTCGGGGCTGTCCTCATTCCTGCAACTTCTGTTCAGTAAGCACATATTACAGCCGAAGTTATAGAAAACAGCCCATAGAAAATGTGATCCGAAATGTGAGGGCCGCAAAGAAAACCGGTAGTAAATTTATCGCCTTTATTGATGATAATATCGGAGTGGATTTCAATTATTCAAAGGACTTATGGGAGGCTCTAATTCCTGAGAAGATTATTTGGATTAGTCAGTGCAGTTTACATATTGCAGACAGGCCAGACATGCTCGAACTTGCACATCAAAGCGGTTGCAGGTTACTGTCTTTCGGTATTGAGACCACTTCAGAAGCCAGTCTTGAGAACATCGGAAAAAGCTTTAATAATCCAAAAAAATACAGCGAAAGTATTGCCCTAATAAAAAGCCACGGAATAGATGTATCGACCGAAATGATGATTGGTCTTGATGGAGATGACAACTCGGTCTATCAAAACACATACGATTTCATAATGAACAATCATATATCAACTCCACGGATTCACATATTCACTCCCATCCCCGGAACTCCCATATATGAAGAATTGGAAAAAGAAAATAGGATTGTTCACAGGAACTTTAATCTTTATAGCGGTGGAAATGTAGTGTTCAAACCAAGAAAATTGAACATGGAGGACTTACAGCGTAATTATTGGAAGTTATATAAAGAACTTTTCAAATTAAAATCAATTTGGAGCAGAACCAGCAGGAATGAGGCTTCATTAGGACCCATAATGAGAGCATTCGTGATCGGCGTCAATTTCCATTATAGAAACCATATAAAAAACGGCATTTGCCCTGGCATAGTTTAAACATTTACTGATGAACATATTATTAATAAGACCGCCTGTATCAAAATTCACCATTGGCTTGAAAAACTTAATGGTTTGTGAGCCATTAGGTTTAGAGTATGTTGCAGCAGGTGTCAGTGCAAAACACAAAATCAAGATATTTGATTGCCTTGTCGAAAATCGACTCTCAAAAATCTTAGAACAATTTAGACCCGACTTAGTTGGATTAAATTGCTATATCACAGGAGTAAATGAGGTCATAAAAATTTGCAGAAAAATAAAACGTAAGAACCCTAATTGTCTTAATGTAGTTGGAGGAGTACATGCAACAAAATGTCCGAATGATTTTATAGATACTTCAGTTGATGTCATTGCAATGGGAGATGGCATCAAGACTTTTTCTAAAATTATTGACTTTAAAGAACGAGGTATATCACTAATTAATATACCCGGGCTTGCATTTCCCTTAGGACCCAATAAACTGTATACGACGTCAGAACCTGAGCCCATGGAAAATATGGACGAACTACCCTTTCCGCGCAGGGATCTGGTAAAGCACTTAAGTCACAAATACTATTACATCTTTCATGAACCTTTAGCGACCATCAAGACCACATGGGGATGTTGGTACAAATGTAATTTTTGCTACAATTGGACAATAACAAATGGAAAAGTTTTCTCTCGAAGTCCAGAGCATATCGCCAGCGAACTTGAAATGATCGAGCAAGAGGACGTTTATATTGTTGATGACATATTTCTAATAAAACCTAAACGTCTGGAACGGTTACGAGAACTAATAATTGAACGCGGTATCCGAAAGAAATTCTTAGTCTTTGGAAGAGCCGACTTCATCGCCAAAAATGAAACGATTATAAAAGAATGGTCTGAAATTGGCTTAACAGCTGTTTTGATTGGTTTGGAAGCATCGACCAACGCAGAATTGAATTCGATGAATAAAGAGTGCTCGGTAGATTTTAATTATGAGGCCATCAAAGTACTATCGCGAAACGGCGTGGAGACATATGGCTCTTTAATACCTCAACCTGATTATACTGATGAAGATTGGAAGCGACTATATAAATTTATTAAGGAGACTGGACTGATATACGTAAATATATCACCACTCACTCCCCTTCCGGGGACTCTTGAATATGTTAGATTGAAATCTCAAATCACGGTGCCCAGAAAAGCCCATGGTTTATGGGATCTTTCACATATCCTGTTACCTACCAGTGACTCTTTAAAAAAATATTACCAAAAGTTACTCTGGCTTTATGTTAAAACCTGCATGAATATGGGTAGGGTCAAAAAACATGCAATTCGAAAGTTACCCCCATGGTATAAGGCCAATAGATTCCGCTTAATTAAAGGTATATTAAAATGCTACTTACAATTCAGATTTGCCCATTGGCATCATAATCAAAGATTAATCAAGGAAGCAATGGATCGAGGTCCAGAGACCGCAGGATTGCGGTATCGGACTTTACATGATTTACAGGAGAATATATTTTAAATATGAAAAATAAAAAAGTTGTAAATAATCTTCCGAAGGATCCTTTCTCAGGATATTTTTTATCTGATAAGTCACATAGATTTGGTCAGAAACTTTTGCAAACTCAAATTTCATCTTTTTGGAGTCGCCTAATCTCAAAAACTGTTTCAAAAGGACAGTATAACTATCTCCAAAGTGGGGAATTAAAATCCACCAGTAAAATTCAGCTCGGGAAAAGAAATTTTCTCAATGTATCTTCTTACGATTACCTGGGCTTAATCGGGAATCGGGAAATTGAAGCCAGTACTATTAAGACCATCGACAAATATGGGACCAGCACAGGAGGTGTTAGACTCCTTAGTGGCTCTCATGTGCTGCACGAAGAACTGGAACACAAACTGGCTGTATTTAAAGGAACAGAGGCCACCATAACCTACACATCGGGATATATGGCTAATCTGGCGATCGCTTCGGCACTTATCGATCCAAAAGACACGGTGCTGATAGATGAAAAAATACATATGAGTATCATGGATGCACTTTCTATGGCGAAGTCCAATTTCGAAAAGTTTAGCCATAACAATATGGAAGACCTTGAACTCAAACTCAAAGAATTGTCTACTCATAAACGCATATTCGTAATTGTTGAAGGCATCTATTCCATGGATGGAAGTATTTTGGATCTACCAAATCTTATCTTACTCAAGAAAAAATACGAATTCTTCCTCGTTATAGATGAGGCTCATTCCTTTGGTATCCTAGGAAAGACCGGAAGAGGAGTTAATGAACATTTTGGAATCGATGCCAAGGAGGTAGATATATGGACTTCTTCCTTGTCTAAAGCTATACCTTCTAATGGTGGATTCATCGGTGGAAGTCGGGAGTTAATCATATTCCTTCAACATCAATCTTCTCCCTATGTCTTTTCTTCGGCATTGAATTTAGGCTCTGTTGCCGCTATCATTAAGTCTCTGGAAATAATTGACAGGCATCCCGAAAAGATTGAATCCCTTTGGAAGAATACTAATTATTTCTTGAATTCATGCAGGCAAATTGGACTGAATACGGGAATTTCTCAATCCCAGATAACACCAATCATTGTGGGTGCCAGGAAACAAACCCTAGAACTGTCGGCATTTCTTTTTAGACATAAAATTTTATCGCCCGCGGCAGTATTCCCCGCAGTTCCCTTTAATGAGGGAAGACTTAGAATTTGTATGAATGCGGACATGCGCGTTGAAGAACTTGATTATATCATTGAAAAAATAGAATGTGGATTAAAAAATAATGTTAAAGCTAATACCATACAAGAGTATTCATGATATCGAATCTGAATTATGGGATTCTCTGGTTCCCTCAAGTGAAATATATCATAAACACGACTTCATAGGTCTACTTGAAGACATTAAAGAGGAGCAGACCGATCATTGGTATCTTTTGATATATAGAGAAAGTCTCCTAGTTGCCACAGCCTGCCTGAGTAAATTCAGGATTGAGTTGGATTGCCTAATGCAATACAAGACAAGCTGGATCAAATTCCTTAGAAGATACTTTAATAACTTTATGATGGTTGATGTGTTGATGTGTGGTCTTCCTATTTCCCTTGGTCAAAGAAATCTTGTGATCAGGAAAGGATTAGATTCAGGTCCGATACTTGAATCGGTAGTGTCCTACATGAAGAAGATCGCCAAGAGCAGAAATATAAATCACCTCTTTTTTAAGGAGATCTCGGAAAACGAAAACCATATATTTAAAATTTTATCAGATCATGGATTTATACAGGCCTTTAGCCTGCCGTATATGGAAATGGATGTGCATTGGGATTCATTTGAAGATTATGTCAATTCCCTCAAACATCATTACCGAAGAAAGATAAAGAAAGGGCTTGCTAAATTAAACATAGATGAAAGAAATTTTTTGTTCAATGTAAAAAAAACAGGAATGCAAATGAATTCCTATAACTCCCATTCAGCGGAGGAATTTTATCGGGGCTACATGGCTATAATGCAAAGAGCAACGACCAAACTCGAAACACTTCCCTACGAATTCTTCAAACTGCTATTTAAAGTATTTCAACATAAAATGGAATATCTGGAGATCAAGAATGGGAACGAAGTTCTTGCTACCGCCTTGCTTATCAAGGAAGGTCGTGGCCTTCACTTTATGTTCTGTGGACTACCACAATATAAAAATAGCATGTATGATCCATATTTTAACTTGTTATATGCCATAGTGAATCTGGCAATAAATTCGAGTTGCAAAAAAATCTTTCTCGGACAGACGGCTTATTGGTCAAAGCAGCAAATTGGTGGATATCCTAAACAAAGGTTTATCTATTACCATAGCAATATTAGAATAATTCATCATGTCATTCATAAGCTGAAACGATACATATTCCCTCAGACAAACCTAAGGGAGATCAATATTTTTAAATCCGATACACCGGTAAAAGAGAAGCATAGTGTCAAAATGAAATACGTATGAATGCACTAATTACAGGAGGAAGTTCAGGTATTGGACAGGCAATAGCTTGCCGACTTGCCCAACAGGGAGCGCGGTTATTCTTAGTCTCCAGAAGTAAAGAGAAACTGGAAATTTCAAAAAGACTAATCAGGTCTGAGTATGATGTACAAGTCGAGATATTCTCCTGTGATGTCTCAAATTTTAACGATTTACAGAATGTAGTAAATGGTATTGAAGAAAAATATCCGATACAATATCTTATATGTTGTGCCGGGCAGAGGCTTTGCGGAAAAATAGACGACATAGAAAGTTTTAAACTTCGAGAAAACATGGACGTCAATTATTTCGGAGTAGTCAACGCTTATAAGGCGATAATTCCAGCAATGAAAAAAAGAAAAAGTGGGAAAATAGGAATTGTATCGAGCGTTGCTGGGTATTTCAGCGCTATCGGGTACGGAGGATATTCACCAGCGAAATTTGCTCTTTCCGGACTAGCAGAATGCCTGCGTATGGAAGCAAGAGACTATGGTGTTGGTCTAACCATAATTTATCCGTCCGATACGGATACCCCAATGCTGGAAATAGAAAAAAAAGAAACGTTACCTGAATGCCTGGCCATAACAAAGAATTCGAAAATAATGAGTGCCGATCAGGTTGCTGTCAGATTGCTGAATGGTATGAAAAAAAACAAATTTGAAGTGTATTGCAATTTGGAAGGTAGATTTATACGCTGGTTTAGGGTGGTAGCACCTAAACTCTACTTTAGAAAATTGGACAGCGTAATTAGAAAAGACAGAATTAAAAGAGGGGTCTTATGATAACTGTAGAAAAAGTATCAGATAAATTAAATTTAGATGATTTCATAAATTATCCATATCAACTATTCCATCAAGATAGGTATTGGGTTCCACCACTTAAAATATCGGAAAAAAAGCGATTCGACAGAGTCAAAAACCCCTTCTATAAAAATTTCGAAGTGAAATTTCATCTGGCAAGAAACGGTGAAAAAATAGAGGGACGAATAGCATCATTGTATGACAAAAGATCGAGTAAGGGGTATTTTGGATATCTCCATGCCATTGATGATCAAGATGTATTTGATCATCTTTTTCATCAAGTTGAAATGGACATGAGTGAACGCAATATTAAGGAAATTACAGGTCCGGTATCCCCTAGCATAAACTATGAGATGGGTGTATTGACAGCGGGATTTGAACATTCCCCTTTTATCATGATGCCCTATAACTATGATTATTATGATCATAATATTCAACGAGCAGGATATTCAAAAGTCAAGGACTTTTATGCATACCAAGCTCATAGAAACGAGATTAGGCTCCCTAATAAAATAAAGCTAATTGCAGAGAGAATCAAGAACAAGTTCAATTTAACATTGAGAAATCCGAATATGAATGATTTCTATTCGGAAATATTGAAGATTGAAGGAGTATATAACGATGCTATGTCTAAACATTGGGGTTTTGTGCCCATGGACTCGGATGAATTTAGACATTTGGCAAAGGATCTTAGAACTATCATCGATCCAAAAATGGTTTTCATAGCAGAAATTGACGATGAACCCATAGGATTTATCATGTGCCTACCTGATTACAATGAAATATTTAAAAAGATACAGAATGGGCGGCTATTTCCCACAGGAATTGTAAAACTGCTTTGGAGTCAAAAAAAAATTAAAGGGCTGCGCGTGGTCACCCTCGGCGTTAAAAATAAATATCAGCCATTTGGGTTAGGAAGTGTTCTTTACAATGAGGCCATTATTAATATGATAAGATCAAATTATGAACATGTTGAATTTTCATGGATCATGGAGGACAATTATAAAGTTCGAAAAATAGCGGAATTAATTGGCACAAGAATTTATAAAACGTATAGGGTATACGGAAAGCTATTATAATTGAAAATTATTTTCGTTTCGGAATTATGTGAATCGTAAAATGAGAATTGGTAAAAATATTAATCAGAATAATTTTTCGAAGCATCTAATATCGATTTGTCTTCGATACAGGTGGGTATTATTGGGTTCGTTCCTCTTATTCATTGGGATATTTCTTAATAAATTATTAGTTATTGAACCAAATAATGATTTCGAACATTGGTTTAACAAAAAAGATCTAGAATATAGAAACTATTCAGATTATGTCTCTTCATTTGGAAATGACCAATACTTCATACTTGTTTACCGAAATGATAGTCTAATTTCGATATCCGGACTTGAAAAAGTTAGGTCAATTTCGGACAGTATCTCGGAACTCGAAGGTATTTCTCACCTGGTTAGCTTGAATACGATTAGAATTCCTATTCAAAGCCCATTTGGAATACTGTCAAGACCACTAATTCCGTCCAGAGACATTAACCCCTTAACTGTTGAAAACCAAATTGATAGATTCGATAAAATACTCAATAATATTATTTCCGCTGATCGAAAAGCTACCGTTTTTCATATTTACCAAACACCCGAAATCAATCAAGACAGTCTTTATTCAAAGCTCAAAAATATAATACGAACCTCAGGTGAGGTTACTAATTTTCATTTTTATAGCGGAAAAGTGCTTTCCATTGAGGCGACAAAACTCGCGACATCACAATCAGGAACCTTTCTCTTTCTTTCTCTCTCAATAATATTTGTGATCCTGATACTAATATTCAGAAATATTGTTTTTGCAATTATTCCCTTAATCACGTCTATTCTGTCAATTGTTACAACTCTTGGCATATTTGCAGCAAATGGTGGGTCCATTGATATGTTAAGTGGTATTATTCCCTTAGTAATTTTGGTGACAAGCTCCACCTTCTCGATTCATTTCTTAAGTAGAATTAAACACTTTTACAACCCAAATATTACAAGATCACAAATCCTTGAGTCTTCACTTCAAGAGGTGTTTTTACCAGGACTGCTTAGCAATATCACCACATCGCTCGCTTTAATGTCATTTGCATTTAGCTCTATTGAGCCCATTCGTATCTTTGGAATATATTGTGCTTTGGGCATTTCCATATCTTTCGTTGTTAGCTGCATCCTGATCATCATATTCTTTAATACTTTTCCTAAATGGTTTTCATCAACAGCGAATTTGTCTCAGTTCTCGACCGAAAGATGGATAACTATTTATATGAGATCAAAAATCATTAAAAGTCCGGGGACTTTGATCTTTGTTGCTTTAATGACCATCATTTCCATTTATGGAATCTCTCTGTTAACTATTGAGACAGATGTGTTTAGATTTTTTAAATCAGACCACAAGGTTATTGAAGACAAAGAAATTGTTGAATCCCGTTTTACAGGTACGCAACCATTGGAAGTTATTATATCGACCAAGCACTTCGAAAAAGATTCACTTCCAGAATTCATAAATGAAATCGGGGCCCTTGAAGAATACCTTGAAACCATGCCGAAAATCCAATACTGTTTATCCATATTTGATTTCTACCATGAGTTTGGATTTGATCTTCTACCAGGAAGTAATTTAATTAAAATGATAAAGTCATCAGACTATTTAGAACGCTTTTATGCCGAGGAAAACGAGCAATTAAGGTTAATCGTCAATACGAATTTTATTAGTAATCAGGAATCCCGAATGTTGGCCGAAGAAATTACATTAAAGATAAATTCATTTTTTAAAGATGACCCTCCGGAATATTTCATTACTGGGGTATCGATGCTTTATGCAGGGCTAAACACGAAAATATTGGAGAGCCAGATGACTAGTCTTGGGTTCTCATTTTTTATTATCTCAATGGTAATTATTCTAATATTCGGAATTAACAATATTTCTCTGACTGGAATTCTTCCCAATGTACTCCCGGTGGTAAACACGTTGGGAATCATGGGGCTGATTGGTGTGAATTTGGATGTTGGAACCGTACTGGTGGCTTCTATATCTCTCGGAGTCTCTGTGGATGATACCATCTATCTGTTGCACGCCTACAGGCGCAAGGGAAATATAGGTTTGGCATTAAAACAGGTATCATCCGCACTGATAAAGACAACCTTTGTTATATGCATAGGTTTTCTAATAATGATCTTTTCGAATTATAAACCTATTTATTATTTAGGAATATTCGTTGCTATGAACATATTCATGGCACTTTTATACGACCTTATTCTAGTTCCCTGGATAGTAATTAGACTGAAGAAAAAAAATAAAATACAGGCATTATGAAAATTACATTAATAAAACCAAAATTAGGGCATAGTAAAGATGGTGCTTACAGAGACAGGGCCGTAATGGAGCCCTTGGTCATGGCCATATTAAAAGCACTAACGCCTGATGATGTTGAAGTCGTGTTCTTTGATGACAGAATTGAGAAAATAAATTTCGATGATGAAACTGATCTGGTAGCCATAACAGTAGAAACCTTCACAGCTCTGCGCTCCTATCAAATTGCTTACGAATATAGGAAACGAGGTGTGAAAGTTATTCTTGGCGGATATCATCCAACGCATATGGCAATGGAGTCCATTCAGTATGCTGACAGCGTGTACATCGGCGATGCTGAAGATAAATGGCCGGAGGTCATTTCCGATCTAAAAACAGGAGAGCTTAAGCAGTTTTACCATTCAACAAATGGAATGTCCACTGATTGTCTTATTCCTGACAGAAGTATTTTCAAAGGTAAAAAATATTTGCCTGTAGGGCTTGTTCAATTTAGCCGAGGCTGTTATTTCGACTGTAATTTCTGTTCAGTAAGCTCTTTCTATAATAAAAAATATCATTTTAAAGCCATAGATCATGTGCTGGAAGAGATTGAATCTCAACCCAGAAAATTACTTTTGTTTGCAGATGACAATGTGGTAATGAATCACAAACTATCGAAGGATCTTTTTAGAGAATTGATTCCTCTTAAGATCAAATGGGCTTCAGAAGCGGATATTAACATGGCCAATGACCTCGAATTGATGGATCTTATGAAGGAGAGTGGCTGTATTGGTCAATTAATAGGCTTCGAGTCTGTTGAAGTGGAGAGCCTTAGAGCCATGAAAAAAATTCCAAATTTAGTTAAATTCGACACCTATAAAGAAAAACTGAAAATTCTTAAAGACTATGGTCTCTTTGTTTGGGGAGCTTTTACAATAGGTCATGATTCAGACACTCAGAGATCAATAGATAGTATATTGGAGTTTTCGAAAATTCATAAATTCATCTTAGCTGATTTTAATGTGCTTATGCCCTACCCCAAAACCCCTTTGTATAATCAGTTGGCTAAAGAAAATAGGCTGCTTTACAATGGTAAATGGTGGCTACATCCCGACTACCGTTTTGGAAAGTCGACATTCATTCCGGTTCATTTTTCTCCGGATGAACTCGCGGATGCATGTTATGAAGCCAGATTGAAATACTTCACTCTTGGATCCATATTAAGAAGGGCCTTTGACTTTAAGGTTAACATGAGATCCCTATATAGCATGGGTATATATTCATTGCTTAATTTTTTATCTTATAATGATGCCATTAAAAAACAAGATATAATTCTTGGTGCTGCTGGTGCTGTGGACGTTAAGTTTAATTAAAATGATTAAATGCATTTACCACGCTCTAATGAAGTTTTGAAATGTATGATCCATTAAAATAGAATCTTATTAAATTATGTGGTGAAACATTTTTACATAACATTGGTAAACCTGATTTATTATATTAATTTTAAATACAACAGATCTGTATGAGCGATTTGATCTATGCACTTATTCGATGAAACAACCATCTGGCATTTTCAAAATAGTAATCAGATATAAGTCTTTGTTAGTATTCATAACAACTGTAGTAGCAATATTTGCGAAGTGTCAGATTGATTCCGATGAGGTTAATATCGATTTTTATCCGGTTCCTTTCGGATAAATACTCCTAAACACCAGTTCCAAATTAATTTAATAACTTCGTTGTACCACATGACCTACACTAAATATGAAAAGAAGACAATTTATTGGAACCATAGCAAATTCTAGTTTGTTTTTATTAGCCGGTGGGGTATCATCATGTTTAAATTCAAACAGAAATGGAACTTCAGAGGAGTTTGTTTTTATAGAAGCGGAACAATTTGCAGATTTTGGGGGATGGGATTTAGATCAACAATCCATGGGTCAGATGGGATCTCCCTATTTGCTTGCACATGGTTTAGGCATCCCTGTTGAAGACGCAAAAACGCGTATCAGCTTTCCCTCTTCGGGAAAATATCGCGTTTGGGTTCGAACGCGTGATTGGGTGGCCCCATGGAATGCCCCGGGTGCGCCAGGTAAATTTCAGGTTCTTATAAATGATGCACCTCTTGAAGAGACTTTTGGTACTAAAGGAGCTGAATGGCATTGGCATGATGGAGGGATAGCGCAAGTAGGGAAAGAAGCCTCAATAGCTTTGCATGACCTCACTGGTTTTGAGGGCCGATGTGAGGCCATATTGTTTTGTAAAGACCTGGACTTTAAACCTGTGAATGATGTTGAAGCGCTTACTAAATTTCGTCGCAAGTTATTAGGTTTACCTGATACACCAGATGATGGAGGTGTTTATGATCTCGTGGTAACAGGCGGGGGATTGGCAGGCACCTGTGCAGCAATATCGGCTGCAAGAAATGGAATAAAGGTAGCACTAATTCAAGACAGACCGGTACTTGGAGGAAATGCGAGTTCTGAGGTACGTGTTTGGCCGGAAGGAAAAACGAATCAAAGTCCATACGTTCATATTGGTGATATTGTTAACGAAATTCTCCCTCCGATAAAGAAAGAACCGGGACAGGTTCTAAATGGTGTTAATTCCAGATATTATGATGATGCCTTGAAACTGAAGGTTGTGAAAGCGGAACCGAACATAACCCTATTCATCAACCATAGGGCAATAAACGTTGAAACCACTGAAAAAGAGATTGATGCTATTATAATTCAAAGCACTATATCTGCACGACAGACGAGGTTAAAAGGCAAATTTTTCGCAGATTGTACAGGTGATGCTACTATCGGATTTAAAGCAGGTGCAGATTATGAATATGAAGTCAAAAATCTCATGGGAAGCAGCAACCTTTTTAACGTACTTGATGCCTCTAACCCGGAAGAAGTATTGGCTTGTGAATGTAAAGATAAAAGCGCTTTAGCTATGAAGTGTGAAATTGGAGAAATTGAACAACCTTTTCCGCGGTGTCCGTGGGCATTAGACCTCTCTGACAAACCATTTCCGGGTAGAAAAGGCGTGAAAACATTTCATCGTGAAGGGCTTGATGCTTTTGCTAATATGTGGTATTGGGAGAGCGGATTCAACAAGAACCAGGTTACTGAGATAGAACTCATACGCGATCACAATTTTAGAGCGATGTATGGCGCCTGGGACACGCTTAAAAATATAGATGGAATGTATCCTCACCACAGACTGGGTTGGTCCGCATTTATTGCCGGTAAGCGTGAATCCCGACGTCTGATGGGAGATGTCATATTAGATGCAAAAGATTTTAAACAGCAACGCACATTTGACGATCCGGCCTTCCCCTGCTCCTGGCATGTTGATATTCATACACCGAAAAAGGAATATCAGACCGGATTCGAAGGAAACGAATTTGTATCTGACTATACCCGTGGGGAGAAATACAAATATGGTGGGTTATTCTGGGCACCCTATCGTACGCTCTACAGTAGGAATATTAAAAATCTTTTTATGGCAGGTCGCGATATCAGTGTAACGAAATCAGGCTTAGGACCCGTTAGGGTAATGAGGACCACAGGGATGATGGGAGAAATTGTCGGCAAAGCCGCCTCGATTTGCGTTAAACGAAATGTTTCCCCTCGAGAAATTTATGAAAAACACCTTACTGAACTTAAAGACCTTATGTCAAAACCGGGTAATTATCGGACCTAGAAATTGAGTACACTGAGAATTAACGGATAAATCACTTGGTACAACACCAAAAAAAATGGCGTCAACAAATCTAAAACTATACCTAAAACCATAGCTACTTTCTAAAGAATGACCATCAACGAATTAAAATTATACTGCTCTGATGTATCAAAGCAGACCGATTTTTACGCAAAGACCATCGGATTAGAAATAGTCGAACAATCCGATGTACACACTGTATTCCGAATTGGACAATCACGACTTAAATTCGTGGAGCGCAAAGATTTTCAGCCCTATCACTTCGCGATAAACATTCCCTGTAACCAGGAGAACGAAGCCCTGGCCTGGTTAAAACAGCGGGTTGAAATCCTAAAAGACGGGACTCGGGACATCCAGGATTTTAAGTCCTGGAATGCCAGGGCCATTTACTTTTACGATGCGGACAAAAATATTGTAGAACTCATCGCCCGTAAAAATCTTAAAAACCAAAGCACGAGCCTGTTCAGCGCGCATGCCTTGTTGAACCTATCGGAAATCGGACTTGCGGTTAATGCTATAGAACCTATCTATAACCAGTTAATCGAGATTGTTAAACTGGGGATCTATGATGGGGGATTTGAACGGTTTTGTGCCATCGGAGATGAACAGGGCCTGTTTATCTGTATAAACAAACAGGTTAAAGACTGGTACCCCACCAGCGACAAAGCCTATAGTTCTGAATTTGCGATTGCATTCACGGAAAACGGAGCAACCTACCACCTGGAATTTAAAAACGGAAAATTAGAACCTGTATCTTAAATGGCTTAAAAACCTCCGGAAACACCAGTGTTTACAGGGCTTAAAAAATATGCGCATAAAATTCGAAAGACGTAAGCACAGAATCGGAAAAACATAGGCATAAAAACCATTTTTCCTGCGCATGAAATTTTAAAACCTCAGGCATTCATTTTTTTACTAAATTAGTTCGCAACTAACGCCGGGCCTTTCTTCTTGTATTGGCTGAAATCATACACTAAATGACTGAGCATCATGACCGTCTCAACGCCCTTCTTCAAAAACTGGAATCACTCCTTGAGAAACAAGACCGCTTCTCTCGAGAACTGAATACCCTGAGATCAGAAATAAACGAATTAAAATCGGATATTTCCAGAGCACCCGTAGAAGAGGAAGAACCCATTGAAGAACAACCCGTCGAACCCCCTATCCTTAAGGAGCAACCTGCTCGGCGTCAGGAGACATCATCCAGAAAACTCACCAGGTCACGAAGAAGTAAAATTCTGGGAGGCGTCTGTTCCGGGATGGCCGAGTATTACAAGATAAACCTGTTTGTGCTGCGATTCATTTGGATCCTACTTTCATTGTTATTTTGTGTCGGTATTTTGGTCTATTTGCTTCTATGGATTATCCTTCCCCTAAAAAAAGCAGAACAGGCAGTAACTAAGACAACTGAAGCTATCAAGGCGGTACCTAAAACACCCGAAGTGGTCAAGGCGGCACCTCAAATGGTTAAAGAGAGCCCTCCGGCGCAAAGCGCAAGTGCCGATACACAAAAAGAAGAAAAAAGCAGCACTAACCTGGAAAAATTCATTGGTGAAAACCTTATCAATAAGATTGGTATCATCATCCTCATTCTTGGCGTAGGCATCGGTGCAAAATATACTATAGAGAACGACCTGATAAGCCCCTTAACACGAATTATTTTAGGCTACCTGGTCGGGCTGGGGCTCTTAGCATTCGGCATCAGACTCAAACGAAAATATCTGAATTTCAGTGCTGTACTGGTCAGTGGGGCCATGGCCATTCTATACGTTATAACCTATCTCGCCTATGTATTATACGACCTGTTTCCTGAGGTAATTGCCTTTTGCTTAATGTTGGTCTTTACTGTTTTTACAGTGTTTTTTGCCTTAAAATACAGCAAACAGATCATTGCCCACATCGGCCTGGTCGGTGCTTATGCGGTACCCTTCTTATTAGGCGACACGGCAGAAGACCCAAGCTTTCTTTTCAGTTATATGCTCATTATTAATATCGGTATTCTGGTGATAGCCTTTAAAAAATATTGGAAGGGGCTTTACATTTCCTCTTTCGCACTGACATGGCTTATCTTTTCAACCTGGTATGCGACAAGTACATTCATCAGTAGTGAAATAGACGTCCCCATGGCCCTCATCTTTATTTTCCTATTCTTTACCCTATTTTATGCTACGTTTTTAGCATTTAAACTTATTCAAAAGGAAAAATTCGATGTCATGGATATTTTATTATTGCTGGCAAATTCCTTTATATTCTATGGTTTCGGTTATGATATTCTGGATCATCCGGACATGGGTGGCAATTTACTGGGCTTATTTACCCTGGGCAACGGCCTACTGCACGCTGTCGTGAGTCTCATTATCTACAAACAAAAGTTAGGCGACAGAAATTTATTCTATTTGGTTTCGGGACTGGTACTGCTGTTTATCACCATAGCCATTCCGGTCCAATTAGACGGCAATTGGGTTACCCTTTTATGGATTGGTGAGGCGGCATTACTGTTCTGGATCGGAAGAACAAAAAACAGGGCTGTCTATGAAAATATCGGATACGGGCTAATGGTGTTGGCCACCTTAAGTTTGGTTCAGGACTGGACCGTAAATTACACAAATTATTGGAACGACACGAAATTAAGACCCTTCTTAAACCCGCAATTCCTCACATCGCTTTTATTTATTGCAGGGCTGCTCTTTATTTCTGTTTTGGATGCGAATAAAAAATACAAGTCCGCCGTAGAGCGTCAGTTATTGGAAATCACTTCCTTTCTAATACCTGCCGTTCTCATAGGTACGATCTATTTTACCTTCAGACTGGAATTGGAAAATTATTGGTACGTTCTCTATCAGGATACACGGGAACAGGTAGATCACTATTTAACGGGTCCTAATTTCGATGTACTCAAGTTTAAAACCATTTGGGTACTTAACTACTCCCTGTTATTTGTTTCTATCCTGTCGTTCGTGAACATATATAAAATAAAAAACAGGCTGTTGGGTCAGATTAATATCGGACTCATTGGATTGGCCATTCTGGTTTTCCTGACTCAGGGGCTTTACACCATAAGCCTGTTGCGCGACAGCTATTTAATGTATGAACCTATGGGCTATCATCATATAATTATAAGATACCTCTCTTTTATCTTCCTTGGTGTGGCCTTGTTTGCATGTTATAAATATATACACCGGGAATTTATGAAGGTGGATTATAAATTAGCCTTTGACATCCTGATCTACACCACGATTATCTGGATTGCCAGTAGTGAGTTGATCCACTGGCTGGATATGGCCCATTCTGAAACATCTTACAAACTGGGTCTGAGCATTCTCTGGGGTGTCTATTCATTAATCTTGATTTCTCTGGGGATATGGAAAACAAAAAAGCACCTGCGTATTGCGGCGATTACCTTATTTTCCGTGACACTGTTGAAGTTATTCCTGTATGATATCGCTCATTTAAATACCATCTCCAAAACCATTGTATTTGTTTCCCTGGGCATCCTGTTACTCATCATTTCGTTCTTGTATAACAAGTTCAAGCACAAAATCACGAATGAAAATGAACCTTAGATGATACGGTTACCATGACATGGCAATTTAAATCTGTTCCTGAAACGAAATGCTTTGAGACCATATTTTAATGCCCCTTAAAATTTTCTGATCAAATGCTTTACCCCTGTGGTTCAGGTATGGTTGGAAACAGCCATGAGAGATCTCAAATGCCATGCTGCTATCATTATCCTTTTTTTTATATCTTAGTTCACTTCCCAGATTGTCCGGTCAAATTCGTTTTGTACCCATAGTAACCATCTTAACCAGTACTAATTTCTAAGACTATGAACCAGATTAAAATAATTCTATACGCCCTCTTAAGCACCTTTCTTTTTCAGAGCTGCAGACCTGAACATACGGTTCAGCCTGATGATGGCATCGCTCAAAAAGTTGAGGCCCTTTTAAGTCGAATGACCTTAGAGGAGAAAGTCGGACAGATGAATCAATACAGCAGTTTTTACGACGTTACCGGCCCGGCACCCAGCGACGGAAAGCTAAAGCTGAAGTATGAACATCTCAAAAAAGGACTTGTTGGTTCCATGCTGAATGTAAACGGCGTAAAAGAAGTCAGGGAATTTCAAAAATTGGCGGTTGAAAATTCGCGTTTGGGAATTCCATTGATTTTTGGTTTCGACGTGATTCACGGTCATAAGACCCTGGCTCCTATTCCCCTGGCGGAGGCTGCAAGCTGGGATCTCGAAGCCATCCGTAGATCGGCGGAAGTTGCCGCAACCGAAGCGGCAGCCATGGGTATTAACTGGACCTTCGCCCCTATGATCGATATTACACGGGATGCACGCTGGGGTCGTGTTATGGAAGGGAGTGGTGAAGATCCCTATCTGGGAACTCAAATCGGCGTTGCGCGAGTGAACGGCTTTCAAGGTAATGACCTGTCATCCGTACATACACTGGCGGCCTGTGCCAAGCACCTCGCCGGCTATGGCTTTTCTGAGGCAGGTAAGGAATACAATACGGTTGATATGAGTACCTCAACCCTGTTCAATGTGGTCCTTCCTCCTTTTAAGGCTGCTGTTGAAGAGGCCAATGTTAAAACGGTAATGAATGCATTCAACATCATGAATGGTGTGCCATCAACCGGCAATGCATTTTTACAAAGGGATATTTTAAAAGGGCGATGGGGCTTTGATGGTTTCGTGATTTCCGATTGGGGCAGTATTAAAGAAATTGAATCCCATGGTATGGCGGCGAATTTAAAAGAAACGGCTATGATAGCAGCCAATGCAGGTTCGGATATGGATATGGAATCCTACGCCTATGTTACCCATTTGGCGGATCTGGTTGAAGAAGGCCTGGTATCGGAGGATAAGATCGATGAGGCGGTGCGACGGATCCTGACCGTAAAATACGAATTGGGATTATTTGATGATCCCTATAAATATTGCAACGAAGAACGTGAAAAAGAGCTGCTCTATCACCCCGATCATTTGGAGGCTGTATTGGATATGGCCAGAAAGTCCATTGTACTCCTGAAAAACGAAGGCGATCTGTTGCCCTTAAAACGAGATCAAAAGGGTATTGCCGTAATCGGAACCTTGGCCTCCGACAAGAACAGCCCTTTGGGTAACTGGCGATTGGGTTCCGATAATAACACTGCCGTGTCCGTCCTTGAGGGGCTTGATACCTATTGCACGTACACCTATGCCAAAGGTGCCGACCTGTCTACGGGAATCGAGGTATTTAACCAGGATCTGACCATCAACACCTCTGACAAGAGCGGGTTTAAGGAAGCTGTCACTCTGGCCAAAAACGCTGAGATCGTTATTATGGTCTTAGGAGAACATGGCATGATGTCCGGAGAGGCCAGAAGCAGAACCCAAATCGATATCCCCGGTGTGCAGCAGGACCTGCTGGAGGCGGTTTACGAAGTGAATAAGAATATTGTTCTTGTTTTAATGAATGGCCGGCCATTGGCCATTCCATGGGCTGCCGAACACATCCCGGCTATTGTTGAAGCCTGGCAATTGGGAACCCAATCAGGACATGCTGTGGCTGACATCTTGTTTGGGAGGTATAATCCATCCGGAAAATTACCCATGTCCTTTCCCCGAAGTGTAGGACAGTGCCCTATTTATTACAATTATTTTAGAACCGGCAGACCGGGACCAAGGAATGAAGTGTTCTTTTCACGTTATATCGATGAGGACAGGACGCCGCTTTACCCCTTTGGTTATGGTCTGAGCTATTCCAAATTTGATTACAGCAATTTGGTCATCGATGATTCAGATCAAAAGCGTATTAAGGTGGCGGTGCAGGTCTCTAATGTAAGTGATACGGACGGGGAAGAAGTCGTTCAGCTCTACATCAACGATAAGGCAGCCTCAATTGTACGTCCGGTTAAAGAACTAAAGGGTTTTGAAAAAATAGCCTTAAAAGCGAAGACATCACAAACCGTGACATTCGAACTAACGGATAAAGAACTCGGATTCTATGATCCAAATGGGGACTATAAAGTGGAATCCGGCATGTTTGATGTCATGGTGGGTACGAGTTCCGCTGATGGCCTGACGGGGTCATTTCAGTTAAAATAAAAAGGGTGTAAATTGATCTTCAAAAACAGAATATTTTGATTTTCAAATCTGTATTTTTGTATAAAACACACCTATTAAATTTATGATGTTATGGCTTCATTTTCAGAAATCATCAATCAGGACAAACCCGTTTTAGTTGATTTTTTTGCCGAATGGTGTGGCCCTTGCAAAATGATGGCTCCCATATTACAAGAGGTTAAAAAAACGCTCAATGAACGCGTGTCCATCATCAAGATTGATGTTGATAAAAATCAAAAATTGGCTGCCACTTATCAGGTACGCGGTGTGCCCACCCTGATCCTTTTTAAACATGGCAAACAGGTGTGGAGACAGTCTGGCGTTGTTCAAAAAAACGATATCATTCAAGTTATAAGCAGTGTATAGTTGATGAATTTATCAGAATCCTTTTGGAACAACCGCTATCTGAACCACGATACGGGCTGGGATTTAGGTCAGGTTTCACCACCCCTGAAAGGGTATTTCGATCAACTAACTGACAAAGATCTTAAAATTCTGATTCCCGGCGGGGGTAATTCCTATGAAGCCGAGTACCTCTTTACCATCGGATTTAAAAACACCTCGGTGGTAGACCTCTCCACTATTGCTTTGGATAACATTAAGGAGAGGGTTCCGGAGTATCCGTTATCGCAATTAATACATGGTGATTTTTTCGATTTAAAAGGCCGTTTTGACCTCATCATAGAACAGACGTTTTTCTGTGCTATCGATCCTCAGTTAAGACCCTTATACGCACAAAAGTCTCACGAGTTACTCGAAACGAATGGAAAATTGGTAGGCTTGCTCTTTGATGCGCCATTAAATAGTGACAGGCCACCCTTTGGCGGGACCAGGGCGGAATACCTGGATTATTTTAAACCCCTCTATAACATTGGTGTTTTTGAAACCTGTTACAATTC
The DNA here is from genome assembly GCF_022662015.1 of Aestuariivivens sediminicola. Taxonomy (GTDB): domain Bacteria; phylum Bacteroidota; class Bacteroidia; order Flavobacteriales; family Flavobacteriaceae; genus Aestuariivivens; species Aestuariivivens sediminicola. The sequence continues at coordinate 97,683 of NZ_JAKMCM010000006.1, read as the reverse complement.
CATAGAAAGCAGATTCGGAAACGAACTTTTTATTAAAATGACAAAGGTTTAATTTACGGCCTGATGTAAATTGGAGCGCTTTCCAATACCCTTTGTTGCTGGTGCGGATTCGTACTCGTGGCCTCCCTTCCTTAACCCACCTCCAAGAAATCGGTGTTATCTTCAATCCACAACCTGCGCCCTGTGTAACATGAGTCACCGAGAATGGCTTTTTAATTTCTGAAATTTGTATATCATTTAAAATCCAATATCATGAAAAATTTAAGATATACCTCAGTTACAACCCTATTTATGCTGTTGTTAATGTCCTTGGTCTATGCTTGCGATGACAATCAAAACGAACTCGCTAGTGATACTTTGGTGGTGCAAGATGTCACTCAGGAAGAGATCAAAGCCTTACAGTTCATGCTGGAAGAAGAAAAACTAGCTCGAGACACGTACAGTTATTTAGGATCCCTATGGTCCGTAAATCAATTTAAAAATATTAAAAGCAGTGAACAGACCCACATGGATGCCATAGAAAATTTAATGATCCAAAATAATATAGAATATACCATTTTGCCACCGGGTCAATTTAAAGATGATACCTTACAGCAGCTGTATGACACATTTGTAGTTGAGGGTACCACGGATGTCGTCAGTGCATTGAAAATAGGCGCAACAATTGAAGATCTCGATATAGTAGACTTACAAAACTATATGGACGCCACAACAAACCCGGCGATCATAACGGTCTTCGAAAGACTACAATGTGGTTCTCGAAATCATTTAAAAAGTTTTGTCTTTGGTATTGAAAATAATTTGGGCACCTATACCCCTCAATATTTAAGTCAGGATGCATATGAAAGCATTTTGTCCCAGAACCGTGAGCGCTGTTACTAGGTGATTATTGGTTGGTTTTGAGCACTCTTATTAAAGAGTGCTTTTTTTTTGGGTAACATTTGTTACTCGACACAAACATTTCTAAGGCTACTTTTGCCCTGAAATTAATATAAAATGATACTTAGAACATTCATAACATCCCTATTCTTTACAGGAACATTTTCGATGTTTGGACAGGAGAGCGTCCCCATTTCCAGGCAGGACGTCATGGCCTCTGTTTCAGAGAACAACACGACCATTAAAATTTCGATCGAGGAATTTAATCAGGCGAGGGCAGAATACAGACAGACCAATGCGATCTTTCTACCCAATATCTCGGCGAGTTATACCGGTATTTCAACCACGAACCCGCTCATGGCCTTTGGTTCAAAATTAAACCAGGAAATTTTGACGCAGAACGATTTTGATCCAGCCTTATTGAATGACCCTGATCAGATACAAAATTTTGCGACAACCTTTGAAATACAACAACCCCTCATCAATGTAGACGGTTTTTATCACCGTGCTGCAGCTAAATCCAAAATGGAGGCCATGTCGTTAAAAAGACAACGTACGGCCGACTTTTTGGAATTTGAAGTGTCGAATGCCTACATGCAGCTGCAATTGGCTTATAAGATAGTTGATGTTCTTAACAAAGCTTATGAAGCTGCAAAAGCCAACAAGAAACTGGCCGACAATGGCTTCAGGCAGGGCCTCTTGCAGCGTGCAGATGTCTTGAACGTCGAGGTGCGACTTAATGACGTTAAAAATCAGTTACAACATGCCGAAAGCAACATCAATAACGCCTCAAATTATATCTCGTTTTTAATGAATGACGACAGCTTCCTGCGCTTTCGCCCTACCGTTAGTTTAACGGTTAACAGCATGTTCGATAGCAACAAAACCGTTTCGGAAAACCGCAGCGATATTAAAGCCATGCAGTTGGGTACACAGGCGCTCGAAGCTATGAACAAAGCCGATAACATGGCGTTTCTCCCGCGATTAAATGCCTTCGGAAGTTATCAGTTATACGACGACGATATGTTCCAGGCCGACGCCAATGGTTACGTGATTGGGGCCAAACTAAGCTGGGATATCTTCCAGGGATCAAAACGATTTGGAAAAGCCCAGAAAAGTAAAGCCGAATTTGAGAAGTCGAAATTACAATACGACCAATACCTCTCGAAAAGCAAACTGGAATTCAATAAAGCACAACGCATGTTTATCGATGCCAAAAATAAACTGGATCTCACGGCCCTGGCTTTGAAGCAGTCCGAAGAATCCTTAAGAATTCGCACCAACAGGTTTAAAGAGGGCCTGGAAAAAACATCAGATCTGTTGATGGCAGAAACACAATATGCGCAAAAGCAATTAGAATATTATCAGACCATATTTGAATACAATTATGCACTCAACTATTTAGAATTTTTAACCAGGGAATAACCCACGCGATCACGCTAAAAAAGTGAATGGAGATTTTAGATCGCCCGAGTTGTCCCTCAACATAATTATAAAAACACCATGACCATGATAAGAAAAATATACCTCCCCTTAATAGTCATCACAACCCTGTTACTTAACAGTTGTGGTGGAGACAACCAAAAGAACAACACCGATGATACCGAAGGTATTCCCGTTACGGTAAGCCAGGCGGACGCCAATGGCGAACACGGTTTTCTGACCGTTAGTGGTAAGATCAAGGCAAAAAATACGGCAGATTTAAGCACCAAGATGATGGGTTTTGTGGAGCGTGTTCCGGTGCGTGTTGGAGAGAAGGTTCGAAAAGGACAACTTCTGGTGAAGATCAATAATGCAGATCTTCAAGCGAGAAAAGCTCAGGTCGATGCCTCTATTACAGAGGCCAGGGCCGCCTTTGACAACGCTGAGAAGGATTACCAGCGTTTTAAGAATTTATTCACAGATCAAAGTGCATCGCAGAAGGAATTGGATGATATGACCACACGATACGAAATGGCCAAGGCACGATTGGAAGCTGCGGAACAAATGAAAAATGAGATTGATGCACAATTCGCTTATACAAACATTACAGCTCCATTTAGTGGTGTAGTGACGCATAAAACCGTTGAAAAAGGAGATATGGCCAATCCGGGACAGCTTTTAATTTCAATTGAAAATCCAGAAGGATTTGAGGTCATTGCCATGGTACCTGAAACGGAGATCTCTCAAATTAAAAACGCGACCAGGGTACAGGTCATGGTAAAGTCGCTTAAAGAAAAGATATCTGGTGTGGTTACAGAAATAAGTACATCTGCAAGAAATACGGGCGGACAGTATCTGGTAAAAATAGATTTAGATGCATCCGAGACTCCGATTCTCTCCGGAATGTTTGCCACCGTTGTATTCCCGGTTGAAAAAAAGGTAAATGCGCAAATGGTATTAATTCCAAAATCAGCCATAGTGGATCGTGGACAGCTATCGGGTGTCTATACCGTGAGTCAAAGTCAGACAGCCATTCTGCGTTGGTTGCGATTAGGCAGAACCTTTGGCGATCAGGTGGAAGTACTTTCGGGCCTGAATCCCAATGAGACCTACATTGTATCGGCTGAGGGCAAACTGTATAATGGTGTGAAAGTAACGGTAAAATAATCCCGAAATTATGAAAGAAGGTATTGCAGGAAAAATAGCTAAAGGCTTTATTCAGTCGAAGCTCACCATACTCTTAATGATCGTATTCATGGTCATTGGGGTGTATAGTTCCTTTTTAATCCCCCGTGAGGAAGAACCACAGATTGATGTGCCCATGGCCGACATCTTCGTGGGATATCCAGGTGCGAGCCCGACAGAGGTTGAATCCCGGGTCATCGAGCCATTAGAACAGTTAATCTCAAATATTAAAGGTGTCGAATACGTGTACTCTACAGCCATGAAAGAAAAAGGTATGGTGATCGTACAGTTCTTTGTTGGAGAGGATATTGAACGGTCTTTTGTTAAACTCTACAACGAGATTAACAAGCATATGGATCAAATGCCCGAGGGCGTTACATTTCCCTTAATAAAAACACGAGCCATTGACGATGTTCCCATTTTAGGATTGACCCTCTGGAGTGAAACCTACGACGATTATCAATTGGGCCAATTGGCACTCGAACTGGAATCTGAAATAAAAAAGGTAAAGGATGTTGCCATTACCAATAAAATTGGGGGTAGAGAACGCCAGATCCGTATTGTTCTGGACAAAGATAAGTTATCTGCATCCGGTTTGGATTTTCTTTCGGTTTCTGAAATGATTCAGGCCAATAATGCACAATTGAACTCAGGCACCTTCAATAAAAATGATACCGAATTTGTTGTCAATACAGGTAAATTTTTGGAACATGCCGGAGATGTAGAAAACCTCATTGTTGGTGTTCAAAAGAACCAACCCATCTATTTAAAACAAATTGCCAACATCATTGATGGTCCGGAGGTTCCCAAAAACTATGTGAGCCTGGGGTTTGGTAAGGCGAGTAACAAATCGTCAGCATACCCATCGGAATATCCGGCGGTAACCCTTTCCGTAGCCAAGCGAAAAGGGGCAGATGCCATGAAAATTGCCGATATATTAACAGAAAAGGTTGAACATCTGCGACAAACTTTGATTCCGGACGATGTTCATGTTGAAGTGACCAGGAACTATGGTGAGACGGCTTCCCATAAGGTATCGGAATTACTATTGCACTTAATCGGATCCATTATTGCCGTAACACTGGTGGTCATGCTGGCCATGGGTTGGCGTGGCGGACTGGTGGTTTTCCTTTCTGTGCCCATTACCTTTGCGTTAACCCTGTTGAGCTATTACATGCTGGACTACACCCTTAACAGGATTACCTTATTCGCCCTTGTTTTTGTTACCGGTATTGTAGTAGATGACTCCATTATCATTGCAGAAAACATGCACAGGCATTTCAAAATGAAACGCCTTCCATTTAAACAGGCGGCGCTATACGCCATTAATGAAGTAGGTAACCCAACAATCTTGGCCACGTTCACGGTAATTGCGTCTGTATTGCCAATGGCCTTTGTTTCCGGACTAATGGGTCCCTATATGGCACCGATGCCCATAGGAGCTTCAATAGCCATGATATTGTCCCTGTTCGTCGCCTTGACCATCACACCTTATTTAGGGTTTGTTTTCTTACGTGAAAAAGATAAAAAAGCAATCAAAGACGATCACAAAAAACCGCTTGAGACGACTCGAATTTACAAGATTTATGAAAAACTAGAACGTCCCCTCATCGAGAATCGAAAGAAGCGATGGTTGTTCTTAGGCTTAACATTTGTATTGCTTATGGGGACTATGCTTCTGTTCTTTACCAAATCAGTAGCTGTAAAAATGTTACCATTTGATAATAAAAATGAATTCCAGGTCGTCATTGACATGCCGGAAGGCACCACTCTGGAGCGTACCGCTGTGGTGGCAAAAGAAATTTCGCAGTACCTATCGACCCGGCCGGAAGTGGTGAACTATCAAAATTATGTTGGAACATCGGCTCCCATTACCTTCAATGGGCTGGTACGCCATTACGACCTTAGGGGTGGCAGCAACATGGCTGATATTCAGGTCAACCTGGTAGATAAAAGCGACCGTTCCGATCAAAGTCATGCCATCGCCAAATTATTGCGCCCTGATATCCAAAAGATCGCATCGCAATTCAATGCCAATATAAAAGTGGTAGAAGTACCACCCGGACCACCGGTATTATCGACGATTGTTGCAGAGGTTTATGGCCCTGATTACGATAAACAAATTGAAATTGCAAACAACATTCAGGACCTGTTATATCAAACCGAAGATGTCGTGGATATCGATTGGATGGTAGAGGCAGATCAAACAGAATATCAGTTTACAATCGATAATGAAAAAGCCATGCTCTACGGTGTTGCTCCAAAACAAATTGCCTACACCATGAACATGGCCCTATCCAATCGTCCCATTACATCTTTGTATGATGAAGATGCCGTGAATCAAATAGGCTTGGTTCTGGCACTGGATGAAAAAGAAAAATCTACCATTACGGACATTTCACAGTTAAAAGTGAAATCTCAGCAAGGTGAACTCGTTCCGATTGCCGATTTGGTTTCCATTGAAGAAACGACGAGTGCCAAAAGCATTTACAGAAAAAACCAGAAGCGCGTAGTATACGTTTTGGCCGATATGGCCGGGGCGTTGGAAAGTCCGGCATACGCCATTCTGGGAATGGAAGAAAAGTTGAAAAACATCCCATTACCCGAGGGGTATGAGATTAATGAAATGTATTTGGGGCAGCCACAGTACGAGGATGATTACACCGTAAAATGGGACGGCGAGTGGCAGATTACCCTTGAGGTGTTCAGGGACCTGGGGATCGCCTTTTTAGGTGCCATTATATTGATCTACATCTTAATCGTCGGATGGTTCCAAAACTTTAAAGCACCCGTGGTCATGATGGTGGCCATACCCTTGTCCCTTATTGGTATTATTTTGGGACACTGGCTCATGGGAGCCTTCTTTACCGCAACATCTTTTATCGGTATGATTGCACTGGCAGGTATCATGGTTAGAAATTCGGTATTGCTTATCGACTTTATCAATCTGCGACTGGAAGATGGGGTGTCGCTAAAACAGGCTGCCATTGAAGCCGGTGCGGTGCGTACCACACCTATTCTCCTAACCGCGGGCACCGTGGTTATCGGGGCCTTCGTGATCCTATTTGATCCTATCTTTCAGGGATTGGCCATCTCCCTGATGGGCGGTACCATTGTATCCACCGTACTCACCCTATTGGTAGTACCATTGGTGTATTATATGATTGAACGTAAAAAATATGTAGACAGATGAGAGCCCTTTCGAGAATGATTTTTATACAATGGCGTATGATGATCCGGGTGTTACCTGTATGCTTTCAAACAATAAATATCGAAATATGAAATTAGTTCTTGTTACAGCCGTAGAAGACTTTCACAAAGAGGTGATAAAACTCTTTAAAAAAGCGCAAATTAAAAATTTCAGCCAGTCCGACATCGAAGGGTATAAAACATCCACTGCCGCAATGGAAGCTTCAAATTGGTTCGGATTTGAAAATACCGGAAACGAATCGGTTCTGTTTTTTTCATTCACAGATGAAGTGTATATCGATGCGCTATTCGAACACATAAAAGAATTCAATAAAACATTGCAGACCAACAATCCCATCAGGGCCATTGTGGTTCCCATAGAAAAATCAATATAAATTTTAAATCATTGAAATATGTTAAACAGGTATATTAGAGCAATCGCAGGTACTTTTGTTATTATGAGTGTATTATTAGGCATGTTTGTCAACCCGAACTGGTTTTGGTTTACCTTGTTCGTAGGTGCAAATTTGTTACAATCCTCAATCACAAAATGGTGTTTAATGGAGACCATTTTAATCAAATTAGGGGTAAGAGACTAAGCGCTTCGTTTGGGTTCAAAAACACCTTCGCTGATGTTTTAAGCCGGATATTTTCCATATTACGGCTTATAACATGGGGAAAACAATAAATGTTGGTTTTCATACCAAATACTAATCCTAAAAGTTATATTTTTAGCTTTTAAATTTTGGTTATTTAGATGAAACGCCAACTCTACTTCTTATTTACTTTGTTTTTAATCCTGTTTTGGAGTTCTTGTAGAAAGGACTTCGATTTTGTACCAAGCAAGGGGAATTTAGAATTCTCGAAAGATACGGTGTATCTGGATACGGTGTTTACTAATATTGGTTCCAGTACCTATACCCTTAAAGTGTACAACAGAAGCAACGACGATATTTCGATTGCCTCCGTAAAACTGGGACTGGGTGAATCGTCGGCTTACCGACTGAGTGTCGACGGGATGCCCGGCAAAGTATTTGAAAATGTAGAATTATTGGCAGAGGACAGCCTATATGTCTTTGTTGAAACAACCATCGATATTAATAATTTTTCGAATCCGGATGGCACATACCTCTACACGGATCAAATTGAATTTGGTACCGGTTCGGATCTGCAGAAAGTGGAACTGGTAACCTTGGTCAAGGATGCCGTTTTTATTTACCCCAATCGCGACAACACGACAAAGGTCATTGAGACCCTGACCCTGAATATTGGCGGCACATCTCTTGAAACCGAATTACAGGGGCGCGAATTAATGGCTGAAGAATTGACCTTCACCAATGAAAAACCCTATGTTATATATGGTTTTGCAGCCGTACCTGAAGGGGAAACCCTAAACATTGAAGCCGGGGCACGCATTCATTTTCATGAGAACTCAGGTATTATAGTTTCAAACAATGCCTCTTTGCAAGTGAACGGCAGTCTTAGTGCTGATCAGGATCTAATGGAAAACGAAGTTATTTTTGAGGGTGATCGTCTGGAACCGACATTTTCCGATGTTCCGGGACAATGGGGAACCATCTGGCTGGTTGATGGCAGTGTTGATAACAGCATCAATTATGCAACCATTAAAAATGCACTGGTCGGGATTTTATGTGATGGTAATCCGGATGCCGTCAATGACAAACTCACCATTGCGAATTCCCAGATTTATAATTCGGGGAGTTTTGGTATTTTAGGTAGGAATACCTCTATAAGAGCTGAGAATGTGGTCTTGAATAATGCGGGACAGTCATCTTTTGCCGGTACTTTAGGGGGGAAATACAATGTAACCCATAGTACGATTGCGAATTACTGGAACAACGGATTCAGGCAATTCCCTGCCCTGCTTTTGAATAATTTTGTCCTTGATGAAGAAAATACAGCAATCATAGCCGATTTAGACGAAGCTAATTTTAACAACTGTATTATTTACGGTAATGACAACCCGGAGATATTATTGGATGAAATTGAAGATGATGCCGTTGCCTTCAATTTTAAATTTACCAATTGTTTAATTCGGTTCGAGGACAACAACAATAACTTTACAGGGCCTAATTACAATTTGTCAGATACGAATCACTATGAAGGTACGATCTTCAATGCAGACCCGCATTTTAAAGATCCCGGTACCAACCAATTGATTATTGGCGAGGAATCTGCGGGAATTAACCAGGGTAATACCACTTTTTCGGATCAGGTCCCCTATGATATTTTAAATGTAGATCGCACCAACACCCCTGATCTCGGGGCCTACCAACATATTATTTTCCCGGAAGAAGACTAACTCATAAGGATTCTACATACGATCTGAAAGGCTTCAAACCTACAGAAAATGATGTGCTTATTAGTGCGTTAGGACCGCACTATACGAACAAAGGCTTATCCTTCATCATGGTATTGACTTTAGACTTTACCGCTTGCAACAGATCGTCATCTTCATGATTGCTAATCACCTCATCGATGAATTCGGCAATCGTTGTCATATCTGTTTCCTTCAAACCGCGCGTGGTCACGGCAGCTACCCCTAATCGAATACCCGATGTTACAAAAGGTGATTTATCATCAAAAGGGACCATGTTCTTATTGGCCGTAATATCGGCTTTTACCAACGCAAGTTCTGCATCCTTACCCGAAATATCCTTATTGCGCAAATCGATCAACATCATATGGTTATCAGTGCCTCCTGAAATAATATGATAATCTTTAGCTACCAATGCTTGTGCCAGTGCCGAGGCATTGCGTTTTACCTGCAGCTGGTAATGCAAAAATTCATCGGTTAATGCTTCTCCAAAGGCAATGGCCTTGGCCGCAATAATATGTTCTAAAGGTCCGCCCTGATTTCCGGGAAAGACTGCTGAATCCAAGAGAGACGACATCTTACGTAACTTCCCATTCTTCAAAGTAATACCAAATGGATTGTCAAAATCGGCACCCATCATAATCATACCACCTCGAGGACCGCGTAAAGTCTTATGTGTCGTTGTGGTTACAATATGGCAATGCGGGATAGGATCATTTAAAATCCCTTTGGCTATAAGTCCTGCAGGGTGTGAAATGTCGGCTAACAAGATCGCTCCAACACGGTCTGCGATGTCCCTGAATCGCATAAAATCTATATCTCGTGAGTAGGCGGACGCCCCTGCTATGATCAATTTTGGTTGTTCTTTAGTTGCAATCGCCTGAATTTTATCATAATTCAACACCCCTGTCTCCTGCTCTACACCATAAAATACAGGATTGTAGAGCTTACCTGAAAAATTAACCGGCGATCCGTGGGTTAAATGCCCCCCATGCGACAAGTCGAACCCTAAAATCTTGTCTCCCGGTTTCAGACACGCAGCGAATACTGCGGTATTGGCCTGACTTCCAGAGTGCGGTTGAACGTTTACATAAGCAGCACCAAACAATGCCTTGGCTCTGTCGATGGCTATTTGCTCTACTTCATCGACCACTTCGCAACCACCGTAATAACGTTTACCAGGATACCCTTCAGCATATTTATTGGTTAAAACAGAACCTGCGGCTTCCATAACCTGATCGCTTACAAAATTCTCTGAAGCAATAAGTTCTATGCCATGTAGTTGTCGCTCTTTTTCGGCTTGAATAAGTTCAAATATTTGTTCGTCGCGTTGCATAAAATTAAAATCTGGTTATATGTTGGGCAAAAATAGCAAATAGATTAGTTAAATACGTCAAAAAATATATATTTACCTTTAAGTTTTGAACCATTTTATTAACTGTCATAATTAACCTGAATTTTCACTGTTTTTTTAAAAAAATTATGTAGGTTTGATTAGAAATATTTAAAAACAAATCGTAAATGCACACGTCGATCTCAGCTAACAATCCCGATAGAACTTCATGGTTACATGTAGATAAAAACTCAGATTTCCCCATTCAGAATATTCCCTTTGGTGTGTTCCTAACACGTGATGATATCATTACCATCGGCACAAGAATTGGAGATACTGCAATCGATCTAGGCGCATTACACCAATTAGGTTATTTTGAGGGCATTCCCCTTACGGATGATATTTTTCTTCAGGACACCTTGAACGATTTTATCGCAGATGGGAGAAAAACATGGCGCGCCGTTAGAAATCGCATTGCCCATATTTTTGATGCTGAGAACAACAGCCTTAAGAACAACAAACAACACAAGGAAATTGTGTTATTCAGGCTGGATGAGATTGAAATGCAGTTACCCGTTCAAATAGGAGATTATACGGACTTCTATTCCAGTATGGAACATGCCACCAATGTTGGTACCATGTTCAGGGATCCGGATAATGCGCTTTTACCTAACTGGTTGCACATACCGGTTGGCTATCATGGTAGAAGTTCGTCAATCATCCCTTCCGGAATTCCGGTACACCGACCTCAGGGACAGATTTTACCCGAGGGTGCATCAGAACCCGTATTCGGCCCCAGTAAACTTGTGGATTTTGAGTTAGAAATGGCCTTTATTACTACGGACGCCAATGATCTTGGTGAGCCCATCCCCGTCAATGAGGCTGAGGAATATATATTCGGGTTGGTTTTATTGAACGACTGGAGCGCACGTGATATTCAAAAATGGGAATATGTGCCACTGGGACCCTTCCTTGCTAAAAATTTCGCCTCCTCAATTTCTCCATGGATCGTTACCCTGGATGCTTTGGAACCCTACCGCGTGGAGGGTCCTAAACCCATTAAACCACAACTGGACTATTTGAAGTACAAAGGGAAAAAAAGTTTCGACATCAATCTGGAAGTGGCCATTCAACCTAAAGGGGCTAAAGAACAGACCGTCTGTAAATCCAATTTTAAATACATGTACTGGAACATGTCGCAGCAACTGGCGCATCATACCATAAACGGCTGTCCGGTTAACTCCGGGGACATGATGGGTAGTGGAACGATTTCAGGCCCTACCCCGGAATCCTACGGTTCTATGCTGGAACTCACCTGGAAGGGTACAAAACCCATTAAAATGAAGGATGGTTCAGAACGGAAGTTCATAAACGATCACGATACGGTTATTATGAGAGGCTATTGCAAAAAGGATGATACACGTATCGGTTTTGGTGAGGTTTCAACAAAACTACTTCCTGTATTTAAAAAGAATAAATAATTGTTTATCAGTTTATTACACTGGTTTTCCCATTTTTAGTTTTATTTTGGCATTACTATTGGATACCGTATTGAGTAGGACCGTAAGGCCTAGCTTATGAAATAAGCATTAACCAGTTTAATTGCTTCATGTTGAACAAAACGTTTTAAATAGATGAAGATAAATTTACTCCTTATATTGTTCGTAATACTCTGTGCTTGCAATACCCGGAAGCAAGTCCAAAAGGCTGTTAGTTATGGAAATTACGATGAGGCTATTGCAACGTCAATAAAGAAACTGAGCACAAATAAAAATGCAAAAAGGAAACAGGATTACGTTTTTACCCTTTATGATGCCTACACCAAAGCGAATGAGCGGGATTTAAGTAGCATTGAACACCTTAAAAAAGATGATAATCCGGAGATGTACCGGGAAATCTATGAGCGCTATTTAGACCTGGATTCCAGACAGGAGCTTATAAAACCACTATTACCCCTAACCCTAAACGGTAAAACCGTTTCTTTTAAATTCAGCAATTACAGTGATGTGATCCTTAGGTATACGGAAAAAACATCGGACCATTTATATGAAAAAGGCTTGCAACTTTTGGAATTGGATGACAAGAACAGTATGCGGGAAGCCTATAACACGTTGGCGTACGTCGAAAATATAAATCCCAACTATGAAAACACCAGAGCATTATTAAATGAAGCTCATGAGCGTGGCATGGCCTATATTTATGTTACGATTCATAATGATACCCAACAAATTATTCCGCGTCAATTGGAGGAAGACCTGCTGAATTTTGACACCTATGGCATCGACAATTTTTGGATGACCTATCATGCGCAAAGAGCCGAAGGCATTGCATACGATTACGCCATGGAATTAAATTTAAAGCGCATCATTATTTCCCCAGAAAGCATTAGCGAGCGCGAATTGATTCGGGAAAAGGAGATTATTGACGGTTGGACCTATCAACTGGACAGCGACGGGAATGTCGCCAAGGACAGCCTGGGGAATGACATCAAAATAGACAAAATAGTAACCGTAAAATGCCGTTTAAAAGAAATCAAGCAGTTTAAATCCACACAAATCATTGCCGATGTCGTTCATATCGATTTAAACACCAATCAAGTACTCGATAATTTTACCATTGACAGTGGATTCGTTTTCGAGCATTTCTATGGCAGGATGCGCGGTGATAAACGTGCGCTGGACAAAGAGGACAGAGCACTGACAGAACGGAGAAGAATACCATTCCCGAGCAATGAGCAAATGGTATATGATACCGGGGTCGATCTAAAGGCCAAGCTCAGGAAACATATATTGGCCTTAAACCGGAGATTTTTTAATTGGTAATGGTATCTTTGTGAGGATGTCCGTTATAACTTATGCACTATAAATTTTTAATCTATATCTCCTATAGTTATGCCCTTCCCATTGGGATGCCCCTTGAAAAAGAGATTTTAAAACGTGGGTATTCCATTTATTGGTTCAGTGATCTGGAAGCCGGTAAAAAAGCACTTGTCGACAAGGAGCATGTGTTGGACACCATTGAACAGGTTTGTGATTACGGCCCACATATCATTTTAGCCGCTACGGATACCGTTCCCGATTTTATAAATTGTCTCAAGGTCCAGATTTTTCATGGGTTCAATGCAGAAAAAAGAACCTTTAAAAAAGACCATTTTCGAATCAGAGGATTGTTCGATCTGTATTGTACCCAAGGCCCTAGCACGACTTCCGTGTTTAAGTCGATCGCCAAAAAACGCAGACACTTCGACGTTATCGAAACCGGTTGGAGTAAAGTTGATCCGTTATTCCCCATTGTACGGAACCGGAATTCGGACCTGCCTACCATCTTCATAGCCTCAACATTTACAGAACGATTGAGCCTGGCACATAACGACGCCGTTTTTGAATCCATAAAGGGATTGGCCAATTCGGGGAAATATCGCTTTATCATGGTACTTCATCCTAAAATCCCAAGGGATATTAAAGAAAAGTGGGCCGGCCTAAACAATGCCTATTTCAGCTACAGGGATACAACAGCACTCATTCCTTTATTCCGTGAGGCCGATATGATGTTTTCGGATACCACCTCGGCCATTCAGGAATTTGGATTGCAGGAAAAGCCTATTGTCACGTTTAACCATTACAAACCGAAACCGTATTTAATCAATATCACCTCGGCAACAGATATAGAACCCGCCATTTTAAAGGCATTATCCTATCCAAAGGCTATTTTAGAGGAGTTGAAGGTCTTTAACCAGGCACTTCACCCCTACACTGATGGAAAATCGAGTGCGCGCGTCATCGAGGCGACCATCGCATTTTTACACAAGGATAAAAGCTATCTCAAGAATAAGCCGCTTAACTTAATGCGAAAGTACAAAATCAGAAAAACCTTAAACCACTTCACCCTTAAAAGCTTTAACAGGCCTTTTACACTGCCTAAGTCAGCTTCGTAATCCCATAAGGGGTCATAACGGTTTTAGATCGCCTCGTTTGTTTGCGTATCAACTTATTTTTTTCCAACGCGAGGGTATTGAGATAGGGGCGTTCATGGTACAAATGCAAACATATGGTACTATATCGCACCTGCCTGAATGCAATGCCCTTATTCATTAAACGCTCTCCAATTTCACGGTCTTCACCACCGTATTGCATGCGTTCATCAAAACCATTCACCTCCAATATATCCTTTTTCCACCCGGAAACATTCATGCCGTCGAAAGTTGCCTTTGTTGGTGTGAATGTATTTAAAAACCAGGCTTTAAATCCAAAGGCCGTAAGCTTATTCGCTTTAAAATTCTTTTCCAGACCATGGGTCTGTAGCCAGCGCAGTTTAAAACAGTCCTGATGTTCGATATCCTGTCGGGTAATGGCCTCAGAAAGAGGTTTTGGCAATTTAAAATAGCCTCCCGATAAAAAATAATTACGGCGTCTGAGTCGTATGTGTTCGGATACGAAATCGTTTCTGGGAATACAATCCCCATCCGTAAAAATCAGGTAATCATATGCAGACGCCACTATGGCTTTATTGAGAATCTTTGTTTTTTGAAAACCCTGGTCAGGTTGCCACACATGCTTAATCTCCAGTGGTGAATTTTTTTTAAAGGAATCAATAAGTACTTTTGTTTCGGCATTCGATCCATCATCGGCAATGACAATCTCAAAATCTTTAAAGGTCTGAACCTGATATCCCCATAACACTTTTTCTAACCATTGTGGCTGATTATAGGTACTTATAATTACTGAGGCCTTTACTGCATTCATTGCAGCAAAAATAACTATTTTTACCCATCATTTAATACTTATGGTCAAACTATCGGGGGTTGTTATAACCTACAATGAAGAGCGGAATATAGAAAAGTGCCTGCGATCACTTCAACCCGTTGTTGATGAAATTGTGGTCGTGGATTCCTTCTCTACCGATCGCACCAAATCCATTTGTTTAGATCATGGTGTGACATTTATTGAACAGGAGTTCCTGGGTTATATAGAACAGAAAAATTTCGCCTTGTCCAAAGCCTCCT
Source organism: Aestuariivivens sediminicola (assembly GCF_022662015.1). Classification (GTDB taxonomy): domain Bacteria; phylum Bacteroidota; class Bacteroidia; order Flavobacteriales; family Flavobacteriaceae; genus Aestuariivivens; species Aestuariivivens sediminicola. The sequence continues at coordinate 82,335 of NZ_JAKMCM010000006.1, read as the reverse complement.
TTGATCATATCGTCTCGCTTGATGGCGATGAAGCACTGTCTGAACCATTACAACAATCCATTATCAAACTCAAATCCAATTGGACGAATGACGGGTATTACTGCAATCGGTTTAACAATTTTTGTGGCCAATGGATAAAGCATTCCGATTGGTATCCCAATAGAAAGCTGCGCGTTTTTGACCGCCGAAGGGCCCGGTGGGAGGGCATTAACCCCCACGATGCCGTTCGATTGGAGAAAGGTGCAACATCAGGACGGTTGACAGGGGATATTTTACATTGGACCTACCAGAGCTATAGCGAATTCAATAAGAAAACAGAATATTTTTCGACCATTGCCGCCAGGGCCTACTATGAGTATGGGAAAAAGGCCCCATTTTATAAGATCTGGTTTAATCCGTTATGGGCATTTATTAAAGCCTACTTTTTTAGACTTGGCGTTTTAGATGGAGTCAACGGTTTGGTAATCTGTGTACAAACAGCTCATATTACCTTCTTAAAATACACGAAGCTGAGAGAACTGATTCAACAGAATAATTAAGTGTTCTTCCAGAATTTCAACTTTTTTTTAAGTCGTTTTTTTCTGTGAAATTTATACTGGAAGGATGTTGTGGCCTTCCACATGAGATCGACAATCCTTTGATAGTCTTCTCCTGAGCATTTGGCATATTCATCGCTCATCACCTCTACCATGGACCTATGGATGGTAAGTTTGGCAAAGTTCCTGATACGCGATTCAAAATCCAAATTTCGAAACGCCATTCGGTTGAGGTCCACCAGATAAAAATCATAGGTATCGCCATTCTTTTTTATCAGTGTATTTCCGGGTGAGTGATCCAAAAAGTGAATACCTTTCTCATGTAAACTGTACGTAAACCTGGTAAAAGCCCTGAGAATGGTCTCGTAATCCGGATAATTAAAATTTGTAGTCAGTTCCCGATAGGTTAAATCGCATTCCAGATGCTCACTTAGGTAAAAACTTTTTGTATAACGCCATGGTGTGAGGTATTCAAAATAAGCCAAAGGTTTCGGGGTGCCCACCTTCATTTTCGTCAGCTTATGCGCATATTCAAAAGAGCGCTGTGCCTTACTTTTTCGAAAAAACCGATATACGATCTGGTTAAACAGATGCGGCACCTTAAAGGCCTTGATGTTTAAATTAGACGAATTGAGTGTAGTGGTTTTTATGATATTGCGCTTCCCAACACCTCCCTCAATCGATTCAAAATCATGAATCAACTGACTAAGATCTGCTTTAAATGCCGCACTCAATTCAGTATTAAACACCTTAATTTCCTTCACAGACTTAAATTTTATCTTGGCTTATAAAATTCTATTGTACTTTTGCGCCAGTGCAAATATAGGTTCTAATAATTAAGATGCCATGTTCAAACATTTTTTAATTACACGCTTTAACCTTCGGAATCCGGATTGGACAACCAGCAAAAAAAATAAATCGGTTCTTACAAAAGAATGGCATGACAACCGATTCGAACTATTTACAAATTTTTGCTTTGAAAGTGTTAAGGGACAAATTAATACAAATTTTGAGTGGTTGGTCTATTTTGACACGACAACCCCTGAAAAGTTCAAGACCATAATCCGGGATTTAGAAAAAAAGATGCCTAATTTCATTCCCATTTTTATTGATGGTATGTCTTTATTTCTGCCGTCCATAACATCCTATATCGCGAAGTGCTCAGAACCCTATATTATAACTAGCAGAATCGATAATGACGACTGCCTCGGTAAACAGTATATCGAAACGGTACAAAAACAGTTCAATAGACAGGATTTTATGGCCGTCGATTTTATTGATGGCTATACCATACAGACCCATCCCCAAATAAAAATTGGGAAAAGACTGGACCAGTATAATCCTTTTATTTCCTTAATTGAAAAAAACAACAATCCGAAAACGGTTTGGTCGATCAGACATTCTCACTGGAAACGAGAGAAACACGTTCTGCAATTAAAAGGTGAGCGCCATTGGGCATCGATTATCCATGAAGAGAATAAAGTCAACGAATTTGAAGGTTATGGCGATGTGGATGTAGACATCATGTTTCAAAACTTCGCCATTTCTAAAATTTGGGAACGGCGGATTAAAGCCGAGGCCATTCCTTATTCGAAATGGAAATTTCAAAGTTTCCTTAACCGTTTGGAATCCTATTGGGATTACGCATTCAGAAATATGAAAAAAGCACTCGGGGTATATAAATTTAAATGAAATTGGTTTGAATAGAGACATACAGAACGCATTGCAGATTTTAAGGGAAGGAGGAACCATCTTATATCCTACCGATACCGTTTGGGGGATTGGTTGTGACGCATCAAATCCGGAAGCAGTTAAAAAGGTTTACGAACTTAAGAAGCGTGAAGACAGCAAAGCACTTATCTGTTTGGTCGCTGACGACAGGATGTTGAAAAAATATGTGAAAGAAATACCTCGGGCCGCTCTGGATATTATTCACATTGCCGACAAACCGACCACAATAATTTACGATGAGGCCAGGAACCTGGCCGGTAATCTCATAGCTGACGACGGGACTATTGCCATTAGAATTCCCGATCATGAATTTTGTTATCAGCTGTGCAGGAAGTTCAATGGCGCCATCGTATCCACATCGGCAAATATCAGTGGCCAACCCACACCAAAGTCCTTCGAAGAAATTAACCCTGCTATTTTAAAAGGTGTGGACTATGTTGTAAATTTGCATCGCGAAAAAATTTGCGCCCAACCTTCTTCCATTATCAAATTGAGCAACAGTGGAATTGTTAAGATTATTCGAAAATGAAAGTTTAATGGGCACCTCTGTTTATGGTAAACATGAGTAAAAAAAATTAAGACCTATCACTTTAGATCATTCTGATATCGTGACAGAAAAATTGACTCACATAAAGGCTTTAGAGCATCCTATATTTGCAACCATCTCCCAGGCTGCCGCAGCTTTAGATGTCGATGCCTATGTTATTGGTGGTTTTGTTCGTGATTATTTCCTCGACCGCGGTTCTACGAAAGATATTGATATCGTTGCCATAGGTGACGGTATTCAACTGGCCAGACAGGTCGCGAAGCAACTGCCCTCAAAACCAAAAATACAGGTGTTTAAAACCTACGGTACTGCCATGATTCGGCATGAGGATCTGGAAATTGAATTTGTGGGTGCCCGAAAGGAATCCTACAGCAAAGACAGCAGAAATCCCGCCGTTGAAAATGGCAGTTTGGAAGACGATCAGAACAGACGTGACTTTACCATAAATGCACTGGCCCTAAGTTTAAGGTATTCCAATTTTGGTGAATTGCTCGATCCGTTTCAGGGGCGAGAGGATCTGAAGCGGAAATTGATCAGGACACCTTTAGATCCGGACGTTACTTACAGCGATGATCCCCTGCGCATGCTGCGCGCCATTAGATTTGCCTCCCAGTTACATTTTAAAATAGAAAGTGAATCCCTGAAGGCGATTACGGAAAATAACCAACGTATCAGTATCATTTCCAAGGAACGCGTGGTTACCGAGCTCAACAAAATACTGGAAAGCGATACGCCATCAATTGGATTTTTGCTTTTAAATAAAACCGGTTTATTGGAATACATTTTACCGGAACTGTTGGCTTTAAAAGGTATCGATGAGATTGAAGGTCAGCGTCATAAGGATAATTTTTTTCACACCCTGGAGGTTGTTGACAATATTTCAAAACATACCGATAATCTGTGGTTAAGATGGGCCGCATTGTTGCACGATATCGGAAAGGCACCCACAAAGAAATTCAATAAAAAACAAGGATGGACCTTTCACGGCCATGAATTTGAGGGCTCTAAAATGGTTTACCGCCTTTTTAAACGTCTGAAAATGCCGCTCAATGACAAAATGAAATTTGTTCAAAAAATGGTGCTCATGAGTTCCAGACCTATTATTCTGGCCCAGGACAGCGTTACTGATTCGGCCGTGCGCCGCCTGGTATTCGATGCCGGTAATTATGTAGATGACCTCATGACACTGTGTGAAGCCGATATTACCACCAAAAACCCGAAGAAATACAAAAAGTACCACAATAATTTCAAGATTGTTCGTGAGAAAATAATTGAAGTTGAGGCGCGTGACCATATTCGGAACTTTCAACCTCCGATATCAGGAGAGGATATTATGAAAACATTCGGTATAAAACCGTCACGAGAAATAGGACTGATAAAAGAGGCCATCAAGGAAGCTATTTTAGAAGGTGACATTCCAAACCAATATGATGCAGCTTATCAGCTGATGCTGAAGGAAGGCGAGCGCTTAGGTTTAAAAATGAGTGAATTAAATGATTAAACTTATACGAACGGATGCATCACACCCCGACTTTATAAATTTGGTTAAGCAACTCAATACCTATTTAAGAATAGTCGATGGTGAAGATCATAAATTCTACAGTCAATACAACCATATTGAGGCTATAAAACATGTTGTTCTGGCCTATGTTGAAGACAAGGCCGTAGCCTGTGGTTCTTTTAAGCCTTTCGATACAAACACGGTCGAAATTAAACGGATGTTTACTTTAAAGGCGTTTAGGGGACAACATTTCGCCACACTCATCTTAAATGAACTGGAACTATGGGCGAAAGCGCTTGGATATGACCAATGTATTTTAGAAACTGGGAAAAGACAGGTTGAGGCGGTTGCATTTTATAAAAAAAATAAATATCAAAGGATTTCAAACTTTGGCCCTTACAAAGGTGTAGCCAACAGTATTTGCTATGAAAAGGAATTATAAGGACATGAAAAAAGATAATAGAATTGTTAGGTATTGGCTGCTCGCGGGATGCGCACTCATCTTTATTATGGTAATTGTAGGCGGAATTACAAGATTAACGCATTCAGGGTTGTCTATTTCAAATTACAAACTCATCTCAGGTACAATACCACCGCTGAATGACACCGAATGGCAAGCTGCCTTCGAACTCTACAAACGGTATCCTGAATATCAGAAGTTAAACTATAATTTTACCCTCGAGGATTTTAAGCAGATCTACTTTTGGGAATGGTTACATCGTGTTATCGGCAGGCTTATCGGACTTGTCTTTTTCATTCCATTTCTATATTTCCTGATAAAAAGGCAACTCACTACATCGACTCTAAAAAAAGCACTTGTTTTAATGGTGTTGGGTGCGTTTCAGGGTTTTCTGGGGTGGTATATGGTGAAGAGCGGGCTCGTGGACCGTCCGGATGTAAGTCACTTCAGGCTGGCGGCACATTTAACCACTGCCTTTATCACCTTTGCCTACACATTCTGGGTTGCTCTGGATTTAATTTATCCTGAAAAAAATCAAATACAGAAAGGCTTTAGAAATCTCATTCGATGGGGATTAGCCATACTGATGTTACAAATAATTTATGGTGCCTTTGTTGCCGGATTGGATGCCGGATTCATACACAACCACTGGCCAATGATGAGCGAGGGGAAATTTATGCATGAAACCGTTTATATTGAGCAGGAACCTTTGTACAAGAATTTTATTGAAGGTAAAAGTGGTGTGCAATTTGTGCATCGTATTTTAGCCTATGTAGTCGTATTTTTTGTCTTGCTCATTTGGATAAAATCAAAAAAACTAAAACTGGATCGACTTCAATCCAATGGCATTCAGATGCTTATGATATTAGTAGGCATTCAATTTATCCTTGGTGTTCTGACCATTCTAATGCAGGTTCCGGTCTGGCTCGGTGTAGCCCATCAGGCGGGGGCCTTTTTACTTTTAAGTGCGATGATATTTACTTTGCACCGTTTTAGCAAATAGTTTAAAAAAACTACATTTGTAAAATACAGATTATTTATGATTTACAGATTTAGAGTCATACTGGATAACGATACAGACGAGGCTGTTTTTCGTGACCTGGAAATTCGAGAAGAAGACACTCTGGAGGATTTACACAATGTGATTACCCAATCCTTTGGTTTCGATGGAACGGAAATGGCTTCATTTTATATAAGCGATGCGCAATGGAACCAAGGAGAGGAAATATCCCTGTTTGATTTGAGTGATGATGGCTCGGCCCGCTTAATGAACGAAACTCGCATTAATGATGTCGCTCATGAGGCCTCTCCAAAGCTGATCTATGTGTATGACTTTTTGAGCATGTGGACCTTTTATGTGGAATTGGCAGAAATTGTTGAAGAAGCAGAGGGTTTCGATTATCCAAATCTTATGTTTGTTCAGGGTCAGGTGCCGGACGCGGCTCCTGAAAAATCGTTTGAAGCCGAGTCGGATGATGATGATTCAGATGAAATAGAGGATGGTTTAGATGTCGATGATTATGAACATCTTGATTTCGACGAGAATTGGAATTAAGGTCTACTTTAGACTTTCCAGCTTTACGTTTTCATAGTTTCGGGTAAGAAAGGCCAAGGCATGTCTTAATATTTCTCCCATATTATTAGATCGTTTGAAATTCACATCCCGGGTATACTGGAATACTTTCATCTTTAACAAATCCACATTGTCCTGACTAGAGATATGGTCCGTTTCCATACATTCGATTAATTTTCCTATTCGGTTCTGGAAACTTTTAAATCGTTTTACCAAAACGGATCTTTCTTCCGTTTTATATTGATCAATCGAAGGCTTTTGAATCATTGAGGTGACCAATTCTACCATTTTTAAATTCTCCTTAAAAAACTGTGGCCTGTAAATATTGAACTTACCCTCATAACATTGCTGATCGAAATCTATAGCCCTGATTTTGTACACCACATGATCGAAATCATGGGTCGGTACAATAACGTAATTATAGGATCGCATATCCCCCAACAGTCGTATCATACAGCGTTCATTGAACTTTACGAACTCCTTGGCAATCTGTGCTTTTTCAGACCTGGTGCAATGCGGTAACATGTTCTTGATAAACTCATCGCCCGGGACACCTGTAATATGCTCTTCGATTAAGGTGTTTTTGTAGACCAGAAAGTTAAGATTGTAGGGCGATAGCATATGCTCCAGCTCCAGGCCATAAACCCGGGAGGCATCTGCCGACTTTACATAAAAATAGGTGTAGTTGTCGTTCAGTACATTACGCACCTTTATTCTAAAAGGCTTGGAATTTCCAAACGTACAATAATCTATGGCATCCACATTTAAAAACGGAATGGTATTTATACTACCGTCCGAATGCAAAATGCTGTATATTTTCTTCAAGGCTAGATCGATCTCCTGGCGTTCAAATTCGTTGTAATAGACCCGAAGCCATAAGGTGTCATTTCCGTCATCATCATAAACTACAACACCACCTTGAAACCGCAAGAGATCGTCATAAAAGATAGGAATTTTAACATCCCTGTCATACCTCACCAGGTATTCATGCAAGCGCTCGGTTATCGGGAACGAGGGTTTCTTTTTGGATATCTTTAAATCTTCCATGACACTATATATGCTTCAAATTTACTATTTTTATTGATAGGTATGTAACAAATAATAGGGACTATCGTCTTACTTTCAAAACCAACCTGACTGATAGTATCAGGAAAACTAAACAACCATTGGATTCTATTCTTAAGCTTAACAACCTCACTAAAAAATTTGGTTATTTAACTGCCGTCAAAGATTTATCGTTTACCATTAACAAAGGTAATGTTTATGGCATATTAGGCCCTAATGGCAGTGGTAAATCCACCACTTTGGGAATTGTATTAAATGTGGTCAATAAAACCTCAGGTGACTTCCAGTGGTTTGACGGTAAGGTTTCTACTCATGAGGCTCTGAAAAAAGTAGGCGCTATTATTGAACGCCCCAATTTTTACCCCTATATGACCGGTAGCCAGAATTTAAAATTGGTATGTAAAATAAAAGGGGTGCCTTATACTAAGATTAATAAAAAACTGGAATTGGTTGGGCTCTTGGAACGCAAGGACAGTAAGTTCGCTACCTATTCATTGGGTATGAAACAGCGATTGGCCATTGCTTCCGCCCTCCTGAATGATCCGGAAATTTTAATCTTAGACGAACCGACTAATGGCTTGGATCCCCAGGGTATTCATCAGATCAGGGAGATTATCAAACAAATAGCTGCTAAAGGCACTACCATATTATTGGCATCACATTTACTCGACGAAGTTGAAAAAGTATGCTCTCATGTCGTGGTACTTCGCAAGGGCGAAAAATTGTATTCCGGTCGTGTCGATGAGATGATTTCCAGTCATGGCTTTTTTCAATTAAAATGTAACAATCAGGAAGCGTTGTTATCATTTTTGAAAACTAACGAAGCGTTTGGAACCATTAAAGTTCAGGATGAATTTATAACCGCCTTTTTAAATGAACCGCTGAATTCTGAAGAGTTAAACAGGCAACTGTTTAAAAAAGGTATAGTCCTCACCCATTTGGTGCAGCGCAAGGAAAGCCTGGAAGAGCAGTTTTTAAAATTAACCGATAAAAATTAAACCAATATAATGCTTCGACTTTTAAATTTGGAATTGCAAAAGCTGCTTTTGAATCGAACGAGCAAAATCCTCATATTCGTCTCTTTTATTCTGCCTTTTTTCGTCATTTTATTATCCTCGTTAAAAATAAATGTTTTTGGAATTTTCACTTTGGAATTAGGAGAATTAGGAATCTTTAATTTCCCCATTATATGGCATTTAACCACCTTTTTTGCAGCCCAGTTCAAATTCTTTTTTGCCATTGTTGTAGTGAGTATGATTGGAAATGAGTACAGCAACAAGACCATCAAACAAAATTTAATAGACGGTTTAAGCAAAAAGGAATTTATATTGTCTAAATTTTACACTATTGTTTTCTTTTCACTGGTATCAACGGTATTGATAGGTCTCATTACCTTATGCATTGGGCTGTATTATTCAAGTTTTACGGAGTTAGGTATCATCATTCAAGAAATTGAATTTTTGTTTGCCTATTTTATTAAATTGATCGGGTTCTTTAGTTTATGTCTCTTTTTTGGAATGCTCATCAAACGATCCGCATTTGCCTTAGCATTCTTATTTATACTATTCATTTTAGAATGGATTATTTTTGGTTTAATAACCTGGAAAGCAAATGCTGATATCGCTGAGCGGATCCAGGGGTTCTTTCCATTGAAATCGATGTATAAATTAATTGATCAACCGTTTCAGCGCATCGCCATGACGAAATTCCCGGACAAGAGTGATTTAGCTTATGACTATGCCGTCCACTGGCATGAATACGGTGTTGTTATTTTGTGGACTGCCCTATTTGTCTTTTTATCGTATAGATTATTAAAAAAGCGCGATTTATAATATATTTGGTGGCGTTGCCATGAAATATGAAAAAAATTGCTTCTTTTCTGCTGCTTTGTTTCCTCTGCCTTTATTCCTATTCCCAGGATGAGGCCTCCAATTGGTATTTTGGTTCAAATGCGGGTCTGCGTTTTAATCCGGATGGTTCAACAACCAATTTAAACGATGGGCAATTGAATACGGATGAGGGTTGTGCGAGTATTTCAGATAGTGACGGCAACTTATTGTTTTACACAGATGGCATTACGGTTTGGAATAAATTACACTTACCCATGCCCAATGGATTAGGACTTTTCGGAGATCCTTCCAGCTCACAGTCGGCAATCATAGTACCCAAACCTGATGATCCTGATATCTACTATATTTTCACAGTAGATACCTCTATAGGTGGTGATCCTGACAGAGGGTTTAATTATTCTACCGTGGATCTTACTTTACAGGGTGGTTTAGGGGATGTTGTTGCTACGTCAAAAAATATTAATCTCCTTGAGGATAGTTCTGAAAAAATTAGTGCTGTATTAAAAGATTGTATTTCAAAATCCATTTGGGTAATCACTTTGGCATCAGACACCGGAGCACCCGCTGAAAACCCTATTTTTGATACGTTTTATGCTTATGAAGTCTCCAATACGGGGGTCAATACAACCCCGGTAAAATCGTTTGTTAACACCCTTATATCAGACCACAGGGGCTACCTTAAACTATCTCCTGATGGCACAAAATTAGCATGTGCCAATATTGGTTCAGGGCTTTATCTATTCGACTTTGATGCCTCAACGGGAATCGTTAGCAACCCCAACCGCATTATAAGTGCATATAGTCCCAATAACAAGCCACAAGTACCCTATGGGGTCGAGTTTTCACAGAACAACGAACTGCTTTATGTCTCCACCTACTACGAGGCCACACAAGACGAATTCAACAACCCGGACAGTCAGTATGGTGCACTCCTGCAGTATGATTTAACGGCCCCTGATATAAGCTCGAGCCAGATTGTAATTGATCATAGACAGATGTACCGCGGAGCCCTTCAATTAGGTCCTAATGGAAAAATATATCGTGCCATGAACATTACCTACCTCATAGGCACCCCGTTTCTCTCCGTAATTAACAATCCCAATGGCAGGGGGCTCGCCTGCGATTATCAACATCAGGCTGTTACATTGAGTAGAAACACCAGACAAGGTCTGCCACCTTTTATAGCCTCATTCTTTGCCGAGAAAATAAATATAACTCAAAAGACCGTTAACATTACCTATCTGCCGCTATGCAATGGTGAAAATTATACACTGATTGCAGATGCTATTCCCGGGTCGACCTATACCTGGACGAGAGACGACATACCACTATCGGAAAATGATTTTGATTTGGAGGTTGATTTACCCGGTGAATACAAGGTCGTCGTGGAAACCATTAATAATGACTGTAATGTATTGGAAGGTGAAGCCCTGGTTAGCTTTTTTGATCCTCCTGTGGCGAATCAACCCACCGACCTTAATATATGTGACGATAATAATGATGGCCTGTTTGACTTCGATTTAACCTTCGTAAACAGCGAAATTTTAGGAACTCAGGATCCGAATGTTTATGAAGTTAAGTATTATAATTCACAGCTTGACGCCGATTTGAATCAGAATGAAATTACAGAATTATTTAGAGCTACCACCGGAGTTCAAACCGTTTATGTTCGGCTAGGACTTTTCGATAATAACACGTGTTTCGACACCACCGTCTCCTTTAATGTTCAGGTGTATGATACACCAATCGCCAATACCGTGAATAATTTAATTATTTGTGATTTAGAGACTCCGACAGATCCTGATGAGTCAAATGGCTTTACAGATATTGATCTCCACCAATTCGATCGTGCTATTCTTGGCAGTCAAAATGGTTCCGATAACACCATAACGTACTACAGTTCCATAAATGATGCTGAGAATAGAAACGCACCGCTCAACTTTGACTATACAAATCAGACTGCCTTCAATGACACCATATATGCCCGAATTGAGAACAATCTGAACCCGGATTGTTATTCCATATCTGACCCTATTGTACTCAACATTAATCCCTTGCCTGAATATACCAACAGCAGCCTGATACAATGCGATGAGGATGGTACTTTTGATGGACGCACCCTATTTAATCTTTTGGAGGCTGAACAAGAATTGGTGAGTAACGTCCAAGACCGATCCTTTAAGTTCTACGAAAGTTTATCAGGTGCTGAAAATGACGTCGATGACATCCAGAATGCCGACAGCTATGAAAACACGAATAACCTGCAGGTAGTTTACGTCAGGGTGATCGATGACACTACGGGATGTTTCGATATTGCCGAACTTACTTTGGAGGTCTCTACAACAAACATAGATGATTACGATGCACCGGCACTGTGTGACGAATTAGGATCTGAAGATGGCGTAAATACGTTTGACCTCAACAGTATTGAGGCGGATATCCAGTCATTGAACGGATTTACATTTCCAGTGACATTTTTTGAAACGTATGATGAGGCACTTCTCGAGCAAAATCCACTGAATACATCCTTTGAAAACACGGTTCCCTATTCACAGATCATCTATGCCAGAGCAGAAAACAATAATGCCTGTTATGGTATTAGTGAAGTACGCCTGACCGTAAATGAACTTCCTCAAATTGAAACAGAGACACTCGACTATTACTGTCTGAATAATTTTCCACAGCCCATAATTATAGATGCTGCCATATGGAACGACACGCCGGCTAACTATACCTATGATTGGTCCACAGGGGAAACCACATACGACATTCAAGTGAATGAAATTGGTACCTACTCTGTTACCGTTACCAATTCCAATGGGTGTTCCAAAGAAAGAATCGTTAGCATAGAATCTTCAAATATTGCAAGCTTTGACAGCCCATCTTTTGACATACAGGATGTGTCGACCAATAATTCCGTAACCGTATTCGTATCCGGTGAAGGATCTTATCTGTTTGCATTATATGATGACATGAATCAAAGTGAATACAGAGGCTATCAGGAAAGTAATTATTTTGATAATGTGTCTCCGGGAATATACACTGTAAATGTTATGGATATTAAAAACAATTGTGGAATTGTTTATAAACAGGTATCCGTAGTTGGGTTTCCGAAATTCTTTACCCCAAACAATGATGGGTATCACGATACATGGCAGGTATATGGCATTTCCGAAATGTTTCAACCAGACTCCAAAATATGTATTTTTGATCGCTTCGGAAAATTGTTAAAAGAATTAAATCCTCTTGGTGAAGGATGGGACGGTACGTTTAATGGCCAAACCATGCCGACAGACGATTATTGGTTCGCCGTAACCCTTCAAGATGGCCGTATTTTTAAGAGCCATTTTACTCTAAAACGATAAAATTGGGCCATAATACCTGACTTTAATTGCGTTTAATCTGATTTATTTTGCATTTTGTCTATAAAAATGTTAATTTTCCCTCAGAAATAATCCAAATCAACTAATTGTTTTGCCCAAATAAAACAACGTGACTAAGCACCTACAACTCTATTGTATCATTGCGATACTGTTTTTTGGTACCCTCCCTGCTATTGCGCAACAAGTTAGTATTGACAATAGTGTTTCTCTTCAGCAACTTATTGAATCACATTTAGCCAACAGCTGTGTTGAAATTTCGAACGTGAGTTCGACTGTGAATGGCAGCAGTGATGGCATCATTAGTTATGGCAGCTTCGACAGTGGTAATTCCAGTTTCCCATTGGAAAACGGTATTGTCCTGTCGTCGGGTGATGCAGCTTCAGGTGGTAATTCCGTTATCAGCAATGATTTGAGCGATGGCACAGTGAACTGGGGAACCGATCCGGATATCGAGACCTATTTAGGTGTTGGTAATACTATAAATGCCACCTCCATAGAATTTGATTTTGTAGCCCTATCCGATAATATACAGTTCAACTATTTACTGGCCTCTGAAGAATACTTTGCCAACTATCCCTGTAATTCATCGGATGGGTTTGTGTTCCTGATAAGAGAAGCAACGAGTACCGGACCCTATCAAAATATTGCCGTGGTACCGGGATCAGGGGATCCGGTAACCGTGGGTAACATTCACGACCAAATAGGCACAGCCTGCGCCGCAAGTAATGATCAGTATTTTGATGGTTATGCTATTGGTGACACGAACTACAATGGTAGAACAACGGTATTGACAGCCAGTGCGAACATCACGCCCAATGTGCAATACCATGTTAAATTGATCGTGGCAGATCAAAGTAACAACGCGACAGACCCTGCCATAGATACCGCTGTATTTATTGAAGCCAATACCTTTACAGAATTAGAATTAGGAGACGATATCGACACCTGTTCTAACAGTGTGACCCTGAATGGTGAAATTCAAAACCCATTGGCCAGCTATACTTGGTTTAGAGATAATACACTAATTAGCGGAGAATCCAATGCAACACTTACGACGTCACTAAGTGGATTATATCGTGTGGAAGTGAGTATCAACTCATGTGTCCTTCAGGATGAAGTCAATGTGAATATCGATACGGAACTCGTGACCAATGCGATAACACCCTACGAACGCTGTGACAATGACGGTAATGGAGAAGAAACATTTGATCTGTCCACGAAAAATACAGATGTTGAGACTGCCATTCAAAATTTACCTCCAAACTACACCATTTCATATTACCTCTCGGATAATGATGCCAGAAATAACCCTTCGAATAACATTACATCACCGATAAGTACGTCCTCAACGACCATTTATGTTCGTGTTGAAGATACCGTTAACGGATGCCTCATTTTTGGAAATTTTGATTTGCTTGTTCATCCGACACCAACCGTGACGCAGCCTACTCCACTGGAGGTGTGCGATAATGACAGTTTCCCTAATAGCATCACAACGATTGATTTGAGCCAGAAGGATGGCGAAATAACAGGTGGAGATACAACTAGTGTTGTGACCTATCACGCTACCCAATTGGAAGCGAGCAGTGGGGCCAACCCCATATCGCTTCCCTACATCAACACAAATCCTTCGGAAACACTTTTTGTTCGTGTTGTAAATACCCTTACGGGATGCGTTGATGCCTCAGGAATAACTTTAGATATTAATGTTATAAATGGAAATACCCAGATTAACAGGAATACCCAGTATATCGATGCTTGCGATTCTGACCATGATGGTTTTGCGACATTCGACATAACACAGGTACTCAATGCTATTTTAAATGGCGCCACCGGGTTTTTACCACCAACCTATCATTTGAGTTATTCTGATGCCGAATCCGGGACCAGTCCAATTTCAAATCCGCAGAACTATACCAACAGTACTGCCAATGAAGAAGTTATTTTTTTAAGATTGGTAGACGATACAACGGGTTGTTATGCCATTGTACCTATTGAAATTCATACTAACCTGCTCTTAACAGGTACCAATATTCCTGCCAATGGATTCGCCTTTTGTGATGAGGATGGTGATGGTCTTGTGGATGTCTACCTGAATACCCTGGAAAATGTAATAGCAAATGGATTATCCAATATATCAGTGACCTTTTACGAAACTGCAAGTGACAGAGATAATAATAGCTCGCCCATCGATACGTCGAATCCAATAACGATAAACGATGGGACACCATTGACACTTTATATGGCTATAGAAAACGGATTGTGTTCCGATGTTTCAGAAGTATTACTTCGTGTGAATCCGGTCATCACGTTTAGCCAGGTGGATCCTATTCCCTATTGCGACACAGATGATGACGGATTTACCACAGTCGATTTTAGTACGTTTGATTCCGTGATTACCGGAGGTAATACGGCCTTTAACGTGCGTTATTTTATGGACCAAATGGAGGCAGAAAACGGTTTGAATCAACTCCCTCAGTTTTATGATACGGCGTCCGGTAGCTTTTATGCGCGTATTGAAAATAATACGACGGGATGTCATACCGTTAACCCTTTTGAAATATATGTTATTCCGGCGCCCACCGTAATGACTCCCAGCGATATTTTAATTTGTAATAATAGTACCAGTACAACCTCCGACATAAGACTTGAGGATAAGATCTCAGAAATCGTTTCGGACCCGTCTAACCTCATTATCGAATTCTTTACTGATATTAATGCCGCACAAAATTTTGATAAAGCAAATCCCTTAGGTAATTTGGACAAACAGAATTTTGAAACAACGAACCAAACAATCTATGCGCGTATTGAATCGACAGAGATCGGTACCTGTTTTAGCATTGTTTCGTTTGATGTTGTTGTAAATACAATTCCAATAATTCCGTCTATTACACCTTATCAGATCTGTGTTGA
Organism: Aestuariivivens sediminicola; assembly: GCF_022662015.1. Lineage (GTDB taxonomy): Bacteria > Bacteroidota > Bacteroidia > Flavobacteriales > Flavobacteriaceae > Aestuariivivens > Aestuariivivens sediminicola. Next base: position 66,776 of record NZ_JAKMCM010000006.1, on the reverse strand, counting down.
TCCCGGAACTACAAATGCCAATTTCTATCTTCAAGATAAAGATCTGGAAATTTTAAACGATCAATCAGGCAAAGAAGTATTTTATTTTCAGGATCCCGGTTTAACAATGCCTTTGGAAAAAACCATTCCCTACAATAGTAACGGCTCTGAAGCCATATACGTCCGGGTTGAGAATAGTTCAGACCCTAACTGTAATGCCACTTCCTCCTTTATATTGGAAATTGGTAACAACCCGAATTATAATACCAATTTTACAAATTTTCCTCCAATTTGTCAGAGTACAGCCGGGACACATACCTTCGATTTAAATGCCAAGCGTGAAGAAATAGCCTCAGGAAGCACTGATACCCTCGATATTCAGTTTTATTTAACTTACAACGAAGCCGCATCGAATGCCGACAGTTACTTACCAGATCAATACACCTCGCAGGCCTTACAAGGACAATTCTACACGAGAATAGAAAACGCAGCTAACTCTTGTTATGTTATTGAAGAAGTGCGGTTTACGACCTTTCCAACACCTTTGATCGCTTCCGCTTCAATTGAACCTGTTTGCGATACAGATTACGACGGCAGTACGCCCATAGACCTAAATACTGCCGTATTACAGATCGAGAACGTGAGGTTTGGTGATGTTACTATTTCTTTCTATGCAGACAGTGCACTTAGTAATCGCATACCAGATAATCAATTAGGTAGTTATCCTGTAAGCAATAACCAGACGGTTTATGTAAATGTGGAAACTTCAACAGGATGCTCAGATGCCTTTCCGATGGAAGTCTTTGTTAATATTCCTCCTGAACTGTTTCCTGTAGGCACCATAACAGATTGCTACCAGACCGACAATACCTTTGACTTAAGTGTGGTGGATAGTTATGTTACCCACAGTTCCAATCAAGTGACTATCAGCTATCACGATTCTCAGGTTAATGCTGAAAATAACACCGGTAGCTATACCAATAAAACATTTAATTACACGAGCACCGGTAATTACACCATCTATGTGAGGGTTGAAGATAATATATACGGATGTCCGGCCTACACAACATTCAATTTACAGATTGATGCAAACCCGATTGCAAATACCCCTCCTGATTTAGTCGCCTGTAATGATGATTTCGATAATGCTTATGAATTCGATCTCAGCCTAAATGACAGTGCCATTTTAGGATCACAGAGTTCGCAAGACTTTTCAGTATCCTACTATAATAATACGATTTCTAATGCTGAGAATGATGTGAATCGATTGGATACGCTTTACACTGCTACCGATGGAGAACTCATATATGCCCGTATAGAAAACAATGTCACGGGCTGTTATAGCCTGACTCAGTTCCAAACCATTATAAATCCTTTACCTGTAATTCCTTTAGAAGATACCATTCCTATTTGCTTGAACGATTTACCGCGAACACTTAGTGCAGATACTGGTAACCCCACCGATACCTATCTGTGGTGGACCGGTGAAACAACTTCAGAAATAGTGGTAGATGAATCCCATTTGGGAGATCACTGGGTAACCGTAACGACACATCCTCAGAACTGCAGTTACACCCAAACCTTTTCTTTAATAGAATCGGAAGAGGCCACTATTGATGCCACTGCCACTGCCGATTTTACGGATCCCAATACGATTACCGTAACGGTTAGCGGTGTTGGGGATTACCAATATGTTCTGGACGGCGGGACGCCCCAGGATTCAAATATTTTCAATAACGTAAGTCTGGGACCCCATATCGTCACCATTATCGATTTGAATGGCTGTACCCCTGCCAAAACAGAGGTCTTTGTAATAGATATTCCAAAATTCGTCACGCCGAACAATGACGGCTATTTTGATACCTGGCATATTGTCGGTATTTCGAGACTGCCGGGGACACTTGTTTATATTTATGACAGACAAGGAAAACTCCTAAAAATGTTACCTCACACTACCATTGGGTGGAATGGAACCTTCAATGGACAAGATATGCCGGCAGATGACTATTGGTTCTCTGCAGATATCATTCATGACGGGGAATCCTTCAATATCAAAGGCCACTTTGCTCTGAAGCGCTAATTTCTTCACAAAAGGTTAGCCTTGTTCGTTAAACGTACTTTTTATTCATTTTATCAAATAGGAATTAAACTTTTTGCAATTCATAAAGTCTAATTTAGATTTAAGCCATACTTTTAATACCTTCAAAAGTTATTATTTCGAATAAAACTGAAAAGTATAAGGAGTCATGAATTATGCAAAACATACAGGATATTTCTTTATACTTTTAATCTTCCTTTGTTTTAAAGGCTTCGGACAATTAAGCAAGACCCATTATATTCCGCCATTAACGAATTCACCTTTTGGAAATGCCAATCCGGAGGATCAATACATCTATATTTCTACACCCAGCACTTTTGATGTACCCTACACCATTATACCGGTAGGTCAGCCCGCGTCGAGTTATATTACGGGTAATGTATCAAATACCAACGCTCAGGAAATATTTATTGGCAATGGAAACGGGCAGTTATTTATGTCTTCTGATCAAACCAGTCTGGTGACCAATAATAAAGGCTATATTATTGAAGCTGAAGGTCCGGTTTATGTTTCCGTAAGAATGAATGCAGGTAACGGTGCTCAGGCAGGAGCCTTAGTGAGTAAAGGGCTTTCGGCTTTAGGAAAACTTTTTAGAATCGGTACATTTACGAATGAAAACCCTCAGACTAATTATTTGAATTTTCTGTCTGTCATGGCCACAGAGGATAATACCGTGGTGAATTTTAGTGATTTACCTGCTGGCCTTATTATCGACAATTATACGGGTTCGACACCCATTTCAGTTACATTGAACAAAACAGAGAGCTACACCATAGCCACAAACAGTTCATTTAGTGTTGCAAACAGAGATGGTCTTATCGGATGCCTAGTAAATTCAGACAAGCCTATTGCAGTGAATTGTGGATCTGCCAACGGTAGTTTTCACAATGGAGGTGGAAGGGATTACGGAATAGATCAGATAGTGGGCCTTGATAAGGTCGGTAAGGAATATATTTTCGTTCGTGGTGATGGATTGAATGAATGGGAAAATATTTTAATTGTAGCCCATACGGACAATACATCTGTAAGCGTTAACGAAAGTGGTCCGATAGCAACAATCAATGCGGGTGAATACTATGTCATCGAAGGAGACCAGTATAACAGTGGTGGTAATCTATATGTTGAAACCTCGCAAGACGTATTTGCCTATCAAGGCGTAGGTGCAACTGATAATGAAGCCAACCAGGGGATGTTTTTTGTACCTCCCTTAAGTTGTGAAGCCCGTGGTAACCTGGACAACATCGCCCAAATAGAAAGCATCGGTTCAACAACATATTCAGGAGGGGTTACTATAGTCACAAAAACCGGTGCTACGGTAACCATTAACAACACACCTATCTCCAATTTTAGCACTATTGGTCCTAGTAGCGTTAATGGAAAATCGGACTACGTGACCTACAAGGTTACGGGACTTTTTGGAAACATTTCAGTTCAAAGCACTGATGAATTGTATTGTGCCTATTTTAATTTCAATGGAGTTGCCACCTCGGGAAGTTTCTATTCCGGGTTTCCTTCAGCGCCCGAGATTAATTTTGACGCTGAATTCGCCACTTTAGGGAATTGTATCCCCAACATTACGCTTGAGGCCGCCAACACCCAAAATTTTGACAATTATGAATGGTGGTTCGATGATGGCACCGGCTTCCAATTGGTTTCTTCCAATATTCCCTCTATAACACCATCTGATCCGGGTAAATACAAACTCATTGGAGAAATTACATGCACATTAGAACGTTTAGAATCCATTGAAGTTCCGGTAAGTATTTGCCCAGATGATATCGACAATGATGGTATTATTGACAATATTGATATCGACAATGATAATGATGGTATTCTTAACTGTACTGAATCTAAAGGAGATGTTACCATAGATATCCAAAATATCAATGCACCGCAATTAATTTTCGAGGATGGCAGCATTAATACAACCATCACAAGTTCAAGTTATACATTTTCAAATGCCTCCAACACCTTTACCGCTGATGTTTCCGGAAACTTTGCCAGTACGGTTTTAGCCGGTGCAAATGAACAAAATGACTATACGCTTAACTTTACCGAAGCTGTTAATGTTAAGTATGAAGAGGACACTTCAGTGACAGATGTTATTATTGATGGCGCATACTTTATTGCTCGAATTGCTCCGGTGGATAAAAATATTACATTGATAGATCCGGATGATAGACTAATCGTGGATTCTAATTTTGACGGTGTCTTTGAAACAGGTATCACCCAGATTTCCGGTTCTGAAATTCATTTCAAATTAAATCCTTCTCCCAATGGTAATACACCATACCAGTTCTTTGCAAATCAGGTAGACAGCTTCTCTTTTATACATCATCTCTCGAATATTTCAAATAACTCTTCTATGCAGGGTATAATATCATTAACCTGCTTTAAAAGGGATAACGACAATGACGGTGTTAAAGACGAATTGGATTTGGACAGTGACAATGACGGTATACCGGATTTTATTGAGAATTTAGGTGTTTTAATCCTACCGAGCGGAGTTGATGACAATCTCAATGGATTGGATGATGCCTATGACCCGGCAGTGCTACCTGTTGATACTGACAATGACGGCGTACCCGATTACCTCGATCTTGATAGTGATAATGACGGGATTTATGACCTCATTGAAAGTGAACAATCCGGAATCTTTTCTGATTCTGGTCTAGATGGCATTGAAGACGGACCGGATTATGGATCCAATGGGTGGACCGATGTGGCCGAAACAGCTCCGGATAATGGAGTTATGGGCTATTCCTTGTCTGATTCGGATACGGATGGCAATTTCAATTATAGCGATCTGGATAGTGATGGAGATGGCTGCAGCGATGTGATTGAAGCCGGCTTTTCTGATGCAAATAATGATGATCTACTCGGTGATAGCGCAGCTACGGTGGACCTTAATGGACTGGTTAACAACGCCTCTGACGGGTATACCATACCTAACCCAGACTATTTAATATCGGCTCCAATTCTTATTTCGGAGCAACCTTTAAATACGGAAGTTTGTGAGTCGTCTGCAACAACCTTATTCGTGAATGCTCCGGAGGCGGATGTGTTTCAATGGGAATGGAGCACTGATGGTGTGAATTGGTCTGCATTAATGAATGGAATGAATTATAATGGATCACAATCCGGCGTTCTGGAAATCCTAAATGTACCTCTAGGTTTTGATAAGTATCAATACAGGGTAAAATTAGATCGCAGTGGTAATACCTGTGGGGTCTATTCGGAAACAGCATTATTAACAGTACATCCATTACCCATAGTGAATACCCCGGGCACCTATTCGCAATGCGATGATGTTTCAAACGATGGTCAGGCCTACTTCAATCTCACTTTGGATTGGATAAAAGAAGACATCGATTCCAATTATTTGTCCAATAATTTAAGTTTTACATATTATTCGACGCAATCAGAGGCCGAGAATGGATCGAATCCCATACCGGATCCCACAGCCCATCAGGATGCCCTCGGATTTATGTCTGAGACCATATGGATACGGGCGGAAGATCCCGAAAGTTGTTACAGAGTGGTACCACTAACCTTAGTGGTTAACCCCTACAGCGGTGCTTTAAGTACGTATAATCCCGCTTCAATTTTTGAGTGTGATGATGGCCTTGATCCCAGGGATGGCGTCGCTACTTTTGACATGACCGCTTTTAGGGACCATATTAGTAATGTTATTTTTTCTACCATCGATGTAAGTGTCCATTTGTACGAAAACCAAATTGATGCCGAAACGGAATTAAATGAAATAACAGCTATCGCTAACCATCAAAATATAAATTCACCAAATGTTCAGAATATTTGGGTCCGCATAAAAAGTGATTTAGGTAATGATTGTCTTGGTTTGGAAGAATTTCCAAATTTATTGGTCGTAGAGGCATTGCCAATAGCGAATCCTGTAACCATTGATCGCGTATGTGATGATGGCTCGGATGGCACCCCTATAAACGACGGTTTTTACAATTTGGACACGGCATCTATTGAGAGCAGCATTTTAGGAGCTCAAGACCCTGCAGATATCACCATTACCTATTGGGATGACAATGGAAATCCCCTTAAAGATGGCAACGGTAATGACGTTGTAAGCCCGATAGCAAATCCTTTATTCATTTCCTCTCAGACCATTACCATAAGAGTGACTAATAATATAACTCTAGACCCGGATGGCCCATGTTATGATGAAACGACATTAGAATTTATTATAGATGAACAACCTGTGGCAAACACAGTCCTTCCTCAGGTGGTTTGTGATGGTGATGCAGGCGATGTAGATAATGACGGTACCTATGCCTTTGATACCTCAGCCTTCGAGTCAACAATAAGAGGTGCTCAAACTGGGATGGACATCTTTTATGATTTTATAGATGAAAATGGGATGCAAATAACCAATAGCACGGAATTACCAAACCCGCTTATTTCGGGGAATCAAAGCATCACAGTTCAGGTAATTAACCCTGTAAATCCCAATTGTTCGGCGTCAACCAGTATCGACCTTATCGTTCATCCACTGCCAGACTTCACTATAAATGAAGAGGAAATTGTCTGTACCTCTGATCCCACCTTCACGGTCCTCTTATCTCCATTACAAAGCAATATGAATGAAACCTTTCAATACGAATGGTATTTTGAAGATGGTACTTTCTTAGGCGGTTCGGAGAATTTAGAGGTATCAACTCCTGGTAACTATTTTATAACATTAACACATCCTGTTACCCTCTGCTCAAGAACGAAAATGGTTTCCGTACAAGCATCAGAGCTGGCGAATATTACTCAAAACGACCTTACCATTGTAGATATTTCGGAGAATAATTCTGTTACCATAAACAACCCCAATGGCCTGGGTGCAGGAAACTACCAATTCGCACTAGAATCAAAAGACAATGAAATTAGTTTTCCCTATCAGGACAGTCCGGTATTTAATCAGGTAAGAGCAGGAGTCTATACCCTCTTTGTTAGGGATGCTATTTGTGGTGTAGTAGAATTAGATGTTTATGTGGTAGGGTACCGAAAGTTTTTCACGCCGAATGGTGATGGTCGAAATGACTACTGGCAATTACAAGGTTTATCAACTTTACAAGCAAATAGCGACATTTATATCTTTGACCGATTTGGTAAATTAATCAAGCAGCTGCCACCATTTTCACAAGGATGGGATGGTACATTTAATGGTGCTCTATTACCAACTGATGATTACTGGTTCAAGGTTTCTCTGGCCGACGGGAGAACTTTTATGGGCCATTTTACACTAAAAAGATAATCCTAAATTAACACGGATCGAATTTTAATTTCCACCAACTTTATTTACTTTAGTCACATTAGGCATTTATTATCTTAAGGCATGCGTTTTAAAATTAAATCTGATTTTAGTCCAACAGGAGATCAACCTGAAGCTATAAAACAACTTACAGATGGTATTAATACACATGAGAAATACCAGACATTACTGGGTGTTACAGGCTCCGGCAAGACCTTTACCGTAGCTAACGTTATTCAGGAAGTCCAACGTCCAACTCTGGTGCTGGCCCATAATAAGACATTAGCGGCTCAGTTGTATTCAGAGTTTAAACAGTTTTTCCCGGATAATGCCGTCGAATACTTTGTATCCTATTACGACTACTATCAGCCAGAGGCCTACATTCCGGTAACCGGAGTCTACATTGAAAAGGATCTGTCCATTAATGAAGAAATCGAAAAAATGCGCCTAAGCACCACCTCCTCCCTCCTTTCGGGTCGAAGAGATGTCCTTGTTGTCGCCTCCGTTTCTTGTTTATACGGTATTGGTAATCCGATAGAGTTTCAAAAGAATGTGATTTCTTTAGAGCGTGATCAGGTTATCTCCAGAACACAGTTACTACATCAATTGGTTCAAAGTCTCTATTCCAGGACGGAAGCAGAGTTTAACCATGGAAATTTTCGAATTAAAGGGGATACTGTGGATATTTTTCCAAGTTACGCAGATGATGCTTTCCGCATTCATTTTTTTGGTGATGAAATTGAAGAGATTGAATCGTTCAATATCCTGTCAAATGAAGTGATCGAAAAATATGACAGGTTGAATATTTATCCTGCCAACATGTTCGTTACCTCACCCGAAATTCTTCAAAATGCCATAAGAGATATTCAGGATGACTTGGTAAAACAGTACGAATACTTTAAGGAAATTGGAAAACATCTTGAAGCAAAGCGTTTGAAAGAGCGCACTGAATTTGATTTGGAAATGATTCGTGAGTTGGGTTATTGTTCAGGGATTGAAAACTATTCGCGGTATCTGGACGGTCGATCACCCGGATCGCGCCCCTTCTGTTTACTGGATTATTTCCCGGATGATTTTTTAATGGTTGTCGATGAGAGTCATGTCACCATTTCTCAGGTACATGCCATGTATGGTGGTGATCGCAGTAGAAAAGAGAATTTAGTTGAATACGGTTTTCGGCTTCCCGCAGCCATGGACAACCGCCCTTTAAAATTTGAAGAATTCGAAGCGCTTCAAAATCAGGTTATCTATGTAAGTGCCACTCCCGCGGATTACGAATTGCAAAAATCCGGAGGTGTTTATGTAGAGCAGGTGATTCGCCCCACGGGGTTATTAGATCCTGAAATTGAAGTAAGACCAAGTTTAAATCAGATTGATGATTTGATCGAGGAAATTCAAATTCGCGTTGAAAAAGACGAACGCATTTTAGTAACCACGCTCACAAAACGAATGGCTGAAGAGTTGACAAAATACCTTGAACGGATTCAAGTCCGCTGCAGGTATATTCATAGCGATGTAGACACCCTGGAACGCGTAGAAATAATGCAAGATTTGCGTAAAGGTTTATTTGATGTCCTGGTAGGGGTTAATTTACTTCGTGAGGGTCTCGATCTTCCCGAAGTATCCCTTGTGGCCATTTTGGATGCAGATAAGGAAGGATTTTTACGCTCGGCAAGGTCCTTGACCCAGACTGTCGGTCGCGCTGCGAGACATTTAAATGGTAAGGCCATCATGTATGCGGATACCATAACCAAGAGCATGCAAAAAACGATTGATGAAACCAATTACAGGCGAGAAAAGCAACTGGCATATAATACTTTAAATAATATCACACCAAAGGCCCTGAATAAAAGCCTGGATAATGCTTTGGCCAAAAATTCGGTAAGCACCTATAGTTATGAATTAATGGCCGCCAGAGCAGCCGAGCCTGAAAGCGAATATCTCACGAAATCAGAACTGGAAAAAAAGATTCGTGAAAAACGCAAACTCATGGAGGAAGCCGCAAAAGCCCTGGATTTTATTGTTGCCGCTCAATTACGTGACGAGATAAAAAAATATCAGGATAAAATAGAAGCGCTAAAAGTATAATACCTTTAGCGCTTTCCAATTAGAATTCAAACCCTTAAATACTAATTATATTGTGTTTTGAATATATCTATTAAGACATCCGGTGGAACAATCTTATTGGGAAAACTTTCCATTAAATAAAGTACCTTGCTAATGGACTCATGACTCAATCCCATGCGCAATCCAAAATTATACAATTTGGTTGCACCCGATCTTGAATTATCGCTGTCTATATTCATAAGTAAAACCAATCTATGAAACTGTACAATACGTTCACTGTGCGATTTTAAATGTGTATAACTAACAGGATGCTCAATTAAATAATCAAAATCTTCGCGGGATATACCCAGTTGTTTTGCAACCCCCAATAAAAAATTGTACTCTATAACATTTATCTCCTTATCGTACTTCGCAAATGCAATCATTTCCGAAAGCAGACTCAATTTTTCTACTCTATTAATCATTGCTGAGAGGATTAATTAATTACTTTATAAAGATACTCAAAACTGTATTTTTATAATCGTTGATAATATGTAACTTATCGAAAAGAGCTGTGCAATTCATCGCTGTTTTTTCGAAGTTCATCAATAAAAATTAATTACATTTTCCATAAATTAGAAAATTAACGCTATATATAAATGAACTTATCGGAATTTAAGACTCTGATAATCAATAAAATAATATAAACTTAATGTATGAATACCTACCAGATTTAAAACTTAAAATAAAGTACCTTTACAAAAATTGACAAAATTCTAGAAAGTGGTGGGTTTCCTTTTTAATTTGATAATATTTTAAGACTAAAACAAACACATATTATATAAATGACAAATAATGATATATTAAAAAAACTGCGCGTCGCTCTAGAATTAAAAGATAGTGATATTGTAGACATTTTGAAACTCGCAGACTTCAGGATATCAAAAAGTGAATTGGGTGCTTTTTTTAGAAGGGAAGACCACCCTAAATATATGGAGTGTGGCGATCAGATTTTACGAAATTTTTTAAATGGCCTCATTATTCATATGCGCGGACCAAAACCACCGGAAAATAAAAAAACCTCTAAGTAGAGGTTTTTTTATGCAGTGTCCTACCAGGCAGCATTTACCCTAACCGGTATGACAAAGTTTTTAGATCCCTTTTTGGATCTGGCATTAAGCCTTTTGTAGTTCAATCTATTTTTGATAAAACTATCGATGAGTTCGCTGTCCGAATCAACGGAAAGAACTACCATTTCATTGTTATCATTTAGAGTAAACTTTACAAATACTAAAACATCTTTCTCTAGGTGGAACTGAGGCTTTTTTAGATGAGATACAACCTCCTTCGAGATTGGGTTTGATGGCTCTGAGTTTTCGACCGTGCTTCGTGATTTTTTGTCGGTTAACGCTTCGATGTTACTACTGACTAAGATAGCTAGAAGTAACGCTAAGATTTTTAAAGATTTCATAAGTTGTTTGATTTTTGATTAATGATATTCAAAGTAATGAAAAAAAACTCCAAACAGCACTTTCAAAATATGTATTTAACCGCTTTTTAACACAATCTTTATTAATATATTAATTTTTTTAACAGTTTTTTGAATTATCGCAAAAAAAAGCTCTCTTTTGTTAATTTTACAAAAGAGAGCATATATATCTTGAATTATTGCTTTTACCCTAAAACTTCCTGAACTTTATCTGCAGCTTCCTGAAATTCTGTTGCACTTAAAACATCTAATCCTGAATTATCGATTAATTCTTTGGCAATGTCTGCATTGGTACCTTGAAGTCGTACAATAATCGGCACATTAATATTCCCCATATTTTTATAAGCATCTATCACCCCCTGGGCCACGCGATCGCATCGTACAATGCCTCCAAAAATATTAATCAATATCGCCTTAACCGCTGGGTCTTTTAAAATGATTTTAAAGGCGGCTTCAACTCGAGCGGCATCAGCAGTTCCGCCAACGTCTAAAAAGTTTGCTGGTTCTCCACCGGCCTGCTTAATCAAATCCATGGTTGCCATGGCTAAACCTGCACCATTTACCATACATCCCACATTGCCATCCAGGTCCACATAATTTAACCCTACCTCTTTGGCTTCAACTTCAATTGGATTTTCTTCACGTAAATCCCTTAATTCGGCATAATCCTTATGTCTGAACAGCGCATTATCGTCAATCGTTACTTTCGCATCGACTGCCATGATTTTATCATCACTGGTTTTCAAAACAGGATTGATTTCGAATAATGATGAATCAGACTTTACGTAAGCCGTGTAAAGTGCGGTAACGAACTTCACCATTTCTTTGAACGCCTGTCCGGACAAACCTAAGTTAAAGGCAATTCGTCTCGCTTGGAATGGCATCAACCCTATAGTCGGATCTATTTCCTCGGTAAAAATTAAATGCGGTGTTTCTTCTGCAACGGTCTCAATATCCATACCGCCTTCAGTAGAATACATAATCATATTTCTGCCCTTTGCTCTGTTTAACAGAACGGACATATAAAATTCACTTGTTTCACTGTCACCAGGATAATATACATCTTCCGCTATCAGCACCTGATGTACTTTCTTTCCTTCCGCAGAAGTTTGGGGTGTTATTAAATTCATCCCAATGATTTGTCCTGCCAAGGTTTCAACCTCCTGCAGATTCTTGGCAAGTTTCACGCCTCCTCCTTTACCTCGACCACCTGCATGAACCTGAGCCTTTATAACGTGCCAACCCGTACCGGTTTCTTCTGTTAACTTCTTGGCTGCTTCGACGGCCTCCGATGGATTTTGCGCAACAATACCGCGTTGAATACGGACTCCAAAACTACTTAAAATTGCCTTACCTTGATATTCGTGTAAATTCATAATTTGCCTAATAGTATAAGATGTGCAAATGTAAATAATAGCTCGTAATTAGACTAATCTTTTTAAAAAGAATAACCCGCATGATTGAGGCAGGACCATTAATTCGCTTGTTATATAATTAACATTTTGTTTATTTATTACAATATTTGTATTAATTATTTTATTTTTGAGCTAAAGAAATATCTTTGTCCTAAATTTTAAATGTCAACTATGACCAAGGATAAATTAATAGCGATAGCGAATGAATTTGGCAGTCCTGTTTATGTGTATGATGCCGAAAAAATTGTATCCCAATACCAGCGGCTGACCAATGCTTTCAAATCGGTTAAGCATTTAAAGATAAACTATGCCGTTAAGGCCTTGTCGAATCTTTCCATTCTTAAATTATTCAATTCACTTGGATCAGGTATTGATACAGTCTCCATTCAGGAAGTAAATTTAGGATTAGCAGCAGGTTTTAAACCGGAGCAAATTATATTTACGCCGAACGGGGTGTCCTTAGCTGAAATTGAAGAAGCTTCAAAACTTGGAGTTCAAATAAACATTGATAATTTATCGATCCTGGAACAATTTGGAACAAAATATCCAAGCATCCCGGTTTGTATTCGCATTAACCCTCATGTTATGGCAGGAGGTAACAGCAACATTTCTGTTGGTCATATCGATTCCAAATTTGGAATTTCTATTCATCAAATCCCTCACTTAATGCGTATTGTTGAAAATACTAAAATGAGGATTAACGGTATACACATGCATACCGGTAGTGATATATTAGATATTGATGTATTCCTATATGCCAGTGAAATTCTTTTTGATACGGCCAAACAATTTAAAAATTTAGAGTTTATTGATTTCGGTTCTGGGTTCAAGGTCGCCTACAGAGAAGGAGATATAGAAACCAATGTAGAGGAATTAGGAAAGCGGTTAACACGCAAATTCAATGACTTCTGTAAAGCATATGGTAAAGAACTTACGCTGGCCTTTGAACCAGGAAAGTTTCTGGTAAGTGAGGCCGGAATCTTTTTAGCAGAGGTAAATGCCGTAAAACAAACAACATCCACAGTTTTTGCGCAAGTTGACTCCGGGTTTAATCATCTCATCAGACCGATGTTCTATGGATCTCACCACGATATAATTAATATATCTAATCCAAAAGGACGTGAACGCTTTTACACCGTCGTAGGTTATATCTGTGAAACAGACACATTTGGAAACAACAGAAGAATAAATGAAATTAATGAAGGTGATATTTTAGCATTCAAAAACGCAGGTGCATACTGCTTTTCCATGGCCAGCAATTACAACTCACGATATCGCCCTGCCGAAGTCTTATGGTACAACGATAAAGCGCATTTAATAAGAAAACGCGAAACATTTGATGATATTCTAAAAAATCAGATTGAAATAAATTTTCAAAAACAGAAAGAGGCCGCGATCTCTAAATAAATAAGGAATTCAGTATAGTTTAAAGACGCTCAAAACATTGAGCGTTTTTCTTTTTAATATCTTTTCTTAATCACCTATATAATTTTAATAATTTATTATGCGTGCATAATAAATTTTATTATATTTGGGCTGCTTAACCATCCTCTAATGAAAGATAAAACAATAGACTATATTCTGCGAACAACATGGCTCAGTGTGCAAAAAATGTATAATGAAGAAGCGGCTAAATTCGATAGTACCATGGCCACCGGTTTTACATTGTTAAGTATAGACCCGGAAAAAGGAACGCCTTCTACCGCTCTCGGACCAAAAATGGGAATGGAAGCAACCAGCCTCTCAAGAATTTTAAAATCAATGGAAACCCGAGGCCTTATTGAACGGCAACCCAATCCTGAAGATGGCCGTGGCGTATTGATACATTTAACCGAATTTGGAAGGGAAAAAAGAGATTATTCTAGAGAAAAGGTGCTCACTTTTAATAATAAAATTAGAAATAACATTTCGGATGAGAAACTAAAGCATTTTTATGAAGTCGCCGATCTCATCAATGACATGATATCTAACAAAAAAATTTACGATCAAAATAAATAATAGCTTATCATAAATGGGCAAACGAAGAATTAAAAAGGTAGCCATAATTGGCTCTGGAATTATGGGTAGTGGCATTGCATGTCATTTTGCCAATATTGGTGTTGAGGTGCTGCTTCTCGATATCATTCCAAAACAGTTAAATGAGAAAGAAAAAGCCAAAGGACTTTCTTTAAACGATAAAATAGTAAGAAACAGGTTAGTCAATGAGGCATTAAGCAATGCCATTAAATCGAACCCCTCTCCTATCTACCACTCCAAATTTACAGACAGAATAACCACAGGGAATTTAGAAGACGATATTGCTCGAGTAGCTGAGGTCGATTGGATTATGGAGGTCGTTGTTGAGCGGCTTGACATTAAAAAGGAGGTCTTTGAGAAATTGGAACGTTATAGAACACCGGGCACCCTAATTACCACCAATACCTCAGGGATCCCTATAAAATTTATGAGTGATGGCCGAAGTGATGACTTTCAGAAGCACTTCTGTGGTACACACTTTTTTAACCCGCCCCGATACCTTAAATTATTTGAAATTATTCCCGGGCCTAAAACCGATCAGGATGTATTGAACTTTCTCCATGATTACGGTCAACAATTTCTTGGAAAGACCCCTGTGATTGCCAAGGATACTCCAGCCTTCATCGGTAATAGAATTGGCATTTTCAGCATTATGAGTCTGTTCCATATCGTGAGGGATATGGGATTGACAATTGAAGAGGTTGACAAGCTCACCGGGCCTGTAATAGGACGACCTAAGTCGGCAACGTTTAGAACGGTCGACGTTGTTGGTTTGGACACCCTCGTCCATGTTTCCAATGGTATTTTAGAAAATTGTCCCGAAGATGAATGTCTGCAACTTTTTGAGTTACCCGATTTCATTGCGACCATGGTAGAAAAGAAATGGTTGGGAAGTAAAACCGGGCAGGGCTTTTACAAAAAACACCTGTCCAATGACGGGAAGAAAGAAATTTTGTCATTGGACCTCAACACCTTAGAATACCGATCTGCTAAAAAAGCAAAATTCGCGACCTTGGAGTTGACCAAATCTGTTGAAAATTTAATCGATCGATTTAATATTTTAATACAGGGCAAAGATAAAGCCGGTGTATTCTATAGAAAATCATTCGCTGCCTTATTTGCATATGTTTCACATCGAATTCCTGAAATATCAGATGATATCTATAAAATAGACGATGCCATGAAAGCAGGATTTGGATGGGAGCACGGTCCTTTTCAAATATGGGATGCCATTGGTTTGGAGAAGGGAATTGAACTTATTAAGGAAGAAGGATTACAGGTTGCATCCTGGGTAAATCATTTAATTTCTGCAGATAGACCCTCGTTTTATACAATTAGAAATGGGGCCACCTTTGTATATGATATTTCGAAAAAGAACCATATTAAAGTCCCTGGGCAAGAAGGCTTCATTGTTTTGGATAATATCAGAAAATCGAATGCCGTCTTCGAAAATTCTGATGTCGTTGTTGAAGACCTGGGCGATGGCATTCTCAACTGTGAATTTCGGTCAAAAATGAATACCATCGGGGGCGATGTTCTTGCCGGTCTGAACAAAGCCATCGATCTTGCAGAACAAAATTTTGAAGGCCTGGTCATTGGTAATCAAGGTGCCAACTTCTCAGTTGGAGCAAATATTGGTATGATATTCATGATGGCTGTCGAACAGGAATACGAAGAATTGAATGCCTCAATAAAGTATTTCCAGGATACGATGATGCGCATGCGCTACTCGTCGATACCCACAGTGGCCGCTCCCCATGGTCTTTCCCTTGGTGGTGCCTGTGAACTCTCCATGCATGCCGATAAAGTTGTTGCAGCTGCAGAAACCTACATTGGGCTCGTAGAGTTTGGTGTCGGAGTCATTCCAGGAGGTGGCGGTTCTAAGGAAATGGCCTTAAGGGCCTCGGATACATTTAAAAAAGGTGATGTAGAATTAAATGTACTTCAGGAATACTTTCTTACTATCGGAATGGCAAAGGTAGCAACATCTGCCTATGAAGCATTCGATTTAGGATTGCTTCAAAAAGGTAAAGATAGTGTCGTCGTTAATAAGGATCGACAGATTGCATTAGCTAAAGCCCATGCCAAACTAATGGCCGAAAATGGATACACAAAACCTATAAAACGTCATGATGTAAAGGTGCTTGGTAAACAAGCTCTGGGGATGTTCCTGGTGGGTACAGATGCAATGGAAGACAGCAATTATATTAGTGAGCACGACCGTAAAATTGCCAATAAACTGGCCTATGTTATGGCTGGTGGTGATTTATCGGAACCCACATTGGTCACAGAACAATATTTATTGGATTTAGAACGTGAAGCATTTTTAAGTTTATGCACAGAACGAAAAACCTTAGAACGTATTCAGCATATGCTTAAAACAGGTAAGCCATTAAGAAATTAATTTGGGGATGATCTCCTTAAAAGATATCTCATTACAATAGATTGAATAAAGAAAATGAAACAAGCATATATCGTAAAAGCATACAGAACCGCGGTTGGAAAAGCACCCAAAGGGGTCTTTCGCTTTAAACGCGCAGATGAATTGGGAGCGGAAACCATTCAATACATGATGAAGGAATTACCAAATCTCGAAACGTCCAGAATAGACGACGTAATTGTGGGTAATGCGATGCCTGAAGGATCACAGGGTCTGAATATGGCTCGGTTTATATCATTGATTGGTTTGAATAGCATTGATGTTCCCGGAGTTACAGTGAACCGATTCTGCTCATCGGGAATTGAAACCATTGGCATAGCCACGGCTAAAATTAATGCGGGTATGGCTGATTGCATTATTGCCGGCGGCTCGGAAAGTATGAGTGCTGTACCTATGACGGGTTTCAAACCGGAACTCAATTATAACACCATTAAAGCGGGTCATGAAGATTACTATTGGGGTATGGGAAACACCGCAGAGGCAGTTGCAAAACAATTTAAGGTCTCCAGAGAAGATCAGGATCTATTTGCCTATCATTCTCATATGAAAGCATTAAAGGCTCAATCTGAAAATCGGTTTGAAGGTCAAATTGTACCGATTGAAGTAGAGCAAACCTATGTGGATAGCGCTGGTAAGAAAGCGACGAAAACCTATACCGTTTTTGAGGACGAAGGCCCACGATCGGATACCAGTTTGGAGGCTTTGGCCAGATTAAAGCCCGTTTTTGCTCAGGGGGGCAGTGTGACAGCCGGAAACGCTTCACAGATGAGTGATGGCGCTGCATTTGTTATGGTAATGAGCGAAGATTTGGTCAAAGAGTTAAACCTTGAGCCCATTGCGAGATTAGTAAGTTATGCCGCTGTAGGTGTGGAACCGCGTATTATGGGAATAGGTCCCGTAAAAGCGATACCCAAAGCCCTTAAAATGGCGGGTTTGAAACAAGATGCATTGGCGCTCATTGAATTAAATGAGGCTTTTGCCTCACAATCCTTGGCCGTAATCAGGGAACTGGATCTCAATCAGAATCTTGTTAATGTCAATGGAGGTGCTATAGCACTTGGGCATCCCCTTGGTTGCACGGGCGCCAAATTATCAGTTCAGTTATTTGGCGAAATGCGCAGGCGAAAAATGACCGGTAAATATGGGGCCGTAACAATGTGTGTAGGAACAGGGCAAGGAGCCTGTGGTATTTTTGAATTTCTCAATTAATGAATCAAGTAACAAGACTTATTCTTGACTCTTGGTCCTGAATCATAAAAATTATAACCATGTCAGAAACAAGTAAAAATATTCTAAGAGGCGGACAATTCCTCGTAAAAGAAACCAATTGCGAAGATGTATTCACACCGGAAGACTTCAATGAAGATCAGATGATGATGAAAGAAGCGGTCACAGAATTCGTGGACCGTGAAATCTGGGCTAAAAAAGAACAGTTTGAAAAAAAAGATTATGCCCTAACCGAATCGTGTATGCGAAAAGCCGGTGAATTGGGCTTTTTAAGTGTTTCCGTTCCAGAAGCATATGGCGGTATGGGAATGGGTTTTGTAGATACTATGCTGGTATGCGATTTTATATCCGGGGCAACTGGGTCCTTTAGCACGGCCTTTGGAGCACATACTGGAATCGGAACCATGCCCATAACGCTCTATGGAACGGAAGAGCAGAAACAGAAATATGTGCCTAGACTGGCCTCTGGAGAATGGTTTGGTTCCTATTGCTTAACGGAACCCAGCGCCGGGAGTGATGCTAATTCTGGTAAAACCAAGGCTGTATTATCAGATGATGGTACAAGTTATAAAATTACAGGGCAGAAAATGTGGATATCAAATGCCGGCTTTTGTAATTTGATGATTGTGTTTGCCCGTATTGAGGATGATAAATACATTACCGGTTTTATTGTTGAATACGATCCCGATAATCCAAATGGCATTACCCTGGGAGAGGAAGAACATAAATTGGGGATTCGAGCATCATCCACCCGTCAGGTGTTTTTTAATGATACAGTGGTGCCGATAGAAAACATGCTGTCTACCAGAGGAAACGGGTTTAAAATTGCCATGAATGCTCTAAACGTCGGTAGAATAAAATTAGCAGCAGCCTGTTTGGATGCTCAGAGACGAGTCATCTCCGAATCTGTAAAATACGCTAACGAAAGGATTCAATTTAATAAGCCTATCTCAAGTTTTGGTGCTATTCAACAAAAACTGGCCGAAATGGCAACCAACTGTTGGGTTGGTGAAGCAGCCTGCTACAGAGCTGCAAAAAATATCGAAGAGCGCATAGAGTTGAGAAAAGATAACGGAAAAGACAGTCTTCAGGAAGCCGAATTAAAAGGAGTTGAAGAGTATGCCATTGAATGTTCTATACTTAAAGTAGCTGTTTCTGAATTTATTCAAAATTGTTCGGATGAAGGCATACAGATTTTTGGTGGTATGGGCTTTTCAGAGGACACACCTATAGAATCGGCCTGGAGGGATGCCCGCATCTCCCGAATATACGAGGGGACCAACGAAATAAACAGAATGCTCTGCATTGGCATGCTCATAAAAAAGGCTATGCGGGGCCATGTTGACGTGCTTACTCCAGCCATGGCAGTTAAGGAAGAACTTATGGGTATACCTTCTTTTGAAACACCGGATTACTCAGAATTATTTTCTGAAGAAAAGAACATCATTAAAAACTTAAAAAAACTGTTTTTAATGGTTTCAGGTGCTGCCTTACAAAAATATGGCGAACAAATTGAAGAACAACAGCAATTAATGTTGGCAGCTTCGGATATTCTCATTCAAATTTATCTGGCCGAATCTGCCATACTAAGAGCCGAAAAAATGGCAAAAGCAAAAGGAGAAGACCATGCCAAAGAAGCTATTGCCATGGCTAAACTGTATTTGTTCCATGCCATCGATGTTATTGAAACAGCCGGAAAACATTCCATTATTTCATTTTCAACAGGTGATGAACAGCGCGTGATGCTTATGGGACTAAAACGGTATATTAAGTATGTCAATATGCCCAATATTATTGAACTCAGACAAGTCATTGCCAACAAAGTAATTCAGGAAAATAAATATTGTTTTTAATTTTATAGTGACTAATTCAATCCTGAACACCCTATAAATTTTAGGGTGTTTTTTTTTGATCGACACCCTGGTTTAAAAACATTTTATTTAATTTTAGGCGAAATCCAAAACCATGTCTGTACGTTTCTATTACCTTTCCTTTTTGTCAGTTATTCTAACATGTGCTGTTTATTCTCAGGGCATGCTTCAGGAAAAAAATAGTTTTAACAGGCAGGATACGCTAAGGGGTAGTATTACTCCGGAACGGGCCTGGTGGGATCTGACCTATTATCATTTGGACATTAGAGTCGATCCCGATAAAAAATACATTTCGGGGAAAAATACCATTCAGTATAAAGTCCTTGAATCTGAATCTGTAATGCAAATAGATCTGCAAACACCTTTAGTTTTAAGCAGGGCCATTCAAAATGGAAAAGAACTGGATATAATTCATGATGGTAACGCCCATTTCATAAAGCTTGAAGAGCAACAGATCCCCAACGATATCAACAGTATAGAAGTGTACTACGAGGGCCATCCTAGAGAAGCTATTAGAGCACCCTGGGATGGAGGCATTTCGTGGAAAAAGGATACCAACGGTAATCATTTTATTGCCTCTTCATGCCAGGGTCTAGGCGCCAGTGTATGGTGGCCATGCAAAGACCATATGTACGACGAAGTAGACAGTATGCTGATTAGTGTGAATGTTCCCTCCAAATTAATGGATGTCTCCAACGGGCGATTGAGAAAAGTGGAACAGATAGGAGATACTAAAACCTATCATTGGTTCGTCAGTAATCCGATCAATAACTATGGTGTAAATATAAATATTGGCGATTATGCCAATTTTTCGGAAGTCTATGATGGGCTTGGTGGAAATTTGCTTCTGGATTATTACGTCCTGAGAGATAACCTCGAAAAAGCAAAAGCACATTTTAAAGTCACCCCAAAAATGATGGAAGCCTTCGAATATTGGTTTGGTCAATATCCTTTTTATGCCGACAGTTTTAAATTGGTGGAGGTCCCTTATTTAGGCATGGAGCATCAAAGTTCGGTTACCTATGGTAATGATTACCAAAATGGATATCGTGGAACGGATTTATCCGGAACCGGCTGGGGCCTTAAGTTCGATTTCATTATCATTCATGAGGCGGGTCACGAATGGTTTGCGAACAACATTACCTATAAGGACATCGCTGATATGTGGATCCATGAGAGTTTTACGGCCTACTCTGAAAATTTATTCCTGGATTATTTCTACGGCAAAGAAGCATCAGCTGACTATGTCATTGGCACCAGAAAAAATATTATGAACGACCGCCCTATCATCGGTTTATACAATGTAAATTATAAAGGTTCAGGTACAGATATGTATTACAAAGGCTCCAATATGCTGCACACCTTAAGACAGCTCATCGAAGACGACGAAAAATGGAGACGCATTTTAAAAGGTTTAAATAGAACCTTTTATCATCAAACTGTTACGACCCAGCAAATTGAGAATTATATCAGTGAGCAAACGGGATACGATTTAAGCGAATTTTTTGACCAGTACCTTAGAACGACCATGATTCCTACCTTAGAGTACCAAATTGATGACCGTTCATTAAAATATCGGTGGACCAACATAATTGCTAAGTTCGATATGCCGGTTGAAGTTATAATCAATGGCAAGAACCAATGGCTTTATCCGAATGCTGAATGGAAAACCCTGACATCAGAAGATAATCCGATCACCTCCTTTGAAGTCGATAGGGATTTTTATGTCGATTCCAAAAAAATTTAAGGTTTGGAAAAATTCCCGGAACTGTATTTTAAAGAGGACAGGGATTGGTATAACTGGTTGTTGCAAAACCATAAGACTTCCTCGGGTGTATATTTAATTTTTTACAAATTGGAATTAAATCTTCCAACGATGCGTTGGGAGGAAGCGGTTAAGGTAGCTTTATGCTTTGGATGGATCGACTCTACAGTAAAAAGTTTAGGAAATGGCAAACGGCGACAATATTTTACGCCAAGAAATCCAAAAAGTGTCTGGAGTGCCTTAAATAAAAGCTATATTCAGGAATTAAAGGCCCAAAATTTACTGCATGAAAGTGGTCTCAAATCTGTGGAAACCGCAAAAATCAACGGAAGTTGGAATGCTCTGGATGATGTCGAAAATGAAGTTATTCCGGATGATTTGCAACTTGCATTTAACCGTCATCCTGAAGCCTTAAATAATTATAAAAATTTTGCACCTTCCTATCGTAAAAGTTATTTATACTGGTTGCATCAGGCGAAAAGGGAAAGCACCAGGATCAAGCGTATCTCAGAGATCATTGATTATTGTGCAAAAAACATGAAATCCAGAGGAGGCTACTAAGTGCCTTAGAGAGTCGCTGAAGTCCTTTGAATAAACCTCCATAAAAATCTTTTCGATTAACTATAGATACTGGACTCCATACTCTGTTGATTTATGGAACTCCTAAAGACTTGAAGCATACGCTTTGCAATGCCGGTCCAACCAAAATTGCGTCTTGCAAACCGCGCCCCTTCAACCGATAGTTCATTTCGCATTTTCGGATAAAGTAAAGGCATGGATACCATAGTTCCAAATTCAATCGGCCTGTGAGGATCTGCAAAAAGCGCCTGATTACCAAAATCAATTAGATCGTATAGACCACCGTGAACGGTAACAACACTTGGCGTACCGCAGGCCATGGCCTCAATGGCTACCATTCCAAAAGGTTCGTACCGCGATGGCATTGCAAATATATTGGCCGCTCGGTACACATTGGCTAAATCTTCGTCTGCGATATAATTCTTCCATGTTATCTTATCCATGACACCCAATTCGGTTGCCAATTCCTTGAGTTTGGCCACTCCCTTATCATCGCGATCGGATTTGTCACTTCCAATTGCTGCGACCAGGCGTGCTTCCGGACATAATTCCAAAACCGTAGGTAAGGCTTGTATGAGAAGATCATAGCCTTTATTATGGGCCATTCTGCCCAAAGCTAAAATATCACTGGGATGAATATCGTATTTCGCACGGATTTTGTCCGTTTCCTTTGAAGGCACCGGATAAAATCTGTTTTCATCTATTCCAGGTGGTATCATAGTGCAATTCTTGGGAAGCACATCGTATTGTTTGGTAAGCAGGTCTACCTGAGGTAATGTGGTGGCAATAATATGATTACACATCTGGTAAACAAAATACTCTTTACGGATACGCTCTTTAAATCGGTATTTTCGCTCCATGTCCTTTTCATCCATATCGCTGCCCATGGTATGCTGTTTCCACCAACCTACCGAATGCGGGGTATGGACATGAGATATACCTAATTCTTCAGCTATTTTCTGACCTGCCCATCCGGCATCCCAGTAGTGGGAATAGACGACATCGTATTTCTTCCCATCTTTTTTAATGGCAGCCAGACAATTGGTAACAAACTTCTTTAAATGATCATGCATATCCTCTTTACGGATAAACTTTTTACCTCCAAAAGGAATACGCCAAACCCGATAATTCTCATCAACGACATCATATTCAGGTTGATCCTCAAATTGACGGGTTACCAAATCCACTTTTTTACCCAATCTGCTGAAACGCTCAGCCAATTCTAAAACATAAACTACCTGACCACCCGTATCGGGCTTTCCTAATTCCGGGTTTGCACCTACATAGCCATGTAGAGAGATCATTAATATCGATTTCATAGTTTAAAAATTTTAGTTATTTAATTATTTTCAATTTATGGCAAGCGGAAATATATTGAGCCGCCGACCAGGCCTGATAAGCCTTACCCATAGGTCTTCCTGTTGTGCCATGCGCCCATTCATTAAATTCCCATTCTTCGCTTATTCCCTCTTTATTGAGTAATGCCAATTTATGAAGCTCTGAAACAGCTACTTCTTTCAATCCTAATTTATAGACAAACTTTACCCAAAAACCGCCCACAAAAGGCCATATCCCACCATTGTGATAATGATTAGGTAAATTAAGCAAATTGACCGTGTAGTAGGGTCGCCAATCCGGATCACCGGGAGTGACTACAGGATATACATTAGCCACTGGATAAGGATCATTAACTCCCGCACCCAACATGAATCTAAAGGTCTGATGTGCCTTTTCCGAATCTACAGTCCCGAAAATAAAAGCCAGAATATTTCCCAGAACGTCACATCTCCAACTAAAATCAAATGGTGTGGTCTGAGCAATCAAATAGGTCGTATCCCCAAGTGTGAACTGCTTCTCCGCAAAAGAGACCGATTGAAACATTTTTTGCTGTGTCGATGGCCAGAAATTTTGTAAAATCTCCTTTTTTATGACCTGGGACCACCTGATATACTCCCCGGCCTGTTCGTAATCTCCGAGCATCTCCAACATCCTGCCAAAACATACATTGGCCCTATACCACAATATTTCATCATAGAGAATATTGTAACTCCTACCAAACAAATCGGTCCAATCCCCGGCTTCCGGAATTTCCAATAAGGCATCATTATTACTGTCATGTGCGCCAAGCCATCGCATGGTTTCCTTGAGATCCGAAATGTATTTCCTCAGAAACTTGATATCCTTGGTCACATTAATATATTCATAAAATGCGATCACCACCCAAATACCGCTATCTATGGAGCATATACCTCCCACACCTGAATAATCCGGAATATTATCCTTGATTCTGACGTTTGAAGGAATCTGTCCATTGGCAGAAATATGTTCCAATAAAGTGTGTAAGGTTTGTCGCTGACATTCATGTATGTCCTCGTCATGAACCAATGGTAATGATCCCAAAACCGTAATGGCCCCATCCCTTGCCCATACACTGTGATAGTTTTCGTCGGTGCCACTGGGAATGTTATCCTTTATTGAACAGGCCGAAAAGCCCAGGGGTGTAATATTCTTCTTGAGTACTTCAATTGCTTTTTTGTACCCTAACTTAATCAAAGCAATTTTTTCGTCTTCATCTTCCTCTGCTATGTTACTTAACTCCTGCTTGATGAAGAAGTCTTCCTTATGGTCTACATTATTCTCTACAATGGCCTCCTCCGGCAAAATACCATAATAGACCAAACCTTCTATTACCCCGTCACCATGAATTCCTTCGGCGTGATAAATCTGTCGGTATTTGGTATACTTATATAATTCTTCATGCGCATTGGCCACCACGATGCCTTTCACATTTTCTAAATCGAACATCGCTGAATCATTTCCACTATCGCCTGCAACCAGGGTTTTCGAAGGATGTATACGCAATCTTCGTAACAGCCATTGTAGGGCATTGCCTTTATTGGCCCATTTTGGCAGGATGTCCAAATACTGTTCTCCGGAATACACCACATTGATATGCATACCCGCATTAATAAATTCTTTTTCAATGCTATCTATAAGATCTAAAGAGGCATTATGAAAAAAATAACTGCGCTTGTAGGCATGTTGAAATTTTGTCGGCTGTTCACTGATGGGGTGATCTATATTTTGAACGATCTCCTCGACCGTTTCCAAATCCCATCCGTCATCCAGAATATCATTGAACTCTTTGACGACCTCCTTTTTCTCATAGTCATAGATATGTGTTCCCACACCGGATATAATATAATGTGGTTCGGGCAAAATCCTGGTATTAATCAAATTGAGTACGTCATCAATGAGACGTCCGGTGTTATAGGTAAGAATAACATTATTGTTGGGTCCAAATGCATCCCATATTTTGGGGAAATTACTTTTGTGGGTATGAAAATCAATTAAGGTATTATCTATATCAAAGGAAAGAAGTTCAATTTCTGGTGAATTACCTGCTTCTATTTTACTCATATATTGTTTTGCTTTTAGAAATTTACTTTTAATAAAAGTAACATATTGCAGTAAAATAAGGCTTTGAGCTTATATAACCAAAAAATGCAGCTGAATTATAAATGCAATTCTTAATGTTGTAAATTGATTGAATTACATTAAGAATATGCAAATATTTGTAATTGGAATTTATAAATTTCGTAATCGGCTTTTATGTGAATTTTAGTTGAAATCACGTATGATGGACAGGTGTTTTTATTGAAATCGCTGCATCAAATTCAATGGTTTAATTTATATCCCACTAATAAAACTCCCATAGGGATCCTTAAATTGAAGCCCCTTCGAAATCCTGTACTTGCTAAGCAACTTAAATTCCACCAAAGCCCATAATACAAACTCTTTGACAAAATAGGTGTCCTGTTGGCTTAGATTTGGTTGATAGGCACCGAGCAAATCATCTAACGGTGAAATGGCTTCTAATACACTTTTATACTGCTTATCTCTGACATCGTCCAACAATTCGAATCCTTCCTTTTGATTAAAGAACCAGGAGACCACATCGTCATAGGGCCCTTCCTCGTTTTGTTTCTGCAGTTTTTCAACTTTTGGAAAATACTGAACAAACAAGCTCTTAACCGCTTCACCTATCAAATTGTAGGCCACGGCAACGGCGCCTTCCTGTTCCCCTTCATAAACGAGTTCCACCTTCCCGGTGATCGAGGGAATAATACCAATAAAATCACCTAAACGGACCGTCGTAATCTTATCACCCGATAACAAAGCCCTGCGTTCTGCGGTGCTCAGTAAATTTTCAAGGGCGGTAATGCTCAGCCGAGCACTCACACCACTTTTAACATCGATGTAGTCGTTCTTTCGCGCTTCAAACACGATTTGCTCTAACAAGTCCCTAGCTAAATCAGGAACAATGACCATTTTCTTTTGAGATTCGACTAATTTGGCCTCTTGTTGGGTGATTTGTCTTGCCGTATCGATATCCTCGGGATAATGGGTCAAAATTTGGGAGCCTACCCTGTCCTTAAGTGGTGTAACGATACTTCCTCTGTTGGTGTAATCTTCCGGATTGGCTGTAAATACAAACTGAATGTCCAGGGGTAACCTTAGTTTGAACCCCCTGATTTGAATATCCCCTTCCTGTAAAATATTAAATAAGGCCACCTGAATTCGCGCCTGCAAATCAGGTAATTCATTGATCACGAAAATACACCGATTCGCTCTTGGAATCATCCCATAGTGAATCACACGATCGTCAGCATAGCTCAATTTGAGGTGGGCTGCCTTTATCGGATCGACATCCCCGATGATATCGGCTACCGTAACATCCGGTGTCGCCAATTTTTCAGCAAAGCGTTCGCTCTTATGGAGCCAGCTAATGGGTGTTTCATCTCCTTTTTCTTTAATTAATTCCTTAGCGTATCGCGAAATGGGACGATACGGATCGTCATTGATTTCAGAACCTTCCACAACAGGAATATAGTCATCCAGCAAGTTAACCATTAACCGCGCCAGCCGTGTTTTGGCTTGTCCGCGTAACCCTAACAGATTAATGTTATGACGCGATAATATGGCACGTTCCAACTCGGGAATTACCGTGTCTTCATAACCGTATACGCCTTCGAAGGTCGTGGCTTTTTGTTTTATTTTTTGAATTAAATTGTCTCTTAACTCGTCTTTAATTGACTTGCTTTTTATGCCTGCCTTTTTTAAGGCTCCAAACGTTTTAATATCTTTAATTTCCATGCTATCCTCTAATTCTTTTTTTTCTATTCGTTTCATAATCCTCAAAAATCATTTCGCCCAGACCTTTCAAACCGGTATAAAAGGCCTTTCCCTGATTGGCATGGGTAAACTCCCTGACAAACTGCATCAGGTAGTCATCTTTGGCAATCATAAATGTGGTAATCGGTATATGCAGGCGCCTGGCCTGTTGTGCCATCATGTAGCAGGTATTGGTAATGGTCGGGTTCAGGCCAAAACTATCTTTAAAGTATTCCCCATTGGGTAATTTTAAGCAACTTGGTTTGCCATCGGTTATCATGAAAATCTGCTTGTTCGTATTTCGCTTTCGTCTTAACAGGTCCATGGCAAGCTCCAATCCCGCCACTGTATTTGTGTGATAGGGTCCGACCTTTAAATAGGGTAAATCCTTAATGGCTATCGGCCAGGCATCATTACCGAAAACCAAAATATCCAGGGTGTCCTTGGGATAACGCGTGGTGATTAATTCCGCCAGGGCCATGGCTACTTTCTTCGCGGGTGTAATACGGTCCTCTCCATACAAAATCATACTGTGACTGATATCGATCATCAATACCGTACTCATCTGCGATTTATGCAGTGTTTCCTCGACAACCAAATCATTTTCATCCAGAGTAAAATTGGAAATTCCGTGATTTATCTGTGCATTCTTCAAACTCTCTGTAATCGAAACCTTATCCAGGGCATCACCGAATTGATAACTTCTGAAATCACCGGTATGCTCATCACCAAGGCCCGGACTTTTACTTCTGTGATTGCCCTGACCACTGCGTTTTATTTGTCCGAATATCTGATCCAGGGCCTGCTGCCTTATCGCGCGTTCCGTCTTAGCCGTTATAGACAAGGCTCCGTTACCATCCGGATCAATCTCTTCCTTTAGAAATCCTTTTTGCTTTAAATCCTCGATAAAATCCTCAATAGTGTATTCGTCCGTAGTGATCTGGTATTCTTTATCCAGTTCCCGCAACCATTCTATGGCTTCATCGAAGTCGCCTGAAGTATAGGTGATCAACTCCTTGAAAATTTCAAAGAGCGTTTCGAACGGCGTTTGACTTGGTGCATTGTAGGACTTAAAGACAAAGCCCCTTTGTTTTGAATCTTTTCTCATCATGGCACTCTAAAAATAAGGTATTTTGATGAAAAAAAACAAAGCGCCTGATTAGATTTGTTTATGGCCTTATTAGGAGACCTTACTCGACCCGACCCAAACCATTTAAGTTTTCAATCTTAATGTATTTCCCGGTAGTAGAAATTAAGCCTTCTTTCTTGAATTGGGATAAAACGCGAATGGCCGATTCCGTTGCAGTACCTACGATATTGGCAAAATCCTCACGCGATAAAATAACGCTTAAGGTACCGTCAGGGTTTACACCAAAGGAATCATGTATATAGACCAGGGTTTCAGCCAAACGTTGTCGCACAGACTTTTGCGCCATATTGACAATGACATCATCGGCTTCCTTCAGATCGTGAGCCATTTCCTTTAAGACTTCAAAAGAAAAAGAGGAGTTCTTTTGAAGATCAGCCATGATTTCACTTTTCGGAATAAAACAAACCTCCATATCGTTTAGAGCGGTGGCCTGTAAATTTGAGCTCTCCTCAGTGACCAGGGAACGCTGACCAATCAACTGCCCTTTTACAACCATCTTTACAATTTGGTCCTTACCGTTTTCACTTAATTTTGAAAGCTTGCAAATGCCGTCCTTTACACAATAAACACCATTTATATTCTCGCCTTCTTCAAAGAGAATTTCACCTTTTCTAATCGTTCTTGAGGTTTTGCATTTCGAAATTCGAACCAGTTCATCATTAGTCAATGCCTTGAGAGAATTGAACTGTTTTATAATACATTGCTCACATTTACTCATTCCTTTTTCTTTAGGGTCATGCAAAAATAAACAAAACATGACATATATCATATTAAAATATTTCCTATCTTAAAACCTTTGCCGCAGGTATAAATTGAGCAAATATTTATGGAAGACAAAACCTGTTTCCACTGTGGGTTGGACGCCTACAATTCCGGTATTACATATGATGACAAGTTGTTTTGCTGCACGGGTTGCAAAACAGTTTACGAAATTTTTTACACCAACGATCTTACCTGTTATTACGATTTGCAGGAGGCTCCGGGTGCTACTCCCAAATCCGTTGAGGGGAAATTTAACTTTCTCGAGAATGCTAAAATTGTAGACCAGTTATTGGAATTCAATGACGAAGGTATTCAAATCGTTTCACTTTTTATTCCTCATATACATTGCAGCTCCTGCATCTGGATTCTGGAAAACTTAAACAGACTACACTCTGGAATACGGAGCTCTATGGTCAATTTTGGTAAAAAAACCGTTAGAATAACCTATGAGGCAAAGGGTATTTCTTTGAAAGAATTAGTGACCTTACTGAGTAAAATTGGTTACGAGCCTTATATCAGTCTTGACGATTATGCTGTTGGAAAAACACGATTCGATCGCTCCCTGATTTATAAACTCGGTGTCTCGGGTTTCGCCTTCGGGAATGTCATGTTTTTATCATTTCCGGAGTATTTTCAGGTAAAGGAATTCTGGTTGGAACAATACAAGCATCTCTTTCGATGGCTCATGTTTGCCTATTCCATTCCGGTAGTTGTCTATGCCGCCCAGGATTATTTTATATCGGCTTTTAAAGGCTTACGATCGAAGCTTTTAAATATTGATGTTCCTATTGCTTTGGGCATTACCGTATTATTTGTTCGAAGTGCTTTTGAGATTGCCTTCGATTTAGGCTCAGGCTTTTTTGACAGTTTAACCGGCCTGGTCTTCTTTTTACTCTTGGGTAAATTTTTTCAGCAAAAAACGTACAGCTTTTTATCTTTCGAACGCGATTACAAATCCTATTTCCCAATCGGTATTACCAAAATCACCTCTGATCAGAACGAAGCATCCATTCAGGTCTATGACATTCGAAAGGGAGATCGCCTGCTGATTAGAAATGAGGAACTCATCCCGGTTGATTGTCGGCTGGTCAAAGGTCGTGCTAGAATTGATTACAGTTTTGTAACCGGAGAGTCAAAGGCCGTTTCAAAACAATTAGGAGATAAGTTATATGCCGGAGGACGGCAATTGGAGGGCAGTATAGAAGTGGATGCCCTAAAGTCGGTGGAACAGAGTTACCTCACCCAGTTATGGAGTAAGGATGTATTTAAAAAAGACAAAGGCCTGTCTTTTACAAATATTACGAATCGCATAAGCAAAGGCTTTACAATCACTATTTTATGCATTGCCTTATTTGCAACGCTCTATTGGCTATACACCGATAGCTCCAAGGCCTTAAATGTATTTACTTCGGTCCTGATCATTGCCTGCCCTTGTGCGATAGCCCTTGCCGCACCATTCACTTTGGGCAATGTGTTAAGGCTATTTGGAAAGCACAAATTTTATTTGAAGAATACCTTGGTTATTGAACAGCTGGCAAAAATCAATACGCTAATTTTCGACAAAACAGGTACGATCACATCAAATAATGAAGCTCAGATCACCTACGAGGGATCTCAACTCTCCGAGAGCGAAGCTGTTTTATTGAGAAGTACCTTACGCGGTTCCAACCATCCCTTAAGTCGATCCCTGTATGACATTCTAAAATCAAACGACATCGTCTCCCTGGATTATTTTGAAGAACACATTGGTCAGGGTATTGAGGCCTCTTCAGGTCAGGAAAACATTAAAATTGGTTCAGCGCCTTTTGTGGGGCATACCGATAAGGCAACTGCCATGAACACCGTAGTTTATGTGTCCTCGAATGACCGTTATAAAGGAAAATTCACCTTTTATAACAAATACAGGTCCGGACTTTCAAAATTGTTCAATCGACTTAAAAAGCATTATGATCTGGTCATCCTTTCGGGTGATACTGAAGGCGAACGCGAGAATCTCACCAAATTATTGCCTACTAAAACAAAATTGCTGTTTAACCAGAAACCTGATGATAAACTGGAGTACATCGCCTATCATCAGAAGGAAGGTGCAAAAATTGCAATGCTTGGTGATGGTTTAAACGATGCCGGAGCATTGGCTCAGAGTGATGTTGGAATCGCCATTTCCGAAAATGTCAATGTGTTTTCGCCGGCCTGTGATGCCATATTGGATGCGTCGAATTTCAACAAATTATTCAAGTTCTTGACCCTGTCCAGACAGTCCATTACCATTATAAAATGGAGTTTTGTATTGTCCTTTTTTTATAATATTATTGGATTGTATTTTGCTGTTACCGGGCAATTAGCACCCATCGTAGCCGCCATTCTTATGCCTTTAAGTTCCATCAGCATTGTCGTGTTTACCACGATAGCGACCAACATTTCAGGCAGAAAATTAAATTAGAGGATAAACATGATAAATGTCATATTTTGGCAATTGGTATAAAATTAATTTTGAACCGTAACTTCAAACAGGTATGAGTGTTATATATATGTTATTAGCTATTAGCATTGCTGTAGCTGTGGTCTTTTTTGTTGCCTTCATCATTGCAGTTAGAAATGGACAATATGATGACAGCTATACCCCTTCTGTTAGAATGCTGTTTGAGGACGAACTCGTTAAAGAAAAAAAGGATAAATCAGTACTAACCAAAAATAAATAATCAGCACCTTATGCCATCGCTTATTCATTTCTCGAACAACAGACTGCTTTTTGAGCGATTACATAAGACCACTAAAAATCAAATAACTAATTAATTATGGAAATGCAGCAATTTCATTACGATAATAAAATCGTTACCAAGTTCATTTACGCCACAATTGTGTTTGGAGTTGTAGGTATGTTAGTTGGATTACTACTTGCCTTTATGTTCCTTTTTCCAAATCTTACGGATGGCATATCCTGGTTGAGCTTTGGTCGGTTAAGACCATTGCATACCAATGCCGTAATTTTCGCTTTTGTTGGTAATGCCATGTTTGCGGGTATTTATTACTCCCTGCAACGTTTACTTAAAGCCCGTATGGCGAGTGATCTCTTAAGTAATATCAATTTTTGGGGTTGGCAGCTCATCATTGTGGCAGCGGCCATCACATTGCCTTTAGGCATTACGACGTCTAAAGAATATGCGGAATTGGAATGGCCCATAGATATTGCTATTGCACTGATTTGGGTGGTGTTTGGTGTTAATATGATTTGGACCATCTTAAAACGTCGTCAGCGCCATTTATATGTGGCCATATGGTTTTATATTGCCACCTTTGTTACCGTAGCCGTACTTCACATCTTCAATAGTTTCGAACTTCCGGTAAGTGCATTGAAAAGTTATTCGGTTTATGCGGGTGTGCAGGATGCCTTAGTGCAGTGGTGGTACGGACACAATGCCGTAGCCTTCTTTCTGACAACGCCATTTTTAGGCATCATGTATTACTTTGTTCCGAAAGCAGCAAATCGTCCGGTCTACTCCTACAGACTGTCGATCGTACACTTTTGGTCCTTGATATTCATTTACATTTGGGCCGGACCACATCATTTATTATATACTGCGTTACCGGAATGGGCACAGAACTTAGGTGTGGTGTTTTCCGTGATGCTATTAATGCCTTCCTGGGGAGGTATGATCAACGGTCTGCTCACTCTGAGAGGTGCCTGGGACAAGGTCCGAATAGATCCTGTTCTCAAATTTATGGTGGTCGCCATTACAGGATATGGTATGGCCACTTTTGAAGGTCCTACCCTGTCCTTAAAGAATGTCAATGCCATTGCACATTTTACCGATTGGATTATCGCACATGTTCACGTGGGTGCCTTGGCCTGGAATGGATTTATGGCTTTTGGAATCATTTATTATCTGGTGCCGCGTTTATTTAAAACAAAATTATTCTCTACGGGACTGGCCAATCTCCATTTTTGGTTGGGAACGCTTGGTATCATTATTTATGCCCTACCGATGTATGTGGCCGGATTTACTCAAGCCAGTATGTGGAAACAATTCAACCCGGATGGCACATTGGTTTATGGGAACTTCCTCGAAACCGTAACTGAAATTATACCGATGTACTGGATGCGTGCGATTGGCGGAACCCTGTATATTGTCGGTTTACTCATTTTGGTTTACAATGTATTTGCCACGATTAAAAATGGCAGTAAGGTAGAGGACGAACTAGCTGAAGCTCCAGCCTTAGAACGGGTCACCAGCAAGCGAACCGCTAACGAAGGCTGGCATACCTGGATAGAAAGAAGACCAGTACAGTTGACCCTTTTGGCAACGGTGGCCATCTTAATTGGTGGTATCATCCAGATTGTACCTACGATCATGGTAAAATCGAACATTCCTACCATTGCCAGTGTGAAACCCTACACCCCTCTCGAATTGGAAGGTCGAGATATTTATATTCGTGAAGGTTGTGTTGGATGTCATTCGCAAATGATACGCCCCTTTAGGAGTGAGGTCGAACGTTATGGCGAATATTCAAAAGCGGGCGAATATGTGTACGACCATCCTTTCCTTTGGGGTAGTAAGCGTACAGGACCGGATTTGCACAGACTCGGAGGAAAGTATTCCGACAATTGGCACTTCAACCATATGTACGATCCTCAGAGTACCTCATCGGGATCTATTATGCCGCGATATCCGTGGTTAATAACGGGACCATCGAGTACCCTTGACAAATCGCAAACAGAGGCGAAAATGAGAACCATGGTGGCCTTGGGTGTTCCTTACACCGAAGAAGATATCGCCAATGCCCAACAGAGTATGCTCGAGCAGGGTGCCGCAATAGAGCAAAACCTATACAGCGATCCTGATTTTGCCAAAAACTATGAAGCGAATAAAACCTATGCAGCTGAAAATGGCGAACCCTTTGTTGAAATGAAGAACAGGGAAATCGTCGCACTCATAGCCTATTTGCAACGCCTGGGAACCGATATTAAAGTAGAAACCGCTCAAAACTAGTATTATGTTAAAATTCATAAAAAACCACATGGAGAGTATTGCGGATATCGAAATCTATCCCATCATTTCCCTGCTCATCTTTTTTATCTTTTTCGTAGCACTATTTTGGTGGGTCATAACGGCAAAAAAAGACTACATAAAGAAAGTAAGTAACTTACCATTAGACAATAAAAACGACGATATATTATGAGACATTTAATTCCATCTTGGGTACGGGTACCCGTTATATTCTTCATCATTTTTGGTGCTGTTGAATACTTTATAGATTCAGGAGAAAAACCAGCATTTATCGAATACCCCAGTGTCCTTCTGTTCCTGCTGTTGGTGCTTATAATATTAATCGCCATTGAAGCCATTATCAATGCCCTGGAAAATGTCATGCTTCACAAGCTCGATGCAGAGGCCAAGGCGCGTTTCCTCGCCGAAAAGGAGCAATCCTATCAGTTTACCTGGTTAACGCGCATATTCAAGAAACTTGTCGGTTCAAGACCTATTGAAGAAGAAGGCGAGATCATTCTGGACCACAATTACGATGGCATCAAGGAATTGGACAACAGTCTACCACCGTGGTGGTTATATGGGTTTTATGCTACCATTATTTTTGCCGGGATTTACTTGCTTAGATTTCATGTGTTCGATGGTGCCGGACAGTTCGATGAGTTGGAAACCGAATTGGCAGAGGCACGAATGGCCATCGAGGAGTATAAGAAAACTGCTAAGGACCTAGTAGATGTCAATACAGTTGAAGTACTTACCGAAGCCTCCGATCTGAATGCCGGTAAATCCATTTTTCAAACCAATTGTGTGGCCTGTCACATGGCTGATGGTGGTGGTGGTATTGGTCCAAATTTAACGGACCAGTATTGGATCTTAGGCGGCGATATTAAAAGTATCTTCCAAACAGTCTCCGAAGGCGGACGTTCCGGTAAGGGTATGATTGCCTGGAAGCAGCAATTAAAACCTTTGGAAATAGCTCAGGTCTCCAGTTATGTACTCACGTTCCAGGGAACCACACCAGCCAATCCTAAAGACCCGGAAGGCGAACTATGGGTTGAAGAACCGGTGGAAAATGAAACCCCGGAGAATTAAATTTTTCCTTAACCAGAACTGCAGGGATTAAAATAGAGCCATCTGCAGGTTTGTAAAAAGAACGTAGTGGACACCTCAGAGCACGAAAATTTCAGAGACTCCATTGGTACGATTACCGAGGAAGGGAAACGGGCTTGGATCTTTCCAAAAAAACCGAGTGGAAGGTATTACGACAAGCGAAAATTGGTAAGCTACGTTTTACTGGCCTTTCTTTTCCTGTCACCATTTATTAAAATCAATGGCAATCAGTTCCTGCTATTCAACGTTTTGGAACGGCGGTTCAATATTTTCGGATTTCCATTTTGGCCACAGGATTTTCACCTGTTTGTCGTTTCCATGATCATTGGTGTGGTGTTTATTACCCTGTTTACGGTGGCATTCGGTCGTATTTTTTGTGGCTGGATCTGTCCCCAAACCATTTTTATGGAAATGGTCTTCAGACGGATCGAATATTGGATCGATGGTGATCGGAACAAACAACGTAAACTGGACAGGCAACCATGGGATGCCGAGAAGATTCGAAAACGGGTATTGAAATGGACTATTTTCTTGGTGATCTCATTTCTCATTGCCAATGTATTTTTGGCCTATCTTATCGGCAGTGACAAATTAGTGGGTTATATCACCGATGGACCATTAGAACACCTGAACACGCTATTTCCTCTGATTATTTTTACGGCCGTTTTTTATTTTGTTTTCGCCTGGTTCAGGGAACAGGTATGTATCATAGCCTGTCCCTATGGTCGGCTCCAGGGCGTATTATTGGATACAAAATCCGTGGTAGTGGCCTACGACCACAAACGCGGTGAAGGGACTAACGGCAGAAAAAGTTTCAGAAAAAATGAGGATAGAGAAGCCCTGGGTCATGGCGATTGCATCGATTGCCTGCAATGTGTGCATGTATGCCCCACGGGGATCGATATTCGAAACGGTACCCAGTTGGAATGTGTAAACTGTACGGCCTGTATTGATGAATGCGATCATATCATGGAAAGCATTAATCTTCCCAAAGGCCTTATACGCTATGCCAGCGAGGAGGAAATAGAGAAAAAGGTACCCTTTAAGCTCACTGCGAGAATGAAGGGCTACATGGCCGTATTATTTATTTTAATGGGTTTGCTTACGGGAATGCTATTTTTAAGAAATGATGTTGAGGCCAACGTTTTAAGATTGCCCGGACAATTGTATGAACATAAAGAGGACAACGTCATAAGCAACGTGTTTACCTATAAACTGGTCAACAAAACAACCCGGGATATAGAAAATGTGCGATTAAAATTGATGTCGCATAAAGGCCATCTTAAATTGGTTGCTACAAGTGAAAGCTTTGTGGTTCCCGGTCAGGGCATTGCGGAGGGCACCTTGTTCATCGAGATTAATAATGCCTTATTGTCCGGAGACCGGAATAAGATTAAAATAGGCGTTTACAAGGGTGAAGAATTAATAGAAACAACAACGGCAAATTTCTTAGGGCCGAGGAACTTCAACTAAATTGGAAAAGAAAAGAAGACAAATAATAAAATAGTAACTAAAAAAGGAGATTCCTGATCAAGCAGGAATAAGTGATATGAAAATAAATTGGGGAACAGGTATTGTACTGGCATTTATAGCTTTTATTGGTTTTATCATGTATTTTATCATTACCATGAATGTCAATGATAAATATGATCATGACCTGGTTACAGAGGATTATTACGCTGAAGAATTGAGTTACCAGAATGACATCGACAAGCTGAACAATGCGAAGGACCTGATTGAAAATGTGAATTACGTCAAGACAGTTGACGGACTCAAAATAAATTTCCCAAAAGATTTAGACTATAAAGAGATAACCGGTAAAGTGTTCCTATACAGACCATCTAACAAACAACTTGACTTTGAAACTCCAATTTCATTGTCTAATCCATATTTGCTCATACCTGACAATCGTTTGGTAGATGGTCGTTGGAACATTAAAATCGATTGGCAATATAACGGAAAATCTTATTTATATAAAGCATCCATAAATTATTAATGTGTTAGCCTCTGCATTCATATTGGGTTTATTAGGCAGTTTTCATTGTGTCGGCATGTGTGGTCCCATCGCATTCGTCCTGCCCGTGGATCGATCCAACAGGTTCAGGCGAATGGTCCAGATCTCCGTGTATCACAGTGGCAGGATCATCGCCTACAGTATGTTAGGTCTTGCCTTCGGTATGATTGGCAAGAGTCTATATCTGTTTGGGTATCAACAGCAACTGTCAATCCTTATCGGTATCATCATGATTCTAGTTGTGGCGATTCCAAAAAAGTACCTTAATACCAGTGCCCTTTCAAAACCCGTGTACCGCATCATCTCCAAAATCAAATCACGTCTGGGTATGGCCTTAAAAAAGAAGACTACCGATACCTTTTTAACCATCGGATTCTTAAATGGATTCCTGCCCTGTGGTTTGGTCTATATGGCCGTTATCGCTGCCATTGCTTCAGGACATGCACTTGAAGGCGGGCTCTATATGGCCGTATTTGGCCTGGGTACCATCCCTCTAATGACTACGGCTATATACTTTAGTCACATCTTAAAAGGACATGTCAGACAAAAAATTCAACGTTTGGTTCCCGTTTTTATCGTCATCATTGGCCTCTTATTTATCTTACGGGGATTGGGTCTGGGCATCCCCTACCTCTCTCCTGCCCCGGTTAATGACCTGGTATCCAACACGATGAATTGCCATTAACAGGCAGTAATTAATCCACTCCCCACTTTCCTTTAATACATTAAATGTTAAAATTGCCTTAATTTCATCAACTCTATTTTAATTTTAATAGTATTACTATTATATTTGCGTGCAAATTATTTAATAATGGAAAGATTACTATCAAATATTAAGATTTCTGTCCCTGAAAAAATCTATGTCAAAGATCCTGAATCATCCGAATTAGGCAAACGCATGGTTAAACACAGCATCATTCTTATAGATGAAATTGGCTTTGAAGGGTTTACCTTCAAGAAGTTGGGCGACCGCATCGATTCCAATGAAAGTTCCATATATCGCTATTTTGAAAGTAAGCATATGCTGCTGTTATACATCACCTCCTGGTACTGGTCCTGGATCGAATACCAATTGGTAATAGAGACGCATAATTTAACATCAGCTGAAAAGTTACGTAATGCCATTCGAATAGTAACCCGCAGTGTAAAGGAAGATACGAGTTTCTCGCATATCGATGAGGTCATCCTGCATAGGATTATCGTAAACGAAAATTCAAAATCATTTCTTACCAAAGAGGTGGACAATGAAAATCAAGAGGGGTATTTCGTGGTGTACAAGCGAATTATTCATCGTTTAAGGGATATGATCTTAGAGGTAAATCCAGAATACCCCTATCCCTCCAGTCTGGCCAGTACCATTATTGAGGCCAGTTTGCACCAGCATTTTCTCAAGGACCATTTTGTTTCCATTACCGATTGTGGAAACACTGTTACACCTACCGACTTTTTAATGAACTTAGTATTAAACACCATCACATCTTAATTATGGAAAAACCAACTTTGTCACCCTGGAAACGCTTTTTAGGATTATTGCAATTGGAGAGAAAGGATATTTTACAAATATTCTATTACGCCATCTTTTCCGGAATTGTAGCCTTATCGCTGCCTTTAGGAATACAGGCTATTATCAACCTGATCCAAGGGGCCCAGATTTCAACATCATGGATCATATTGGTCATCTTAGTAACCCTGGGGGTTGCCTTTAACGGTGGGCTTCAACTCATGCAACTTCGCATTATTGAAACCATTCAACAGCGTATTTTTCTGCGCTCCTCCTTCGAATTGAGCTACCGATTTCCAAAAATTAAAATGACCGAATTGCGAAATTTTTATCCGCCGGAGCTCGCCAATCGCTTTTTTGACACCTTAACCATACAAAAGGGGCTTTCAAAAATCTTAATCGATGTGCCAACGGCCATATTACAGATCCTGTTTGCCTTGATCCTGCTATCTTTTTATCATCCCTTCTTTATCATTTTCGGACTCCTACTGCTATTACTTATCGTTATCGTATTTAAATACACGGCCGAAAAAGGTCTGAAAACGAGCTTGCAGGAATCGAAGCACAAATACCGCGTTGCACATTGGATCCAGGAAATAGCACGAACCATTGTGAGTTTTAAACTCTCAGGGAATACGAACCTGGCCATCACTAAAAACGATGCCCTGGTATCCGACTATCTCAATGCGAGAGAAAGCCATTTTAAAATATTGGTGATACAATTCATACAGATGATCAGCTTCAAAGTGGTTGTAACCGCCAGTTTATTGCTCATCGGAGGGGCATTGGTGTTAAACCAGGAGATGAACATCGGTCAGTTTGTCGCGGCTGAAATCATCATCATACTGGTCATTGCCTCGGTAGAAAAACTAATCCTCGGATTGGAATCCTTTTACGATGTCCTTACCTCCATTGAGAAATTAGGTCAGATTGTGGATAAGGACCTGGAGAACCTTAAAGGTGAAATCCCTATGTTTAAAAATGGTTTTGACATTACCCTCGATCATGTGTCTTACCAGGTAAAGGATCGGGAAAAACCCATTTTACAGGACATTACGCTCGATATTAATACCAGTAGCAGGGTTTTAATTAAAGGCGAAAGCGGGTCCGGGAAATCCACTTTACTGCGATTAATATCCGGCGTCATTCAGCCTACATTGGGAAGCATTCACGTGAACAATGTGTCGCTTCATGGCATCAATCTGAACCACTACCGGTCTCAGTTGGGCTTGTCACTGACCGAGGAAACCCCTTTTGAGGGGACTGTAAAGGACAATCTGACCTTTGGTAATCCCAATATCAGTGACGAAACTATATTTCAGGTATTAAAGGACATCGCTCTACTGGATTTCGTTAAAGAACTCCCCAATGGGCTTCAAACCATCTTGTATCCTGACGGTAAACAGATGTCGCACACGGTTTCTAAAAAAATAGTTCTGGCCAGGGCCATCTTAAAACAGCCGAAGATACTCATATTGGAAGATGCGTTGGACCGATTTAACCGAGAGGAAACCGATGCGATCATTGAATTCCTGAGTCATAAAGACCGACCATGGGGACTTATTGTGGTGAGCAGCAGCGAACATTGGATTGATAAATGCGAGAAAGTCATTACGTTGGAAAAAGGGAAAATTAAATCAAAAAAATTCTAGGTCATGCTAAATATTTCACATAATCAGTTGAATAAAAGAGTGGATTTAAGGCAGTTCAAATCAGGTAAGAATGTGCTTGATAAATCCTATTACAAGTACTTTAACAAATTCCTTCTCGTGGCCGCCGGAATCACTTTGGTTACCATGTTCCTGCCATGGACACAAAATATTACCGGAAAAGGGCTGGTCACCACCTTAACCCCCGACCAGCGTCCACAGAGCATTCAATCGCAAATACCCGGTCGCATTGAAGAGTGGTTTGTCAGGGAAGGTGACTTTGTGAAAAAGGGAGACACCATTCTGAGAATTTCTGAAATTAAGAGCGAGTATTTCGACAATCAACTCGTTGAACGCACCAACAGTCAGATTCAGGCCAAGTCTTCCTCTTTAGGTGCCTATCAGCAAAAAGTAGAAGCCTTGAAGCGTCAAATCCTGGCGCTTCAAAACGAACAAAAGCTCAAATTGGAACAAACCAGAAATAAGTTGTTGCAGGCGCGACTAAAGGTGAAAAGCGACAGTATTGATTTTGAAGCCCAAAAAACCAATATGGCCATAGCCGAGCGCCAGTTCAATCGTGTGACAACACTTCAGAGTGAAGGTTTAAAGGCCGTAAAGGATGTGGAGGAAAAACGGGTAAAATATCAGGAGGCTCAGGCGAAATTGATATCTCAGGAGAATAAATTTATCGCCAGTAAAAACGAGGTCATAAATGCCCAGATAGAGCTTTCCAGGATAAATCAGGAATACATAGATAAAATATCCAAATCGGAAAGTGATTTATTTACAGCACAGTCCAATAGGTTCGATACGGAAGCGCAAGTCACCAAACTTCAAAACGATTACACGAATTACCAGGTGCGAAACAGTTTGCTCTATGTGACTGCTCCCATCAACGGATTCATAAATAAGGCCTTAACAGGCGGTGTTGGTGTTACGTTTAAGGAAGGTGAAGCCCTGGTCGGCATCATGCCGGAACAGTATGATCTGGCCGTGGAGACTTATGTGAGACCTATCGATCTGCCCCTTTTACACATCGGTGAAAAAGTGCGAATTCAGTTTGACGGCTGGCCGGCCATTGTCTTCAGTGGATGGCCCAATCTGAGTTATGGGACCTATGGTGCAAAAGTGGTGGCCATTGAGAATTTTATAAGTGATAAAGGCTTATACCGGGTTTTGCTCGCTCCCGATGAGACGGACCACGAATGGCCCAAAGCCATCAGAGTGGGTTCCGGGGCCCGAACCATTGCGCTCCTGGAAGATGTCCCCATATGGTTCGAACTCTGGCGTCAACTGAATAGTTTCCCTCCTAACTATTACCAACCGGAAAATGGAGATAAAGCGAATGCTAAAAGTTAAACAATGAAAAATATACTGCTTTCAGTTTTGATTTTAATCGGTGCTGCTGTCCAGGCACAG
This sequence comes from Aestuariivivens sediminicola, assembly GCF_022662015.1. Classification (GTDB taxonomy): domain Bacteria; phylum Bacteroidota; class Bacteroidia; order Flavobacteriales; family Flavobacteriaceae; genus Aestuariivivens; species Aestuariivivens sediminicola. Next base: position 24,817 of record NZ_JAKMCM010000006.1, on the reverse strand, counting down.
GTTGAACCGACTATCATAAGCCTTTCGGAATATCTGGGTTACGTTAAGCGCTTTCATCCTATTGTCAAGCAGGCCAATCTCGTCATTAGCGAGAGTGAAGCCAAGCTATTGAAGGCACGGGGTGCTTTCGATCCCAAAATAGAAGTGGACTATGATTCAAAGACCTTTAAGAACACTGATTATTACGATAAATTAAATACCACCTTTAAAATACCCACATGGTATGGTATTGAGCTCAAGGGTAGTTTTGAGGAGAACGACGGCGTATTCTTAAACCCGGAGGCATCACTGCCGGAAGACGGTCTTTACAGTGTCGGGGTTTCGGTATCGGTAGCCCGCGGGTTGCTCAATAACGAACGCATGGCGGTATTAAGACAATCCAAATTATTCGTAAAGCAGGCGAAAGCTGACCGGCAATTGCTGGTCAATGAAATACTTTACGAGGCCACACTCAGCTATTTTAACTGGTTGCGATCGTATAATGAAATGCGTCTTTTCGAAGATTTTTTAGACAATACCTCACGTCGTTTTGAGGGTATCAAGAAAAGTTTCGAGGAGGGTGAACTATCGGCCATCGATACACTGGAGGCAAAAATCGCCTTGAACAACAGGGCGCTAAGCTTGGAGAAATCGCGTATTACTTTCACAAAGTCGTCCTTAGAACTATCCAATTATTTATGGCTTAACGAAAATACACCTATTGAGATCGCTGATGGGGTGATTCCCGATCTCAGTACCCTTCAAAGTATTGATGAAGCGCTTCAGATATCAGGCTTCCTTATCGACAGTATTAACATAAACGATCATCCTAAAATTCAATCCCTGGATTATAAGCTGCAAAGCCTCAATATTGAAAAACGTCTAAAAGTGAATAATTTGTTGCCCACAGTAGACTTGCAGTATAATTTTTTATCACAGACCCCGGATATTGTAAGCACCTTCAATACCGCTGCCTATAAGGGCGGCATCAATATTCGTATTCCACTATTCTTAAGGAAGGAACGCGGGGATTTGAAGCTTGCCAAGCTTAAAATTCAGGACACGCGGTTCGAAATGGAATCGACAAAGGTGAAAATAAAGAATAAATTTGATGCGCTCGACCAGGAATTGACCTCCTTAAGCACCCAAAACCGTTACATTAAATCTATTGTGAACGACTATGATACCCTGCTAAAGGCAGAAGAACGCAAATTCTTTTTAGGGGAAAGCTCGCTGTTCCTGGTCAATACAAGAGAGTCCAAACTGATTGATTCAAAGCTGAAATCCATTGCCCTGGAAACCAATTTCCTGAATACCAAGGCCATGCTTTTCAATGTATTATCACTACCTCAGGATGATCCGGTTAATTGAACTTTTTAATCCTAAGAGCTAAGTTCAAATAACCAGTGGATCAATCATGGTCAATGCAGAGGCGCTCTATATTTTAAAGGTGATTACCGGTAAGGTGGCATGATTGGCTACATCCTCACTTATACTGCCTTCAAAGAAGTGGGCAATGCCTTTTTTTCCATGGGTTGATATGGCAATGAGGTCCGCCCCGACATTGTTGGCGAAATTTAAAATCCCTTCTTCAACGGTATAGTCACTGACATAATTCACACTGTCCAATCGCTGTAGGTCACCATCTGCTTTCTTTAAAAAACTGTTTACAATGCGCTCAATCTCTACCGTACTTTTAAAACGGTCGTTCGGTAGGTTGACATGCACCAAATACATTTTGGCCTTCATTTTTTCAAATAATTTGGTGGCTTTAATAAAGGAGGCAATACTTTCTTCCTGAAAATCACAGGCATACACCACGACATCAAAATTTACAGCCAGCAAATCCTTTTTCACCACCAAAACCGGAATTTCAGAGTGACGCACCACCCGTTCCGTATTCGATCCCACCAAAAACTCCTTAACACCACTGGCCCCATGGGATCCCATAACAATAATATCGGCATGGTGTTTTTTAGCAACATCATTGACCTCAGAGAAGACCTTAAAATGCTTCACTATCGCGGTGACATTGATATCCTTCAGATAATCCTTATTGATAAAGGCTTCAAATTTTTGTTCCGCCAGTTTAAAAAAGTACAGGGCCTTCTCATTCTGAAGGCCATCAGAAGCCGTCAACATAATATCAGACATCTCCAACATGTGTAAAATAAGCAGTTCTGCATTGAACTTTTTCGCCAATTTTGCAGCTGCTTTCATAGCATATTCTGAATGATCGGAAAAATCTACGGGTACAATTATCTTTTTCATCAGTTCTAGTATTTAATGGTTTGCTTGAATCTAAGAAACTAAAAATTTCTCTAAAAAAAGAAGCTTTAACTGAAAACTTGCCTATTTACGAAATCACAATTCGATGAAATTCATGAATATTCCTGAATATACATCGTTATGATGTCATATGGTCATGGAAAACAACTTTGTATCAGGTTGTCTTCGTTTCAATAACAAATCGAAGGCCATACATACGTTTCGAACAAAGGGTCGCCCCTTTTCTGTTATGGTAATATCGGTGGCGCCAATTTCTATGAGTCCGTCGTTTTCCATCTCCTTCAGGTCAATAAGCGCATCGGGAAGTTCATCAAAATACAAATCACTCGATTTCCAGGAGGTCTGGAACTGGCACATTAAGTTCAGAATATGCCTGCGGATGATCAAATCCTCCTGATTCAGGATATGACCGCGATACACAGGTAAGGTGTCCTGTTCTATAAGGGCATAGTAGTTCTCGATGGCTTTGACATTCTGCGAAAACCCATACCAGCTGTCGCTGATTGAAGACACGCCCAGACCAATCATGACCTGGGTCTTAGAGGCTGTATAGCCCATAAAGTTGCGATGCAATGTTTTGGCAACCATCGATTTGTATAATGCATCCGTTTCCAGGGCGAAATGATCCATACCAATTTCCTTATAACCGACCTCAGCCAGTAACTGTTTACCCATTTCATATTGTTGTCGCTTTAAGGCAGGAGAGGGTAAATCACTCTCATTGAATCCACGCTGCCCAACACCCTTTATCCAGGGGACATGGGCGTAACTGTAAAATGCCAGTCGGTCCGGAAGGAGTTCCTTGGTTTTGAGTATGGTTTCTCTTACATGTTCCATGGTCTGGTGGGGCAATCCAAAAATAAGGTCATGGCCTACCGAAGTGTACCCTATTGCCCTGGCCTGCTCAGTGGCCTGCTTCACCTGGTCGAAAGATTGTATCCTGTGAATCGCCTTCTGAATGGTAGGGTTGTAGTCCTGGACCCCATAACTCACGCGGCGAAATCCCAGATCATAAAGGGCCTTCAAATGCGCAACCGTGGTATTGTTGGGGTGTCCCTCAAAACTAAACTCAAAATGATCAGCCAGCCTGGCATCTCGTAAAATGCCTTTAATAAGTCGCGTTAAATGTTCCGGACTGAAAAATGTGGGCGTACCTCCACCCAAATGCAATTCCTTGATAATTGGGGTTTCATCGAACAGTTTCAGATACAATTGCCATTCCGATAACACCGCGTCAATATAGGGCAATTCCACACTGTGTTGCTTTGTGATCCGTTTATGACAGCCACAAAAGGTGCAGAGGCTTTCACAAAAGGGCAAATGGATGTACAGACTGACACCCTCCTTAGCATTGCTTTCATTGAAAGCTGTTATTAAAGACCTTTTCCATTTGTCCAATGAATATGTATTACTGTCCCAATAGGGTACCGTTGGATAACTGGTATAGCGCGGCCCGGCTACATTGTATTTATTTACTAATGAACTTAACATACCTAACAATTATAAAACAAAACTAAACTTTAGTTATTTTTAAAAAAATGACATATGTCATTTCCAAATTTGCAATTGGATGAATATTGCCTTAACTTTCCTCAAAATTGTTTTGAACACATTACTTTGGAATAAACATAACATAAACCTATGAAAAAAACACGATTTTTAGTTGCAACTCTTGCATTAATTGGTATGATGAGCTGCAAGAATGAAAAAAAAGAACCTGTGGATTCTGAAGAAACCAAAGTGGAGGTTAGCCTTGAAACAGTCGTAAAGGAGGTGAAAAAGCTGACCATAAACCTGGAACCAAAGAGTGATAGTAAGGTCAATGGTCAGGTCACCTTTAAAGAAGAGGACGGTGTGGTTACTATGACGGCCATCATGAGTGATCTTGAACCCGGCGTTCACGCCATCCATCTGCACCAAACCGCCGACTGCTCTTCAGCCGACGGGAAATCAACGGGCGGTCACTGGAATCCAACAGCGCAGCCTCATGGCAAATGGGGAGACGAAGCAGGTTATCACAAAGGAGATATCGGTAATTTCACGGCCGACGAGAACGGTAATGGCCTCATCCAGTTTTCGACAGATGAATGGTGTATAGGCTGCGATGATGAAAATAAAAACATCCTGGGGAAAGCGGTCATCGTTCATGCCGGAGCCGATGATTTAACATCACAACCATCCGGAGCAGCCGGAGCCAGAATAAGTTGTGCGGGCATTATTGAATAAAATATTTAAAATACAAGTACAAATTAGCTGCCTTGAAAAGCAGCTTTTTTTATTTTTACCTAATAATTAATTCAGGCCGTAGTCATTATGAACCCGTCAGCAACCGGTTGGATAAACAAGGTATTAAAGGAGGTGAGTCATCATAACGCGTTTTTGAACGATGATGAAGAAACCTTCTATGCAGCACTCAGGGCCTGCGGTTTTATTTTTGGAAGCAACCTGAGTATCGTTGGGGGCATTTTTGCCAAAAAGGATCTGACAGAGGATGAGCTCTGTAAGGTCAACCTCCTGCTTGCCTTCCTATACACACATCACAATACCGCATGCAATGTCCCCTTTGTAGATAGTGTTATACAGTTTTATGAAGCCATCAACGAATTAAAAACATCCTTTTTCAAAGGGCTTTTAAACTCTAAAAAATCAAGCGACCAACTTGAAAAAGTGATTCATAAGCGTATTCATCTAGACCATAATGTACTTACGAAGCATTTTAATTACTTCATTATCAATGCCCTGCTTTTTGTGGATATCCTGGCCTATAAAAAGTTTTTACAGGAGGGGGTTATTTCCATAGATTATATCAGGCGCCTGGAAAATGTCATCGAATCCATTGTCTTGGATGCCATTGAGGCTAAATCGATTAAAAATCAATATGACGAGAGTTTGATAAGACTGTTTGAAGCCTCCCTGCGCTATCATGATGCGGAGCAAATCACCTACAATCAGGCAGTGGCATTGACCAAAACCGATTTGGAAAAATTCTATATCCTTGATCTGTCCTGTATGGCCAGTTGGAGCGATCGCGTGATCGATGCCCATGAAATGCAGTTCATTGTCAAACTGGGGAATGATTTTAACTTACCCTCTGAAAAAACCAGGGCATCCATAAGCTTTGTAAATTCATTTTATACCACACATAAGGAGGACATCGCCCTGCTGAGCTCAAAAAATATAGTACAGAGTTTTTATGATAATTCCAGTAAAATGGTGAGTAAACTGATTACGCGCAACAGTAAGCGACTCTACCGGGAATTAAAGGACAGCAAAGAACTACTTGTGTTATTGTCGCAGTCTACCCAGCGCGAACTCAGTTCGGCGGAACAGAAAAAAGTACAGGACCAACTGTTGGACATTTTCAAATCCATTCCGAGTCTGGCCATCTTCATATTGCCAGGTGGGGCGCTGTTACTGCCTTTGGTCGTTAAATTTATACCCAAATTATTACCATCGGCCTTCGATGAGAACCGTGTAGAGGATTGAATCGTGCATCAGGACCTCAACAAATCCTTTAAAGCAGGTTTGATAGAATTGAACTTGAAAAGGAAACCTTTATCTTCAATTTTCTTAGAGCTCACACGCTGACTTTCAAACAAAAGGATATGCATTTCGCCCAATAGCAGTTTCATGAAGAATTTCGGAATATTGGGTAAGAACAAGGGGCGTCGCAACGTATGTGCTATGGCCCTAACCAATTCTTTATTCGTAACCGGGTTCGGTGCGACTGCATTGTAGGTACCGGCGAGTGTATGATCCAGGACATATATAAAAAGTCGGGACAGATCGTTTATGTGTATCCAGGATTGCCACTGTTTTCCTGATCCAAATGCGGCTCCCAATCCAAATTTTACGGGCCTGGCCAATTCAGTTAGGGCACCACCATTGGTGGAGAGCACCAAACCAATCCTTACTTTGGACACCTTGATATTCAGTTTTGTGAATCCATCCACCGCCTTTTCCCATTGTTGTACAACACGACTTAAAAAGCTGTCCTCAAAATCACTGAATGCCTCGTCATAATACTGCACCAGCGAATCGGGATAAATACCTATGGCACTCGCAGAGATGACCTGCTTTACCGTGTGGGACTCACCCTTTAGGGCATTTATCAGCAGCTTGGTGCTTTCCAATCGACTCGAGAGGATCGCCTTCTTGTACTCCGGTGTCCACCGTTTTGAAATTGAAGCACCGGCCAAATGAATTATGGCATCAACACCACCAAAACAACGACTGTCTATTTCCTGTCTGTCCGGATCCCAGTGAAATCCTTTATACATATCGTCCGTTTGAATTTGAGATGACCTGGTAGTTAAGTAGTGGACCTCAATACCCTTTTCATGACAACGTTGTACAATGTCCTGACCGATCAACCCCGTTGCCCCTGTAATTAAAACTCGCATAGTCTTTTGGTATAAAATTACGAAATGCGTGACAGGAATACACCAAGTTTATATTCCTTTTAACACTTATGGTGCTTAGGGGTTCCCTCACTCAAAAAAGTGGCATGGTACCGGTTCGATAGTTTGTGTAATTATGTAACTCGTTTTCGGTTTTTCAGACCTGAAAAGAGACCTGTGCGATGTGTCTTATACTTTTGTCTTCGATGCGCGAAGCATTTCCCGTTTTCCCGGCGGACCGGGAAGTTTCTCTACCAGAAATCCGACCTGCTGCATGGCCCGTCGCACACTGCCCTTTGCAGAATAAGTGACCAATACACCCTGATACTTCAAGGCCTTAAACATCCTTTCAAATACAGGGACTGTCCATAATTCAGGTTGTACTCTCGGGCCGAAGGCATCAAAATAGATGAGATCAAATGTATTTTCATCAGCGACAGCGTTAAAAAACTGCCTCCTTTTGGTGAGCGAAAAATGTGAAGTGACCTCGTGCGCATGTTCCCAGGACAGCTCATGCAGGGTCTTAAAAACAGCCGCACCAGAGCTTGGATCGGTCCTGTCGGCATAGTTCAATTGAAACACCTCATCCGGGGTAACCGGATAGGCCTCTACACCCACATAATCCACTGTAATATTCAGTTTCTCTGCTTCGAAAAGCGTCATCAAAGCATTGAGTCCCGTTCCAAAACCCATTTCGAGGATGGCCAGGTGGCCGTTTCTCCCGGATTTCAGCTGACAGCAATGATGGAGGCCTGATTGTATGAAAACATGGGCGGCTTCCTGAATGGCGCCGTGTTTGGAATGGTAATGCTCGTTCCATTCAGGTAAATGAATGGTACTTGAGCCATCGGCAGTTATAATGATTTCTCGTTTCACATTATGGCTTCAGAAGCACACCATCAGCCTCAAACCCATAGGTGCGCTTCGGCTGGGTAATCTGTGCAAGCTCCTCCTCGCTTTTTCCGGCATCTTGGGCATAATGACGCTGGTCTTCAACAGAAAGTTCCTCTATAAAGGCCAATCCGTTCACGATCACCTGTTTATCCTTAATGTCTTTAGGAACAAAAAAACCATAATCCTTAAACCGAACCATGACCTCATGATCCCCATCGAGTTGCAACTTCATCCAGCAGCCCTTGGCCTGGCAGACCTCTGTTACGGTACCCAGCATTTTTGTGGTCAAGGTATCGCCAACTTTCATAGTGCTATAGGTCGGCAGCATCAATTTTGCGATGGATGCATTGTCCGGAGCGATCTCTTTTCCAAAGGAGACATAGTCCTTCTTTGCAACAACTGTATCCGTATCCGGGGTTTTGTCTTGTTTTTTGCAGGAATTTAACAATAAAGCACTGATAAACATAACGATTAGTAATCTCATCTTAGGACATTTTTAAATTTTAAACGATTTGTGTAAATATACCTTTTTTAATATGCTTTTTACTTACATTTGTGCATAAATAATGAGACCATGAGCACGGTAATCAACGACATAGAAGTGATAAAAGCCAAAACCACCAAGATCCATGAGGTCGATTTTGATAATTTAAAATTTGGTACGGTCTTTTCGGACCATATGTTGGTATGCGATTATAATAAGGGCCAATGGCATGCCCCCAAGGTGATGCCCTATCAACCGATTACTCTTGATCCCTCAGCAAAGATTTTCCATTATGGCCAATCCGTCTTCGAAGGTATGAAGGCCTATAAGGATGCTGAGGACCAGGTTTGGTTATTTCGTCCCCTGGACAATTTTAAACGCCTGAACATCTCATCGAAACGATTGGCGATGCCGGAACTGCCGGAAACCTATTTCATGGAAGGCTTGAAAGCCCTGCTGAAGGTGGATAAAGATTGGATTCCCAAAGGTGAAGGACGCTCCTTATATATAAGACCCTTTGTTTTTGCCTCGGGTAACGGATTTCATGCCTCTCCTGCGGACGCCTATAAATTCATCATAGCAACCGCACCATCCGGATCCTATTTTTCAGGAAAGGTAAAAGTGCTTATCGAGCAAACCTACTCGCGATCCGCTAATGGGGGTGTGGGCTTTGCAAAGGCCGGTGGTAATTATGCCGGACAGTTCTATCCGACACAACTGGCCATCGAAAAAGGATACCAGCAGGTCATATGGACGGACGATAACACCCATGAGTTTATTGAGGAGGCCGGCGCTATGAATATTTTTGTTCGTATTGAGGATACTTTGATTACGGCACCAACAAGCGATCGCATTCTGGATGGTATCACACGAAAAAGTATTATCGAATTGGCGAAATCCGAAGGTATGGATGTTGAAATCAGAAAACTGAGCGTGCGTGAAGTGGTTGAAGCGGCCAAAGAAGGTACCCTGAAAGAAATGTTCGGTGCAGGAACAGCCGCAGTGGTTTCTCCCATTTCCGGGTTTGGTTACAACGGTGAAGACTATATGTTACCAGAACTGGAGGAGACCTATGCCAGCTTCTTAAAAAAGCGCATCGTAGATATCCAGACCAATAATGCGGTAGATCCGTTTGGCTGGCGCTATAAGGTGGTATAGTACCCTTTACCAAAGCGGCCAACTGAAAAATACCTGTTTATACAGACTAACGCCGCTCTAGACCAAGCGAATGTTTATGGTCTGGCCGAATGTGTTTCAGCTTCTAAAAAATGATGTGAATTACTTATCCAGTATGGATCCGATATTGGGTTTAAAATAATTGGGGCCTTTCAGGACCTTACCATCTGCCCTGTAAATGGGTTTCCCGTCCTCGCCCAGTTTACTCATATTACTGCGCTGAATTTCGTCAAAGACCTCCTCTATCTTATATTGCATGCCGTGCTCGATGATGGTCCCGCATAGGATGTACAACATATCACCCAGGGCATCGGCCACCTCCACTAAATCATCATTATTGGCTGCCTCCAGGTATTCTTCATTTTCCTCCCGCATTAAATTAAAGCGCAATTTGTTTTTTTCAATGCCCAGATCGGCTTTCGGGGTCTCCCGATGTCCGATTTTAAATGCGGTATGAAATGCTTTAACAGCGTCAATATTCTTTTTCATAGTGCGGTAAAAGGTATTATAAGGTCGCGCTATACACAGTGATGATGCAAACAGGCCACCCGGATTCAATAAATGATTACGATCAACATACTTAATGACTATTTTAAGAAACTCTGTCTTATATATTCATTAAATTTGCATAAAAGTAGCGATATGTTCAGTAAAGGTCAAATCATTTTTGGAGTTTTATTTTTTGTCATCTTCGCCATTGTCATTGCGATGACCTATAAAAAAGACCTCAAACTTCACCGGATGTTTTATGCCGGAAGCATCTGGATCCTTATTGCCTTTATTGCCTTTATCTTATTTATTGTTGCAATTAAGTTTTTATTTAAAGTATAAAGAATATGCGAGATTACTTAGCTTCCGAGAGCCGCTATGGGACGATGACATATAAGAGAGCAGGAAAAAGCGGGGTGCTGTTGCCCGCCATTTCTCTGGGCCTCTGGCATAACTTCGGACACGACGATAGTTTTGAAAATGCGCGTGATGTCTTACGCTGTGCCTTCGACATGGGGATCACCCACCTCGACCTGGCCAATAATTACGGTCCTCCGCCAGGATCGGCCGAAGAAAATTTTGGAAAAATCCTGAGCTCCGATTTTAAATCCTATCGCGATGAACTCTTTATAGCCACCAAGGCCGGGTATCTCATGTGGGACGGTCCCTATGGGGAATGGGGCTCCAGAAAATATTTGATCTCCAGTTTGGACCAGAGCCTGAAGCGTATGGGACTGGACTATGTTGATGTGTTCTATCACCACAGGCCGGACCCGATCACCCCTCTGGAAGAATCGATGGGGGCCCTGGCGGATATTGTGCGACAGGGAAAGGCACTTTATGCAGGAATTTCAAATTACGGACCGGAGGAAACTCAGAAGGCAGCAACTATTTTAAAACGCTTAAATGTACCTTTTATATTGAACCAGGTGCGGTATTCCATGTTCGACCGCTGGATTGAAGACGAACTGTTACATACCCTGGAAAACAATGGGGTCGGAGGTATCGCCTTTTCCCCTCTTGCCCAGGGTCTGCTTACCGATCGCTATTTGGATGGCATCCCTAAAGACTCCCGTGCCGGCGGTAACTCAGTCTTTCTGAATGCCGATGTGGTCAATCAAACCATTGAAAAAGTGAGGCAGTTAAATACCATCGCACAAAACAGGGGACAAAAATTATCTCAAATGGCAATTGCCTGGATCCTGCGACAGCCCCAGATAACATCCGTGCTTATTGGCGCGAGTTCAAGTCAGCAACTACGCGAGAATGTAAACGCCTTGGATAATTTGGACTTCAGCAAGGAAGAATTAGAAGGTATCGCAGCGATACTGGATTAACAGCCTATTCCTTAACAACGATGACGGTGGCCTTTACCCCTGTGGCAAGGTTCCACTGATTATGGGAAACCACCATGCCTTTATCATCAATCACCTTAAACTCGGCTGTATTGGGACCCGATTCACCCTGATTCAGGGCCAGGAAATCGATTTTGTTGAATCCGGGTAACAAATTAAGTTTAAATCCTTTAAATGCGCCCGACAGATACACACGGGCATGTACGATATCGTCGTTCACCAGAACTTGAATCACGTCGCCGTCAGTATACCCATGATCCCGATAGATCACATTAACGAATGCCGCGCTACTTTTAAAGTCTCCGAAATATACATCGGTCGTACTTCCATTGCGCTGTTCGATTTCTTCCGGCGATAATTTCAAATCCTCTATATTCTTACTGATGCGCTTGACGTATAATTCGCCCGGATTTCTAAATTCCTCCTGCGGAAACATGGAAAACTGCTTTTCCGGAAGATTCAAATTATTGGATAGTTCGGGAAGGGCTAAATCGGTGACATTGTTATCCTGAGGTTTCGATGGAAGCAAAGGTACATTGGGGGCCGTATCGTTTTTGCTTTCCTCGGCCGGAACAATCTTCAGCTTTTTCTCGGTGTCAATCTGGGCATGGATGGACATCGAGAAACACAGCAACATAAAAGTTAAAACACTTAATCTCATTTGTTTAAAATCGTTCAGGTTACAAACCTATGGGCCTACAAAGTTAAGTCAAAGATATTTTTTTATCCATATACTCCCTTGCAGAATCCTAATTTTGAAGAATAATTAACAAAAATCATTCCCAAAACCCACCCTTCTCCTATTTATTGGCCCTAATTGAGACCAAAAACGCCCATAATCTGTTAAAATTTGTTAAATTACTATTATGTTATGCATAGTACTGTAACAAAATTATATTCCTGTCGTCTATCTAGTACAAAACAATTAAAAAACGAATAGAAATCAATTAAAAAACGAAAAACAATGAGAACTTTAAACACAAATCAATTGACAAGTAACTTACCTAATTCTAAGAGTTACAATTGGAACACCAAAAGACGTTACAGATAAGTAACCCTTTTTAGCAGACATTAAATCATAACAATCAAAAAACGAAAAACAATGAGAACTTTAAACACAAATCAATTAACAAGTAACTTACCAAATTCTAAGAGTTACAACTGGAACAGCAAAAGACGTTACAGATAGGTAATTTCTTTTAGAGACCAAATAGTATAACCATCAAAAAACGAAAAACAATGAGAACTTTAAACGCAAATCAATTAACAAGTAACTTACCAAATTCTAAGAGTTACAACTGGAATAGCAAAAGACGTTACAGATAAGTAACCCTTTTAGCAGACATTAAATCATAACAATCAAAAAACGAAAAACAATGAGAACCTTAAACACAAATCAATTGACAAGTAACTTACCAAATTCCAAGAGTTACAACTGGAACATCAAAAGACGTTACAGATAGGGAACGTCTTTATTGAGACCTAAAACACAACGATCAAAACACATTTAAAATGAACACAGTTATAAAAATATCCAGACATAGAAATCAGCTTGTTGAGCATTGCCTGTTGCAGACGCGACAATTGCTGAGACTGCATAACCAGGATGGGGTTTGGAAAGGCACCAAGCGTTACGCCCATTAATGTTAAAGAACCGCGTCCATCACCGCTATCGGTTTTTGGTCAGTCCGATGGATTAACACTATCCATCAACCACAGAGTAATAGTCCTCCTGCGGGACGGCAGGCAACGGAAGCAAAGACACAAACATTAGAACTGCAGGCCGAATAACAGTTAAGGCGCATCAAAAACAGGAAGCAAGAACTAGCCCAAAAAGGTCTACCTGAATACATAAAAATGCCTTGCGCAGGAAATGTAAAAAACATGCGCAGAAAACAGGCAAAACATAAGCAAGAAATCATAAAAACATGCGCAGGAAATGTAAAAAACATGCGCAGAAAACAGGCAAAACATAAGCAAGAAATCATAAAAACATGCGCAGGAAATATAAATTTCCTGCGCATGTTTTTTAGGCCTTATAAACACTGGGATTTTCAGAGGTTATTACAGCTATTCCACATTCGGGAGATCAGTTATTTAAAAGGTTACTGCGCATCATCAGATCAGTCCTCCGCAGGAACACCATAGCTTATGGATATTTTTTTTCTTCCCCAGGCCCTGGCGGCCTTGACATCAAGTCCCATATAGATATCAATGTGATGCTTCCAACGGGAGTGCATTTTATCCTTCACCACATAAATTTGGTCCAGGCCTTCAATCTTGACCGGGGTATTGTGTTTTAATCCCATTTTTAACAGATCACGTGATACGGCAATGTAAGGCAAACCCGGTACCAGGCTGTCACCAAAGGCCGTAATATGCGGATCGCCATCGGTTTGGCTGCTCAATGAATTATAGGCCGTGGCCGTTACCTCCAGCGCATGCCAGGTGTAGTTGGCATAGGGATCGGGCTGTTTACAGTGCCACAGGACTACAGGGAAAATGATGATTATATACCTCAACATGATTTAAATATAATTATAAAAAGTGACTCTTTAAGAGTCTCATAACCGGTATGTTGTTTATTTAACTGCTTTACTATACTGATTTTAGCGACTGATCGATATCATTGACCATAGCTCTCAGTTGTTGTACTTTCTTGAACTCTTAATAGAGTAACAGATGGTATTCATTTAAACTATTGAGCTATGAAAAATCTAATTATTACACTTTTCACAATGTGCTTGTGCGCTTTTTATTCATTTTCCCAGATCCAAATAGGAAATGACATTTATGGAGAGGCTGCTGAAGATAATTTGGGAGCGTGTGTAAGCTTATCCTCTGATGGTTCTTTTGTCGCTGTTGGAGCTCCCTTTAAAAATAATTATACCGGAATGGTAAGGGTATATGAAAACTTAAATGGGATATGGTCACAAATTGGCAACGCCATTTACGGTGAATCTGAATCCGTGTATTTTGGACATGCTATCAGTTTATCTTCTGATGGTAGTGTAATGGCTGTGGGTGCGTTTTTGGGCTCTAATTTTGGTCGTGTCCGCATATTTAAATACACCGGGGGTGATTGGACCCAGATAGGAAATGGTATTGATGGGCAGTCTGGGGATACCTTCTTTGGGTACAGTGTGAGTCTTTCTGCAGATGGACGAATGGTTGCTATCGGAGCACCATCCAATCTTCTTATTGGACTTGTTGATTCGCATATACGTATCTATGAAAATATACAGGGGGTATGGACACAAATTGGCAATGATATCATGGGGGATAGCAACTTCGATATGAAAGGTTGGAGTCTCAGTTTATCAGATGATGGAAGTAAATTGGCTATAGGAGCACCCGGATCGAATGTTACGGGAGATTTTTCAGGGATGGTAACTGTATATGAAAAGACAGAAGACGATTGGACGTCAATCGGGAATACTATTAATGCAGAAAATGAAGGTGATTTTTTTGGAAACAGTGTGAGCCTATCAGGAGATGGAAACACAGTTGCCATAGGTGCGCCAGGTTTTGACAGCAGTTATGACTGGGGCTATGTGCAGATTTATAAAAATAGTTCAGGAATTTGGACTCAACTGGGAAATAGAATTGAGGCTCATACAGTTGATGATCGATTAGGTTGCAGCGTTAGTTTATCTTCTGATGGTTCTTTAGTTGCCATAGGAGCCGCCGGTGATGATTCGCACGGTACTGATGCCGGGCTCGTAAGAATCTATAGAAATATTTCTGGAATTTGGACTCAGATCGGGAACGTGATCGCAGGTGAATCCCCTAATAGTAATTTGGGTGCGTGCGTCAATATATCTTCTGATGGCAGAACGGTTGCCGTAGGTGCCCCATCTAACGATACCTATTTGGAAAATTCAGGTCAAGTTAAAATTTTTGATTTGAGTGCACTTTTATCAACACAGGAATACATTAAACCCGAGGTTAAGGTATATCCAAATCCCACATCTCAGGAACTCAACATTGAGTTAAATCAAAGAGCAGAATTACAATGTGTTAATCTGCACAATGCCTTAGGCCAAATTGTAATGAGTGGTAAGGAATTACGTGTTGATGTATCCCATCTTAAAAGTGGCCTATATTTTATTCAAGTAATTACAAAAAATGGTAAAATCACCAAGAGAGTCATCATAAATTAATTATGGTTAAATCCACACATGAAGTATATGAACATCCCTTCTGCTGTCCAATCCTCTTTTACACGGGTCAATCCCCCTTTTTGAATCCATAATAGAGCTGTTTGAAAAAACTGTGTGGCATCTTTTCGTCATCATGGTAGCCCAATTTAATTTTTCCACCTGCTTCGGGAATGTAATTGGTTTTGAACAGGTAATCCCACAGGCTCAGGCTAATCCCAAAATTGACCCCATAACGCCTGTTTTTCGGGAGGGCATAGGCATGATGGTAGAGATGCATCACCGGATTGTTAAAAATATATTTCAGGGGCCCATAGGTCAGCTTGATATTGGCATGGTTCAAATGCCCTATCGCTATGGCCGTAAAATGAACAATAAAGGCCTGTTCCGGTACAAATCCGCCCAAGACCATAACGGCAAACACCTTGAGGGGCTTGTAGAGGACATTTTCCATCCAGTGGTAGCGCAGATGGGCTGCAAAACCCATTTCCTTGACGGAATGATGTACCTTGTGAAATCGCCAGAGCAGGTCAAAGCGGTGCAGCAATACATGGGTAAACCACTGCACAAAATCGAGCAAGACAAAGAAAATCAGTAATTGACCCCATTTCGGCCAATGCGAGATATCAAGTAAGGACAGGGAGGTCATGGTTATCCCGACTTCGGAAAACAGGACCTCAAAAACCTTATAGAAGCCACTGATGACGATTGCAAAAATGAAGAAATTGAAAAACATATAAAAGGCATCGAGCCAGAAGTCCTTTCTAAAAATGGACTGCTCCTTTCGCCATGGAAAGGCGATCTCCAGGATCCATACTACTACCGAGATCAGGATTAAACCCCAAAAGTAATTGTTGTACCAGGGCACATCGAAGGTGATGGACCTCCAGGTCCAGTTGATGGTCCCGTTAATAGCTTTTAAAAATACATCCAGATAATCCATATCCTCTTTAATATTTTATGAGTTGTTTTAAGGCCTCTTCAAAGCGGTCTTTAGCCAGATACTGCGCTTCCAGCGGACTCGCAAACGGAATCGGCGTTTCTAAACTGGCCACCCGCTTCACCGGGGCATCCAGGTACTCAAAGCAGGACTCCATGATGAAGGCCGAAATATCGCTCGCTATACCGCCAAACAAGGAATCTTCCTGTAATATAATAACTTTTCCCGTTTTCTTTACAGACGTGATTATGGCCTCCGTATCCAGGGGCTGTAGTGTTCTTAGATCGATCACATCAGCCAATATGTCCAGGTTGTTGTCCAGTATGTCCAAGGCCCAATGTACAGCGGCACCATAGGCAATGACCGTCACATCCATACCTTCACGTATCAGGGCCGCCTTACCAAATGGTAACGTATAATATGCTTCAGGGACCTCCTGTCGGATCGTTCTATACAGGCCTTTATGCTCAAAGAACAACACTGGATTCGGGTCATTGATCGCTGTGGCCAGTAATCCCTTGGCATCGTAGGGAAATGCGGGATAGACCACCTTGAGTCCCGGTGTCTTCGTAAACCAGGCCTCGTTGGTCTGCGAATGGAAGGGCCCTGCCCCAACCCCCCCGCCACAGGGCATTCTTATGACCACATCAGCCTCCTGTCCCCAGCGGTAATGGGACTTTGCCAAATAATTGACCAGGGGATTGAACCCCGAGCTGATAAAATCGGCAAACTGCATTTCAACACTACTTTTTATTCCGGCAATGGACAGCCCCATAGCGGCCTCAACAATGCCCGATTCACAGATGGGTGTATTGCGTACACGGTCCTTGCCGAACTGCTCTAAAAAGCCCTCCGTTATTTTAAACACCCCGCCATATTCAGCGATATCCTGTCCCATGAGCACCAGATCGGAATGCCGCTCCATACTCTGCCTCAGACCTTGTGAGATGGCATCCACGAACCTGATATTGGCAGATGCCTTAGGAGCTTCAATCGCCTCATAATCCCAGGGTTTATAGACGTCCCGTAGTTCCCGGTCCACTGCCGGCACAATGGGCGGCTCCTGAAAGGCCTGCTCTAAATGCGTATCGATTTCTGATAGTATCTGTGCCTTAAAGGCGACCTCATCCGATTCCGTGAGCATCCCCTTTTCCCTTAAGAAGGCCTGAAAATTGATTACCGGATCCTTTGCAGCCCAGGTATCCATGAGCTCCTGTGGGACATATTTTGTTCCGCTGGCCTCTTCATGACCCCGCATTCTGAAGGTCTTGAACTCCAGAAGTACTGGTCTTGGCTGCTTGCGCATCCTTTCCGCCAATTGAGAGACCTGTGTATAGACCGCAATCACATTGTTGCCATCGATGATGTGCGATTCCATACCGTAGCCCACGGCCCTGTCCGCCAGATCCTCACAGCGGTATTGTTCATCAGTTGGCGTGGATAAACCATAGCCATTGTTCTCAATACAAAATAGAACAGGCAGTTGCCAAACGGAGGCCACATTCAAGGCTTCGTGAAAATCACCTTCGCTGGTACCGCCCTCACCGGTAAACACCGCCGTAACCTCTTGCTTCTGTTGTAGCAGTGAAGCCAAGGCAATACCATTGGCCACACCCAACTGCGGACCAAGATGGGAGATCATCCCCACAATCTTATAGTCCCTGGTCCCGAAATGAAAGGAGCGGTCACGCCCCCTGGTAAACCCATTGGCCTTACCCTGCCACTGCGAAAACAGCCGCGACAACGGAATCCCCCGAGTGGTAAACACCCCGAGGTTGCGATGCATGGGGAGGATGTATTCCTCCGGATGCAATGCCATGGTGACCCCCACAGCAATCGCCTCCTGACCAATCCCCGAAAACCATTTGCTAATTTTACCCTGGCGCAGCAGGATCAGCATCTTTTCCTCGATAAGCCTCGGTTTCAACAAGGCCTTGTACAGCCCAACCAATTCCTCCGTGCTCATATTTCCAGGGTGATAATGCATCGATTCAGAAGCCAGTGACATGCCCAATCATTTAATTTAGTTGTCTCAAATGTACATGAAATTTTTCATTTATCAGACCCTTAAAATCCATTGAAAACTTCAGAATTAAAGTGTATTTAAAAGCCCTTCCCTATCGTTTCAGCACCATTGGCTTAGCTGCATTCATCGCGCTGTAAAATAGCTTGGAATACGGTAGCCTGATCGCATTCAAACAGGCAAAAGCTAAATAAGGACTGAGAATTGGAACGTTTTTGTATTTTTGTAAACGAGATCAATACCAATTCTATGAATTCCATTCCAAGTGTTAATTTAAAGGATTTTGTTTCCGGAACACCGGAACAAAAGCAACAGTTTGTCGACGCCATTGGCAAAGCCTACCAGGAGATCGGTTTTGTTGCCCTTAAGGGTCATTTTCTGGACGATGCACTGGTTGAAAAACTGTATCGTGAAGTCAAGAACTTTTTTAACCTCCCCTTGGAGGTCAAACAGAAGTATGAGATCCCCGGTATTGGAGGACAACGGGGTTATGTCTCCTTTGGTAAAGAAAGTGCCAAAGGAAAGAAAGAAGGGGATTTAAAGGAATTCTGGCATTTTGGGCAGTATGTGGAGGACAACCCGGAATTAAAAAAGGAATATCCGGATAATGTGCATGTTGAGGAATTGCCTGAGTTCAATGCAGTTGGGAAGGCTGCCTATAAGATGTTGGAAAAAACTGCCAAATACGTGTTGCGTGCCCTGGCCCTGCACCTGGATTTGGAAGAGACCTATTTTGATGACTTCATTCACAATGGCAACTCCATTTTAAGACCTATACACTACCCACCCATAACTGAAGAACCTAAGGAAGCCGTGAGAGCGGCGGCCCATGGCGATATCAATTTGATCACCTTGCTCATGGGGGCCCATGGCCGTGGCTTACAGGTACAGAACCACAAGGGCGAATGGATCGATGCCATTGCACAGCCTGACGAACTGATGATCAATGTGGGTGATATGTTATCCAGACATACGAACAACAAATTGAAATCCACTATCCATCGCGTCATCAATCCCCCGAAGGAACTATGGGGTACCTCCCGCTATTCCATTCCCTTTTTCATGCATCCCATCAGCAGCATGAAACTGGATGTGCTCGAAAGCTGTATCGATGAGGCCAACCCGAAGGCTTTTGAGGATATCACTGCCGGCGAATTTTTAAAAGAACGCCTGGTGGAACTGGGGCTTATCAAAAAATAACAGCGAATGGATTTACAAGATCAACTGAAACACCTGTTCCCGGACCACGTCTCCGAAGACCCCCAGGAGGTCAATCAGGAAGATGATGGCCTGTGGCTTCAGGAAGCACCCATCATATGCAAATATGAAAAGCGAAAAGGCAAACCCATAACCATCCTCGAGGGGTATACGGGTGCGCAGGAGGATTTCAAAGCATTGGCAAAGGACCTGAAGACCAAACTCAGTGTTGGCGGCAGTTTCAAGGATGACAAAATTATCATACAGGGGGATTACCGCGACAGGATCATGGAACTGCTAAAGGAAAAAGGCTTTAAAGTGAAACGCGTTGGAGGATAGTATTTCAATTCCATATATCCGTCTCAATTTCTATCTAAAATTAAAATCAGGTTACATCCCTACCTTTAAAACCCGAATATATGCCCATTAAAAATTCAGAACTTATCCTTAACCCAGATGGCAGTATATACCATCTCAATTTAAAGCCCGAACACATTGCCGATACCATTATCCTGGTTGGTGATCAGGATCGTGTGGAAAAGGTATCGAAACATTTCGACCGTATCGATTACAAGTCCCAGAAGCGGGAATTCAAAAGCCATACCGGCTATTATAAAGGGCTTCATCTCACGGTATTGTCGACCGGCATTGGTCCGGATAATATTGATATTGTCCTTAATGAACTGGATGCCCTGGCCAATATTGATTTTGAGACCAGAACCATTAAAGAAAAGCTGCGTTCCCTGAGGTTCATACGCATTGGTACTTCCGGCGCCCTGCAGGAAGACATCCCTGTGGATGCCTTTGTGGTCAGTGAATACGGCCTTGATCTGAATGGCATGCTGCACAGTTACCGAACGGGTGCCATTACGATCCCGGAGATTGAACATGCTTTTATAGAACACACCCAATGGCCAGGGTTTAAAGCCCGACCCCTGCTGATTAAATGCCATGAGGCGCTTGAAAAACAAATAGTCAGCGATCAGACCTACAAAGGTATTACCCTGACTGCCGTTGGTTTTTACGGTCCGCAGGGACGTATACTGCGGTTACCCCTGGAGGACGAAGCCCTCAACTCTAAGATCCAGTCCTTCAACTACAACGGATTACGGGTCACCAACCTGGAGATGGAAACCAGTGCCATTTATGGTCTGTCGAAATTGATGGGACACCAGGCCTTGTCCATAAATGCGATCATTGCCAACCGAAGCCTGGGTACCTTTAGTGCACATCCGGGTGAGACCATTGAAAAGCTGATTGCCTATACCCTGGAGCGATTGATGGATGAGGGATGAGTGATGTGAGATGAGTGATGAGTGACCCTTTGGTTCTTATTGAATAGATTACAAGTGGTTGTCAGTTCCAGTGACCCCTCCCGCTCCTATCGACATGACTGGATGGTCCATATTATAAGTAAAGTCAAATAAGATTTTATAGTCATTTCGAGCAAAGGGAGAAATCGCACAAGATAGGTAAAACCAAAAACCCTTCATGATCAACATAGATAGACACAATCATATTATTTAATCAATACTTCACAAACAGGATGTGATATCTCGTCCTTCACCCGATCCCGAGGATTCGGGGGGTTCACTCTGTCGACATGACTGATTGGTCAAATTCGTGTTCGTAGTCATTTCGACCCCGAATACTCGGGGGGAGAAATCGCACAGGACAGGTAAATTGAGAAACTTTTCATTCAGTATAGCTACTTTATATCAATTAATTTAATTGACTTTTTTCTTGATTAATGCGATGTCTCAGTCAAAACAATGTTCCCAGTCATGTCGAGCGAAGGGAGACATCACACAAGATTGGCTGCTAGATACAATCTAAATGTATATACTACCTAATTACATTAAGCCGATAATTTACAAATCATATCCCCCTTTTAAGACTGATTCTATCACTGATTTCACGATATTGAACAAACTACTGATGGTTCAAACTGTTTGATACAAAAAAATGTCTAATTTCATCCATGCACCATTCCTACTTTGTTTATATAACCACAAATAAATATAGAACGACCCTATATATCGGTATGACCAACAATATTCAAAGGAGGTTACCTCAACATGTTTTCGACAGTGAGAATGCGAAAATGTCTTTTGCCGGAAAATATGGTTGCATTTATTTAGTTTATTATGAAATATTTGAGTTTCCGAGACAAGCTATTCATAGAGAAAAGGAACTAAAGAAATGGCGCAGGGAGAAGAAAAATGAATTGATCACCAGTTTTAACACTGAATGGGAAACTCTAAATAATCAAGTCTTCTGAAAAATAATGCGATGTCTCAATCACTACGCTCATGTCGACATGACTGGTCAGTCAAAACAATGTTCCCGGTAATGTCGAATCTTTCGGCTGTCGCTCAAGACAGGCTAAAGGGAGATATCACATAGGATGCGTAAAAATCAACTTTTCAGGTTTAACGCAGTTATACATCATCATATTATTGATTGAACACTTTACAAACACGAGGCGATGTCTCGTCGCTCACCTGAAAAAATCAGGCTCACTCTGTCGACATGACTGGTAGTTAAAATAGATGTTAGCAGTCATTTCGAGCCCGATCCCGAGGATTCGGGAGGGGGAGAAATCGCACAGGATAGGTAAAACCAAAAACCCTTGATGATCAACATAGATAGACACAATCATATTATTTAATCAACACTTCACAAACAGGATGCGATGTAGCCTCGCTGAACCTAAAGGTTTCTCAGTCACTACGCTCCTATCGACATGACTGATAGTCCTTTTTCAATCTAACGTCTACCAACTAAAGTCTAACAACTACCATCTACAGCCTCATAAATCCTCTTTTAAACTAATTAATTCAACCCTTAAACCATAAAACCAAGTAACTTGTGCATTTTTTTTATAATTTTAGCTAACTCTTAAACTTAATCCTTATGAAAAAAATTACCTTATTCTTTTTACTAACCATTTTATATGCTGCCGGGGTTTATGCACAGCCTGCCAATGACGACTGTTCCGGTGCTATTGATATCTTAAATATTACAGGAAGCTGTTCTACAAGTGAAATTCTGGTTGATTTGGACAACACTGCGACGCCCTCTGCAGGCGATCCCGGATGTAACTTTGCCGGTGGCGACCTTTGGTACAAACTCGTCATGCCTGCTTCCGGGGCCGTTAGGATTGAAACCTCAAGTGGTACTCTCGATGATAACGGTATGGCAATCTATACAGGTGCCTGTGGCGCATTGGATTTTTATGCTTGTAATGATGATGCCTATTTGAATGGTGATGATTTAATGGCCGCCTATGAAGTGGTCCGTCCGGCATCCGAAACCATCTATATCAGACTTTGGGGATATGGTGGTGCCACTGGTACATTTAATATTTGTGCTGTTGCATTTACACCACCGCCTGCTGCCACCAACGACATTTGTGCTGATGCAACAGAAATAATTCCGGATGTGTCTTGTTCTGACATCAAGTTGGGCTCTAACAACGCTACGGATTCCGGTGTTGCAGCTCCGGGCTGTCCTGAACCCGATTCCTATGGGGGCAGAGACGTCTGGTATAAATTCGTTGTTCCGAATACCGGTAATTTTTCTGTTGAAACCAGTGTGGATGACGGCTCCATAACGGATACCATGATGTCTATATATACCGGTTCTTGTGCCGGATTAACCGAGCTATCCTGTGATGACGACAATGGTGTGGGCGCTTTCTCTTTAATACAGGCGACGGATATCAGTGGGAATTATTCCATTGGCGAAACGTTGTATGTGCGGGTCTGGTCTTTCGCGAACCTGGAATTGGGAACCTTCAATATCTGTGTCGCTGAATTACCTTCTTTAAGTACGGAAGAGGCTTTTGCAGATACCTTTAAATTATTTCCAAATCCCGCTCGGGATGTGGTCAACCTGAAGTTTACACAGTCATCAGGTTCTAAGGTGGCTATCGCTATTTACAACCTCCAGGGGAAACTGGTCCAGGCCGCCTCCAAAACACCTGGCAATCAAAATGTGTCACTCCCTATTGCGCATCTGGCTACAGGCATGTACTTCGTGAAGCTGAATGACGGTGCCAACGAAGTCACTAAAAAATTAATGGTCCGCTAAGGATCGAAAGTTTATAAAAAGTAGAAAGGCTCTAAAATTGATTTAGAGCCTTTTTTTATCTACAGTTTCACCAGGCGTTTGAACCCAGATCTCGTATCCTTATAGCTGATCCTAAGCAGGTACAGTCCCTGCTCAATACCTTCCAATCGCTCCATGGTTATACGGCCCTGTATTGCCTCCTTCTCTTCATGCCTGATCATCTTGCCGGTAATGTCGTATAAAGTGATCCTGAACGTTTCATTACTCAGGTGCACCGGCAACTGAATGTTAATCACGGCATTGAACGGATTCGGTATAATGGCCACCTCCTTAAAGGTAAATTCGACATTGTCGAGTCCCTCACAGGCGTCCCCTATGCCATCGATATCGGCATCCGCCTGATCCGGATTGGCTACACTCGGACAATTATCAATGCAATCGGCCACGCCATCACCATCGGTATCGGTAAATCCTTCATCGGTCTGCCCGTCACAGTTATTGTCGATACCATCACATAGTTCAGTGGCATCAGGGTTGATATCCGGATTGGTGTCATCACAATCCCCCTGGTTTTCCGAATACCCATCACCGTCATCGTCAATGTCAGATGAGCTGTCCAGGGTTGCGGGATTACAATCGTCGTCCTTACCGTTATCCACTATTTCCGATTTACCGGGATTGACCTCGCTGTCACTGTCGTTACAGTCCGTATTGTTAGCCACATAACCCAAAGGAGCCGAACAGGCTTGGGTGGTTGCGGAGGGATCCCCATAGCCATCGCCATCCGTATCGGCGTAATAGGTGCTGGTCACACCGTCATCGGTCTGCCCGTCGCAGTCGTTGTCCTTACCATCGCAGAGTTCGGGTGCATTTGGGTATATGGTGTCGTCTGTATCGTCACAATCGGCATTATTACTCACATAGCCCACAGGAGCAGAACAGGCCTGCGTGGTTGCTGATGGATCCCCGTAACCGTCGTCATCCGTATCAGCATAATAGGTACTGGTCACCCCTTCGTCGATCTGTCCATCACAGTCATTGTCCTTGCCATCACATAGTTCCGGGGCATTTGTGTATACGGTGTCGTCTGTATCGTCACAATCGGTATTGTCACTGACATAGCCTACAGGAGCAGAACATGCCTGAGTGGTCGATGCCGCATTTCCATAGCCGTCCCCATCGGTGTCGGCATAATAGGTGCTGGTTACCCCTTCGTCGGTCTGCCCGTCGCAGTCGTTGTCCTTACCATCGCAAAGTTCCGGTGCGCCAGGGTAAACGGTGTTATCGGTATCATTGCAATCCGTATTATCACTCACATAGCCAAAAGGAGCAGAACAGGCCTGGGTGGTCGATGCTG
>NZ_JAKMCM010000005.1 GCF_022662015.1 Aestuariivivens sediminicola | reverse complement strand
GTTTTATGGCATGAGCGAGGTTTACCTCTGCGAATAGAATAAAATAAAAAAGGCACTGCGTCAGCAGGCTTTTTTCACCACGGGCCGGTGGGAACTGTCAAAGGCAAATCCCACCTTGAGTACAGATCAAAAGCCGGAATGAAACATTTCGGCTTTTTTGTTTTATGGCATGAGCGAGGTTTACCTCTGCGAATAGAATAAAATAAAAAAGGCACTGCGTCAGCAGGCTTTTTTCACCACGGGCCGGTGGGAACTGTCAAAGGCAAATCCCACCTTGAGTACAGATAAAAAGCCGAAATGAATCATTTCGGCTTTTTATTTTAATTTATGTACGATTAAATTTGCTTTACACAATGATATACTCCTGCGTCAATCAGTCTACATCAATAAATATAGGATTAGAGTAGAACCATAATTCATCCCACGGACTTTCGCCGACCTCATCTTCTTGAGGTTCCAGTTCATTACTGTTGGTGCCTCTGATACGGATATAACTGTCTTTAGCCAGATCCGAAATCGTGTATGTGATCTCCTTGTACGCACCATTGACAGTCCAGTCAGACTCTGTAAAACGCCCAATAACCTGTGTGGTAGGATTGCTGTCGCTATCTCGATCGGTAACCGGCCCTCTTAATTCTCCCATGATCAGATCAACACGGGTGACTTCAGGGTTTTGATTCCAAGAATTCAGAGTGTCAGGGTCTTTAAAGCGAATGCTAACCGCTACATCTTCACCTTGGGTCATATGGATTGCACCTCCGATATCAGCAGTATGATGCCCTCCTTCTACACGAACATAAAGCTCTGAGATTAAATCTCCCAGAGTCACAAAAACGCGGCCCTTTCGAATGCCATCTATAATATCGTCATGATTTTTTTTGGCAAAGACATAGGTTTTGGAATATTCGCCGGGCCAGAAATCGCTACCCCCTTCCCGCCAGTGAACATGTGAGTCGGAGTTTGCGGTTATCCACCAACGGCGACCTTCGCCCAACATTGAATCCCAAAAACCGCCCAGTTTAGCCGTCATCTGATCAAACCCTCCCATAGTAGGAAACTGTCCGTATCCTCCCCGGGAACGTTCACGAAAAGTACTGTCCGCATTGATTGTAGCGGCTTGGTGACCGGGTGCTCCTGCCATACCTACGGCAATCTCAGGGGCTGTATCATTCCAGTCCCGAAGTTCGGCGGGATCATCTTTTCCATACACGCCCAAATCTGATGCAGATCGGGACGGGTGATTGGCAATAACCACCGGTTTTGTGGCCATTTTATTCATGAATGCCAATGCTTCAAGCATTCTTGGTTCGGTATCCCAACTCGGATCCGATGGGTAGGGTTCTCTTTTATTGAATTGAGATTCTATACTGTGTAAGTGGGTGGATTCATCGTGCGAATGCGGGATAATTAAACTGGAGTGATCGGCTCCGGGCGTATCGAATTCCATCCCATAAAACTGAATCACTTCGGGTACAGCTTTTCTGGAATACAACAATTCGGGATAAGCCATTTCCAGATTTACTTTACTGTGATTGGGGCCACCATGATCGGTGGTCACCATCCACGAAAGACCATAATACTTAGCCATCAAGGCATTCATGGGGGTTGGATAAATGGCGTCGCCTCCTTTAATTGGGGTAGGAGGATCGACTTCCCAATTCCAGCCTACACTATATCTGGAATGAATATGATGATCTCCCGCCAGCCATGTTCGGCTGGATTCATCTTGTGCCAAAGCTGGATACTGAAACCCAAGCATTAGAAACAGTATGGATAGATAAACAGTGAGTGATTGGAACGGAGTTGAGAATAGATGACGCATGAGGTGAATAAACTAAAAACTTGAATTTATTATGCCCTAAAGATAGTATTTTGTTAACGGTAATACGGTGAACCATCGTATAAATTTCTATGATGAATGTCATCAATTAACAATACTACAAAAACGGTCAATACATATGTTATGGTTTTTTCTTTAAATTATTGTATGATTTAAGCTAATGCAGATTTTACTTTATCAGGTGTAAATGGTATATGCTTCAATCGTTTCCCTGTTAAAGTGGCAAAAGCATTAGCAATAGCACCTCCTATTATGGGAACACCGGACTCTCCAATTCCGGTTGGACGTTCTTCTGAATCAATAATTTTCACTTCCAGAACATCAGGTATTTCATCCGCCCTTAATATTTGATAATCATCGAAATTTGATTGCTCAACCATCCCATCCACGAAGGTGACACGCTCCTTTAAAACACTACTCATTCCCATGAGTATACCACCTTCCATCTGGGCAATGGCATTATCGGGCTGCACGACAATTCCCGCGTCTAATGTTGCCCAAATCTTATGCACAATAATACGTCCATTTGATCTATCAACTGCCAGTTCACACACACATGCGGATAAGGAGCCACTGCGCTCAGCAAAAGCTATTCCTTTAGCCATTCCTGCCGGGCTTGGCGTATTCCAATCTGCCATTTCCGCAACTGTTTTGAGCACTTTTTGTGCTCTGGGAAATTCTTTCATCAGGTTTAATCTGAAATCAAGAGGATCCATACTTAAATCGGTGGCTATTTCATCAATAAAGGATTCTATGGCAAATTTATTCGGACCATGACCAACAGCCCTCCAATGTTTGGTTCGCACACCATGATCAATATTTCTGACCTCTATATGTTGATTTGGTATTGCATAATATGGTGTTGCCGATCCTGTTCCCATTAAGCGGTCGCCTGTTCCGACGATAATATGCTTCCAGCCTATTATATTATTGGAACTATCAACACTTGCTTCCATTCTCTGTAATGATTGTGGTCTGAACATACCATACTTAAGATCGTCCTCCCTTGTCCAAAGCAGTTTTACGGGTTTTCTAATAGCTTTAGCTAAATGAGCAGCTTCTGTGACCCAATCTGAAGTCGCCTTTCTTCCAAAACCTCCACCCACATAAGTTCTGTGAAAGTTTACTTTGGACGCATCAATCCCCAATACATTCGCTATCGCGCTTCTGTTGCTTCCAGGTGCCTGAGTACCAACCCATGCTTCCGCACTTTTACCGTCCTCTGAAAAAGACACTATGGCGTTCATTGGTTCTTGTTGTGCGTGATAAACAAAATCGTTCTTATAATCGCTCTTATATGATTTTACACCTGATTTTAAAGCATTGATCACATCGCCATTTGATATTGGTTTATCTGCTTCCTCCGGATAGGACTCAAAAGCCTTTACACTATTAAAATTATCTGCTGTATTTCCTTTACTCCACTCTATTTGAAGCTTTGGTTGCGTGTTAATCGCAAGTTCAATTGTCTCCGTAATTAAACCTATTCCATGATTTAATTCAACAATGTCAACAACTCCGGGTGTATTCCTAATCTGTGATGCATTGGTAAGCCTTGGCTTAGCCCCGTAAACAGGGGATCTGGCTATAATAGCATAGACCATGTTGGGTACTTGAACATCTAAAGCATACTGGGCACTTCCATCACACTTCGAAGGCACATCGAATCGGTGACCGAACTTTCCGATTAACCTAAAGTCTTTAGGATGCTTCAGTTGCTCCTGAGGAATCTCTGGAACAGTATTCATTGGTTTTACAAGTTTGGCAAGTTCGCCATAACGCATTGCTCTGCCTGATGCTTTATGAATCACCTTATTAGGTTCGGTAGAAAGTTCGTTAACCGGCACACCTAAACGTTCTGCTGCGGTATGCAATAATACAAATCTTGCCTGAGCACCAGCTTGTCTTAAATTAGTATAATAGCTCATCACTGTTCTGCTGCCAACAGTAATCATGCTGCCTCTTCCACGTCCACCCCATCCGACGCCATAAATATCTGGTTCCGCCGGTGATTGCACAACGGTTACTTTCGACCAATCCGCATCCAATTCTTCAGCAATGATTACTGCCAAGGCCGTCATACTGCCCTGTCCCATTTCGGAAGACGGATTGTAAATTGTTATCCAATCGTCTTCATGTATCTGGACCCATACAGAAACGTTTTGACCTTCAAAATCCGAACCTGTTTTTACGGGTGTTCCCTGGTGGTCTGAAAACAGGTCTGGTGCAAGTTTCCAAGCTCCAACAACAAAAATAACGCCACCTCCAATAGTTCCAATGAATCTTCTACGTGATAATCCTTTGAATTTGCCTTGATTTCCCATAACTATGATTCTTTAGCTGCTATTTCCACTGCCTTAATAATGCGCATATAAGCAGCACATCTACAAAGGTTGCCACTCATATAGGACTTAATCTCTTCTCTGTTGGGGTTTGCATTGTTCCTTAACAAGGAAACCGCACTCATAATCTGCCCTGATTGGCAGTACCCGCACTGTGGAACCTGAGCTTCTATCCAAGCCTTTTGCACGGGGTGATCACAATTCTCCGATAGGCCTTCAATAGTTGTGATTTCTCCGCCTATACATGCTGAAACCGGTGTAACACATGCTCTAATTGGAGTTCCATTTAAGTGAATCGTACAGCTACCACAAATAGCCTTACCACAGCCATACTTCGTACCTGTAAGTCCTAAATACACTCTTAGCACCCATAGCACAGGTGTCATAGGGTCAACATTTACAGTCTTACGCTGCCCATTAACATTAATTGTTACACTACGCATGATTTCATTTTTTAAAATTAAACACCTGAATTTCTGCTTACTTCTTTACAACAGGTTTCACCAATGGGAATTCTGGTGTCATCTGTATGTCTTCAACACAAGTTGAACTTTTTAGAAAAAAAAGTACGTGAACTAACAAATTTAGATAATTTATCTCGTACTGTTTTTTCTGTCTCCCAAGGTTGAGTTCTTAATCCATTTTCTTTATTTCAATTTCTTTGTCCAGTTCCATAATACCCTTGTGTAAGTGTTAAGTTGTTCAGGGACATGTCTTTCCTGTTTTACGCTTCAACTCGTATATCAATGAACCGGTGTCTTGTTGTTATCCTCATCGTTTAGATTTTAAAGGTTACTAAATATATTAAAACGCTATATTCGATTTAACCCTTTAAAAGTTCGGTTTTTGTTGACACCAAACATTTTAAATACTCCAGAGATAACTTAGAACTTTTCAATATTAAAAGAACACATGATCTCTTTGCAGCTATGACACGTGTAAACCAATAAATTCCGTATCTTATGTGGAAATCATCAGATCACCGTGATAATACTCCGATTATTAAATAGTTATCTCCAGTTACCACCGGGTACGCGAAACCCGGACGACAATAAACCATTGGACTTTACAGATCCCTTTAATGTCATTATGTATATTGTCCTGCCAATCGTTGCGGTGGTTTTCTATTTTGTTTGGCGAAAACAAAAGAATAAGGATAGGGCGTCCTGAAATAATCTCATTTTAAGAGACCCTGGAAATCGAACCATCTACCAGGAACATGTCTTTCTTCAAAACCCTGACGTGTTTTCCCTAAAAGGTTTGAGCCTTAAAATTCGTAAACCCAGGCTTAATAATAGTCTATTTCTCTTTCTACAAGAAGAACCGCATTAGGCGATACATCGCTGTTCTCCTCAATCAAATGTCCAAGTTCATTATAGGTATTTTGCGAGCCATTTGAAAACATGATCTTCTTGATCCAGTTACCAGTGTCATTAGCTTCAAATTCATATGTAAAACTATATACCGGATCAATAACCTTGCCCTCTTCATCATAACTTTTAGCTTCAATCATATGGTTGTCTTCATCGTATCTCTGCGTAAATTTAGTATCAAGATTGCCCTTCGAATCATATAATATCCCTTCTGTATTATTGCCCTTATCATCATACTTATAAGTGGATTTTGATTGTAAATAGTCATCAGAACCATAGGTACTCTCTTCAATCATAAGACCCATATCGTCATAGGTATAGACAACTTTTCCCTTTAAGTCGCCATAACGATACATATGCTTTTCACTTTTATTCCCCTTGGCGTCATAGGTATACCTGTTCTCCTCTTTTAGATCACCCCGCTCATTATACTTTTGATCCGCTACCAGATGACCCATGGCGTCATATGCATACTTGATTTCAAAGTAAAAATTACCGCCACTGTAGAATTTCATATCAATCTGATTGCCATTTTCATCAAATGAACTTATAAATGATTGGTTTGGCGTTTCACTTGCTCTTGTAATGGTTCCGGATTCTACAACCGGATCATACCAAAACTCTTTTAATGTTTTTACATCGCCTTTCAGATTCAGTTCTTCAAGGCTGTTTTTCTTATCTGTTCCGGGCGCACAAATAAAGACCAGGGCAATTAAGGATAAAATAATTTTTAAATTCATAAGCTGTTAATAATGAGAATGTCAAGGTGATGCGTTCTTTACAAACTTAAGGGTTTTTGAGACTTACCCTGATCTAAATTTAGAAAATAATTCATTAAGCCATTGAAACACCAGTATTAAGTTGAATTTTTATTGATATAAAGTTCCAACTCAATGCATTCAAAAAAGGATTGCTCAAATAAATTAATACGGGTTCATACAGGGGATACGGAGCTTCGCATCAGCGGCACGGTGTTTTATGAGTCTTCATTGAAAATACCATAAACCTATTTATTCTGTTTATTTTCACTCAACATACAAGCGAAATTGTTAACTTAGGTCATTTGGCACTTCATTTCGAACTTACAGCCATTGACCGGGCTTAACGATGAATGTGAATGCACTCTTAGGTTAAATACAATACAGAATGAATCAAAAATCAATTTACAATTTTACTGTGATCCTAATAATGGTGGTCATACTGTTTGGTTGCCAACAAAAAAGGACCACGATCGTCATTAATAATCCAGTTGCAGATGGCCACTTTGCAGATCCATCTATTGTAAAGCATCAAGGTGTGTTTTATATGTATGCAACAAAGGACCCCTGGGGAGGTGAAGATCTGGCGGTCATGCAATCTTCCGATTTTAAAAACTGGGAGCAGGGGCGTATACAATGGCCTACAAAAACATTATGTACGAGTCCAACATCGAATGAGAGCAGGGTTTGGGCTCCATCGGTCATTCAGGCTGCAGATCAGAAATTTTACATGTATGTGTCGGTGGGAAGCGAGATCTGGGTTGGGGTAAGTAAGCATCCTTTGGGGCCATGGAAAAATGCAAAACCAGATAATACGCCTTTAATCAAGGGCAATATGTTTCCTGAATACCACATGATTGATGCCGAAGTGTTTATAGATGACGATGGTCAGGTGTATTTATATTGGGGTTCCGGGTTAAATTGGGTCAATGGTCATTGTTTTGTTGTAAAATTAAAGGAAGACATGATCAGCTTCAACGAAGAAGACATTAGGGACATAACACCGCCTAATTTTTTTGAGGCGCCGTTTATGCTAAAGAAAAACAACCGATATTATCTCATGTATTCTGATGGTAAGTGTACTACCGAAACGTATAAAGTTCGATATGCCATTGGAGAAGGCCCTTATGGCCCATGGGTGGAGGGTGATAACAGTCCCATTTTAACTACCTCAGAGGATAAAACCACAAGAGGACCCGGGCATCACACTGTATTTGAAGAAAACGGCCAATATTATATTTTATACCATCGTATAAAAGATAATACTGCAGCGCTTTACAGGGAATTGGCTGTTGACAGTCTGAATTTCAGTGATGATGGAATGATGAACAAAGTTAAGCCTTCCGGTGTCGTACTATCCTTAAAGTGATGCCATTTCAGGCCAAAGAAGACCAGTCCGATCTGTTACATTCTTAATTTAAAGGAACCCGATTCTAAAGGCCTGCATAAGAATCCTTTTTCTGGTGTCTCAAGGCAATCTAAACAAACCCAACTTAATCGATATCCCAAGAGAGGCCCGGGCTGTTGAAAATGCTCATTTAAAAATTTAAACTCAATTCGTCATGGCTGTTGTGATTTCCTTAAACCTTGGAAATCCTAATCAAAAATGAGATAGGCGATAAACAATAAGGCATATACCGTCAGGTAGAACCGGTAGAAGTTTCTGAACTTTTTGTATTTGTGATTATCAGGAAAGATGTTCCCGAAAAGCCCTTTGAGTTCTTTCCAAAACAGAGGTTTGATGTTTATGAGCCAACTATCGGTCTGATATACGATTTTCCGGAATTTACTTCTGTAGTAGCCTAATGGCAGTCCCCAGGCGACAAAAAGAATAAACCAAATATGCTTAGTTATAAAATCCATCCCAATTTATTTTTTAGGAAACCAGGGAAAAAAGGCATTTGTTTTTTGGATGTAATCGCTGTATTGCGGTTTTGTTTCTTTTAAAGTTCTTTCAAGTAAGCTCACCCCTGATATCTTAATAATCAAATAGGTCATCACAATCGACCCTATGATCAGCCAGTAACTTCCTGCTGCAATGCTCAAAATAGCATAGGCCCACCACACCATGGCGTCACCAAAATAATTCGGATGCCTGGTGTATTTCCAAAAACCCGTATTTAAAACCTTTCCTTTATTTTTCAAATTACGTTTAAAACGCGCCAATTGAAAATCGCCGCCGGCCTCAAAGGCAAACCCAACAAGCCAGACTGAAATCCCTATATAATCCAATACATTAAGGGCTCCGCTGCTTTGACCTGAACTGATGCCTAGAAGGGGTAAGGAGACCACCATAATCAAGGCGCCTTGTAATAAAAAAACCTGGAAAAAGCTAAACCACCAATAGCGTTTGGGGCCATAACTTCTTCTGAATTCCTGATATCTGAAATCCTCGCCTTTGCCGATGTTTCTGTAAGCGAGATAAATGGCAAGCCGAAGTCCCCAAACGGTCACCAGAGTCAGAATCACTATTTTTCTGGCATGCAGTTCGCCAGACATGAATACGTAGAACGCATTCACAACCACAAATCCAAAGCCCCAAAAAATATCTACAATACTTACATTTTTTATAAAAACACTCCATACCCATAACAGGGTCACTAAAATGAAAATAATCAAGGCCGCTTGAGAGAACAGATCTATCATTGGTTAGGGTTTCTTATTCTAAAGCACTACGCTCGAGATGATCGATAAGGCGCTTTATCCCGTATAGAACGAATTTAAAAAATTAAAGCCTATTGTGTAAGCGAAACCCGTTCAAATATTTACAATTTTGCTATCTTGTTTGCAGAACCATAAATTTCCGATGGCTTGTACACCTCAAGGTGTTCGTATCCCCTTGGCAAATTTGTCCTAATAAAATGTAATGCAACTTTTTATACGTATCGTTTTAACCGCATGTTTTAGCATAGGTGTATTCGGTCAGGATGCCATGTTATGCATGGGACATTATTGGACGGAGGATGAAGCCAATGTAATGATGAAAAGGTTTAAATCCGAATGGGATGATCTGCCAACCTGGGAAAAACGAGCGGATCAAATTAAACAGGGCATTATTGAGGGCATGCAACTTTCCAAAATGCCTGAACTGTCCGGCAACTTCAATGCCATTATTCGGGATAAGAAGGTAATGGACGGTTATAGCGTTGAAAATATTGCCATTGAAAGCTTTCCCGGATTCTATATTACCGGTAACATCTACAGACCCACGGATCAAAAGGATAAACACCCGGCCCTGTTATGCCCCCACGGGCATTGGGAGAATGGTCGTATGCGAGAAGATATGCAAATTCGATCTGCGGTTCTTGCGCGAATGGGAGCCATTGTTTTCGCATACGATATGGTTGGATTCGGCGAATCCAAACAGGTAGATCATGATATTCCAATAGCCTTGCTGCTACAGACATGGAATAGTAAAAGGGTGCTCGATTATCTTATCTCCCGTCCGGATGTTGATAACACCAGGATTGGTATTACCGGTGCTTCGGGAGGAGGAACCCAATCCTTTATTTTAACTGCAATCGACGACAGGATCAAGGTGTCTGCGCCAGTCGTTCAGGTATCTGCCCACTTTTTCGGTGGATGCGTCTGTGAAAGCGGCATGCCCATACATCGCAGTGAGGGACACCAAACGAATAATGTGGAAATCGCGGCCCTCTGCGCACCACGACCTTTAATGCTCATCTCCGATGGTGCCGACTGGACAAGGAACACGCCGCAGATTGAATACCCCTATATCAGAAGGGTTTATGAACGCTATCAGGCAGAACATAAGCTGGAGCACGTTCATTTTCCTACGGAACAGCATGATTATGGCTATTCCAAAAGGACAGCGGTATACAATTTCATGGCCCATCACCTAAAATTGAACAGCAAGGCCATCCCGTATGATAAGGGTTATAACGAAGATTTTGTTACCGTACTCCCCCGTGAGGAATTGCTATTATTCAACAGTAGAAATCCAAGACCTGAGAACCTGTGGCAGGGGAACGATGCCGTTATGACCTATCTTGGATTTAATGGCAACTGAAGACCCTGATGGCTTTACTCCATTTGTCGATTTCGAGGGTTTGCATCCATTACTTTGCAAGCCTAAGGCACTATAAAAATGCTAACCATCAGTAAAAATGGTTCTTCCTGTTTGCTTTCGGTTGTTTAATTTAAGTGATGTGTTGTACTCACCATGTTCGTGCCTCTAACACGATAAAGACAGCATTGTTTCAATGGTTTTAGTAAACACTATTCCTACTTAAGATTTACCT
The DNA here is from genome assembly GCF_022662015.1 of Aestuariivivens sediminicola. Classification (GTDB taxonomy): domain Bacteria; phylum Bacteroidota; class Bacteroidia; order Flavobacteriales; family Flavobacteriaceae; genus Aestuariivivens; species Aestuariivivens sediminicola. The sequence continues at coordinate 323,884 of NZ_JAKMCM010000005.1, read as the reverse complement.
CCTGATAGCCTTAGATTTTTTTAATGCCCTATCCGGAAAATCAGTGATTAACCCATCTAATCCAAGATCAATTAATTGTTGCATTTCAAGATCTTCATTGACTGTCCATTTCCACACTTCAATCCCATTAGTATGCGCAAAATCGAGAAACGCTTTTGTAACGGTAGTGTTATTACCAACTCCAATAGCATCTGATTTAATAGTCTTAGCATAATCTATGGTCTTTTCATCTGCCTTATTTATCAGAAAAAGAATGGGAATAGTCTTGTCAAGTTGCCTTACCCTGTCTAATACCTGGTAATAAAAAGAAAATAATATGACCTCATCTTTTACGCCAAGGTCATTTATAATGTTAAGAATCTCCTCTTCAACCCCAAAAACTTTTATTTCAATGCAGACCTTAATTTTACCCTTAGCCAATTGAAGCGCTTCCCTTAAGGTTGGAATCTTTTCATTTTCGTAGGTATTGCCAAATTTCTCACTATAACCAACTTTAACCGTTGCTAAATCGCTATAGTCCATTTTTGCAACGGTACCCGTCCTGTTATTGGAACTGGTTCTGTCAACGGAGGCATCGTGAATGACAACAATGGAATCATTCTTGGTTTTATGAACATCCAACTCAAAGTATTCGGCCTTGCAATCTATCGCCTTTTGAAAAGCAACAAGCGTATTTTCAGGAGCTATACTTGAAAATCCGCGATGCGCAATTATTTTTGTTTGGGCATGAGCTGCTGTAAAACTTAAAACCAATACTGCGGTCAATAGAAATCTGGTTGTTAAATTCATATGTCGTTGTTTAATTCCAAAATAAATATAAGCAAAACGTATTCAAGGACTCCCAATAACAAATCAACTGTTGACCTAAAGTTATTAATACTCTGTTAGCTCAATTTATCCTTGAACACTTTTTTCTCGCAATACCATCATTATGAATTACAGAAATAAAGAACAGTTCCTAAATGATACTAAAGAACAGAGTTGAAATTAAATAAAGGGTAAAAAGATCCCACAAACTCCTAAAGCATTCCAATCAGCTCCTATTCCATTTTTTATTATATTCAACTAACAAATGAATTACGCAAACAACCATACACGAACCGCTAGCCCCGGGCAAAAAAGGACAGAATTGACAATGCACATAAAATTAAAAACCATCTGTATATTATTTTTAGGGCTGTTATTCCTGAGCTGTCACAGTCAGAGGGATATATGGAACACTTATGAGCAGGGTGGATATCATGTGTCTTATACCCTTTTGGACCAACACAATATTAAGGAATATGAAACCTATTTTACCAAGGGAAAAAGGAGGGTTGAGGCGTTTTTCCAGAGTCCATTTAAAGATCATTTTTATATCAATATTCACCCCTCCCGTGTATCATTGGACAGCACGTGGCAGCAGGACTGGGGCATGCCTGATTTTAAGTCTCAATGTTGGATGGTTGCCAGTGGTACTGCCGCAAAACTCGATATCATCTCACCAAAACAATGGGACAGCCTTGCCTGTGAACATTCCTATTCGAATCCTATCCATACCCAAAGACTGATAACCCACGAATTAGTACATGTTTTTCATGGGCAACGAAATGTGAGCCCTGATTTCAGTGACCTAACCGGAATGGATTGGTTTGTGGAGGGCCTGGCTACATATGCTTCCGGTCAATGCGACGCGACCAGAGTTTCCGAAGTAAAAAATGCGCTTTTGAGAAATGAAATTCCAGATACCTTGAGTACATTTTGGTCAGGGAAATTAAGATATGGGCTTTCAGGGACGGTGGTCATGTATCTGGATGCCAGATTCGGAAGGGAAAAATTGTCAAGCCTATTGAGATACAACAACCTTAAAGATCTCCTCCATGCACTGGAAGTGACCGAATCAGAACTACTACGCGATTGGAGGGACTATATAAATGCACTTTAAGGCACCAGCTCATACTGTTCTATAGACGGCTTCCATCACAACGGACCACACCGTGTTCTGTCGTTCCACAGCCCTTTTATATCCATTGGAAAATCAATGCTACCAATAGATTATTCCCGCCTCCAGGCCCATAAATAGCATTGCATGGCCTAATGCCTGTGGCTCTTGAAGAAAGATTTCACCCAGGCTATCATCTGGTTTTCAGTCATACTATCGGCCCTGGCCACCTCAGCAACTTTAGCTGCCAAAAGAGGATGGTTCAATTCCATTTCTTTGTGTAGCTTTTGACCCATTTCTGAAGGACCAAAAATTACAATGGCATCGGCACTTTCGATATCCTGAATAACGGCATCAAAATATCTTTTTGTCTGATGTTTCTCGCGTTCCAGATATTTGCGATCCTGAACAACATCCTGTGGCCCTCCTTTGAGGCGCGTACCGGAACCACCATGTACATTAAAGAATTCTATCTCGGAGCTTATGGTGTTTAATCGTACGTCCTCATGGTTAAGGGACACTATAATGGCTTCTTTCTTATCAATCCAAATTCCTGTTTTCATATGTCTATACTATTTAATTTCTCAAGTCGTGCATTATCAAAAGCGGCACTTTAGTATCGTATCCTATCTCCTTTACCAGTGGATGTGTGAGGATGCTCCCAAAAAAAGCATGCTTTTTGTTAATAAAGGCCACCATATCGCTTGCTCTGCTTTCAACAAAACAATTCGTGGCGGTTGGAACATCGGTATGACTCAGCCTGTGATAGCTATGTGGAATATCTTGAAAGTAGTCTTCCAAAAGCGCTTTGTTGCTTTGTTGTGTATCACTCAAATGATCCGTTTTAGCCATATGTAATATGCGAACTGCGGCATCACATGTCTTGGCTATAGCGATCAAATATTGAAGCTCCCTTCTTTTATAGTGTGTCTTATAACTGGTCGGAAAGACGATTTCCTTCGGCAAAACATGTTTTGCGGTTTCGGGGACTACAAGTACAGGACAGTTTCTTACCTTTTCCATGACATCTATTGAGACGCTCCCCAGGATCTTTGATTTTGATGCAGATGTTCCCTTGCTGCCCATAATTACCATATCGATATCCTTTTCCTCGACAACATTTTTTATGACTTCGACCACGGTGCCAAATCTACAGAGGTACTCAAAATGATGTTTTGGATTGTGATACTCTTTCAATGCGAGCTTATCGGCTAACTTCGCCAAACTGTCCTGAGCCTCCAACTTAGCCGTTTCATAGGCCTCGCTACCCGGCTCCATGGCTATGAGACGCTTTATGGGATCCCCTTTTAAAGAGAATACATGAAGTATATAAAAATCGCAATACGCCTTTTGATATAATTCCAATGCATAAAGTAATGCCTGCCATGCATTTTTTGAAAAATCGGTAGCAAATAACAGTTTACGTCTCATGATACTATGTGCTTATGGTATAAATTTAATTTTAAAAGATTTGGAAGGCAATGATAAATATCAGCACATGCCCATAGTATTGGATCCTATGATGCTGGGGTGCGTTCCATGCATTCAATCCATTTATTCCCGTGTATATACATTTCCTATTTTGAAGGTTTTAGTAATCATCACATTTCGCATTCCAGCTTTTAAAAGATGACATCTAAATTTGTATCTTGAGGTCCTCATGACATTAAAAGCATTGTGTTCCGCAGGTATTTTGGTAGCTGTTCTGAGTTGTTCTGACCATCAGGATGCCCCCAGCCAGGGTATACCGATTGAACCGGAGCCCATTGGGGTGTTTTTAGATGATTGGACCTATAGCGTAAGACCGACTATAGAAGATAATTTCGAGGTTGCGGAGTTCAGATTATGGATTCCGGAAGCGGCAGAAAACCTGAAAGCGCTTTTGGTGGTACTCCGCGGGTCGAATACAAGTTCATTAGGCATTCCCAATGATTCTGAATGGCAGGACTACGCCGTTTCAGAGCGACTTGGTATAGTGGGCATAAATTTCAAGCATTATGGCAATGCCGAAGGGCATTATGCCGATGCGACCAACGGCAGTGGCGACGCCATGCTCAAAGCGATCGATACCATTATGCAGCGCCATCGTTTGAATGCATTGCGGAACTTACCTATGCTCATGACGGGATTTTCCGCCGGAGGCGTCTACTCTTATTATTTTGCGCAGTATAAGCCGGAGCGCGTTATTGGATTCACCAATATCAGAGGGGGCGCCGTTGGTGGTAACAATCAAATATATGTGGACGTCCCCGGGTTAATGCTGATTGGAAATAATGATTTAGAGTCGCGCAAGGAACATATGATCGAGGCCGTTCTAAAGAACAGGGCCTTGAATGGTAACTGGGGCTATGCTATTGAGCCGGAAGCCGATCATTTCTGGTCGCTTGACAACTCCTTCGATTTGACCAGGGCCTATTTTTCAACCCTCATGCCATTGCGACTGCAGGCAGATGGCGTCACGTTGTCAAAACTCAAAATTGAAGACGGCTGGCTTGGCGACAATGACACCAAACTGATCCATGCCTTCTTCGAGTATCCCAAGGATAAGCATACGGCGTCATGGATTGTCAACGCGGATTTCGGCAACTCCTGGAGGGATTATCAATTGACTGACTAGTGCGCTCTTTTTTTTTGTTTACACCTCATTTTATTCATTAGCATTTGACTTCAAGGAATAGCTTTGAATGATTTTCAACCAACGCAGATAATTATTTAAATTACCATTTACAGGAATCAATTCCCTTTTTGTTCCGGTTAAGGCGCCTATTCCCGTACCTAAGGGCACCAATACAATCCCTGCTATTGCGGCTGACTCCTCTCTTGTAAAAAAATTATCGTCATCCGTTGTAGCTCCTATTAACACACTTGCTCCGATACCCGATAGACCGCCTATCAAAGCGCCTTTTCCCACTTTACCCTTTCTTCTAATCTTAATTACATCAATAGTGCCGACATGAATTGCCGTTACATTTGATTCGTCCAAAGTGTTAGCTTTTGATATTTTAAGGAACTCCTCATCGGCCGAATAGAGCATACCTTTTTCTTCCGAACCATCTAACATTGTAATCCAAACTTTATAGGTTTTTATTTTTTTGGTTTTGGTCTGTGCATTCATAACGATGGGGAATAATAGCATCCCCAAAATTATAATTGCCAGTGTTGTGGGAGGTGTTTTAATCGTTTTCATAATAATTGGATTTTAAACTTTCATTAAATTAATGGAAGACTTTTATGATGATTGTCCCAAACTATCTTTTAAAGATAAAACTGGATATATTCTCCGTCTTTTAAGATTTATAACTATGGGTCCAAGTTTTACCTGTATTCATAAATTGTCTTGATCTGTTCATGGACAGGTAGGTGATGCTCTTTATTCTGATGTATTGGCTTTCTCAATTTCAAATACGCCCTCTATAGGATAATGGTCAGAAATAAAATCGGTGGCTTCATAGTTATGTATGGTGACGCCTTTACACTTTAAGCTCATCTCCGGGCTGGTGAGTATGTAATCGATGCGTTCGGGGGTGCGGCCAATGTTCCCCGCGGTGCGCCAGACACCAATGAGAATCGGACTTGGAAATGTTTTTCGATTATACCATGGTACGAAGCGCTCGGTAACATCAATTAAAGGAAAAGAATAGAAAGCAGACATCACACTGTAATCGGGATAATCCCCCGCCAGATTCGGACTGGAATTATGCTGAGCACCCTTCTTATATTTTTCGATTAACTCGGGATGTTGTTTGTACAGTTCGGCATCGAAAGGGGAATGCGCATTGAAATCCCCCAACAGCACGTAACGGTCCGTTGTTTGCTTTACAGAATCGACAATGCCCTTAATACGTTCAGCTTCCCTCCTGCGATACCTCCATTCGGCCGGGCTGAGATGCACCACAAAAAAATCAATGCCATAGGTCCTGCAATGCAAAAGCCCGTGCCAGAAACCCTCTTTATAGGTTTTTATAACTTCTATGGGTGCTTTGGACGTCAGCCCGATCGGACCAGCCTTGGCGTAATAGGGATGCCCCCATGCTTTGGCATCGGCAGCCAATTGTGCTTCACTTCTATACAGTTCCTGCAGCGCAATCACTTCCGCCTTTTGTTCGCTGAGCCAGTTGACACAACGCTCATGCCGGCCTTCGCCATAGCTTTCCGCATTCCCAAGACCCTCCAACACGTTATAGCTCATGACCTTGATTTTCTCCTGAGCCCAAAGAGGAGCAGAGAAAAGCAGTGTTAGAAGCATGACAGCCCGTAGTGTTTTCATAGGTTAATCACAGTTTTCTGTTTCGACAGTATAGGCCATACTTATAATCTTCCATTCTCCTTCGACTTCAAAGAGGGTGACGGCATCGGTCCCACAATGTGAAAATGCATCTTCTATCCAAAACCGATAAGGCACCCAGGCCATGGCAATACCATTCCCGACTAAAATTTCAAAGCTCAGGGGCACTTCTCTCAGTTTGGGATATGAGGGCATTTCCCGGAGATCATCTTTTCGAAAGCGCATGTCGATCTCTACAGGCGCTTTGTTATTCCGCCGGCGCCAGATTTGGGCATCAGCCATGGTCGTTTGTTTCATGAGCAAGGTGTCCCTGGTTTCCAAAGCCTTAAAAAACTCGTGAATCACCTGTTCAATCTTTTGCTCATCAGTAAGCTTGGAGCCCTGAGCAAAGCCGTTGAAGGTGAAGATCAATAGTAGGAGATAGCACAGTTTTTTCATGTCAGCGATTTTTATAATGATTCCCATTAAGCGGCGGTTCATGGTCTGATTCAAGCAGCATTTGCAAGGCCATAGCTATCCAGTTACTCTGGTTTTAGTCTTCTTCCCTTTCCAGGTAGACTATTAAATTCATGAGTGTCTTTTCATTTGCCGGAATGAAATAATTCATGAGTGCCAGGTATTTCGGGGTATTCTTATAGCCAATTCCAAATGACTTAATATGGGTGTCTCCATTGTCCAGGGCATCAAAGTAGATGACGTTGTAAAAGTCCTCAGCGTCTTCTTTCATAAATTCCGGGAAATTGTCAGTAATCTCCGCCTGCAGGGTCAGCAGTCTATTAGGAACATAGTTAATGATATGGGTCACAATGGTGGTGCTGTCCCCAATTTTCCCATTTTTATTATAATTTGATCTGATACGGCCGCCTACTTTTAAATCCACTTCCGCCAATGGCACGGCCCAGCTTTCCCATCCCTGCTTCGTGGTGTAGGCCTTCCAAACAGCATCGACAGGTGCTTTAACGGTCAGTTCCTGAATGAGCACCAATTCAGGCGTTTGGGTTGAATCAATTGTAGACACCACTCTTCGTTCCTGTCCAAAGGCGATTGAAGTGAGCAGGATCACAATGAGAACACTTAAGGGTTTTTTCATACTGAAACTCTATCTGTACGATGCGCTGCACATGCAGCACTTCGCATAAGTTGCTATCAAGATAAATCTTTATTCGGAGAATTCAGCCCTTATTGCACAGAAATGATACCTGATCTTATTGTCTAACCAGACTGAAATGCCCTCTTAAAACACGGCCATCATGATATTGAATAACATACCAGTAATCGCTTTCAGGTAATGGGGCATTTTTGTAAGTGCCATCCCAACCCAACTGGAGATTGAACAATTGCTTCAACAATTTTCCGTACCTGTCGAATATCTGAATTGCGGAAATTTCATTGAAACGATCCGGCACCACCCAGGTATCGTTGAAACCGTCGTTATTAGGCGTAAAAAAACGCGGTGGTGTTTGGACGCCCTCCGTGGTAAAATAGTACTCCGGACACCCCATGGCTATTTGCCTGTCGTTATAGGGTACAATGCTTACAAATAGCTCCTGGTCGTAAGGTAAGTCCTCAGGCAAATCATAACGCAGCACATTGCCAACATCAAGTGCATTTAAAATATCGGTGTTTCCGGGACTGGTCCCCACAGAGAGGACATAGCCCGTGGCATCCGGCACCGCATTCCAGGTCAAATCCGTGTCTATAAACACATCGGAATCGCCATCAAACGGGCCATTTAGCGTGGTACAGCCTAGTAGCTCAATAATAATCAGCTCAAAGCTTTCCTCTGAGAAGCAGCCCGAAGACGCATAGCTGTCATAGATATAAAGGGTTACCGGATAGGCTGGAAAGTCGTCAAAAGCAATGGTATCCCCTTGTGTATAAGCAGTCCCTGTTCCTCCCGGGCCGGTGTAATAGGCTTCATTGCCGGATAAAAAGTCACCCATTATGGCCGGCAGGGTATAACTTCCTACCACATCCTGATCAGCCAGGTCCTGAACCATGGGTTCTTCGATAATCCCATCGCAGTTATCGTCCATACCATTGCAGAGTTCAGCGGCCCCCGGATGCACCAGGGCATTCGTATCGTCGCAGTCGCCATTGTTATCGACCGTACCCGTGGGCTGTGTACAGCTTGTCACCCCCGTATCGTTCACATCGCCATAGCCATCCGCATCCGCATCGACATACCATACCGTGCCGCCGGATTCATCGACCTGTCCGTTACAGTCATTGTCTACCCCATCACAGACTTCGGTCGCCCCTGGGAAAACGCTTGCGTTGGTATCATCACAGTCCGTATTGTCAGCAACGTAACCTGTCGGCGGGTCACAGGCTAAAACACTGTTGGCCGGATCACCAAAGCCGTCAGCGTCACTGTCCAGATACCATAAGCTTTGATCGACAATATCAGGGTCGGCATCATCTATCAGGCCGTCACAGTCGTCATCGATCCCGTTACATAGCTCTTCTGCACCGGGATGTATCGCCGCATTGCTGTCATCACAGTCCGTGTTGTCAGCAACATAACCTGTGGGTTGATTGCAGGACAGCATGCTGCTGGCGGGGTCACCAAAACCATCAGCATCGCTATCCAGATACCAGGTACTTTGCCCGCTGATATCCGGATCGTCATCGTCTATCAGACCGTCGCAATCGTCATCAATGCCATTACATATTTCAGGAGCCCCGGGATACACCAGGGCATTGGTATCGTCGCAGTCGCCATTGTTATCCACCGTACCGGTGGGCTGTGTACAGCTTGTCACTCCCGTGTCATTGACGTCCCCATAGCCATCCGCATCCGCATCGACATACCATACCGTGCCGCCGGATTCATCAATCTGGCCGTTACAGTCATTGTCTACCCCATCACAGACTTCGGTCGCCCCGGGGAAAACATTTGCGTTGGTATCATCACAGTCTGTATTGTCATCCACATAACCCGTAGGTTGGTCACAGGCCAAAACACTGTTGGCCGGATCACCAAAGCCATCAGCGTCACTGTCCAGATACCAGGTACTTTGCCCGCTGATGTCCGGATCGGCATCGTCTATCAGACCGTCGCAATCGTCATCAATGCCGTTACAGATCTCTGTTGCGTCGGAATTCACATCGGGATTACTGTCGTCGCAGTCGGTATTATCAGTTACATAGCCCGTAGGTGCGGTGCAAGCCTCTATCGCAGTATTAGCATCACCGAAGCCGTCTCCATCGGTATCAGCATAATAGGTGGTGGTCACCCCTTCATCGATCAGACCATCCCCATCGTTATCAAGACCATCACACTCCTCGGTATCCACACAGTCGGCAATACCATCACCATCGGTATCGCTGAACCCCTCATCGATCAGACCATCCCCGTCATTATCCACCCCGTCACAGGTTTCCGAATCAAGGCAATCGGGAGTGCCGTCCCCATCCGTATCGGGAAAGGCTTCATCAACGACACCATCACCATCATTGTCCACACCGTCACATTCCTCGGTATCCATGCAGTCCGCAATACCATCGCCATCGGTATCAGAAAAGCCTTCATCCACCGTACCGTCCCCGTCATTGTCCAGGCCATCGCAGGTTTCGGTATCAAGACAATCCGGCGTGCCATCGCCATCGGTATCGGCAAAGCCTTCATCGACCTCGCCGTCACAATCGTTATCAACACCATCACAGAGCTCAGTGGCTCCTGAATTGATACTGGCATTGGCATCGTTACAGTCCAAATTGTTATCGACCGTGCCTACGGGTTGCGCACAACTGCTGATGCCCATGTCGTTCGCATCGCCAAAGCCATCCCCATCGGCATCGACATACCAGAGTGTGCTGCAGGTGATGGTCAGTAAAAAGTCCTGTTCTGAACTACAGCCCAGATAGGCGCTGTCATATATATATAATGTCACGGGATAGGCCGGAAATTCCGTATAGCTAATAACGTCTCCCACGTTATACATGGTTCCTGTGCCTCCCGGGTCGATATAGTAGGCCGCGGAGCCCGTCAGGTTGGTTCCGGTTATGGCAGGAAAGGTAAAACTGTCCACCGCCGTCTGATCCGCAAGATCATCAAGGGTTCCACCGGCAAAACCACCGTCTGTGATCCCCCATCCATCGGATGCTATCATATTAGCTCTGGCGGCTTCGCCGGCACAATACTGACTGTTACCACCATGAAAGGTTACATTGGGGTTCAATGTTTGCGCATTCCAGCCAATCAGTAAACTATCGTAGTTGGCCACAGAGAGCTGGGCCCCTCTGAACATATTGATCGCATTGATCAGGCTGGTCACATTCCAGCCTCCAATATTCTGATCGAATGCAGTAGCACCTTCAAACATGGAGGCCATCGTCGTTACATTGCTCACATCCCATGCCCCGATGTCCTGGTTAAATGCCCGGGCCAGATAAAACATGCCTCCCATTGCGGTTACGTTGGCAGTATTCCAGGCACCAATGTCCTGATTAAAAACTGTTGCTCCCCAAAACATCCCATTCATATCCGTAACATTGCCAGTATTCCATGCACCTATAATACCGTTAAAGTTTGCAGCATGGATAAACATTCTACCCATATTCGTCACCTTGCTGACATCCCAAAGGTTAAGGTTTTGATTAAATGCTGAGGCCCAAGAAAACATCTGGTACATATCGATCACACTGCTGGTGTCCCATCCACCGATGTCCTGATTAAACGAGGACGCTTGGGAAAAGGTATTGTTCATAGTGGTCACCTTGCCCGTATTCCAAGCCCCGATGTTTTGATTGAAAGCGGTGGCATTGGCAAAGGTCTGCCACATAGTTGTTACATTGCCTGTATCCCAAAGCCCTATATCTTGATTGAAGCTTGCGGCACCAGCAAACATAATGGCCATATTGGTCACATTACTCGTATTCCATGAACCGATGTCCTTATTAAAATTGGTAGCATTCCAGAACATGGCCTGCATGTTGGTTACCGTGCTTGTATCCCAATTCCAGTTCCCGGTACCGGCACCCAGTGCCGTTGCCGCCATAAACATGTTGTTTAGCGTCGTTAGATTACTTAAGTTAGGGGTATCGGTGGCATTCACCAGCAGATTACCGCAACCCATGAAAGCACTGCTCATGGTTTCCCACGGATTACAGCCCCACTGGTCTATAGAAATTATTTTATCGGCTAAACCGGGACCCAAACCACCAAAAACGATTCTTGGAAAACTCCCGGTGATCGTCACCTGATAGGTATCCGCCGCTGCGTAGGTATGCACGGCATTTCCTGTTTCCCCGGTGGTAACAGTCCCATCGCCCCAATCCACATTGTAATTCGTAGTGGCACCACCGGATATGGGTACTGTAATCGACTCATTGGCCGTGGTGGTTTGCCAGGTGGTAATAAAAGCGCTTGGTTCCTGGGGTATGGATTCGTTTAAATATAAACTGCTTAGCGCCCCTGAAGCAAATCCTGTCGTACTGCCTGTTATCAACACATCCAAATCGCCATCACCTTCGACATCTGCGAGGGCCACATCACTACGAAGTACATCCGTAAAAGGCAGGCCTAATATTTCTGTAAATACGCCATTACAATCACTTGAAAAAATTGTTGCCAACGGACCTCTACCCGTGATTATAACATCTAAGTTGCCATCTCCATCGGCCTCCATAAACAGTACCGAGCCCTGGTCGACAGGTGTCAAAGCAGAACTTTGTGGATCCAATGTAAATTGACCCGTACCATCGTTTAAATATATGTTGTTTGCAAAAGGTCCTCCTGTATTACCGAATACCAAAGCGTCCAGATCACCGTCACTATCCACATCGCCAAAGTCAACAGAACCCTCTTGAACTCCCGACAAATTCGATAAAAATGTGTAATTCCCACTGCCATCGTTTTGATACAAATAAGCTACATTCTGAGTAGACGTGACATATCCGGTTATCAGAATATCCATATCATTATCACCATCAATATCCGCAAATTGGCAATCGCTCCTGTCGACCCCTATAAAAGGTGTTCCCATAACTTCGCTAAACACCCCGTTACCATCATTCTCATAGAGCCTTGCGATGTAACTGGGTGAACCCGGATAGCCTGTAATGATAACATCCAAATCACCATCACCATCGATGTCTGCAAAATCGCTGGCTCCGCGGGCGGTACCCACAAATGGGGTACCCGTTACCAAAGTAAAGGTGCCGGTGCCGTCGTTTTCGTATAAATGCGCTATATAGCTATTAAGTATACTATATCCAACGATGAGAACATCCAAGTCCCCGTCACTGTCAACATCAGCAAAATTTACAGAACTTTGTTGTACCCCTAAAAAAGGTGCTGTAGCATCAATGGTAAAATTCCCTGCGCCATCATTTAAATATAAGTCTGCTTTTCTAACACTCGAAGCATTGATACCCGTGATGAGAACATCTGCATCACCATCGCCATCAACATCACCAAACGCCGAATCTCCATAAAACACGTCATCGAAGGGCACTGTCGTATCCTCAACAAATGCGATCTGGGCATCTAAGCTTAAAATGAAACAAAAAAACAGTGTGAAACTTAGGATAATGTATTTCAATGGCATTGGCGGTTCGTGTAAAAGAAGAGTGGTCTAAAATTGGCTACTTTGGTCTAATAGGGTATTAAGGGTTAAAATGAGATAGGCTGCATCGACCTTATTATTAAACAATTGAATTTTTCTAATATTAAAATTTCAGAAAAAAAATGCAATACTCAATTTGAGTATTTTTTGAAAATAACCAGTCCCTCAAAAGAAGTTCAGGTTTAATGTTCAGGAAAGTAAAATAGATAAAAGTGTATAAAATGCCCTAAAATAATAGACCACAGGATTAAAATCCCCTATAAACTGATTCGCAGTATTCTAAAGGTTCCTGTTGTGGAAAGGATAGACTTCAGTGTTAAGGAAAAAAATTGATAATGTAACTGTTTTACACTTGGCCGGGTTAATCTGCTTTGTAAGGCCGACGTAACTTCAAGACGCGTACCGTTGAACCCATTGAAAACCCCAGTGTTTACAAGGCCTAAAAAACATGCGGAAGAAATGTTCATTTCTTCCGCATGTTTTCCTTGATTCATGCTGATGTTTTCTCAAATCCATGCGCATGAAATTTGCAATCCCCAGGCAGGTCTTTAGGCAGCCCTAAAGCGCCTCGTTGTAAATTCATTAAAATGGTTTTGAACTATCTGATCACAGCACGATGGTGCTGTTCAGCCAGCGTTGTAGAAGGCGATCATTGTTCGAGATCGCAACGATATGAAATTTTGTGAAGCTGTTAAAAACCCGTGAGGTTTCCAGAGGTTCCATGCACACCAATCCCGGCGCAAAGTAGTTGGAATGGATGAGAAACAAGCGGCCGTCGCGTTTTAGCAAATAACCCACATGCCCCTTGTCGAAACCAATAAAAGAGAGGCCTTCCGATGTCAGCCCGTCAATGGCCTCCATAGCTGCTTCAGGATTATCCTTATCAACACTGTGAATGGTCGTCCCACAGCTAATCACCCGGGCCTCGTCAATAGGCGATTTTTGTGCCAGCTTATAGCGGTTTAGCCGGATCCCCATGTCGCGGAGGGTGGTCGAAATAAAATACCCACAGGCAACCTTACCCTGGTTGGGTACCGCAGTATGCCCTTCGAAACTCCAGGGCGTGCCATACCAATGTGGAATAATTCGATCCACCAGGTGATCGGTGAAGACCGCCTTTATATGGTCAAAGGAAATGTCGCCCGTTCTGAGTCCCTCACTTAACGCTGTTCGAAGCAGCCCTATATCGGCCTTGGTAGCGGCATAGGATCTGGCGTTCGGATCCGTCTTACTAAAGGAGGTTAGCGCTTCGTCCTTAGCCTTAACGCTTTCTTTCACAATGCCATGTTCCGGAACCATTCCCATTGTGGGAGGCCAGGTCATATTGAAACTAAAAAGCAAAAGAAGTGAAACTAATAACATCGTCCTTTATAATAGTTGAATCTCTTTCTTCAATCTCCATAACGCAAAAATTGAAGGCAAATTTCATCTGGACTGTTAAAATTTTACGGAATCAGGGCCTGTAATGCCATTAAATACTCAGGTTGACCCCCCACCATACCTCATAATCATTGGGGTTTAGCGGTCTATAGCTCTGAAATCCCTGATCGGCTATGCGCAGGCCTTTAATGGCATTATTTTCATCACGCACGTAGCCCATAAAAATGAAGGAGTGCCCGTAGGGATCAAAATCCTTATCGTTTGTCCCCTGTACCACAAGCTCATAATCCGATCGGTAGCGCCATACCTGTAGCATCGCACCCGGACGGAGCTGACCGCCCCATATGCCCAGGCTGTCCACCAGAGTCCCCATACCGGCATAGACTATGGCACCGGCATTGCCCCTGCCCCGATATTCTATGGGCAGGCTTTGCCACCCGATATGGGTGCCGGAGGCTGAATAATAAAGAAAATCGAATACCTCTTTCGGCGTGTAATAGGGGGTGGCAATCCGCTCGGGAAGATCCCTGTAGACCGAATGCCCATAGACCTCCCGGTAGGCTCTATCGAAGCGCCTTTTACTTACCCTGAGGCAATGGCCTCCAGGCATCTTGTTGTCACTGTTTATATAATTCTCTACCATCCTTTGGGCAACCGGGCTTATAGGCACCATATTTTCCAGGGGCTCTGAGTCGTTGTTATGGGTCACCTGTGATGATCCATAATCTTCACCAATTACATTATCGGTCTCAGATAGCGCGTCTCCTGAATGGCCTGAAGCCTGTGGATTGCTTTCCGGTCCTCCTGAATTCCCATCACGTGCACGCGAAGAGGAAGCATCGGTTTCCGTGCTGTGAACCAATTGATGCCTTTCCGCATGCTTCCCTGTTTTGGCATTCCGGTTTAGCCTGGATGCACAGCCCATTAGAAGCAGGCTTAATAGGAATACAAATTGATATCTGAGGTACATTTTAATCTAATCTTGTTGATTATTCCTTGCTTTTTTTCTCTTGAAATGACTGATCATAAAAAGAATACCAACGACAGCAAAAGGAATGGTAATGCTAAAAATAATACCCAGACTCATAAAAATAGAATGGTTCATTCTATAATTGTGTGAAAACACAATCGGGCTTAAGGACAGACCAATGATCAAAAATACGATCCCCCCGATCAATTCCTTTTTCCAGGCCAGAATGAGCAGGGCAATTAAAATAAATGAGGGTATGAGATGCATTAGAAATCCACCAATCTGTTGCCAGAAGGACAATTCGGGTGAAAAGGCATCCAAAGCAAATAAGCTTATAAATAAAATAGCCAGGATACAGAGCAAACGGGGCGTCCAATACCAGAATTTCAAATTCGTTTTCACACGTTTAAATTTTAGTAATTATTTGATTTCATATTAAATATAAAATTGAGAACGTGTGCAACCGCTACGCTCTCACATTAAAAATTTTAAACATCCCCTTATGTGAAGAAATTTTTAAAGTTTTTAATGTTCGTTTCATGATGACCTATTATTTTGAAAAACAAATATAATACTATCAGCATCATTCTCCCATGAGAGATATCAGTTAATCCGTGTACTTAGAACAAATTGATCCATCCGGAGGGGTAACCAAACCATGCCATGATCATTAATGAACCGTTTCTTAAGGCCTTACCCATTTCATTATCCCGGGGGTCTCAACGAACAACAGGACCGTGAAGGCATTTCCATGTCCAATCAAAAGATGCGTGTAACGTTTCCGGCTCCAGTGTCGTCTTTTATCTATACGAACCACAAAACCAATGATCGATTTACAATTTAAGGAAAAACCCGAACACCTCAGGAGCAAGAGCATATCATTGTAATCTACTGAAGTCGCTCCCCTCTGCGTATATCCCTGTTTTTTTCCTTATCTTATAAATTCTGGTTAAAATCAAGTTCACCATGAACAGAAAAGAAATACATTATGATGCTTAGACTCTTTATCCTATCCCTATGGTCCCTGAGCCTGTTTGCTCAGGACGGCCCAATCGTTTATGAAGTTGACCTTACCAGGCAAAACGATGCGTTTAATGTTACCGTAACAGTACCTCAATTATCTGAGAATGATGCTGTTTTCAGTTTTGTATCCTATGCGCCCGGTGTGCATCAACCATTGGATTTTGGACGCTTTGTAAAATTGTTTAAAGTCTACGACGAGCTGGGGAACGAACTCCTAACAAATAAAATCGCCACCAATGATTTTGAAATCCTGGAACCTGCTAAGGTCTCTAAAATTGTCTATGAAATAGATGATACCTTCGATATGGATACACAGTATCACCCCATATATCCCATGAGCGGAACAGGGATCTGCGAGGACTATACGATTCTGAATTCTCACGGTGTTTTCGGCTATTTTAAGGGGTTGAAGGATCGCCCGATTAAGTTGAAACTTGAGCTAAATGGATCTCAGACCATTGGTACGGCATTGAACCTTGGTGAGGACGGATATTATGAGGTGGCATCCTATTATCATCTAACAGATTCTCCCATTCTAATAGGACGGCAATTGTCCTATGCCTCCACAGATGTCGGAGATATTCAGGTTGAAGCCTATGTCCATTCGCCATCCGGTAACATATCTGCCGACATGGTTCTGGAGCAGGCCTCGGACATACTGCACGCTGCCCATGCCTATATCGGGTATTCCCCGGTAAAGCGATACACCTTCCTGATGTATTTCTCCTCTCATGAGGATATGCAGGCCATGCCTGTATTTCGAAACAGCGGGGCTTTGGAACATGCCTTGAGTTCAACCTATGCACTACCCGATATGCCTCAATATTTGCCCTTGTTAAAAAATGTCATTGCCCATGAGTTCATGCATATTCTAAGTCCATTACACCTTCACAGTGAGGTACTGGCCCATTTTGATTATTCCAGACCGGTCTCCGAAGATCATCATGTCTGGCTTTACGAGGGCGTAACCGAATGGGTGTCTTACATCATGCAGGTGAAGTCCGGAATTAAGACAGCGGAAGACTACCTCAAGTACCTGTCAGAGAAGGTCAATCACAGTCAGGAATACAATGCCGATTACAGTCTCACACGAATAAGTCATGAGTGGTCCACCGATGAAGGAAATAAGCAATACGGAAATATTTATCAGTTGGGTGCGCTCACTGCAGCCATGCTGGACATTAAATTGCTGCAACTTTCAAACGGGAAGCAAGGCTTAAGGGAGGTCTATCTCGCATTAATTCAAAAATATGGAAAGGACAATCCGTTTGACAACGCCACTTTCTTTGATACACTTGTAGAAATGACCTATCCGGAGATCTCTGATTTTATCGACAATCATATTAAAAACAACAGGCCTTTCGATTTCGAAACGGAAATGGCACCTCTCGGTATTCGCTATTATGAAAGAAGACCGCATCCGGATCAATTGCCAACCATGGGACTGGTTATAAGACCCAACACCAAGGGCCAACCCGAGGTCGTTAGCCTGTCGTCAGACTACCAGGGGACCAAAGTGACTGTTGGAGATATTATTACCCATATTGACGGTACGGCATTGAATCAGTCAACCTACCGTGATCTTACGGCAAGCATAAAAAAAATGAAGGTTGGTGATGCGTATCGATTGGACATCCTAAGAGAAGGCAAAGAGATGACCATTGATGAAGAGTTATACGCCAAGTACGATAATCATGTGTTTGAGTTTGATCCTGGTGCCTCAGCGGACGCTATAAGACTGAGACAAAAGGTCACTCAGAACAAGGACTAGTCTTCTAAACTAACAAGCAAAGTATTACTAACAAAATAGAAAATTCATGGTTGTTCGGTTATTCATATTATGGTTTAAACCGAACGATGACTTCCATGAAGTTTAACAGGACGGATACTGGGAAATCCTGATATCGGAAACCAGTCAGATTTTGATATGACCATGGAAATAATAAAAAAAATCGCTCGGGAAATACAAATCTAACTGTTTGCTCTTCCTCATCTTATTTCATCCAATCCCAAGGAAATTATTGAGCGCATGTCAGCGATCCCGAACTATTTCGAACCCTCTCCCGGAATTTAATTGTCCATTTCGTAACATATTCCTTCCATTTTGTAACATTCTGTAATTTGTTACAAAAGCGTAGGGCAATGTTACAGCATTTTTCGTTTCCATCGCATCTAAATCCTACTTTTAAGTAGCATATAACATGCCTTGTTAAACGTTCATCTATGAAGCAAACCATTTATAAAGTCATTGTATCGACATTCGTATTTGCCGTATTCTTTTGGGGATGTGAGTCCACTTCCAAAAACACCGAACAAGATCATTCCGAGAGCTATTACGACCTGAGTGACTCCGACCTCAGTGAGGCCGACGACGTCACACCCATCGTCGTCGAGGCTTTGGAAAAATGCAAAGAAGGGGGTTACAAGGGGATACGATTTCCCAAAGGCACCTATCACTTTTACCCCACCTATGCGCCGGATGTCTATGCAGCCATCACAAATAATGATAACGGTCTGAAGCGTACCCCTTTTCCCATAATCAATTTTAAGGATTTTCACATCGATGGGGGCGGCTCAGAATTTATATTTCACGGTAAAATGGTCCCCTTCATCATTGAAGAAAGTACCAACATTAAGGTCTCCGGTTTCAATGTGGACTGGGAGGTGCCCTTTTTTGCTCAGGGTACCATTGTTGCCAATAATTCCAATGCAAAGACCTTCGATGTCCGAATGGAAACCCCTTTCCTCGTTGATGAGAACCGCATTTATCTGACCCTCGAGAGAGAGGATTCGCCTTACGAACAAAAATTTGGCCATCGGTACGCCAAACAGGAAAAGTACCATCAAAGGCTCGGTCAGAATATCATATGGGACCGATCGACCAAAGCACCGCTCTATAACCATGTATTATACAGTGGTTTTGATAACAGTTATTTCTTCGGGGCGGAAGCCTTAAATGACAGTACGGTTCGCCTGACCTCCAAATACAGGAAGGTGCCCCCGGTAGGGTCCGTATTCATTTCCAAAGGAGAGTATCTCTACAACAGGCAAAACCCCGGATTTCGGGTGTTCAAATCGAAAGACCTCTTGTTTCAGAACATCAATGTGTATCATGCAGGGGCCATGGGTCTCATCGCAGAGCGCTCTGCCGATATTACGCTAGACAGCTTTAACGTCGTATTAAGGGAAGGCAGTAACCGGTTGGTGACCACCATTGCCGATGCGACACACTTCTGTAACTGCAAAGGCCTAATCACCATTAAGAACTGCACCTTTGAAAATATGCTGGACGATGCGACCAATGTACACGGCACCTATGCCAGGGTTAAAAAAATCATCGCGGACAACCAGGTGGCCTATGAGACCTATCATCCGCACCAAAAGGATTATTTCTTTGGGGCCAAAGGTGATAGCGTCCGTATTATAGACCATCATACCCTGCTTCCCAAATCCGACATATTGATCATCGAGGATGTGAAGCGTATCAATGAAAAGGTATCGATCCTAAGCTTTAACACCTCCGTAAAGGACATTGCACAGGAGTTCGATGGGATCGATAATGTCTCCTGGCATGCTTCCGCAACCATTGAAAACAATACGATAAGAAATAACAGGGCCCGGGGTTTTCTTATTTCAACAACGCGCAAAGTGGCGATCCGCAATAATTACATCTCCTCCCAAATGGCAGCCATGCGGATGTCCGGCGATCTCCAATTATGGAATGAGTCCGGACCATGCGATAGCCTCCTTATCGAAAACAACAAGTTTGTAAACAATCTTCATGGCGGAAATAAACAAGCCGTACTGCTTATCGATCCGGAGCAGGAAGTGGTGGAGGACAAGGATAAAGGCTTTTATCATAAGGATATCATCATCCGAAATAATGAGTTTTACACCTTTGATGCACCCATCCTGAGGGCAGAGTCGGTTGACGGATTGGTGTTCGAGTCCAATAAGGTCATTCAAACAGATGCCTACGAACCCCTATTCCCCAATGAGCCCAACCTAAAAATCAAACATTGTAAGAACGTAACTTTAAAAGACAATACCTATACTTTATTATCGGGAGCTAATGCCGATCTAACGATAGATTCAGATCTGGAATAACATGACTATACTAAATAACTTAAATTAAACTACAATTATGAGAATTAAATCATTACTTTTTTTGCTGTTTATACTGACTGCGGCCATGGATGTCGTGGCTCAGGTGGATGTGAGTGGCGTTGTACGGGATAACGAAACAGGGGATCCCCTGTTAGGTGCGACGGTGCTTATTAAAGGAACCAACAATGGAACCATAACCGACATGGACGGTGCGTTTCAGCTGTCTGTGGACAACCAGAATGCTGTGCTCGTCATTTCGTATACAGGTTATAAAACCATGGAAGTTAAAGCGGGCAGCAATCTGCAGATCAATTTAAATGTTGATATTGGTAAATTGGACGAAGTGGTCATCATTGGTTACGGTACCCAAAAGCGAAGCGATCTGACCGGCTCCTTAGCGGGGGTAAAATCAGAGACCCTTATGGAATCGCAAACCACCGATGTCTTCTCGGCAATGCAGGGTAGAATGGCCGGTGTTCAGGTATCTTCAGATTCGGGACAGCCCGGCGGGGGTACCAATTTGGTCATTAGAGGACAGACCTCCATCAACGGTACCTCATCGCCACTATTTGTGATAGACGGGGTTCAGATTGATGTCAATTACGATGAAGTCGCTACAACGGGCTCTTCACAGTCCAGAATCAATCCCTTAACTGGTATCAATCCCGGTGATATCGAGTCCATTGAAGTCTTGAAAGATGCCTCGGCCACCGCTATCTATGGGTCAAGAGGTGCCAACGGGGTTATTATTGTGACTACGAAAAAGGGATCGGATGGCCGATTAAACGTGGATTACACCTATAATTTAGGCGTTTCCAATGCCATTAGGAGAATGCCGGTATTATCAGCTCAGGATTACATCACCTACCAGGAGGAACGTGGCAACACGCAATTCTTAAACGAGGACACCAATAACGATGGCGTTTTTGAGACGCCAAGAAATTTTGATGAATTGGAATCCTACGACTGGCAGGATGAGGTCTTACGATCCGCCATTACCCAACAGCATCAGCTATCCATCAGAGGCGGTAATAAAACAACAAATTATTCCGCCGGACTGGGTGTGCTTGACCAGGAGGGTATTATCACCAATAATGAATACGACCAGTACAATCTAAGATTAAGGATTAATAGCAATGCCAGTGAACGACTGTCACTGGGCTTTAGCTCCAATGCCTCCTATTCGGTTCTGGGCGGAGTTGCCAATAGTGGCGGACCCACGAGCTTCACCGGAGTTACCCAGCAAATTCTTATGGGGAACCCCTGGGAAATTAGATCGAATGATATAGATGTTACGGACGATGCCTGGGTAAGTCCCCTGGCACTGATTAAGGAATCTGATAAATCAACCAGTGTCCTAAGGATCTTTTCCAGCTTTAATTTGGATTACAAGATTTCGGATGCCTTTAAATATACAGCGGTCACGGGAGCCAACATCAGTCACTCCAAGGTAAAGGAGTTTTACAACTCGCAAACCTCATGGGGTCGGCTACAGAATGGCCGGGCTAGGGTGAAGGAAGTCAATACCTATTCCTATAACCATTCTTCCCAGTTGCATTTCAACAAGACCTTCGGGTCCGATCACCGCATCGATGCGATGGCGGCATTCGAAATTTATCATTACAATTTTGAAGACTTCGAGAACGAGGTCACCGGTTTTGAGAACCAGACCACCGGTGTCAATAACATAAGCGTAGGAACTTCGGTAAGTAACTATACCACCCAAAGATGGAATACCAACAGGCTTTCTTATCTTGGCAGGGTTAATTACGCCCTCTTTGACAGGTATCTCATCACGGCCAGTATCCGGGCTGACGGATCCGATAAATTTGGTGAAGGCAACCGTTGGGGATACTTCCCATCCGGGGCTATAGGCTGGAAGGTCTCTGATGAAGGCTTTATGCAGAACATTACGGCCATTTCCAACCTCAAACTGAGATTGAGCTATGGAGAGACCGGGAATGAGCGTATTCCTGCATACACCTACCTGGCCCAGTTGGATCCGACCTTCTACGCCAGTAATGATAACCTTATCTTTGGTCTTGCACCATCCTCCATTCCCAACCCGGACCTGAAGTGGGAGACCACCAATCAATATAATGCGGGTATGGACCTCGGGCTTTTTGGAGGCAGCTTGACCTTAAGCGCAGACTTTTACAAAAAGATCACTGAAGACCTCTTGTTGAATGCACCCATTCCGTCACAAAGTGGATTTAACTCCCAGTGGCAAAACATAGGTCGCATTGATAATGAAGGTTTAGAACTGCAATTGACTTCGTTTAATATCAGTAAAAATAATTTCACATGGCGAACCGATTTCAACATTTCCTTCAACCGCAATGAGGTGAGGGATCTGGGAGGTGCGGAATTTATCCCCGTGTCTACCGGCGGCGGTTGGCAATCCAATGTAGGTAGAATCATTGTTGGGCAACCCATAGGTACCATGTTTGGATATGAATTTGACGGTATCTATCAGATAGACGATTTCACCTGGGATAACAACAGTGACCCGAACATTCCTCACGACGACAGAACCTATGTCCTGAAGGAAGGCCTCCCCGTGTACTCAGGGACAGCCCTTCCGGGTAGAATGAAATATGTAGACACCAATGGCGATGGCTTTATCAATGACGACGACAGGAAAGTGATTGGTGACAGTAACCCGGATCATTTTGGCGGTATCAACAACACCTTCACTTATAAGAACTGGGATCTGTCCGTATTCTTCCAGTGGTCCTATGGCAACGACCTCTACAATGCGACCAAGGTAAGACTGAATGGGGTGACACCTTGGATGAACATTGATCAGGACTATTTTGAGAATCACTGGACCCCTAATAATCCCAACAATTCCTACCCGGCTTACGGGTCAATCGATCAGGCCATTGCCTCGTCGTATTACGTAGAGGATGGGTCCTATCTCAGACTGCGAACCGTTTCCTTAGGTTATAAACTCCCCAAGGAAATTACCGATAAGTTAGGTGTAAATTCCGTGAAGTTCAACCTGATTGGAAATAATTTAGCCACCTGGACCAAGTATAACGGGTGGGATCCTGAAGTTAATTTTAACAATCCATTGCTTTCAGGATTCGATCGAATTGCTTATCCTAGAGCCAGGAATTTTACCTTAAGTCTTAAAGCAACATTTTAAAAATATTCACTATGAAAAATTATATTAAATACCTATCATTTTTAGTGTTGTTTCTTTCAGTCCTATCCTGTGAGGATACGCTGGAACCAACACCATATTCGTTCACGGCACCCGAGAATTTCTATCAGTCTGCACAGGATGCGGAAATCGCCCTTGTGGGAGTTTACAATACGCTGACCGCAGGTAGTATTCAGGGCGCAGGTAATGCCTCCTCATTCAGAAGAGATCTCTTTGAGATGCTGGTAGGAGGAACAGGTGAAGGCGTTGTACCCGGAAGATTTGCCAACAGAAGAGGTGGAGAATGGGGAACAGGTGCGTTCACCAGCCAGGATCCAGAACTCAATAACGCCTGGTTCTTTCTCTATGCAGGGGTGGGTCGTGCCAACAGTTTACTTGAAAACTTACCCAATATCCCGGATGCGGAATTTTCGAATACAAGGAAAGCCGAAATTGAAGGTGAAGCGAAACTGCTGAGGGGCTACTACCATATGATGCTCACCATGATGCATGGAGCGATCCCGGTTTATACGAAATTGGATGACGATCCCCTAATGGGCAGAAAACCGGTACAGGAGGTTTATGCCGCGATCCTTTCAGATCTTGAATTCGCTTATCAAAACCTCCAGGACAGGGGGCCACGGGCCGGTGCTGTCGATAAATGGACTGCAGCAGGCTTACTGGTTAAAGCGCATACCTACCTGGCCAGTATGAAAACCAACGGGCTGAGTGATTTTGGTTATACACCCAATAGTTTCGACTGGGTTAACGCTACGGACAGTTACACCAAGGCAGCCACCATATCGGCCGACATCGTAGCGAACAGCGGGTATACCCTGACGGCTAACTATGATCGTTTGTTCAGGGCATCCACCAAAACGGCACAGTCTGAGGAGGTGATGCTGTCTGCGGAAGGCTCATCCGACGCCTCTCAACAGGTCATCACTATCGTAGTGAACAACTTCTTACCACAGGGTAACGCGCGAACCGTAGGTGGTGGATCGGGGTGGACCCGTCCGACAGGGGAACTCTATGATTTGTATCATCCATCCGATTTCCGCTTCAGTCATAATGTCTCCGGAAATTTGGGAGGTAATCCGAACATACTTGACGTGCTTGAAATTGACGGCGTCCGGTATTACCAGCCCAGAACCCTTCCCGGTAAAAATGCCGGTATCATGAGTGTCGGTAAGTACCGAGAAAAAGATCCCGCACAGAAGAGCTATGCCCCCTGGGCAACGAGCCTCTCCTTCCCCCTCTTAAGGTATGGCGATATTCTGCTTCTGCGTGCTGAGGCCCTCTATTATACCGGAGATGAACCCGGTGCAAGGGCCATGTTAACACAATTGCGTCAGCGCTCTGTTATCGCCCCTGCAACAGTGGATGATCTTAACGCGGCCTATTTCAACTCGGATTTTGTCAAGGAACTACAGGAAGAGCGTTCAAGAGAACTCTGTTTCGAAATCTGGAGACGAATAGACCTGGCGCGATTCAATATCTATGATGAGACCGTAAACGGATTGGATCCGAACAACGGATTCTATAATAGCAGTGTAACCCTGTTACAGCAAAACTGGAAATCTGAAAAGGTGTGGTTCCCCATACCACTTCAGCAAATTGATTTGAATTCAAATCTTGTCCAGAATCCGGGATACTAGTTAATAGTTTGAGTTAGTTAAGATAAAGAGCTATGCGCGAGTAGATCATTTGATTCGGCATAGCTCTTTCTAATTTTGAGACAGCGACATGAAGCACAGCCTTTTAATCTTAATCTCAGTTCTCTATATACTGCTATACCTACTGCTTATGCCGAAAGTCACAGGGCAGTCGCAACCCCATGTGGTACTGCTCTTTGTGGATGACTGGGGCTGGTCGGATGTCGGTTTCAGAAATGACCGCTTTCTCACTCCGCATATCGATCAGTTAAAGCAGGAAGGAATGGAATTTACGAGGGCCTATATCCCCACACCCACCTGCAGTCCGAGCAGGGCCAGTTTGCTCACCGGAAAGGAGGCCATTCGCCTGGAAATGCCGCGACACATCGAACAGAAAAACAAGGATGGGACGAACGATGAGAAATACAATTACTGGAAAACCGATCCCGCGCAAATGCCTTCCATCAATTGGTTGCCGCTTGAAGAGCAAACCTATGCCGAGGTCTTAAAAGAACAGGGGTATTACAACATGTTTATTGGGAAATGGCATCTGGGTCATGAACCCTACTATCCGATCTATCAGGGCTTTGATGCCATGTTCGGCACCGGCAACTGGGGACATCCAAAAAGTTACTACCCTGACTTCTTTAAAGACGACCTGCTGGAAGACTACTCCGATGCCTACCTGACTGATGTATTGACGGATAAAGCCGTTGAATTTATCAGCGATTACGATAAGGACGTCCCTTTTATGATGTCGCTTTGGTACTATAATGTGCACTCACCCCATGTGGGCCGTAAGGACCTGGTGGAACAGTTCCTGGAAAAGGGGTATAGCGACAAGGAAGCGACCTATGCGGCCATGGTGGCCAGTATGGACACCTCCGTAGGACGGGTAAGAAGGGCCTTAAAGGATAAAGGAATCGATAAAAATACGGTGGTCCTGTTGATCTCCGATCAGGGTGGTTTCTTCAGCAATGCCCCCTTATCCGGTGGTAAAATCGGGGGGAACACCTTGGGAGAGGGCGGGGCCAGAGTGCCATTCCTGGTATATTATCCCGGGGTGACCACTCCAGGCGCTGTATCCGATACCCCCATCCAAACCATCGATGTGTTCCCTACACTGGCTGAGATCGCCTCCGGAAACAGGTATAACTCAGATGACATTCAGGGGGTAAGCCTCATGCCTGAATTGAAAGGGAAAAAGCTGAAGTCCCGAGACCTGTTCTTTTATAGAAGTTATGAGGACCAGTATGCGGCCATCCTCTCAGGGGCATGGAAGCTGATTAAATACAGAAGCGGCACATATGAACTGTTCAATGTGGCCGATGATATTTCGGAGCACACGAATCAGATCGGTACCGGTCTTCCCATCGAGAAGACATTGAAAAGTAAGCTCAGAAAATGGGAAAATCGAGCCGTTCCAACATATGAATGATAACATGTTCTGATCAGTAAAACAGGACGCTTTAACAACAAACCGATAGCGATGAGAAAACTAATACTGATGTTAACTATACTTGCGGTGTCCACCAGTCTTGGTATGGCTGAAACAGGTGATCCCATAATCATAAAGCCGGTTGATGGCGATATGACACCGGTCATCAATCAACTGCTTGAGGAAACAGAAACGAAGGACATCCACCTCGTATTCGAAAAGGGCATATACCGATTTATGCCGGACTATGCCACTGGGAAATACCTGGACATTACGAATCACGGGAATGGATATAAGCGCATCATCTTTAACTTCAGTACATTTCGCTCAGTCACCATTGAGGGTAATGGGGCCGAATTCATCTTTCACGGTCAGGCCATGCCCTTTCTGTTCGAAGCTTGTGAACGCATTTCCATAAGTGATCTCGTTATAGACTGGGACATTCCGTTTACCTTTCTCGGTGAAGTTATTGCGGTCAATGAGAAGGAGGGGTGGCGCGACATTAAGCCGTTCAGGGACGGATTCTCCTGGAAGATTCGAAATGGCAAACTGGAATTTCCGGATATTGACGGTTTCAGTTACACCTATCCGGGAAGTACGCTGGCATTTGATCCTGCAGCAAAACGACCGGTTCATGGGGCCTGGGATGTTCACAGTCATCCGCGATGGGTGGAAAAATTACCAAATGGGAATTTGAGGTTCCATGAATTCCTCAAGCACTATCCTCCGGTTGGTGCCTTGCTGAGTTCCAAAGGGGATCGGGAGCATGACCGCTATGCGCCGGCATTCGATTTCAAGACCTCCTCAAATATCGAGCTCGATGGTGTCATCATTCACCATGCACTGGGAATGGGCTTCCTCTTTGAGCGTTCCGAGGATATTCGACTGATCAATTCAGGTGTTTATCTCCGAGAGGGTACGAACCGGGTGATCTCCAGCACGGCAGATGCCACCCATTTCTGTAATTGCAGAGGTGCAATAGTCATAGAGAACTGTCGGTTCGAGAACATGCTGGACGATGGTACCAACGTTCATGGCACCTATGTTGAAGTCGATGAGGTGCTCGACCAGCATACGCTTCGCACCCGATTAATGCATTTTGAACAGCGTGGATTTCAATTTGCAGCTCCGGGAGACGCGGTCTGGTTCATCAGACAACCCTCTCCTCAGCGTGCCGACACTGCAGTGGTTCGGAATGTGAAGTACATTAACGATACCTTTATGGACATAAGTTTTGAGACGCCCCTGCCCTCAGGCTTGCAACCCGGTGATATTCTGGAAAATAAAACATGGAATCCTGAATTCACCATGCGCGGTTGTACGATAAGGAATCACAGGGCCAGGAATGTGGTTCTTAAAACACCGCTCAAGACCATCATTGAAAACAATCGCTTCTCATCCATGATGTCGACCATTTTTTTCAGAGGGGAGACCTTCTTCTGGTTCGAGTCTGGTGCGGTAGACGATGTCCTGATACAAAATAACAGCTTTGATTACTGTGCCTACAGTGGTTCGGAACATGCGGTACTCAATATCACACCGCGGTTGGGAAAAT
Organism: Aestuariivivens sediminicola; assembly: GCF_022662015.1. Lineage (GTDB taxonomy): Bacteria > Bacteroidota > Bacteroidia > Flavobacteriales > Flavobacteriaceae > Aestuariivivens > Aestuariivivens sediminicola. Next base: position 295,830 of record NZ_JAKMCM010000005.1, on the reverse strand, counting down.
CCTTTGATCCATCCATTCGCTATGACCGAAATATCCGTTTTGTAAACAACACCATCCGCACTTTTGGTAACAGGATTGTCATGGCGGACCGCGTCGATGGGTTGACCGTAAAGGATAATACGATCGTAAAAACCGATGGTATGCCGGAACTCTACCCCGGTACACCGCTCATCGAACTGACCAACTGTCAGAATACGGTGATCAGCGGGAACCGCTATGAAGGCGATTGTAAAACTGCCATTCAAGCAGACGAACAGAGCAACCGGACCTTATCCGTAGGGCGGAATAAAGGATTTAAGTAATAGGATCTGCTGAGTATGCCTTAAACAGAACTGCTCTTTTCCTTGAGATTGGCTATGTATTCTTTAGGCGTTACTTTGGTGATCTTCTTAAAGTTACTGTTAAAAATACCATAGTTGGTTATGCCCACGGCATTCATCGCCTCCTGTACGCGGTCGCACCCATGATCGAACATGTCTATGGCATATTTCATTTTTACACTGGTGATGATGCTTTTTCCGGTTTCACCAACCAGTGTCTTTAATTTGCGATGCAAATGCATCCTGCTCAACCCGACCTCTGAGGCAAGATCGTTCACCGTGAAGTTAGGATTGTTAATATTACGCTCAATGACCTGGTTAATGCTTTTGATGAGCTTCTGGTCATAGGAGGTGTAGTGTGTTTTGATTTCCACATTAATGTTATGATCCATGAGATAGGTCTTGAACTTGTTTCTTGTCTCAAGGATATTAGCCACTTTTCTGCGCAAGACCTCAGAGTTAAAAGGTTTGGTTATAAAATCCCAGGCTCCTGCTGAAAGACCTTTTTTCTGAAATTCAGCATCTGTTTTTGCCGTGAGAAAAATAACCGGGATATGGGATGTTTCATTATCGGATTTTAATTTCTCACACATGTCGATACCATCCATTAAAGGCATCATGATGTCACTGATAACGATATCCGGAAGATGTTCCCGGGCGAGAAACAATCCCTGTTCCCCATTATTGGCCTCTAAAACAGTATAATCATTCTGAAGACTGATCTTAAGGTAATTCCTCAAGTCATGATCATCCTCAACAATGAGAATGGTCTCCCCTTTCTCAACGACTTCCTCATCAAACACACTGGCATCATGAGCACTTGTCTGCACCTGATCCATTGCATTTTGGTCTTCCTCTTTGATGGAATAATACTGTCCTGATATCGGTAACCTGATCTTAAACATGGTTCCGTTCAAGTCGCTGTCTTCAACAGATATGCTGCCGCCATGGGCCTGAATAAGACTTTTGGCCAGATGCAGTCCAATGCCTGATGAGGCCCTGTCCTTGCCGTGATAAAAGCGTTCAAAAATAAGATCCTTCTGGTGATCAGGAACACCGGGGCCGCTGTCACTGACCGTAATAATGGCATAGTCAAGACCTGCTTCATCTTCAACCTTCAATGAAATATCAATGACACCTCCGGTTGGGGTATATTTAAAGGCGTTCGACAAAATATTGTAAAATCCCTTTTCCAACACATTGCGGTCAAAATAGCCTTCACATTTATCGAGATTTAAACGCAGATCGATTTCCTCACGCTGCACCTGCCATTGAAACGCTTTGGTGTATTCTCTTATGGCCTGACGGAGATCCATCTTGGTAACCCTCACCAGGTTTTCTCCTTCCGATATTTTTCCAAAGTCCAGCAACTGATTCACCAGAAAATTCATGCGCTGGATATTACGAGATACGATTTCCCTGCACATCTCTTTTTGTTCCCGGCTCAGGGTTTGGTTCATTAAATCATTGAAGGGGGCAAGAATCAGAGACAGCGGTGTTTTAAATTCATGACCCACATCAACGAAAAACCGCAACTGTTTCTCTCTAAGTTCTTTATCCTGGTTGATTTTGATTTTATCGAGTTCAATCTGATGGTCAAGACGCTGTTTGTTGAACCAAAAGTAAATGAAGCCGGAGATAATCAGACTCAGTATGATACCATAAATCACATAGGCAAAGTTGGTTTTCCATGGCGATGGGATGATGGAGAGGGGGAGGATAATTTCATTCGTGTTCCAGTTGCCTTCAATATCTTCGAGCTGTAACTGAAAGGTATAATCTCCAGGGTCCAGATTTGAATAGGATACCACAGGGTTAGTCAAGGTATAGACCCACTTATCATCATAACCCTCAAGACGATACCGGAATTTATTTCTTAAATTGTTGGTGTAATTGGTTCCGGAGAACTCAATTGACAGGTCGTTTTGTAAGTGATTCAAGGTCAGCTGCTCCGTTGAATTGATGTTTGCGTTTAATATCACCGATCCGAACAATTCGACACCGGGCTTTACCAATTCATTGTTTACCCTGAGGTTAGACAGCAGCAATTGCGAATGATAGGGATTGGGCGCAATCTCAAGTGGATTAAAATAGTTCACCCCGTTTGTAGTCCCTATGAAGAGATTGTCCTTATAGTACCCGAATGCTTCAGTCAAACTACTCGATAGGAGACCATTGTCATAGTTATAGACCCTTACCTTATTTTGATCTGTCCGGTATTGAATCAGACCATGCGTGTTGGAAAGCCATAGATGATGATTTGAATCTTCAGCAATACTCATGATTTTTTTATCCAATACGCCTTCCACATCAATCTGTTCGAAGACCTCAGCGCCCGGGGTCCTTTTAAACAGGCCGATATCGGTACCCACCCAAATCGTTTGATCCGCAGCCCGATGGAAACACCATACAGAGGTATTGGTGATGGGATGCCCATGAACATCCCTAAGCCCTTCCCTGTCCAACCGTCCCAGGTGACTCTTTTTATCGAGCTCAATCATTATCAATCCCTGGGATACGGTGCCTACCAATAACTGATTGGTCTCCGCCTGGAAGAACATAGAGAAAATGTCATACTGGCTTAAATTCTGAAAAAGGGGATAATCCTCCCAAAGCCATTTGATGTCATCATTCTCCTTTTTAAGTACCCCCTGAGAATTCCCCACGAACAGACGACCATAATCATCCTGGGTGATACATCGAAAATTTATGAGATCTCTTGCATCTTTATATACTATCTCGAGTTGCTCATCATTTGTTAAACGGTGCAATCCCTTGTTAGAGCATACATAGATCGTATTGTCAAATTTTTTAATCGCATTGATGTAATTGGCATCCAGACTCTTTATTTTATTCAACCGATGCGTTTGGAGATCATATTTAAAAAGACCTTCATTGTTGATCCCGAGAAGGAGCCGATCGCCATCGACCAGCATGGATCTGACATTGGGTCGGTTAATCCGTTCCAGGTCTATAGCATGAAAACCGGTATCGTACAGATTGGTATAGCACAATCCGTTTCGGTTGCCTACCCAGATATTATTGAATCGGTCATAATACACCTTAATAACCGTATTGCTCAGTAAGCCTCTTGGTTTATTCTTTGAACCGGTCATCTGGTTGACAAATTCCAATGCACTGTTCAGTTGTATGAGTCCATTACTTCGGGTTCCGATCCAGATGTTTCCAATGTGGTCTCTGGTCATGGACATAATGGACATCTCGGGAAGATCGGGATGATCCAATTTTATGGGCCCCTGAAGTCTGTCAATCGTATAAAGCCCTCTGTTCCCACCTACCAAAACAGCATAATTGGTATAGGCCAGACTGGTGAAGGCAATATTTTCAGATTGTGGCAGTCTTACCATTGTGTTCCCCTTTAAATGGAAGACCCCGCTATTCCCCGCAAAATAGATATCGCCCTCCGGCAACTGAATGCCATCTCTGATGTGCACCATACTCAAGTTGGGAACATATTCAAAACCGGGTTCAACCCCTTCATTCAACTTCAGGACTCCTGTTGAGGTTATGGCATATAGCGTATCATCTCGGGTCAAAAGAAAATTCGTTATAATACCTACATTATCCGGGGACTTCACTCTGATGAACCTTTCTTTTAACAGTGAATAATACGAAAAGAGGCCGGCCCCGGTACCGATCCATAAACGCTTCTTCTGGTCTTCCAATAGCGCGCTGACACGATTGTCCGGCAGACTTGAAGGATTGGCGGTTTCTCTGCGAAAGGTGATTAAATTTCTTCCATCCAAACGATTGAGACCATCATAGGTGCCGATCCACATGAAACCGTAACTGTCCTGTACGATGGAGTTGACATCATTTTGCGACAAGCCATCCTCGACCGTTAAATTTTTAAAATACAGCTCCTGAGCAGGTATCGGATCCATCAGTACTAAAAGGAAAACAAAAAGATACCCCAACAGTTTATACGGTTTAACAGCACCCATCCTAAGGTTCATTTTAAATTTAATTGAAAAGATACTTATTTTTAGTGGAACATGCATTGGATTCAATTGAAAGTATTCATCCACATCATACCATATGCTTCGGGATCTTCACTCCTTCTCCTTATGATATGATCCTTTCAGCCATCCCTGCCTCCAGACCCGGTTCACAGAATTGGAAATCCGTCTTTTTGCCGACCAGTTCTTCCTTATCACTCACAATTCATTGATCAGGCAAAGATTATTTCCTTTACAATTCATCCATCCCAAACCTAATAAAGTTAGACCAGGTCGAAGACTAAAAAAAATAAAATCCCCGTTGAATACCCAGGATGTTACAAATAAGAAGCTTTATGTTACAAATCCATATAAACGGAGCCTCGCAAATTTAGCGTTCGTTTTAGACCAAAGGTAAACAGCACAATGGCAGAACCAATGATGTTACAAATCCATTTCATTGTGTTACTCGTTGTGATATGAAAATTCAAAATTCCGTAGTACCTTGCTTATAAGATTTCATCAGACTTGTATACCTTATATGCACTTGTATGAAAACAAAGGGCGACATCTTAAAGGGGGTGACTTGAAATAACCGATTTAAATTGAAAGATCTGAGATTTAAAGTGATTGACCTAAAAACCCCTTTAAATTGGTCTGAATTAAAACCTGAGTGAATTAAAATATCACGACATTTATTCGTCATAAACTAACTAAATCAATTAACATATGAAACAACAACTAAACGCTAGAATCAAACGAACAGTGTTTTCAGGCATTATGCTGTTTGCCGTGTTCGTCCTGTATGGGCAGAATCCTGTTCAGGGAACCGTTACATCTGCTTCGGATGGAGCCCCCATTCCAGGGGTCAATGTGATTATCAAAGGGACCGCTCAGGGAACGGCTACCGATTTCGATGGCAATTTTACCATCAATGCAAGTCCTGATAATGTCCTGGTCTTTAGCTTTCTGGGCTATAAAACCCTGGAACAAACGGTAGGTAATCAAACCACTATGACCATTGTGTTGGAGGAAGACGCAGCCGCACTCGACGAGGTCGTTGTTGTAGGTTACGGTACTGCACGACGCAGCGATTTAACGGGGGCACTTACCTCTGTAAGCTCAAGAGACTTTGACAAACAACCATTAAACGATGTAAGCCAGGCCTTACAGGGTCGAGCTGCAGGAGTGCAGGTCACCCAAACTTCCGGTGCACCGGGCGGAAACTTTAAAATTAGGATCCGAGGTGCCAACTCCATTACAGGCAGTAATGAACCGCTGTATGTCATCGACGGACAATTTGCGAGCATTAACACCATTAACGTTAACGACATCCAGTCCATGGAAGTGCTTAAGGATGCCTCCTCCACGGCCATTTATGGGACCAGGGGTGCCAATGGAGTTATTTTAATTACTACAAAGACAGGGCGTTCCGGAAAACCAAAATTTGACGTGGACCTGTTTACAGGAATTTCTAATATTACTCAAAAATTGGATTTGATGAATGCGGCCGAATTTGCTGAGGGCGTTAACTTTTCGGATGGCACGGAGGTATTTACCGCACAGGAAATAGCGGATCTCAGAGCCAATGGCGGAGAGGACTGGCAGGAACTTCTGTTTCAGACCGCCCACTTTAACAATATCCAGCTTTCAGCCAGTGGTGGCAGTGATGCTGTGGATTATTATATTTCCGGTAATTATTATGATGCCGGTGGTACCGTGGTCGACCATCAGATGTTCCGACGACTGAATCTAAGAACCAATCTCAATGCCAAATTATCCGACAAAATAAAAGTGGGTCTCAATTTCAATGTGGGTCAAACAAAAGCAACCGGCATCCGAGCCGATCTGGGCGTGGGCTTGTCATTCGATCCAACCACGCCGGCATTCGATGACAATGGTGACTACAACTTTAATTCCATTAAGAATTTAGCCACCTCTCAAACCAATCCTTTGGTGGCTGCCGAGAACAATGTTCGTAGAAACATTAACGATCGCATCAGCATCAACGGGAACTTCAACTGGGACATTTTAGATAATCTGGTGTTCAATACCTCAGGAGGTCTTGTTAAGACGGACATCCACAACAATGCCTATGCCCCATTAATTTCGAGTGGCAGCGGCAGGGCAGATGTTGATAATATTTACAGAACCAATCTATATAACACCAACCGATTGACCTATACCCCCGATATTGGAGAGGACCACAGTCTGAAGATAGATGCCATCCATGAATTGGTGATCGACAGATCCAACAGCGTATTCATTACAGCGACTGACTTTTTCACGGATCTGGTCACCTACAAGGATTTAAGTGCGGCCAATGTTCAAACTGTGGCTAACAATGAGAGCAAAAGAGAATTGGAATCCTTCCTGGGACGGGTCAATTATGCCTTTATGAATAAGTATTTATTGACTGCATCGTTCAGGGCTGATGGCTCGAGCGTATTCCAAAAGGACAAATGGGGTTATTTCCCTTCAGGATCCCTGGCATGGAAGATTTCAGAGGAAGACTTTTTAAAAAACAATGAAACGCTTAACAACCTGAAACTGCGGTTGAGTTACGGTGAGGTTGGTAATCAGGGGATCAATGTTTTTGGAACACGATCTCGTGCTGTACTCGGTTTAGCGGTAAATTATCCGTTTGATGGCACTGATGTAACGGGTGTGGCTCCATCCAACCGAATTTCGAATCCGGATTTGACCTGGGAAAAAACGAAACAAATTAACATAGGTTTGGATTTGGGATTGTTCAACTCGGTCGTGGACCTTTCCTTTGACTATTACAAGAAAAATACAACCGATCTGTTGCTGGATACACAATTACCACCCTTTGTAGGGCCGACCAATAAATTTGTAAATGCCGGTGAAGTGGAAAACAAGGGTTTTGAAATTACCCTGGATGCCAGAATCCTGCAGAACGATAAATGGAATGTGACATCAACACTAAGTATCACCGGTAATAAGAACAAGGTGTTATCGCTTAACGATGATGTCCAGTTTTTGGTGGTGGGTGATGTGATTCGCGCCAATACCTTTCCTGTAAATCCCACGAGGGTTGAAGTTGGATTACCTATAAGTTCATTCAGAGGCTATGTTTTTGAAGGGGTGTATCAGTTGGGCGAAGAAACCGAAGCGGCCCAGTTCAATAAGGCGCCCGGTGATGCAAAATACAGAGACGTAAACGGTGATGGGTTGATTACAACAGACGATATCGTTACTGTGGGCGATGGAAACCCGGATTTCATATGGGGATGGAACTGGGACATCAGTTATAAAAACTGGAATTTGAACTTCCTGTTAACCGGATCACAGGGCAATGACATCTATAATCTGCAACGCGGCAGACTCATGGCCCTGGGTGCACAGCAGTTCCATGCCGTGCATGGGGATTACAGGAACCGATGGACCTCCACCAACCCAAGCAATATTCCATCAGGAAGGGATGGCACTGAAATCCTGTCCTCTCAATTTATTGAGGACGGTTCCTATATGACCATGAAAAATATTGCACTGAGTTATAATGTAGATCCTGATGTTCTGGACAAGTTCGGTCTGGATGGCCTAAGACTCTACGCAAGCGCAGAGAATCTATTCATTCTTACCGACTATACGGGATTTGACCCCGAGGCTACGGCATCGGTAAGCAATGAAGATGCGGATATTGGAATTGATTACAATACCTACCCGATAAATCGTTCTTTTACCTTTGGTATTAATGTTAAATTTTAATCTAAAAAAAATAATACTATGAATCGTATATATAACATATTGTTTTTGTTTGGGATGGTGATGCTTGTTAATGTCTCCTGCCTGGACCTGGAAGAGGATACGAGCAGTTTGCTGCAGGTGGGCCAAATTGCCAGTGAAGCCGATATTGAGGCTAATATTTCACCCATTTATATTTCTGTGCGTAGAACCAATAACGATCCACATTTTTTAAGGACCGCCACCTATGGGGCCGACGACATCACCACCTGGATTGCCGGGAATAAGGCCCCGTTGAGGGTGTTCGACAGATTTGATTATGGCAGTGGGGAGAATTCCGATATCAATTGGTTGCCCGTGGCATGGGATAACTATTGGAGAACCATCTATTACTGTAACACACTGATAGAGGGATTAAAAACCGCTACGGCGTCTGAGGCCCTTGTAAAACTGGCCGATGCCGAAGCACGGGTGTTTAGAGCCCATGCCTATCTTAATCTTGTAAAGATATACGGTAATGTGCCATTGATCCTGGATGGCTATTTACCCACCGGGGAGGAGCAGCGTGCCACCGTATTGGAAAACTACCAGCAGATTGAAAGTGACCTGCTGATTGCGGAAGTGTCCTTACCAACTCCCGGATCGGAAAGCACGGGACGTGCCTCTGCAGGTTTTGCCAAGACAGTTTTGGCCGATCTGTATCTCACATGGGCCGGTTGGCCGGTCAAGGATAATTCAAAATATGCCATGGCCGCAGCAAAGGCCAAGGAAGTTATTGATTACAACCATTACACCCTTCTGCCTATTGAAGAATTATGGACCTTTGAGGGTGCCATGAGTACGGAAACGGTATTCTCTGTTCGATATCCGGCCGATGAAAGTCGATGGGGTTCACAGGGCACTGCCTTTACATTTCACCAGGGTCGCGGTTTTTCAGACTGCTTCCCGGAGTTACGCTTTTTCAATGATTTCCCGGAGGGTCCGAGAAAAGATTACACCTTCCTCTTGGACATTCCCAACAGAAATGCCCCCGGAGGTGTGATCACACCCAGAAATCCTCCTACCATCCCCTGGGAGGACTCCGATCGAGGACACCCCATGTACAGGAAATATGTTTTTGCCGAGGACCTGACGGTGATCAGCAGACCGGTAAATTTCAGGCCTTATGATCTGTATCGCTATGCCGAGGTGCTGTTGATCTATGCGGAAGCTCAAGCCAGAGTTGGTGAAAATGCAAGCTCCATCGAAGCCCTTAATCAGGTGAAAAGAAGGGCTGCAGGTTTACCTTATTCGGTACCGAACGCTACGGTTGATGTGGCAACAGCAACGCCGAACGAGATCGTTGATGAAAAGGGCTGGGAACTGGCTGCCGAGAACAAACGCTGGTTTGATTTGGTGCGCACAGAGCGTGTGGCCGAAATGGCAGCTAAGAGAGATCCTTCTGAGCCCGTAACCCTGGTAAGGATGCCCACATCGGCGCAGTATATTGCACCAATTCCTTTTGAGTCCATTTCTCTGAGCAAATTGGTTCAGAACCCGGAAGGATTCAAGATACAATAACGGTCTGTCCCGAAGACAATAGATCGTTAAAATTTAGAAGCACAATCGTTATAGATAATTTGAGTTAGTTTAATCATGTATTAGTTTGGTGTTTGTCAATTGGATGTCGTTTTGGCGTCCGGTTGACAAACTTTATTAAGGGGTCCTGACAGCACTCATGCCTTGGCTCATCAGGAGTTCTTTGATCCACCTGTTCAATGTCGTTACTGCATACGACGCCTACATGAAAAGACACACTTGAGTGGAGATTTATTTGAACATAAAATACATAAACATGAACCTGAAATTTTACACCGTATGTCTGTGTCTCTTATTCATTTTTACCAATTGCAGGCAAAAACAGGACACCTTGGCACAACATCCTGATGTTAGTACTACCCCTGATAACACAAAGAAACCAAACATCGTGATCATCTATCTTGACGATCTGGGCTATGGCGATCTGGGATGCTATGGCGCTCCCACTTTAAAAACACCGCATATTGACGCCCTGGCCAATGGCGGCGTAAAATTTACCAATGGATATGCAACCTCAGCGACCTGTACACCAAGCCGCTACGGCCTTTTAACCGGGGTCTACCCCTGGAAAAACAAACAGGCCAAAATCCTGCCCGGAACAGCCCCGCTCATTATTGACACCACACAGTTAACCCTGCCTAAGCTTTTGAAAAAAGAGGGTTACCATACGGGTATTGTAGGCAAATGGCATCTCGGGCTCGGCATTGGTCAGGTGGATTGGAACACAACCGTTGCTCCCGGACCGAACCAGGTGGGCTTCGATTACGCCTATATCATGGCAGCGACCCAGGACAGGGTTCCGACGGTTTATATTGAGAATGGTCAGGTCGTGGGTCTGGATCCCAACGATCCGATTCAAGTGGATTATGCAAGCAATTTTGAAGGCGAGCCAACCGCCATTAGCCATCCGGAACGTTTAACCATGAAATGGCATCACGGCCATAACAACAGCATTGTAAACGGTATTCCCAGGATTGGTTACATGAAAGGTGGAGAGGCCGCCAAATGGAGCGATATCGACATGGCCGATCATTTTCTGAAAGGGGCGCAGGATTATGTGAAAAAACATAAAAATGAACCCTTCTTTTTGTACTATGCCATGCAGCAACCCCATGTGCCCAGAACCCCCCATCCTCGATTTGTGGGAAGCTCCGGCATGGGACCGCGAGGCGACGTGATCGTAGAAGCCGACTGGGCGGTTGGTGAATTTGTAAAAACACTGGAAAAAGAAGGGCTGTTGGAGAACACCCTCATTATCCTGTCCAGCGACAATGGCCCGGTTTTAAACGATGGTTATTACGATGATGCCGTCGAAAAATTAGGAGCACATGACCCCAACGGGGGCTTACGCGGCGGTAAATACAGTCTGTTCGAAGCCGGGACACGGGTACCGTTCATTACCTATTACAAAGGCACCATCACCCCTAAGGTCTCCGATGCCATTGTCTGCCAGCTGGATGTGCTGGCCTCTGTTGCACAGCTCATAGATACACCGGTAACCGATTTGGACAGTATGGCTATACTGGACACCTTTTTAGGGCACAGTGATGAAGGTCGGGAGGACCTTATTATTGAGGCCACCACGAGAACGGCCTTAAGGTCCGGTGACTGGTTAATGATACCGCCCTATGAGGGAAAGACCTACGAAGAACAAGTAGGGATCGAGACAGGGAGTTCCAACGCCTATCAGCTGTACAATCTAAAAAACGATAAGGGCCAGAAATACAACCTGGCAGCTTCATATCCTAAAATACTGGAGTCGTTGACCGCTAAATTTGAAGCCTTAAGGGGAACAGATTACAACACTATTGAGCAGCTCGAATTAAAATAGTTTTAAAAAGCGTACCAAACCATTCCTTTTATACTGATACAACATGATTTTCTTTTAATATCATGTAAATGTTACATTTTAATAGGCTTCTGTTACATTAAAATTCAGCGCCTGTTGAAATGAATTCTATTTTTGAATATCACTTTTAAAACTTCACAAAAAACAAACTTGTTTTGAGTGAAGGGCATTAACTAAAATTCAAAAACTATGAAAAACATTTACTTTGCATTACTATTTACCCTATGCCCGATTGTTCTGATGGGTCAAAATAACGATTTCACCAATGGTGGCGGAGATCTGCTTTGGTCTAATCCTGCAAATTGGTCTTTAAATGTTGTCCCAAACACTACTAATACAGGTATTGTTCGCTTGCCTTTAACCGTAGAGTCTCAGGTTGATTTAGATGTTACCATTAAAAAAATTCAGCCAACCTTTAGCACGCCAGGTGATTTTGCAATTGCCGGTAATAACACCTTATCAATCGATCCAGGGGCAAATGCTGTTTTAGGAATTGAAAACCTTTCAGGTAATGATGTAAGCATGACATTTAAAGGCAATGTAACCATCAACAATTCTACTACAGCTGGTATTAAAAATACACTGATGAAAAACTCAAATGGGAGTGGCAATACCATTATTTTCGATAATGGCTCTGTTTTAACACTTGAAACGCCTTTAGAAGTACGTTCAGGCTCTAATAATAATTTCAGTTTTAATGGCACTCTTGCCGGTACTGGTCCCCTCCGATTTAATGCTAATACCATTAGTACATTTGGTTCCACTTCAGATAATACCGGTCAAGGAGGAGATTTTGTTTGGGTTGGAGCAAATGCCTCAGTTATTGTAAATTCAGCAGATAACAATGTCTTCTTACCAAGTGGTAGAAAAATACAGATCAATGCAATTAATGGTTCCATTGAAGTAAATGGAGCAAATGTTTTTCAAGGAAATATCTCTATAAATGGCTCTAACACCTTTACATTCAACGTCGATAACAATCAGAACAACATGGGCATTATTACATTTGCCGGTGGAACAGCAGATGGTACTCTTATTTTAGACATTGATAATAGTGTAACAGAACTTTCATTTGCCGATACCTCAGGAGCTGCCTGGAATTCAGGGACAGTGAACATTACCAACTTTTCGGATGGTGTGCTACGATTCGGCACTGGCAATGGAGGTCTTACAACTCAACAATTAGCACAAATCGTCGTGAATGGCGGCAGTGAGCCTGTTGCCTTAGATTCGAACGGGTATTTGGTCCTTGAAAGTTCACTATCGACCAGCGATTTGGAATCCGATGCCGTGAAACGCATTTCCTATCCCTCTGTGGCCATTTCAAAGCTCACCTTCACAAAGCCTCAAGGGGATGTAAAAGTTTATGATCTCAGCGGCAGGTTGGCGATTCAAGATCAATCGAAGGGTCAAATGGAACTCCAGGTGAACACCTTAAACAAAGGCCTTTACCTTATCGTCTTTGATGATATAGTTGTTGAAAAGTTTATCAAAAAATAAACTGTAAATACGGTCACGATGATGCGGTTCTGTGGTGTTGTTCTCTTATTGATGAGTTTAAGTTTTAACGGCTATTCACAGTTTGAGCCGGCGCCTTCCTTTTTTAGAACAGCACGGGCAGCACCGCTTGTGGAGCTCAATACGACACAGACCATAGTCGTTTCAGATTACGGTGCCAACGCGGATGACGGTATGGACGATATTGCAGGTATTACGGCAGCTGTTAATGCTGCCGTAAGTCTTGCCACCTTGCAAAACCCGGTTCGCCTGGTTTTCGAGAACGGAACCTATGATCTCATGCCGGCCGGCGGCACCCATGCCCTCAGCATGACCGATGCTCAAGGGGTTTTATGGGATGGTCAGGGTGCCTTGTTTCTAATACACAATCCGGTTGTGGGATTTTTAAGTTTGCTGCGTTGCACCAATACAATCATACAAGATCTATCCGTCGATTATGCGACCCTTCCTTTTACTCAGGGAAAAATCACCAATATCGATACCGCCAATGGGTTTTTTGATTTTGTGGTGGATGAGGGTTTCCCCTTACCTGTGGAAAGTCATTTTACTAATGCCCCTCAGCGATGGGGCATGTTTAAAAACAGCAAAGGGGGTATTAAAGAAGGGACCAGGAATTTAATTCCTCATAACCGTTACTTCGAATTGATCGCCCCCAGAACCTACCGCTATGGAAATCAAAGCAGTACGAACTTGAGCAATGCCGAAGTTGGTGATTATTTTGTTCACATTGCCAGATACAACGGTTCTACCCTTATTCTCAATGATGGAGGGAAAAATCTCACCTATCTGAATGTTACCGGGTATACCAGTCCCGCAGGATGCTTTAATGCACGAAACAGTGAAGAATGGCATATCATTAATTGTAACATCATGCTCAAAGCAGGCAGGGTGAACTCCAGCAATGCAGATGCCATTCACGTCAATGGTGGTAAGATCGGCCCCTGGGTTGAAAACAGCCTTTTTGAGGGCTTTGCTGACGATTGCATGAACCTTAAATACCACAAAAGACAGATCTTGGAAGTACACTCATCCACAGAAATTACGGTTCGGTTTCTCACCGAAGTCAACGATATAATGGAATTCTTTAATCCCAGGGATGGGGTCTTTTTAGGCAGTGCAACAGTAACTCATGTACAGAACTTAGGCAGTAACCAATACAGGCTTACCTTATCTTCACCCATAAATATTACCAATGTGGATGCTTCAGACCATCAGCTAACCGATAAGGCCTATATCGAGACCAAATCGAATGAGTCGTTTATTTTCAGAAATAACATAGTAAGGAACTCGAGAAGATATGGGATTTTAATACAGAGTAAATATGCATTAATTGAAAATAATCTGTTTCAGAATTTAAGCAGTTCAGGTATAAGAATTGAAAATGGTGTTGACTGGGGCGAAGGCTTCAGGGCGGACAACATTGAGATAAAAAACAACCGATTTGAAAATTGTGGCTATGACACAAGTTTTATTTCCGGTAATAACGCTGCGGCCATAGCGGTAGACTTTGCCAAATTGGGAACCCCCTGCAGTTTAAGCAGTATATGGTGCGGTACCGAGACCACGGATTGGCGGGCACACAGCAATATTAGAATAATGGATAATACCATATTATACAACAAAAGGGGGCTCTATCTTAAAAACATTGAAGGATTAACCCTAACCAATAACTTCATATGCCATAGAGATGAGGATATCACCCTGGGGACTACAGAAACCCCGGAACCTCAAACCATTTTAAACTGTGGCAACATTTATACTGAGGATTATCAATACACCTTGCCGGAGCCCAGCATTCATTTTTGGCTAAACGAAGACCCCGATGCGGAGGAGGTGACTAATTCAGGTACCGATACCGGTATAACTATGGCCATTAACACCAACGGAGGAGAAATCATTCAGGGCTTTGTCGATGATGACATCGGGTACGCCTTTAAAATCAATACGGATAACAATGGGGCATTAAGCCTTACCAACACCAATGACGGTTCACCGTTCCCCGGGCCGGTTCAGGGTGCTGCAAGAACCTATTCCTTCTGGGTTAAACCGGAACAATTATTATTTCAAACCTTGCTTTACAGCGGCGGCCCAACCGCAGGAGAAGTGTTTAGCCTTCAAATGCAAACTAATGGTATTTTAAGGCTGGTAGACAATAATCAGAATATTGTCAGAATGGAGGATATGCCGCTTGATATTGGCGAATGGAATCATATTGCCGTAACCGTGCCTGAGA
This sequence comes from Aestuariivivens sediminicola, assembly GCF_022662015.1. GTDB lineage: Bacteria > Bacteroidota > Bacteroidia > Flavobacteriales > Flavobacteriaceae > Aestuariivivens > Aestuariivivens sediminicola. The sequence continues at coordinate 280,665 of NZ_JAKMCM010000005.1, read as the reverse complement.
ACAACACCCTGTTCAGTGCACAATTCTACAAAAATGGGATCCCCTCAGATGAAACCTATTCCGGTAATGATATGCTGATAAATACTGCAGACAACAGAGTCGATTTTTTCCCGCGATTCAATGGATTAGTGAGTGATATACGGTATTTCGATTATAAACTTTGCGGTTCGGATGTAGAACGTATCTATAACGACAGACAGACCACACTCTCGACCTATCAAACAGAGCAACGTAAGTCAAAAGACATCATCGTCTATCCGACATTTGTATCGGACATCCTCTATTTCAATAAACCAATTCATTCCATAAAACTATTCGATCTTCTTGGTAAAATGTTACTTTCAAAACAAAGTTCTCATTTTACGGAACTTCGTGTATCTCAGCTGCCTGCAGGTTTTTACATGGTTCAAATAAATAACATGCAAACGGAAAAAATCTATAAGAAATGAAAACATACACCCTTACCATCATATGCCTTATCTGTTCTCTTGTTCAGGCACAGTACCAGTTTACCCTTCCCGATCACTTCAGGACACAAAGGAACCTCCCCCTGATTGATATGCCCACCGTGATCATGGTAAATCTGGCAGAATTTGGTGGCCTCCCCAATGATGGTAAAGATGATGGCCCCGCCATCATCAAAGCTTTAAACTTTTGTAAAAAAGTATCGAAGAACGGAACAGGATCTAAATTAATCTTTAGTAAAGGCACCTATGATCTGTTTTCAAACGACAACAAGTCGCATTTGATAGAACTCAGAGATGCCAATCAGATCCTGATTGAAGGTAATGGTGCGGAAATCATCATCCATGACCCGCTCAAAGGGTTTCTTTCTGTTTTTAAAAGCAAGAATATCATCGTAAAGGATCTGTTTATTGACTACGACCCGCTGCCTTTCACACAGGGCAAAATTGTTGCTGTTGATTTGAAGAACAGAAGCTTCGATCTGGAGATAGACAACGGATTCCCGACCTTAGACCACGACATGTTTCAACAGGCGACGCGCGTATGGGGCATGGTCATGGATCGCGATACACCCGGGAAGCTCAAGGACGGTGCACCCAATCTCTACGCTTCGAAAGAATTTGAGGAACTGTCGCCTCGTGTTTTCAGAATCAAAATCAATGCACTGCCATTATTAAAACATTTAGAGGTTGGCGACCCCTATGTCCACCTGGCACGCACCAATGGGAGACCTATTTTTATGTCTCAAGTGAGTAAGAACATCACCTATTTAAATATTACCAACTATTCAAGTCCCGGCGGCAGCTATGGCGCACACAGCATGGAGGAGTGGAACATTATAGGCTGTAAGCTGCAACTTAAGGAAGGCCGAATACACAGTGCCAATGCCGATTGTGTACATGCCAATGGCGGTCCTTTCGGTCCATGGATCGAGAATTGTCTTTTTGAAGGTTACAGCGACGATGCCATTAACTTAAAATCGACGAAGAGACATATTATAAAACAAATGTCATCTACCAGGTTGGTTGTAAAATATCATACGGTGAAAGGGGATATCCTCAGAATCTACAATCCCAGGGAAGGAAAGTTTCTCGGCACATACGAGGTGGTGGAAAATAAGTATTTGGGGAATAACAGGATGCAAATCACATTGGATAAGCCGCTCGAGGAAAAATTACGAGTGGGCGAGACAAAAAAAGACGATATTGCCTATTTGGATTCGCAGTCTAACGAATCCTTTGTCATTAGAAACAATACCTTCCGGAACGCAAGACGATACGGCATTTTGTTACAGAGTGCCTATGGGGTCATCGAGCGAAATGTCTTTAAGAATCTCAGTCAGTGCGCCATCTCTATGAACAATGGCGTCGATTGGGGAGAGGGGTTCATTTCCCACGACATAAAAATTGACAGAAACATCTTCGATAATTGTGGTTATGACAGCACCTATTTCACAGATTATAACGCGGCGGCCGTACGATTACGCGTCACCAAGTTAAAAAATCCGGAAGCCAAGGGAAAATGGTCCGGCGTCGCCACTGCAGACTGGCAGGGATTAGAAAATATTTCAATTACCAATAATACCTTCCTGTATAATAAAAGAGCATTGTCAATAGAGTGTTCCGTGAATACTGTGGTAAGGGGAAATCAATTTATACGGAATTCCAAAGACCTTTCCGAGGATCATGAAATTCTGTTAGAAGACAATAACACCAACCTGGTTTTTGAGAACTGAGTGACATGAGCTGATCGATTTAACAAAAACCCACAGGACAACAGGATTTCTTGGGGTAAACACAACATTTTTATTCTATGAAAAATACACGCATCACACTTATAGCCCTAACGGGGGTCATAGCCGGCAGCATCTTATATGCCTGTCAGTTCAAAGCATCAGAACCTGATAAAAAACCCAATATTCTATTTTGTCTTGCAGATGATGCCACCTGGAAGCACATGAGTGCTTACGGAACAGAATGGATTGCCACACCCGCCTTCGATAAGGTTGCAGATCAGGGTCTCCTATTCAGCAATACCTATACGCCAAATGCCAAATGCGGCCCTTCCCGTTCCATTATACTAACAGGTAGAAACACCTGGCAACTTGAAGAAGCAGCCAATCATCTGGCCTATTTTCCAACGAAATTCAAGACCTACCATGAGGCACTTGCAGAACAAGGGTACCACGTGGGGTATACAGGTAAAGGATGGGCTCCGGGTACAGCCTTGAATGAAGACGGAAGCAAACGAGAACTTCTGGTTAAGGCCTATAACAGCATAAAGACGAAAGCGCCTACCACCGGCATCTCAAATAACGACTATCTCGCCAATTTTAAACGCTTCCTGGAGGAGAAAACATCAGATGCCCCCTTTTGCTTTTGGTACGGTGGCCATGAACCGCACAGAGACTACGAGTATGGGACCGGCGTACGTTTAGGAAACAAAAAACTAGCGCAACTGGATTCGGTTTTTCCGTATTGGCCGCAATCCGAAGTGGTGAAAAATGATGTTTTGGATTATGCCTATGAGTTAGAGTACTTCGACAAACAACTTGGTGGTATGCTTGCCTTACTGGAGGAGCGGGGCGAACTGGAGCATACCATTATCGTGGTGACCTCCGATAACGGAATGCCTTTCCCACGTGTTAAAGGTCAGAGTTATGAGCATTCCAATCATTTGCCATTGGCCATTATGTGGAAAAATGGGATAAAGCATCCGGGGCGAACCATAACGGATTACGTGAGCTTTGCTGATTTTGCAGCCACCTTTTTAGATATAACGGGATATCATGCCGAAGATCTGGGCATGCACCCCGTTCAGGGTAAGAGTTTAGCCCCCATTTTCAACTCCGATAAGGAGGACGTTATTGCGCCCGAGCAGGACTATGTGCTTCTGGGTCAGGAAAGACATGATGTGGGTCGGCCGAATGATGTCGGGTACCCCATCAGAGGGATTGTCAAAGATGGATTTCTCTATTTGTTGAATTACGAAAATGACCGATGGCCGGCAGGAAATCCGGAAACAGGATATACCAATACCGATGGTAGTCCTACAAAAACTGAGATATTGGAGCTGAATAGAAGCGGTGAGAACCACAGCTACTGGGATTTAAATTTCGGAAAACACCCGAAAGAGGAATTATTCCAATTGAGCACAGATGAGAACTGCCTTCACAATTTGGCAGAACATAGCGATTTTCAAAGGGTCAAAGGGGACCTAAAACAGTTACTGGAGTCTGAATTAAAAGCCCAAAAGGATCCGAGGATGTTCGGTAACGGTGCCGTATTCGATAATTACACTCCCGACAGAAATGCCCGCTTCTATGAGCGCTATATGAACGGTGAAACAGTGAAGGCAGGATGGATCAATCTCACTGATTTCGAAAAGGATCAGGACTAAGTTCCAGGGACATATATCAGTCGTGGATTCAAAGACAACCTACGTCTTTAAATCATTTATTTCGTTCACAATTTTCACATTCCCTGTACTTTGCTATAAACCAAAAGGGTATAATTTTTTTAATCCAAGAACTTCCATCCGAAGTGAATGGTTACAGAGTGAAAATTACCTGTTAGGTCTGTAATAATTTTTCTCGAATTATAATCAACAATATTGTAGCGATATCGGATGCCTAAATAATTTTTTCTGCTGAGATAGTATCTATACATCAGACCAAAATTAATATTTGGAGAAAAAATATTTTTTGACTCCTCGTCAACAATCCGTTCAGATGTTTCATAGTCCAATAATAAAACTTCCAAGAAGCTTGAATCACGATAAGTATAAGTAGCAGGTTCAAATTCAAATAAATCCATTCCGAATCCACCCGTTAATAAAAGTTGATTTTTGTTGTTTCTCCAAATGTCCCTTAAAATATCAATACCAACGTATCCCCCTAAATAATGATCTGTCATGTCTGAATTTATTGGCTGATATTCTTCTTTTGTTCGGCCAAATCTTGTCGCTATAGTGAGGTCATAGGTCATTTGGTTTTGTATGATCCCAAAGGATATTACAAATGTTGGTTTAGGGCCAATGAGTTTAGCCTTATCTGTAGGTATGAAACTTCCTAATCCAAGATCAACATGTAAGATGGTCCTTTTTATAGAATCTTTTACCGCCTTGCCCTGAAGTGATTGTGAGGCCCTACTTGATGTTTTAAAAAATAAATCTCCTGTTGTTGCAATTCTTTCTGAAACATTGTAATTCGATCCCATCCCTTTAAAATGTTCTTCCTGTGCGAAACCCATTAAGGAAATCAATAGACTAATCATAAAATATGCTGCCTTCTTCATAGTTGGCATTTCTTAAAACTTAGAATCAAATAGAGTCTTTTATTCAAACTATACTGAAAAATGCACTTTATAAGAACCTAATATTAATAGTCACATATAGGCAAACTGTCGACATCCATTGACACCTTTGCCAAATACTCGGAATAGGTTTCATTCAATACACCATCCTCATAATATGTATAGCTCATTTCCAAATTATTACCGGAAACGGAAATTGTTATGATGAGCATGAACTCCATACCGCCATCAGTGTCGACGGCTTCTAACTCGAAGATGTTATTCGAATTTTTCGTGATGTCGACCACCGAATAGAAATCTTCATCCAGGATTTCTAAATAATAATCGTAACAATCTCCGGATTCCTCCCAATATTCAAAGGGATGATTGAGGTTGTCAATGATTCTCATATAGGTCTTTTCACCATAATCCGTGTAAAACCAGACGGTACCGGCATATTTCTCCAGGAAGGTTTTGTCCGCTTCAGGGTTGTCATCCTTACTACAATTAAAAACGAACAGCAGCAGTGTTAAAAGGTAAATTATATGTTTCATAACGGTATTGCTTTAGAATGTTTCTAAAATTAACAGAGGCCAACAGGATTGATGTCCGAAATCATTGATGAAGCATAAATCCGGACCACTTTGGAATGTAGCATGCAAGCTTCTGACGTTCACTAATGTAGTGCTCTCAGGCTTAAAAGGAAATGATGGATATCAGTTTAGAATACCGGATGAAACGGTTTGAAACCGTCTTACCATCCGACAGATTCCCAATATCTGCCTGATGCCGGTAGGGACCTGCTTGAATACATAGCATTTAATTCATCCGTACAGTGCAGGTATTCGAGCGGATTACTTAATTTAGTACACATCATGAATAATGACCTCCATAAGGTTAAAAAATAAAATGATCCGCATCAAATGACAAGGTATCTCAAATTTAAATCAGGGGTTTCCGTCCTTACACTACTCGTTCTGTTTTGGATGACCTCGTGTGCTTCCCGGGAACAAGAAAATACATCTCCAAACATCATCGTATTTCTCGTGGACGATATGGGTCTCATGGACACCTCGGTTCCCTTTCTTACCGATGCTGACGGTACTGCCGTTAAACATCCCCTGAATGCCTTTTACATCACACCCCATATGCAAGAACTTTCGGAAAAAGGGATTCGCTTTACCAATTTTTATGCCCATTCGGTCTGTTCGCCCACGCGGACTACCATCATGTCAGGACAGAACTCTGCCCGACACGGGGTGACCAATTGGATCAGATCCGAAAATAACAACCGTGGCGATTATGGCCCACCCCAGTGGAACTGGAACGGACTAACCAGGGCTTCGATAACTCTGCCAGGGCTCTTACAGCAGGCAGGGTATAAGACGATACATGTGGGTAAGGCACATTTCGGACCATTTAACAGTGAGGGGGAAGACCCCCGGAATTTGGGATTTGATGTCAATATTGCCGGAAGTTCCATTGGCCAACCCGGAAGCTATCTGGGGACAGAAAGCTTCGGTCATACAGGAGGTAACAAGAACAGGGCCGTACCCGGATTGGAAAAATACTATGGCCAGGACATCTTTTTGACTGAAGCCCTGACTTTGGAAGCCAATACCGCCATGTCCAGGGCCAAAGAAGAAGGCAAACCCTTCTTCCTCTATATGGCGCACTACGCCGTCCACGCTCCGTTCTATTCAGATCCGCGATTCGAAGCACACTATCAGGATTCGGATAAGCCGGAAAAAGCTAAGGCCTATGCCACGCTGATAGAGGGTATTGACAAATCATTGGGTGATATCATGCGACATGTGGAGGATCTCGGATTGGGCGACAACACGCTTCTCTTTTTCCTCGGAGACAACGGCTCTGATGCACCCCTCCCCGTTGTGAACGGGTACAGCAGTGCAGCACCACTAAAGGGTAAAAAAGGGATGCACTGGGAAGGTGGGATGCGGGTGCCGTTTATCGCTTCATGGGTGACCCCGGATAAGAACGCAGTAGCACAACAAAAATGGCCCGTTGCAGCAGATGCGATACAGGAACAGATGGGTACCATTATGGACCTGTTCCCCACAATATGTCGGGTGGCTCATGTGACATGGCCTGAATCCTATGTCCTGGATGGTTTTAGTCTGCAAGATCAGCTGAAAGGGAAACGCCATCGACAGCGACATGAGGTGTTTCTTAATCATTATCCGCATAACCATCGTACCGATTATTTTACCAGTCTGGTGGATTCGAACTGGAAAATTGTTTACCATTACCAGATCGATGGCCCAGCACGGTACGAACTGTTCAACCTCAAGGATGATCCATTTGAAACTATCAATTTAGCTGATAAGAATCCGAAGCAACTTAAACGGATGATGCGTACATTAATTCAGGACATGAAAGACAAAGGTGCCCTATACCCTGAAAAGGATGGAAAGGTGCTGAAACTGTTGATGCCCTCTTAACCCGAGATGTATTTCGGTAGTTAATATTCGAATAGATTCCATTTAAAACGATCTGTCCTCCGATTCAAAACACTTGTAATAACACAACAACATGAGAACCGTTAAAATTCATTATCTGACATGCGTTCTACTCACGCTAAGTGCATCCCTGTTTGGTCAGGAAAAACCAAATGTCCTGTTCATTGCCATTGATGACTTGAACGATTATGTGAATTGTATGCATGGCGCTATTCAGGTCCCAACACCCAACATCGATCGATTGGCCGAACAGGGCGCCTTGTTTACCAATGCCCATTGTCAGGCGCCCATATGTGGTCCTTCAAGGGCAAGTATCATGACCGGACTTTATCCATCTACAAGTGGGAATTACCTGCAACTCAGAGACGATGACATAAGAAAGTCAAATGCCCTGACCAGTAAAGCCATTTTTATGCCCGATTATTTTGAGCAATACGGTTATAAAACCATGGCCGTTGGAAAAATTTATCACAATGGTGACGGGGCCAAAACATTTGATGAATACGGGGGGACACTTGGCAAATTTGGACCCAAACCAAAAGAACGATTTAAATACGATCCCTCTAAAATAAAAGGTAAGGTTGGCTCTACCCAAACCGATTGGGGACCTTATCCGGATAAGGATGAACTCATGCCCGACTTTAAAAGCGCGAAATGGGCTGTAAATAAATTGGAACAGGAACACGAAAAACCGTTTTTCCTGGCCGTGGGTTTTGTAAGACCACATGTGCCCTGGTACGTCCCGAAAAAATGGTTCGACTTGTTTCCAGTCGATCATATTAAAACACCACCTTATAAAGAAGACGACTATGACGACATACCGGATTTTGGTAAGCAGGTTACCCATGCTCCCATGATGCCGACAACAGAGGAGCTCATCGCCTCCAATGAATGGAAATATGCCGTACAGGCCTATATGGCCTGCACCGCCTTTGTTGATGCACAGGTGGGAAAAGTACTCGATGCATTGGCCAAATCGAAATACGCCAATAATACGATTGTCGTATTGTGGTCTGATCATGGCTATCATATGGGGGAAAAGAACCGGTTTGCCAAACAGGCTCTTTGGGAACGGGATACCAGGACAGTTCTGATTTTTAAGGATATCCATGCTCGTGGCGGACAGACCATCGGGCACGCGGTTCAGCTTCTGGATATATACCCAACGCTGCTCGAATTATGTCATCTCACTCCAAATACCTTAAATGAGGGCCATTCCCTCGCCGGATTGATACAGAAACCGGATATGGATTGGCCTTATCCGGCCATCTCAAACTATGGTAAGGGAAATATTGCAATCAGAACTGCCCAATACCGCTTGATCCAATATGAAGACGGCTCCCAAGAATTGTATGACATGGAACAGGATCCGAATGAGTGGGATAATCTGGCAAGCAGTGAAGCACATCAGGGTATCATCCGCGGATTACAGCAATTTATCCCAAAAAAATGGGCCGATGTATCCGCATTTAATCATTACCCTTTCAACGCCTATTTTAAAGGAAGAATGACCTCCGGGATGATACAAAACAAATAGGTGCTTCATTTATGTTACAATCCTTGCATTTATTGTTACAATATCGCAATCCCGTTTTAGATGCTTATTGATACCTTTGGTAATAGGCCATTCAGCAACCTTTTTTGAACTTGGAGATACAAGGTTGCGCGGCTTAATTGATTCAGAAGTCATGAAGAAAAGCTTAGTATATTTTATCGCCTCATTAATTTATATTCAGGCAGAGGCTGCAGAGATCATATGGAATTTAAACACAATCTACGGAGTTACCCAGACGGGGTTCGCCAGTATCATCTCAGACGCCAAAACCCATTTTTTAAACAGCCCGAACGACACCATCATCGTCACCATTGATGCCGGAACCTACACCATTGGCGGGAATAACAGCCATGGCATAGACCTGAGGTCCGGGTTTGCACCCGGTCCGAATGGCAGACTCATTTTTAAGGGTGCCGGTATGAATTTAACCACCCTTATATTTACCGATACGAGACAGGACATGATAAATGGACTGGATGTATACAGGATCACATTCCGTGATATGCACATGGGTCGATCGGGCTATACCGTTACTCAGGGTGTGGTGGTAAGTGTTGCAGCCGGAGAACTTGTGCTCGACATCCAAAACGGGTTTCCCAGTCCATTGGAATTATATAACGAATGGTCTCAGGGGCGTTATTTCAGGAGGTATACCAATAGCACAACCGATCCTCAGGTCATACAGACAGATAACCAACAAGTGCCATGGGGCTATAGAGATGGTGCTTACCTGTATCCGGAATTGATTAGTGGAACCACCTGGAAGTTTTATTTAAACAATCCGAACCAAAACTTATCAAACTATAACATCGGGGACCTGGTTGGCGTAAAATCCAAACATGAAGGGGAAACCTATTGGATTAATCGCGGTGGCGATGTTGTTTTTGAGAACGTCAAGTGGACAGGGAGCTCCAGGGGCCTTGTTAGAGGTGGGTTTTCTCAGCTTATCTTAAGGGGCTGCAGAATAGAACGAGGTGCCCCTGTTAATGGACAGATGCCCTGTTTGTCTACCCCCTCAGGAGGTCCGCAAATGAATCAACCAGCGGATACCGTATCAACCGATATGATCGTTGAGAATTGCTATATCGACTCGCCCGGTGACGACTGTGTGGCCTTTTTTAATGTGGACTGCGGAAAGGTCATGAATAGCACCTTGAGAAACTCCTTTGCCAGAGGGTTTCTGGTTACCCCTGAAGCCAGTGCCATATGCGGCGCAAACAATAGTATGGAGAATAATCCCTATCAGATCGACAATGGCCAGCCCCTTTCGGAACTTACGGATTGTGGCACAGAGACCCTGAACATAACGGCTACCGAAAGCTACACTGCAAACACTGGAACAGTATATACAGCATCGGCCTTTTTCGCAGATGTTTATGAGGATCCGGTTTGCGATGCCGTAAAATACATCAACCTGACCATCGAAGCCCTATCTGTATATGATAATGAGCAGCGTAACCACAAAAGGATTTCCTTTCCCTCTGTTACTGAAGACCGTGTCCATTTTTCAAAACCAGTATCCCACATTAATCTCTTTGATATCCGCGGTATTAAGGTCTATGAAGCGTCGCTTGACGCCGACCCGGGATATATCGACCTCACTCCTTTCCGTTCCGGACTTTATGTATTACAGCTTAATGGTGCGACGACTGAAAAAATTATAAAAAAGTAACATCTCATGGATTACCAAGCATAATAAAAAATGAATAAGACCATAACAATTATTGCCGTACTGATGCTAATGATAAGTGCTGAGGTACTGTGTGCACAACATCGCAATGACAGACCCAACATCCTGTTTGTGATCAGCGATCAGTGGCGGAGACAAGCATTGGGTTTTACCAATCAGGACCCGGTAATAACACCTCATCTGGACCGTTTTGCCCAAGAGGCGGTGTATTTTGAACACGCCGTCACCAACCGACCCATTTGTGCCCCCAGCAGAGCCACAATTTTCACCGGACAGTATCCGCAGACACATGGTGTTTTTGGCAATAAGGTTAGATTATCCACCCAGTCTCTAACATTGGGAGATATCGCTAAAGCCGAAGGCTATCATACGGCCTATATCGGAAAACTGCATCTGGATGGTCAGGATGAAAGGTTTGTGCCCAAAGAACGCAGACATGGTTTTGATTACTGGATCACATCGCGTCACCACGTCCCCTTTAATCAGGGCTATTACATTCAGAATAGAACGGAGGCCCAGGTCATTAAAGACACCTGGGAACCGGATTGGATTACCGATCAATCCATTCATTATCTTGACTCCATTAAAGGGGAACCATTCTGTATGGTCGTGTCCTACGGTCCACCCCACACGGGAGGGGGTAAAGGCTTTGAGGACAGGAACCAACCCGGGAAGCGCTTTAAGGGAAAAATAAAGTATGGCTATGGTTATGCCGCTCCTGAGAAATGGGAAAAGCTGTATCCAAATCCAAAAAATTTACATCGCAGAGAAAATGTAAGACCGGTAGGGAAAGTCAAAGATGAAAGCTGGCCCATATTGCCCGGGTACTTCGGTGCGATCTCCTCCATTGATGAAAATTTTGGACGTATGGTTTCCTTCCTCAAGGCACATGACCTATTCGACAATACCATTATTATTTTTACCTCTGACCACGGTGAAATGTTAGGGTCCCATGGCAGAATGACCAAAGGCATATGGTACGAGGAGTCCTTAGGCATTCCCTGTTTAATTTCATATAAAGATAAAGTGCAGTCGGGGGTTATTTCCAATCCATTTGCCACCGTCGATATGACTCCTACCCTTTTAGGTTTGGCGGGAATCGAGATACCGGCTTCTATGGATGGCGGTAATTTTGCCCCGGCACTCATGGGTAAAGCACAGGAACTGCCTGATACCGCCTTTTGCTCCTTCGATCAGGGCACCCCCTCGGAAAGGGATCGCGCATGGCGTGCGGTTTATACAGCACGGTATACCTATGTGTTGGCCAAAGAACTCTACAAAGCAGATAAGGTGATTAATGGTGCTGTGCTTTATGACAGGCAAAAGGATCCATATCAACTCAGTCCAATATATACAGGAATGGGTTACGATGCGGAAATTAAAGAATTACACCAGGCTTTGTTAAATCACCTCGAAGACACCAATGACCCCTTTATTGATTTGCAATGGAAAACGGATAACAAACCCAAGTATACCTACTCCGATGTGCTCATGAAATAAGTATGGCTTGAAAGCAAGAAGAACAAATTCGAGATCAATCTGAAATTAGGGTTTAGAACCGAATGATCTTTTGTTGGATGAGGTCAAAAAAAGGACACATTGGTATCTGAATGTTAAGGAGGTTTATCGTATTTTTAAAAATCTGCGCCATTTAAAGGATGCGGGGACGATATACCGAGGGAACAAAGTGTATTGCTCGACACACGATTCTTAGGTTTGAATTTGAAACTAACAGATATATGAAAACGCTTAGTACCCTATTGTTTAGAAACAGGTCATATCGGTATCAGGATATACCTCAACTCATTTATATAATTACCGTATTGAGTATTTTCCATGTCGGCTATAGTTTCGGACAACCTGAACTATTCAACGTGGATGAACGTCTGGTTGAACCTTACGACCTACCGGAACTTTTAATCCTTGCCAATGGGCAAAAGGTTCAAAATGTGGCGGACTGGGAACATATCAGACGACATGAGATACTGGATATATTCCTTGAGGAAGTCTATGGAAAACTGCCTTTAAAGGACTTACAGCACACCATTGAAGTTGTTGATCGCAATGAGACTGCTTTAAATAATACCGCAATAAGGCAGCAATGGAAACTGACCTTTGAGAGCCATGGCAAACAACTTGACATTGAGGTTCTTGCCTATTTACCAAAATCCGTCACATCGCCCCCGGTATTTCTTGTCCCTAATTTTAGAGGAAACCAGACTATTATCAATGATCCCAATATCGTGATAACATCCTCCTGGGTGAGAATGAGAAAAAACTCTGATACTTCGGGTGTGGTAGATCATAAAGCCACCGAGGCATCACGAGGTACGAGCAGTTCCAGGTTTCCATTGGAGAAGATTATTGCCAACGGCTTTGGACTTTACACCTTTTATTATGGTGATGTAGACCCTGATTTCAACGATTTTTCAAACGGCATTCATCCTCTCTTTTACGAACAGGGGGAAGATAAACCCAAAAGTGATGCATGGGGGGCCATATCAGCCTGGGCATGGGGCATTACCAAGGTTATTGATGTTATCGAATATAATCCGCTAAGCACCGATTCGAAAATCATTGTCATGGGACATTCCAGATTGGGTAAAGCTGCACTATGGTCCGGCGTCATCGATGACAGAATTGATATGGCCATTTCGAATAACTCCGGTTGCATGGGGGCCGCTATATTAAGAAGAAGGTTTGGTGAAACTGTAAAAATTATCAATACACGGTTCCCACATTGGTTTGCAGATAATTTTAAAAAATACAACGATAACGAAAAGGAGTTACCTGTAGATCAACATATGCTCATCGCCCTGATGGCACCACGCCCGGTTTACATTGCCAGTGCCGAAGAAGACAGATGGGCCGACCCCAAAGGAGAATACCTTGCGGGTTATTATGCCTCACCGGCCTATAAACTTTACGGAGAAAAGGGGTTGTCAAACCCGGAGCCTCCTGCAGTCAACGTGCCCATTCACCAAACCATAGGCTATCATATGCGAACGGGAAAGCATGATGTGACGGATTACGACTGGGAGCAATACATGAAATTCGCCAGAACCCACTTCGATAAATGACAGTAACCTATTATCTATAATGATTTTAACATGATGATATCATCCAAAATGTATCGAATTTTTATTATCACCATTGCCCTGGTGTGTCCTCTCGCACTAAGTGCTCAAACCAAACAACCCAATATTGTATTGATCATGGCCGATGATCTGGGATTTGAGTGCATCTCCGCCAATGGGGGGACCTCCTATAAAACACCAAATATTGATGCCCTGGCATCAGAAGGCATGCGATTTGAGAACTGTCATTCTCAACCCTTGTGCACACCATCCAGGGTCCAAATAATGACCGGCCAGTACAATGTCCGCAACTACACAAAGTTTGGTGAGCTGGACCGAAGCCAAAAGACCTTTGGAAACTATTTCAAGAATGCCGGTTATAAAACTGCTGTTGCCGGTAAATGGCAATTAGGCTCGGAAGAAGATGCTCCACAGCATTTCGGTTTTGATACCTCCTGTCTATGGCAGCATACGACCAGTGGAAGAGTACCTGGAGAAGGAAAAGCGCAGATTGACAAGCGCTACTCGAATCCCATGTTGGAGATTAATGGATCCATCAAATATTTTAACAATGGAGAATATGCGCCTGATATTATGAGTGATTTCATATGTGACTTTATTGAGAAGAATAAGGACGAACCGTTCTTTGCTTACTATCCGATGATTCTCACGCATTGTCCCTTTACCCCTACACCAGCATCTCAGGACTGGGACCCTGAAGACCCGGGCTCTCTTACTTACAAGGGCAATCCGGATTATTTCCCTGAAATGATGTCTTATATGGATAAGCTAGTGGGGAAAATCATTGCCAAGATTGATGCCCTGGGTCTAAGCGAAAACACCCTGATCATCTTTACCGGTGATAATGGTACCGACAAACCCGTTGTGTCGAATTTCAGAGGTATGACCTACCCGGGGGGTAAAAGGGAGACCACGGAAAACGGCACACATGTGCCGCTCATGGTACGATGGACCGGGACCATAGACGCCTCTAAAACATGTTATGATATGGTAGATTTCAGTGACTTTCTGCCGACGATCTGTGCGGCGGCCAATATCGACATCCCCACAGAAACCATCATGGATGGCCAAAGTTTTTTGCCGCAGCTGCTTGGTAAACAGGGGACCCCGAGGGAATGGATTTACAGCTGGTATTCACGGAGTGGTAAAGAAGCTAACCTTAAAGAATGGGCCAGAAACACAGAATACAAACTCTATAAAACTGGTGCGTTTTATAATGTAAACACAGATTTTTATGAAAAAACACCAATCACTATGGACAACATGAGTTCAGAAGAGAAACGAATATATCGGGACCTGTTGAAGGTACTCCGATTTTATGAAGATAAACGCAATTAAAAAGACATCATGAAAGTCATCCCAAGAATTTTAATCCTCCTGTTGTTGGGCGCATTTGAGACTTTCTCGGCTCAAAACACACCCAATGACACCTTTGGTGAAAAAGAAGTATTTTCCGAAACCTTTCCAAAAACCTTATCGTTTCGCAATGACCGTCTCGGTGTCCGTGATCACTACGATTATTGGGAGCAGGCCCATTTGAACTTTAATAGCATTACCAAAAAATACCTTCAGGAAGAAGTGGATATGCCCCCGATAATTGCCAAATGGGCGAATACCTATGCCCAAAGGCATCCTGAAAAGTTGATGCTTATCCATTTAAACGGTGAAGGCCGTTCGGTTAACGACCCGGATATGCAAAAACTGTATTTCCCGGGCCACTGGGTTTATGAAGAAGGGACTGTCCCTCTAACGGATATCGCTAAAAACCAAATCACCATAGCGCTGAAAGACGCCCGTCCCTTTTCAGAAAAAGCCTATGTGGTTCACGGAAGAAATGCCAATGGGGAAAGATTACCTCATGATGTCATTATAGTGGCATTGGACGACCAGGGACAACGCCTGTGGGATACCCATGAATATGCCACCATTGAAAAAGTAGACTATCAAAACAATAGCATAACCATAAAAAGAGGTCAGTACAACAGCTCAAAACGATCTTTTAAAAAAGACCGTACCTACATCGCGCCAATTGCAGGCGATTTTTGGGGAGGCAATCTCATGTGGTATTACAACTTGTCAACGACCTGTCCCCTGAATGACAAGGGGCAATCGGCAGCGGATGTTTTTGTCGGTGAAATGAAAACCTGGTTTGGCAAGAACGGCGTTCTTGAACATATTGATGGTATCGGATTTGACGTCAATTATTTTGAAACCGACCACGATACCTGGGACTGCAACAACGATGGTGTAGCAGATAGGGGATTCATAGAAGGCAAAAATATATGGCGTATTGGTGACATTGCTTTTTTGAGAAAAATACGAGCGGCCTTTGGTGATGACTTTATCATTACTGCCGATGGCTGGCGTGATGAAATGCAACGTGCGGTCGGCATTTTAAACGGCATGGAAACCGAGGGTCTTTGTCGCTGGAACGATGGGTACCGGCAGATATCGCGCACCATAAACCAACACGTGTATTGGAACAGGCATAATACGACTAAATACCAATACAGTTACATCACCTCGAAATTGCGACATCCCGAAGATGCGAAAATTTCCACCCAGCTGCGTCGTATGGGAATGGCCCTGTCCTCATGTTTGGGGGTGGCCTATGCCTATAGTGCCCCACGATTTATTCCTGAAGCGGTGGGTGGTGATCTGAACACGATCAATTGGCTCGGGAAACCACTTGAGCCTATGGGCTATACGTTCACCAATTCAAAGGATCTGCTGAATGGATCGGGGGTGACATTTGATGCCGATTTGTTAGCTACATTCGACTTGGATCAGATCGATTACCACATAACTGAAAACGCCTTGCATCTCAAAGGAACACATGAGTATGTCTATCAAAATACAGTGGTTGCCGGACCTGAAATTGATCTTCCTGAAGGGGATCTGATCGTTTGCTTCGAGGCAAAGGCCATACAAGGATTCAGGGATTTAGGAAATGATGGCCTTTTCCCGCGAAAAATAAATGTACGGTTGGATGGTCTCCCCGATTTTCCAGCCGAACCCATGAATACGCAGCGGCTCTACAACGACCTGGCCGGCTTTATGGGGACCTCAGATTTTACACCACAACTATTTTATTTCAGAAATGCTGGAGGCTCCGGTAAACCTCTAAAAATATTTTTTGAGGCCGAGGAACAAGGTGAGTTCGCTATACGCAACCTCAAGGTATACAACGCCCCCTGTGGCATTTACAGAGCATTTGAAAATGGTATGGCACTGGTTAATCCCTCCCTGACGCCCATAACATTCGATTTAAATGACATGTCCAATAAAGAAGATAGATACAGGCGCTTAAAGGTGGTTCCCCCCATTGAGGGCGACTTAGAAGGCGACCTGAAGGAGGTGATGGAATACAACAATGGCGAATGGATTAAAAACAATGAGGTCACCGTACCCGGATTGAATGCCTTATTTTTAATAAAATCCTAAATTGTGGCTGTAAATGGTTCGACATATACCCTTTTCATTACCTTTAATCCCACACACATAAATTATTTTTAACATGATGACCCTTAGAACTCTAACACTTGTAGTACTGTTTCATACCGCCCTCTTTGCGCAACTGGAACTGCCCCCACTTTTTAATGACCATATGGTCCTGCAACAAAAAGAGATGGTTTCCATTTGGGGAACCGACCATCCAAACACTGCGATTACTGTTGTGGGAAGCTGGAACGAAAGTGCAACAACCACGGCAGACGCAAACGGCAAATGGAAGGTAAAATTAAAAACAACCGAAGCCGGCGGCCCATATACCCTAACCGTCCAGGGGAGCAGTGAAGTTGTTTTTAATGATATTCTTATGGGCGACGTCTGGATATGTTCAGGACAATCGAATATGGAAATGCCCTTAAAGGGTTTTCGGAGTCAGCCCGTTACCGGAAGCAACGAAGCCATTTTAAACTCAACCAATAACAAGATCAGGTTATTTACAGTCAAACGAAACCCCAGTTTGGTCCCTGTGGACACTGTCAGCGGGGCATGGTTAAAATCGCATCCTTTAACCTCCAAGGAATTTAGTGCCGTGGCTTATTTTTTCGGTAGAAAACTAAATGATGTCTTGGATATCCCTATCGGACTGATTGGGGTATCCTGGGGTGGTTCCAGCATTGAGACCTGGATGGACAAAGAAACACTTTCCCAGTATAAGACCGTAGACCTTGCGGAAGCCATTCCGGACAGTCCGCAACGTGCCCATACCTTATTGTACAATGGGATGATACATCCCATTCAGGATTACACCAACAAAGGCTTTTTATGGTACCAGGGGGAATCGAACAGAATGAACAGCGACGACTATTTAGACCTGTTCCCTGCTATGATTCGACAATGGCGAACCCAATGGGGTCAGGAAAATTTACCATTTTACTACGTGCAGATAGCACCTTTCGGTTACCGGGGTAAAAATGCGGCCTATATCAGGGAAGCCCAGTTAAAAGCCATGAACGCCGTTAAACATGTCGGTATGGCCGTAACACTCGATATCGGTGATTGTCAATATATTCATCCTCCTGAAAAGCGCGTGGTGGGTGAACGCCTGGCGTATTGGGCCTTGGCAAAAGACTATGGTATGGACGGAATTGCGTATTCAGGACCGGTATATGAAAAGATGGAAAAAACGGATGACGGCAAAATCAATTTGTTTTTTAGTTACAGCGACAATGGCTTAATCAGTTTTGATAAAGCATTGGCCGGTTTTACAATTGCTGGTGAAGATCGCATATTTTATCCGGCTACGGCCATTGTAAACAGAACCGGTGCAGTTACCGTATCTTCTGAAATGGTCCCCAATCCGGTTGCTGTGCGTTACGCCTTTGAAAGTTGCCCCGAGGCCACACTTTTTAATATAGAAGGACTCCCCGCCTCGTCTTTTAGAACGGATGATTGGGAACATGAGGAAAACAACTAAATACGCACAGCAATTTTATATGAAAGCATTCTGTATTAATTTGCAAGGACATTATGTATTTCCTATTGGAATAGTAATGGCGGTCCTTTTTTTCTCATGTGCCCAAGAGCCGGTAGTACCAAACATTCTATTTATTGCTACAGATGACCTAAACACCGATCTTGGATGCTATGGCAACAGTCAGGTGATTACACCCAACATCGATAAGCTTGCCCAAATGGGTGTTCGGTTTGACAATGCCTACTGCCAATTTCCCCTGTGTGGTCCAAGCAGGGCCAGTATAATGACGGGATTACGTCCAAACACCACCAAATTTCTTGGGAATAGAGATAGTATTCGAAAATTAAAGCCTGACGTAGAAACAATGGGACAGTTCTTTCAAAAAAAAGGGTATTACGTTGGGCGCGTTGGGAAAATCTATCATTACAACAATCCGAGTGCCATAGGTACGGACGGACATGACGACACACTGAGTTGGCATGAGCGTTTCAATCCGAAAGGCATCGATAAAATACACGAGGACCGCATTATCAGATTCCCCGGAGGAACAACGGGCAGAAAGGGAGGTTTAGGTATTTCCATGGCCTATTGGGATCCCGTGAGTGAAGACAGTGAACACACTGATGGTATGGTGGCCGACAGAGCAGTTGAAATGATTGAGCGCAACAAAGATCAACCGTTTTTCATAGCCGCAGGATTTTTTAACCCGCATTGCCCCTATGTCGCACCCAAAAAATACTTTGATCTCTACCCTCTCGAGGATATTGCCATGCCTTCTCTTGATGAAGCGAAAGAGGATTTGGAAGATGTACCTGCTATGGCCATGACACGTCATGGTAGACTCCGCTGGCCTTACTATTTTGATGGAATAACCATGGACGAGGCCAGAAGATGCAAACAAGCGTATTACGCTTCCGTGTCCTTTATCGATGCCCAGGTAGGAAAGTTAATAGCGGCTCTTGAAAACAATAACCTTCTTGAAAACACGATTATTGTATTTTGGTCCGATCATGGTTATTTTTTAGGTGAAAAAGGCTTATGGTATAAGGCTAAAAACTTTGAACGCTCGGTTAAAGTGCCCTTAATAATATCAGGCTATGGTGTGGATCAAAAAAATAAGGTGATAAAAGATCCGGTAGAATTAATAGATCTATTCCCTACTTTAGTTCAAGGTTCGGGTAACACCATAAATAAAGAACTAGAGGGCAGCAGTTTGATTCCATTTTTAAAAAACACCTCATACACCTGGGATAAACCTGCTGTTTCACAGGTGTTTTATCCTGATAGGCAAGGGTACTCCATACGTACAGGCCGCTGGCGATATACCGAATGGATGGGTGGGGAAGCCGGAAGGGAACTATATGACCATGAAAACGACCCAGAGGAAATAACGAATTTAGCCAATCACCCGGAGTATCAATACATTGTGAACGACTTAAGTGCACAACTCGAACCTTATTCCATCTATTATTAGGAAGGATGATAAGAGTGTAAAACGTTAGGGCAATTATCCTGTTACACGTGTTATTAAAACCTTCTGTCAGGACTGAAAGGTTCCAAAGCTAATGTGGTGTTCTGATGTGTTATGATCTCTGAGACCAACTTACCAGTGGCAGGCCCCAAACTCCAGCCCATCATGGCGTGGCCAGTGGCAATTGTGAGGTTCTTGCATCGGGCAGATTTACCAATAAATGGGAGTCCATCAGGTGTTATGGGCCGCAGACCGCATTGTGCTGCGCTCTTATTTTCAGGTCCTATCCTAACCTTCTGATAATAGCTTTCCACGGCATTGGCTATGGCCTCCACCCGTTCTGGATGAATGCTGTGGTTGATACCACTTAACTCCATAGTGCCGGCAAAACGCGTAAACCCATCCATTGGTGTAATGGCCACCTTGGCCTCACTTAAAATAGCCGGATATTGAATCCCCGTGGGTTCATGAACGTCAATACGATACCCCTTACCTGCCTGAACGGGAAGCTTAAGGCCCAACTTTTTCATAATTGATGGGCTCCAGCTTCCGGCAGCCATCACCACTTCATCCGCAGAAAACGATTGCTTTTCTGTCAGCACTTCATGAATGGTCCCATGGCTCACATGGATATCGATAACCCTTTCATTTTTATAGAAAAGGACCCCTATCGATTCCAAATAGGACTTCATCTCGCTCATAAAGTTATTGGGGGTCATGTGGGCATCGCAATCATAATACACAGCACCCTTCACATCCAACTGAGCATGTGGTTCCATGGCCAGCACCTCCTCGCGATTCAAATGCCTTACACCAAGGCCTTCCTGGATACCCCGCTGACCAACCTTCCATTCCGCTTCACCCGCCTTATCGGATTTGTAACACATCAGCAATCCCTTCCGTTCATAATGAAAATCAAACTGCTGTGAGGCCTTTAACTCCTCGTACAAGGCCCTGCCCAATAAATTAATATCCTTAATAACGGCGATGGATCGCTCAACCTTGGCTTTGTTGGCCGACCTTTTGAAGGCAAGGCACCACTTTAAAAATTCCGGATCCCATCTGGGCTTTATATACAACGGACTGGAGGGGTTGAACATGAATTTTATCCCCTTTGAAATGATCTGTGGAGAGGCCAAGGAAATAAAATGACTGGGTGAAATATAGCCCGCATTTACATAGGAGGCCCCGCCATCCATATTCGATTGGTCTATGACCGTGACCTCACAGCCCTCCTTTTTGAGATAATAGGCTGAGCATAAGCCCATAATTCCTCCCCCAATAATAATGACCTGTTTACTCATATTCTTTAATAAGGTTTAACATTACAAAAAGTGACCATAAAACTTAAAAACTTATTGTCTTCATCTCAATTCCAAAACACTTAAAACAGGCCTGTGATCCGATGCCAGAGGCTCATCAATGACTTTCGATTCCAATACCCGCCATCTGTGAGCAGGTCTGAATAAAATATAATCGATCGTTATCTCGGGATCCGAGGCCGGATAGGTTGGCACATGATCGGTAAAGGCGGAGGACCAGAGTTCAAATAAAGATTGCATGGTCCTGCTGTCCGGCTTTGCGTTTAAATCGCCCGCTAATATGGTGGGTAGGTCCGACCCGGCAAACAGCGCATTTAATTCCGAGGCCTGAAGCCATCGGTCCGTCTCGTCTTCGGTATGGTCGAGGTGGGTCCCTACAAATCGTATCGTATCACCACTTTTCAAGACCATTTGAGCCTCCAGAGCTGCCCTTGGTTCCTTCCCCGGGCGTGCCGGCAAACTATGGTTTTCGGTTCTGAGGAAGGTATACTTCGACAAGAGGCCCTCGCCGTAGGCTCCGCCATCAAAATCCATTGCCTTTCCGAATAGGGGCGCCATTTTAGTCCGTAAGCCCAATTCGGTAACCAAATCGTAATTCCGCGATCGATTTGTTTTAAAATCAACCTCCTGTAAGGCGACCAGATCCGGTTGTGTGTCACTTATGACCTTTGCCAGTAGATCCAGATCAAAGGGTTTGGCAGCGCCGACGGTTTCACCGTGATAAATGTTATAGGTGAGCACGCGAACCACAGCTGTGGCGTTCTCATGGCCTTGCGCAATTAAAAAAACAGGCTGAAGCCATAGCAGAAAGAGTAGTCTGATATAAGGTGTCTGCATTTTGTTACACTAGTTTACAATTGATTTCAAACAGGTCATCCCATGCTTTTGAATGCCCCTTTTCGTTTGATAAATGTAATTATAATTAGCTTATGGGATTAAAAATTTTAACAACAGGATTGGAATGCCCGTTACTCTTGAGTTTTAATTACCTTTGCATAACTTAAATTCACGGTTTATGATACATTCCATGACTGGTTACGGAAAATCTGTATTGCAATTGCCCACCAAAAAATTAACCATTGAGCTGAAATCGCTGAACAGTAAAAACCTGGATATCAACTCCAGAATGCCTTCCATATACAGGGAAAAAGAGTTGGCTATCCGGAAATTGCTCGCCAATACTTTGATGCGTGGTAAAATAGATTTTTCCATTTATGTTGAAACTACGGCAGAGGACACCTCTACTCAAATAAACGTTCCCGTTGTCGAACAATACATGCAGCAGTTGAAGCAGGTGGTTAATGCCGAAGAGACCGAACTTCTGAAAATGGCCGTTCGCTTTCCTGACGCTTTAAATACCGTTCGTGAAGAAATTGATGATTCGGAATGGCAGCTAATTCAAACCAATATTAATCAAGCGATAGCCGCTTTAACGGATCACCGTTTGGATGAAGGCAAGGTCCTGGAAACTGACTTTAGAAAACGGGTTGCGAATATTGAAATCCTACTTGATAAGGTGGTCGAAATGGATCCCGAACGTGTTGAAGGGATTCGCGAGCGTCTAGTGAAAGGTGTTGAGGAGTTAAAGGAAAAGTTTGACGAAAATCGATTTGAACAGGAACTCATCTATTACATTGAAAAACTGGATATCACTGAAGAAAAGGTACGGTTGAAAAATCACCTCAGCTACTTCCTGGAATGTCTCGGTTCTAAAGATTCCAACGGTAAGAAATTAGGATTTATAAGTCAGGAAATGGGTAGGGAAATCAACACCATTGGATCCAAGAGTAATTTTGCCCCAATGCAGCAGCTCGTCGTACAAATGAAAGACGAACTTGAAAAAATAAAAGAGCAGCTCCTTAATGTCCTATAAGCTTACAGCCTTAAACCCAAAAATCGTTTAAAACAGTGACGAAGAACAACTCTAAAACAGGTAAACTCATCGTGTTTTCAGCGCCATCGGGCTCGGGAAAAACAACTATAGTAAAACATCTTTTAGGCCTTCCCCGTTTGAATCTCGAATTTTCCATTTCGGCAACCTCGAGAGCACAACGCGGTAATGAAATTGATGGTAAGGATTACTATTTCATGTCTGCAAAGGACTTTAAAACCAATATAAAGAATGAGGCCTTTCTTGAATGGGAAGAGGTGTATCGCGATAATTTTTATGGAACCTTAAAAAGTGAGGTTGAGCGCATATGGGCTCATGGCAAACACGTTATTTTCGATATCGACGTGTCCGGAGGATTGCGCATAAAACGTAAATTCCCTGAGCAGACGCTTGCCGTTTTTGTAAAACCACCCAGTATTGACGAACTTAAGATACGATTGAAAAAACGCAAAACAGAAAGTGAAGATAAAATAAATATGCGCGTGGCTAAAGCATCGGCAGAGTTGGCGACCGCTCCTCTATTTGATGTGGTTATAAAAAACGATCATTTAGAAACAGCCCTTAAGCAAGCGGAAACCGTAGTGGACCGCTTTGTGAATTCTTAATCCCCTCTTGAATGAAGGTTGGCTTATTTTTTGGTTCTTATAACCCCATACATGTGGGACATTTAATCATTGCCAACCATTTGGCAGAACACAGCGATTTGGACCAGGTATGGTTCGTAGTGACCCCTCATAGCCCCTTTAAGAAGAAAAGCAGCCTGTTGGACAATTACCAGCGTCTGGAAATGGTCTATCGCGCCACAGAAGCCTATACCAAATTAAGACCCAGCGATATCGAATTTCATTTACCACAACCCAACTACACGATTAACACCCTGGTGTATTTACAGGAAAAATATCCGAATCATAACTTTGCCTTGATTATGGGTGAGGATAATTTAAAAAGTTTCCATAAATGGAAAAACTTTGAAGGTATTCTCGAACACCATCATGTATACGTTTATCCCAGAATATCGAAAGGTCCTATTGAAACGCCATTCCACAAACACAAAAAAGTGCATTTTATAGATGCACCTGTTATGGAAATTTCATCAACTGCTATCCGTAAATCCATAAAAGAAGGGAAAAATGTAAGGCCCATGCTGCCCGAACCGGTCTGGGCGTATTTGGATGAAATGAATTTCTACAAATAAAAAAACCGCTTAAAACAAGCTGTTTTAAACGGCTTTTTACAACTAAATAACCAACTAAAATTAAGTCTGTTCAGCTTGAGGACATCTCATGCTACTCTTCTGTATCATCCCTTTTTACGGATTAGAAATCGCGTATTGATGTCCTTTGCATGATGTTATGCCCTTGTGTTTTCTCTTGGGTTTGGCACTTTATCTTTTCTATGTTTACGCATTTTGTCCGTGGTTCCGGCAGCACCATCCCCTTTTGACTTCGATGTTTTCAAATACTGAATATACCCTCGACCTTCAAATTCGTATATGGTTTCGGAGGACGGATGAAACAACTCGATCTTTCCATCATTAATAACACTCAACTCGAAATATTCATTGTCAAAATAATCATAATCTAATGTTAAGGTTTTTAAGTACATATTCCCGTTGACATCTCCAACGCCATAGATCCCCGTATAATCCCAAATCAGGTTAGCCGGATTCATACCCAATTCGTCTTGAGAACTTTGAAATGTAGAGTCATTACCCCCAGCCAAAAACTGTAGGTAGTTTTCATTATCAAATTCATTTATGGCACCAAAATCACTGGTATAGGTCTTTTCCCAGGCTTCGTATTCCTGAAGGAAATAATGAATGTTATCGTAGAATACAAAATCGTAATCAAAATTACCACGCTGATACCCATCTAAAAAATAGGAGGTGTCATTATAAGGATTATAAAGCTCTATGGTATTCCCATCGATCTGATAAACATCAAAGGTTTCAAACCCATCAATATCATGATAGACATCTAAAATCATATCATAGGCCTCATATTCGCCTATATCGATACCGAAGCCATTACCGGTATCACCGATTCCTACAATATTGTTGTTCGCATATACCACACCGTTTCTAAAAGAGATGGTGAATGCCTTTTGCAGAAATGGTGTTTCTCCATAACCCACCGTACTATTGATATCGACATACCACAGTTCATGAGACGTTAATAATTGATGTATTGATATTCCGGGATCGTCTTCAACGACGACCTCTGTATAACAGGATGTGAACAAAGTCGCTAGTAACGAAAAGCCTAAAAGTAATTTTATTGTCTTCATAATCAAGTACGTTTTTGGGTTTCTGAATAAGGGAATCCAAAACGCGTGCCAAAAATGAATTCAACTATAAAATGATACCTCCTGCAGCATTAATATTTTACTTATTTTTGAAAATATGAACGACAATACTTTTATGCTAAGTCCTTTAAAATATGCAGTTTTTGGAGCGGGCAGCTGGGCCACGGCCATTGTAAAAATGCTATGCGAAAATTTAGATGAAGTGGGTTGGTACATGCGCAGTGTGTACACGAAGGAGCATCTTTTAAAAGAACAGCACAACCCGAATTATTTAAGTTCGGTTGAATTTCATTTGGAGCAATTAAAATTGAGTAACGACATCAATGAGACAGCTACTTATGCCGATGTCTTGATTTTTGTCATTCCCTCAGCATTCATTTTCAGTGAGCTGAAAAAGCTCAATGTCGATATCTCCAAAAAAATAGTCGTTTCTGCTGTTAAAGGCATTGTCCCGGAAACCGGACTCTTGGTGGGCGAACACTTTCATGAGACCTACCATATCCCCTTCGAGAATATTGCTGTCATAGCCGGACCCTGTCACGCTGAAGAGGTTGCTTTGGAGCGGCTCTCTTATTTAACCATCTCCTGTGCCGATGCAGACAAGGCAAAGGCTATCGCGAAAAACCTATCGAGTGATTATATAAAAACCAAAATCAGTGATGACATTATCGGTGTAGAATATGCCGTTATGCTGAAGAACATTTATGCCATAGCAGCAGGAATTGCTCACGGTTTAGGCTATGGCGACAATTTTCAAAGCGTGCTGATGAGTAATTCCATCAGAGAAATGAAGCGGTTCATAAAAAAAATGCACAGAATGAAACGCAACATCAATAACTCGGCCTATCTAGGAGATTTGCTGGTCACCGGATACTCTACATTTTCACGCAACCGCATGTTCGGTAACATGATTGGAAAGGGATACACGGTAAAAAGTGCCATGATGGAAATGAATATGGTGGCCGAAGGGTATTACGCTACGAAAAGCGCACAGCTGTTAAACGAAAAAAATCTAAAGAAAACGCAGCTTCCCATAATCAACGCGGTTTACGCGATTCTTTACGAGAATAAAAATCCCAAAAAAATATTTAAAAAGTTAACCGAGAAATTGGATTGACTTTAACTTTGGAGCACCAAAGATACCTCCTAGTTAAAAAAACCCTTTATACCGAATTATTTCGCAAGGACCCCCTTAACATCCATTAAAGGTACGTTACGCAATGCTCCCGTATGTATTGTATTCTTAATAAAGACAAAGGTTTTGTCATATAGTTTATCCTCCTGAAAAAACGACACCTTAAAGGTATTGTTCAGGGCGAATAAATCTTCATGTATCAATTCAATTTTAGCATAGCTCTTTCTGGGTAAGCTATCGATGCGCTTCCTAAACACCGAGGTCGTTTTTTTATCTGAATACCCACTGCTCACAATAAGGACCATTTCCAAATCCACATTCGTGTCGTTAATAATATAGACATTCCAGTCCCTACTCTTATAGATTGCGTTATATTCATGGACAACTGCAATATATATACCTTCAACTTTAGGGATTTGGATATCTTTTTTCACCGTATACCAATTAAGGTTTCAAAATTAATTCATTTCACTTTTATAAAGGCTATATTTATAGTATTGATTTGAACGCTTATTTATGAATAGCGCCTTAAAACTGAAGGATATATTAGACGCGCAGTCCCGAATAGATGGCCTGATGAACAGGACACCTGTTCTCAAGTCTTCACAATTGAATACATGGTTGGGGCATACCATTTACTTTAAGGCTGAAGGTTTTCAAAAGATAGGGGCCTTCAAAGCACGTGGTGCGAGTAATGCGATAGCCTGGCTATTAGAACAGCACTACGAGCCCAAACATTTTGTAGCCAATAGTTCAGGTAACCATGCTCAGGCAGTGGCATGGGCCGCAAAACGGTTCAATATTTCCTCAACCATATACATGCCTGAATACGCCTCTGAAATTAAAATTCAGGCTACAAAAGCATATGGTGCAGAGGTCGTTTTGTGCGACACACGTCAGCAGGCAGATGCTCTGGTAAAACAAGCATCGGAAGTACAGAATACCTTTTGGATTCCGCCTTACAATCATGAGCAGGTCATTTGTGGTCAGGGTACTGCAGCCTTGGAGGCCTTGCACACCACAGGGCTTGTGGATGCCGTGTTTGCCCCATGTGGTGGTGGTGGGCTTTTGTCCGGTACGCTAGTCGCTACTCGAGGGATATCAACAACCACACAGGTGATTGGAGCAGAGCCCTTATTGGGAAATGATGCCGCTGAATCGCTCAGAAAAAATGCTATTCAACGGTTGACCGAAGCTCCAAAGACCCTTGCTGATGGTGCTATGACTTTATCCGTTGGCCCTATAACTTTTAATTATTTAAAGCAGCTTGATGACTTTTATGAAATAACGGAAGAGGACATGGTGTATTGGACACAGTGGCTGACTCATCTCCTTAAAATTCGTGTTGAACCCACCAGTGCTTTGGCCATGGCCGGGGCGTATCAATGGTTAAAAAAGCAAAAGAAAAAGACTTCGGTTCTCATCATACTCTCGGGTGCCAATATCGATCAGAAAACCACTCGAAAAATTTGGGAGACAGATTACTTAAGGGAAGCACCGACATTAAGCTCATAGGACCCACTATAACGCACTTTTGAATTGTTCCAAAAAGCGTACGTCATTTTCACTTAAGAGTCGGATATCACTGATCTGATGTAACAACAAGGCAATACGATCAATTCCCATTCCAAAGGCAAAACCTGAATATTCCTTTGAATCGATATTACAGTTCTCCAACACATTCGGATCTACCATACCGCATCCCATTATTTCCAACCAGCCTGTTCCCTTGGTCATTCTATAATCCGTTTCGGTTTCCAGACCCCAATACACATCTACTTCAGCACTAGGTTCTGTGAATGGGAAATAGGATGGACGCAGTCGAATTTTGCTTTTTCCGAACATCTCTGTAGTAAAATGCTGCAGTGTTTGTTTGAGATCGGCAAAACTAACATCCTTGTCAATATAAAGCCCTTCCACCTGATGAAAAAAACAGTGTGAACGTGCCGAAATGGCCTCATTCCTGTAAACTCTACCGGGTGAAATGGTTCGGATAGGGGGTTTATGGTTTTCCATATAGCGGACCTGTACCGAACTGGTATGCGTGCGTAATAATATGTCCGGATCGGTTTGAATGAAAAAGGTATCCTGCATATCACGAGCCGGATGGTATTCCGGCAGGTTTAAGGCCGTAAAATTATGCCAGTCATCTTCGATTTCCGGTCCTTCACTTACGTTAAAACCAATTCGGGAAAAAATATCAATAATCTGGTTTTTCACAATAGAAATGGGATGCCGCGCTCCCAGGGCTATCGGCTCTCCCGGACGCGTCAGATCGCCATAAACACCTTTGACCTCTTCCTTGTTTTCTAACTCAGTCTTAAGTGCAATTACCTTTTCTTCTGCAGTTTTTTTGAGCTGGTTCACCGCCTGACCAAACTCCTTCTTTTGTTCGTTAGCCACATTCTTAAATTCGGCAAAAAAGGAATTAAGCACCCCTTTCTTTCCAAGGTACTTTATTCTAAAGGCCTCAACCTCCTCAATAGATTGGGCCTTGAATGATTCGGCGTCGGAAATGAGTTCTTTTATCTTCTCTATCATACGATCTTACTTGTGCTATACCAAATACGTTTTCTCGTATTCCGTATTCAAAAACTGAGGGCAAATTTAAGGAAAATATTGGTATTCCTGATTACCATAGACTAAGTTATCCGAAGTGTAGAGACGAATAGGGATTAAATCTATTCTATGAAATCGGTTTCCAAAAAATAGTTAACTATGGCCTCTTTCATTAAAACAGCCTGTTCTCCTGCTTTTAATTGGGGTAATTGTGAAATGACCTTATAATGAGGCCACCCTTCGTCATCAACAAAGTCAAGTTCGTAATACCCATAAGGCACCAAAAGTTTACAAATGGCAATATGCATTAAATCAATTTTCTGTTCCTTTTTAAAGGTCCTGTGTAATTGTCCTAACTCCTGGATACCTATTAAATAAATTATGGCATCGAGGTCCAATGGCTCCCCTTCGGCAAATTGATCGGATAGCTTTTTAACTACCAATTCCCAGCGCTCTTTTAAAAGTTGGTCTCTTGACATGTTTTGATTGAAAGTTCAAAGTTAAGAAAGCTCTTGTTCTATAAGCACTAAAAAAGGAATTATCTCTATATTTACAGCATGAGTGTTATAGACATCATATTAGGTAGTCTGCTTTTAATTGGAATTGTTCGGGGTTTTATAAAAGGTCTGTTTGTTGAGGTGGCATCGATCGTTGCACTCATTGCCGGTGTATATGGGGCTATTCATTTTAGCAATTATGCAGCCTCCTTTTTAATTGAAAAAGTGGATTGGAAAGAAAACACCATAAATATTACCGCATTTATCATCACCTTCGTCGTTATCGTTTTGGCTATTGCTCTTGCCGGTAAAGCTTTGACAAAACTCGCCGATTTCGCGGCTTTAGGTTTGGTAAATCGTCTGCTAGGAGCCGTATTTGGAGGACTCAAGTATGCATTAATATTAAGCGTTGTCTTGATTATCTTTGAAAAAATGAATCTGACCATGTCCTTTATTGATGAGGACGACTATAACGAGTCCCGCCTTTATACACCTATAAAATCATTTATTCCAATGATACTGCCTTCAATTATAACATCGGAAGAGGAGGACAAAACGACTGAGGACAACATTATTTGAGTGCTTTAACATCATTATTGACGACCCACCCAGTTTTACCATCAGAAAGCTTAATTTTTTTCCAGTTATTAATGGTGTCCAATAGCTGAACCTTCGTTCCTTCATGCAATCGGAAGAGCTCTTCACTTCTGGAATTGGGTTCGCTTTTTACTTTGCTTTCCGTTGCAAAAATGATAGCGGGTCTATCCATTTCCTCCAGGTTGTATTTGTGAAATGCCAGCGCCAAGGTGATACAACAAAGCATCAGGGACCCCATACTTGAAATAAACGCCAGTCGCTTCTTAAATGAACTGTAGGCAAAATAATAGATTAAAAAAAGCAATACAAAGCATCCCGCAAATGCAACTGCCATCCTGGCCCAATTGTCAAAGCTCAGATAATGCGTAAGTGCATTCAAAAACCGGGCTAAGCCTGTTTCCGGAATGATATCAATATCGTCGATAGTCATGTTTTGGGCAAACGCCAGATTGTTCTTGACATCCTCATCATTGGGGGACAATTGCAATGCTTTCTCATAAAAATAAATGCTGGGTGCAATATTATTTAATTTATAATGTGCATTCCCCAGGTTAAAATAGAGTTCCGTTGAATGCTTCCCTGAGTTTAAGATCTCATTGTAAATATCAATGGCCTCTGCGTATTGCCCTTCATTGTAGAGTGCATTGGCCTCTTCGAATAAGGATTCATTCTGAGCGAAAGCATATAAGCCTATCAAAACCACTACTATGTTTAAATATCGTTTCATCCTAACGTGCCTGTTTATCGATTAGCGCAATTGTTCGAGCTGCCTTATCGTAATCTTCTTTCATAGTAACACTTGTTATTGGGGTATATCTTGCCAGTTCACAACTCTCCAGAATGGTTATAAAATTAGAATTAACCTCATCTTCTACGCCTTTGTCCTTTAATAAGGTCTTAATTCGTTCCTTGCTGAATTCACTGGTTTCAATATGCAATTTGGCCTTTAAGTAATTGTGCAATGCTTTCTCTAAAGCGATATAGAAGGCTTCTTTCTTACCTAACTCCCTCTTGGCCTTGCTCAAATATTTTCGAGCCAACTTATCTGCTTTTCTAATTCTATTTCCATGAACATCAGCTGCTCTGTTCAAATTCTTTTTTCGAATGAGCATAGCTACAGGAATTGCCAGGAACGGGAGTAGCAATAAGGACCAGAATAGGTTTGTTTTAAAGAAATGTGGCGCTTGTATGACTGAAAAATCAGTTTTCGTTTTTATGAACCTAAACTGATCATTATTCAAAACTATACGTTGCTTGACCCCTCCCGAAACCATATTGTCATTGGCATCAGCCGCATTCACAGGACCATCCAGGACATCGATGACAATCTCAGCGGATGACAAGCGTTTATAACTTTTTGTTTCTAAATCGAAATAAGAAAACGAAATACTTGGTATTGGATATTTCCCTTTGTATTGCGGCACAATGGTATAGGTGTCCGAAATACTGCCTTGCATACCATCTAAATTGGTTCTCACGCTTTCTGTATGTTCCGGTTCATAGACTTCTAAAGAACTGGGCAATGATATCTTTGGCAGATTAAATAGTTTGAGATTCCCTTTACCACCAACTTCAACCTTTGCCTGTAAGGATTCTGTTGCGTCTAATTGGGTTTTTGATGTGGTTACATTGAATGAAAATTTACCAACCGCCCCCGTAAAGTCAACGGGCTTTCCGGTTTCCGGTAATGGTTTTACATTTATAGCCCGGTTACTGCTTGAAATGGTTCTGTTGATGCGGGTCATGATTCGGCTCCCAAATATATCACGCCGATTGGTTGGCACTGCCGCAGTAACATTTAAACTCAATGGCTCAATATTAAGCTTGCCTGTTTTCTGCGGGTACAAAACAACCTTTTTATACACCACATAATTATAATCTTCATTGTTATAAGAACCGTTCTCAAGTTTAAGTTCCTTTAACTTAATTTCCTGGTTCCAAAAATCATTAAACTTGGGGTTGTCCAATACGTCAATATCATAAAGGCTAATACTCGGTGATACGTAGAGTTTGTAAATTACTGTTATGGCTTCATTTAGATAGGGACTTGTCTTGGATATTTCCGTAACCAGGTGAATGTTTTCCGAAACAATATAATCGGGATCGTTCGGGTCCTTTGGTTTATCGACCGCAGCGGTTACTGTAATTTTTATAGGAATGGTTTTATAGGTTTCCCCTTCAATATTTATGGAGGCCTGGTCTATAACAAACGCACCTCGTTTTTTCGGAGCCAAAAAATAACTATAGGTTTTTTTATAGGTTCTTTTACCATTAATCCATGAGTTACTAACGGATTGGTTGGGGCCTCCAACCACCACAAATCCCTCAAAACTTGGAGGATTAAAATTGTCGCCGTCCTGGTTCATTTCAAAATCGACACGCAGGCGTTCGTTTACCCCAAGTTCTTTCTTGCTCACCTTGGCTTCAAACTTCACCTGTGAAAAAGCAAAGCTTGTTAAGAAGAGTAATACAACAATAGATATGTGTTTATTTAATTTCATTTCTCGCTTCAAAATAGATTCCCGACATTAATTAATATAGGCTTAGCATACGTGAGAGAGTGCCTTAATTAATGTGGCAAGCACCATTATTTCCTTCCTTTAACATAGATCCTTTTCTACCAATCCTTATCTGTTTTTACCTTTATGCCCTTTTGTTTTTCAGCATTAATTTTATCCTGAACTTTTTGCTCTTGGTTGTTCATGGCCTCCAATAAACTCTTTACTTGTTGAGGCGACAATTGACCTGGCTTCGGTTTAGGCTGCTGCTCCTGCTTCTCCTTATCGCCTTCCTTACCCGGTTCCTGTTTATCATCCTTAGGCTTACCCTCTTCGTCTTTTTGCTCATCCCCCTCCTTTTTGTCCTGGTCGCCCTCCTTATCTTTCTCATCTTCCTTATTGTCGCCTTCCTGATCTTTCTTGTCCTGTTGATCCTCCTGTTGATTGTCTTTATTATCTTCCTTCTTGTCTTTGTTTTCGTCGTCCTTATTTTCCTCCTGCTGATCTTTCTGTTGTTCAGCACAAATTTTGGCTAAGCCAAGATTGTATCTGGTCTCATCATCTGTTGGATCATTCCTTAAGGCATTTTTGAAGGCTTCAACCGCTTCCTGGCATTTTTTATTTTGCATTAGAATATTTCCAATATTATGATATGCCCGATGTTTATCCAATTTAGAGGTAGCGTGTTTTAAGGCCTGTTGCTGACGAAACAGGGCTTCATCATAGTTCCCTTTTTCATAATATGAATTCCCCAAGTTATAGTTTCCAACAACCAAGGAGGGCTGTTCGGAAATGGCTTTTCTGTACGCCATTTCGGCCTCTATAAAATCATCATTAAACAGCTTGTTACCTTCATAAACATAGTTATTGGCCTTTCTTAAGGCCAACTCCTCAGCTTTATCCTTCTTTTCCTGGGCATTTAAGCTGAGCATACCAAACAGCAAGCACAGATAAAAGTCCATCTTCATGCGTCTAAAAAGTATAAGTATTCGATTCATAATAAATAAGCCTTATAAGCAATATATAAAACCCTTGTTTTTTTAATAGTTAAAAATTTGATAAAAAATATTTAGAATTCCCCTCAATGTCAAAAGGCCTAAAGGTTTTCATTAAATAAATTCAACTTTTTTAACCACGCTGTCTTTCGTTCCAAAAGAAATATATCCAATACCAAAAAGAAAATCGCAAATCCCAGAAACCATTGAAACTGCGCTTTAAAATCGGAAAACTGTTTCGCTTCGAACTCTGTTTTATCCATAGTATTCAATATCTCTCTAATGGTCTCAACAACATCATCGGTACTTTTACCATTAATATAGGCCCCATTGGCTTCATTGGCAATATTTTGCAGGGTCTCTTCATTTAATTTTGTTATTACTGTTTCGCCTTCACTATTCTTTTTATAATTTACCACCACACCATTTTTTTTCTCCGGAATCGGCCCGCCCTTAAGGTCTCCAACGCCAATTGTGAAAATGCGAATCCCTTCGTCATAGGCCTCCTCTGCAACTGAGGCCGCTTCATCGCTATGATCCTCACCATCGGAAATTATGATTAAAACACGATTGGTCTGTTCTTCATCATCATAATAGGTCTTTGCCAGATTAATGGCCTCATTTATTGCTGTCCCCTGTGATGATAACATGTCGGTATTCATATTCTGCAAAAACATCTTTGCAGCAGCGTAATCTGTGGTAATGGGTAACTGAGGAAAGGCCTTACCGGCATAGGCTATGATTCCAATGCGGTCACTGGCAAGATTATTAATGATCTGTGTTACTAATTGCTTGGCTTTCTCCAGTCGGTTAGGCGCTATGTCCTCGGCCAACATACTTTTTGACACATCAACCGCAAAAACAATATCTACACCTTCGCGTTTTACAGTTTCAAGTTTCGTCCCGACCTTGGGGTTGACCAAGGCGATAGACAGGCAGGCAAAAACCATACAAAGCATGGCTAATTTTAAAACTGATTTAAAAAGTGACTTATTAGGGCTTAATCTTTTGATCAGGTTCCTATCGGCAAATCTCTTTTGGGCTTTATGCCGCCAAATTTGTAAAACTAAAAAGAACAGGACCAATACAGGAATTACCCCCAAAATCCAAAACCATATTTTTTCTTCTAATTGCATGTTCTTATAATTCCAACATTTATCCCTATTTCCTCAACTATATTCTCACTAAACGAAGGTTCTGAACACCGTATAGCGCAGTACCAATTCCATGAATAACAATAATCC
Organism: Aestuariivivens sediminicola; assembly: GCF_022662015.1. GTDB lineage: Bacteria > Bacteroidota > Bacteroidia > Flavobacteriales > Flavobacteriaceae > Aestuariivivens > Aestuariivivens sediminicola. The sequence goes on along the minus strand of NZ_JAKMCM010000005.1, from coordinate 245,648 downwards.
TGCGATAAGCACCAGTGGTCTGAACTTTTCTTCGTAATTGTAAAACTTGAATTCCTCTATCTCTGTTTTTTCAAGTTTATTAATCTCATCATAAATCGCTTCTAATTTCCTGTTGTTTGTCGCCCGAAAATACCTTCCGCCCGTAACCGATGCTATTTCTTTTAGCAGGTCCTCATCTATCTCGACCTGAATTCTTCTGTATTGAAAGTCGCCGTTGGGAAGTCGTGCCACAGGCGAAAGTGCCATTCCATTGGTTCCAAGCCCGATAGTATAGGTCTTAATTCCGTATTCAACCGCCAGCTCACTTGCTATTCTCGGATCTATGAAACCCGAGTTATTCACACCATCGGTAAGTAAAATGATAACTTTGCTTTTTGCTTTACTGTCCTTGAGCCTGTTAACTGCAGTGGCCAAGCCCATGCCAATAGCGGTCCCATCTTCTATAACATTATTGTATTTAATACTACTCAAAGACCTAAGTACAATGGCCTTATCACTTGTAATCGGTGTTTTTGTGTAACTCTCGCCGGCATATTCGACCAAACCGATTCTGTCATTTGGCCTGTTCTTAATAAAGTTGGCCGCAACTTTTTTTAAGGCCTCCAATCGGTTTGGCGATAAATCTTTAGCTAACATACTTCCCGATACATCAATAGCCATAACGATATCTATTCCGCGTGTTGTTTTTGTCTTGGTTGAAACATCAACCGTTTGAGGTCTTGCCAATGCCGTGATTAAAAGAACCAAAGCCAAAAGCCTTAACATAAATAACCCGTGCTTCATTTTTGGTAACCATGAGTTGGTTACCTTAAACCCTTTTAGGCTTGATATTTTAAGCTCAGAGGTCTGTTTATGACGTTTTATGATATACCATAGAATAACGATTGGCAGCACGAGCAACAACCAAAAGAACTCCTTATTAACAAACTCAATATGCTCTAACATTATTCAGACGCGGGTTTTAGTTCAACTGAATTCAAAATCCGATCGATTATCTTTTCGGCGTAAGTATCGTTTGTCGGATAGGACAACATCATTTGCTGCAATACGTTTTCGGATGTAAAATGCAGCATGATGTAATTTACTTCAACAGAGCGGCCTGTGTTGGAAACATCAAATCTCAGTGTTCCATAGGTTTTAACCCCCTCCGCTCCATTTGGAGTGGTAAACTTCTCATTTAGTGTCACAATATCCTTAGCACCTTGATCCTCGAGGCCGTTTAAACTTTCCTCAATTATTTTTTCAATGTTGATGCCTCCTTCCGGAACCTGATTAAAGAAGGTGGTATTCACGGTAATACTGAAGTCATCCTTTAAGGCCCCATAACTAAAAGAGGTCATATTCAATGATGCATTGTTGTCCTCCGGGACCGGCAGCTCCATCCGTTTTAAGACCTTGGGAGTTGAAATGGTCACAGGAGGAAATCCGTATTGACTGCTCACCCAGTTCCCTTCCAACAATTCCTTACTGTCATGACCCATGAGGGTATCCACCACATAATTGAATCCATATTTTATCGAAAAACCTGCAAAAGTCATTATCAATAGTAAAACACTAATTACCGTCGTAGTTATTATTTTGCGTCGTTTTTTCTTTTTTGCCAGTGCTTCCCGATATTTTTCATCCATCAACTTTTCTTCCTCAGTGGGTTCCGGCAATACTTCCCGAACATGATCTATTTCAGCGTCAATGGTTTTACGATCCAATTCGGCCAAAGCTGTATCTGGAGCAGATCTCGCAAACTTCACTAAATCAGCTCGCTTTAAAATGTTCTCAATATTTTTAATGGTCTCCTGACTTAATTCTATCTGGTTGCCCTCTTTAAGTAAGTTTAACCTTGCTATCAATTCATCCGTTGTGCTTTCCAAAGAATGATCATATACCTTTTCATCGAGATATTTTCGAATAATCAGGGTTAATTCAGAATAATAAGCCTTAAGCTCAGACTGTTCCAGGTAATGGCTTTCATCCAGTTGCTTTAAGGCTAATTTGGCCCTGTCGTAGGGTGGAAGTAGCGCGATTTTCTCTTCTTCCGTTAATGGCTTCTGTCTCCAAATAAACCAATACATTAAAAATCCAACCAATCCAATTATAAAGAGCGTCAGCAGCAGGTATTTCCACCAATCACCTGACTTTTTCTGAACCTCAACAATAGGTTTAATATCATAAAGCCCCTGTTTCGTGGTGTCGACAGCCACATTTTTAACTTCAACCCTGACGGAATCCGTTAAAAACGTTTGATCCCCGATTAATACTTTTTGTCTTGGAATCGTATATACGCCCGAATCGAATTGCGTTAAGCCATAAGTTTTAATGAGCTGATATCGGTCTTCACTTTTAGTCGTGTCAATATCAAGAGAAGCAATCATTTCAAGGGGCGAAAACGTTTGTCCCTCTGAAAAAACAACAAGATTGGTCGTATCGGTCTCAACCTGTATTTTATAAGTGATTTGTTCTCCTATTTTTATCAGAGTGGTATCTACGGAAGAAGTAACCTGAGAAAATGAAAAAAAAGAGCACAACAACAGGCCTATGGAAAAAGACCGCTTTAGGCGGAGACCCAGATCTGAAATGTTTACACTTATCATTTTAAAATCGTACCTCATAAGTCTTTCTTATCCTCTTTGCTTAAAATAGCCCAACAGTTTTTTCACGTAGCTTTCATCTACCCTGCAATCAATTGTCCCTGCTCCCGAACGTGAAAAACAGTCCTTAAAATAACTGACTTTTTCCCTATGAAACTTTTCGTAATTACGTCTAACTTTTTTCGAAGCTGTATTTACCAGCATAAGTTCACCTGTCTCTTCATCCTCCATTTGAACGACCCCCAAATTTGGCACCGATTCTTCTCTTCTATCATAGACGCGAATTCCAGTTACATCATGTTTGCCAGATACAATTTTCATAGTGTGCTCATAGTCATCAACAATAAAATCGGACAATATAAAAACGATAGCCTTTTTCTTCATGACATTGCTCAGAAACTTAAGCGCTTCGGCCAAATTGGTCTTTTTGCTATCAGGCTGAAATTCTATCAGTTCACGAATGATTCGTAAAACATGTGATCGGCCTTTCTTAGGAGGAATATATAGTTCCACATGGTCAGAAAACAGGATAAGACCAATTTTATCGTTGTTCTGAGTAGCCGAAAAAGCCAGGGTTGCTGCAATTTCAGTTACCACCTCATTCTTAAACTGCTCCGTCGTTCCAAATAACTCCGAACCCGATACATCAACCATGAGCATCATAGTAAGTTCGCGTTCTTCCTCAAATACTTTTACAAAAGGTTCATTATAACGTGCGGTAACATTCCAATCTATATTTCTTACATCATCACCATAGTAATATTGTCTTACTTCACTAAAGGTCATACCCCGACCCTTAAAGGTAGAGTGGTACTCACCTCCAAAGATGTGATCGGACAAGCGTCTTGTCTTAATCTCAATTTTTCGTACTTTCTTTAGTAATTCCTTAGTGTCCATTATAATTGTTCAAGGTTTAAGGTTTAAGGTTCAGGGTTTATTAACTCTGAACTTGAATCTTGGAACCTGAAACTATTAAGGTACCTCTATTTCGTTTACGATTTTATTAATGATGTCTTCTGAAGTTACATTTTCAGCTTCTGCTTCGTAAGTAATCCCAATTCTGTGTCGTAACACATCGTGGACCACAGCCCGAACATCTTCTGGTATAACATAACCCCGACGTTTAATAAAGGCATAACATTTAGCAGCAGTAGCCAAATTAATACTTCCCCGCGGTGATGCTCCAAATGAAATTAGCGGTTTTAAATCGGCAAGTTTATATTTCTCCGGATATCTGGTGGCGAATATAATATCCAGAATGTATTTTTCAATTTTTTCATCCATGTAGACCTCTCTGACCACATTTTGAGCATTCAAAATCTGTTTTAGGGATACCACCGGGTTTACTTTATCCCAGGCGCCCTTCAGATTGGCCCTGATTATGAGTTGTTCTTCGTCTAATTTAGGATAATCGATGACCGTTTTCAACATAAAACGATCTACCTGGGCTTCTGGTAACGGATAGGTTCCCTCCTGCTCAACAGGGTTTTGAGTGGCCATTACTAAAAAGGGTTTATCCAAAACAAATGTTTCATCACCAATGGTGACTTGCTTCTCCTGCATGGCTTCCAATAAGGCCGATTGTACCTTCGCGGGTGCCCTGTTTATCTCATCTGCCAAAACAAAATTCGCAAAAATGGGTCCTTTTTTTATGGAGAAATCATTAGCCTTGATGTTGTAAATCAGTGTACCAGTCACATCGGCAGGGAGTAAATCCGGAGTAAACTGTATCCTGCTAAAACTACCATCAACGGCCTGAGCCAAAGTATTTATGGCCAAAGTCTTTGCCAAACCAGGGACCCCTTCCAACAAGATATGTCCCTGTCCCAATAAACCAATTAGCAGACGTTCTACCATATGCTTCTGACCCACTATAACCTTGTTCATTTCTAAGGTGAGTAAATCCACGAAAGCACTTTCCTTTTCAATTTTCTCGTTAATCGCCTTAATATCAATTGTACCTGTATCTTCCATCATTTTTAAATTTTAAAAGCCCGAATATAGTATGCTTATTTGAGCATTGCAAATTGTTAAAATATTTAATTAATTGCTGTTAACAATTGGTTAAAAGTTTATTACAAATTTTATCTCCCTATTTTAGAAAAAAAAAGAGCAATACGCTTTGTATTGCTCTTTAATAGTTTTGTTTATTGGACTCTTAAGATTCTGCGACCAGTTCGGCATCGACAACTTCATCTTCATCAGGGTCCAAGGTGATATCAAACTCCTGAGTCACATAGCCTTCAGCTGAAATGGTTACCTTATAATTTCCAGGGGAAATGTTTTCAATAAGATAGTTACCATCGGTGTCTGCCTCTACACTGGTTCCATCTGCATCATCTAACGCAATGGTTATGGTAATGCCTTCCGCTACTCCTGAAACCGTACCACTAATCGTTCCCGGCTTCAGCATTAACACTATAGGATCTGCAATTGTTGTAATCTCTCCATTCACAACAACCACATTTGAAGCCATACCATCAGCGTAATCGGAGTTGGTCGACGCAACCATAACCTCATAGGTTCCCGCCGGGACACCCCATAAAGCAAAGGCCCCGTTCTCATCAGTTATGGCCGAAATCTCAAATTCATCTGCAGTTCCTTCAAAGGCGATAACATGCACATTTGCAGGCAGCGCTTCCATTGGTTCAACAACGCCTTCGATAATGCCCGAACTCGCTTCCGCACTCGCATATAAGACAGGTTTTAAGATAATATTTCCAGAGTTTCCAGCATGAACAATTGATTTTTCAACATCAAAATCTAAAATATAATCATAGGTAAACCCTTCTTCAATTAGTGCATTTATTTTAACCTTCAAACCCGATTGCTGTCCACTGGGTGTCTTTAAATCGTATTCTACGTCCTCATCATTTTCATTTTTCATCACAATAGTGTTACCATCACCTAAAACAAGTCTCATTTGACTTAATGTTCCTGGTGGAATTGGAAATCTATCAACAAGCACTTTACTAATACCTCCGGTAAAATCCAGGAGATTTACAATTTCATTATTCGCTTCGAGTGACATCCAGCCCTCCTCATCATCGCTGTCGTCATCCATCTTAATTTTTACATCCACAATTTCAACATTCACCGCTTCATAATCGCCGGGAGCATCAACTAACCTCACCGTTATTGTCGGTGCCGCCTTATTGGCTCCATCCGAATTGGAATCGTTACAAGAAAATAAAAAAGGTAAAAGAAATAAAGGAAGAACAAATTTAAAGATCTTTAAATTTTTCATAGAATTACTATTTTTTTAGATTATAGGGTTATTTACGTATATAAAAGTGAATTTGGACTATTCCATTTCATTTTATAACAATATTACAATAATAACAGTCCCTAACAAATATTAGTATACGAAAGACCAAGAAATATCGATAACGGTTGGAAACATCTGTAAACAGCACGATTTTTTCGCTGAAAAATTAGTAAGCGAGTAACATAAAAATTAACTTTATAGCTTAAAGCCCTCTTTATTTTTATGATTAACAAACGCTTACTTATTAAACATCTCTTAGCCCACAATGATGAAAACAGTTTTTATGATAAAAAGCGTAAGATCGATATTAGTTATAAAGAAGGGAAAGCCAAATTTTTAAAACATATCTGCGCACTTTCCAATAGTAATCCGAACAACAATTCCTATATTGTTATAGGTGTGGAAGATGAGGATAACAGGATCGTTGGTGTCGATTTTTTTGATGACAGCAAAATTCAGAACCTAATAAACGCCTATTTAAATAATCCTCCTATCGTTCAATATGAAAATATTCCCTTTCCACATTTATCAGATAACCGGGTAGTTGGACTGGTTACCATTAGACCCAACAATAAAATTACTTCCCTCAGAAAGAACATTTGGAAATATTATGGTGGCTCTGTATTCTTTAGGGAAGGCAGTATGAGCATGCCCAAAGTCTTCGATATCGAAATAAAAGATATCAATTCTAAGATTGTTTTCGCAATAGAAAAACATGCTCAGAACAACATCGAGCACACCTTGGATGGTGTCATTGATTTCATGAACAAGCGTGTAGATTACGAGCCAAAGTACAAGGTGTTTAAGGAATATTTTGTAGTCTGTTGGGCAGGTCAAAAAAAGATTGTGAAGAATGAAACATTCTATTCGAGAGTAGACATCGAACTCATAAATGAACAGGTTAAACTATTCTTTTCCATTTTGGATGAAGTTTCGATAATGCTCGATGATAACACGTTTAAAATAATAGAATATGTAAATCTTGGACTCCAAAATACAAATAAGTATTACAAACTAGAGGAGACCATAATACGTTTTGAGGATCATGCCAACTACACCATAGATACCCAATTATTGTTTGAGCCTCCACAGTTTGACAAAAAAATGCTCTTCCATATCTACAATAGCAACAACAGCATATTGGAAAAACTTAAAAAAGGCATGACCTTAACAAAGTATGAAGAAAATGATTTAAAAAACCTACCGGTCACCTATTTGATCTGTCATTTCAATGCCTTTCCAGAAGCCGTTAACAAGCTTCACGAATCAAAACCTTTTTTAAAGTCGCACAGTCCGGAGTATTACAATCTTTATAAAGAATCGCAGCGCATTTTAAGAAAAGTGCAATACAGTTAAATTAACTAATTGTTTGCATTAAATTAACATTTGTTAATTTATTTTTCCTAGATTTGCTTTGCTATTAATCTTTTATGATATAAGCCCCGTCTCTTGCGATGACCTCGTATTTGAAGCGGGGCTTTTAATTTTTACAAATCGAACTTAATCCCCTGAGCCAAGGGCAATTCAGTGGTATAATTAATAGTATTTGTTTGTCGACGCATATAGATTTTCCAGGCATCTGACCCTGATTCGCGACCTCCACCTGTTTCTTTCTCACCTCCAAAAGCACCACCAATTTCCGCACCTGAAGTCCCGATATTGACATTCGCGATACCGCAATCCGATCCCTCAACAGATAAAAAGCGTTCAGCCTCTCGTAAATTATTCGTCATAATTGCAGATGACAATCCCTGGACCACGTTATTTTGAATTGCTATGGCGCTCTCAACAGAACCGGAATATTTTAACAAATACAAAATGGGTGCAAAGGTTTCATGCTGAACGATTTCAAAATCAGGTTGGGCCTCAACAATAGTCGGTTTAACATAACAGCCACTTTCATAGCCTTCCCCTACAAGGACGCCTCCATTTACAATAACCTGACCCCCTTCATCCTTGACTTTCGACAGGGCTTTTTTATACATGTCTACCGCATCAACATCAATTAAAGGTCCGACATGGTTAGTCTCATCCAAGGGGTTTCCAATGCGCAATTGTTTATACGCATCTACCAGGGCCTTTTTAACTTTTTCGTAAACAGCCTCATGAATTATCAGACGTCTTGTACTTGTACAACGCTGACCTGCGGTTCCTACCGCTCCAAAAACAGCACCAATGACCGTCATTTTGATATCGGCATCGGGAGTTACAATTATGGCATTATTCCCTCCCAATTCCAACAAAGTTTTACCTAATCGACCCGCAACTTCCTGAGCTACAATTTTACCCATTCTGGTAGAGCCGGTAGCTGAAATTAATGGAATTCTGGTGTCTCTGGTCATGAACTCACCAACTCTGTAATCGCCATTGATTAAACATGAAATTCCTTCTGGGAGGTTGTTCTCAGCGAGCACCTCAGCTATGATATTCTGACAGGCAATACCGCACAAAGGTGTTTTTTCACTGGGCTTCCAAATGCAAACATCGCCACAAACCCATGCCAAGGCTGTATTCCAGGACCAAACAGCCACAGGAAAATTGAATGCCGAAATTACACCTACTACCCCCAAAGGGTGATATTGCTCATACATACGATGTCCCGGACGTTCACTGTGCATTGTTAACCCATGAAGCTGTCTTGAAAGTCCAACGGCAAAATCGCATATATCAATCATCTCCTGAACCTCACCCAAGCCTTCCTGATAGCTCTTCCCCATTTCATAGGACACCAATTTACCTAAGGCCTCTTTATTTTTTCGTAGCCTATCACCAAATTGCCGGACGATATCCCCTCGTCGCGGTGCCGGCATAACCCGCCAAAGTTTAAATGCCTCCGTTGCAGCGGTCATTACCCTTTCATAATCGGTTTTTGTAGTTGTTTTCACTTTACCAATCAATTGACCGTCAACAGGGGAATAGCTTTCTAAAATTTCTCCAGTGGAAAAAGCATTGGAGCCCGTGGAGGAACCCTCATTTAAAATACCAACGCCGAGTTGTTCTAAAGCTTCTTTTATTCCGAAATCCGCAGCAATAGCCTCCATTTTCATCTTTAATTTAATTTTTAATAATTAATGCACGAATATAGTGATAAATTAACATTTTTGTTTCCGAATCGAGTTTTAAAAAATACCTTAACTTTAAAAGGGATTTTTAAATTTATACATAATGAAAAAAGTCTATTTCCTACTCGTCCTTTTATCCATTGCTTTGGGCTGCAAGAAAAACGACCCTGCTTCTTCGACAAAGGAGATTACCAAGACCAATGAAAATTACCATCCTAATGAGGATTCATCGAGATTTTCCATCGTCATTCACGGTGGTGCAGGTACGATATTGAAAGCCCATATGACGCCGGAATTGGAAGCTGCATATCGTCAAAAGTTAGAAGAAGCTATAAGAACCGGCCACTCCATTTTAAAAGGTGGTGGCAGCAGTTTGGATGCCGTACAAAAAGCAATTAATATACTCGAAGACGCTCCCTTGTTTAATGCCGGTAAAGGTGCTGTTTTTACCAGTGAAGGCACAAACGAACACGATGCCTCAATTATGGACGGCAGAACCTTAAATGCAGGGGCCTCTGCCGGCACAAGCTCAGTAAAGAACCCCATAAATTTAGCCCGTGCCATTATGGAAGCATCGCCTCATGTCATGCTCTCCGGAAAAGGAGCAGAGCAATTTGCAAAAGAACAGGGGTTGGAACTAGTTGATCCCGGTTATTTTTATACTGAAAACCGTTTTAAATCCCTCCAAAAAATAAAAGAGAACGAACAATCGGAATTAGATCAAAACAAGAAAATATCGCAGAATGACCGCTATTCTCATGATTCAAAATTTGGTACGGTAGGCTGTGTCGCCCTGGACAGACATGGTAATTTAGCTTCAGGCACCTCAACAGGGGGTATGACCAACAAGCGATGGGGTCGCATCGGAGATTCGCCTATCATAGGTGCCGGAACCTATTCCAATAATAATACCTGTGCCGTGTCCTCTACCGGTTGGGGAGAATTCTTTATCAGAGGAGTGGTAGCATATGATATTTCGGCTTTAATAGAATATAAAGGACTCACTTTAGCAGAAGCGGCCAGAGAAGTTGTTCAAAATAAATTAAATGCTATGGGAGGTTCAGGAGGCATAATAGCCATTGACAGACAAGGCCATATGGTCATGGAGTTTAACACCCCGGGTATGTTTCGGGCAAGTATGAACGATAAGGAGGAACTTTACATCGGAATTTATGAGGAATGAGCCTTTGTACATTTTTATTATTCCAAAGACCTAAGTTTGTATTTAAAGGATGACTGGCCGCTCATCGTTTAAGCGTAAAATGCCCCGTAAATGTTTGTCCATCTATAATAATGACATACCAATAATCGTCCGTAGGTAAGCCTTCCCCCACATATGTGCCATCCCATTCGAAAGGAGAATTGACGGTGTTTTTTAAGAGCTTTCCGTAACGATTAAAGATGGAAACACTTGAAGTACCATAATACTCTATCCCCGCAAGCTTAAAGGTATCATTCACACCGTCATTATTAGGGGTGAAAAACTTCGGAATATAAAAATGCAAATAGGCCGTGGTAATCACTTCAGCACAATTCCGTTCTTTAACATATATGGTATACAGCCCCCCTTCAATATTAAAAAACGTATTTTCAGATTGATAGTTAATTCCATCTATGGCATAGAGAAAGTCTCCTGTATTAATTGTCGTAACAACAATATCATTTCCATTTGAACGTACACTATCAATAATGGGGTTGTCAATCTGTCTTAGCTCTATGGTTTTGGTAACTTCACAGGTAACATTGCTAACATCCACAGTATATAATCCCGGTTCCTGGACTGTTATTTCCTCCGAAGTTTCTCCAGTATTCCATACATAGGTTGCTGTGGTAATATTTGTATTCGCATGAATGGTTATGCTCGTGTTTTCACAAAATTCTAAAATTTCATCGGTGACCTGGGGTACCTCAAGGTACGCAATTTGTAACGCAGTTCGTGTATTGGACAAACACCGACCTAAACGACTTTCAGCCTCTGCATAGTAGGTTCCGGAAATACCATTAGGATAAAAGGTTGTGCTATCTGATTGAAGCAAATTACCCCCAAGGGGAGCATCATACCAATGGACTGTGATATCGGATGGTACTGATACTGAAAGTGGTGTTGTATCGTTTGCACATATTACCAAATCGCCATTACTTAACGGTGGATCTAGCGGAGGAACGACATTCATTATATACATTTCAGAAGACGAATTACATAACGGATTTGTTAAGTTTACAGGGTCCTCAGAAACCAATACCCTGTAAAATGTGTTCGAATCAAGTGGTGGTGTTATATAGTTTTGATTCGTTGCGCCCGCTAAATCAGCCCATATTATCCCATCACTGCTGGATTGCCATTGATAAAAATGAGTGGAGAAAATAGAGAAATCGGGGACTGCGACTAATTCGGTAGAGAAAGGGAGATCGACTTCACAAATATTAACACTGGTGTTTTTATTCACATCCTCAATAATTACGGTATCACCACAAGACTTAAAAACGATATCGTCAAGGGCCAAATCATTGCCGCAACCTCCCGAACCATTATTAAGCATCTTTAAAATTACCGAAGTCTGGGCAGGCAATGTCTGAAAAACCAAACCGTATTGCCGCCATTCAGGGCTCACTGTTCCATTAATACTTCCGGTATCACCTCTGGCTAACAAATTGGTATCTGTACTATCCCAAATCTCAAACCTGACATTAATCGGAATTCCCGATCCTCCGCATCCTATACTGGGCAGTAAATTAATCATCCATGAAGAAAACTCGTAACTGGTGTTTTCACACAATCCATTTATCGTGGTCCTGTAAAATTCCCCTGCTACGAAATCGGCATTAATAATGAGCATTCTTCCATCCGTGTCATTCGGGGTATGATCGGGAATATCGAACCAATCGAAATAGGCCGAATTACTTGATACAGTATAAAATCCGTCGCCAGGAGTTGCTGTTACAAAAGTATAGGATGTCGTTCCGGCCGGTAATGCAACATTGGTTGTTCCTGTACCAAAAGTTTCGGTAAATATAGGATCTCCCGAGTTTCCAGTACAAAAACCCAATTGAGCCTGCACCTCCATCAGCGTAACCAAAAATATAAAGGTAATACGTATTGAATTCTTGATAATTTTTAGATTAAATTACACCCTATTTGAAGCGCTATATTAGTAAAAAAGATTTTATAAACCTGAAAAATGAAACGAACACCCTATTATGCCGTTATATTCACTTCCATCCAAAGACAAGCGATACAGGGTTATTCCGAAATGTCCATTAAAATGAACACGCTAGCCGAGCAGATGCCAGGGTATTTGGGCATGGATAACGCGAGGAGCGCAGTTGGAATTACGGTGAGCTATTGGGAATCTTTAGAGGCCATAAAACATTGGAAACAGCAAGCGGATCATCGGCTAGCCCAAAAAAGGGGACGTGAAGATTGGTACAGTTGGTACAATGTGAAAATTTGTAAAGTTGAACATGAGTATGAATTCAACAGCACAAAACGAACATAAGCCGCAGATCTCCTGAAGCAGGCTACCGAAGTGAGAATCCTTTTGCCGCCCACCAGGGATGCACTTCAATAGCCAAGCGCCCTGCCTTAACCATTGGATCTGCCTTGGCTAAACTATCGGCCATTTTTAAGGTAGGGACATTATAGATAGTAATGCCGCGAATAGCGCCATCATCAACAAAAGGTCCTGAAATATCGGCATAGCCTAACTCGTACATTTTACTTAAATGGGCCAAATGGGCCTTTTGCAAATCTTCCGTCTCTTCCTCGTTCTGACCACGTATAGGCCCCTTTTTCAAGAAGGCAATAAAATATTGTTGCATCAAAATGGTATCCTGAGTTTTTTCATCAAAATAAGTAAAGGTTTTAAAGCCCTTAGCCGTTAGATCCTCCTCAAGTTGTTTAGTAGTTTTTTTAACCGGAATATCTATGGTATCTAATATGGTGTCTTTTACCGTTTCAATCGTTTCCTCTGGAGTTTCTATTGATGTATTCGCTTTATCCCTACATGACGATATTAGGAAGGTTAATACGACGCAAACACAGATGTTTTTGATATATCTTAAGATTTTTATCGCCATTGCTTAAACGGTTTTATACTCAATTGAGAGTTATAGTACTTCAAATTACCGGTAACTTCCTCTCCCAGCCATTCTGGTTTCATAACTACTTCAGATTCTTGTTTCAATTCGACTTCAGCAATCACAAGTCCTTCATTCTCTGAGAGAAATTCATCTATTTCAAATATATGGCTTCCAACCTGAACTTCATAACGTATTTTATCAATAATCGTCGGTTCACATAAATCGAGTAAGGACTCCGCTTCATGCTTTGAAATTTCCTTCTCCCATTCAAAGCGGGATAACCCATCATCTGAGGATATGCCTTTTACAGTGATAAAACCGTTCTCTTCCTTTATTCTTACCCTTACGGTGCGATCTTTATGTGTACACAAAAAGCCCTGTATAATGTGTGCTTTTTTAAAAGCCTCCTTTTTATACGCGTCTGATGTGACTAAAAATTTCCGTTCTATTTCAATTACCATAATCAAAGATTGAAAAATTGAACGACTTAGAGAAACTTTATATTGTAAATTTGATCGTGTATGACATATCCTTTTCCCATACGTAAAATTATACATGTCGATATGGATGCCTTTTATGCCTCAGTCGAACAAATGGATCGTCCCGAGCTTAGGGGAAAACCCATTGCCGTAGGTGGTGGAGGAAAACGCGGTGTTGTAAGTGCCGCCAGTTATGAAGCACGGGCCTTTGGTGTTAAAAGTGCCATGACGGGTACCCTTGCCTCAAAGCTATGTCCGGAAATACGATTTGTTAGACCCAATTTTGAGCGTTATAAGGAGGTTTCAAAACACATACACCAAATTTTTTATGATTATACCAATTTGGTGGAACCCCTATCACTTGATGAGGCCTATCTCGATGTCACCGAAAATAAAACGGGAAACCCGAGTGCATCATTAATTGCTCAAGAAATCAGGGTTCGTATACATCAAGAAATAGGATTAACCGCCTCCGCAGGTATCTCAATTAATAAATTTATTGCTAAAATAGCGAGCGACTACAATAAACCAAATGGGCAAAAGACGGTCAATCCAGAGGAAGTCATCTCCTTTTTGGAGCAATTAGATATCAGAAAATTTTATGGTGTAGGTAAGGTTACTGCTGAAAGAATGTACCAACTTGGCATTTTTACCGGAATGGATTTAAAACAGAAGTCACTTGATTATTTGGACACACATTTTGGGAAAGCCGGTCGGTACTACTACGAGGTGGTTCGCGGCATTCATAAAAGTGAGGTGAAACCCAATCGTACTAGAAAAAGTTTGGCGGCAGAGCGAACTTTTAGTAAAAACCTGTCCAGTGAAGTATTTTTAGTTGATAAGCTAAACCATATTGCTGATGAAGTGTCACGTCGTTTACTCAAAGGTAAAGTCTCTGGAAAAACCATTACTCTTAAAATAAAGTATAGCGATTTCACCTTACAGACGCGCAGTAAAACCTTGCCTTATTTTGTAAAGGATAAGAACACTATTCTAGAACTTTCTAAAGCTTTATTATATCAGGAAAAATTGAGCAATTCCGTACGATTGTTAGGGGTTTCAATATCCAATCTTAAGTTAGAATCCGATAAAAAAGACGAGAAACAACGTGTTAGCGTACAATTAAAATTTGATTTTTAACACCAATTGACCACTGGAATGTCAACTCTCTGCGCGTATTAAAAGGGTATTAAAAATTACATGATTTAATCTCTGTAACACGCAATGTATTTACCATGCCTTTATCTTGAATAGGCATAGCCGCAAGACTAATCAACATATCTCCAACCCCCAAATAGCCTTTTTTACAGGCAATAGCATTAACATCTTCTATGGTCTCATCGGTACTGACAAACTTATCGTAGTAAAACGCGCGTACCCCCCAAAGCAAACTCAATCGGGTGAGGATGTTCTTATTGGAGGTAAATACCAATATATGACAAGAGGGGCGCCATGCCGAAATTTGAAAAGCAGTATACCCACTATTTGTAAGTGTTGAAATTGCCTTGGCGTCAATTTCGTTGGCCATAGTTGCCGCATGATAACAAATGGACTTCGTAATATAGCGATTGGTCCTGATATGAGGTGGTAACTGTGGGACCTGAATTAACTCAGAATCCTCGACACTCTTTAAAATATTGGACATTTGTTTGATCACCTGAATGGGATATTTCCCCACTGATGTTTCTCCCGAAAGCATAACGGCATCAGCGCCATCCATCACAGAGTTTGCAACGTCATTTACCTCGGCTCTCGTCGGTGTTAAACTGGAAATCATGGTTTCCATCATTTGCGTCGCAATAATGACAGGAATTCTCGCTTTCTTGGCACGAAGCACCAATTGTTTTTGAATTAACGGCACCTCCTGAGCAGGAATTTCCACACCTAAATCCCCACGAGCCACCATGATTCCGTCACAATGAGCTACAATCTTATCGATATTTTCAATAGCTTCAGGCTTTTCAATTTTAGCTATAATTGGAATTTTATGATCGCCATGTTCGCTAATCAAATCCCGCAATTCCATTAAATCTTCTGCATGACGAACAAAGGATAAAGCAATCCAATCGACATCCTGACTGATGGCAAAAATGGCATCTTCAACATCCTTTTCAGTAAGGGCGGGTTGTGAAATATTGGTGTTTGGTAAATTGACTCCCTTTTTAGATTTCAGTGGTCCTCCTTGAATAACCTTTGCCTTAACTTCATTTTCATTATTCGTGGCTACCACTTCAAAAATTAATTTCCCGTCATCCAATAGAATGCGCTCACCCGGCTTGGCATCCTGAGGAAACCGATCATAGGTCATATACACGCGATCTTTGGTGCCTTCAAATGCTTTACCGGTTGCAAATATGATCTCATCGCCCGGATTTACAACAACTTCTTCTTTCATAACACCCACTCGAAGTTTAGGCCCTTGTAAATCACCAAGAATAGCGGCATTGTATCCATACTCCTCATTTAACTCCCGAATAAGTCCTATTCTCGCTTTGACATCTTCATAATTAGCATGAGAAAAATTTATTCTAAATACATCGACGCCCTCATCCAGCATTCCCTTTAAAACGTCCTTTGTACTCGTGGCCGGTCCTAATGTTGCTACTATTTTCGTCTTTTTTCTTGTTGGCATTAGCTAAAAATTAAATTGTTTTTAGATTTTAATTGATTTGCATCAATACAATATGCTGTTACAATTTGTGGAATCCTCAGAATCCTGTTAACAAAATATTTTTCTCGGGAATCCGTATATTCATTTTCGATTTTCAAAAAATAATTAACTTGTTTGTATTCCGGGATCAAATTATAGGTTTTGATGACGGGATCCTGAATTTCAAATAAGGAACCATAATTACGTTTTAGATCAACCTCCCGTTTACAAATATTCGAAACTAAGTTCCACGTTGTTAAATGTTTGTTATCCTTCCATTCAAAGACGGAATATGAGGACATGCTATTGTTAAAATCTAAATCTAACGGTTTTCTCAATAGATTAATTCCCAGATACCTATTGAGCAGATATGCTATACGGTAATCTTCAAGCGTGCAATGTAATCCAATTAAGGTATACGATGTTTCCTCGAATAAATTATCCAGTACAAGCTTGTGAACAGCCATAACTCAAATTAATTGGCTGTAAATATAGTATATAATGCGCGTATTCTCATTTTGTTTACTTTATTGTTCACAATTAAGCAAACTAAAACGTTATAGTTCTCGGTAAAATTACTAAAAATGCTAAATCATTTTCGAAATGCTCTTTTGAAATGCGAAAAAAGCACGTTTTGAAGCTTTTTCTTCGGCCTTTTTCTTAGAGGTTGCCCTGGCTTTAGCCACTACTTTATTATCTATTGACAGTTTCACAGAAAAATGTCTCACATCATCATTACCAGTATCTTCATAAACATGGTATCCAAATGTTTTCTTTTCCTTTTGGCACCATTCGATCAATAAACTTTTGTAGCTTATCACCTTACCCTCTAACTTTTCAATATCCACATAAGGGATGATAATGCGCTGGTAAATAAATTTTTCACAGTACTTATAGCCTCTATCCAGAAATATGGCTCCAACAAGAGCTTCAAATAAATTGCCATGAATGTTATCCCCAAACTGACCTGCCGGAATTTTACTCTCTACCAAGTTAATGAGATTTAACTCTTTCCCCAATTCATTTAAATGTTCCCTGCTCACCACCTTAGAGCGCATCTTTGTCAGATAACCTTCATCTCCACTGGGGACTTCAGTATACAGATGCAATGCAATTACTGCACCTAACATGGCATCTCCCAAAAACTCCAATCGCTCATAATTAATAGCATTGCCTTTCTTATCCTTCAGGTTCATTGAACGATGCGTAAAGGCTATAACATAGTGTTTGAGATGTTTCGGTTTAAACCCAAGAATTTTCGTTAATTCAACAAAAAAATTCCCGTTACCTTTATAACGGGAATTCAGTATGTTACGAATGATACTCATCTGATAATTGCAATTCTACTTTAATGTCAGATGTAAATAACCATGTTTCATTTATTGAGGATCTAATGTGAAGATATGGTCTGATTCATTCGGGATTTAATCTATTTTCTTGAACACTACGCAAGCGTTGTGTCCGCCAAATCCAAAGGTATTACTCATAGCTACTCTAACATCTCTTTTTTGAGCCTCGTTTAATGTTAAATTTAATTCAGGATCAATCTGCTCATCAACCGTACTGTGATTTATAGTTGGTGGTACGATACCATGTTCAATCGCCAGGATACTGGCAATGGCCTCTATGGCACCGGCGGCACCCAGGAGGTGTCCGGTCATTGATTTGGTTGAATTAATATTTATGTTTTTGGCATGGTCTCCAAAGACACTCGAAATGGCTTTTAATTCAGCTACATCACCAAGGGGTGTAGATGTTCCATGCGTATTGATATGGTCTACATCCTCAGGATTCAATCCTGCATTTTCCAGACAGTTCTTCATAACAGCAATAACACCTATTCCGTCCGGATGCGGTGCCGTCATATGATAGGCATCAGATGACAAACCACCTCCTGCAATTTCGGCATAAATTTTAGCGCCTCTTGCTTTGGCATGTTCGTATTCTTCTAATACCAGTGCTCCAGCACCTTCACCAAGCACGAAACCATCCCTGGTCGCATCAAACGGACGCGAGGCGGTTTCAGGACTTTCATTACGTGTTGAAAGTGCATGCATCGCATTAAAACCTCCCATACCGGCAATGGTAACAGCAGCTTCACTGCCTCCGGTTACGACCACGTCGCAATGACCAAGGCGAATCGAGTTTAGGGCGTCGAAAATCGCGTTGGCTGATGACGCACAGGCCGAAACTGTGGTATAGTTAGGCCCCATAAACCCATGTTTAATAGAGATATTTGCAGGTGCAATGTCTGCAATCATTTTAGGAATAAAAAATGGGTTGAATCTTGGTGAACCATCCCCTTCAGCAAAATTTAAAACTTCCTGTTGAAAGGTTTCCAGTCCACCGATTCCGGCACCCCAAATAACACCAACACGCAATTTGTTGAGACTATCGATATTTAAATTGGCATCTGCAATCGCTTCATCTGAAGCAACCATGGCATACTGCGCAAATTTATCCATTCTCCTCGCCTCTCTACGATCTATAAAATCGGTTGCGTTAAAGTTCTTAACCTCACATGCAAATTTGGTTTTAAACTTTTCGGTATCATAATATGTTATAGGCGCAGCACCGCTTTTTCCACTAATTAAGCCTTCCCAATACTCATCTTTGGTATTGCCAATAGGTGTTAAAGCCCCTAATCCTGTGACTACAACTCGCTTTAATTCCATAAAGTAATGTGCTTATTTTGCTTCTTCTATATAAGAGATAGCTTGACCAACTGTGGCAATATTTTCAGCTTGGTCGTCAGGTATTTGAATATCGAATTCTTTTTCGAATTCCATAATTAATTCCACGGTATCCAATGAGTCTGCTCCTAAATCGTTTGTGAAGCTAGCTTCAGTTACTACTTCGTTCTCATCAACACCTAATTTGTCAACGATAATCGCTTTTACTCTTGATGCAATGTCTGACATAATCTTTAAATTTTAAGTTTTAATTAGTTGGCAAAAATAAAGGATTTTATTTTTAAAACACATCTTTAGTATAAAAATGTGTCTGTAATTTACTAAAATTACCTTTAAGTATTTATATTTTCACTTCTATTTCTTAATAATTATTCTTTTTTTTGCTCGAGGAATAGCAACACCTTTAATTTTCTATGAAACGTATTGTAATCTTTGCTTCCGGCAGTGGTACAAATGCTGAAAATTTGATCACATATTTTGGAAATGATCAGAACATAAAGGTTGTTCAGGTTTTAAGTAATAATGCACACGCCCAAGTATTGGAACGGGCAAAAAGACGAAACATTAGTGCCTTGTCATTTAATCGCATTGCCTTCACTAAAACAAATGATGTCCTCAATATTTTAAAGGCTAATCATCCTGATTTAATTGTACTAGCCGGTTTTTTATGGAAGATGCCCATCTCCATACTTGAAGCGTTTCCAAATAAAATTATAAATATTCACCCTGCTTTGTTACCAAAATATGGTGGGAAAGGCATGTATGGCATGCACGTACATGAAGCTGTGGTTGCCAATCATGAAAGCGAATCAGGAATTACAATTCATTACGTCAACGAAAACTACGATGAAGGGGCGATTATTTTTCAGGCGAAATGTGAGGTCCTGGCCGGCGATACTGCCAATGATGTGGCTGCCAAAATCCATAAGTTGGAGATGGAACATTTCCCAAAGGTTGTCGAGAGACTATTGCGTAACGAAGATTTTGAAATCCCTTTTGAATAATCTTTTAATCCGTTTGAAGGCATAATTGTCGTTTTCAACACAGCTCATATGGCTAAAAAAAAACAGAAATACTACACCGTTTGGAAAGGTCACAAAACAGGGGTATTTGAAACCTGGGATGATTGTAAAGCGCAAATAAAGGACTATCAAGGGGCCATTTACAAATCGTTTAACTCCTTCGAAGCTGCCAAGAGAGCATTGAATGAAGACTACAACAATTATATTGGGAAACCATCGCCTTTTAAAAGTGAATTGTCTCAGGCAGAATTAGACAGAATCGGAAAACCAAACCCAAATGCCATTGCTGTAGATGCAGCCTCAAGCGGCAATCCGGGTATAATGGAATACCGTGGTGTCGATTTAAAAACCAAAAAGCAACTGTTCTATCAGGGGCCCTTCGCTGATGGAACAAACAATATAGGCGAGTTCCTGGCCATTGTCCATGCCCTGGCTTTAATAAAGAAAAAGAACAGTGGTCATATTATTTACTCTGATTCAAAAACAGCCATGAGTTGGGTAAAAAAGAAAATATGCAACACGAAATTAGAACGCAGCACAGATAACAAACCGCTTTTTGAATTAATTGAAAGGGCTATAAACTGGTTAAAACAAAACACATACACAACCAAAGTTGTAAAGTGGGAAACTAAAGCCTGGGGTGAAATCCCAGCCGATTTTGGAAGGAAATAATTCGAATCTTCGATTCGGTATAAATAGTCTTTTACAGCCATTTATGGACTGGGATTTCTTCTGTGAAAAACTAAATGTTGTTTAAAAAAATAATGTACTTTTGCACAAAATTAGCGCTCCTCCTCTATGGGTAAATTAGTTATAGTTGGCACTTTGGCATTTGATGCTATAGAGACGCCCTTTGGTAAAACCGATAGCATTCTTGGTGGAGCTGCTACGTTCATTGGCCTTGCTGCTTCTCATTTTAATATTGATGCCGCTGCGGTCTCTGTTGTCGGGGGCGACTTCCCGCAGGAATACATGGATCTGTTATCCAGTAAAAATATTGACCTGTCGGGAGTTGAAATCATTAAAGAAGGAAAAACATTTTTTTGGAAGGGCCGATATCATAACGATATGAATACCAGAGATACGCTGGTAACCGAACTCAATACCCTTGCAGATTTTAACCCAACAGTCCCTTCAGAATACAAAAATGCCGAATTTGTAATGCTCGGTAATTTACATCCCTTAATACAGTCCAGTGTTCTGGATCAGATGTCTGAAACACCAAAATTAGTGATTTTGGATACGATGAATTTTTGGATTGACAATACCTATGATGATCTATTAACTGTGATTAAAAGGGTTGATGTCCTGACTATAAATGATGAAGAGGCACGACAACTTACCGGAGAGTATTCCCTGGTTGTCGCTGCAAGAAAAATTCATGACATGGGTCCGGAGTATGTCGTCATTAAAAAGGGGGAGCATGGTGCGCTGTTGTTTCACAATAAACATGTGTTTTATGCCCCGGCCCTGCCATTGGAAGAGATATTCGATCCCACGGGAGCGGGTGATACTTTTGCAGGGGGCTTTGCTGGCTACATAGCTAAAACGGGTGACATTTCTTTTGATAATATTAAAAATGCGATTATTTATGGGTCGGCTCTGGCTTCGTTTTGCGTAGAGCGGTTTGGCACCGAGCGCATGATACATTTAGAGAGGAGTGAAGTGCATGATCGTGTGATGCAGTTTAAGCAGTTAACACAATTTAATATTGAATTGACATAAGTGGGACGCGCTCTGTAAAGAAGCGCGTTTTTTAATTTCTATATGCGTTTTGCAATAGAAGAATTAATTGATAATCAAAAATGAGTGATGTTTTAAAACACGAATGTGGAATAGCCGTCATAAGGCTTTTAAAACCTCTGGAATATTACAAAGAAAAATATGGTACTGCTTTTTATGGTGTGAACAAGATGTATCTCATGATGGAGAAGCAGCATAACAGAGGGCAAGATGGTGCAGGATTTGCCAGTATTAAATTAAATGTCGAACCTGGAAACCGCTATATAAGCCGCATTCGTTCCGTACAGCAGCAACCCATTCAGGATATATTTGCACAAATTAATGAACGCGCTAACATAGAGTTCAAAGCCCACCCGGAATATGTCGATAATGTGGCTTTACAAAAAAAGCACATTCCATACATTGGAGAGCTCTTACTGGGCCATGTCCGTTATGGTACATTTGGTAAAAACAGTGTGGAGAGTGTACATCCGTTTTTAAGACAAAACAATTGGATGCATCGGAATTTAATTATGGCCGGAAACTTTAATATGACCAATGTTAAAGAACTCTTTGGGAACCTGATCGAATTAGGACAGCATCCCAAGGAATATACGGACACCATTACCATTATGGAAAAAATAGGTCATTTCCTGGATGATGCCGTAAGTAAGATTTATAGAGACCTGAAGAAGGAAGGGTACAATAAAAGAGAGGCATCGCCGCTCATCGCCGAAAGATTAAAGGTGTCTAAAATCTTGAAGAAGGCTGCCAAAAATTGGGATGGTGGATATGCCATGGCAGGACTTATAGGTCATGGTGATTCCTTTGTTTTAAGAGATCCTGCGGGTATCAGGCCTACCTATTACTATAAGGATGATGAGGTCGTGGTCATTGCTTCCGAACGGCCTGTAATACAAACGGTTTTTAATGTCAACTTTGAGGCTATTCAGGAATTGGAACCCGGGCATGCCATAATCACCAAAAAATCCGGTAAGGTATCCATAAAAAAGATTTTAGAACCTTTAGAAAGAAAGTCCTGTTCTTTCGAACGGATTTACTTTTCGCGAGGGAGTGATGCTGAAATTTATCAAGAACGGAAAAAACTTGGAGAATTACTCATGCCTAAAGTGCTGCAGGCCATAAATAATGACACAAAAAATACGGTGTTTTCATACATCCCCAATACGGCTGAAACCTCTTTCTTCGGAATGATTGAACGCGCAGAATTTCTGCTTAACAAAAAGAAAACAAAAGCCATTCTGAGTGGACAACGTTCGATATCTGCACAGAAGGTAACCGAAATCCTTTCAGAACGTACGCGTGTAGAAAAAATTGCAATAAAGGATGTTAAGCTCAGAACTTTCATTACAGAAGACAGCAGTCGGGATGATTTGGTTGAGCATGTGTACGACGTGACTTATGGTGTTATTAAGCCAACCGACAATCTGGTTATTATCGACGACAGTATTGTTAGGGGCACGACACTAAAAAAGAGTATTTTAAAAATGTTGGATCGACTGCATCCGAAAAAAATCATCGTGGTGTCATCTGCTCCTCAAATTCGTTATCCGGATTGTTACGGTATTGATATGGCCAATTTAGAGAGCCTGGTCGCCTTTAGGGCCGCCCTCGCTCTCCTTAAAGAAAAGAATAGCTATCATATAGTGGAAGAGGTATATAAAAAATGTATTGAACAAACCGACCTGGAAGATCGCTACGTCCAGAATTTTGTCAAGGAAGTATACGCGCCTTTTTCAGATGAAGAAATATCGGATAAAATTGCACAATTACTAAGCCCTGAAAGTATTAAGGCGGATGTTAAAATCATATTTCAGAGCGTCGAAAATTTGAATCTCGCCTGTCCAAAGAATTTAGGGGATTGGTACTTCACTGGGAACTACCCGACGGTTGGCGGAAATAGAGTTGTGAATCGCGCCTTTATTAATTTTTATGAAGGCAATAATGAACGTGCCTATTAAGTTTTCCATTTTTTTAATTTTGACGTTTAATCTATAAAATTAGCTTTTAATCTAAAAAATATGCCGTTCGTCTAGAAAATACTTGAAATATGTGAATTAGATTTACTTTGGTACCACCATAACATAAGTAGGTTAAGTTCATGGTAGATTTGGGGCAAAAAAAGGTGAACTCTCGTTCGCCTTTTTTTATGCCCTTTTTTTATACTTCCTTATTCTTCCGGTTCCAACGCTGTTTTTCCTTACAATTCTTTTAAGCCGATATTTGTGTAGTTCAACTAAAATATTTCCCAGATGCAAAAGACTCATTTATATTCGAATCACCATAACATAAGTAGGTTAAGTTTATGGTAGATTTGGGGCTAAAAAGGTGAACTTCCGTTCGCCTTTTTTTTATGCGCTATTTTAAGAGGCCTAAATAACGAAATCTAATGATGTCAATGTCGCCGCTACATCTTTATCCCCTTTTAAGCCAATAAAATAGTATTTTAACTAAAATATTTTTTGAATCCGGATAACTGACGTAAGTTTGTCATTACCATAACATAAGTAGGTTAAGTTTATGGTAGATTTGGGGCAAAAAGGTGGACACTTGTTCACCTTTTTCATTTATATATAGACCCTGTTCAATAAAAAAATCACCTTAACTCCGGTTAAGGTGATTTTTTTTTATCCTACCCTATCAAAGGCATCCTATGCAACACGATACATAGCTAAACCTTCAGCTTCCTTCCAGGACATGAGGCAGTTGCTCAGGGTAAGCGACTCACACCATCCCAAATGGCTTTGCGATGGGTTCGCTTAGTGTAAATCGATCAACCCGAAAAGACCCTTCGGCTAAGCTCAGGGTAAGCGACTCACACCATCCCAAATGGCTTTGCGATGGGTTCGCTCAGTGTAAATCGATCAACCCGAAAAGACCCTTCGGCCAAGCTCAGGGTAAGCGACTCACACCATCCCAAATGGCTTTGCGATGGGTTCGCTGCTTACTTTGATGCGGCATAGCGACGTTCCACTTCATTCCAGTTAATGACACTAAGGAAAGCCTTGATATAGTCAGGACGACGGTTTTGATAATTTAAATAATAGGCATGCTCCCACACATCAATCCCTAAGATCGGGGTTCCTCCGCAACCAACACCCGGCATGAGCGGATTGTCCTGATTGGGTGTAGAACATATATCTACTTTACCGCCTTCATGAACACATAACCAGGCCCAGCCGGAGCCAAAACGCGTTGCCGCAGCCTTAGAAAACGCTTCGACAAATGCTTCCTTGGATCCAAAAGCAGATTCGATCGCGTCCTTCAATTCCCCAGACAAGTAGCCTTTACCCTCTGGATTCATGACGCTCCAATACAAGGAGTGGTTGTAAAATCCACCGCCATTGTTTCGTACGGCAGCATCACTCATGTCCAGATTGGTGAGTATATCTTCAATAGACTTACCTTCTAAATCGGTACCTGTAATTGCATTATTTAAATTATTGGTATATCCTGCGTGATGCTTGGTATGATGTATTTCCATGGTCCGAGCATCTATATGTGGTTCTAATGCATCGTATGCATAACCTAATTCCGGTAATTCAAAAGCCATAATGTTTTGTTTTAACTATTACTATTTATTTTCTCACAAAATTACGGATAAAACGCCTCAATTAAAAATAATATATCGTTATGGAACTATTAATAGTTTTTATCTTTAGTCAAATTTTTATTTGTGCATAACAACAGCTCTTTTACGGTTTACAATGCATCAGCGGGAAGCGGAAAGACCCATACGTTGGTAGAGGCATTTTTAAAGCTTTTATTGCAATCGGATAACCCCTACCTTTTTAAAAACACATTGGCCATTACCTTCACAAATAAGGCCGTTACCGAAATGAAAGACCGCATCATAAAAAGGCTAAAGGAATTTTCAGACGTGACTATTTTAGATCGTCCAAGTGCTATGTTTGGCCATCTCTGTTCCGATTTGTCTTTGGCCCCGGAACAACTTCACCTTAAGGCAAAAAACCTGTTACATCGAATGGCACACAATTATGCGGGTTTCAATATATCGACAATTGATGGCTTTACGCATAACCTCATCAGAACCTTTGCTTTCGATTTAAAGTTACCTCTCAATTTTGAGGTAGAGCTCGATCAAGATTCCTTCTTAAACGAAGCTATAAACAGTTTAATTGCGCGGACCGGTGAAGATAAGGCTTTAACAAATATACTGGTGGATTTCGCGATTGAAAAGGCCGATGAGGACAAACACTGGGATATCGTGTATGACCTCAATACCATTGGCAAGCTTCTGTTCAGTGAAAATGACAGTCCGTACATGAGATCCCTATCAACCAAAAGCCTTCAGGATTTTAAGGACCTTAAACAGCATTTGAGCACTGCTATAAGGGCCTTAACGTCCCAAATCATAGCAGATGCCAGTCACATCCTTAATATCATCCATGAAGCCGGTCTGGAACCGAGTGATTTTTCATCAGGGTATCTCCCCAAACACTTTTCAAACCTTAGCCAGCAAAATTTCGATATTAACTTTAACGCCAAATGGCAGGAAGATTTAGAACATAAAATCCTATACCCAAAACGCGTTTCAAATACCGTTGCTTCAGCAATCGACGCGATACAGCCACAAATAGCGAAAGCCTTTTACGATACAAAACGCGATGTTTATCAACTTAAATTTTCAACTGCCTTTTACAGGAACTTAACACCGCTGTCCGTATTGAACGCCATAAGTAATGAAATAGAAACCTTGAAGACAGAACAGAACAAGATTTTAATTTCGGAGTTTAACAGTATTATAAGCCATGAACTCAATAAGCAGCCCATACCCTTTATCTATGAACGCCTGGGTGAAAAAATTAAGCATTATTTTATTGACGAGTTTCAGGACACTTCAAAAATGCAATGGGAAAATTTAATCCCTCTTTTAGAAAATACACTGTCTTCAGAAAATGGGAGTGTCATGATCGTTGGTGACGCCAAACAAGCCATCTACAGATGGCGTGGCGGGGTGGCAGAGCAGTTTATTGATTTGTTTAACCGAACTTCAGAGCCCTTTCCAATTAAACAAGTCATTGAAAACCTCGAATTTAATTACCGAAGCTTATCAGAAATTGTAAGTTTCAACAATGGTTTTTTCGGTTTTTTATCCGAACTGCTATTTAGTAAGGATACCTACAAAAACCTTTATCGCAGCTCTTATCAAATACCAACCAAAAGCGACACCGGCTATGTTGAACTGTCGTTTTTGAATATTGAAAAGGACGACGATCGGGATGCAGTCTATGCCCAGGTTATCTATCAAACCATTCAGAAATGTCTTCAAAATGGGTTTGCCCTGAACGATATCTGTATTCTAACCCGTTACAAGAAAGACGAAAAAAACGTGGCCGCATATCTTTCAGCGCAGGAGCATATGAACATCATTTCAGAGGACGGACTGCTGCTGTCCAGTTCGCCTGAAGTACAGTTTCTAATTCAGGTATTAACGCTTTTGTCACAACCAAAAAACCCGAGCATTAAAGTCGCCGTTTTAAATCATTTAACCATCATGTTTAAGGTTGAGGATAAACATGCCTTTTTCCTGAAGCACCTGGACCAGTCCTTACCGGAATTATTTGAGGGCTTAAAGGCTTATGGGGTTCATATTGACTATACAGCATTATTGCAGTTGTCCTTATATGACCTTACGGAGACCCTGGTTCGATGTTTTCATTTGATAGACCATTCCAATGCGTACGTACAATCCTTTTTGGATGTGGTCTTTGAGTTTTTCAATAAAACGGGTTCAGATCTATCGGCCTTTCTGGACTATTTCGATAAAAAGAAAGATACCTTCGGCGTGGCATCCCCAAAACAGGAAGATGCCCTTAGTATTATGACCATCCATAAATCCAAGGGCCTGCAATTTCCAGTGGTTATCTTTCCTTTCGCGGATTTAAACATCTATGCCGAGCGCGACCCCAAAGAATGGTACCCTCTAAATCCCGAAGATTACAACGGCTTTACTCATACACTTCTTAACTTCAATGCGGATTTTGAACATTACGGCGCTACCGGAGAAGCCATTTTCAATGACCACAAATCCAAACAAGAACTCGACAATGTAAATTTGCTGTATGTCGCTTTAACGCGAGCGGAGGAGCAACTTTTTATCCTAAGCAAAAATGAAAACACTGCTAAGAAAGAGGTCTTGCCAAAGCGCTATTCGGAGATGTTCATCCATTATTTACAGGAGCTCAATCTTTGGAAAGACGACCAGCTAAACTATGCTTTCGGAACCCCGGAAAGAGCATATAAAAAGGAACCGGTCTCGACCGGTTCGCAAGCCGCTCCTCAGGTGTTATCGACAGACAAAAAAACACATCGTATTAATATTGTTACAAAATCAGGGTATTTGTGGGATACACGACAGAAAGAAGCTATCGAAAAAGGAAATCTGGTACACGATATTATGGCCCAGATACGCACCAGGGAAGATATTGATTTTGCCCTAAACAATCTGCTCAATCATGGTATTATGGATTCTCATCAAGCCGAACTGCTAAAAACGCAAATTACAACAGTTGTAAATCATCCAAAATTGAGTTCTTATTTTGAGCCAAACCTCACTATATACAACGAACGGGATATCATAACAGAACAAAACACGGTCTTAAGACCCGATCGCCTGGTTATTAATTCGAATAATGAAGCGGTAATTATAGATTACAAAACCGGGGCAGAAAACACCACTCACAGGCAGCAATTGCAACTATATCAGGATGTTATAGAACAGATGCACTATAAGGTTATAAAAAAGTTCTTGGTTTACTTTAACGCTGCACCACTCATTTTGGAGGCATGAAGTCCCACCTCAATGAAGGTATTTCCACACACCGGCAGAGGTTTTAAATTACAAAAGCAGCCACTAAATCTCATTAGGAAATCATAATCCCCTTCGAAATATCCTGAATATATATTGAATCTTGATTTAAACTGTCTTTAATATTTTTATATATTTGTCTTTGTTAATACATATTAACAACTTACTTTTGTTTACGATTAACACTTAAAAATTAAACTTTTGAATATGAAAAATCTTAGCAGATTATTGTTAGCTATGTTGCTTGTACTTGGTTATAGCAACGCAAATGCGCAAGACGAAAACAATCCATGGCAAATTACAATTGGTGTAAATGCAGTTGATGCTTACCCCTCTGGTGATGGTGCGCCATTCAGTGAAACCGTATTTAGTAAATACTTCGATGTAGATAATTATAACATCTTACCTTCATTATCTAGTGTTGCAGTATCTAAGTACATTGGTGATGGTTTTTCTTTTGGTGTAACAGGATCCATAAATAAAATCGAAAATTGGGGTGAAGATGCGAATGGTGAAGCTATCTCCGTTGATGATTTATCTTACTACGGTGTAGATGGAACCATTAAATACAGCTTTGGCCAAGCACTAGAGTGGAGTACATTTGATCCGTTTCTTGGTGTCGGTGGTGGTTATAGCTGGGTAGACGAAATTGGAGCTGGAACATTAAACGGAACTTTAGGTTTCAATATATGGTTTAGCGACAATGTTGGTTTTACCGTTCAGTCTGCTTACAAACACGCTTTCGAAGATTACTTACAAACCCATTTCCAGCATACTGCCGGTCTATCAATTAAATTTGGTGGAACAGACACGGATGGTGATGGCATCTACGATAAGGATGATGCTTGTCCTGACGTACCTGGTATAGAAGCATTCAACGGATGTCCGGATTCTGACGGTGATGGTATAGAAGATAGTAAAGACGACTGTCCTAATGAAGCTGGTCCTGCTGAGTTGAATGGCTGCCCAGATTCTGATGGTGATGGCGTTGCCGACAAGGATGATAACTGTCCTTCTGTTGCCGGTTTAAAAGCCCTGGCTGGTTGTCCGGATGCTGATGGCGACGGTGTAACTGATGGCGACGATGCCTGTCCAAACACTCCTGGTCCTGCCGCTAATAAAGGTTGCCCATGGCCAGATGGCGATGGCGATGGCGTTCTAGATAAAGACGACAAATGTCCGGACGTTAAAGGTACTGTAGCCAATAACGGATGTCCTGAAGTAACCGAAGAGATTCAAAAGACTTTGAATGAGTATGCTAAGACCATTTTATTCGATCTTGGAAAATCCACTATCAAATCTGCATCTGAAGCTGTATTGAAAGATATTATTGGAATTCTTAACGAATATCCAACAGCGAAGTTTACTGTAGAAGGTCACACTGACAGTACTGGTAGTCAAAAATTAAACCAGTCGCTTTCTGAAGCGAGAGCGCTTTCAGTAAAAGAATACTTGGTTGAAAATGGTGTAGATGAGTTCAGACTTTCTGCCCTTGGTTTTGGTGAGTCTAAACCAATAGACACCAACAAGACAAGAGCTGGTAGAGCAAATAACAGACGTGTTGAAATTAACTTGGCGAAATAAGCTAAAGCAATTATAAAATAAGTTATAAAACGCTTCGGTAATCCGAAGCGTTTTTTATTTTTATATGATGACTACATTTATTCTTGATGTTCTAACCGATTTACACCAAAAGCAAACGCCTCTCTCTGAAACAACTTTTATTTTACCCAGTAGAAGAGCCGGGCTTTTTTTAAAGCATCAATTACATAAATTTAGCAACATTCCGATCTTGGCACCAGAAATCCTGAGTATAGAGGAGTTTGTTGAAGACTTATCTCAGATTAAAAAAATAAGCAGCACGGAGCTCCTTTTTTTATTTTATGACAGTTATCTAAAATTAACACCAGAATCCGAAACTGAATCATTCGAATCATTCTCGAAATGGGGCCCTCATTTACTTCAGGACTTTAATGAGATTGATCGCCATCTAGTCTCCCAGGAAAAGATCTTCAACTATTTAAGTGCAATCAAGGAGATCGAACAGCATCATTGGTCCCTTGATGAACCTCAAACTGATTTCATTAAAAAATACCTGTCCTTCTGGAATAAATTACACACCTATTACAGCCATTTCTCGAACGCACTTCTTGAAAAAAAAACAGGATATCAGGGGCTGGTATACCGCGAAGCTGTAAATAACATAGAATCCTATATTCAAAACCATCCAAATAAATATCATGTTTTTTTAGGATTCAATGCTTTAAATGCTGCCGAAGAAACGATCATTCAGGAGTTACTGGAAAACGATTTGGCCAGCATATATTGGGATATAGACGCTGTATTTCTTGAAAACACTATACATGACGCGGGTCTCTTTATAAGAGCTTATAAAAAACAATGGCCGTATTTCCGGCGGCATGATTTTAACTGGGTGAGTACCTTTTACAGCACTCCAAAAAACGTAGCTGTATTTGGTGTTCCAAAACAAGTGGGACAGGCTAAATATATAGGGACACTTTTAGAGGACATCAACCGAAAAAAAGGATCATTGGAAAATACAGCTGTAGTCCTGGGCGATGAAAACCTGTTAACCCCATTGTTGAATAGCCTTCCGAAGGAGCTTGATGCCGTAAACATTACCATGGGCCTGCCATTAAAGTCCGTCCCCCTGGCATCGCTCTTTAAAAGTTTATTCGAGATTCATAAAAAGCAGGCAAGCGCATTTTATTTTAAGGATGTCATTAAATTGGTGTCCCATCAGTTTATCAGGCCCTTGTTTTTAAAAAAGGACACCGATTATAGCACCGTTATTATGAACAGTATTAACAGAAATAATCTGGTGTATTTAACGATGTCCCAGTTAAAAGGAATGACTGAGGACTGCGATGCTGTGCTGGATATGCTATTCTCCAGTTGGCAAGGCCCGATACATGGTATTATTGAAAACTGCAGGCGGCTCATTCTGCTGTTGAAAACACATTTAGACCAGGATAAATCCGCTAACATACTAGCTCTTGAGTATCTCTTCCGCTTTAATACCTTATTCAATGAACTGCACAGATTGAACGAGACCTACCATCATATAAAGGATATTTCAACCTTATATGGCCTGTACAAGGAGCTCCTGAATCTGGAAACCCTGGATTTCCATGGAGAACCCTTACAAGGTCTCCAAATAATGGGGATGCTGGAATCAAGGGTATTAGACTTTGAAACAGTGATTATAGCATCTGTAAATGAAGGTCTGTTGCCTTCCGGGAAAACGACGCATTCGTTTATTCCCTTCGATGTTAAATTAGAAAACAACCTGCCAACCTACAAAGAAAAGGACGCCGTTTACACCTATCATTTTTACAGGCTTTTGCAACGTGCCAAAAACATATACCTCTTGTACAATACAGAAGCTGATGCCCTGAATGGCGGAGAAAAGAGCAGGTTCATTACCCAAATGGAAATTGAAGGCATACATGAGCTATCGCACGACATCGTAGCACCCAAGGTTCCGATAATAAAACCCTCATTAATTCAAATACAGAAGACCAATACGGTCTTAAACAGGCTCAAATCTGTCGCTGAAAAAGGATTTTCACCTTCTTCATTAACCAACTATATACGGAATCCCTTAGATTTTTACCAGGAAAAAATTCTCGGCATTAAAGACCTGGAAGATGTTGAAGAAACCATAGCGTTCAATACCCTGGGTACCGTAGTTCATAACACTCTGGAAGACTTTTACAAGCCCTTTGTTGGGGAATATCTCTCGGTCGGCAACATCAAAGCTCTAAAACCGCAAATTGCCGATAGAGTGAGGTATCACTTCAAACAGGTCTATAGGGAAGGGGATATCAGGAAGGGTAAAAACCTTATTATTTATGAAATTACCAAAAGGTACATTTACAATTTCCTAAACTATGAAATTAAAGAATTGGAATCAGGTCATAGGATAAAAATACGTGCTGTTGAAGCCAACAATCACATCCCAATTGAAATCCCTGAAATTAATTTTCAAGTGCACCTCAGAGGTAAGGTCGATCGGGTCGATGAATACAATGGCATGACCAGAATAATTGATTATAAGACTGGGAACGTCCTTCAAAATCATTTGGATGTGGTTAACTGGGAAGACCTCACCACAGATTATACAAAATACAGCAAAAGTTTCCAGGTATTGACCTATGCTTATATGATGCACAAATCAAATCAAATTGATTTACCCATGGAAGCAGGGATTCTATCCTTTAAAAACTTAAGTTCGGGCATTATCAAGTTTTCCAAAAAAGACAAAAATGGAAGGGGGTCGAAAAAGGTGACATTAATCACTGAACACACCCTGGCCGCATTTGAAAATGAACTTAAAAAGATCATCATAGAAATCTGTAATCCAGAAATCGATTTTATTGAAAAAGACATCTGAAATGAATCGCATAAACCACATCATTCTTCAAGGGAAACACCATAAACCCATACTTGTAGACCTACACGACAATCATCCGGATATACGAAAACCTTTGGTTATTTTTTGTCATGGCTACAAGGGCTTCAAGGATTGGGGTGCCTGGAACCTGATGGCCAATGCCTTTACAAATGCCGGATTCTGCTTTGTCAAATTCAACTTTTCTCATAATGGGGGTACGATCAGGCAGCCTATTGATTTCCCGGATTTAGAGGCTTTTGGACAAAATAATTACACCAAGGAATTGGATGATTTGGAGACCGTAATTGATTGGGCTTTTAGCGGTGAAACCATTGGAAAACAATGGGATAAAGCAAGTTTGAGCTTAATTGGCCACAGTCGCGGAGGAGGGATCGTTACGATCAAGGCTGAAGAAGACGACCGTGTCAAAAAGGCAATAAGCCTGGCTGGTGTGTGTGATTTTGGAAAACGCACCGCCACCATCGGTGCATTGGAAGAATGGCAAAAGGAAGGGGTGAAATATGTGCTCAATGGACGCACAAAACAACTGATGCCACACTACTATCAGTTTTATGAGGATTTTATTGCCAACGAAGAACGATTAACCATTAAAAGAGCAGTGTCCGGTTTAAAGATTCCTTACTTAATCGTACATGGTAATGCGGATACGAGTGTATTGATAGATGAGGCTTATCAACTGCATCAGTGGTATAAGGAAAGCACACTGTATGTTGTGGATGGAGCAAATCACGTCTTTGGTGCCCGTCATCCATGGCCACATGATACCATGCCTGAGCAGCTCTTAGAAGCCTCCGAGCAGATGATCAAATTTCTAGGCACATCCTTATAATCGCTCTAAAAGCACAATATTAAAAGGGCTGTCGACCACCGCAATACCCGCTTTTACCACAATGGATGATCCGGAATAGGCATCAAACACCTGATCGCCATCATCAAAAACCTTTGAGACATCGAGGTGTTTTACACCAATGGGCAAATCCAAACCGATGACCACTAAATCCTCATAACCATTGTTCTGATAACTCCTGTAAAAAAGATAAGGTTCCTGGGTAATCATTTGGTGTATACCTGCGCCAATGGCCGGATGGTCCCTTCTGAATTTTCCTAATTTCTGCCAATGTTCAAGAATGGCTTGTGACTCCCTGTTGTTATTTATGGCCTCCCAATTCATAAACGATCGCAAAGTAGCATCGCCTTCTGTCCCTTCAATAATTAAAGATCGTGCGGATTCGTCTCCATAGTAAATTTGCGAAGCTCCTGGTGAAAGCAACAGTTTGGTAGCCGATTCAAAAGGCTTCGATCGATCCGGATCAAATGGTTGTCCATCATCATGTGAACTTAAATAATTTAAAACACCATAGCCGTTTAAATCCCCATTCAGGACGTCGGAATAGGTTTTGAAAAGCCCCTCATAGGTCCATTGTGCAGCATTCCATTTTAAATCAAAATTAATCAGACCATTAAAGGCATCATCGAAGTAATTGACTTTTCTATCACCAAAATCAAAAGCCTTGCCCGCAGAAATACCATAATTATAAACTTCTCCAACCAGATAAAAGCCATTGTCATCTAAAACCTTTTCCGGATTGTTCTTTTTATATTCCGCAAATGCCACATCGCATTCCTCTTTGAATTCTTGCCAAACGTATGGCTCGGTATGTTTTACAGTATCTACCCTGTAACCATCTATACCGAATTCCCTGATGTAGTCGGTAAGCCATTTGATAATATAAAATCGAGGTGCCCTGGGATATCCGGTACGTTCGAAAAACGCATCCAACGCTTTTAATTCCTGTTCCAGACGTCCTTCATTCTCCCACTTTTCAATTAGTTGTGAAGGCAATTCCACCGGGGCATCGCTCTCGGTTCTGACATCCGGTAAATTCTCAACCAGGGTACAAGTCACTGTTTTCTGGAAAGAGCTATAATCACATACCGGTGCTGTTCGAACCCAATCCTCCGGCCATACGGGGTCCTTTTCCGTTACTGGACCTGTATGGTTTACAACCGCATCCAACAGGATTCTAATCTGGTTTTCATGGGCAACATCAACCAATTCCTGTAGGTCTGCCCTTGTTCCAAAATTTGGATCTATGGCCGTCCAATCGCTTGCCCAATAGCCATGAAACGCATAGGTTAATCCGGTACCTTCGTCTGTTCCCCCATGTATCTGTTCAACAATGGGGGTCAGCCAAATCGCATTCACACCGAGCTCCGTGAAATACCCCTCTTTAATTTTTTGGGTTATCCCTTTAATATCGCCACCTTCGAAACCCCTTAATTTCCCCGTTTCTGAGGTCCTTCCAAAATTTACATCGTTTGTATTGTCGGCATTATAAAACCGATCCGTCAATAAAAAATAAAGATTAGCCCCCTCCCAAACAAATGGTGCCTCCTGCTTTACTATTGCGGGCTTTTCAGTACAAGACAGGGTGCAAATCAGGATCAAAACTGTAATTCTAAAGACGCTCATTTTATTCTAATTTTAATATTAATGATTCTAAGGGCTTAATGTCTATCGGGATGAATGCCCTATCTCCTTCCACCACTACATCCGTTGTATATTGCTCATACAATTGATCCGTTGCTTTAAGGTTTTGTTCTTGTAATCGCCAGGCAGCAACCACGTTTTCCGGAAGTGCCAAATTGAGACGATACCCCTTTTGATGATCAAAATTGGACAGGATTACAAGTCGTTCATCCTCACTCCATCTCACATAGGACAGCAACTTGCTGTTGTAGTCTTTTGTATGTTTACGATTAAAGATATGAATGTCCTGGTAGTTCCCGGCCAAAGCCGAGCTGTGTATTGTAAAATTTAATAGCCGTTTATAAAAATCTCTCAGTTCCCTTTCCGCTTTGGTCAACTGACCCCCATCAAAAGCGCCATTATTCATCCAGCGCTGATGCGCGGGCACTCCGGCATAGTCGAAAATTGTAGTTCTTGTAGGATCGCCAAATCCCGTCTCTTCCGAACCATCTTCGCCTACTTCCTGTCCAAAATACAGCATGGTTGGAGCGGTCGTGGAAGTGGCCGAAACCACCATGGCCGGCTTCCCCTTTTTAGCGTCACCAGCAAAATCCGGACTGGAAAGGCGTTGTTCATCATGGTTTTCCAAAAAATGCAACATATGATGCTCAATGTCCTGTAGTTCCTCAAGTATTGGAGGAACGTGGTCTGTCTTACCATGACCCTGTATGATATGCTTTAAGGTGTCATATAGCTGGACCTTATCATAGAGGTAGTCCATTTTACCCTTTTTAAGATAGTCTCTGTAAAGTGCCGGATTATAAACTTCAGCCAATAAAAAAGCATCCGGGTTCTTCATTTTAATGGCGGAATTCATGTAGCTCCAGAATTCAACAGGCACCATTTCGGCCATATCATATCGAAATCCATCTACCCCCTTATTCAGCCAATATAGCGCAATATCCTTGAACTTCATCCAGGAATTGGGCACGGTCTTATCCTTCCAGAATTCAAAATGCGCTTTAAAATCATTATTTTCAAATCCTTCAGGGAGTACATCAAAATCCTTTTCACCGTCAGGTCGTATCCCGTAATTCACTTTTACAGTTTCATACCAGTCTCCCATTTTAGGACGTGACAGTCGAGAGCCATTCCCGGTCCATTTCGCAGGATATTCATCGAACTTACCATCACTAAGTACGTGGGGTTCACCCCCAAGGGGGCTATAACCATCCTCCCATTGTGGCACAGCAAATGCTTCATTCGGATTATAATAAAAATTATTGTTGACGTGATAGGTCAGGGTGGTATCGTCCTCTTCACCAAAATCCTTGACATGCTCCGGCTTTGATATACTTTTGTAGTTTCGGGCCACATGGTTAGGTACAATGTCTATAATCACTTTTAATCCTACAGCATGTGTGCGTTCAATCAGTGCTTCAAATTCCTCAATCCTATTTTCAACATTAACGGCCAAATCCGGATTTACATTATAATAGTCCTTTACCGCATAAGGCGAACCCGCTCGTCCTTTAACCACATCCGGATCGTCATTTGATATGCCATATTGAGTGTAATCGGTGATGACATCATGGTGTGGTACACCTGTATACCATATATGAGTTACACCCAAATCTTTTATTTCTGTAAGGGCTTTTTCTGTAAAGTCATTAAATTTCCCCACGCCATTTTCTTCAATTGTTCCCCAAGGCTTATTGGTGGTGTTCGTGTTTCCAAATAAACGTGTAAACACCTGATAAACAACGTGTTTTTTAGGCAATTTAACCGAAGGGATCTGACTTTGTGTCTCTTTCTTACTCCTATTGCCACAGGCCAATAAGAAGAATAAAACGATCCCTGTTAATTTGAATACTATTTTTTTCATAAGTCCTAATTCACATTAAAGAGCCAGCTAATGGCGTTTTTAAATTCTGATTTCCAAAAGGTTTCATTATGTCTCCCGTCTTCCACTATAGAAGTCAAAAGATGCTCTCGTGGAAAACTACTGGATTTCAATATATTGGTCATTCTTTTAACATTTTCAATTGTATGCGCCCCCTCCTGATCGCCGACAGCCAGATACACTTTAAGATCACCTTGATGGGCCTTTCGTTCTGTAAATTCATAACATTCCGGGGCGCGCCAATACGATGGAGAGAACACTCCGGCCTTTCCAAAGACCTCCGGATAGGCGAAAGCCGCATAATGCGTAAGTAGACCTCCCATAGACGATCCCATAATAGCCGTATGCTTTTTATCTGGTTTTGTTCGGTATGTGTTATCTATGACGGGCTTAAGGGTGTTCACCAAAAAATCCGTAAAGGCTCGACCTTCACCCTTACCATATGTTTCATGATCCCAGGGAGCATATTCTTTTAAACGTGATTCTCCACCGTGATCAATGGCGACAACGATTAATCCAAACCGTCCTTTTTTAAACAGGGTATTCAGGGTTTCGTCTACCTCCCATTCCCCTGTATAAGATGTTTTGGCATCAAATAGATTTTGTCCGTCGAGCATATACACTACCGGATAGCGGTCGGTAGAATCCTCATAATTTGGTGGTAAATAGATGCTGATCCTGCGTTGTCTTTCTAATTGCGGTATGTCGAAAGCTTCATCAAATACGATTACGTTGTGCTGTGCAGTTGACGGCGATTCCTCATTTGTCAGGTCCTTCCAGTTAACAATGCTGATGGGTATGGTATCGTTCTTTCCTGTAAATGTATACTCCCTGTTTTTAATGGGATGACCGTCGCTTTCGCACTCTACCGTCGCCCATTGGCCCCTGGTGAACTTAAAATTTATGGTATGCCTATATTTCGGAATGCTTAGGGTATACTTTTGGTCTTGTTTCACCAATTTAAACTGTTCTCGGCCGCCCGACCAGCCTTCAAAATCTCCTGATATGTAAATATCTGTACTGAAATCATGATGCTCCGGTAATGCTGCGATATTGAAAGAAACCTGTTCATCGCCCAGAATCGGGTTGTCACTCACCAAAACGGATTTATCCTTACAGGCACAACAAAGGCATAACATAACACAACATAAATTAACCTGAAGATTCACCGCTTTCATTAAAATTTCGACGTTAAAATAAGGCTGCCCGGCTTTGATAATGTCAACCGATCCTTCCAAAGGACTTCATCGCCATTGATGATATCCTTAAATACCGTACCAGTGAGCCCCAATTCGTCATAACGCTCCAAATCAATAGCTATAGGCTCAGTGTTGCTGTTGAGAACATGTATGACGATTTCATCTTCTGCCTTTCTAATCAAAAGATAAACGCCATCTTTAGGAGCAAAATGTAGAGTCTTTCCCTGTTGGATGGCCTTACTGTGTTTTCGATAGTTTAAGAGGGTCTTCAAGAAGCCTTTCATGTCTTTTTGATCGTCGGTTAATCCTTCACCGGTAAAAACATTAACAGGGTCCCCTTCCCAGCCTCCCGGATAATCAGTGCGAATCAGACCATGATCTCCGGGTTTTTCGAAATCGTTCATTAAAATTTCCGTCCCGTAATAGACCTGCACAACTCGTGGTAATACCAACATGTAACTTAAGGCCATTTTTGTCTTTACAATATCACCTCCCAACTGAGTAAAAATTCGGTTCATATCATGGTTGTCCGGGAAGATCAGAATGTCGCTCGGATTTGGATAGGCAAAATCGTTTGCCAGACCGTTATATAAGCGAATCAATCCGGTGCCCCAGGTTTCCGGTTCCAGGAGCCCTTTTACGATTTGCTCCTGCATGGCAAAGTCCATGGTCGATTTTAAATTGGAATCGTAACCGTCCTTATTGTTTGCTCCTTCCTGCCAATACCCAATTAATAATGGATTGGTAGACCATTCTTCACCAACGATACTAAAATTCGGATATTCATCCATAATAGCCCCTGCCCAATCACTGAGAAAGGACTTATCGGAATACGGGTAGGTATCCTGTCGAATACCGTTAAGTTGAATAGTTTCGATCCACCAGATACTGTTTTGAATAAGATAGCTGGCCATAAAGGGATTGCGCTGGTTTAAATCGGGCATGACTGGTACGAACCAACCTCCCGTTTCAAGTGCTTTATCAACTTCTGAGGCATACAGATCCTGATTTGTTGTTCTGTGGTGTTCCGTAATAATGGCACGTCCTTCATTTTCAAAATAGTGCTGATAATTCAACCAATCTTTAAAAGGCAAATCGCTCATCCACCAGTGTTCAATACCGCAATGGTTGACCACCTGATCCATGACATGCTTCATACCGCGTTGGTGTAATCCTTCAGATAAGGCCTTATAGGTTTCCAATGTCCCAAAACGTGGATCCACGCGGTAATAGTCGGTTATAGCATAGCCGTGGTAGGATGCTTCAGGCATATCATTAATAAGTAAGGGACAGGGCCACACTGCGGTAAATCCCAGGTCATGAATATAATCTAAATGATCCGTAATGCCTTCTATGTCGCCACCGTGACGCGCATAATCATCTGTCCTGTCTATACGTCTTTCTTGGAGTGTTTCAACTATATCATTCTCTGAATTGGCATTTGCAAACCGATCTGGTGTAATCAAATAAATGACATCACTGCTATCAAAGCCAATGTAGTCTTCGGCTGGCTTTAACCTGGGCATTAAGGTATAGGTGTACATTAAGGCCTCATGGTCCTGATGTTCGAATAGGATATTAAATTTCCCGGGTTCGGTTGTTTTCTCAATTTCAAGATCAATGAACAGATAATTCGGGCTGTCGGCCTTATGGATCGCTTTAATATGCACCCCCGGATACGAAATACGGGGTGTTCTCTCTGAAATATCCGAGTGTTTTACAAGCAACTGTAATTCCGTATTCTTAAAACCCACCCACCAATTAGGGGGTTCCACACGTTCAATATCACGTATTTCAGTTGTGATTTTCTCAGCTCCTTCAGACATGGCTGCCGTATTAGGCTTTTCCTTGCAGGACACAAGACCCAGGGCTATTGCTATAACAAAGGCCTTTAAAAAGAAGGCGGTTCTAAAATTTCGATAGTGCATTCGTCTTTGTGTTTATCATCTTAATCCGGCCTCAAGACTCACTAAACAGTAACCAGGCTATTGGGGTTTACTGTTACCGGAGTATCGTTTACCAGCACCTGTAGTGGCCTATCGCCTTCCAACTCGAAGGTGGTATCCTTGTGGCACACGTTCACTTTTAGAATATGATTTCTGAAATTGACCTTAAATGAATAGGCCTCCCATTGTTTTGGAATTCTCGGGGTAAAGGACAGGGTATCATCCTTGACACGCATCCCTCCAAAACCTTCAACAATGCTCATCCAGGTTCCTGCCATTGAGGTAATATGTAATCCTTCATGAACCTCATGGTTATAGTCGTCCAGATCTAACCTGGAGGTTCTTAAATAGAGGGTATAGGCCTGATCCAATCGGCCCAGTTTAGCAGCCTGAATACTATGGACGCAAGGCGATAATGAACTTTCATGAACCGTGAAGGGCTCATAAAAGTCAAAATGGCGCTCCAGCTCCTCCAGGGAAAATCGATCTTCAAAAAAATAAAAGCCCTGCAAGGTGTCGGCCTGCTTTATATAGGGCGAACGTAAAATGCGGTCCCAACTCCATTTTTGGTTAATGGGTCGTTGCGATTTAGGCAATTGATCCGCCGGTATCATTTCCTTGTCTAAAAAACCATCCTGCTGCAAATAGACCTTGTGTTTTTCAGAATAAGGGAAATACATATTATCTGCCACAGCCTTCCATAGTGCCACTTCTTTTTTTGAAAGTTTTACTTTTTCTGCTATTCTGATAAAATCATCCGGGTATTCAAGTTCTACTTTTTTTATGTTCTCTATGGTATAATTGATACACCATTGTGCCAGATAATTGGTATACCAGTTATTGTTTACATTGTTCTCATATTCATTGGGTCCGGTTACCCCTAAAATGACATATTGCTTTTTGGGTTGAGAATAGGAGGCCCGTTGTTGCCAAAATCGTGAAATGGCAATAAGAACCTCAAGTCCTTTTTCCGGTATGTAACTGTAATCGCCTGTATAACGGCAATAGTTGTACATGGCATAGGCTATCGCTCCATTCCGGTGAATTTCCTCAAAGGTTATTTCCCATTCGTTATGACATTCCTCACCATTCATGGTCACCATTGGATAAAGTGCCGCACCATTTGCAAAGCCTAATTTCTCAGCATTTTCGATCGCCTTATCCAAATGGTTATACCGATATTCCAAAAGTGTTCGAGCTACATTTTGGTCTTTGGTAGTCATATAAAAGGGAATGCAATAGGCTTCGGTGTCCCAATAGGTGCTTCCGCCATATTTCTCACCCGTAAATCCTTTGGGACCAATATTTAATCTCGAGTCTCTTCCCAGGTAGGTCTGATTGAGATGAAAAATATTAAAGCGAATACCTTGCTGGGCTGTTACATCGCCATCAATAGTGATATCCGATTTGCTCCAGATATCTGCCCATGCCCGTTTTTGGTCCTCCAGCAACCTTTGAAAGCCTTTTGCTTTGGCCAGACCCAAGACCTGTTGAGCTGCCCAAACCAGTTTGGTGTTCTTGTGATTTCTGTCTGAGGTATACCCTCCAAATTTATGAATGGTCACGCTTTCACCCTTTTTGGCGTTATAGGTATAGCTAAAAACCAACTTTGTATCTGTGGCATCCACCTTTGGCAACAAATCCAGAGGCTTGTTATTTGCGAAGAGTTGAGACTCCATAAAGGGGCATACATGGAACTCTGTTTTCATTGTTTTGGCCACAATAAACCCCTGTTTATCCTTTTGATCCACTTTTAAAATCTGCCAAAATTGATCTTCCCAGTTGGTGTCTTCGTTGGAGAT
Source organism: Aestuariivivens sediminicola (assembly GCF_022662015.1). Classification (GTDB taxonomy): domain Bacteria; phylum Bacteroidota; class Bacteroidia; order Flavobacteriales; family Flavobacteriaceae; genus Aestuariivivens; species Aestuariivivens sediminicola. The sequence continues at coordinate 203,476 of NZ_JAKMCM010000005.1, read as the reverse complement.
TCCGGCATCCAGGTAAGGCTCCATCACGACAGTAGCGTCTGTGTTGAGTGGTCTGACCTCATAGGAAATAGCACCGAGCTCATCGGCCTCTAAACTCAGAAACCGTTTCGTTGTGACTTCTACCTGGGTATTGTTTTTCAAAGTGGCGGTGAAACTGCGTGATAACCAGCCCTCCTTCATATGAAGCTCTCGTCTGAAATGGGCCACCTTTTTACAGCTGTACAAATCCAGCGTTTCACCGTTTATAATTATGTTTATACCAATCCAATTCGGGGCATTCAAAACTTTTGCAAAATACTCGGGATAGCCATTTTTCCACCATCCCACTCTGGTTTTATCCGGATAATATACCCCTGCCACGTAGCTTCCCTGAAAGCTGGGACCCGAGTAGTGCTCTTCGAAGTTGGCACGTTGTCCCATGGCACCATTGCCTATACTGAATAGACTTTCGGACGATTTAACGCGATTCGCATCAAAACCCTCCTCAATGATGGACCAATTATCTGGTTTTATGTAATCTTGATTCATTAGTATCTGTTCTTTGGTCTGAGATGAAGGCTTTAAAAAAACCTTCGTTTATTTCAGTTAAATTGTTAACATTATAATCTGCTGCCTTCAGGATGGTTTTATCACCCACCCCAACAGCCATCATACCTGCATTTTTTGCGGCTTCGATGCCCGCTATGGCATCTTCAAATACAATACAGTGTTCGGGTATACGTTCCAATAGTTTTGCCCCCAGTAAAAACACTTCGGGATCCGGTTTCGCCTTAGAGACACTATTGCCGTCAACGATTCCCTTGAAACGCTCCAACAAATGGACCTGTTTTAAAATGAGCGATGCATTTTTACTCGCCGATCCGAGGACATAGGGAATGCCTAAGCGGTCCAACCGATCTAAAAGCTGCACCACACCGGCTAATATCTCTTCAGGTCCCATTTTGGTGATGTAATTTAAATACGCCTTATTCTTTTGCTCTAAAACGACCTGTCTTTTCGCGTCTGACAAGGAGACCTTCCCAAGATCCAGAAGGATATCGAGAGAGCGTTCGCGACTTACGCCTTTTAGCAGTTCATTATGCGCTTCCGTAAAGGCGATTCCAAGTTCGTCTGCCAGGCTTTTCCAAGCCAGAAAATGATATTTTGCAGTATCCACAATAACACCATCCAAATCGAATATGACCCCTAAATTATTCATAGACTAAGCGCTTTCTTCCTTAATGTCCAATTCGGCCTTATCGTCTACTCTCAAGGTCAAAATTCCAGCCAAAATCATAGATACACCTCCCGTAATCAAGGCATAAATAGGCTGTGAATTAAAGAAATTTGAAACGATGAACCCTAAAATGGTAGCTGCCACCATCTGAGGAATCACTATAAAGAAGTTAAACACCCCCATATAATAGCCCATTTTATTCGACGGCAACGCGCCTGTCAGCATAGCATAGGGTATAGAGAGAATACTGGCCCAAGCCACACCAACACCTAACATGGAAAGCATCAACAACTGTGGTGATGTGATAAAGTATACTGAAATCAATCCCAATCCACCGGCAACCAGGGCGATGAGGTGGGTTATTTTTCTACTGGTCTTCTTAGCGATCACCGGTAATACAAAAGCGACCAGGGCAGCCACCCCGTTATAAACCGCAAATAACACCGTGACCCAATCGGCACCGTCGTTATATAATTTCGATGTTACATCGGAGGTGCCATAAATATGACTCGTTACCGCCTGTGTCGTGTAAATCCACATAGAGAACAAGGCGAACCAGGAAAAAAACTGAACTGAGGCCAGTTGCATCATGGTTTTAGGCATGTACAATAAATCGGTCATAATGATCACAAAACCAATGCGCCCCTTTGCTTTTCTGACTATCGAAGCCAATACAAACAGGAGTCCTACAACAAGGATACCGACGGCCAGGACATACAATTCTTTTTCCAGATCCAGATATAGCAACCCTGCGGAAAGAATGGCCCCTAAAAGGGTCATCACCAAACCATAGTGTTTTAATTTTGCAATTCTTCTCAGATTTTCTTCGGGTGTCATGGCTACGGTTTCGGTAGCACTATGCGCTTCAAAGGCCTCCATTTCCTCTGGTGAATATTCCCTGGAACGCAGCACTGTCCATAGTACCGTAATAAAAAACACGGCAGCCCCGAGATAAAAGGACCATTTTACCGAATCTGGTATGACCCCTTCAGGTGCTGTGTTACTGATTCCAAGCCAATTGGTAAATACGTAGGGCATCATAGATCCAACTACGGCACCTACACCTATAAAGAAACTTTGCATTGCGAATCCCAAAGTACGCTGATCTGCCGGCAGATTGTCGCCAACAAAGGCTCTAAAGGGTTCCATGGAAATATTGATGGAGGCATCCATCATCCACAGCATTCCGGCAGCAATCCAAAGGGAAGGGGAATTGGGCATAAAGCACAGGGCCAACGAGGCCAGTATGGCGCCCACCAAAAAGTATGGTCTTCGTCTGCCCAGACGCGTCCAGGTTCTGTCACTAAAGTAGCCCACTATGGGTTGTACAACCAAACCGGTTACCGGTGCAGCAATCCAGAGAATAGGAATATCCTCGACCTGTGCCCCAAGGGTTTCAAAAATTCTGGAAGTGTTGGCATTTTGCAGAGCAAAACCAAATTGTATTCCGAGAAAACCAAAACTCATATTCCAGATTTCCCAGAAACTTAATTTACGCTTTTCCATGAAATAGTATATTTAGATGAATACTATTTGATAAGCGATGTCTACTTATCAAAACTTATATGAGAGAAGTGAAAATATAAGTTTCGATCGGGTCAAAGATATAAAAGAAATTTTGTTATATCCAAATAAAAATTTATTTCGTCGATTCTCTCTCAATAATTTCGGTCTCTATGACCACCTTTATAAAATCCGATTTTGAATCGGCACTTCCCAGGTATTGCGTAGATTCAGTCTCTATGGCTTCAAGCCTGTCAATCAACAGATTAGCCGCCTGCTCCCCTATTTTCTGACCATGCTGACTCACCGTAGACAGACTGGGTGTGGCATGTTTAGACAATACCCCGTCGGTAAATCCAATGACCTGTACATCGTCGGGAATGGATCGGCCTAATTTTCGGGCTACCTTCATGGCGGTGACAGCATACAATTCATTCACTGCAAAGACCCCATCAATAGCAGGATTCAACTTAAAGAAATGTTCTATTTCGCTTTCCAGATCCTCGAGGTGGTTATCTACATTCAGACTATCTTCTATCTTGAGAATCAACTGCGGATCCGCCTCAATTTTGTTTAACTGCAGCGCTTCTAGATAGCCTTGTGTACGCAGACGACCCACACTTACATAGTCGACTGTTGTAATGAGTGCAATATGTTTACACCCTTTATCCAGAAGCATCTTCACCGCCTTTACAGCACCGTTAAAATCGTCAACAATCACTTTATCGCATTCCACTTCATTGACAACACGATCAAACATCACAATAGGAATGCCCTGGTTAATGGTGGCATTGAAATGGTGGTAGTCCTGTTTCAAAAGGGTTTCCTTGGAAATGGATAAAATAAACCCGTCAATACTGCCATTGGCGAGCATTTCCATATTGATAATTTCCTTGGTAAAGGACTCATTTGACAACCCGACGATAACATTGTACCCCCGTCTGTTGGCAATGCGTTCAATACCGCGGATCACAGTAGAGAAAAAATGATGGACAATCTCCGGAATCAGAATCCCAATGGTTTTGGTTTTTCTGTTCTTTAGGCTCAACGCAATATTGTTGGGCCGGTAATTATAGAGCTTGGCGAAGGCCTGAATCTTTTGGGTGGTATCTTCGCTTATTTCCTTACTCCCGCTTAAGGCCTTTGACACGGTCGAAACAGAGACATCTAACTCCTTGGCAATCTGCTTTAATGTGATTTTTCTTTTCATGCGAACCCGTTAGGTCTAAAATACTAATTCTTAAGAAAATGACATAGGCCTTTAGCATATTTAAAATCTAAAAAATTATACGGAATTATCAGTATTCAGCTCATATATAAAAAACTTTTCAACACGAAAACGTTTTCGCTAAATATTTCGTAATTGTTAATTATTTTTTAACATTTTCTTTACATAAGTTTGACCTGAGAAGTGAGAATATAAACGGACTATTTAAAAGACATTTTAAACTAACTCGTATGAAAACAACTACTAGAAGTTTGCTGTTTTTCCTGCTGTTTGCACCCCTTTTAGTAATGGGTCAAACCATAGTAACAGGAACAGTAATCGAACAATCGACCTCTATACCACTTCCTGGCGTCAACGTATTGGTAAAAGGAACCACTACAGGGACGGCCACCGATTTCGATGGTAATTACCAGCTGGAAGTCAATGAGGGCGATGTTATTTTATTTTCTTATGTCGGATATCAATCCCAGGAAATTACGTTTTCAGGTCAGGCCACGATAGACGTGATGCTCATGGAAGATGCAGCACAGCTTGATGAAATTGTAATTATTGGATATGGTTCCGTAAAGAAAGAAGATTTAACAGGGTCTGTCGATGTGATCTCATCAGACGACTTTAATCAAGGTGCCGTGGTATCTCCGGATCAGCTACTGGTCGGTAAGGCCGCCGGTGTACGGATTACAAACGATGGAGGACAACCGGATGCAGCTCCCAATATCCGCATCAGGGGCGGTTCTTCCTTATCCGGAAACAATTCACCGCTTATCGTGATCGATGGTGTTCCTTTGGACAATGGCGGAATTGCCGGTGTAGGCAACCCTTTGAGCCTAATTAACCCGAATGATATTGAAAGTTTCAGTGTGCTCAAAGATGCATCTGCCACTGCTATTTACGGGTCGAGGGCATCCAATGGGGTACTCATCATTACGACCAAAAAAGGAACTTCAGGTGAAGCCAAATTTAACTTTTCTGCGAGGACTTCCTTAAGCAGTATAAGTACCAGAAACCAAATTGAGGTTATGGATGGCAGTACCTTTGTCAGGTTCGTAGAAACCTACCTGCCCGATAGTCTGAATGCCTTAGGTGTACCGGTGGGGTCTGCAGTTACCAACGAAGAAGTGGCCAGGATTATTTCCACCCCGAGTGGTAATCGGGCGATTTACAATACCGACTGGCAGGATGCCATTTACAGGACAGCCGTGACCAAAGATTATAACTTTGGCGTACGGGCTAATCTATTTGAAAAGATTCCCTTCCGGGCGTCGATCGGATATAACGAGACCGAAGGGGTTGTAAAAACCAATGACTATGAAAGAATTACCGCATCGGTGAGAATTTCGCCAAAGTTTTTTGATGATCATTTAAAGGTTGATATCAATGCAAAAAGCACTTCCGTTCAAAAGAATTCTGTTGATGAAGGTGGCGCTATTGGTGGTGCCGTATCTATGGATCCTACTAAACCCATTTACGATGCCAACTCCATTTTTGGCGGGTATTATCAGCAACTAAGACCGTCTGATGATCCGAATGCCCCCAATGAGAAAATTGGATCAACCAATCCACTGGCCGTATTAATGCAACGCACACGACCTGAAGATGTCGATCGTTTACTGGGTAATATTGAGCTGGACTATAAGTTCCACGTTCTTCCTGAATTACGAGCTGTGGTTAACCTGGGTGTTGAAGCCTCACGTGCCACAATAGGTGAATACTTTACTGAAGGTGCTGTTAACAGTTATACACTGGTAAGCAGCGCAGACCCTAATAATCCACTGCCCAATGGCACTTATATCCTTCAACCGGGTGAAAGTTTTGGAGAAAATCAGCATATCACCAATACGACCATGGAATCGTATTTGGCTTACCGCAAGGAATTCGATAACTTCTTCATTCATAATTTCGATATCCAGGCGGGGTATTCTTATCAAAACTTTAAAAATGACGGTAACAAAAGGGAATACACCAGCGATCCGGCATACAGCGCGGATCTCAACCCGGATCAATACGATTTGGATAACGACGGTATAACCAACGACCGTGTGAGAAACATCAATCCAAATAACCCGAACAACCGTTATTTTAACGAGGTAAACCTGCAATCGTTTTTCGGCAGGGTTAATGTGAATTTAGCTAACCGCTATTTATTAACGGCTTCCTTCAGGGCTGATGCCTCCTCGTTTTTTACAAAAGAAAACCGTTGGGGTTATTTCCCATCTGCAGCATTAGCTTGGAAAGCGAAGGAAGAACCCTTCTTACAGGATGTAGCATTTATTAACGATTTTAAAATTCGTCTGGGCTGGGGGCAAACCGGTCAGCAGGATGTATCCGGACAGGTTGGATTTTACCCCTCCATCCCGCTATTCGAGATCGGGTCTCAACAGAGTCAATACATTAGTGGAGTCAACCTCTACAATGCACTCGAGTTCAACCCGGATTTAACCTGGGAGAAAACATCTACTTATAATGCCGGGGTCGATTTCGACTTCTTCAATCGAAGTATATTATCCGGATCGTTCGATATATTTTACAGGGAAACTACCGATTTATTGGTGTTGACAGGGGTTCCTCCGGGACAGGCCCTGAGTGACCAGGTAATTCAAAATGTAGGTGAAACGGAAAGCAAAGGTTTCGAATTAAACCTCAACCTGAATCCGATTCAGAATGACGTTGTTAACCTGTCCCTGAACGGCAACCTATCCTATAATATTACCGAAGTGAAGGATTTAAAAGGCGTGGAAAGAATCACCGTAAATACGGATGAAGCCCGATTAGACATTGGAACCGGTAACTTCCTGTTGCGTCACGCTGTTGGCGAACAAGCCGGATCGGCCTGGGTTTTGAAACAGGTCTATGATACAAACGGGGATCCTATTTTAGGTTCTTTTGTAGATTTAAACGGGGATGGAAGAATAACCGACGAGGACCGTTATTTTAAAGCGATGCAGCCCAATTGGACCTTCGGTTTTGGATTTACCTTCAATTATAAAAACTGGGAACTCAGTTCAAGTCTTAGAGGACAGTTAGACGGTTACATTTATAATTCCAGAAGATTGTCACAAGGTACCATTCAAGGAGCAACATCCTTAGATGGGAACTCCCTGTTTAACCAGTTGAATTTCTATACGGGTGCAGCCAATCCGGTATTTACCAGAATTGCTGACCCTGTTCAGTATTCCGATTATTTTATTGAAGGAGCCTCCTTTTTAAGATGTGAGAACATTGTTTTGGCACACACCCTTAATGACGTCATTAAAAATGCAACGTTACGTGTTTTTGGGGCTGTTAACAATCCGTTCTTAATTACCAATTATTCAGGACAGGATCCTGAGAACTTTGCAGGTATAGATAAAACCTTCTATCCACGGGCAACGATCTATAATTTGGGTGTAACTATTGATTTTTAAACAAAATGACTATGAAAAATAACATATTAACTTTATGTCTTGTGCTATTCGTTGTCAGTACCTTTAATATAAGTTGTACCAGCGATTTAGATACAGAACCTTTAATCGAGCTATCGCTTGATGAGCTTTTGCAACAAGATCCGGATGCTGTAGAAGGTATTTTATCCCGACTTTACGGATCCTTTGCGTTGTCCGGTGCTCAGGGCTCAGGTAGCTCCGATATTAGTGACGACGCGGGTGAATCGCCCTTCTTACGAGGGATTATCAACCTTCAGGATTTCGCGGCGGATGCCATGAAGAACCGTTGGGGCGATAATGGTCTGGACCAATTGACAACAACCAGCGACTGGACCCCTGAAAATAAATTCTTCAGGTATTTGTACAACAGAATCTATTTTACGGTTCCACAGTGTAACAACCTGTTATCCATTTTACCCAATGTGGATGTGGAAAACAAGGAAGGCATCATTTCAGAAGTCCGCTTTATCAGGGCACTGGCCTATTACTATCTTATTGATGTCTTTGGAAAAGGGGTGTTAGCTACCGAAGAGAACTACGGTCAGACGGAATCCCTTCCTGAAGTAAAACGTGTTGATCTATTTAAATATGTTGAAGGAGAGTTGTTGGATATTGAACCGCTTATTCCGGAAACAAACACCTATGGCCGTGCAACGAAAGGAGCTGTGCAAATGTTGTTGGCGAAATTATATCTAAACGGCAAAGTTTATAACGGAAACGAATATTATTCTGAAGATGAATATTATCAAAAAGCGGCAGAGTATGCCAACAAAGTGATTACCAGTGGTAATTATTCCCTGGCACCTAATTTTGTAAGTATATTTTCAGGAGACAACAATACCTCTCCGGAGATTATATTTCCATTAATTGCCGATGCTACGGTAAGTCAGAGTTTCGGGAACACCACCTATATCGTGAATGGCAGTCTCAATTCTGCTACCATGCCTTTGGCCGAATTTGGAGCCACCGAGGGATGGGGCGGACACCGATCCAGCAAAGCCTGGTATGGCCTGTTTGGTGATTTAGACACCTCGCCCGACGATCGTGCGAAACTCTTCTGGACGGAAGGACATAACTACGAAATGGAGGACTACAAGACATGGACTGATGGTTATCCTTCCATTAAATTTAGAAACTCCAATTTTTCAGGAGGATCTACTCCAACCAGTTTCTCCGGTACCGATTTCCCGCTTTTCAGATTGGCGGATGCCTATCTGATGTACGCCGAATGTGCAGTTCGAGGCGCCTCGGGAACCGATATGAATACGGCGGTACAATATGTGAATGCCGTTCGTAACCGATCGAATGCCGGCAGTATCACACAGAGTGATCTCACGGAACGCTTTATCATAGACGAACGCGGAAGGGAACTCAACTTGGAAGGACATCGAAGAACCGATTTAATTCGTTTCAACATGTTTACCGGGAGTTCTTACCTCTGGCCTTGGAAAGGCGGGGTAAGAGATGGCGTTGCCATATCGGATACCTATAAATTGTACCCTATTCCATCGTCGGCCTTACAAGCCAACCCCAACTTAAGTCAAAATCCAGGATATTAAAAATCAATACAATGAAAAAAAATATAACATATTTATCGCTTTTAATTATCGCTTTATTAAGCTTTAATTCCTGTGATCAGGAGGACGATCTCGTGTTCACAGCTGTAGAGCCTGTAGAAGGCGTTAGTTTTTCGAACAGTTTTTCGGAAGAATATATATTGAACAAAAATGCCTCAGGAAACCTCGGTGAGCGCTTTACCTGGGAGGATGCCTATTTCGGTGTACCTACCAATGTGTCATACGAACTTGAGAATTCCATTCTTGGCGATTTTACCGATGCCACGACCGTAGGAACCACCGACGGAAATGAATTGGCCGTAACCATAGGACAGATGTTGGCCTTTGCAACAGCTGCCGGCCTTGACGACGATCCGGATACCCCGGAACCCAACATGGGTAAATTGTACTTTAGGTTAAAGGCCTTTGTAGGAACGGAGGGACTGGAAACCTATTCCGGAGTGCAGGAACTTAACATAACCATCCCTGAAATAATAGTTGGTGGTGGTGCCTTTGAAATATCATCATGGGGTGTTGTCGGATCTGGTTATAACAACTGGGGTGCCTTTGAAGATTCTCCATTCTATACCACTGCAGACGCTGGTATTTTAGCAGCCTATGTAACCTTGGTTGATGGTGAAATCAAATTCAGAGAAAATAACGACTGGGCCAACAACTTCGGTGATACAGGTAATGATGGTGTATTAGATGCGGGTGGAGATAATATCGCCGTCACTGCAGGAACCTATAAGATTACCTTCAACACCAACGATAACACCTATACTATAGATCCTTATTCTTGGGGGGTTGTAGGATCCGGATATAACGACTGGGGTGGTGCAGGTCCAGATGCAAAATTCTATTATGATTATTCCACAGACACCTTTAAGGTAAGCGTACAGTTATTGAACGGAGAGATTAAGTTCAGATTGAATAACGACTGGGGTACCAATTTTGGTGATACCGGTGCAGATGGTACCCTGGATGCCGGCGGAGACAACATTGCCTCTACTGCAGGTTACTATAACATTACCCTGGACTTTAACGCCAATTCCTTTACCATGGAAGCCGCCAATGTATTAGGTATTGTTGGATCGGGTTATAACGATTGGGGTGGTGCAGGTCCTGATTTTAGTATTACTCAGGTGCGTCCGGATGAATACGAAGGCGATATTGTAACCCTGGTAGACGGTGAAATTAAATTTAGGGTAAATAATGCCTGGGACACAAATTATGGCGATACAGGAGCCGACGGGACCCTGGATGCAGGTGGCGATAACATTGCAGTTACTGCTGGTGCTTATCGTGTGAAACTGAATTTAGCTGACGGTAGCTACGCACTTAACCAAGTGCAATAAATAAGAACTCTAATAGTTAGAAGGGCAGATTCATTCTGCCCTTTTTTAAACCCTAAACAAGTGAAAAGACTATTACTCCTAATTCTCGGTTGTATTTCGTTCTTTGGGTATGGCCAGGTTCAAAACGTCGATGTAAGCACAACACCTGCATCCTTTGTGGTCACCGAAGAAATTACGATAACCTTCTCTAATGTCGATCCGACGCTATGGAATGCCAATGAACCGGATAATATTTATCTTTGGGCCTGGTATTATGATTTAAGTGGTGCATTTGGTGCGGATTCACCCACGAATGGGTCGTGGACCAATTCCGATGAATCCCAGAAATTAACCAATAATGGCGATGGCACCTATAGTATTACATTAACCCCGAGCACGTTTTACGGCACAACGGATATATCGCGTATGGGCGTATTGGTAAAGGCAAAAAATGGTTCGGACACCGGTTCCGGAGAAAAAAAATCGAACGATAAGTTCCTGTATCCTGCAACCAACGAACTCACTCTAACGGCGCCCGTCGATAATGTCACTATCGTTGATGCGGGAACCACCATAACCATTTCGGCCACTACCACCTTTACGTCAAATTTTTCTCTAAAGGCCAATGGGAATGAAATAGATACAGCATTAGGAACAACCACATACAGCTATGATTATATCTTAAACGAAGACACCGATTTTGTACTTGAAGCAAATGACGGAAACGTTGTTCTAAGTGCCTCATTTAAAGGTCGCATAACACCCCTGTTCCCTGTGCCTGACGGGATGCTGGACGGATTTAATGCAGACCCCGACGACCCGACCAGAGGGACATTGGTACTCTATGCTCCGGGAAAAACAACCGTTCATGTTATTGGCGATTTTAATAACTGGACCGAAGACGCTGCCTATTTGATGAATAAGGACACAGCGCGTGATCGGTTCTGGATTGAACTCACTGGACTCACCCCGCAGTCCAATCATATGTACCAGTATCTTGTCGATTCAGCTATTCGTGTGGCAGACCCCTATTCCACAACCATTTTAGCAGAGACGAACGACCAGTATATCGACGCTGTTACCTATCCGGATTTACCCGCCTATCCCACAGGTTTAACAAACCATGCCGTAACCTTGTTAAGAACGGGCGATACGCCATATAATTGGGAAGTCACCAATTTTCAACGTCCGGAGAAAACGGATCTGGTCATCTATGAATTGCTCATCAGAGATTTCGATGAGTTGCATAGTTTTGATGCGGTCAAGGCCCGGCTGGATTATCTCGAAACCCTGGGGGTTAATGCCATAGAATTCATGCCACTCAACGAATTTGACGGCAATTTGAGCTGGGGCTATAACCCATCATTTCATATGGCCCTGGATAAATATTACGGAACACCAACCGCCTTCAAACAACTTATCGATGAATGCCATAAACGCGGTATGGCTGTAATCGTAGATGTGGTTTATAACCATGCCACTGGACAACATCCCTTTTATCGCATGTGGAATACCGACAACGGTGGTTATCAGGGACAACCCGCCGCCGATAATCCGTTTTTCAATCAAACGGCCACACATGCCTATGCTTTTTTCAATGATTTTAACCATCAGTCGGATGCGACCAAATACTATGTGGAACGCACCGTAAAGTATTGGATGGAGGAATATCATATCGATGGATTCCGATGGGATTTAACCAAAGGCTTTACCCAAAACTGTACGAATGATGAAGGCTGTACCAACGGTTTGCAAGAGGACCGAATTGCGGTTCTAAAAGAATATGCCGATTACCAGTGGGAAGTAGATCCTGATTTCTATATTATCTTTGAGCATTTAGGCGGCATCGAGGAGGAAAAACAATGGGCCGATTACCGTGCCGATGAAGGTAAAGGGATTATGTTCTGGAACCGACTGGACGAACGCTACGCGGCACTGGTTAAGGGTGGTAACAGTAATATTTCCGATGTCTCCTATAAAGTGAAGGGATTTGATGGCCCTTCGGCGGTTTCCTATATGGAGAGCCACGACCAACAGCGCCTGATGTATGGCGTGAGCAATATCGATGCCTCACTTGAGTTGTTAAAGTCGGCAGGGGCGTTCTTCTTTACAGTTCCGGGACCAAAAATGATATGGCAGTTTGGAGAATTAGGTTACGATATTGATATCGATTTTAACGGACGAACCGGTGAAAAACCCATACTCTGGGAATACTACGACGACGTGAAGCGCAGAGCAGTCTATGAGACCTGGTCTAAACTCCTTAAATTAAAGTTGGAAGCCCCTGTTTTTAAAACTACAGATTTCAGTATTGATCTGGCGAATCCTCTTAAAACGATTCATCTCACGCTTGACAGTGCCACCGGGGATGAGATCAAGCATGTGACGATTATCGGGAATTTTGGGACCTCCGATGCGAGCATCACCCCGAATTTTCAACAAACAGGTACCTGGTACGACCTGATGGACAGAAACCATCCTGTCGAGATTACCAGTGTAACAGATCCCATTACCTTAGCCCCCGGGGTTTACGTGATCTATGGCGATAAACCATTTATCGATCCTGATGATCTGGATAGTGATGGTGTAAGCAATCCAAACGATACCTGCGCCAACACGCCATTGGGAGCAACAGTCAATTCGAGCGGTTGTGAAATTTTCAGCTTACCATCCAACAACTTTGCTTTACAAATATTCAACGAAACCTGTCGCAGCAGTAATAATGGAGGGGTTTCTATTACAGCCGTAACTACCTTAAACTATCAGGTTGTTATTACAGGTAATGGCATGACCATTCAAGAGAACTTTACATCCACATATAGCAACATGACTTTAGAAGCCGGAGACTATACCCTGTGTATTACGGTCGACGGACAACCCGATTTCGAGCAGTGCTTTGATATCAGTATAACAGAGCCTGAAGACCTTGCAGTGCAGTCGAAGGTAGATAAGACCAAAGGCACGGTATCCTTAAACTTGAGTGGTAGTTCCATTTACCGTATTGACTTAAACGGGACAACGATTACAACCTCAGATTCTCAGATCTCCTTAGTTTTGCGATCTGGGAGTAATAGCTTAAAGGTCACCGGAGATAAAGTATGTCAGGGGGCTTTTGAGGATACCTTATATTTTGGAGATACTGTCAGTGCCTATCCGAATCCGGTTAGGGACATTTTAAAGGTTTACCTCGGGGATGCTACCTCAGAACATACCATTCGCTTGTATACGGCCTTGGGTAAGTTAGTGTATCAAACCACACAAAATGAAGGTTACGTTAGCATTAATATGTCGCGTTTTTCCAAGGGGATCTATGTATTGAACGTCTCCGGTGCCAAGAATACTCAAAGTTTAAAAATTGTAAAACAGTGATGAAAACCATATATTCTATTTTCTACATTATATGTGCCGCCATCTTATCTGGATGTAGCGGGGGAAGTGATGATCCGAATCCCGATCCGGGTCCGGTGGAAGTCGATCCGCCGGGAGCAGCCACACTTGTGTTCCCAAATGAGAATTCGGAATGCACGGAAGGTACCAATATAACCGATACCGAAAGTGATGTGCTGTTCAATTGGAATGACGCTACGAATACAACATCGTATCAGCTCGTTGTTAAGAATTTGAAGACCCAGTCCACCGCACAGTTCACCACGTCCGATTCGCAATTAAACGTCACCCTGCTCAGGGCCACACCCTATTCATGGTATATTGTTTCCAGAAATTCCGGGACGGAAACCACACAGAGTGCCACCTGGAAATTTTATAACGCAGGCCCGGCGACCTCGTCTTATGCCCCTTTCCCGGCTGAGCTGGTAGCGCCGCAAATGGGGATGTCTTTGCCCTCGGCATCACCAAACACCTTATTGGAATGGGAAGGTAGCGATGTCGATAATGACATTACGGGATACGATGTCCTATTTGGAACAACCAGTCCCCCGACCAACACCGAGGCCACCAATTTGAGCGCTACGGAGTTGGAGGTCGATGTGACCTCTGGTACGACCTATTACTGGCAAGTGCTTACACATGATAACGAAGGTCATAGTTCCAGCTCGCCCATTTTTGAATTTAAAGTGAATTAATACGATTTTGAATATTATAATTTGAGTTAGTCAACAACCTCAATTGTATCGTTTCGTTTTTGAGAATTTACACCTGTCTATTGGCAGGTGTTTTTTTTGCGGTTCTGATGTCGAATAATAAAATGAATCGCTTTGAGAGCAGAGCCAGGTTCATATTACCAAAACATAGCCCGGATGATAAACATAGTTACTTCCAATCAGATCCTTCCAAAGCCCTAAGCACAGAAACAATTGATCATCCGTATGTTTTAAAAATTTAGTAGGCATAAATGGTAGAAATTGTCCTGTGAATTTTTGAAATTGTCCTGTGAATTTCAAAAATTCACAGGACAATTTTGAGACATCCTGCTTAAGGAATTTCAAAAACAAAACTGGAAATAAATTGAGATCTGCCTGCAGATAGCATTAGGATTGCGGATTGAGACTTCAATGGATACAAACACCCTGCTGGTGTACTACCTTATTTCGCCTTTAGAGGAATCTGCACATTAAACGATGCGCCATCTTTTCGGGGATTGATGTCGACTATGGATCCTGCACAATATAAAACCCGTGGATCACCATTTTGATCTACTAAAAGTTGTGGCCGTTCCAATCTGTTCATTTTAATGGTATCCCCGTTTTTAAGAACGACTTCCTTCTTCATGAAAAAGGAATTATTCGGTTTTGTCCATGCAATGCCATCAACCGATTCCAGAAGTGCAAGACCCGGTTTATTGAATGTTATTTTTCCGGTAAAGTCTTTAAGGACCACATAAAATTTTTGATGCCCATGATGATACCACACATAAGGATCTTCACCATTGGCAATGGTACCATCGGCATTTCGTATATCAAACACAAAGTGGTCTGTTGCCGTAAATGGCCCATTGGGTGTGTCCGCTATCGCAACGCCATGAACGCCTCTCCAATGTGGGTCATAAAAGTTGCCCTTGAAATATAATAAGTACTTCCCATCCGAAGGTCGTCTGATTACCGACGGATTAACAACAATAATATTATCCGGTTTCGGTTTGGTGCCTTCAGGAGAAGGATCGACAACATTAGTTTCCTTTACCCGTGTTCTGGGTGAAAGCAGCGGCTGGTCCGGCCTTACAAAATCACCTGAAAGAAGCGCGTCAAAGTCCTTAAATGCTATGACCCCCAACTTCTGCGTTTGTTGCACACGATTGCGCTTGTTTAGCTTTTCTCCCTTCGATCCAATGGGCTGTATTCCGGGATCGACTGAGCCTACATAGTACAAATAGTATTTTCCGTCGAATTCCTTTACATGAGGATTGGTTACCATTTGCGCATCCCAGGCTGTGGAATCGCCCTCAAACCTGCGCCCTTGAAGCACTATTTTTTGAAATTTAAACTCTTTATCCGGATAATCAGAAACGGCATAGGCAATCTTGGAGTGGAGCACCCATGAGTTGGTGAATTCAGGAACCGAATCGCCACATTCCCATGTATTGTAAAGCATATGGTATCTTCCATCCGTGCCCTTCAGGACGCTTCCTCCCCACACAAAACGATCGGGGTCATTTAAAACGGAAGGCCCCCTGAGGATATCATCGTGGACCTGAGCATCTACAGGGAGGGCTTCTATATGTAATTCAGGTTCCTTCTCCCCATTACAATTTAACAACATCCCCATTAAACACATAAAAAGGGCCTTAATCCCTGTTGACTTCCATTCCATAAAACCATGCATAATTGTATTTCTTTAAATTAATGTTTTGTTTTGACGATCACCGACCCATCCATCTGATCTCTTCTTTCAAACTGGAAGGTTACAACCCTTGCACAAAACAAAATAAACAAAATATTTAACCCTCAGCATCGATTCGCTAAAATGGATTTAACCCCGGATACAACCTTTTAGCTAGATATTACCTTTTAAAAGCTGAGTTATTAACAAAAAAATAGGGCATATTACTATTTTTTTTTTTCGGGTAATATCTAGGTCAGCATTACAATTGAATTATTCTTAAATTGTAATCCATTATGACCAACCACTAATCCATGTTTAAATTCTTTAGATTATCGAAACACAATTTTGCAAAGCAAAATTAAAGATCCTGAAGACCTTTGGTTGAAATAGCCGCTTGCGGAAAATAAAACAAGATAATATTATGATTAAGTTTTTTAGAAGCATACGCCAGCGATTACTTTCTGAAAATAAATTCAGTAAATACCTTATCTACGCCACTGGGGAAATTATCCTGGTAGTTATCGGTATATTAATTGCCCTGAGCGTTAACAACTGGAACGAAGGAAAAAAAGACCTGTCGCGTTGCATCACCCTGCTTGAAAATTTAGTGGAGGAAATCAAACAGGACAGTATCTACTTTAATCATGTTTATCAAACCGAAAAGACCCTTTTTCTGTATTCGTCAGAATTGCTGTTTCAGGCCCATGCCAACCCGGATACTGTCATTGAAAATGATTCTATTATGGGTATGGCCTTTCGATTTGCATGTTTTACACCAGTGATTCATTTCTCAGACAATGCCTATAAAGAATTGATCATGTCTGATCTTTTAAGCTTACTGGATTCTAATACGCTAAAAGGCAATTTACACGAGTATTATGCCCAAATAAAATTTCTAAATATGTACTCGGAACAAAACCAGCAAATCAGTAACGATCTGATTTCACAACTTGCCAACTATTATAGCGTGATACCATCACAGCACAAGGAATCACGGATGATTTCAAATTTTTCCGGAGCAGCGGAAGAATCATTTTCTACAACTTACAATTTAGCCGCATTCCGGGCAGATAAAAGTCTTAATCCAAAGTTATACGATATGATGGATATTCATAAAGACCGTCTGGGTGGAATGGAAATTATACAAAACCTGGGGAGCACTATTCGAGATCAGATCGCGGATATTAAAGCAACCCATTGAAAATTGATTTAAATAATTAGAGCACTATGAGAACTAAATTGAGCCGAGACGAATTCATTAAACTGGGAGGTTTATCACTATTAGGTGTTTTAACACCTAATTTGACATTTGCCAGGTCTATTTCAGACCCTAATGATGCGATGATTTCAGATAAAGAATTGATAAAGAAGTTCGTTCAAAACAACGATATTCGAGTAGCGGACATATTAAAAACAGACGACCTTGACCGGGTTCATAAACTGAGTATTTTTAGGGGTTTAGGTTCTGAGATTTCAATTATGGTGGCCTCCTTATGCCATAATATGTCCCAGTTTTACAAGTCTGAAGCCGTGGCCAAGCGCATCGACCGATCTCTGGATGCCATGCTACGGGTACAATACGACAATGGCACTTTAGATGCCGGAGGTAACAGACAATCGCCACCCGATACCGGATTTATTTTGGAATATATGTGTGCCTCGGCCGCGGTGTTAAGGTCGAGTAAGAATAAGGAACTGCAGGTTTTGGAAGATAAATTTAAAACCTTTATTCTGAATGCCGGAGAGGCCATGGTTACAGGCGGGGTGCATACCCCAAATCACAGATGGGTGGTTTCTGCCGCATTAGCCAATATAAATGCCCTCTATCCCCATCCTAAATATATACAACGAATTGACCAGTGGCTGGCCGAAGGTGTTTATTTGAACGCAGACGGGCATTACTCCGAACGCAGTGGCGTCTATTCGGCTGTTATAAACAAAGCTTTGATAACAATGGCCAGACTACTAAATAAACCGGAGTTACTCGAAAAAGTAAGTAAGAACCTGGAAACCTACTATTATCATACAGAACCGAATGGCGATGTGGTATCAGTGGATTCCAGAAGACAGGATCAGTTCATGACCGGAACGGTAACGAAATTTTATCTGCAGTATCGCTATATGGCCATTTATAAAAAGAATCCCTTATTCGCCTACATGGTAAGATTTATTGAGAATCTGCCGGACTTTAAGAAAAGTATACTATCCAGGGATCTGGTGCTATTAATGGAAAATGAAATGCTTCAGCAGGAAATAACGGTTAAGCCTGAACCCATTACGGATTATGAACTGTTTTTTGCACTGTCAAATTTAGCACGAATAAGACGCGGCGATACGTCCATTACGCTTTTTGGAGGCAATGATAAACCCATCAGGATTGTTTCGGGGCGATCATCCAATCCAAACTTTTTAATGTACAGGAAAGGCGATGCCATATTAAAATACATGCGCCTGTCAACATCATTTTTTAGAATGGGGTATTTCAGTAGTGACGGTATAAAAAAACAAGGGAACACATACATTTTAAACGAAACTAAAGAAGCCCATTATTATCAACCACTTGAACAAAAACATCTCAGGGAAGATGGAGATTATGAATTATCAGAGTCTTTAGACCGGCGATTCTGGAATAAGATGGATTTCAAATCCAGAAGAATCAGCGATCTAAAACAACAACTTACCATTATAGAAATTACCGAAGACCATGGGACATTAGATTTAGATTTTAAAGTAGACGGCCCTCCGAATATCGAGGTGACTATAGAAATGTGCTTTAAAGAAGGAAGCAACTTTTCGGGAGCAGAAAAGGATGCCGATGGAAACTTTTTATTGCAATCGGATTATGGTATAGCTTCGGCAGGCGCAGACAGCATTAAAGTGGGACCAGGGAAACTGGAGCATTTAAACGTTAACAGATTAGACAGCGAGCAGTACACCTATCATCAGGGCAGTTTACGCACCGATGGCGTACATGTTTACATAACAGGATTTACTCCTTTTCATCATAAAATGACCATCGAATAGCGCACATAAGGTTTTGATATCAGTCTTATGGCTTCCTGTTTTACAAATCATTACACTTTATTTTGATACTTTACTATGCATAACTCAAACCGATTCACAATGAAAACACCGCTTTACCCAATTAATACATTGTCAAAATGCATCATTTTAATGGTACTGGCCTTAACAGTGCAACTGACCTTCTCTCAGGATAAACCCATTAACGATGTGACAAAGCCTTTACATCTCATGGAACCCGACTACCCCACACTTTATGATGCACCAACAGCCGAAAGTGTTAAAGCAGCTATTCATCGCATATATACCTTTCTTGACGAAGCCACACCGGCAAAACTCATGGACAGCAGAACAAAGGAGGTATGGAGCAATCCTGAAACACTGAATAGTCATGCTGTTTTCGCTGAAGGTCTCTTCAGACTCACCAGTTACGAATGGGGGGTAACCTATGCAGGTATGCTTCATGCCGCCAAAGCAACCGGAAATGACAATTATACAAATTATACCCAAGAGCGGTTGAGCTTAATTGCGCATCTGGCAAACTACTTTAAACAACATAATGCAACTAATGAAGCCAAAGATTCTCCGGTTCATTCTGTCATCCATCCGGGAGCGCTGGATGATGCAGGAGCTATTTGTGCCGCCATGATAAAACTCAACCGAATGGGAATGGGAGATCAATTAAGGCCCTATATCGATAATTTTATTGATTACATTAGTGCTAAACAATTTCGCTTAAGCGATGGCACCCTGGCCCGGAATCGTCCGCATCCGAATACCCTCTGGCTTGATGATTTATTTATGAGTGTTCCGGCACTGGCACAAATGGGAAAACTTACAGGCGAAAAAAAATACTATGACGATGCTGTGAAACAGGTCATCCAGTTTTCCAACCGAATGTTCAAAAAGGAAAAGGGCCTATACATGCATGGCTGGTGTGAAGACATGGAGGTACACCCGCAATACCATTGGGCCCGTGCCAATGGTTGGGCCATAATGGCAATCGTAGAGTTATTGGATGTGCTTCCGGAAACACATTCCGGATACGCTGCCGTATTAAAGCAGTTACAATTACATGTCGCTGGATTGACTGCGTATCAGGACCAGACAGGATTCTGGCATCAGCTCATTGATCGTAACGATAGTTATTTGGAAACCTCCGCAACCGCAATATATACCTATGCCATGGCACGCGCCATTAACAGGGGGTTTATTGATAAGACGGCCTATTCGCCTGCGGTTCTTTTGGCCTGGAATGCCGTAGCAACCAAAGTGAACGAAAAAGGGCAGGTTGAGGGGACATGTGTGGGTACGGGTATGGCTTTCGATCCTGCATTCTATTATAATCGGCCTATCCATATCTTTGCCGCTCATGGCTATGGCCCTGCGATTTTGGCCGGAGCAGAGATCCTTGAACTTATAACTAACAATGATTTTGAAATTAATGACGCGTCACTGCAATTAAAGCGTAAATGATATAAGTGTTATATGACTTAGGACCGGGCGGCTTGATTCATTTGTAAAACGTTTTATCGTGCGGTGAAGAAATCGTACGCTCTTCACTTTGACTGCGCTCAGGGTAAACGCTCTCCATTTTTCGGCTGGCTCCTCTCAGGATAGGCTTCCTACCATAGGCAGGTAAACTCGCCTGATTTAGAATAAAAAAACCACTGCTGTGGCAGTGGCTCATGTGGAGAAGATCGGGCTCCCTTCGTCTGCGTGCTCCCTTTTCAATGGCACGCGCTCAGGACAGGCTTCTCGCCCGTTTTAGATCAAAAAAAAACCACTGCTGTCGCAGTGGCTCATGTGGAGAAGATCGGGCTCCCTTCGTCTGCGTGCTCCATTTTCAATGGCACGCGCTCAGGACAGGCTTCTCGCCCGTTTTAGAATAAAAAAAACCACCGCTGTCGCAGTGGTTCATGTGGAGAAGATCGGGCTCGAACCGACGACCTCTTGACTGCCAGTCAAGTCTTTAATGCAAATCAAACAATAAATAAAGCTCAATAAAACTGAAATAAAACGAATTATTTAAGGCCTTTATTGAATTATTATTCAAGTTAAATAGCTGTTTATTTTGTGTTGTTTAGTTACATTTGTGTTACAAATGTGTTACAAATAATGAAAAAAGCAGACGCAATTATCTATTTAGATACATTAAGGCCAAATAAAAACGGTAAATGTTCAGCAAAAATTAAAATCACCTATAATAGAAAAAGAAAGTATTTCTCAACTGGGCTGTATTTTGAGCCCAATGAGTTTGAGCAAATAATGTTTGGCAAAAGAAAGACCGATAAACAAAAAGAGTCTTTCTTAAAACTAACCTACTATTTGGATAAAGCCTCAAAAATAATAGAAGGCATGACTATTTTCACTTTTCAATTATTTGAAGAACAATATTTGGAAAATAGAAATATAAAAGACAGTGTTTCTTATGCCTTTGAAAAGCGTATCCAGTCCCTAAAAACTGAAAAGCGACTAAGTACTGCTATAAGCTATGAATATGCTTTAAAAAGCCTTGAAGCATTCAAGCCTGATTTGACATTTGCCGATATAAACAAAGATTTTTTAGAAAGGTATGAATCGTCAATGCTAAGTCAAGGGAAAAGCAAATCTACAATCGGTATCTACCTAAGAAGTTTAAGGGCTATTTATAATATGCAAAACCTAGATAAGAGTATTTATCCGTTTGGAGAGGGGAAAAATAAATATTCAATACCAACAAGCCGAAACATTAAAAAAGCTTTAACAACAGACGAAATTGTCAAAATATACAATTACTCTGCAGAGGTTGGTAGCATAAAGGAAATGGCAAAGGATTATTGGATATTCTTTTATTTGTGTAATGGTATGAATGTAAAAGATTTCTGTTTTCTCACATGGAAGAACATTGATAACAAAATCCTTACCTATAAAAGAGAAAAAACCAAAAGAAGCAAGAAAGACGAAAAACCTATTACGGTTGCATTAAAAATGCAGGCTTTGGAAGTTATAAAAAAGTGGGGGCAACCATCAATTGATAATGAGGCTTATATTTTTCCTCACCTAAAAAAAGGGATGTCAACTCAAAAAGAAATGGCAACCTATAAGCAATTGACCAAAACAATTAACAAATACATAAAACAAATAGCTAGTGAAGTTGGTATAGATAAGAATGTAACAACCTACTATGCTAGGCACAGCTTCGCCACGGTACTTAAACGTTCAGGCGCAAATATTCAAATGATTAGTGATTTGTTAGGACATAGCGATATAAGGGTTACCCAAAACTATTTAGATAGCTTTGAAAATGAGCAAATACAAGCCCAAACTGATGTATTAACAACAGGATTTAAACAAGCCAATTAAAAAGAATTTCGGAAATTAAGGAATTAACGGAAATATTTATGGATAAACCCCAATACTTGGAATATAGAAGATAAACGAACAGCAGCCAATTAAATTAAACTGGGTATGTAATACCTTAAAGCATTATAGATAATGGACAAAGACTTTGAAAAATGGCTTAAAAAAGATGAATTATTTGAATACTACAACGCCAACCCCGAACAACAGGCTGAAATCTACAAAGACTATCAAAGGGAAAAGGAATATATCAAAACTGAAAACATTGATGGATGGGTTAAGTGGTTATGCAACAACCCTGAATTAGCAGAAAAGCATTACCCTTTATTGGTAAATGGTTTAAAAAAGCGAATACAGAATACCGAGCCTTTCCAAGTTGCAAATATTATTCAGGAATTACCCGACCATTTCCCTAAGTGGAAAACCGAAGCTGAAAAACATTTTGGTATCAAACGAACAAAAATAATACAGGGATATATTGACCTCATAAAAGCTGTTTTGATTGAATACGATTACCAAACCGAAATAGAACAAAAGGCAGCTGAAAGCATAAGGGCTGAACTTACCGAACAACTGGAATACTGGGAAAGCGAATTAAAAGCCTTATCCCCTCAACAAAACGCAAGGGTACACTCTGAACAGGAAACCCCGAAAACGTTTGAAGAACTTTTTTATAATCCTGCACATGCTGAAGCTTGTTTGAAAATTTTAAACGAATTACAAACACCTGTAATTGATGCAATAAATAATTACATAGGCAAAGCAAAAGGAATATTTCCTTTGTGGATTAAGGTGTTAAAGAACCATAAACCCAAACCCTTAATAAAGCATTTTAAGGATACCGTTTACAAAGATTTACTGAATCAGAAAGTAAAAGGGCTGAACCTTTCAAAAGATGCAAGTGAATTCAGGAAGCAGTACAAAAGGATTGAAGACAATAAAGTTGAATTAGATATTAAAGCAATACTTTCCCAATATTCCCAAAGTGGAAAACTGGGAAAATAGAGCCTGTAAATAGCTATTTGTTTGTATTAAAATATATTTAATATGAACAAAACAGTATTTATTTCATTACCGATTGAGGACTTGCAAACGGTAATTATTGATTGCGTTAATTCTTGTTTAAAAAACAATACGCAGGAAAGTAAACCTCCCACCGAACAGCTAGAACAACTCTTAACTGTTCAGGAAGCTGCACAATTCTTAAACCTTACGATGCCTACCATTTACAGCAAAGTAAGCAAAGGTGAATTACCTGTAATGAAAAGAAGCAAACGCCTGTATTTTTCCAGTACCGAACTAATGGAGTACCTTAAAGAGGGGCGTAAAAAGTCAAACGCTGAAATTGAGCAGGAAGCAGAAGCGTATTTGTATAACAATAAAAAAGGGCTGAAATAATGGAAAACCATGAAAACAGCCCAAATAAAAGACAAGGGCAAGATACGATATTTAAGGCACAGTTACAAAGGGTTTTAAACGCTTTCAGGGTTAAACCTATGACTATTAAAGAGCTTGATGTTTATATGGGTATTATGCGTGAAAATATATGTAGGCATTTAGATAATCTTTTGGAACAAGGACGAATTGCAGTTATTAGAAAACGTAAATGTTCAGTGACTGGGTATCCGTATGTAAATGAATATACGGCAGATCCTAATTTGATCCCAAAGCCCAATCAACTCATATTATTTTGAGTCATGAGGGTAAGCAAGCCTATAATCTTGTATTTGCCTGAATTGTTAGTTAGTGAATTGGATAAATATCTAAGGGAGTACCCTCCTAACTTTAAGTATCAAAGAGTTTATTTCTATTATGTAATTCATCATTTGACTGTCATGCAGATACAATACAAGAACGAAGCATATTTTTCACTTAACAGAACATTTTTGAGAAGCATAACTATAAGCAATATAGATAGATACATCAAAATAATGGAAAATGGTGAATTTATAATCAGTGACAAAAGTTATTCATCGGGAATTAAATCATTAAAGTATAAGTTGAATCCAAAGTTCATAGTTGGGATATCAAAATTTGAACTCCCAACAGACATTAAATTATACAAGAGAATTGTAAATAATCTTTATAAAAGGAAGGCTCATTATAACAGATTAGAGCCTCATTTAAAGGTTATGAGGGACGAATTTATGAAGATGGAGCTGGACTATCCAGAAGCAAATAAATGGGTTCTAAACAACTCAAATGAAGCTCAAAAACTATCTTATTTAACTTCACTTAACCACATGGAGGACAAGCGTTTTAGATATTTTAAAAGGAACAAAACAAATAACAGACTTGATACAAATCTGACCAATTTAAAAAGTAGTTTAAGGCAATTTATATTAGGAGATTATGTAAGTATAGATATTAAGAACTCTCAACCTTTCTTGTTAGGTATATTGATAGATAATATAATAAACAACAGGGATACCTTATGTTGTTATTTACATAAAGAAAAACTATTACAAACCTTTGGTATTAAAGTAATTAGAAAGGTTTTATTATTTCACCAAAACCAAGAAAAATCGACAATGGTGAAATTAAGAGACTTCTACGATTCAGTCTTTAACGGTACTCTGTATGATGAGTTTGTTATAAGATATTCAGGAGAGATTACAAGAAATAAAGTCAAGGATATTATGTTCAAGGTTCTCTTTTCAAGAAATGAATTCTATTCTGGTTACAGGAAAACAATTCCCTATGAAAAAGACAAAAAGGTATTTGCAAGTGTCTATCCATTCGTCTATGAAACTGTAAAGATTCTAAAGAAAAAAGAACACAGAATCCTCCCTATCTACTTACAGCGAATTGAAAGCTATTTGTTTATTGACTGTTTGGCAAAGGAACTTGTAAAACATGGGATAATACCTTTCACGATACACGATTCAGTTATTGTAAAATCCGAACACCTGCAGCAAACCATTGAAATCATGGATGAAGTTTTTAAAGAACAAATAAGAGCAGTCCCAACTTATGAAATAAAAAAACTTAACGATACATTATATCAGAACATAAAAAGAGCAGTTTAACAAATAAGAATAATAATGAACATAAAAGAAAAAATATTGACCAATGATTTAAGGAACAACCTTAAAAGCATCATCCAAAATGAAATCAAAAAAATGCCTGAAACTCTGGATGAACTAGACCCAAAAGAGAGGGCAAATGTGATATGTAGGCTTATGCCCTATGTATTCCCAAAAGTTGAAACAGTACATTCAAAGGATGGAGAGCCTTTCAGTTTTGATTAAAGTTCCTTAATGATTTAGGTTAAAACAATGGGGAGATATTCAAGCTATCCATTTCTATTCGATGAGGTAAAATCTATATCCATTTCTGATTTGAAAAAATGGAACTATTTGGAAGAGGGAACCTATAAAAGAGGAACGATAACATGGAGTTTTAGGGGTGAAAAAACAGGAAGTATCACTGTTATATTAAATCAAGACAATCTGCTAACTTTGGATTATAAATGTAATGGAACAGATTATAACTATAATATTAAATTGACTTCAATACCATCAAATTTGGGCATTGGCTATGTTTGGTTTTTCATCTGTCCATTTACACATAAAAGATGTCGAAAACTTCACCTCATCAGTGAAAGGTTTATGCACCGTTCGAACTTGCCAAGTGGTATGTATGAAAGCCAAACAAAAAGTAAAAAATACAGGTTATGGGATAAGGTTTATGGAGG
Source organism: Aestuariivivens sediminicola (assembly GCF_022662015.1). Taxonomy (GTDB): domain Bacteria; phylum Bacteroidota; class Bacteroidia; order Flavobacteriales; family Flavobacteriaceae; genus Aestuariivivens; species Aestuariivivens sediminicola. The sequence goes on along the minus strand of NZ_JAKMCM010000005.1, from coordinate 177,376 downwards.
CTTTTTTGAACTTGACAACCTTTATCATCAACTTTATACAAAACATTTTAAGAAGACTTATTCAGGAAAACCTACTAAGAAGTATTTGCAAATCATAAAAAAAATACAAAAAGCCGAAGAAATACCAGAAGAAAATATTGAAAGGTTATTTATTAAGTAAATAACATATTTAGTAATATGAGGACTATTATGTATCTTATTTGCGCCTCAAAAGTATAACCGACTGAATATTAGTATAAATTACTTTCATTAAAAAAAAGTAACCTTTATTATTCAACAAAAAACTAAAACATAATATTAGCAACATGACATTCTTCAGCCTAATTTAAAAACATTTCTAAATTACTCTCATTTAAAAAATGTCTCAAAAATATCACCCTAAGTATAGATTTTGGGTCTTATTGATAAAAGATCAAGGACATTTTAGTTTGAAAAATTGAATTTCACAGTTTTTAATTATTAAAAATCCATCTTTTTACTATTGTAACACCACTAAATATTAATCTTATCGAACTTAGGTAATTTATTAGGGAAATGTTTGACGTTAACTAGAATTTAAATCATATGTCTAAGTCTTCAAATATTTCCTAAACATGTGTTGCAGTTAAAATACCTAATTGGGTTATATAGAAACTATTAAATTTATCTTTTAAGACCATGAAATTATTAACAAAAATTACTATTTCTTTTATTGCCATTGGGTTATCTTGTTGTAATCAAGCAAATATTGAAAACAACAAAACAATTATAAAGACTCCAAAAAATGTTATTTTCTTAATTAGTGACGGTACTGGATTATCTCAAATATCTTCTGCTTTTTATTTTAAAGAGTCTATGCCAAACTACAAACGATTTCAAAATATTGGATTAATAAAAACTTCTTCAGCTGAAGAAGATGTGACTGATTCAGCAGCTGGAGCCACGGCTTTTGCTTGTGGAGTTAAAACATATAATTCTGCAATTGGTGTTGACGTTGAAAAAAAAGACCTTCAAAATATAGTTGAAATTGCATCGACAAAAAATATTAAAACAGGTGTTATTGCTACTAGTTCAATAACTCATGCAACCCCCGCTAGTTTCTATGCTCATGTTTTTGACAGAGGTCAAGAAGAAGATATTGCCTTACAATTACATAAGTCTGAAATAGACTTTTTTGCAGGTGGTGGTTTAAACTTTTTTACAAAACGTAGTGATAAACAAAATTTGTTAGAAGAATTTAGACGCAATCATTTCACCATTTATACAGATAACTTGAGTGATTTCTCCCAAATCGCTTTTTCACAAAAAGTAGGTTTCTTATTAGCAGAATATAAAATGCCAAAGATGGAAGATGGAAGAGGTGATTTTCTATCAAAAGCTACTGAGCTAGGTATTGAATTTTTAAGTAAAGATAATTTAGGGTTTTTTTTAATGAGTGAAGGCTCGCAAATTGATTGGGGAGGGCACAGTAATGATGCGCCTTATTTAATTTCAGAATTAATTGATTTTGATAATGTGATTGGTAAGGTATTAGACTTTGCTGAAAAAGATGGCAATACATTGGTTGTTGTAACCTCCGATCACGAAACGGGAGGGTTTACATTGGCGGCTAAGAAAAGGAAAAAAGAAGATGGTAGTGTATCAAGTGATTATCGCGAAATAAGCCCAACTTTTTCAACTGGAGGTCATTCAGCTACTTTAATACCTGTATTTGCTTATGGCCCTGGGTCCGAAGAATTTGTTGGTATTTATGAGAATAATGAGATCTTTGAAAAAATACTTAAGGTGACACATTGGGATAAGTAAAGTGTTTTTTTTATGGCTTTTACAGTTTTGTCTATTAAATATTTTTTTCTAATAAATTTGATATATTGAATTTTTAAAAAAAATATTTTGGATAGAATAAAAAACATATTTAATGAAAATTATAAGGATTTATGTATATGTGCTTATTATTATCTGAAAGATATAAATGAATCTGAAGATGTCGTTCAGGATGTTTTTGTTAAAATAATAGAACAAAATAAACTTAATGAAATAGACAATATTAAGGGCTACTTGAGGATTTCTGTGAGAAATGCTAGCATAAAAAAAATCCAGTTCAAAAAGAAACAGCGAGGATACCAACAATTTATTTCCAAAGACAGTCTTTTCTATACCGATCAAAACACAGAGGTTCAAGAGTTAGAGGCACTTAAAAATAAAATAGAACTATACAAACAATTAGATAAGCTCCCAAAAAACTGCAAAAGAATCTTTTTACTGTGCGTTTTAGACGGCTTAAAGTATAAGGAAGTGGCCGAAGTTTTAGGTGTTTCAGTCAATACTGTTAAAACACAAATGAAGAAAGCTTTTAGAACCCTAAGACAATCATTAAAAGGAATATATTTGACCCTCGTTTTTGCATTAATAAAGAAATCTTAAAAAAAATTTAAAAATGCATCACCCAAATTTCATTTTTTTGATCTTAAAAATAAACGGATCTAATTCAAACTAGTTCAAGTAAGGCATTTTGATCATTACAATATGTTATCAATACTTCAACAATAAAAAATACATCATTCAAAGATGAAGATGTTAAGAATATTGAAGAATTATTATTAAGGAGGAAATATTGACTATGGCCTTGCTATTAGTAAGTTTAAGGTGAAAAGCGAATATTAAAATTTTGATTATTAAGTAGTTAGTTTAAGTGTTTAACTCAATGTTTGAGTTAGTTAAGAAAAGGGAAGGTTGGAGATCTTCCCTTTTTTAAACTCAAAACCCTGCTTTTGGTTTAATAAAGGAATTTTAAAATTATTTATAAAAAATCATCACCCTATTTTCACTTTTTTGGTCGTACTAATAAAAGGAAAGTTTATTCAATAATAGAAAAAGGTGAAAATAAAGGAAATTATATTAAAAAAACTTAGAAATAAGCTATCAAAAGAAGAAGAAAGTATTTTTCAAAACTGGATAAAAAAGTCAAATGAAAATTTGATGTTATACGAGCTGTTGCTTCAACTTAAGAACGAAGGTCAAGATGCTCACGAGATATTAGAATTAGATATCGAAGCTGCATGGGAGATGGTCAAGAAAAAGATAAGATCCAAGCATAAAATTAAACCAATACCATTTTATAAAAGAAAAATAATCCGGTATGCAGCAGCAGTATTAATTTTAATACTTATAAATGGCTATCTGTTTCGACTGAACATAATTAATAAATCTAACGATACTACCGTTGATGATTACCCTATAATTAACACAGAGATAATTCAAACTGGCTCCAGTAAGGCTATATTAACATTACATGACGGCACTAATATACCAATAGGAAAAGATATATCATTCCAAAATGAAGATGCTAGGAACGTTGGAGAATTACTGGTTTACAATAAGGAAAATCCCAATAAGAATAGTGTTGAATACAACTATTTAACGGTGCCAAGAGGGGGACAATATCAATTAGACCTTTCGGATGGCACAAAAGTATGGTTGAACTCAGAATCACAAATTAAATATCCTGTTGTTTTTGAGGCTACAAAAAGTCGTAAGGTTGAACTAATTTACGGTGAAGCTTATTTTGAAGTGAGTCCAAGTTCACAAAATAACGGCGTAAAATTTATAGTTCATAATCAGAACCAAGATATAGAGGTTTTAGGGACAAAGTTTAATCTAAAAGCCTATAAAGATGAAACAACGATTCATACAACCTTGGTTGAAGGTGTTGTAATGGTTAAGGTTAATGATAATCAGCAAAAGTTGATTCCAAATCAACAATCTATTTTAGATAAGGATAATAACAATATTGCTATTAAGACTGTAGATGTTTATAATGAAATTTCATGGAAAGATGGCGTGTTCGTTTTCGATTCCAAATCCCTTCAGGAGATTATGAAAGTGATGTCCAGATGGTACGATATGGAAGTTATTTTTATGAATGATGAAGTTAAGGATGAACAATTTATTGGTGTTTTAAGAAAAAATAGAGATATAGAAACCGTCTTATCAAGTGTTAAAAACTTTGGCACTATAACGGACTATACTATCAGCGGTAAAAATGTGATTTTAAAATAATAGATTAGATTTTTCGGGTTAAGTGCTTTACCGTTTAATCCAGAAGTAATTTAGTAAAAATATAAGGAAGCGAAGTAGTGAAATTTCCAGAGTCAAAACTTCGCCCCTTTTAGACGTATTAATTAATTGTTTAACTAACACATTGCAAACTTATGAAAATTAAACTAACCTATGTCCGTTTTTTTACAAAACGGCTGCTAACTTCAATTATGAAGACTTTCATTTTATTATTTTGTACTGCTGTATTTAGTTTTAATGGAGAAAACGTATTCTCCCAGCAGAAAGTTATGATAGAGAATGATCAAGATGCAACTATTAGACAGGTCTTTAAAATCATTCAAAGACAAACGAATTATGATTTTATCTATCCTAAAAAATTGTTTGTAAATGCACCCAAAGTGAAACTGGAAAAAGGGGAAATTTTGGTAGAGGATTTATTGAAAAAAGCGCTAACGCTTGCCAATTTTAATTTCGAATTATCTGAGAGTAATGCCATTATTATTAGTGAAAAGGTAACCCCTATTGATGATAATATACAAATTACCGAGGTTTCTGGTCAAGTTGTTGACCGAAATGGTGCCCCCATTCCAGGAGTTACTATATCGGTAAAAGGTACAGATAAAGGTGTTGTAACCGATTTTGATGGCAATTACACAATTATTGAAATAAGCGCAAATGATGTTCTGGTCTTTTCTTATGTCGGTATGCAAACCCAAGAAATAGCGATTGGCTCGCAATCAACTATCAACATTACTTTGTTGGAAGATCTTGTTGGTTTAGAACAGGTTGTGGTAATTGGGTATGGTACTGCCAAAAAAGCAGATTTATCATCTTCAATCGCAACAGTTTCTGGATTAGACAAAATCAATAGCCGACCTTCGCTTTCAATATCCGATTTCCTACAAGGTAATGTCGCTGGTGTGACCGTAGTTCAAAATGGTGGTTCACCTGTTTCAAGTCCATCAGTAGTGATACGAGGGATTGGTACTTTAAGTAATGAAACTCCACTTTTCGTAGTAGATGGAATGCCTTATTATGGAGGCCCTATAAATCCAAATGACATTGAGTCAGTGAGTATTTTAAAAGACGCGGCAGCGGCAGCAATTTATGGGGCACAAGCAGCATCAGGTGTTATTGTGGTAACCACCAAAAGCGGTAAATCTGGAAAACCAAGGGTGAATGTTGAAATTTCATCTGGATTCTACATTGCAAGTAATTTACCTACCCCTTTAACCGCACAAGAGCAAAGTGCCGCGTACAACCAAGCAACAGACAATGCAGGTGTAGGTAGATTACCTGCACACGATCCAGTACAAAACCCTTGGGGAGCAATAAACCGCACGAATTGGATTGACGCCATTTTTAGGGATGCTTTATTTACAAATGCAAGCGTAACCTTTTCTGGCGGAAATGATAAGGGCAATTATATGACCTCCTTTAACTTTCAAGACAGGGAAGGTACTTTGGTTGGAACGAGTTCCAAAAGACTTATTTTAAGGCTTAAGGGCGATTTCAATATTTCAGATAAGATAACCATAGGCGAAAATGTAAATATCACGCGTACCGACGGAAACGGCGTTAATACGTCTTCCAGTTATTCTGGAGCCATTATTAATGCCATGTATATGCCATCTGCCGCACCAGTTTACGACGAATTTGGTAATTTCCACGGGGTAGCACCAGAAGGCTCTGCTTTTGCCGGAGCCTATGGGGACGTGTATAACCCTGTTGCTCTATTATTGCGTCCCACTGTGGATAACCCATCCACTCAAATTAATGCTAATGCATTCTTAAATTATAATATTATAGAGGGATTAAAGTTTAGGTCCGCGTTTTCAATAGATTTGTTAAAACAAGAAAATAAGACCTTTACCCCACAAATTCCTGAGTCTGGTCGACGTACGTTACAGAACTATCTGGATCAATCTTGGACAGAAAGGTACATATGGAACTGGGATAACCAAATAAGCTATGAGAAAAATTTTGGGAAGCACCATTTAGATTTAACCGCTGTATATTCGGCTCAATACACTAATTTTGAAAGTAGTTCTGTGGAGGCTCAAGACTTTCTTAGAGAAGAATCCTGGTACCAGTATTTAAGAAATGCTAGAGATATTACAAGTTGGGGAAGTAGTGCTTATGAGGAAGCACTAACCTCTGCCATAGGTCGGGTTAGATATAATTTTGATAACAAATACTACATAGCGGCAAGTATCCGTCAAGATGAGACCTCGAAATTAGTAAGTGGTAGCCGTAAAGATGTATTTCCATCCGTTTCTGGAGCTTGGCGAATTTCGTCAGAGTCCTTTATGGAAAATGTGGACTGGCTGAGTAACCTAAAACTTCGCGCTTCGTGGGGACAAATAGGTAACATCCGTTCGGTAAACAGTTATGCATTCAATATACCTATAAGTTCGACAAGAAGCGTGTATCTTGGTCGTGATGCTGAACGGGTCCAAGCCTATTTTATAAATTCACAATCCAATCCAAATTTAAAATGGGAAACTTCTGAAACTACCGATTTTGGTTTAGATGCTAGTTTATTCAAAGGAAAATTGGAGCTTACTGCCGATTACTTTAAGAAAACCACCAAAGACATGATTCTTATCAATGCACCAAATACACATACTGGTGTTTCCAATGGGCCTCCATCTAATGTTGGTACGGTTGAGAATGTTGGATATGAATTTAGTGTGAATTACAGAAATTTTGATAAGGCATTAAAATACTCGGTAGGGATGAACCTGAGTTCTATAAAAAATGAATTAATCGATTTAGGTGGATACACCAGCGATAATATTTCTCACAGTGATGATGTACGGTCATCACTACGCCCTTTTCGGTCTGAAGCTGGACAGCCTTTATATTCATACTACTTAGTTCCTTGGGAAGGCATCTTTAATAACCAGGCAGAAATTGATAGTCACCAAAAAGACGGTAACCTTATTCAACCCAACGCGGTACCAGGTGATTTTAAATTCACGGATACAAACGATGATGGGGTCATATCAGATGACGATAGGGTATACCATGGCAATGCATTCCCCAAGATTACCTATGCAGTAAATGCTAATTTGGAATACAAAAACTTTGATTTATTCGTTTTTTTCCAAGGGGTTGAAGATATAAATCTGTTTAATGGTGCTAAGTATTCCACCTATGCGATGAATGAGCAAACCTACAACCGCGATAACCGAATTTTGAATGCCTGGACACCAAGCAACCAAAATACCGATATACCGAGATTATCAACGTTGGATAATAATAGAAACTTTGGCACTAATTCTACCTGGTACTTGGAAGATGGTTCGTATCTTAGGTTAAAAAACATCACTTTGGGCTATACATTGCCAAAAAGTGTCTTCGATCATGTTATGAAAGGTGCGAGTTTAAGAGCATACCTTTCAGGTGAAAACTTGTTTACAATTACTAATTACTCGGGAATCGACCCCGAAGTTGGTGGCATTGGGTTAGATGTTAGTGGGTATCCTGTTTCAAAAGTGTACTCTGTTGGGCTTTCGCTTACGTTCTAGTCATTAAAAATAAGTATGTTGAATAACTTATAAAATTTAAAAGAAATGAGATATTTAAAATTAAAAAACTATATAGCCATTATTATGGTTATGCTTATGTTAGGTTGCTCAAGTAACTTTACGGACCTAACTCCCTTAGGAGGTGCAACCTCTGGAAATTACTGGCAAACGGGCGACGATGCCGTTGCCTACTCCAATGTCATGTATTTTTATATGACAAATGAGGAATATTTTTCCCGTGGTTTTATGTGGTATATTAATGCATCCGATGATATGGTTACCGGAAGGCCAAACGCCAATGCTGATGCTGCCGTATATTTTACGCTAGGGGGCAACGAGAGTTATTATAGAAATTCGTATGAAGGGAGTTATAGGACCATTGGCAAGGCAAATGATATACTCGAGAATGTTCCAGACATAGATATGGATGAAAACCTTAAAAAAAGGGTACTTGGAGAAGCCTACTTCATGAGAGCATTTAGTTATTTCTGGGTGGCACATACCTATGCTGACAATGGCGCCAATGGAGGGGTGCCTATCGTTACAGTTGAGAATCAGTACGATCTCACATTTACACGAGCTGCGAGTATTATTGACAACTACCAACAGATTGTTGAAGATTTAGAGAAAGCAGCCGAACTGCTTCCGCTGTTTACTACCTATGGTGATAGTGATTTAGGTAGGGCGCATAAAGATGCAGCTTTGGCTTATGCAGCAAAAACCTATATGTATTGGGCACAGTACGACAGTTCTAAATGGGCCAAGGTGGTTGAATATTGCGACAAGGTAACCAATTCGGGATCGGGTCGTGGCTTGCTAAACACAGGTAATCCTGCGGAAGATTTTGCCAATGTATTTACAGAAGCGCAAGATTTTGGAAAAGAATACATTTGGTCGGTTATTTCAGGTGTACAAAGTGGAAGTAAATTACCTGGTATTATGCTCGAAAACAAAGGTTGGGGCGATTATAACGGATGGGGGTATTACCAGCCTACACTGGAACTGTACAACGAATTTGAAGCCGGTGATGCTCGTAAAAAAGCCACGATTCTAGAGTTTGGGCAAGAGTTTCAATGGTTTGGTGAAACACGCCGTTACTCTTCTTCAAACTCACAAACTGGATTTCAGTTCAATAAATATATGGATGCTTGGGGTTATGCCGATCCTGTTGGAACAACCGTTAATCCAAATGGTAATAATCCATCATGTGTCATCGATGTTCCATTGCTTAGGTATGCCGAAATTTTATTGATGAAGGCTGAAGCAAAAATCATGATGGGACAAAGTGGTGATGCCGAAATAAATATGGTTAGGAACAGAGCAGGACTTGGGGGAATTTCTGGGGCAACCATGGACGATTTAAAACACGAACGCCGTGTAGAGTTGGCAGGCGAATTTGCAAACCGTCATTTTGACCTAGTTCGCTGGGGAGATGCCGATGCGGTATATGCGCAGCCCTTGCATGGAAGAAATCATGCGGATAAAAACGATCCGGACTCGAGCTACGAAATTATTGAAGTACGCTTTGCAAGACCTCAATTTGATCCCAGTATTCACCATGTATGGCGCATACCAAATAGGGTGATTGATAGATCTGGAATTGAACAAAACAAAGGCTGGTAATAACTCAAGGATCTCGAAAAGAGATATTAAAATTGAGAGAAAAGAAATAAAAGGCTAATTTAATAGTTAAATGGGCATAGTATATTTTATGCTTTGCCCATTTTTTATGTATGTATTTAGAGGTTGTTTTGCCTTATGATGGCCTTTATGATATTTTTTCATCATCTTTATTATACTCATTCCCACAATAACCATATGATAAGGACATATCCGTTATTTGAAGCGTTGAATTGTAGTTTAATCCAAATATCCTTTTGGAGATTCGTCCACGATTTACACAAAATTAAACTTGTGCGTACACATCGTGAGCTTTAGATAGAACCGTTGGAAAAACAAATTTAGAATGCAATAACTCATTTCTACATGAAGGCATTGCCAAAAAGTAGTTATTTATAAAATTAGTAGAAAAATTTATTCATGAAACGAACATTAACAAATAAAAAGTTCTTCACATAAGGAAATGTTTAAAATTTTTAATGTGAGGGCGCAGCACCTGCCAGCCGGCATAGGCAGGGTTGCACACGTTCTCAATTTTATAATTATCATAAAATCTATTAATTATTAAAATTTAACGTGTGAAAAAAAATATTAAGGATAGTTTATTAATCAAATTTTCGAAGATACTGGTCTTATGCATGGTTTTTGTTTCCTGTTCACATAAGCAGGACAAAAAATTAACATCATTTGTCAATCCATTTATAGGAACTGGAGCTCATGGCCATACCTTTCCTGGCGCTACTGTGCCTTTTGGAATGGTACAGTTAAGCCCAGATACCAGGACAGGAAACTGGGATGCTTGTTCGGGCTATCATTACAGTGACACATCCATTATCGGGTTTTCTCATACACACTTGAGTGGTACTGGTGCAATTGATCTGGGGGATATCTTATTCAGGCCAACTAATCAGGAAGTCCATTCATTGGTGGATGAGAGCAATAAAATGATACCAACTCCTTTCCAGCATAGTAATGAGTATGCTGAACCTGGTTACTACAGCGTGACACTTGATGAGGAAAAAGTTAAATGTGAATTAACAGTTACAGAACGAACAGGTATCCACCGTTATACGTTTTCTGAAAAATCAGATCCTCGGATAGTAATCGATTTAACACACGAACTGGGTGATGAAACAAGAGAGCTTCAAATAGCTTCAATAAGTGAATCTGAAATTACTGGATATCGGTTCTCAAAGGGGTGGAGTTCGAATCAGAAGCTGTTTTTTGTGATTCGCTTTTCACAACCTATGAAACAAACCAAAATCTGGAGCAAGCAGGCGATAGTTGAAGTTGAATTTCCTTTCTCATCAGATGATATTCGCTTGGAAGCTGTTTGGGAAGCCACCAATGAAAATGTAATTCAGGCGCAAGTTGCTATCTCTGGTGTAAGTATTGAAGGTGCCCGAAAGAATCTGAATGCAGAATCCATTGGATTTGATTTTGATAAGTATCGTTTAGCAGCATCCGAAAAATGGAATGAAGAACTTCAAACAATACAGATTAATGATAACTCTGAAGAAAATAAGAAAGTATTTTATACGGCTTTATACAGAAGTCTAATTGCTCCGATTACTATTAGCGATGTGGATGGGAATTACAGAGGGGTAGATGATAAAATATATAGTGATACTGAAAACAATCATTATACGGCATTGTCTTTATGGGACACGTTTAGGGCCTGGAACCCATTAATGACATTGAAAGATGAAGCTTTTGTAAATGAAATGATCAATTCCATGTTGGCATTCTATAAGCAAAGTGGAGAGCTCCCTATTTGGCCCTTATGGAGCAGCGAAACGGAAACCATGATTGGATATCATTCGGTTTCGGTTATTGTAGATGCCTGGCGAAAAGGTATACGTAGTTACGATGCAAGGCTAGCTTTGGAAGCTATGGTTGCAAGTTCAAATACAACAAGAAAAGGAAATGACCTGTATCGGGAATTGGGCTACATCCCGTCAAACTTTAAAAGAGAATCTATATCCTGTTTACTAGAATATGCCTATAACGATTGGTGTATTTCACTATTCGCCGCAGATATAGGAAGGGATGATATTGCTGAAAAATATTCTGAAAGGGCTTTACAGTACAAGAATGTGTTTGATGGAAATACCTTGTTCTTTAGAGGTAAAAAAGAGGACGGTAATTGGACGACGCCTTTTAATACCTATGAAGTTTCTAGGGATATGACCGAAGCCACAGCGTGGCAATATCGCTTTTTTGTACCCCACGATATAAACGGACTGATAAATTTATTTGGCAGCAAGGAAGCGTTTGTTAAAGCACTAGACGAATTGTTTAATGCCGAAGAGGAAATGAGCGGCCATCTGGTAGATATTACCGGTCTTATTGGGCAGTATGCCCATGGAAACGAACCCAGTCATCATATGGCTTATTTGTATTCTTATTTAGGACAACCCTGGAAGACACAATACTACATAAATAAAATCCAAAATGAAATGTATAGCAATACCCCAGAGGGGATTGCGGGTAACGAAGATTGCGGACAGATGTCGGCATGGCATATTATGAGTAGCCTTGGATTTTATCCAGTCTGTCCGGGAAGTAACGAGTATATACTTACGACACCTCGTTTTGAAGAAATGGTTTTTAAGCTTAGCAATGATAAATTGCTTAAAATAGAAACAGACAAGGATCCCTTGAAAAACCCCTACATTAAACAAGTACATTTGAATGGTGAGTTATTGGAATCGATGTTTATAACCCATCATCAGATCGTGAATGGTGGAAGTTTATCTTTTGAGCTTTCCGATACTCCACAGAACGATGTAGAATATTTTCTGCCTTATTCTTTAACACCTCATAAAGAGGTGTCTGTACCTTATGTAACCGATGACATAGGCTTTTTCCTGGATTCCTGTCAAGTTGCAATGGGTGTTGCCACAAAAGGAGCTGATATTTATTATACTTTGGATGGAAGTGAACCCACAAAGCATTCGATAAAATATGAGGGGCCTTTTACCATTACAGAGGATAAAACCATCAAAATGAGATCATTTAAAGCGGGTATGGAACCAAGCGCAATTAGCGTGGTAAAGGCAAAAAAAAATAAACTATTCCCTACTTTGCAGAGATCACTCGTTAAAAATGGTGTTCATTTTAAATATTTTGAGGGTGAGTTCAATAAAGTGGCAGATATGAAGGATAAATCGCCGTTACAGGAAGGTTGGATAAGTGACTTTTTATTGGATAATGCAGTTGTAGAAGATCATTTTGGATATATGTACGATTGTTACATACAAGTCCCGGAAGATGGCATCTATGAGTTTTACACGGAGTCCGATGACGGTAGCGTCCTTTGGATAGACGGTCAGGAAGTTGTAAACAACGATGGAAGTCATGGAGCGGTTAAAAACACGGGGCGTATTGGCCTAAAAAAAGGAACTCATAAATTGGAAGTGCATTATTTTGAAGATTACGAAGGGCATTCCCTTGAAGTTGGTGTGGGTGTAAATGGGAAAGAAGGCTTTAAATTTCAACCAGAAGATTTATGGAGGTAAGAGGCTATGGTATTTCTTGTCATGAATAAAAAAATAAAAAATATCGTTAATTACATTGTTTAGTTTGTTTATACGTTACTCTTATTGGGCTCAAAATGAAATTAGCAAAAATAATATCAAATTTCTATGAAAAATAAAATTTTAATATTCCTCTTATTTATTACATTTTCTGTAATTGCTCAACAAGAGAATAGTACCGCTCCTTATTTTTTTATCCAAATAAGCGATACGCAGTTTGGTATGTTTGAAAATAATAAGGGGTTTGAAAAAGAAACCGAACTTTATGAAGAAACGGTGAAACATATCAATCGTTTAAAACCTGACTTTGTAGTCATTACAGGCGATTTAATCAATAAACCGGATAGCAGGGAGCAACTTGCTGAGTTTAAAAGAATTACCTCTAAAATCGCTTCAGATATTCCTGTTTACCTTACACCAGGAAATCATGATGTTAAAAATGAACCAGATCGATTTAGTATAAAACAGTATTTGAAAGATTATCAATACCAATGGTTTTCATTTGAACATAAAGGTTCTCAATATATTGGGGTTAATTCGAGTGTGATTAAAACTAATTTCTTAAAATATGAGCGTAAGCAATTTAATTTTGTTAAAAGGGAACTAAAAAAATCTAAGGACGCCATCCACAAGGTGGTATTTTGTCATTATCCTTTCTTTAATTCAAAATTTGATGAAGAGGAAGGCTATTCGAACATCGGTTTAGAAAATAGGATGAAATACCTTGATCTCTTTGCTAATTATGGAGTAGATGCTGTTTTTGCTGGCCATCTCCATGATAATAACGAGGTGTCATATAAAGATATGCAGTTCATAACAACCTGTGCTGTGGGTAAACCTTTGGGAGATGCCCCGTCTGGTTTTAGGGTAATAAAAGTCTATCCAGACCGTATTGATTCTATCTACTATGGGTTAGAGAAAGTTCCCGAAGCCATTACTTTAGGTAAGTAATTAACAAATGCTCAAAAAGCACTGAACTTGCTTTTCAAAATATGTTTTGAAAATTGTGCAAAACGTATTTGATAAAAAATTCTTTTGGATATCAATTAAATTCAAATACAAATGAAACGCCGATCATTCTTTAAAAAATCTTCATCTGCCCTTCTGGGAATTGGGCTTGCAACCAATTATTCTTGTGATAATACAAATAAAAAAAGTGCAGAGAATCCTTTTAAGACCTGTGTTACTCTAGATCGGCAAGACGTATTCTTTTATGCCCAGGCAATTAAAGACGCTATAAAAATAGTCCATATAGCCGACACCCATTTGTTTAAAGATGATGAACGAGGGATACCTTATCAAGAGTTTAGTAGTCGAATGGCAAAGGCGTATAACCAAACGAGACATTTTATAACACGGGAAAATACGAATCCTGAGGAAGCTTTTGAAGAAACCCTTGCATTTGCAAAAGAAGTGAATGCAGATCTCATCACATTGATTGGGGATATTTTCAGTTTCCCTTCTGAAGCAGCGATAGAGTGGGTACTCTTAAAATTGAAGGAAACGGGTATTCCGTACATTTATATCGCTGGGAATCATGATTGGCATTATGAAGGAATGAAAGGCTCTTTGGAGTCTTTACGTGATACTTGGATTGAAAAGCGATTACTGCCATTGTATCAAGGTAATAATCCATTAATGGCGGCTTATGATATTAAAGGAATTAGATTCTTGGCCATTGACAATTCTACCTATCAGATAAATGAGAAGCAGTTGGCCTTTTTTGAAGAACAGGTTGCTAGCGGAATGCCGTTGGTTTTATTGGTTCATATTCCAATGTATGCTCCAGGAAAGCATGTTTCTTTTGGTTGTGGAAATCCGAATTGGGGAGCCTTTACAGATCGCAATTTCGAATTAGAAAGACGTCCCAAGTGGCCAGAAAGTGGACATAGTCAAACAACCCTTAATTTTCACAGAAAAGTTTTTGATGCCCCAAATCTATTAGGCATTTTTACTGGACATATCCATCGAAATTCTATTGAAATAATTAAGGGGAAACCTCAAATAGTTACTGATGACAATGCGAGTGGAGGTTATTTAGAAATAAACTTTATACCAATAGCAGAGACAGATAAAAGGTTAATCATATAATATTTGAATAAGGGTTTAAGGGATAGATTACGAGACATATAAAAAATTAATCTGTGTTAAGATAAGAAACAACGAGGTTTTGGTATATATTATGACTCGATTTATACCTTATTTGTACTCTAAATCTATAATTATTAGATAATCAATTTAAAATACATTTTGTATCGAAGTTTAAAAATAAAAGTGTAATTCCTCCAATTAATATCGAATTTGTGTTACAAATGTGTTACAAAATTAAAATAAAAAAGAGTTACATTTCTGTAACTCTTTGATTTACTAAGTGGAGAAGATCGGGCTCGAACCGACGACCTCTTGACTGCCAGTCAAGCGCTCTAGCCAACTGAGCTACATCCCCTTTAGCTTTATTTACAGTATTTACAAGCGTTTTGCCCATTTTAAGCAAAGCTGCATTTCACTGCAAAAGTATGCAAATGTATACATTTTTATGCAAAAACCCACCACCAAAACCCACCACCATATTATTTTTTTATTTGGACAATAATCCAGAAATTAAAACCTTTTTTTATTCTTAAATTGTCATCCATTATGCCCAACCAATAGCCAATGATAAAATTTTTTAGAAAAATTAGACAAAAACTACTATCTGAAAACAAGTTTAGCAAATATTTAGTTTACGCACTTGGAGAAATTATTCTCGTAGTTATTGGGATTTTAATCGCACTTCAAATTAATAATGCTAACGAGCAACGAAAAGAAAATGAATTTGAACTAAAAATCTTAAAAGAGATTCGCAGCAATCTTCAAACCGACCTAGAAGAAATTTTAGAGGACATAGGCTTAATGGAGGATATCAACAATGCTTGTTCAGTGGTCAAGAATTATATACTCACTCAAGATGAACCAAATGATACCTTATCTTATTATTCAGCTCAATTACGTGTTACACCTCATTTCAGTCCAATAGTTGGTGGATATGATTTACTTAAATCTGGTGATGTTGGAATAATTAAAAATGATAGTTTAAGAAAAGAAATTTCATACTTATATGATATGCTTTATCCTTATTATAAAACCTATGAGGAGGAACGTTCAAGATTCCACATTCTTCATAGTGAACATAAGCTATTAGAATATTTTTCAATGAATTTCGATATAAAACAAAATATAAGCTACTACGGACTTTTTTTTGAGATAAGTCAGGAGGACTTCACAAAGCTGAAGACCGATACACAGTTTCTGAAGCTCTTATCTGCAATTTCGTTTGAAAACAATGCAACTCTGGACAGAGCAAAAAGAATTGAACAAAGTATTCAAACGCTTATTGAAAATATTAATTCGGAATTAAAATCGGAATAACAAAGGTACAGTTAAAACCCTCCACATTTATTGCAGTAATAATAATGTCATGTGGAGAATCTATTCTAAGCAGCAACTCCTTTATGCAAAAACCCACCACCAAAACCCACCACCATTACATTTTTTGTTTGATAAGAAAGGAAACATTATTGTGATATTTGTATTGTAGGAGTTATCTTTAATTTTTAGCAGAGAAATATACTTGGTGTTTATCCCGTTGTTGGGCACAAGTTTAATAAAAATGTTTGGCTATACAGTCTTTAGTTAATTGAAAAACCTAACTCAAAAATGAAAACTGGAATAATAACTGGATGCAGTAGAGGAATTGGATTTGCAACAGTTGACCTACTAACGAACAATGATAACTTAAAAATAATCGGGACTTCTACTTCTGGAAATTGCTCAATTTCAAAACCAAATTTTGAATGTTTAAAATTAAATCTTTCCGAGAGTAAATCGATAAATGAATTTATTAATATCATAGGAAAGACAAAGATTGATTTTCTTATCAATAATGCTGGAATTTTAATAGAAAACTGGAATGTATCCAAAATAGACCTTGAACATTTAAGACAGACGTTTAACGTGAATTTGTTCGGAACAATTGAATTAACGGAAAAACTGATTTCTAATTTTAATCCAAATGGACAAATAATCAATGTTACTTCTGATTGGGGCTCGTTCAGCGAAAAGAATTTTGACGAATTTCAACCACACTATAAAATGTCAAAGACTGCCTTAAATATGTATACAAAACTACTGGCTAAAAGACTTAAAAAACAAAACATAATTGTTTCGTCTTTTGACCCAGGATGGACACAAACTGATATGGGAGGAAATGAGGCCTCAAGAAAACCGATAGAAGTTGCTAATGATTTTAAAAATTTACTAAACAAAATCCCTGAAAGTGGAAAATTTTGGCATCAAGGAAAAATAAGAAATTGGTAAAATACGTTGCACTTGTCGTGGCCTAATTAGAAAGTAGAGGCCTCCGTTCAATCGATATGTAGCCCTAGTTTGTTATTTGATATTAATTCTTTAAATTGAATTCATTCATAACCAAACCGAATTGATTTACAAAGAATCACATACACTAATACTTAATAATATTACTAGGTTTATAGATTTAACCGAGCTTGAAAAACAGAAGTATATTTCTTTGCTCACAGAAGTAAAAGTGAAAAAGAAGGGGTATTTAATGCAAGCTGGTGAAATTACCAAATACGAGTATTTTATAACCAAAGGCTGCTTAAAAGTATATACCTTGGATGTAGATGGCTCACCTCACATATCTATGTTTGCCATTGAAGATTACTGGACTGGAGACTTGGCCAGTTTTATGACCAAAGAACCATCACGTTATTTCATTAAAGCTACTGAGGATTCAGAATTATTAGGTATCTCAAGAACTAATTATGATTTACTGTTTCAAGAAATACCAAAATTTGAAAAGTTTTATCGTATGCTTTATCAGAGGTCTCTCATAAGTTATATAAGGCGTTCCAATCACGGCATATCCTTAACCGCAGAAGAAAGATATATCCAGTTCAAAAAGAAGTATCCGAAAATTGTCAATAGAATTACTCAGAAAGATTTAG
Source organism: Aestuariivivens sediminicola (assembly GCF_022662015.1). Classification (GTDB taxonomy): domain Bacteria; phylum Bacteroidota; class Bacteroidia; order Flavobacteriales; family Flavobacteriaceae; genus Aestuariivivens; species Aestuariivivens sediminicola. Next base: position 159,640 of record NZ_JAKMCM010000005.1, on the reverse strand, counting down.
CGGGTTATATTGGTATTACCCCAGAATTTATGAGTAAAATCATTACGAAGGTCAACAGAACGCAAAAGTCTTAAACTAGTTCATTTTTTTTCATGTGCTCCAGTCGGAATTTTGAAGCATGAAAAAAATAATAATCATTTCATCATTTTTAATAATTGGCCTTTCAGGCTATTTACAAGCACAATTTACACAAGTAGAACTGCTTTCAGGCCTTGATAAAACAGATTTCACTTTATATTCCAGTTATGCCATCAATGAGAGCCACACTCTTAGTATTAATACTCTGGCCTTCTTTCAGAAATTTAAAGATGATGAAAACCAAGGCTTTGATGAGATAGGTGTTCAGCCAACCCTGTTTTGGAATATTAACAAAAAAATTGCGATTGGTCCATCTATATATTACAACAGTTTTGCTGGATATTCAGAACGCCTATCTGCAATGCTCACACTAAAAAATTCACGAATTTTATTCGTAATTATTCCCTCCATTGCATATTCTGAGCAAAAGGATGCTGGCTATGCCGAAGCCTTTGTACAGTTTCAGATAAATACACCTATAAATAAAAAAATCTCTCTTTGGTTGAACGGACAGTTTTTAACTGTGTGGGATGAGTTTAAAACTCATTCGAGGAGTTTTCAGCAATTACGTACAGGAGTATCGTTTAACGGCCATCAATTGGGTATTGGTGTGGACTTTGACCAATATGGGCCAAATCCAATAGAAAAATCATCTTTTGGTATGTATTACCGAAAAACATTATAAACAATTTTAAATCTTAAACATTATGAAAAATCTAGTAAAAACGCTTTTAACCACACATCCAAATATTGGATTTAGTATTGCACGATTAACACTTGGTATAGTCATATTTCCACATGGAGCACAGAAATTATTAGGACTGTTCGGAGGTTATGGTTATTCAGCAACCATGGAATCATTTACAACCCAAATGGGCTTGCCAAGCGCTGTAGCATTATCAATAATAATGATTGAGTTTTTTGGCTCTATTTCCTTAGTACTGGGAATCTTCAGTAGATTCTGGGCATTATCACTTACAGGAATGTTTATTGGTATCATTTTTACCACTCAGTTAGAACATGGTTTTTTTATGAACTGGTTCGGTAATCAAACTGGTGAAGGTTACGAATATTCTCTTCTAGTTATCGGTCTTGCCTTATCTATACTATTAAATGGTAGTGGAAAATGTTCAATAGACAGTCTAATCTCTAAAAAACAATTATCATGAAAAAAATAATCACAATAGCAGGAAGCAATAGTCAAAAGTCCATCAACAAAAGTTTATTAGCTTACACCGCAAGTTTATTGGAAAATGTAGAGAATATTCCAATCGACTTAAACGATTATGTCTTACCCTTTTACGGTGTTGATTTTGAAAATGAAAATGGTATTCCGACTGCAGTTAAAAGACTGGACGAGCTATTTGATACTGCCGATGGATTTATAGTATCACTGGCAGAACATAATGGGTCTTATGCTGCGGTATTCAAAAATACAATAGACTGGTTGTCTCGTGTAAACATGAAAGTATGGCGAGAAAAACCTATGCTGTTAATGGCAACCTCCCCAGGAGGTAGAGGTGGAGCAACTGTTTTGCAATCTGCAAGCGCCTATTTCCCGTTTATGGGAGCCAGCATCACAGATACCTTTTCATTGCCCTCCTTTTATGATAATTTCAATGACGGAAAAATCAATGACGAGAGTTTGAAAGGGGACATTCTTTCTAAGATTAATAAATTTCAAGCAATAATCAACTAGACAGATACAATTATGCCACATTTTATAATTCACTGTTCAAAACAAATTGTAGAACAGAAATCGCCAGAAGATATCATGCAAAAAGTATATGATGTCGCAGAAGTAACCAGATTATTTCTACCAGAAGAAATAAAAGTACGGATTAACCCCTTTGAATATTACAATACGGGAAACACAAGTGACGACTTTATCCATGTTTTTGCGAATATAATGGAAGGAAGAAATACCGAACAAAAAGCTAATCTATCAAAAGAAATTGTACGAGAACTAAAAGCACTGTTCCCAGAGGTCCCTATCATTTCTATGAACATAAGAGCTTTTGAGAAAGCTACGTATTGTAACAAGGAAATGGTTTAAAACCAATCTCAATAAAAAAATAGTATTCTTGACTTTTATTTCTATAAGTGTAATTGAATGTCTTAAACGAAAGTTGAACTTTTTGGGTTAAAATCTAGTAAATGCTGAGACGAAGAATCCCCCATCCAAAAGAACATCTGTGATTGTATTAAATGTGGGGGTAAATAATGATGTTTATTTGTGAATTATTAGGAGCACCATTTAATTAGCAATTGAATATATGCGTTGTTGCAGCCAGTTGATTTCTTGGATTAAGAAGAATTTTTCTTGATTTAATTATCAACAATTGATATAAATTCCTCTAATAAATCAAGGTCTTCCTTTTTATCGAACCAACTTTGTTTGAAATGTTGAGTAATTAAGATTATTGTATTACTTTCAGGATTAATTAGCAAACATTGGTCACCTGCTCCATAGGCAGCAAAATATTTTTTTTCATTTGCCTCCATTATCCACCATAAATATCCATAACCTATTTGATTTACTTCATGTCCTCTAAGAAAAAACTTATCATCTGTATCGGCATAATTTTTAAAGCTTTTTTCTATCCAAAGTGTATCTAGTATTTGCACATTGTTTACGTTGCCTTTCTGAAGGTATAGCGTTCCCAGTCTGGCTAAATCTCTTGGTGTAAAATAGGTGCCACTTCTTCCTGAATAGTAGCCTTCTTCCTTTTGCCAATATGCACAATTTATTTCCAGGGGCCTAAATAAATACGTCTCGGCATATTCTCTGATAGAATGGTTAGTTGCCTTACTAATTATGGCCGATAACATATGTGGAAGTGCGTTGTAATATAAAAATTTGTCACCTGGTTTTGATTCAACTGGAGCTTTTAAAAGGGCATATTTAATACTAGGATTCCACCACTTATCAGGATGAAGCCCTCCAGACATAGTTAACAAATGTTTTATGGTTATATTGTTTTTCCTGTCATCATTTATCTTATCAGCATATTCAGGGAAATATGCCATTATTGATTCGTTTTCAGATTGAATTAATTTTTGCTTAATAGCAATCCCTATCAAGGCTGATGTTATACTTTTTGTAACTGAAAAAGTATTGAATGCAGAGTACTTGTCACACCCTTTATAATACTTTTCCAGTATTAGCTTATTATCCTTTATCACTAAAACACTTTGTAAATTCTCCCATTCCGATATTTTGCTTAAAAAAGTATCTAATTTATCTTTTTCAATATTATGATTTCCAATTGATTCAGTTTCCCAATTATAAGGTTCATATGGAACTCTAATAGTTTCGTTTACCTTTAATTCGTCATAATTTTGAGAAGATAAGTTCAAGAACAATTGCAATAAAATCAAAGTAAAAATAAATGTAAGTTTCATTTTTAGTAATTTTTAATAAAAGCCATTTATTTAATAGTCTACGACCTCTAGTATGTGCCTAATATTTGTCTTTATTTCGAATTCCACATATAAGGAACAATAATCGCAGTTATTATCTCCATATGTTTTTCTGTAAAAATAACTGATATTCCCTAAACCATTGATTCTAAAAAACCACCCAATAAAAGAACATCTGTAATTGTATTAAATGTGTGGGTGGGATTAGTTAATTTTATTAAATAGGTGGAATATGTCTAGTGTTTTACGAGCTGTGTATAATGGAAACTGTTGTGCTTTCGTCATTTCAGATTATCTATTTCCTTTTTAATTTCTATTCTCAAAATATTATTTAATGCTAGAGCCATGTTCCTATAAGGAATAGAATATTTTTTGACATTTATTTGATATTTGGCAAGTTGTATAAGATTGGTCGTAGCAATCTTTTCTTTAACTAGCTTTTCATCAACTAAAAAGTTATCATCCCAATTCAAATTCAATAATAAAAAAGGTATTATTCTATCATTGGTAAAGGTCTCTCCGTATTCTGTAACATCTTTTAATTGGCCATACGCTTGTTCATAATACAATGTCAAATTACTTTTTAGGCTGTCATTTTCTATTTCCGTGAATAGACCACTTGACTTTAAATTTGAATAAGAATTATTGCTCTCGATAAAGGAGAAGTAGTGGTCAAGATTATACAGTATTGAATCTAACTTAATGTTGTTATAATTTCTGTATGATAGTGCCTCTAAATATTGAATGTGTTTCTGTTCCATCTCCTCGTACATTTTCAAAGTTTCTTCATCTTGCTTCAAATCAATTATAACTTGTCCAAGAGCTTTTCCGAGGCTTATATTTTTCTTTCTTTCCTCATTCCAGTTGTTAATGGAGAGGGCAATTAGTATACCAATCACTACCAAAACAATTTCTCCTACGGCATATTTTAGATATTTGGTGGTTTTGCCTTCTGAAAGTAGTCGCTGACGAATTTGCCTGAAGAACTTAATCATGATTTGTATTTTTTATTTTCCCGCAAGCGGCTATCTCAACCAAAGGTCTACCAGACCTTTGATTTTGCGTTGCAAAATGGTGTTTCGATATTCTAAAATATTTTATCATTGGTTAATAATTAGTATTATTAAATAGATGCAATATACCCAGTGTTTGATGAGCTATTGATTACTGGTTTTATTGTGTTTTCCTAATTTTTTTATAGAGTAAAATTATTTATCCAGTCGTTCTAATTCTTTATCAATGTCTGCTATAAGTAATTCTACCTTCTCTTTGATTAATTCTAACCTTGCAAATAACCAAATTCTCAGTCCATAGTACTCCATAATTCTATTGCCATTCCGTTTGTTGCTTTTTAAATCATTAAAATCATCATGAGAAAGTGTTGAATCATAAAGTATCATGTTATCATGCAATATTGGTCTAAACTCATAAGCATAAAACTGATTAACCATATTAACTCGATTTTCAATTTCAGGGTAGCCATTACTGTAAAGAGATGATATTTTGGTACGAAGAGAATCGTTTGAAATAATATCAATCCCCGTAGATTTTAGATTTTCGAATGCTCCTTTATTAAGAATGATATTCCACAGACCCAAGTTGCTACGAAAGTATTTCAGAAGCGAATCCTTGGGAATAATTTCTTTATTAAGGTAAAATTCTCTAAGACGACTTAAATCTTTGTTTCTATTAGAGTAATAACTAATTCCAGGATTAAATTCTGTATTCAGGTCATTTTCTAAATCATCTTTTATTGCTGTTAAGTTGACAGTTTCTTTCTGCCTTTGTTTTCTTTCTTCATTCCAATTGTTAATGGATAGGGCAATTAAAATACCAATCACTACCAAAACAATTTCACCAATGGCATATTTTAGATATTTCGTGGTTTTGCCTTCTGAAAGTAGTCGCTGACGAATTTGTCTGAAGAACTTAATCATGATTTGTATTTTTTATTTTCCCGCAAGCGGCTATCTCAACCAAAGGTCTACCAGACCTTTGATTTTGCGATGCAAAATGGTGTTTTGATAATCTAAAGAATTTTATCATTGGTTATTGGTTAGTTTTAATAAAAGGGAACTCGTGATTTGTTGATTATATATCTCTTTATCCCGACAATTCAATTTAGGAACAACAATAGCTGTTGTTTAGTTCATCAATATGTAATCCTAAAGATAATATATTAAATTCTAGTAGATGTTGATGTAAAGAATCCACCGAGCATAGAAACATCTGTGATGTTATGATGTGGAGTATCAATTCTTGGTAGCAACCACTTTTATGCAAAAACCCACCACCAAAACCCACCACCATTATATTTTTTATTCGGTAAGAAAGGAAACATTATTATGATAATAAGTTTGTAGGACTTATCTTTAAAACTTAATAGATTAATACATTCATGTGTTTAATCAGTTCTTGTAAACTATTTGAGAAATGAAAAAAACAGCTTCAATTAGCGATGATTTAATATACAAGATTAGACCAGCAGCTAGATTGATTCATACAATCGGTAGTGATTTAATTGGAGACTCTTATGCTGCATTGGTTGAACTTGTAAAAAACTCTTACGATGCAGATGCCACAAAAGTTGACATCATTTTTAAATATACTGAAATTGACAATGAAAAGGCTTTGATAATTTCTATCAAAGATAATGGTCACGGAATGGATTTCGACACGGTAATTAATAAATGGCTCGTTCCTGCGACTGATGATAAACTAAAAAGAAAAGTAAGTAAAAAAGGTTCGAGAATCTTACAAGGGAGAAAAGGTATTGGTCGTTTTGCTGCTTCAATTCTAGGTCAAGAAATGACACTTTCTACTGTAGATGAAAATGGTGAAAAATCAGAGGCTGTTATTGATTGGAGAATTTTTAAAACCGATGAATTCCTGGAGAATATAGAGCTTCTCATCGAGAGGAAGGAGACCAACGAATCTTCGGGAACTGAAATTTTAATTATTGCTAAAGATGAAGATTATCAAGAGATAGTTATTGATGAAAATGGCAATGAAAAAGTCATAGAAAAAACTGATTCAAAACTGTCTTATTGGAATAGTGATTCCTTAGAGAAATTAATAAATGAATTAAGGAAACTCATTTCACCATTTGAAGAGTCAACCGAAGATGAATTCAAAATAAATTTATCATTTGAGAATTCACCGTTCCAAGAGATTGATGAAAAACTCACAATTGATACGTACCCAATCATTAAATATTATGATTATCGAATTTTCGGGACTATTTCTGATAATGGGACTGCCAGTTTAGTATTTGAGAACAACATCAATCCAGAAGCAGTACAAAAGGAAGAAATCTCAAAGAAGCTCGAACTTTCTGGCAACAATAAATATTGCGGTCAAATCAACATTGATTTTAGGGTATTTGACCGTGAACCCGATGCTATTGACAACTTGATTAATAAAGGACTAATAAACCCAGTATCTAAAAAATATATGGGCAAAAATGAAGCACGAAGACTTTTAAATGAAGTTTATGGGGTAAACGTTTATAAAAACAACTTTAGAATTCGACCTTATGGAAATGGTGGTGTTGATTGGCTCGATTTAGATAAGGATAGAATACAAAATTTCACATTAAAGATTAGTAATAACCAAATAGTTGGATTTGTAACAATTCAATCGGAGGAAAAATCTGGATTAGAGGAAAAGAGTGCGAGAGATGGATTAAAAGAGAATGAGTACTATTTTGGTTTAAAAGAATTAGCACAGAAAGCCTTATTTGAGCTAGAAACCAGACGACTAGCGTACAGAATTAAAAGTCAGAAAAGTAGAGGAAAAACAACTAAGGTTCAAGACACGATAAATTCACTGTTTAGTCTAGCAGAAGTTAAGTCATCAATTGGCAAAAAACTTTCAGAGTTTAACATAGATAAGAAAGCAATTAATGAGATTGATAATATTTTAACCGATGAAGAGGCTAAAAAGGTTGAACTCAAGGAGGAAATTGAAAAAACAATAGCGATTTATCAAGGTCAAGCAACTTTAGGTAAAATTGTCAACTTCATTCTTCATGAAGGTCGAAAACCATTACAGTTCTTCAATTCAGAAACTAAGGTGATGGAGCGTTACTTAAAATTCTATCTCGCCACAAATGATGAAGAACATCTGAATGAACTGAACAAAAGTATCAACGGATTTAAAATCAATAGCAAATTCATTTCTACTCTTTTTAAGCGAATATCGCCATTAGCCAAACAGAATAGGGAGAAAAAGTCTGACTTCTCTGTTCTTCAAGTAATTAATGAGAGTTTTGACGTCTTCAAATCAAGTATTGAGGAAGCAAATATTGATGTTGAAATCATCGGAGATGAAAAAGTTGAAATTTTTGGATGGTCAGAAGATTTATATATCGCTTTAACAAACCTAATCGAGAATAGTATTTATTGGCTAGGCATATCAAAAGCAGATGAAAAGAAAATAGCAATAGAACTTATTCAAAATAAAGAAACTGTTATTATTGACTATAAAGACACTGGACCAGGATTAACAGATTTAGAAATTGAATCTGGAGCCATTTTTGAGCCTGGTTATTCTAAGAAAATTGATGGTACAGGCCTTGGTTTAGCAATTGCTGGTGAAGCATCTGATAGACTCAATGGAGAACTTTCTGCCAGAAAAAGTAAAAAAGGAGTGAACTTTCAAATAGAAATCGGTAAATAAATATGGAAGAGTTAAGGATATTAATAGTTGAGGATGATGAAGCTATCTACAATGATGTTTACAAAAGAAATATTGAATTATTCAATAAAGAAAATAAAGAGCATCAAATTACCGAGGTTTGGATACAGAGGAAAGATGAGGCACTTGCTACATTAAAGAATCCTGAAAATATTTTTGATGGGGCAATTGTAGATTTAGACTTAATGGGGTCTGGAGGAACTGATAAATCTGGGAATGAGGTTGTCAAAGAAATCAAAGAAAATTTACGTTTTCCAACTTTTGTTATCACTGGAACACCACATCATATCTCAGCCGAATTAGATGCACGAAATTCAGTGTTTAATGTTTTTGAGAGAGATAGCATAGACATTATGGATACTCTTGATAGATTCAAGAAAATTAAAGCTACAGGCATTCTGAACCTTTTAAATCGTAATGGAAAAATTGAAGAGTTAATCCAAAATATTTTCTGGAATCACATTTCAACTTCTTTAGACAATTGGGCTCTAGATAACAAACGAACTTCAGCTGAGAAAGAAGACTCACTTCTGCGTTACACTATTTTGCATATGTTAGAGTATTTAGATGAAAGCAATGTACATCCTAGTGAGTTCTATATAACTAAACCTGTTAAGGAAAGTCTTTCAACCGGAGACTTAATTACTTTGAATAGAAACAGGTACGTAGTTCTTACACCAGCCTGTGATTTTGCCCAAAAGAAAGTTTCTAAAGTGTTTTTATTGCGAATTAAAGATATTTCAGAAGAAGTAAGTGGGATTGAAGAAATACAAACTATTGAGGGTTTGAGTAACTCGAAAAAGGGGAAGTTAGAAAAACTCATTCAAAACAGTAGTTCATATTTTCATTTTATTCCTCAACATAACGGCATTAACGCTGGAATTATTGATTTTCAGAATAAACTGTCGATTCCAATTGAGGATATAGAAAAAGATATAGTAAGTAGAAAAATTGACAGATTTGCTACTATTTCAATGCCATTTTTGAAAGACTTGATTGAGCGATATTCGAGTTATTATGCTAGACAAGGTTCACCTGATTTCGACTCGGTTGAAATTATTGAAACCTTGATGAATGAATAGCCAATATGTTTCTAGAACATTGCAATCCTCGTTCTAGCCGTTGCAAGAACTTTCACGCCATTGCTGACTGACAGGTGGAATTTAAAAAGTCAGCTTAACGTTGTGTATAAGTAATAATTGCTTAAGTGATTATACGAAAGTATAAATAAAAAACTTGAACGAATAAAAAAAATCACAAACGAACTCTGTTTGTCGCAAAAATACAAAAGTGGAATAAATAACACTAAATATAAAAACGCACCTTAACAATAATTTTAAGTAATTGCTTGTGCTCGCCTAACTGTGAAAATCGTTATGAGAATTCAGTCTGTAGTATCCATATCTAGATAAAGTCTATCATGAGTTACCTAAAATAGCTAATAACTACGTCACTAATTAAAATATGAATAAGTTTGATGATATAGATTACTGGAAGGGGATAGTGCTATATGGGCTAAATCAGGCGACATATAAAATTGCGCTTGGAAAAACCATAATAGAACTGGCTTCTTCAGGTGAAGAATCTGTTGATTGGAATCTGCTCTCTAAAACCTATCTTGATAATTACCTCAACAGACTCAAGGAGAATTCTCATCCACAACAAAACAATCCTTCTAGGAAAACCAAAATGGAACGAATAATTGATTCCCTTAACAAAGGAATCATTGATTATCAAACAGCAGTATCACAAGTTGAAACCGAAGCGTTTAATGATGTCATTCCAAGGTTTCAAACAATTGGCACAAACAAGGAAATTGTCGGAGAAAGATTCTACCATTTTGATTTTGGTAAAAAACTTTATTTACATGACCCAACATTCAAGATAATCGAGGATTCCAAAACAGAGCTACTTGAGGAATTGGATGCCAGATGGAGCGTGTTAGAAGGCCACTTTTTAACTGTTCACGATGATTGGGAGTTGTCAAACAGTATCAGGGATATTTATTTAGTCAATGGGCATGCAAGAAAGAATATTACTCATAATATACCATTTTTACAAGGGTATCAGGGTAATATCTGTTTTTATTGCGGTGAACCTATAGAAAGGAAAGATATTCATGTCGACCATGTTTTACCCAGACAATTCATTCAACATGATGAAATTTGGAACTTGGTTCTCAGTCATGATATTTGCAATCTTCACAAGAATGACTCACTAGTAGGTAAACATTATTTTGAGAAGCTTATTGCAAGAAATGAAAATATAATGGGCAGCAACCATCCTTGGAAAAGGAAAATCTTAAATGCTTTGGGAAATTCTAAAACCAAAAGGGGAATGACAATGTGGAAACATTACGAAAACGCAAAAATTGTTTTGAAAAACAACTTTTGGGAGAATTCACCAAGTTATAACAGAGAGACTGACCCCTTCTTCAAAAAATTAATAACAGTTCTAAACAATAGATAAATGAGTGTCTTTTCTGAAATATCACCTATGGATTATGTTATGGAAACTGAAAACTTCTTTGTAATTTATGACCAATATCCCGTTTCGCCTGGACATATATTAATCATATCTAAGAAACAAAAGGAAGATTTTTTTAATCTTGACATCCAAGAGCGAACTGAATTGGCTGATTTAATTGTCAAAACAAAGAAAATTATAGATTCCAAATATACCCCCGATGGTTATAATATTGGGATGAATTGCGGTGAGGCAGCTGGACAGACGGTTATGCATTTTCATTGTCACATGATTCCCCGCTATATTGGAGATATGGACAATCCCAGAGGCGGAATAAGACATTGTGTTAGCGGTAAAGGATATTATTAAAAAATCTAAAGAAACTATCTATGAAACTTTATAAAATCGCCAATCAGGACCTTTCCCCCATTTCGAGCAATCCATTCAAGTTAGAAAAGGACATTCAGAACCTCATTGAAAAGAATGTAGACACCTTATTCAACTTGGAGTTTGTAGCAACAGAGTTAAAGGTGGAGAATTTTAGGTTTGACTCCCTATGTTTTGACAATGAAACGAATTCCTTTGTTATAATTGAGTACAAAAAAGGTTCAAGCTATTCAGTTATAGACCAGGGCTACACCTATTTATCCTTGATGCTTAACAATAAGTCGGACTTTATTCTGGAGTATAACGAAACATTAGGTAGAAATATAAAAAGAAACGAGATAGACTGGAGTCAGTCTAGGATTATTTTCGTGTCACCGAAGTTTTCCAACTACCAGAAAACGTCAATCAACTTTAAGAATATTCCATTCGAGCTTTGGGAGGTTATGAGATATAAGAATGGTATCTTAGGGCTTAACAAGGTCAATACGGATTCAGATGTCGAAATCAATTCAACTTTAACAGATGAAAAAGGGACTAATATTGTTAAGAAGGTTTCCGAGGAAATTATCCGATATGATGAAGATTATCACCTTTATAAAAATAAAAATAGACCAGCTTTTGTTATTGAATTGTATAATGAGCTGAAAGAACGAATATTAAATCTGGGTGATGATATAGAGTTCAATGTTCGTAAACAAACAATTGGTTTTAAAGGTAACCGAATCTTCACGGATTTGATTATATACAATAAGGGTGTGGGTGTCATGATTAACATGAAAAAGGGCACTTTGGATGATTATTTAAACTTAACTGAGGACTTGAGCGAAAAAGGTCATTGGGGTAATGGGGACTACAGGGTCTGGATGCACTCCAACGAGCACATTGACTACGTGATGAACCTTATTAAACAATCCTATAAAAATCAGCTTAATCATTAATTATGGTTTTTGTAAAGATTCCAGAATGAAGCTGTGTACCTGATACATTAAACAAGAATTTAACTTAGAATGAAAAAAATCATTTACATTGATATGGATAACGTTCTTGTTGATTTTAAATCGGGAATAGCAAAACTCGATTCTGACACCCTTGAGGCATATGAGGGAAAACTGGACGAGGTTCCAGATATCTTTTCATTGATGGAACCCTTCCCTCATGCAATAGAATCGATACATAAACTTGCAGAATGCTATGACCTTTATATCCTATCAACGGCCCCATGGCTGAACCCCAGTGCCTGGATACATAAACTCGAATGGGTGCAAAAATATTTCGGTAAGGAAAAAGACAGCCTGTTCTATAAAAGACTCATAATATCCCATAACAAGAATTTAAACACTGGACATTATCTGATTGATGACAGACCAAATAACGGTGCCAAGGATTTCAAGGGAGAGTGGATTCATTTTGGAAGTACTGAATTCCCAAATTGGCATAGTGTAACAGAATATTTATTATTAGAAACAAAATAAGAGGTTGAACAACTTTATTTTCAATATGAATTAGCCTTACTTCAATTCATGGGCAATTCTCTTTATAACTTGGTTTATATTTTTTTTTATCTCACATTCCCATACAACAACAACTCTCCAATCCTTCCTTATCAACAATTCATATTTTTCCAAGTCACGTATGACATTCCCCTCGAACTTACTCCACCAAAATTCCCTATTGGATTTTGGCAGTTTAGGTCTGCAATATGGGCATCTATGCCAGTAACAGCCGTTTATAAATACTGCAATCTTCTTATTCACAAAGGTTATATCTGGTCTTCCAGGGGCCTTTTTATAATGCAATCTGTATCCCCTGATTTCCCCTTTATACAAGGCTCTTCTTAAGGTTAATTCAGGTCTTGTGTTTTTGGACTTATTTGCCCTCATTGTTTTTGATATGTACTCCGATTTTGATATTGGTATCATATCAGTTCTTAAATGATTAAACATTCTATTCCAGAAATATATTTCAACTTTTTCATGTTCTTGAAATCTACACAGAATAATGTGACCTTAAATTATTCTTTATCCAATTGAATGCAGTCTTAAAGACAATATAACATAATATATTCACTGATATGAATAAATCCTGAAAGAAATTCACTAAATTTGTATAAGTATCAGGAACGCATAATTTGCGTACCAACCGAGCACAAAAGCCACGGTGGTTAAGTATACGGACAGTTCAGTCAAAATAAATGATTTCAACCTGTTTATTATCTACTCCTGATGCATAACCTTTTAAAACTATGCATTATGAAAACCGTTTTTACAAAAAAAGAAGGTGTTTGGATGAATTTTGGAGACACCAAAAACATCGCCCATGAGTTCATATATCTGATGGATAATTCGGATTTGGACTGGGGTACTGAATTTAAATACTTTTACAGGATTACAGATGATAATTACATTCAGTTAGCCCACAGATTAAATGGGGGAGAATTAAAAATTAGCGCACAGTTCAGACTAAGATTTAAAAACCTCAAAGAGAATATCATCTTTATTGTCAAAGAGAATATTGAAGCGCACCTCCCTTATGAAGGCTTTCCTGTTTTTGAAAAAAGTACTGTTATTACTGAAAAGGAATTCAACAGTATAATTCAAACAATAAGAGACGAAAGAAATCTCATGATTGAACAGGCAATAGCTTTTCAAACACCCTTAATCGATTATCTAAGAGAAAAGAATCTGAACCCAAGGCCTTCAGGCAATAACCCCTATAGCTGGGTAGCCAAGTGTCCATGCGGAGGAAATCATTTTTTAATGATTGTAACCAAGACTGATAATTGGGGTTGTGGTTATTGTAGACGAGTAGGGAAATTACCAGAACTACAAGCATGGTTAAAAGAAATAAAAATCAAAGAGGACCAGAAGAGGCTGTCAAAAATGTTAAGAGAACTTAAGGAGAATGGGGGGCTCTCAAAAGAAACAACTAAATGGTGGTTGAAACGTTACTAAAACTGACTATATGGAATATGTATATTATCCAAGAGATGATGATGAGAAAATTATCTCTGAATACAAACACATGTTTGAATTAAAGACACTTGAAGAATTAGTAAAAGCCTATAATAAGGAAGCAAAGTGTGGTATTGTTGGGGTCCACCGTCAGGCCCTGTATTTAATTGCATTAAGAAAGGAATTTTTGGAACGCTTTGGTGAGAGTCCGATTTATATTGTAGACAAAGTTGTTTTAGGCATGGTTGGTGGGATAGGTATAAAATCTGGACAACTTAAAATACTGGAGTAGTACGCTATGGTTTTTCTTTTTATCCCAATACAAAGAATTTATCAAGAGTCTTTAGTTATTATAAAAATTATTTGAAGTACTAAGATAGAGTATCAGGAATGCATTTTATGCATAACTCCCGAGTACAAGAGCATGGTGGTTCAGAATACGGACAGTCCAATCAAAATAAGTGATATTCAAGCTTTTTATAATATGTTCCAATCACAAAACCTTTAAGAGCTGAACAAACCTATTTCTGGGTCTGTCAAAGACCCTATGAGCAGGGCTCTGTCCAAAAACTTGTTCATATTGCAACAGCTTGTCTCTGGAAGTAAACAACATGAATGACACGCCCCCAAATTCACAGCCATAAACCCTTTACCACTTTTGGTTTCAAGACACAAAGGGTCAGAACTACACCATGAGGCCTTGCCAATTGCTTTTTCAATCACATTACATAAAAAGGTCGGCTCACCTTTTTCTACCAGACCACCCAAAGTTCCCTCTGAATCCGAAGTACTTGTATAAATCAATATTCCATTCATTTTTGAATCTGAATTGTTGCCCGTATAAATTATTTCAGATAAAGATGAGCTTCCGTATCCGCATTCTATGGCCAACTCATTTATTAGAATATGACTCAATGTGTGTAATAATACATACCTTGGACTTATCATTTCATCCTCTTCCAACCCAAAAGTACGTCTATAATGATTATTGTTATTTTGAATTATCTGAAATCGTGATTTGACGCTACTTCTAGCCTCCCAATCTCTCAGAACTTCATTATTGAATTTGATGAAAATCCCCTCCCCTTTAACTTCTGAACACGGTAATGTATTGGTTCCTTTTTCACTTCTCGGGTCCTGAATTCTGGCAAATTCCCTTTTTCTACGACCAGTGATTTTTTCAGGATTGTCAAAGATGAGGTCATCGAACATTAAGGGTTTAATTCTGGTAAATCCCCTGAAAATTTTTAATTCTTTCAATTTATCCAAAAGAACAACCTTATCAATCAAATTCTCAACAGCTAACCTATATTGCTTCCCATCCAAAATTCTAGAGCTATACCATTCACTCTTTTTGGAATGTACATTTTCATTCAAGAAACAATTGAATTCTTGTTCACGGAGCTGTTCAACCGTATATTGTGGTTTTTGAGATTCAAAACTTTCAAAATACTTTTTTGCCAACTTTACACATTGGTCCAATGAGTAAGGCAAGTCGCTGAATTTTTTCGAGTGGACTTTTCGTAAAAGCTCAATATATTCTTCAATGTCTCCAGTGTCCTGAATAATATCCTCCCAACTTTTAATGGCATTCTGAAATCTCATTACAAAATCCTCTGGGATACTAACATTGTAACCATTTTTTGGTAAACTAATTCCTTTGTATACAATAGGAAAATATAAATTTCCAGCTCCACGCAGTAATGTTCTTGGGTATTTTGACAATTGTCTTCTCTTCTCTTCCTCAGTCGCATCTGTATTATATGGTGGATAAGGTAAATCATCCACAACATAGGTTTTAAATTCTTTAATCCCTCTGTTAGATTTAACAGACAACCTTCCATACCACGGTTTAGGAAGTCTGTTTTTTACATATTGCATGTAATCTCTGCGGGGGTCCTCCAAATCTACAAATGTGTCTTCCTGGTCAAATATTCCTGCCAAGGACACAAATCCCAATAAACTCCCTGTATTCCTGTGCCTACTTTCCAGCTTTATATTTTTTAATGATGCTGAATTACCACTGCTTTTTAAATAAAGTCTATTGCCTTTACCTATTTCATCCAGTAGCCCCAATTTGACATGAACATACCAGTCAAACGGAAAATCATCCAGATACCCATCTTCTGTTGCTATAACCCATCTAACAGGAATCAACTTTCTATATTTATTATTTGGAGAATCATATCCACTGAAAGTTTCGTCCACAGTTTTGGATGAACGACTGGTACGGTCAATGTAATATTCATTTTCATTGTCCATTTCCATTTCACGAATATCGAATAGTTCACCTGTTATTGGACATTGAGCAATTGAAGGAAACCTGACAGTTTGAATTTTAGCTCCCGTGACCGATTCACTCGTAGGTGCCGAAACAAAACAATCAACATTAAAGGCACTGGCCAATCTGTCGTCAATTATTTTATTGTCTGGGGATTCTGCATCTTCACCCCAAAATTCTGCATTTTCGAATCTGTAGTCCTGTGGAATGTCATGGGATAATATTAGCACAGATAATTCTGGGAAATCTGCAATTGCCCCTGGGCCATAGGTGTGAATAGTCTGTGAAGACCTTATTTCTTGTTCCATCAGTCTATATAACTTTTAATTTTCATAATTGAAGATGTATCGACATCTCTCAATGATGTCATGGCAAACAACATTCCCTTGGTCATTTGATGGTCCCTGAATTTTGCATCCATGAATAATTTTGAGTTAAGATTCTCTTCACTTAAGGGATACTTCATTATATCTCTGAATTCAGTGAAATCAACACCACCTAGTTTTTCCCATCTATCAATAATGTCATCAAACAACAAATTTATTTCATGTTTCTTTCTTTCAATAACTTCAAAATTCGAATTCGAAAGGGCTGAATTTATTCCAGTATACCTTTTCAGCATTTTACTCCTTATCGTATCCAACTGTACTTTTGCCTCAGAATCCAAAAAAGCATTCGATTCGCCCTTATAGTGAAAAGCCTTCATCAAGGCTATAACTACAGAATCTAAGGTTTTTTCCAAAGCTGGCAGCGAAAATGGTGTGACACTTGTTGATTCGACATATTTGTAATATGCCTGATGATAATCTTTAAAATTCTCATAATGAGACCTGTCTCTATTCTTAGCCTGATTATAAAGTGTAAATACTATTCCTGGAACTTCTCTTCCAACCCTTGAACTTGCCTGAATGTATTCTGCTGTTGTTTTAGGTTGCCCCGAAATTGACATGACATTCAGTCGTGGAATATCCACTCCAACTGAAATCATATTTGTTGACATCGCCACCTTTATTGGGTCCTTTACGTCACCATCAATGCTCTCCTTCAATGCGCCTTTGAAAATATGAAAGAAAATATCAAAAGCCTCTTGGAATTTCTGTTTCTTATCATCATCCAAAGGATAGCCGTCAATTCTCAACCCTTCATCCAAACCGCATAATTCCTTCATTGTTCCCCATCTATTAACCATTATTGGTATCCATCTCCATTTATTGTATTTCGATTGCTCTAAATCCTTTATGGAATTAATCCCAATCTCACTTAGAAATTTAACGCAGTTAGAATGAATGTTTGTCTTATGCAACCTTACATTCTCCAAATCATCCAAAGTGGTGTTGATTTGGTCCGCTGTCATTTGACTGGAAAGTTCTGCAATTCTATCTGGATTATACCCTATATAAATATTGTGCAAATGATTTGTTAGGAATTTTCTATACGCCACCATGTCATCTTCAAGGAGGGTACGATATTTTCCCAATTCCTTGACCGTGTTAAAATAGGCCAATAATGTATAATAATTGTCCAATACCTTATTCTCAACTCCAGAAATACAATTGATTCCTTCATATAGTAAACTATCCAAACGTAGTTTTGCTGTTGTAGAGGTATTCCCGCTGGGCATAATTCCAACATATAATCTGCCATCTGGGTCTTTTTCCTTCTTCCTTGAATAAAATGAATCATCAATATCTATTCCGACAGGGGGAAATTGAGTGTATCTTTCACGATTATAGATTTTAATACATTGCTGTTCAGCGTTTCTTACAGTTGCTGTTGCCCCAATTATTTTTGGTTTCACTCCATTGTTATCAGACAGCTCATCAACAGCAAATTCAAACAAACTGTAAATAGTGCCCAGAGAAGAACTGATGAGATGTAACTCATCCTGAACGATTAGAGATGGAGGCGAACAAATCAGATTAAAATCACTGTCATAATTGAATAATCTGAACGCTTCATTTCTCCATGCCAACTGCGCATACTTGTCTATCGTTGAAAACAGCAATGTTGGTCTGTGTAGATATATATCCTCATCCACATAGTAGATAGGAAGACATCTCTGCGATATAATTTCAGACTCGTTTTTAGTCAATCGGAAGTCATCCTTTGACAGATAAAAATGACACTTTGAATTTGTACAGTGCAAATAATATGGATTGTAATTGGATTTATCGTGATTAAATGGTTTACCCCTGAACTTGTTTATTTTCTGACTGTACCCCCATTCTCCGATTACTATTGGTTTCTTGTTAGTGTCAAGATGAACTTCTTTGACCAATTTGTTCCCACAGCAGGGGCAATTGAATACAGGAGGGCTGTATCTTGTATTACTGCTATTCTTCTTTTCAATATCGGCAATATAATCCAGCAGCAACTCATTATTGCCCTTATATTCTCTATATCCCTTGTGTTTATTAGGAAAATAGGAGCCTCCAACCCAAAGCCCGTTGGATATCCTCGTTTGACCATATAACTCAACATTTTCACTTCGAATTATCTCACATGAACAGATAAGAATGTTTGCCCTGTCAAATTGCTGCTTGTTCAGCATCCTGAGAGTATACCTCATCATTACGGACACACCCTGACTATCGAACTCAGTAGTCATTCTTCTGTAAAAGACTGTGAACGCTATTAATCCAAGGTAAGCTTCCGTCTTGCCACCCCCAGTGGGAAACCATAGTAAATCAACCGTGCTTCTGTCCTCAGAATTGGGGTCAACGATTCCCTCAATCTGTGACAAAAGGAAAGCCAATTGAAATGGTCTCCATTTAGCAAGATATCTATTGCCCTTGACTGGCTCAGATGGGATATTCAATTTTCCGTCCTTCCATAGCGAACCCGAAATCGAATCATAGGGTATTTTTGAAAAATGTGGAATTCCATCATCGTTCTCAGAGTTGCCAGCATCAGGAATATTCCTGTTTTCCTGTTGTCTGTGTTTGGAGAAATCTCCCATAACCCTTTGCATGAACATTGCCCTATTTGCGTCCAAAAAGGCCCTCAGAACTTTATTGTCATCCAATAATGAAATACCCTTATCCATTCTTTCCAAAAGTTTCTTGCATTTTGAAATTATAGAATAAGACGCCTTTTCAAATTCAGGGACCATTTTTTCTCTTTTCAATTTTTCCTCTTGGCCCCCTATCCAATCTGAATAGACAGAAACGAAATTTGACAACTCCCTCTTTAATTTTTCTCTATCAAAATCGATTCTCAAATCTGTCAATCTCTTCATAAATAGAATGTCATCAACACCTTCCAATTCAGTAGGACTGAAATTCACTCCATTGATTTTCTCAGTGGGTATAATGGCAGAATGGACAGATTTAACCAATTGGTCTTCATTATTCCAATCACATGCACATCCATGACCCAGTCCATAGCTCTTATAATGACGATAAAGAAACTTAAGTTCAATCTCCTCCTCATTCAAGAACTGTAGTTTCGTGTTGTCAGGGAAGGGTAAAAAACTGTTATCTGAGTACAGTGATATCCTTGGTTGGAACAGACATCCTTCTAAGGACTTTCTGGAACCTCCTTTCTTTGTATTGCAATTTATGAGAGAAACTGTTATTATAGAATGATTACCTGACAGGCCATACTGTTTTCTCTTTATTATTTTTATCTGAACAGACAAATCTGTATTGGTCAATGAAATTATATTTCCTTGACCATTAGTTTCCCAAATATGCTCTGATTGTATTTCACCGTTCAAATTACCTGAAGCAACATTATAATTAAAGATACAGTCAATGTTAAGTCTTGAAAATTTGGCCCCAAGTTCTTCCTTGATTTGATTGCTGCTTGGGTAGTACTTCCCGCAATTAATAGAAACTTCAAGGTTGTCCGATTCATCAACAATTGAAGAAATGGCTATTGATGAAGGATAAAATTCAGTAGTAAGTCTCAAATCCTCTTCAGTGTCATCCTCTATTACCTTCTTATTGTATGTATTTTTATTTGAAGGGTTTCCCGTTCCTGTTTCACCATTGATTTCAACGTCATTATATTTATCATCATTATTAGGCTGGTCATCATCAAAAAAAGAGCTTTCTGAAGTTGATTGTGGATATAATATTCCAGTTGTATAAAAGTCCATGGGGTAGAACGATATATTTTCCTTTAAATCGGGTTCTCCTTGCTCATTTAATTGAAATGGCCCCTTGTAGGTTCGATTTATCCATTGTGCTATTTCGTTTCTTACCTCTAAATTCGATTTGCTCATATCTAATCCATTGCTTTGATAGCCAGTTTTATTTTATTGTCTTCTGAAAAACAGATTGCCAGTCCAAGCCTTGCCCTGGTGTAACCAACATATAGCAAGGACATATTTTCTTTTTCATCAGGGAAATAATTCTCAATACCAGCCACAATGATAAAGTCATTTTCCAATCCTTTATAGCCGTGAATAGTAGAGATAGTAACTTTTCCCTTCACTTTATGGGATACTTCATCCACTCTGTGAAATCCAAATCCAACATTTTGCATAATCTTTGAAATCAATTCATTTTCTGTTGTTAAAATGGTAATATCACTGCAATCAATTTCATCCTTAATCCACTCTCCACAAATTCGTTCAATTTCCTTGTACAGATTATTCAAACTGGAGTAAAAACTCGTTTTGGTTTTAAAAGGAATATTGGTTCGCCTACATGGCATCATTTCAAATCCACTATGTCTGCTCGCCACTTTCACTATATCATCATGATTTCTACAATTTAAAGGTAAATTTGACATAGAACATGGATATGTGCCTACAAATAGCTTAAAATAATCCTCATCGAATCCTTCATAAAACCCTTGGTATTTATAATCTATAAAAATAGACCAGTTCCCCGATTCGATACCCCCCTTCAAACTACAAAAAATCGCATCAATGATGTTTTCCGTAAAAATATCCTGGCCCTCATCTATTATTAAATAATCATATTGAGAAATATTTAAACTGTTATGCCACATTTTGAACTGTGCTGGTAATTGCTCCCTCCAATATTCATCAGATTGTCTATCTCCGTTTGGTATGAGGGATGCCTTCGAAAGATGTTCATAAATAAAACCATGTACATAAAAAACATTGACAGATATTCCTTCGGTGTTTCTGAAGTATCGATAAACCTCGGCTGAAAGGTTTTTATTAAAGCAGAAATAGGCCACAGTACTTCCTTCTAGATTTTTTCTAACAGCCAATTCCTTGGCTATTAATGTTTTACCCGTTCCAGGTCCTCCCGAAACAATAAAGCCTCTATTGGTCAGGAAACTCATTGAATCAAGAACATGATACTGTTCTTCTGTATATTGGTCTATTTTTCTGTTCTCGTCAATTGACACTTTTTTTAAAGGAATTTCAAAAATCAAATCTTTTCTGAAGACTTTTCTGATGTCATCAACCCCTTTCAATCCAATACCATAGAACTCTCGATTTACATACTTGTCATGATTCTTCCAGTAAACTTTAAGTCGTTCCAAATAATTGAGAAAAGACATGGGAGTCGCATGGTCAACAGCAGAATAGACAATCTCAGGGTCATACTCAATCGTCTCGTATTTGAAAGTTTGAGATTTTTTTGAATTCTTGGTGAACGTCAATTTTTTTTCAACATCGGGAAACATTACACCATATCCGAAAATTAATCTGGAACGATAGTTCTTATCGGGGAGGAACTCATTCAACAGATTATCTCTGAAATGAAATAAATAATCCGTTACCTGTTTAAATGGGTCCCCCTTTTTTGTCCCTCCCAGAACCCACCAGGTATCCGATACACTATCGTATTTAACGGCTCCTCCTTTTGATTCAAGAAAAAAAATGAAATGTTCGTCCAGATAAACAAAATCAACCTCACCAACCACTTTTCTCTTGGCACTCTGATTCCTCAGGGAATGAATAAAATATCTTTTGAGGTTATTTTCAAAATAACCTGAATTCACAGCATGAGTAAAAATATCCCTCTCGGCATTATTGGTGAATTCAGTTCTGTATTTAGGTAAAATTGGCACTATTCCTTGTTAATCATTAATATCTCCTTTACTTCAACAACCTCATTTAAACTCTCTATAATATTTTTTAATTCAAGCTCTTTGATTTGATGCGTCATCCCATAAGTCTTATAAATATGATAAAGGTATATCTGTTTATGCAGCTTAGTTCTGAATTTTGCCAGCCATCCAGTTGCAATAAGTATCTCTTCCTTACTGAATCTACTGGATTCTGAACCATCTTGATTTATGAACAATGAAATTATCTCATTAATCGATTCAGGGTTTATGGTAAGACCTGTCAGCCACCTGTCCACCGTTGGTGAGGTGACGGTTATTCCATTGGCGTTTAAAAACCTTCTTAGGGCAGCAACATAGCCTCCCAATTCTTTATGTTTGTTCAATAAATCCTTTCTCCATGAGTTTGCGATGTCAAAATATCTGTTAAGCATATTGTATTTGGTTTTCAGATATTCCAGCAACTCATTAAAATCATCATTAAAACCACTCATCAAAAATATTCGGTCACCAACGTTCAAATCCCTTACCTGCTTTTTTATTTCCGAAGTGCTGTTTTCTGAATCATCTATTAACAAATGGAAATATTTAGAGCTTGGAACTCTAATGAATCCATCCTCAAAATATATTAAATTATATGTATTGCTATTTTCATTCCTGTTGTTGCCCCTATTAATTCTAGGTTGGGATTGAATCAATTTATTCATTATGAACGAAAAATCAAGCTCACTATTACCCATTTTGTCGAGAATATCATCCTCTTGGTATTCCTCATCCATTCCATTGTTAACTGAATTGGTCTCGGATAAAGTTTCCTCCCTAAGGTATTCTTTGTCGACATAATCTTCAATTTTGAATTCCAAGCTGGCATCATCAATTAAATACTCCTGACTCTCTAAATTCAGTAGCAATAGTTTATTGTCAAAATTTGACAGATTTGCAATAATGGGAGTGAACTGTTTGAAACAATGGCAAAAATAGCCGTACTCCATTCTGGAGTTCAGAATAACATATTGATTCCTACAGTAGTTATTCAAAAACAATGACTTTCGCAAATTTCCAGTATATGTAAGGAAAAATATATGATTGCAATCCCTCGTTCTTGAGAAATCTAAATCATCCACATAAAGGAAACTACATTTAACTTCAGTTTTATCATATATATACTGATAGGTAGAAATTTTGTCCAAGTCATTCTTATTCCTGCTGACAATTATGACATTTTCAGAAATGGATTTATCTAGAATAATTTCACAAATAGTTTGTAGTTTATTTTGTTGAATTATTTCATTTTCCAAATCGCAATCCAATTCATTAATTTTATTGTTGAATGAAATGGAGTTCAGATATTCACTGCAAATTTTCAATTCATTCATCAATCTCTGATAATCATTGGAAATATCATCAACACGATAAAAACTGTTAAGTCTGTCCAATATCGAGTAACCAAGTCTAATGACACTTAAATAATTGGATTTTAAAGATATATTCCTTGATTCAATAATTTCCTCCGTCAACTGTCTTGCTATCAGCCTGAAATTTCTCCAATAATCATAACAGAATATATCGCACACAGGTATGACTTTAAAATTACTCTCCATACTGGTATTATTGTCATTGAGACTAATTCTTTCCTTGTGATTCACCAACCATGGATAAATATCCAATCCATAGTAGGTGAAAACATTACTTAAATCAAATGAATAATCCTTTAATAGAAAATAAACATCCTTAATTTCATTCTCTCTCTGGGCCCTAATTATGTCGTTTGCAAAATTTTTGAAAAAATAATATTCACTTCTGGACTCCTTTTTCAATTGAATATCAAAATCATCCAATACAATTGTATTCACATGATTTAAGTTCAGCTCAGAGATTATCTCCTCCCAGCCCATATAATAATCCGAAGAGCAATAGTATATAATAGGATTCGAATCAGTTACACCCTCAGCATGCATCGAGAACTCATTGTTCCGAGAAACTTTAATTTCGGCTATTGGGAAAAGGGAGGAAATGCTCTGTCCGTTGAATCGAACATCCTTAATCAATTGCTTATACTTGGTTTTATTCGTGAACAAAAGGACCGCAGATGAGGGCTTTAAATTCATTCTTGTCCCAAGTTTAATAATGTCATTTAAACTTACATCCTGATTATCTGTGCTATTTATCTCATCAAACAGCAGATGAATCTTATTTCTTCTAATAAAGCTATCTAAATATCCTTGCAGTTTTTTCACAGATTGGGATATTTCCATGATGTCCAACCCCTTAATTCGTCTGAAATTATGCAACAGGTCCTGTAAACGAGGTGCACGAATCAAAGGGTTTCTTTCTATTGATTCTATCTCAAAATATATCTTGTTGTTTCTTGAGGTCCGAACCTTGAGTTCTCTGACTTTCCATGTTTTACCAATGTATGGAAAAGTTTTTGGGAACATGTCTTGAACTGCCAATAGATTCCTTTTTAATTGCGAAACATCAAATTCGACATCAGAGGGTGAATTTTCAATCTCTTTATAGGCTTTGAAGTAATTGGAAATACCGATATAGAATGGTAGGAGCTTTTGTTGCTTACTGCCTTCTCTTGTATAATACACAATTGGTCTATTGTATTTGTCCAGAGTATTTGTAAACGCCAAAAAAGGTGTCAACAAATTATATAAAGTACCATCAACAACTCTTCTATCGATAGAAATTTCTAAACTGTTGAGCTCGGTATAGCTGTTTCTGATATGTGTTATTAATTCCTTATTGAACATCTAATATTCCTAAAACAATTTCCGCTATCTGATATGCCAAATATGGCGGTACTGCATTACCGACCTGATGATACTGCATTGTGCGACTGCCTCTGAACAAGTAATTGTCTGGGAATGTCTGAATTCTTGCTGCCTCCCTAACTGTGAGACTCCTTACCTGAGTTTTATCATAATGAATAAAGTAATGACCATCCTTTGAGATATGGCTAGTGATTGTTGTAGCGGGCAATCCCCTCTGTTGAACCCTGAACCTATCTGTGAAGTTACCCGAATCAGCACTGAAATGGTCTGGCAATAATTCAGAGCTATGTTCTTTAAAGTCAGTCATTCTGGGAAACTTCTGATGCTTTTCTGTATAGATTGTTGAGAAGAGATACCTTTTCAAATCCTGGGTGAGATGACTTCTGGATTGGTGGTTCAATACACCCTTTAGATTTTTGTCAACATACCAGCTGTCATGAATAGATAGAGAAGAAGGGTCATTGTTAATTTCAATAAATTCTCCTCCAGTACCATTAATCGGGGATTCCAATCGATATAGGTCATCTGGTGAGAATCCGTTCAGTCTTATCAAATCTGAGATACAGGAATTCATAATTGTACACCATTCTGAATCAGTGTCTATGACCTTCCTGTACTTTCTGATTCTTTTATTTTTCTTGGATACAACATACTTATCAAAACATCTATTCAATCCGCTCCTAATTGGCGGTAAATCATTTATTACGTCATCGATATTCACACTGCGAGGGAATTTTTTCAGTTTTTTTGGTGTTCTGTGAATACCCTCTCTGACACCAATTAAAATTACTCTATGCCTTTTTTGTGGAATTCCAAAATCTTCAGAATTGATAACAAAATCCCTTGGGGAATCTATTTTTTCCTTGACCAGAGAATAAATTTTATATTTCGTCCTTCTTGAATCACCTGTAACGGCATAAGGAGCTGACAGGTCGTCCAACATCATCTGAAAGACACTTTTCCCCTCCACCTTGGCGGAAAGAAGACCCTTTACATTTTCCATAACAAAAACGGCTGGAGAATGTTTAGCAATAACCCTCAAATATTCCTTATATAGGTAAACCCTATGGTCCTCACTTGAAATACCACCTACTCTCGCCCTTCCAGCCATAGAATATGCCTGACATGGAGGCCCTCCTATTAATACCCAGTCCTTACTACCTTCAACTATACCCTCAATTTTATTGTCTAAAAAATCATTTGAATCCTTACCAAGTTCAAATTTCAAAGCCTCTGATTTCGCACTTTGAGCCTGTTGTGGAAATAAACCAAACAAGGCTTCAATTCGTCTTTCTCTTTCATTTATATCATTTAAACAAATTGCCTGATAATATTCTGGTGGAAGTTCTCCTTTTTTAAATTGTCGACAAAAGCTTCTTAGTAAAAGTGTTTTGTGAGCGGAATCATCCTTCTCTATAGACAGTTCTATTGAAAATCTTCTGTTTCCATTCAGCAACACCGAAGAAAAACCCTCAGCCAATCCTCCAGGTCCAGCAAACAAATCAATTACTTTGTATTCTTTTTTCTTGTTGCTCAATTAATAGTTGTTTAAATGATTCGCCCTTTTAATTACAAAAACCAATCATTGAAAGCAATTCCAATTCCCTATACTTTTATAAAATTGTCCGTTAATTTAGTTTAAAATAAAGAAAGAATTTTCATTCATAAATATAAGTCCTAAATTTTAAAATCGTTACAATGAATGTAAAAAATATCATTTAATTAATGATAAATGTTAGGATTACAACGATATTAAAAATAACAGAAATTCAGGAAGAAATATTACGGATTTCCATAATCAGTGAATGGTTTGATTAATGAAATTCAAACGGAATTGCATTAGACTAGAATCTTGCTTTGAGTAGCTCTAAAATCTTATGAAAATCTCAGTTTAATTTAAATGAAAAAAGATTTAATCATTTATTCCATGACCTTACCCATTTAAACACATCTATCAATAACAGCACAATCAGTATCATAAATGATAGGACAAGATTCATTAACAACGTAATAACAGAAATGCTTTGATTAAAGGAAACGGATTGGTGTTTCATTTCAGCACTCTTGAATGACCTATACCAATGCTCCGCCTCAAGGTCATAGCGTAATCTTGTTGTACTTGAATTATCATTCGGTCTCCATAAAAAATCCTGTCTTTCTCCTTGAGTTGGCATATTATTGAGCTTTAAAGGTTATTTACAAGGATATGAGGAAAACGGTTCACATACAAGAATAATAAGGAATACCCGTTATAATGCACTATTGTATATACAGGACCCAAAATAAATTCTTAAAATTGGTCGAAATTTTTTTTTCATGTCCGACCTGTATATACACAAGCATTAAAATCCATAATGTAAGAAAGGATACGAGGAACACCTCATCCTCATATTCGACCCCATGGTTCCATTTGACACCAAAAACGACACTTATACCACCGTCCACACTACGAAATACTTGAGATAGACATGACAGAACGGTACCGTTATTACCATATATAGGAACGTTTTCAATTATATTTTCTTTTTTTACAGTTGGTGACTATTTATATTAAAACAACTATCATGTCCAGATTACCAAAAACCGAGAACACCGAAATCCTGAACATAAGAATCTCCCCCAAGTTGAAGGAAAAGCTCAATGAACTTGCCAAGAAGAAACGTTACGGGACCAATGCCTCTGAAGTTGTACGATACCTTATCGAACACCACTACAGACGTTAACGGATGAAAATTAATCCAAAGGATTTTCATAGTTATCCACATCCTGAGTTTCGAAATCGTAGCCATACTTCTTAATCTTGTTTTTGTATTTGTCACGACTTAACTTAACTCGGATTTTGTTAACCTCTTCAGTTGTAGGTTTTTTGTGCTCATCCATAATCAATCGTCTAACCTCTTTTAGAATCTTAGCCTTTAATTCTTTGGAAGCATACCCGCTATTGACAAAATCCTCTAACTTATTATAGTATCTGAGCTTGTTATTTTTAACTTCCTTTTCTTGGACTTTCATTATTTCAAACACATCATTTCTACTTTTAATATTAGGAAGGGATTTTTCAATAAGTTCGACATTGAGGTACTCAAACTTAGCGTTTACAAAATTTAAAAGTTGTTCATAATCCTTTTGATATTGCTTAGTGTTCTTATAGGGTGTTGAAATCTGTCCATCTTTCTTTTCTTGGAAGCCGACTTCTTTGGTTTTACCTAAACCAACAGAGTTTTCAGGTTCTTTATTAAGGTTCCCATATTCAGAAATGGTATAATGGAAATACTGACCATGGGTTTTGGTCTTTTTGATGTAACCAAACTTTATTAACTCCTTGAGTGCTTTATCGAGTTTATACTCTGTTAGCCCCAACCTTTTAGAAAGTCCTGTTCTACTTACATCAAAACTGTCGGCATCTGAGAGTATTGAAATAAGCAATAATCTGGCTTCGGTTGAAAGTCTCTTGTCATGGATTATCCTGTGCGAAATGGTGGTGAATTTACCAGCAACCTTTTCAGCTCTGATAACAGTTTTGTTCTTTTTGCTATTGAAATTCATTTAAATTTATGTCTGGGTCCTTGTGTTATTAGATTGAGAGCAGACCAATTCTCGAATCTTACTTATATTATACTCAAAATGGAGATGATTGTAAAGGAAAACCACCAACTATTTTTATTAATTTTTTCGGTTGAAAGAGTGTATTGCCTAAAATATTTGGGTACTTAGTACCCTAAAAATTAGGGTACATACTATAAGAGTATTATATAAACGCTCTTGTAGGTGGTGTTTACTTACGTACACCACCTTACAATCGCTAAAAGAAAATTAACTTTAAAAGGTGTCTATGGTCAAATCTAAAAGGTAGCTATCTTCAACCAGATAAAGTGACTTTCATCTTCAATAAAGGAGTGTTCTCCTCAACTTGAACTTCACCCTCCCCCAATTGCGTTCACCCCCTCCCAAAGTCTACTTGAGATAAAATGTGTTTTATCAATTCGAGTGTAAACCCATTGCCGATGGCATGCTTGCATGCCGTTGGCCTGAGTATCCCATCCACATACCCATCTGGAAGCGTCTGCAATCTTTCGAGTTCGGTAACTGTCATAAGCCTGAACAGTTTCTTTACATCAATATCTGTCATTTGGTCAATTTGTTGGAGCTTTTCCAATTTAGGAAGCTCAGCAAATGATTTTTCACGGAAAACGACTTGGCCAATACTCTTTTGTAAATATCTTTTCAATCCGCATCTCGTTTGGGGTAGGTTCTTGGTCAGAACACAATTTGATTTGTCACGGTCCACATGACCATCTTCAATGATGTCGTTCAATATAACAGACCTATCATTTGGAATGATTATTCCCAATATATTGGTCCAGTAGATACGGTGACGGTTCTGTGCACTGACTAAATTCGAGTTAATGGATATGCCATCGACCCCGAGAAGCTCATCGAATATTTTTCTCTCCGATTTTACCATACTACCAACATTTTCAAATATGAAAAAACGAGGTTTCACTTCATTTAAGAGCCTCACAGCCTCGTAAAGCAATCCTGAATCCTTGGAGTCCAAACCTGTGCGCTCACGCCTTAGAATGCTTAAATTCTGGCATGGCGAACCCCCAATAATTAAATCAATATTAGGCAAGGTATGACCATCTATCTCACGAATGTCTCCCAATTGAATAGTACTGGGAAAATGGTGCTGTGTTACCTTGATTGTTCTTTTGTCTATTTCAGATGAATAATAGTTATTGATGGGAATATTCAATTGATTTAAGGCTAATTGTGCCACGCTAATCCCATCAAATAGTGATAGCACATTGATTCCTTGTGTCTTTTCCATTTATCTTTTTCAGATAAATAGTTTCGACAAGGAGCAAACGCCAGGTTAATTCAGTATTTGCAGAAAGAATATTGAAAATTGACGTTTTGATTCAATTTTAATTGAGAGTATTCTTACAATAAATTAAAAATCTCCAAAAACGGCAATATCAAATCCTTAATTAAAATATCATTTTATTCAGAAAAATCATTAATATAGGTATTCTCTATGTTTTTTATTATATCAATTGTTTTTGATTATATAATCTTGAATTAAAAACATAAATAATTGATATATAAATGGTTATATTTTATATTATATAGATTAAATCGAAAACAGGACCATTTTCAATTTTAATTTATCTAGATTAAAATATTCATTGAATTATTCGTAAAAATAACGATATCAGCCATTTAGCCTTTCCTAAGTGTTTAATTTTCAGTAACTTTGTAATGTTAGTTTGATGTGCCATTTAATAGTGCATTATCAAATCCCAACAGAAAACAAACAAATAATTTAACGGAAGTGATTTCGCTGTTTATAATGTGCATATATACGGTATAGGATTGGTCTGAAAAATTTAAAAATAATAATGAATTATTAATTAAAACTTTAGCATTATGAGAAAACCAGAGGAGCCAAAGGAATTCAAGGAAGCCTAGTTACAACTAACTGAGTTTAATAAAGGGGCAATTCATATTATTGACAAACCGAATAAGAACAGGACTTCCGTGAATAAAAAGCACGAAAAACACTGGCACGGGAACTATTTTCCTCCTATCCTTGTAATTGAAGTTTCACTTTGTGCAAGGAGTGAAACTTGAACTGAAACCCCAGCAATTGCAAGGGTTTCAGGGGACAATAAAAATAACCGATTTCACTTATGTTAAAATGACGATAAAAGTGAAAGTTTTAAAATCAAAAGATATGGCATTGAAAGGTCAAAAAACGAAAAGTGATTTCCTGAAATGGGAAATAATGCAATCATTAGTGCTAAAGCTGGAACGAGATGGAGAGCTGAAGTTCGCCTTGCTAATCGCAACTGGGTCCTATATAGGATTGCGAATCTCGGACCTTCTCCAATTGAGATGGTATCAATTGTTGAATCAGCAGCATTTTGTAATCACCGAGAAGAAGACAGGTAAAGAGCGAAGAGTCACCATCAATCCAGAGCTACAGGAAATAATCCAGCGTCTGTTTTATAAAATGGATGGAAAACCAGAGCAATTTATGTTCGTCAACCGATTCGGCAAGGAACCAGTATCCATTCAATATATCAATGCAAAGCTCAAGGAGCTTTTCGATAAATATGGAATAAGAGGCCAGTATTCCAGCCACTTTATGAGAAAGACCCTTGGAAGACGGGTGTGGGAGATGAACGAGTACAGTGACCAGGCATTGTTGCTGCTGTCACAACTATTCAATCATACATCTACAACCACAACCAAGATTTATCTTGGGATTAGGGAACAGGAAATAAGCAATCTGTATTTGAGCGTATAGAGACTGCTTAACCTCCAATCTGAACGATTGGAGCATATCACAACAACCTTAATATCATTTATTTAAAATTCAGGAAAGTCCTGAGGGTGGATAACTATATCCAAAAATGAACGATAAAAAGATAAAGATTATGAGTAAATCAAAAATCGAGTGGACCGAGTTCACATGGAATCCAGTCACAGGATGTGACAAAGTAAGTAAAGGCTGTAAGTTCTGCTATGCCGAGATAATGGCTAAACGTCTTAAGGCAATGGGTAATGCCAGATATCCAAATGCATTCAAGCTCACATTGCATGAGGATTTAATCGACAGACCAAGAAAATGGAAAAAGGGTAAAATGGTGTTCGTTAATAGCATGAGCGATATGCTCCATAAAGATATCCCCTTGGAATTCATCCTAAAGGTATTCCAGACTATGAACGAAACACCTCAGCACACCTATCAGATATTGACAAAACGTAGTGAAAGATTGGCTGAACTTAGCAATAAGCTAACTTGGACAGACAACATTTGGATGGGAGTATCCATTGAGGATGATGAGGTTTTGCATCGAATGGATGACCTAAAAAAATGTGGAGCCAAAACCAAGTTCATCTCTGCGGAACCCTTACTTGGCCCATTATACAATATGGATTTAAACGGTATCCAATGGGTAATCGTTGGCGGTGAATCAGGATTTAAAGCCAGACCAATGGATAAGGAATGGGTAATCGATATTAAAAACCAATGTGAAAATGCTAATGTTCCATTCTTCTTCAAGCAATGGGGCGGCAAGAACAAAAAGAGGGCTGGAAACCTATTAGATGGAGTTAAGTACGAGACATTTCCTAATAGTGTTGAGGTAATCAAGTAAAATATCGTGCAACTGCTTTTTATAAATATCAATTACCTTAAAATGACCGATGTCTGTGATATTCTAGGTCTAAAGGATTCTAGGTCTGCTAAAAAGTGGTTACACGATAATAATGTTGCTATTTCAATTATAGGAGGGCGTTCTGCTGTTTGCCAATTTACGTTTGAACTTAAAAGGCAACAATTATTGGTCGAAGAGCTAAGATTAAGCTACCCGAACAAGTGGTTCGAAATCTATGAAGCCAATACCCCTAATAAAGGCATGGTCAAAGCGATTAGGGAACTATATCCCGAATCCAAATTAATTAAGAAAGGAAACAAGAAATATAATAATTATAAATATATAAAATGATGAACCTAACAATAAAAAAGAATGATTATGGATTGCGAGTTTACTGTACAAAATGCAAAAAGCAGTACAACTATAATATTGATATATGCAGTCACAGTGAAAACCAACATTATAAATCATTAGTTTCAAATGGAGATGGAAGAAAAGCCAAAATGTATCAAACTAGAGACTTTGATGAAGCACTAATGTCTGCCATCCAGTTTAAACAGGATGTAAAGAATGGTGTTCTTGACAATTTCACTTCCAGTAATAAAATTGACACTGATAACATATCTATTTTGGAAGCTTCCAATATGTTCTTGGCGTTTAAGCATGGTGATGATGTTCCTGTACATCTAAAAAATGAAATAACTGATGACCACCTAAAAGACATAATCAGAAATGTACAACAATTCATGGACGTCTTAAGAGATAACAATATTAATGTGGAAACTATGTTAATTCAAAACCTTAATGATAACCATGTCGGATTGTGGTATCAGTTTGTTATCGATAACTATGCAGAGGGTAGTTACTCTACCAAATTAAAAATAATGAGTGCGTTTATAAACCACATGATAAACCAAGTGGGCATACTAATGCGCAACCCTTTTAAAAAGGTGCGCTTTGAGAGTTTAGAGTATAATACAGAATCCATATCAAAAGTAGAGTTCTACGGAGTTCTGGATGCCATAGACACCAAATCTCAATACCAGCAACTTGGCGGCAAAAGACAAGAGGTAAAAAACAATTACAG
Organism: Aestuariivivens sediminicola; assembly: GCF_022662015.1. GTDB lineage: Bacteria > Bacteroidota > Bacteroidia > Flavobacteriales > Flavobacteriaceae > Aestuariivivens > Aestuariivivens sediminicola. The sequence goes on along the minus strand of NZ_JAKMCM010000005.1, from coordinate 126,326 downwards.
GCCCTATCTCAAAGATGGTTTCAGATTGGCCCTATTAACTGGTTTGAGGCGTGAGGAACTCGTTACTTTATCATGGAGTGATTTATACCATAGTGAAAAAAATGGTTGTTTGATGTTTATAACAGATAACCTCAAGGTTGAAAGGATGACAGGTAAGAGGTTTAAAAAGAAATTTATACCTGTGGGCCCAGATTTAATGGAATTTCTTATGGAATTAGGCTATGAAGATTTCAAGGATAGTGACTTATTCATTCTTGCTCCAAATAGAAAAGTTAAACATGCCACAATAATGTCCGCTCTTTCTAGAGGATTCAGTCATTATTATATGCAAGCTTTTCCAGATAATAAGCTCAAGCAGTTTAAGGTGCTAAGAAAAACATATATTTCCTATCTAAATAAAAAAGTTGGCGATAGTGTAATTGAACTCACATCCCATGGTAGCATGAAAATAGTGAATAAACATTATGTTGATGCTGAGGTCGTTGCCAAGGGATTGACCATGAGGATATTTGATTCGTAAGTTATCTTATCAGTGAACATTATTTTTTACTTTTAGATAAACTATAAAACACCCAACTAACTTTTCAAAAAACTACATTCATGAACATCAAATTAGTAAAGTCATATATTGAAAAATACAAATGGGAGTTTGAGACCATCCATTACCAGGAAATCTATAAGTGGCATGCAATAAAGCAATTCCAAGAAAATTTTGATATTGATTCAGTCAACTTTTATTCCAATGTAGAAACTTCCCTCAGTAAATCTGGGAATCTGCTCGACTCTCGTTTATATTTTCCCAAACAGCTGCTTCTTGAGAACATTGAAGTATCTCCCGAACAGGTCAGGGATATGTTTCGTTTGCTTTATGATGAAGATTTTGACCTTTTAGAAAGAATTGAAAATTTCCGTAATGATTTCGGAATATTAAGTAATAAGGTGTTCCCAGAGAAGATAAATCATTATCAGGACCATAGGGCGATAATAGTGTATCTTACCCTTATGTATCCCGAAAGATATTTCTTCTATAAGTTCGGGATGTTCAAGAAATTTGCTGAAAAAATAGAATATGCTCACAGACCTGTAGCTGGAAGGGTAGAAAATATAGGTTTGTTTCAAAATTTATGCGAACTACTTAGGTTTGAAATTGAGAAGGACCAAGAATTATTGACCCTACATGAAAATAGGCTCGATGAGAATTGTTATAGGGATAAAAATTACAATATTTTGACCCAGGACTTCATTTATGCAGTTGCAGAACATTTTGACAGTATAAAGTCGAATCAGGACCCACTTGCTGAAATAATATCTGTGGACGAGGTTTCTTCCACTGATTTGATTGCCAAAGTTGATGAAATAAGCTTTAGACCAAGCATTATCAACCATATACAAAACAATATTGAAAACAAAAGGATAGGAGATTTGGGTGAGATATGGGTCTATAAACAGGAAAAAATGTTCTTGGAGTTGAATGGAAAGAATAATTTATCAAAAAAGGTCAAACACGTAGCAAAGAATAAAGGGGATGGATTGGGCTATGACATCTTATCATATGGATTGAATGGCAACCCAAAATATATTGAAGTAAAAACAACCAAAGGAAGTAAAAACTCGACATTCTATGTGACAAGAAATGAACTTGAAAAGAGTATTATTGAAAAGGACAATTACTTTTTATATCGTGTTTATGAATATAATGAGGAATCCGAAAAAGCAAAAATATTGAAAATAAAAGGTCCACTTACCAATATTTGCCATACTCCAGTAAATTATAAAGTGGATTTAAAGGATTAAGGAATATAAGTATTATTAAGGATAACAGAGAAAACATCAGGAACAGTGATAATTTTATTGTATGATAAATCCCCGTTATTATATTTTCTTTTGGACACAAAATAATTCTATAAAACCTTTTGGAGCTTTTCAAGAATCTTGACCATGGCAAATGTGTCCATCTTACAATATTCCATCAACGCTTTCCTTGAACTTTGATAATCCCCTTCAAATTGACCTAAGACCATTTGGGTAAATGTGTAACTGGCCAGGCCCCCGTCACCTATTTCCAATTCATTGTAAGACAGCTCTGGGACCAATGCTGGTAGTACCGCCTTTATCGAATAACGGCCTTTCATTTCTGGAGTATAATACCACTTATTCTGAAATGGTAACATCAGGTCCTTTAACCTTCCCACTATATTCCCGAGTTCCTCACTGAACTCTGGATATAACTGCATTAAATCACATAACTTCCCCCTTTCAAAACCAATATTGTATACAAGGATATCCCCTTCATCGGAACAGTCACTTATCAATTGTTTGACAAAGGCCTTTCTAGGGTCTATGTCTGGATTTGCCTCAGCCAGATACTCACAATGTTTTAAATCTCCATGTTCGCTTTGAATATGGAGCGAATACTGAAATACCAACTGCTGGTATGGTCTGCTATTGTCATAAATCGGTATGGCGGTTGCCATTGTCTCAAAATCCAAGAAATGGAGCGGAGAATTCAAATCTTCCAAAAATGCATAGATTCTGGGTCTATCGATATAGGTTTGATTATCAAGTTCACTGGTGACCTGTAATAGTTGACTGGTATTGAATGACGTTACTTCCAAATCAATCTCATGAAAGGATACAACCCCTTTCTGATATAGCTCAAACTTCCTCTTGATGCTTAATCGAGAAATGTTGAATATGGAATAGTCAGGAATATGGCTCCAGCAATACCCCTTGAAATCACAATCGTATGGTTTAGAACAATGTGGTCCTATGTCAATATCTGGGACCCCATCCTGATTAATCACTTGCTTGAAGCGCTCAATTCGGTTAGGTATTCCAGGAATAACCTCTTGAACTTTGCCATAAACAGACTCAATAGTGAAAAGTTCATGAACATCAACATCACCGCTCTTCACATATTGATTGTTAATGTAAACAATGGAAATATCCCTGAGGTCCACCCCAGAATTTAATATGGTGTAATACTGAATGGCTGCATCATTTATGTAGACATCAGAAACGCTGGTTGAGCTTTTTACCTCATAGGCTTTCCATCCATTTTCATCTTTAACCAGAATATCAAGTGCAGCAAGAACACCATTGAATTGAAAAGTGGCCTCATAGATTATCGATTCCCCATTTTCTATGTATTCTTTGGTCTTAAATACAGATTCTTGCATTTTAAAATGGTCGGGAGGCGAAGCATCCACACCATTCGGAAAAAGTTCCTGAGCCAATAAACCAACATTGGTCCCCTGTGTGAAGATTGCCTGAAGTTGAGGTGAAACCTCATCCTTCAGGCCATAATGATGTTTGTAGAGATACATTGACTTTTCACATTGAAGTCCCCTTATGAACGTTGATTTTGAAAGAACAGCCTTTTCCATATCATTATTGTTATCTCATTTATCTCATCCCCCATTTTTTTAGGGATTCCAAGAAACGTTCTGTTATTGGTTCAGTACCATCCTCTTTCAGAACATTGCATATTTGTTCGAATGATATAATTTGTTTGGTGTTCTTATCATTTTCTGTAATTGTAGGTTGAATATATACTATTTCAATATTCTGGGGAGATTTCAAAATTCTAAAATTTTTGTCACAGCCTTTAATCCAATCTAACCTGTTCAATTTATCCAACAGGTAGAAATATTTCTTTCTTCCCTTACTATTGGTAGCCTTATAAATTTGTCTTAGGTCTTCTAGAATTCTATACATCCCCAATTCCCTTGCGCTTTCCAAATACCAATCCTGTTTTTGGTTTCGTGAACTCATCTCAGTCTTCAACTCTATGAAATAAACGAGGTCTTCGCTTTTTGAATAAGCCAGATAGTCAATCTTAAATGATTGGTTCCCATTCTTCGCTGGATTGATGTTAAACTCACCGTTTTGAGGTAAGCTACCCTTTCTTATCGGGAACTCAGGGATTATATAATCGATTTCGGAAGCACATATCCCAAGTAGGATTTCTTTGAGGTGCAGTGCAAAGAAAACATCCACTATCCGTTCAAGTTGATATGATGGTAGATTTTTCCAATCATCCAATAAATTGAAAAGTTCGTTTATATTAATCATTTAAACGAAATTTTATTTCAACAACTCAACTAATTTGTCGCCATTAATTACATCCAAATCAGGGATTTCACTGAAGAGCAAATCGCTTCTTTGTCTGCCTAGTTTTGCCATCTCAACTAAATTATATTCATTGGCATCTTTACCATTTATCATAATATCGTCCAAATATCTATGTAAATAACCCGCTCTTTCAATACACTCATTTAAACTTGCTGTTGCCCCATATTCATTGTATCCTACCGCAGCATAATAATAGTCGCCAATTGTACAAGGTATTGGAATAAATGAATATGACCCTAAATATTTTACACCCAGACCTTGAAGAAAATTCGAAAACTTATCAGTTATATATGCTCGATTTTTAAAACTATCACACATTATGTTGCCACCTATTTTTATATGATTACTTAAATACATATATGCAAACAAAAACAAATCATACTTACCACTATCGTCCTTGTTTTGACTATATAAATTTAGAAGCAAATAGGCAGCGGACATTCCCGCTGAATCTGAAAGTGATGTATTATAATTTTCAAAGCCACTTTCGATTTCATCTCTGATAATAGATTTATATTTTTTATAGCCAATTTCATGTAAACCATTATTAATATGAATAACAGCTAGTTGGTAATTTAAGGCTGGATGAATTGGACCAAATGACAAAATCTCCTTTTCAATATTCTTAGCGAAGTCAATTGATAGGTCGGAATTTTGTATTTTTAAAAGGTATTCGACTAATTTAGAATGTTCCATAATTTTAAATTTTACACAATTTCGTGAAATTATTAATATGAATAACCTTTATTTTAAGGAAAGGCCTCTTGATTTACATTCAAAAAATTATCCTCAGATAAAGGATTTGGTAGAAAATTATGTTTTATGCCATCAAAATTCTTTTCCTCTAAAGATAATTACTGGAAATTCAGATAAAATGAAAAATATCGTAGTTGAATGTTTGAAATCTCACAAATTCAAATATCAAATTGGCGATAAATACAACAAAGGTTACATCGTGGTTTTAAGATAAACTAATTATTATGGATAATTCAAAATACCAAAATACTTGGAAAAATGATATTGGGGCAAAACTCAGCGATATTGTCAATTTAGAATGCCCAATCGAAGCCAAGGCATTTCTTTTTAGGTTAAAACTTGAAGAAATTTTATATTACTATTTCGAACTAGATTTTAAAGAACATTACAGAAAACAAGATTATATGTCTATGATTCAAAAAGACTTAAAGCTTTTTAAATCTAAAATTGAAACTAAATTTGTGTTGCTTTATGATTTTTTTAATAAATGGTGTCATCCACAGGAAGATAGGTTGACTGAGGCAGATTTAAACCATTACAGAGAGAAACTTATAAAGCTTATTGAAATAATACTTGATATTCAAATAAACCTTAGTTTAAAGGAATATGAAGAATTATTAAATGTTCGTGAAATAGAAAATATCATAGATGAGAAACAGAGTATGGATTTAAATTCTGTTCAACCGAAGCAAGTAGGGCTAATAAATAATAAATTACATCAAGATTCAACCACTTCAAGTTTGTCATTCATTGACTTATTGAAGCAAGCTTTCATTGAATCCTATAAAGAGGCATTAAAAAATACTTCTGGACATAAAAGGATTCGGAAAAACAGAGGTTTCAATAAAAACATCTAACCCCAGACCATACCAACTCCTTATATGAAATAACCCACCACCAGTATATTTTTATATGGTTAGAAAGGAAACATTATTATGATAATAAGTTTAAAGGAATTAGAAATTTATGTTGACAGACAACATTTTAAAAGTACGATAGATTTTCTTGAAAAGTTCAATGAACTATATTGGACCGATGAAAATGTAACTAAAATAAAAACAAAAAGATTATGAATTTGTTTGTTGTGAAAGATGGTATCAAAAATGTAGCCTTTGTAAAAGACCAAAATGGCAAACAACTTTTAGGAACAAATTATTATCCAATTTCATATGATTTCAAATCTAATGAAGGTTATATTGAAAAAAAAGCTCGTAATATATGGAGACTATATACTCAAATAGGACAAAAACTTGAACAATCTCGATATTTAGTGCTTTTATTTTAGCCAAGTCTTGCGATACTTTCATCTAACATTTGGCTTGTAATTCCCATTTTCTCAAATATTACTCGGATTAAATGATTCTCTTCACTGGTGGTTTTGAAATCCGCATTCATCATTGTAAATGCAGTGAATATAAACCAGTCTTTTTGTTTCAAATCTAATGTGTTTAAGGTTTCCAGTAAATTGTCAGCACCCAAAGATTGGAATTGTCTAAACTGATAATCGTAAATATCATAATTCAATAAATCAGCCATTTGATTTAAAAAATTCATTTCATTATTGTGAACTTCCCCATCTGCTCGAGCAATTAAAATTAAACCGAATAAAATTGCTCTTTTCTGATTGTCAGATAAAGATTCTTTTACATACTTATCCAATTTTTCTACCGTAGTCAACTGATTTGAAAGTTTGTCTTGGGATAATGGTTGTTGAGAGTCATTGGAACTTTCAAAATTGTTCATTTGGTCTAACATAGTAAAATCTATTTCATGTGGATTAAATTCTAAATTTTCAATTGATATTGAATTAATAAGTGTAGGAAATTGTTGTTCTATATTCAATATTAAGTCGGTAATATAATTTTCTCCCAAATTAGCTCTCATATCCTTGAAATTTAGCGAGCTACTATTTATTGCAGTATCGATACTTTGTTCAGCTTTTTTCGCTAATTGGTATGCTAAAATAATATTACCCAACCAATAATTCGACAATGCCAAATAATAAAGTGTTTGTGGCTTCGCCATTTCTATGCCATCAGCTAATTCATCAGCTTTTATGAATTCAAATAGCGCTCTTTTCAAAGACAGTTTGTCCTTTTTTTCTAAAAGTGTTTTTCCAATTTGTATGTGTTCTGCAAACTTCATTTAATTTGATATGATTTTTTAAGTATTCAAGGCAACGATTTGTAAAACCTGCTGTTGCCTTGCTCTTGCGCTAAAATAGTCAAAAAAAGAACTAGCTTTTACGCATGTGAGGATTTTCGGATGAGGAAAATCAGATGAAAGTAAACAAGCATTAGTCTGGGATTGAGGAATAAACTTACGCATTATTTTTATGCATTGTTAGCCTTTCACTATTTCAGAATGTCTTTTTCCTTTCAAATTTCTATTTAATGCAAGTGCTATGTTCCTAACTATAATAGAATCTTTTTTGACCTTTATTTGATATTTGGCAAGTTGGAAAGGATTGGTCGAAGCAATCTTCTCATTGACAAGCTTTTTATCAACTAAAAAGTTTTCATCCCGATTCAACTCATGAAAAACAATAATCGTTGTTTTGTTCGTCAATATATAATCCTAAAGGTAATACAATAAAATCTAATATATGTTAAGACTTAGAATCCCCTATCTAAAGAAACATCTGTGATTGTGTAATGTGGAGAATCTATTGTTAGTTAGTAACGCCTTTTATTAAAAAAACCCACCACCTTAGTCCACCACCATTTTATTTTTATTTGGTCTCGGAACTAAATTTATTATGATAAATAATTTGTAGGGCTTATCTTTAAAATCTTATAAATAAACATAATGTGTTTATCTAGTTGTTGTGCTTAATTATAAGAAACCACCAATTACTGAACGAAACACAAATGATTGAAAAAGGAAATAGAAGCCAAGGAATACCATTTTTTATTTCAAATTCTAATACACAAAAATTAGAGCGAATTCCCTTAACTGAAAAATTATTTCAAGAAGAATGGATACAAAAATTAATTTTTGAAAACCCTCAAATCCTTCCCGTTGACAATCTAGAAATCGGATTTACACCATTAATTCCTCTTGGTAGAGAAATTTCAACAAGTGTAGGTTTTATTGATAATTTATTTATCTCTTCTGACGGGTATTTAACTATAGTAGAAACAAAACTTTGGAGAAATCCAGAAGCAAAACGAGAAGTAGTTGGACAAATTATTGACTACGCTAAAGACTTGACAAATTGGACTTTTGACAAATTGAATTCAGAAGTTAAGAATAGAAATTCAGAAAATAAAGGAATTATTGAAGCTATTCGAGAACTCGAGGAGTTAGATGAAGAATATGAAGCCAAGTTAATTGATAATATTGAAAGAAATTTAAAACGAGGAAGGTTTTTACTTTTAATCGTTGGTGATGGAATAAGGGAAAGCGTTGAAGATATGGTTGATTATCTTTCAAATTCAGCTCAACTTTTGTTCACACTTGGGCTTGTTGAACTGCAAGTTTACAAAGCTATAACTGATGAAAGTTATATTGTTGTTCCTAACCTAATTACAAGGACTAAAGAAATTACTAGAGCGATAATAAAAATTGAGAACAGTACAAATTCAATAGTAAAAGTAGAAAGTAATTTTTCAGAACCTAAAAACTCAAATACTAATACCCGAACAACTATAACTGAAGTTGACTTTTTTGATGAACTTGAAAATAACACTGACTCTGAAACGGCAGTTTTTGCAAAACAAATATTGGAACAGGCTATAAAAAGCGGCTACCATATTGATTGGAATTCTGGGAGTTTTTCGGTCAAAATTCTAGACCCAAATGGAAGTGGACAAAAAATAACAATGTTTGTAGTTGACAGAAAAGGGATGTTTTATATAGGTTGGTCTGGAACCCAATTAAAAAGGCTCGGACTTGACTATAATTTATCAAGTGAATATGTCACTAAAACGGCAAAATTATTACCAAATATTCAGCAAGACCTTAAGCACAAAGACTTTTGGAATAGAAATAGCAATTTAAAGGATTTAAGATTGGTTTATAATGAATTTATGGCTGAAGTAGAAAAGTATAAAGATTTAATAATTAAAAAAAGTGAGGCTATTGCTAACATTATATAAAGGTAATAATGGATTATTTGCTAAAATTGAACTTATGGACTATTATTAAACATGTCGGTCATTTGACTAGTGACTACTTCGTAATCACGTAATAAGCATTTACTTTATTGTTGGATGTTATATTGCCCGAAAATGGTCGTAAGATTATATTAAAAAAATACAAATGCACAGTAATTTTTATTATGGAAATATGCAAAAACTTTTGTTTATGGTAAAAGAGTTACATAAACGTGGTTATGGTAATTTAAGAGTGATTCCATATATTTCACCAACTGGATTAACTTGGCGTTGCGAATTTATTGACCAAAAAAAACAAAATGAGCCTATAGCTGCTTCTAAATGGATTCACAATAAGGGAAATTATAATTTGCAAGTAGAAATTAAATTATCACCTCAAGAATTGGCTGATTTATTTATTATGGAAAACATCAGCTTTCTTGAACAATGCAAAGGCAAAAACGATGAATATCAACAATGGTATAGTCAAATGGTTGAAAGTTTAACTGAAAAGGAACTACCTTATGAATTTGACGTTAGTGATGAATTTTTTGGAGCAGATTATTGGTTAACAACAGAAAACAGAAAAATAGTTACATTACCAAATGGAAATTGAACTTACAAAATAAGGAAGCACAACAATGGCCGTAATTAATTACTTTCTCTTATCATATTCCAAAAATTACATTTCCTCAACTGATTTAGTAAAATGGGTGATAATGTGAAGTTGAAAATCTATTCTCGAAAGCAAATTCTATTTTCAAAAAACCCACCACTATAGTCCACCACCAACATTTTTAAAAATTCTAATTCTCTGAAAAGCCTTGCTATTACTGGGATTGTATGAAGTGATAAGGGCGACCAGTCCCGACTGCCAGTCAAGCGCTCTAGCCAACTGAGCTACATCCCCAATTTAATTTTAAGTCTTTCACTTTCGCTTTCCCGAACAGTGCCTAAAAGGCACGAATCAAACGATTGCCAACTGACCCGGCCGAGTGAACACGTACAGGCGGGGCTACATCCCGGTAGAATGTATTATTGGTTTTTGCAGGTTTTTCAGGGAATTTTCTTTTAAAATAAAACACTGAGTTAAAAACCCTTGCAAATTTATATATTTTAAAGTAAAAACCTACTTCTTACACCCAGTATAATTTTTTTTATTTCAGTCAGTGCTTAAATTTATCTGTCTATGGGCCAACGCAGATAAATCTCTTTTTTTAAACTTATCTTTTCTAACGCATATGTAATCTATCCTCATATGAAAAATATAATAGCTATTCTTTAAAAAATTAAGTGCTTGTTTTTTTTCGATCTCTAATAAATTTAGCACTTCAAATATTATCATTTCTGGTTTAAAAATTTCCAAATTTAGTTGTGATAAAATCTTCCAATCATATCCTTCAGCATCTATTTGTACCAAATCTAGAGTCTTTATTTTATGCTTATTTAATAATTCGTCCAAATTCATACAGGTTACATCCAATTCTTCTATATAATTTTTTACTTCTTCAGACGATAATTTTTTCACTTGTTCTCTCGAGAAAGAACCTATTTGTTTATAATCTTCCGACAGATTAATAATTTTATCAAATGCTTCATCTCCTATTCTATAGAATTTTTGAGGTTTACCATCTTTATTAATGCCTGCGTTCTCGAATTTATACCTTTTATCTAAACCATAATTGACTTTTAGTTTTTCAAATAAAGAAGGAATTGGTTCTACAAATAAAACATTCCATTTATAATTTTTTTTAATTAATTTATTTAATGGGTCTCCACTAACTCCATCATTAGAACCAATTTGCAATACTTGAATATCTCGATTTGGTATGTACTTCTTTATCCAATAACTTACATTATTTTTATCTGGGTATATTTTTTTATAAAAGAATCTTAATAAGTTATATAAGTATGGGATGCCTTTTAAATATTTAGATATTTTTTTCATTAGAAAATTATGTTACCCACAAAAATTACGATATTATTATTTCTTAAAAAGGAAATTCTTATTTATTCGGTGTCCACAGATTGTAAAATGAACAACTCTAATTTATCTTTGATTTTGACAAATATTTTACTTTTAAAGGAAGAATTTTCATTCATAAAAATAAGTCTTTAATTTTAAAATCTCTATTGTGGGTGGAAAATAATATCATTTATTTAATGATAAATCTTTAGGTTGAAAATGATATTAAAATAAAAAAGGAATTCAGTAGAAATAATACAGCTATATAAAAAAGGTTTGGTTAATGAAGTAATATTGGAAATCCATTAGATTAAAATGATGTCCAAATAATTCTAAAATCTCAAAACTATCTCAGTTTAATGCTAATAAAAAAGATTTAGTTATTTATTGTTTACTTAACCCCCTGAAAATACTAACACTGTGTATTGTCAGCAAATTAATAGAAATGAAAGAAGGTTTAATAAAGTACGTTTACGAATTAATAATAAGAGAAATACAAACAGCTATCACGATTTCTTATGTAATTGCTGTTGGAATAGGAATGCTTTTTAATTATCAAAAATATGCTCAGTTTGATATAAACATTTTTTATTATGGAGATATTTTCGATTTTTTAATTGCGCCATTTTCAGATTTGTATATACTCCTTTTTGCAACCATATCGTCTGTATTTGTCTTCATAATTTTTTATTTGGATTCGTTATGGCAAAGGAAAGGGCCGAAATCTTATTGCAGAGCTAATTTTGGTTTTGCCAAAAAAAAGTGGTTCAAATTATATAAATCGCTACTATTTATTGTATCTCTCTTTCTCTATCTATTATTATCCGCTGATTATTATGGAAAATACACCAAAGAAAAAATAATTAACCAAAAGGATATTACAATTACACTAAGCAACAATGAAATAAAAACTGGTAAGCTAATTGGAAAAACCAAGGAGGTCATTTTCTTATTTCATAGTGAAAAAGTTTTTGCATTGCCTATTTCATCATTTGTTAAGGAGATAAGAATAAAGTGAAAATTTATTTATGGGTTTAGAAAAATATGAAACTGTATTTTCAAAGAAAATAATAAATAGTGACAGCAAAAACCCACCACCTTTACATTTTTTGTTTGGTAAGCAAGGAAACATTTTTATGATAAATGATTTGTAGGACTTATCTTTAAACTTAATAGATTAAGACACTCATGTGTTTATCCGGATGATGGCAAACAAACTTAAGAGACTGCTGAACTGAATTTAAGATGAATAAATTAACGCTTAAACAAATAGTAATTCCATTAGTCACCCTGGCCATTATTTGTTTCATGTACTTTGGGCCAATCACCAGAACACCTTTTGAAAATATAATTATCTCTATCATCATAATTATAGCTAATTATATTGAATACAATGGAAAACCTTTTTCAGTACTTGGTTTTCAAAAAGAAAAATTCAATGTAAAAAATCTCCTTGTACTTGCTCCATTGGCAGCAATAGGACTCTTTGTTTTCTATGTCACTATAATGGTTCCCGGTATTGAGATGCTAACAGGAGTGCCTATTGATTATTCAAGCATGAGACAATTGGAAGGAAATCTTCAAGTCACCATCGTCTGGTTATTAATAGTGTGGGCTACAGCAGGATTTGGAGAAGAAATTATTTTTCGAGGTTATTTTATGCGACAGTTTTTTAAATTCTTTGGAGAAAGCAAAATCAGTCTTGTCATTAATATTCTGATATTTTGTAGCTTTTTCGGATATATGCACATGCAGCAAGGAATTACCGGGCAACTTGTTGCAGCATCAATGGGAGCAATCTTGTCCATAATATTCTACATGCGCAAATACGATTTGTGGTTTATGATTATGCTACATGGCTTTTTTAATACCCTTGGTATACTCAGCTTTTACTTTGGATTGGCCTAACCTTGGTGATTATAGTTTATCAAAAAACCCACCACCGTTACATTTTTTGTTTGGTAAGAAAGGAAACATTATTATGATAATTAGCTTGTAGAGCTTATCTTTAATACATAATGGATAAATACACTAGTGTTTTTATCCGTTTGTTGTGCTTCATTATGATTAACCAATAGATTCCCATTTTTGTAGATATAAAATTTTAAAACTATAAACTCATGAAAAAAATAACTGTACTACTCATTTGTGCATGCTTATCTGCAGGACTTAATGCTCAAAGTTTTATCGGGGCCTGGGAAAGTTATCACAAGTCTGAAAATGGAGATCCACTTAAAAGTGTTGTTATTTTCGGGGACGGTTACCAGGTCATTGCAACCCACGACTCAAAAACAGGTAAGTTTATAAGGACCGAGGGTGGAACCTGGAAATTAACCGGCGATACGATGACCGAAACAGTAGAATTCGACTCAAAATATCCTGATAAGGTGGGTAAAGAAGTGAGTTTTAAAGTGTTTATAAACGACTCTGTCATGGGAATCGTGGGTCGGGATCGGACGTATAAAAGAATAGATCATGGTGAGCCCGGAAAATTACAAGGTACATGGTTATTTTCTGGTCGCGTAAGAGATGGCAAAACACAAATGATTGATACAAGTAGACCTAGAAAAACCATGAAAATCTTATCCGGAACTCGTTTTCAATGGATCGCTTATAATACAGAAACCAAACAATTTATGGGAACAGGAGGTGGAACTTATACAACCACCAACGGAGAATATGGCGAAAATATTGAATTCTTTTCAAGGGATGATTCCCGAGTGGGGGCTAGCTTAAAATTTGATTATGATTTAGTAGATGGTAATTGGCACCATTCAGGACTGTCGAGTAAAGGTGAACCAATCCATGAAATATGGAGTAAAAGAGAATAATGTTATTTTATTAAATACCCCCACCCCACCACCATAGTCCACCGCCGGCATTTTAAAAATTAAATGGGCTATTCTAAAACCATTGGTAACAAACTGATAATCCAAACGTCATATCACTGAAATTATGTTCAGGTAAAAACAAATTACTTCTATATATGAAACGTAAAAATAAAACAGGATTGGCATTGGGTATTGTCATCGGAAGTGTTGTCGGCATTCTAACAGACAATTTAGCCCTTTGGCTAAGTTTAGGAATCGCCATTGGTATTGGAACAACATTAGTCAAAAAACAACAAAACGGCAATCCAAATAATGACCAATAACAAGAATACAATGTTAGTCTTGGTCGTTGGTGCAAGTGGTGCAACGGGCAGACATTTAGTGAATCAACTCTTGCTTAAAGGAAATAAGGTTAGAATCATTGTGCGCTCAAAAGCACATTTGCCAAAATCATGGTTTGAGAGTACCAATTTAGAAATTATTACTGCGAGCATTTTAGAATTAACTGAAAAACAATTGATTCAATACACCTCCGATTGTGATACCATAGCATCCTGTTTGGGACATGTCGTTTCTTTCAAAGGTATTTATGGCGAACCAAGAAGGCTCGTGACAGACGCAACTAAACGACTATGTCATGCGGTAAAAAATCATGAGTTGAAAAGCCCTGTGAAGTTCGTTTTAATGAACACATCGGGAAACAGCAATCGAGACATAAACGAACCCATTTCATTTGCGCAAAAATGTGTTATTGGCCTTCTTAGATTGTTATTACCACCACATGTGGATAATGAAAAGGCAGCTGATTATTTAAGAACACAAATTGGTCAAAGCGATAAACACATTGAATGGGTGGCGGTGAGACCTGATGGTTTGATAAATGAGGATGAGGTTACCGCATATGAGATATACCCATCACCGATTCGAAGTGCAATTTTTAATGCTGGAAAGGTGAGCCGAATAAATGTAGGCCACTTTATGTCGGAATTGATAAATGATAACACGTTATGGAACGAATGGAAAGGCCAAATGCCTGTTATCTATTCTAAGCACTGAATCGATACTATAGAGAAGAAAAACAGTTGTTGTAACATAATCCTGAGTCAATCAAACCAACGCCATAGGTCACTACCACCATTTTAAAAAATTCTAAATCTTTGAAAAGTGATGTTTTTTCAAGGAAATTTTGATTTTACCTGTCTTCCTTTCAGTCAATTTATAATAGGTCCAAATCATACTGTTTCGTACTCCCGACCCCTTCCTAAAGTAGATTTTGACAGGGCTACATCTAATTAACCTAAAAGCTTATATTAAGAGTGTTTTTGAGCCTTTAAGCGACCTATCGATTCCTTGTATTTAATAACAATTAAATACAAATTCATTCATTTTTATACCAAATCCCTCCACCAATACCCACAATATTATTCTTTTATTTAACCATGGAACGTCTTGTGACTTTAAGAATATTAGTTAAATTTAAAAAGGGTAAAAGCTTAGATATAGAAACATAACGAGTTGGCAACACTAATGGCATTTGATTATTATGATAAAAAATCGAGTTAATTCAATCGAAATCAACAAAGACGAATTTAGAAAAATAGGATATCAATTAATAGATGATATTTCTGAGTTTATATCTACAATTAATGAAAACCCTGTTACATTTAACAAAAGTCCAAGTGAATTACAGAGCCTATTAGGAAACACCTCTTTGCCTGAATATGGTAGACCTGCGGCTGAACTAATAACGAGAGCAACCGATTTACTACTTCATAATTCTCTATTTAATGGTCATCCTAAATTTTTAGGATATATAACGTCATCTGCTTCCCCGATTGGGGCTCTGGCCGATTTGCTCGCTGCATCTGTGAATCCTAATGTGGGAGCACATATTTTGAGCCCAATGGCCACCGAAATTGAAAAACAAACAGTCCAATGGCTGGCTGAATTCATCGGTGTTTCTCCGAACTATGGTGGGATATTAGTAAGTGGTGGAAATATGGCGAATTTTACGGCCCTTTTAGCTGCCAGAACAGCGAAAGCTCCAAAAAGTATAAAAGAAAATGGCCTTTCAAATATAAATAAGAAACTATCTGTTTATTGTTCGAAAACAACACATACCTGGATTGAAAAAGCTGCAATTTTATTTGGTTTAGGGTTAAAATCTATTCGTTGGATAGAGACGGATTCATCCAATAAAATGAATAATCAGGTCCTTGAAAAAACAATTATAAACGATATCGCAAATGGTTACAACCCTGTAATGGTCATTGGCACTGCCGGTGATGTCAGCACCGGTGTTGTAGACGATTTAAAAGGCATTTCAGCCATTTGTAAAGCGTATAATTTATGGTTTCATATCGATGGAGCCTATGGTGCTCCCGCTGCGGTAGTCCCAAAATACAAGGAGGTATTTGAAGGGCTTTCGGAAGCTGACTCTATTGCTCTTGACCCTCATAAATGGTTATACAGTCCCCTGGAAGCCGGTTGTACTTTGGTTAAAGACCCGAAGTATCTGATAGACACCTATAGTTCGCATCCAGAATATTATAACTTTAGTACTAGTAAAAATGAAGTTGCTCAGAATTTTTATGAATACGGACTTCAAAACTCTCGTGGGTTCAGGGCGTTAAAAGTATGGTTATCACTGCAACATGAAGGACGGAATGGTTATGAAAAACTTATAAGTGAAGATATTGAACTATCCGAATTATTGTATGAACTAGCAGATAAGCATCCCCAATTGGATGCGGTTTCTCAAAATTTAAGTATTACCACATTTAGGTATAATCCGCTTAATCAAAAAGCAGATAATGACTATTTAAATAAATTAAATGAAGCTTTGTTGAATGAATTACAAACTGGAGGTAAGTTATTTCTATCAAATGCTATTGTCAATGGCATGTATTGTTTGAGAGCCTGTATTGTTAATTTCAGAACTTCGAAAAAAGATATTGAAGAAATTATTGATATCACAGTTAAAGCAGGTAATAGAGTCCATCTAAAATTATCTGAGACAGAAAATGCATAATCAATGATGACCAACTATTAAGCAATGATAAAATTCTTTAGATTATCGAAACGCAATTTTGCAAAGCAAAATCAAAGGTCTTGAAGACCTTTGGTTGAGATAGCCGCTTGCGGAAAATAAAAAAAGATAATATTATGATTAAGTTTTTTAGAAGAAGACGCCAGCGATTACTCTCTGAAAACAAGTTTAGCAAATACTTGGTTTACGCTGTTGGAGAAATTGCCCTTGTAGTTATAGGAATTTTAATTGCCTTACAGATCAACAATGCAAATGAAGATAAAAAGGATCGTGTTTATGAAAAGAAAATGTTAATTGAAATTAAACATGCTTTGGAGAAGGATGTTGATTATTTCAAAAATCACCTGGTCGGATCTCGATTGCAAAAAATACAAAACGCTGCTTTATTCTTCGAAAATTATCTTATATCGGATTCTATTAACAGGGATAGTATAAATCATCATTTCAATGGTTTGACAACCGGTTTTCATTTAACCTATAACAATGGGCCTTATGAAGCTTTGAAATCAACGGGGATTGACAGGGTGAGCAATGATTCTTTGAGAAATATGATAATTGATTTATATGAATTCGAATTGCCCAAAGCAGCCGGAATAATAGAAATAACTATGGATAACTATTTTGCCGAGAGTAAAAAGCTTGAAGAACAATTAAAGGATGATTTATCCGTAGAAATTAAGAACGGAGAAGTAACATACCTTTATAACCGAATGAAAGATGTAAACCTTAGAACAAATCCATCCTTTTTGGAATTACTTTCCTGGGGATCTTCGAGTTCCAAATCTGTGATCAATTTCTTTGATTCAATAGTCCCTCAAATGGAAGAGCTAATTATTACACTGGATAAAGAGTTGAAGAAGAAATAACGAAAATGTGACCCTGGATAAAATTAATCGCCTGTGAAATGCTGAATCAAAAATGGCAGACCCAAGATAGTTCGATTCCTATTCCGGCTAATCTTAGCGAACTTTACAGGAATGGGAAATCCATAGAAGCCGTTGGTCTAAAATGGGCAGTTGCATGAGAACCCGATATTAACGAAGTAATGCATAAATTAATTTTTTTATTGGCCTTTAGTATTGGAATGCAATTTCATATGCATGCACAATCGTATTTTAATTCCGATACGGTTAAGCGCATCGTGTTTTTAGGAAACAGCATAACCTATCAAGGTCACTATATAGAGCTTATAGACGCCTATTTCTCAATCGCTTACCCTCATGATAACTTTGAATTTATAAATGTAGGTTTGCCCAGTGAAACGGTATCGGGGCTGTCTGAATTGAATCATGCCAATGGAAACTTCCCACGACCCGATTTACATGAACGACTAAAACGTGTCCTTAAGCTATTAAAACCGGATGTCGTATTTGCCTGTTATGGAATGAATGATGGTATTTATTTACCATTCGACGAGAAACGCTTTAAGAAATTCAAGAAAGGCATGAATTGGCTTCATAAGGAAGTAGAAAAATCAGGTGCCGAAATACTCCATATCACCCCAGCTGTCTATGATGAACGTAAAGGCAAAGCGTATGCAAACGTCCTTGATATGTATTCCGATTGGTTGTTAAGTAAGCAGTTCACCCATGGATGGCAGGTCATAGATATTCATTGGCCAATGAAAAAGCAACTCGAAACATCTCGTGAATTAGATGCAACATTTGTATTCGCTAAAGATGGTATTCATCCGAATGAAGAAGGCCATTTTTTAATGGCAAGACAAATTTTATTATCTCTGGGAGAAACTGCTCTGGAAAAAAGAAAAGACATCAATAGTTTTCTTTCGTTACATCATCATGGCATGGAGATCTTAAAACTTGTTCAAAAACGCCAACGAATGACAAAAGATTCATGGTTAACCTATATAGGTCATAAAAGGCCTAACATGACAGAAGGCTTAACCCTGGAGGAACTCCAAACGAAGTCGAAAGCGATTAAGCAACAAATACAATTGTTATTAAAGAAAGAATAAATTGAAATACTTAATTGTTATATTGGTCCTATTTAGTACTATGAGTATGGGGGCACAACTAATTTTCGATTTTAATCCGAACGCAGATATTAAAAAATGGGTGATTGTCGATGATGTCGTTATGGGCGGAGCCTCGGCAGGAACCTTTGGGCTAAACCCTGATGGCCATGGTGTTTTTGAAGGCAGCATATCATTGGATAACAACGGAGGGTTCTCTATGGTGAAGTACCCCTTTGAACGTACCCCAATTTTGAATTACACAAAAATTGTACTCCATATTAAAGGTGATGGCAAGCGCTATCAGTTTCGAATAAAATCCACTTCTCAAGATTATTATGCCTATATAACGTTTTTTACAACTTCCGGAGATTGGCAGGAAATAGAAATCCCTATCAACGACATGTATCCTTCTTTTAGGGGAAGACGCCTGGATATACCCAATTTTTCAAAACACTATATTGAAGAAGTCGGGTTTTTGATTGGTAACAAAAAAAATGAACGGTTTAAACTCCTGATCGATAAGATAGAATTGCGTTAACGGAATGAAGCAGAGCAATGTAGTTCTGAACATAATATTCAAATCAATCATCAGATGAACTATAAAAAATACATCAAAGACGCTATCCCGGTTTCGGAAATTGGTCTAGGCGCCTGGCAATTAGGACAACATTCGGATTGGAAAAGTATGGCGGAACATGACGCCATTAAACTTGTTCATAAATCCCTGGATTTGGGTATCAATTTTTTTGATACAGCTCCAAATTATGGCTTCGGTACGAGTGAAGAAAGATTGGGAAAAGCATTCAAAGCCAAAGACCGAAGTAAAATTGTTATCAATACTAAATTTGGCCATACCCATACCGGGGCTTTAAATTTCAGTTCTGACCACATCAGAGCATCTTTAGAGGGAAGTTTAAAAAGACTTCAAACAGATTACGTTGACTCACTTATTATTCATAATCCCCCTTCTACCTATTTTGACGGAAATAAAAACGACCATTACGATATACTGGAGCGGTTAATTGAAGAAGGGAAAATTAAGGCCTATGGTGCTTCTCTCGACACCTACGAAGATATGAAGCTGTTAATGGATACCACACATGCAAAAGTTATTGAGGCTTTCTTTAATATTTTTCATCAGGATACCCGGAGAGGGTTTGAAATTGCAAAGCGAAAAGAGGTCGGTATTATTGTTAAAATTCCATTAGATTCCGGATGGCTAACCGGAAAATATAATGCCCAAAGTAAGTTCACTGATATTAGAAGCAGATGGTCTGAAGAAGATATAAAAATTAGAGCTCGTTTACTGGACCAACTAAAGTCTATTGTCGGAAATGAAAAGCATCTCGCGCAATATGCAATTGCATTTTGCCTTGGTTATGACGCTGTATCAACCGTCATCCCAGGTAATTTGAACATCGAACAGTTGACACATAATGTAGAAAGTACAGCGATTTCTATTTCACCTCGTCTCAGAGAAAAACTTGAAAATTTCTACCAATCCGAAATTAAACATCTCAACCTGCCATGGTAAGTCATACATTTAAAACTCAGCATTGCCGGGAACGACCTATACAATCGGAAGTGCCTGTAGGTGGTTTCACCTCACAATCTAACCGATGGTTTTTAGAATGTATTAAACAAATGAGTAGTGCGAATCGTGTATTTAATGCAACCCGTTCTGAAGATTTTATCGCGGACAAAACGGGCCGGATTGATTGGCTATTATCCAATGCGTATCCTTGAAAGGATAACATGGAATATGATTCCTTCACCAATAATATAGATGTCCCTGTTTTGGGTCAGGCCGGAAAAAAATTAGAACAATGAACAGAAGAAAGATCTATTTTTTCAGTGCTCTGATCGTAACGTTGAGTACTCTCCTACTTTTGGCCACGGGTTCCTCACTGCTTACAATGGAAATAGACCCAAACAAATCAATTCCTTTCGGAACGTTTTTAACATGGGCCGGGATGATGGCATTACCACTAAGCCTGTATTGGGGCATTAAAGAGCTCCGAAAGCCGACTAAAACACCTAGCCGATTGCTCTCTGCAGGTATTAAAATCCTGATTCTATTGGGAATTCTTTGGGTACCCATATCCTATTTACTTGCGGGTAATCTTTCCTTCTCCTTTTCAGAAAAAGACTCATTTCAGGGTGGACAAGCCGCGATGCGATGGTTCTGGCGATTGAGCTATGGCATACCAGCTGGGGTACTTATTACAGCATTACTCTATTGGATATCGCTGCTTATAAAAAAAGACCCTGATAAGAACCAATGATGTCATCAATAGAGTAGAAATCCTTCTACTAAGTAAAACAAAGTCAATCAATTTGTAAAATGGATTAAAATTTAGATTCTTCTTTGTTATTCGAAATAATATTCACTTTTGAGCGCCAATTAAATGATGAAATAAGTTGGTGACATCACAACAAGTTAATGCGCCCATCACCGTCTTTCTTAAATATTTGTAAATTTAGCCTTGTTAGAAATCATTTCCCCGTGATTCTATGAAGACACCGGCGTGATGAACTCAGGATGGCGACAGCAGATCATAACACCACCTATTAGGAATTTATAATATTATTTTAATGACCCGGGATGTAATTGATATCAATGATTTTACCATATTGGTTGAGACTGCCTTCTCCAAAGCGGTCGTAAAAGACACTTGCAGATTTGATGAACCGGTCATCGCAGTCGCATTTTATGGGGCGGGAAATGTCGATTTAGAAATGCGTTATCCAACAGGAAGACGCCTATTTAATTACACTAAAGGTCTTGCCCTTTCTTTTTTTGCAGACCAACATGTTGATTGCATTCATACCGTTTCAAAAGACAATCCTCTGGAATGTATTGTCATAGCAACTGCTACAAGAAACCTGCAACATCTTCCCAATCAAGAAGGGGATCTTTTTTCAGAGCTTTTGGATTCATTAGTGAACCCGAAAGATCATTATGTTGAAGGACCAAGTTTCTATATGACTCCTGAAATGCATCATATCGTTGATAGCCTTTTCAACATTAAATACCAAGGTAAAACCAAAATGATGTTCTTTAGAAGTCAGATCACTGCATTATTATCACATTTCTTTGGTCAATTGGCGTTATATGAAACTAAGGAATTCAAAACGGCAGACAGGCAGCGTCTTGAAAAGGCAAAGGCGATATTATCCAATAATTTGGATAATCCCCCTTCCTTAACTGAATTATCTCAGGAACTCGGTTTAAACACCACCAAACTTAAAAAAGAGTTCAAAGAAGTTTTTGGACTGCCTGTTTTTAAATACCTGCAAAATGAAAGACTAACTACAGCCCATGACCTTATCCGGAATAAAAAAGCGACCGTTCAGGAAGCTGCATGGCATGTGGGTTATGATAGCCTGAGCTCTTTCTCCAATGCCTTTGCTAAAAAATTCGGATACAGACCCAGTCAGATCAAGTAGCTCATCTTTTCGAACAAATCATACTTCTTTTTGAATAAACAATTGCCAAGGGACTGATTTAGTTTTGACTTGTGATTTTAAAACAAAAGACATGAAAACTATCAGAGCAATTTTAATCGGCGTAGGAATCTGGGGTCTTGCTGTAAGCTGTTATACCCTTTCTTTCCAATTCCAATTTCACGAGGATCCCAATCAACAAGCCAATATGGTTTTATTTACTGTGGTCATCCCACTGGTATGGCTGGGTGCAGCCATCTACTATAATAGAGGAAGTCATATCCATGGTGCCTTTGTTGGTCTTATATTCCTTCTCGTTGCAGCACTTTTAGATGCTGTCATTACAGTTCCCCTTTTTATAGTTCCAAACGGTGGAAATCATTACACCTTTTTTACAGACCCGGGATTCTGGATCATCGCACAGGAACTTATCGGTGTCGCCATTCTTTACTACTACATTATGGTGTATAACAAAACAATAACCCTTAAACAATAATGAAAATGGACATCAATTTAGAAACAGTGGTACTATTCATCACGATCATCTTAACGGGTCTTACGGCAGGTTTGTGTTTTACCTGGACCAATGCAGTAACCCCTGGAATCGGACAGCTGGAAGACTTAAATTTCCTTCAGTCATTCCAGCAGATGAACAGAGTAATACTTAACACAACCTTTATGATTGTGTTCTTCGGACCCTTCTTCTGTAACACCGTCCTTATTTACCTCAAATTTCAGAATCCCGATAAAACATTCTGGATTTTCGTGACGGCAGCACTATTATTTATCCTTGGGGTCGCTTTTGTGACTGTATTTAAGAATGTTCCGTTAAACGAGATGCTTGATAAGACGGATCTGTCCGTTACCTCTGCCGAAGAACTTAAGGCCCTTCGTCAAAAATTTGAACAGCCATGGAAGCAATGGCATATGGTTAGAACGATAAGTTCCATTGCATCCTTCGTCCTACTGCTTATTGGTCTCCTATTAACCAATCAATCATCATAACCACATTTTAACAATTAAAATACACATCATGAAAAACAACATTTTAGTCATTGGAGGAACCGGAAAAACCGGAAAACGTATTGTACATCTTTTAAATAAAGCAGGTCACAATGTAAGAATCGGGTCCAGGGATGGAAGCCCGGCATTCGACTGGCACAAACCCGAAGAATGGCCAGCAGCGGTGGAAGATATGAACGCCATTTACATCACCTATCAGCCGGATCTCGCAGTACCTGGAGCACTGGAAGCTGTTGAAAGATTGGTGAAGGTTGCCAAGCGAGCCGATGTAAAAAGGCTTGTATTATTATCCGGAAAAGGAGAACGCGAAGCACAATTATGTGAACAGGTTGTCATTCACTCCGGATTAGAACATACCATTGTACGAGCAAATTGGTTCAATCAGAATTTCAGCGAAAACTTTTTGTTGGATGGCGTATTGGAAGGTCATGTTGCCTTACCATTTGCCGAAATGAAGATCCCATTCGTTGATGCTCAGGATATTGCTGAAGTTGCTGCTAAGGCATTAACAGAAGACAACCATAATGGTGAGATCTATGAACTTACGGGACCTGAAGGGCTGACCTTCGAGGAAGCTGTTAATTTAATTTCCACAGCTACAGGACGAGAAATAGAATTCACAGGAATTAGTATTGCGTCCTATGTTCAGGCCATGAGACAGAAACAGATTCCGGAAGATTTTATATGGCTCATCGAATACCTGTTCACCGAGGTCCTGGGGAATCCCGATAACTCGGTAATTACAACGGATGTTGAGAAGGTGCTCGGAAAAAAACCTGTTAGTTTTAAAGAATACTCCGAAAAAACAGCCGCCGCCGGAGTATGGAATGTCCTTTAAGATCAGTCTCTAAAATTAAAAGGAACTATTAATACCTTTCGAAATGTAAAGCACCCAGACCTTTCAATTGAGATGACAGATGGCCTTATGATGAGATCGTCAATAATACGGGAAAACAACCTTTTGATAGCGTAAAATCCGCTTCAAAATACCCTTTTAGTCACAATTTCAAAATGTAATCCAGGCGCAAAGACAGAAGGAAAAATCCTTATATTAGAAGAGGCATTAAAATCATTTTCAGTCCAGTAAAACGCCAATAGCTGGAATGACCATAATGCTATGTAGTTATGTGATATGCCTCCATAAAAATATTTCAGAACAGCTCAAGTAAGGCAAACTGATGGCGGTAAATCACAACCGTAATGGTTAGGAACAAATAAAACGAACAACATGAAAGTTACAGCTGAACATAATGAACGCATCAGGAAAATGCCATTTTCCTCGGTTTACCCACATTACCTGTCAAAGGTGGAAAAAAAAGGAAGGTCTAAAGAAGAACTCCATCAGGTGATAGCGTGGTTAACAGGATTTGATGACAACAGATTACAGGGGTTAATCCGTGAAAAAGTAACCTTCGAAGCCTTTTTTCAACAGGCAGATCTACATCCTAACGCACACCTTATCACGGGTGTGATATGCGGTTACCGAATTGAGGACATTGATAATGCGTTGACCCGGCAGGTGCGGTATTTGGACAAGCTTGTCGATGAATTAGCGAAAGGACGTAAAATGGAGAAGATATTAAGGGTAGAAAGAAACATCTCATAAAATAAACAACTTCACATCCATACCCAAACCAAAAAGGTCCAATGCATTGAAACCTTAATTAGTTAATATGGGCATCTATGTCAACATAGGTTGGCAAAGAGGGCATAAAGTATATCTGGTCTATTTAATACCAAGCAGTTTATTAAATGTTTTTAATTCCCACTGATAAAATTTACAAAATTTCTCCTTGATTAAATTCAATGTTTTACGCATGGTATAGGTTCTTTACAAGATAAGTTTAGTCATTAGACATAAAACTATTGGTATTGTTACAATTTTTATAAGATTTTACACAGATTTACCCCCATTTAAATGTTAAAGCTCAACTTTTTCTATCGCATATGAAATAAATTAATGGGTGCTAGATGCAGAGAAAAAATTCATTATTAGATGCACGTATTTAAATTTTCCTTCCATTTAAACGATCAAACTATTAAATTGATTTCTGAAAAAACTATATTTTTGAAGACCTGCATTACCAAGTGGGATAACTGTCAAATTAAATCCTTATTGCTTTAAACCAGATAAACCTTATCGTCTTAAAATTTTTCCCATGAAAATATACGCAACACTATTCCTCTTCCTGATACTTTTGGGGAGTTGTAAAAACAGGTCCAAATCGGAGGAATTCTTGAGTCAGAATAACAATTTAATAATAGCTAATACGTTTCTAGATGCTTTTTATTCTTTTAACAAGGAATCATTGGATACCATTCTATCTAAAGCTGACTCATCCCGATTAAACATCCTATTCTATCAAAAATGGGCTGAATGTGGTCATTATAAAGTAATTACTCGAGATAAGTGCATTCAAAAAAACGATACGCTTTTGGTCTGTCCCGTAACCGTAAAAGACGATTTGATCGGAGCACTTCAACTTGATCTTCATGTTACAGATACCTTTCATTTAAGCTTTGTCGACGGATATATAAAATCGGTGAAAACTTCTTCCAATGACCCGGACCTCTTTTATGAAGCAAAGCAATGGGTACGAATGAATTTAGCTGAATTAGTTAAGGAACCTTGTAATCGCAAGAAAAAAGAAGGCCCTACACCATGTGAATGCGTTCAGGCAACAGTTCAAGGATTTTCTGAGTTCATAGCCGTAAATAAGTAGATCTAATTCAAACTTTAGTTCTCCAATTCCGATCTAAAGACAGATTTGGCTTGTTCGACCTTTTCAAAAGAAAATTCAGAAACAATTTCTGCTCTAGAAAAAGCCTGTCTCAAGGCGTCTTGTTCCTCCTGAGTAACTTTAGTTTTTCTTACGTAAACTCTTAAATCATCAAATCCCCTAAGTAGATTCTGTAAGGAATTATGAGTAATACTCGTTTCATTTAAATTAACGGATTCCAGGTGTTGGTGTTTTGCTAAAAATGCCGTCACATGTCCTAACTGTTTATTTTTACTTAAATCTATTCGTGTGAGATGTTTCATAGGAACCATGACTTCTAAAAAGTCGTCAGTAAGATTGCAGTTCATCAATTGAAGAATGGTCACATGATCTGAAATTTTATTGAGCAATTCAATATTCTCGATGCTTAGAGCATCGTTCTTGAATCCTACATCTAATAAATAGTTTGTCTTACCAAGGTAATTTACCCTAAAACCCGAATTACGCAGGCTTTCCAATAGGCTTTCATCAGGTTTTTCAACATTTATCCTATCGTAATAGGGCTTTGGACTGTAATCCAAATCATAATCGCGATTCATTAATGCGATCAATTCCTGAGTCATTGTTTCCGTATGAAATACTGCGAGACTATCTGCTCCGTTTTCAATCCAATATTTTAGGATTTGTATTTCGGTATATCCTAATCCTGCTCCACTTGGTGGCATTACCTTTTCATGATTTACAGGTAAAGTCACTCTGGTATATAATTCACTTGTGTGGAGATTTCCTGCACTGATTGGTCTGTGGTGATCGGATTCTTGAAATAGGTTGTTGTAGCCTTCAAGGATCAAACCTCCCCTGTTATGTTTGGCGTTATGACATGTCGTGCATTTGTTATCAAGAATTGGTTGAATAATATGCGTGTAAATATGAACAGAATCAGGGTGCATTTCATTGATGACTGAAACTCCCAAATCGTCCTCACTCTTTAAAAATTCAGGTCCGTATTCCACCAAATAAGAAGCCCCATGGGTAAGCGTACCCCCAAAATGACCTGTTAACGCAGTCAACAAAATTGCAATAGTTGAAAAGCCAAATTTTAGTCTTGCCTTGGCTTCAGGTGCTTTCAACTGATAGATGATAACAGCTAGCATGACTAGAAGGGTGACTATTCCTAAATTCCTGTGATCATTCAACGGCTCAATCCCATAATCGTTACTAAACGACAGTAACCACCCTGTCACAGCAGCCATAAAGCCTGACAAAAGACCAATACTGTATATTAAAAGTATGACTTTTCGTGAGTTAACAATGTTCCGATAACCCAATTGAAATAGGATTTCAAAACCATATCCCAAAATAAATATGCCAATGGGCAAATGAACAATAAGAGGATGAAAACGGCCAAAAAAAAGATTCCAATCCATCAGCTCAAAATACCTTTTACAAGCTTCCCATGAACATCCGTTAAGCGAAATCTACGCCCCTGATATTTATAAGTTAGCTTTTCATGATCTAATCCCATAAGATGTAATATAGTAGCATTTATATCATGAACGTGCACCTTGTTTTCAATGATATGATATCCAAAATCATCAGTAGCACCGAAGGTAAGTCCTTTTTTTACTCCAGCTCCGGCCATTAACATGGTGTAGGCATCCGGGTGATGGTCTCTCCCAAAATTATCCTTGGTTAACTGGCCTTGTGAAAAGCTCGTTCTTCCGAACTCCCCTCCCCAGATAACTAATGTGTCTTCCAAAAGTCCTCGTTGCTTAAGGTCCATAATTAAAGCTGCAGACCCTTGATCAACATCTTTGCAGTTTTTCGGGATCTGTTTTGGCAAATCACTGTGATGATCCCAACCGCCATGATATAACTGAACATATCGAACACCGCGCTCAATCAACCGCCTTGCCAACAAACAGTTACTTGCAAAAGTTCCGGGCTTTTTGCTGTCTTCGCCATATAATTCATAAATATGCTCAGGTTCTCCTTCAATATTCATTACTTCCGGCACAGATGTCTGCATGCGAAAGGCCATTTCATATTGAGCCATTTTTGCTTTTATACTTTCATCTTCCCAAGTGGTATAGTTCTGATTCTGTAACTTTTGAAGATGATCCAATTGCCCTCTTCGAATGGCTTCGGTAACTCCTGGTGGATTATTTAAAAACAATACCGGATTTTTACCACTTCTGAGCTGTACGCCCTGATGTTCGGCTGGTAAAAAACCACTTGAAAGCAATCTTGAAGAACCTCCTTCATTTCCCTTGGTCATTAAGGCAATATAATTAGGGAGATTTTCATTTTCTGAACCAAGTCCATAACTTATCCAGGCACCCATGGTTGGTCTTCCAGGGATTTCTGAACCGGTGTGCGTAAACATTTGGGCCGGTTCATGCTGAACAGATTCTGTAAACACGGAGTTGATCATACAGAGTTCATCAGTAATTTGTGCCATGTATGGCAAAAGGTCGCTCATCCACATGCCGCTCTGTCCACGCTGTTTGAACTCATAAAGCGGCCGAACAATTGGCTTTGTGGCTTGTGCTGCCGCCGTTGCCGTTACCCGTTCTCCCATGACGCTTTCAGGCAATTCAACACCATGCATTTTTGTCAAAATAGGTTTATAATCGAATAGATCCAATTGTGAGGGTGCACCGATCATATTTAAAAAAATAATGCGCTTTGCCTTCGGTGCAAAATGAGGTCCAACTTTTGAGTTTAAGGTTCCTCCAAATGCACTTAATGGATGGATTAGTGACGCCAAAGATATGGCGCCAAGACCTAAAGTGGACTTACACAGAAACTCCTTACGGCTTATTGGATGATGATGGTGGTGATCATTCATATCATTTATCGTTTCATATAAGATTCGTCAAAATTGAATATGGTGCTTACTACTAGAGCCATAGCTGCCGTCTTTTCTTTCGATAAATTATCGTCAAACGGTCTCTCTCCAACGGATAAAATTGAATCCGTAAGGACGGGTTCATTCTTAAATTGCTTTAAGGATTGTTCATATTGATCTTTTAACACGTTCAACTGCTCCTTATTCGGTTTAAGACCGGTAGACCGTCTGAAGGCCGATGTGATCTGGCGGGTTACATTATCTGGAAATTCCTTTTGCAGATGTTCTGAAAGCACTCTTGATGCCTCTACAAACTGTGGGTCATTCAAAAGAGTTAGTGCCTGGAGTGGAGTGCTGGTGGTATTGCGTCTTACTGTACATATCTCCTTTGACGTGGCATCAAAATTAATCATGGTTGGATGCGGTGCAAATCGCCTTGAAAAGGTATAAAGACTGCGTCTATATAAATTACGTCCCTTATCTGGCACATAGGTCTTCAATTTTTCAGAGGCCATCCCAACTTCTTTCCAAAGCCCTTCGGGCTGATACGGTTTCACACTTGGGCCTCCTATTTCTTCAACCAATAATCCGCCTGCCTTCAAAGCATTGTCGCGAATCATTTCTGCCGACCAACGATAAGATGGACTTCTGGCGAGATATATATTTGCCGGATCTGATTCCCGCAAGCTTTCAGGACAGAAGGAGGTTTGCCTGTAAGTATGCGACATGACCATTTGCTTTATAATATGCTTTATATCCCAACTGTGATCCTTGAAATCTACGGCAAGCCAATCTAACAGCTCAGGGTGGCTCGGTCGTTCTCCCTGGCTTCCGAAATCCTCGGCGGTTCTGACTAATCCTCTGCCAAAAATCATCTGCCAGTAACGATTGACTGCTACACGAGCAACAATGGGATTACTGTCATCAAAGAGCCAAATGGCAAGCCCGAGTCTGTTCTTCGGTAAATCATCACGGTATGGAAGCACTCTATCGATTCCACCAGGCGCAACCACCTCCCCATGCTGGTTGTAAATTCCTTTCTCTAAAATATAGGTCTTACGTGGTATCTTCATTTCCTCCATGACCATCAACTCGGTCGCGCTGTCCAGGACTTTACTCATCTCAATCCTTGTTTTGCGGATTTCCTTTCTTTTTGCAGCGAGATTTTTATCCTTCAAAAACCAATATTCCTCTTTTATCTCTTCAGAATTCGGGTCAATTTTAGCCTCTCCAAGTATAGCCATTTCCCATTGTGATAACTGACGATCATAAATTCGAACGTCATCAATGGCGCCTCTAAATAATCCGAGATCTTCAGTCCATAATCGATAGCTTCTTCCAACTCTCAATGGAATTGAATCCGGTTTCATTTTAAAGCTTACAGGAATAATCGATCTTTTTAATTGATCAAAATTAGTTTGCGTTTTAACTTTTTTACCATTTATAAAAACAGAAATGCCTTTTGAAGATTTGCTGCCATCATAGGTTAATCCGACGTGTTGCCATACATTAGCTGGAATCGTAATTAAAGAACTCACTGAACAAACCTCATCGGGCAAACGATTAATAAGTCTTACCCGAACATGATTAGTAGAGTCTAATGCCAGTTCCCAACCACGATGAAATTGAAATACCGTACCTGAATTACCGATAATGGTTTGAGATGATCCTATGGAATCTTTTTCAGTTGAAATCCAGGCACTGACACTAAAAGGGTCATAATGTTCGAACTCACCCATATTTCGAAGCGATATCTCATCATATTCTTCATTAAAGTAAGCTGCCTTACCATATTTCCCCTCGGCAAGTGTAATTTTTAAATTGGCCTCTGCTTCCTTGTTACCATCAAGCATCTGTAGTTCCTTAAACTCTTTCTTTTTTTTCTTCTTTTTGTCCTTATCCTTCTTATCGTCTTCCTTTTTCTTTTCCTTGATCTCCTTTTTATAAGGTTTTACACTATTAAATGCATAGTACCCAACAGGTTCTGAAACCATTGCTTTTGGAAGGGGTTCATTATAGTCGTGAGCTTCAGATTTTCTTCTTTGAAGTGCCTTTTCTTCTTCCTTGAGAGAAGCCATGTAGGCATTGATTTTGGATTTCTCCTCGTCATTAAAAAGAAGAAGTGTTGGCGCCCTATCGGAATCTGCAGGCGCGAGACCGAATTCCATAGTATTGTTAAAAAAGGCAGACATCCCATAGAATTCCTTTTGTGTAATAGGATCAAATTTATGGTCATGGCACTTTGCACATTCAAGGGTAAGTCCGAGAAGTGAAGTTCCCAAAACTCCTGTCCTTTCATTAACATATTCAATTCGGAATTCTTCATCAATTGAGCCTCCAGAACCCTCCAACGGGTTCATTCTTACAAAAGCTGTTGCTATTCGCGATTGTTCATCCGCATCCGGAATAAGATCACCGGCGAGTTGGTGGGTGATAAAGGTATCATATGGCATATTGTTCTGAAAGGCGTTTATAACCCAGTCACGAAATGGCCATGAAGTTCTATAACCATCAAATGACATGCCATGGGAATCTGAATAGCGGGATACATCCATCCATTCTTGAGTCATTCTTTCAGCAAAAGCATCAGTCAATAACAACCGATCTACAATCTTTTCAAAAGCATCCTCTGAAGCATCATTCAAAAAGGCATCGATTTCCTTTTCTGATGGAGGTAAGCCTGTAAGGTCCATGGTAACTCGTCTGATTAAATGTTCCTTATCAACTTCCGGTGATGGCTGAAGATCAAGCTGCTCCAAATTACTTTGAATAAAATAGTCGATTTCATTATGTCGCGGCCAATCGTTTGTTAACTTTGGAACTGCAGGTCTTTTTAAAGCGAGAAACGACCAATGCTCCTTCCATTGAGATCCCTGCTCAACCCATTTTGCAATCATGGCAATCTCACGTGCGGACATGGTTAGCTCAGAATCAGGCGGTGGCATTATGATATTCGGATCATCGCTCATTACCCTATGAATCGCTTCACTTCGGCGTAAACTTCCTTTTACAAATGCGTGATTACCGGATTCCAGTCTTTTAAAGGCTTCTTCTTCAATATCTAATCTGAGCCCGGCCTTTCTTGTATTATTATCTGGTCCATGACATGTATAACAGCGGTCTGATAGTATGGGTTTAATATGGAAATTATAATCAACAACATCGGGAAGGGACTCATAAGCCTGAACAACTTCTTTAGGTAAAGATCTGGAGCATCCAAAATTCAACCATAGAAATATTACGGGTGTAAAGAATTTCAATCCCCAAGATCGAGATCGTATAATATGAGTTAACTTAAAATCCAATAAATTGATTAATTAGCTGAATTAAAGATAGTTCTTTTTTAAAACAATCGAAAGAAATATTGATTACTGATAACAGCCCTTATTCTACCGGGAGTTGAATGGATTAAATTCTGAAAAATAAATTTTAGCTCAAGAATATTGATTAATTTTAAAAGTGTAAATAAGACTCCGTTTGTTAAAGGAAAAATTGTTTGCAAAGCACCTGTTTTATATAATTTTTGACTTCCCTGTGACACCAAACTTTAAATTGAAATTCAAAAGTGCTGTTATTCTGTTTTGCGGAAGTGTCATCTTATGTCATGCCCAAACCCTGAGAAACCCCTTCAATTACCCTAAAAAGATAGATTATGCCGATGAAGTTGTATTTCGAACCACAATGGATACGACTAGAAATCGATTTGAAAAGATTGTGATTAATGGTTCTGATTCAAAAGTGCCGTTTTTTCACTATATCAATAAAGACAACAAAAACAGGTTTGTTTTTGTTTTAAACGGTATCGGCTCTTCAAAAGATGACTGGCGGACACCAAATGCTGATGGGAATCTGGTGGATTCCCTGGTCAATCTTGGTTATGATGTGATTATACCCGATGCCAGGTACCATGGAGAACGCAGTTATGAGTACAACTTTCGCCCGGCAGATGTACTTCCACGAGGAATAAGTCATGGTAAACGGCATGAAGACGCCAATGGTCTTTATCAGGTGTACAATAGTACGATTAAAGATTTGCGAATTATTATGGACTTTCTTGAAATGAAATATACCAGCACTGATCTGCAATTTGATTTCATAGGATATAGTATGGGCGGTGCCATATCATTAATCCTAAATGCCATAGATAAACGCGTTAATAGTGTCGTAGCCTTTGCCGCACCAGTCAATGCACCCCTTGGTTCGGCACTTGAGGCAAAAAACTATATTTGGCCGGGTGACATAATGAATAGATTAAAGGATGTAACACCTAAATTTTACAGTCGATTTATACATGCTCCAACTTCTTTGCTCATGGGAAGAACCGATCCGATCACCTCCGAGCAAGCGGCAACAGAATTCTATGATAATATTCCCTTAAAAGATAAGAACCTGAAATTTTATGAAGCGGGCCACGCCCTTCCCGCAGACTATATCAATGACGCAACGGAATGGATAACCATGCATAACAAAAAATAATTGGTGTACGGGAAATTTAAAATGGATCATTTGGCCCACTCCAATTGCGCATTAGTAGTTCGGATTAGTAATAAAAAGATATGTTCATAATAACGATACTTATTCATTTTCCTAAACCCCTTCTTAATTTTAGTATCTTAGTACATATTGTAAACACGAACCATTAACAACTTTATCCTTATGAAAGCAAATAGTCGTTTGGCCTCATTCTTCATTCTAATAGTACTTGCGTTGGTTCTCATCGGATGGGTGTCTTCAGATAACACCTCCAATAGGCGTTCGGAAAAAAATATAACCGTTTTATTGAAATTTAAGGCCCAACCTGAAAAAGGGGAGCACGCTGTTTCAGAGTTTGTGAAGCTTCTCGATAAAGTGAAAAAAGAGCCTCATTTTGTAGCCATTAAGTTACATGTCGATCCAGAGGACAATACAAACATCTTATTGTATGAAACCTGGGAAGACCAGGCTTATTACACTACCGAGCACATGAATACAAGACATTTGCAGGCCTTTATGGAAGATTCTAAAAACTTCTTGACCGGACCACCGGATGTATCATTCTGGAAAGTTGAAAATGTATTTAAAAAATAATTCTAACCAACTCAGGACAATGATTGTTTTAAGGTTCCCTGAGAAGCGGACTGAAACTGGATGATAGCTTATACCCCAATTAAAAAAGAGTATATTAGCTTAGTTTAAAATAAACTTCAGGTTATGTTTATAGTTGAAATTATCGAAAAAAATGTTCAGCAAGATGAAGGGATTTCCTCAAAATTTATCTGTGTTAGCATGACCTGCTCTGTGCTTTCCCTATGATTAGCTTCTTCATTATAATTTACCTGCTGCTAACACTGGGTATTGGATTTTGGGCTTCGAAAAAAATTAAAACATCGGATGATTTTACCCTTGCCGGAAAGAATTTATCCACTTCGTTTGTCGCCATTACACTATTCGCCACCTGGTTTGGGAGCAGTCAGATTATGGGTAACCCGAGTTACTTTATCCGGGACGGATTTTCATCCTACGTCACACTCATATTATCAGGGGGCATTTGCCTGATTATTGTCGGTCAGTTCTATGCGCGTAAATTATATCGAATGAATTTGGTGACCGTCAATGACTTTTTTAGAATACGCTATAACAAACCCATCGAGATCACCTCCTCGATTTTAATGATATTGGCCTACCCACATTGGATCGCTGCGCAATTCGTAGCACTGGCTTATCTGTTTAACGCGGTTATCGGTATTCCAATTGAATACGGCATTTTTATCGGAGCTTTAATCGTTGTGATTTACACGTATATCGGTGGTATGTGGGCCGTGGCTTACACCGATATGATTCAGAGTATCATGATCCTGTTGGGCTTGATTATTCTCCTCGTGGAACTCTTGAATCGAACCGATGGACTGATGCCAATTTTTGAAAATCAACCTGAACCTTTCTTTAGTCTTATTCCAACAGGAGGGGTTGAGGCCTGGTCGGACTATATTGCCCTATTGCTGGCTTTTGTAGTTGGAGCCATTCCGGTTCAGGAAATTTATCAGCGTGTGTTTTCTGCCAAAAATGAGCGTGCCGCTCGAAACGGTCTTTTCTTCGGAGCCCTGCTCTTAATTGTCATTACCAGTATTCCTATGATCATTGGTTTGGGTGGGGTTTATCTGTATCCTGAATTATTGGGTAATCGCGATAACCAGGACATCATACCGACATTGGTCAATACCATGACGAGTGTCCCTGTGCAAATCCTTTTTTATGGGGCCCTCATCTCTGCCATTCTGAGTACTTCCAGTGGCGCCATGCTTGCCCCTGCAACAGTGATTGGTGAGAATCTGATAAAACCCTATGCACACAAACTTACCGATAAACAATTGCTGCTTTACACAAGGTTAAGTGTTATTCTGGTGGCTTTAAGCTCCTGTTATTTCGCGTTCGATGATACCGATATTGTTGGTTTGGTCGAAGCCTCTCTCAGTTTAATCCTAGTTTGCTTATTCGCACCTTTTACCTTCGGTCTGTTTTGGAAAAAGGCCAATGTGACCGGTGCTTGGTTGTCAATTGGTATCGGGGGTTTAACGTGGTTGTTGTGCTTTATTTTTAATACGCGAATTGACCCTACCATTTATGGAACCATAGCAAGTTGCCTGAGTATGGTTATTGGCAGTTTCATTGGCCATCACATTAGCACTGCGCAGCGAACAAGTAATCCATAATGACAGTGTTAAATATGAGAACACTGCACCCAGGGAAGCCATGATGCCTCCTGAGTGATACATTTAAGTTAAAAATTCACTATTTTAGTAACTCCCCCGTCAAGCCTGAACGCCCTCGTTATGGTTCGTTTAAAGACTAACTTCAAAAATAGGAAGACATGAAAAATTTATCGGCCCTTTCAATGATTATACTGTGCATCGCCATGAGTTGTATGAATCATCAGAATAAGCATGATCACAATGCTGAGAAGAGCAGTTATTGGGATTATTCGACCAGTGATGATCAGGCTACAGGAGGGATAAAGATGGTTCCAATTGAAACTGAAAAAGGCACCTTTAAGGTTTATACCAAACGCATGGGTAACAATCCTAAAATGCGGGTCTTGCTGTTACATGGTGGTCCGGGCGGTACGCACGAAGAATTTGGGAATTTCGAAGGCTATCTTCCAAACGAAGAAATAGAATACATTTATTACGACCAACTGGATTCCTATTACAGTGACAAACCCAACGATACGACCCTCTGGACTACTGCACATTTTGTTGAAGAAGTAGAACAAGTACGAAAAGCACTTAACCTTAACCCGGATAATTTTTACCTTCTTGGTCAATCCTGGGGAGGCATTCTGGCTATGGAATACGCCCTTAAATATCAGGACCATTTAAAAGGTCTGATCGTGTCCAATATGGTAGCAAGCGTTCCGGAATACAATAAATACGCTCAGAATGTTTTAGGTCCGCAATTACCGGAAGACGTTTTGAGAGAAGTTAAAGAGATGGAAGCGAATAAGGATTATGCCAATCCGAGATACGAAGAACTATTGATGGAGCATTTTTACACAGAACATATCATGCGTAAGCCCCTAGAAGAATGGCCTAAATCGGTATTTCTCCTGTTTGAGCATTTAAACCCTGATATTTATGTCTATATGCAGGGGCCAAGCGAATTTGGTATTACAGATGAGGCTACGCTAAGTGATTGGGATATTTCCGATAGACTCAAAGAGATTACGGTGCCGACATTAATGCTTGGAGCAAAGTACGATACCATGGATCCGAAATACATGGAATGGATGGCAACGGAGGTGCAAAACGGCCGTAGTGTTACAACCAATGGCAGTCACTTATCACAGTTTGATGACCCTGACACCTATTTCGACGCGGTGATTACATTTATTAAGGATGTAAACTCCGGGGCCTTTAAATAAGGGTACTATCCTCCTGGTGCACATAAATAGTATAATCTGTTTAATTACAGATATGCAAGACCAGAGCTCTGGGTAATGGTATAGTCTGCCGGCTGGGTAAAATTGTTTCTTTCAAAGATTTAATACCCGCTTTTACAGGTGGGCCTGGCGCTCCTAAATGGCATAAAATGATAACCCTTGATAAGAACCTTTGCCTAAAGTCTATAGACACCTCCGATGGTGATACGCTTTTTAATTTAATGCAAACCATTTATCCTCCGGTTTACGGTCACTTATGGGTGGATAATGGTGATAGCTATTTGCAGGAGTTATATTCAGAATCCAATTTGAGATTGGAACTGAAAGATCCAAAGGCCTACTATTACTTTGTAATCTTTAAGTACAAGCTGGTTGGAATTCTAAGGGTTATTACTAATACATCCATGCCGGGGGTTATGTCTAATTCTATGGTAAAACTCCAGCGCATCTATTTGTCACCAAAAATACAAGGCAAAGGCATTGGAAAACATATTTTGAATTGGATTGAAGAGACCTTCTGTAAAGAAAATGGGGCCGCCCTTTGGCTTGAAGTTATGGACAGTCAGCCACAAGCCATAGGGTTTTATGAAAATATGGGTTTTATTAAGAAAGACGCCTTCGCTTATAATTCCAGTATGATGAAAGCAACCTACCGAGGGATGTATCGCATGATTAAGCGCTTCGAATAATAACAAGAATGTGTCCTCCGAAATGAAATATCCAATTATTTGCAGGCTCTATCTTCTTCTATTAGCCAACAAGGGTGGTGGCTCGCCCGTAAAAGGATTCCATCGACTAATGCTTTTCGCCTCCATGCCATTGGCACGAATAACAGCCCTGTCGCCATAACGTTCACGCATTTTGTCCATAGCCTGGTACAGATTGATGATCTTATCATTATCTTCAAAAAGATGTATTTGGTAGCCGCCTTCCACAAGACTGCTGAACTTTACCCCTATTAATCTTACCAATAACCGCCTTTGGTACAACTTCCTGTAAAGCCCCATAACCACAGGAATTATCTTGTGGTCTGCCGAGCTATAGGGAATCCGCTGTTGCATGGTATAGGTCTGAAAATCGGAATAGCGTATCTTAAAGGTCACACAGGCCGTGAGCTTATTTCCGCGTCTTAATTGATATACCAGGTTCTCGGCCATAGCTGTTATGATGCTTTCCAGTTTTCTAACATCGGTAGTGTCCTTATCGAATGTTCTTTCTGTTGATATAGACTTCCTTTCATGGTACTGTACTACCGGTGTATCATCAATGCCATTGGCTTTTTTCCAAATGGTTAACCCATTTTTACCAAGCACCCTGTGCATCATTTCCATGGGCATTTCCTGAACGGTTTTAATTCGTTTAATCCCCAAATCACAGAGCGATTTATAGGTGACTTCGCCAACCATAGGTATTTTTCTTACCGATAATGGAGATAAAAATGGTTTTTCGGTGCCTTTTTGTATTTGCATCTGGTTGTTGGGCTTTGCCTCTCCCGTAGCAACCTTAGATACCGTTTTATTGGTCGACAACCCAAATGA
The DNA here is from genome assembly GCF_022662015.1 of Aestuariivivens sediminicola. Classification (GTDB taxonomy): domain Bacteria; phylum Bacteroidota; class Bacteroidia; order Flavobacteriales; family Flavobacteriaceae; genus Aestuariivivens; species Aestuariivivens sediminicola. The sequence continues at coordinate 88,024 of NZ_JAKMCM010000005.1, read as the reverse complement.
TATGGGTAAGCCTGTCTCTTTGATTATCCTTTGCCTGATCTCTAAAGCCAATTTATGACAACCAAAAAATTGATCCATTCCGGTTAAATCAATGTAAAACTCATCTACCGAAGACTTTTCATATAAAGGGACACTTTCCTTTATTATTTCCGTTACCGTATTTGAAAACTTCGAATAAACTCCAGAATTACCTCTAAGAACAATGGCTTCCGGACATAACATCTTAGCCATTTTCATGGGCATGGCAGAATGGATTCCAAAGCGCCTTGCCTCATAGCTACAGGATGCCACCACACCCCTGTCAGATGTGCCTCCAATAAGCACAGGTTTTCCTATTAACCTATTGTCCAGTAACCTTTCACAGGACACAAAAAAAGTATCCAGGTCCATGTGCACTATAGATCGGTCTTGTTTCATAGGGTCATTTTATTTTGTATGGTTTCATGATCGGAATATCTGGGGTCTTCTATTATAGCCAACCGGTACATGGCCATAACCTCTATGTTGATACAATCGAATTCCTCCAAAACTTTTCCCTTGATACGATACACCCCCTTGCCTCTAAATGGATATTTAGCCGCCACAGGAGGGAAATGGACGGTATCCAAAAAACCGCCGTCATAATCTAAAAATGTACCGAAGTACATGGACTTCCCATTTGAAGTCGAGGTTCTTTTGGTTGTAACCAAATAGCCTGTCACTTCTACAATATGATTTACATATTTGGGCAACTGCTTAGCCCTTAAACCTGTTTTAACAGGCTTTAAAAGTAGGTGAAATGGATTGCATAACGGAAACCCCAACAGTTCGATTTCATCAAACGCGTCCTCAAGTTTTGTAGACGGCAATTCCGGTGTCTTAAAATGAATTCTTTCGGTTTTAAATAAGGTTGTTACATGCGCTTCAAAGGTAATTTTATTGATCTTCATATAAGCTTCCCATAGCAGTTCCCTCTTGTTAATGCCGGTAAACCTAAAGGCATTTATCTTTATAAGTATGGCCACTTGCTCCATAGAAATTGGCACCCTGTCAATAAAATCATCGAGAGATTTATAATCCCCGTACTTTAACCGCTGCTCAACTATTGTCTTAGCGTTTTTCGTTTCAAAGGACTGTAAAAACATAAACCCTATATAAATATCCTTCCCGTAAATTACGGCCTGCCTAAAGCTTTTATTGACACACGGCGCCTGAACATTTCCCCCGTGCATTCTGGTTTCATGGACATACAGTTCTGTGCTGTAAAACCCGCCGCCATTATTAATTGTAGCTACCATATATTCCAGTGGATAATAGGCTTTTAAAAACAAACTTTGGTAGCTTTCTACTGCATAGCTGGCTGAGTGCCCTTTGGCAAATGCATATCCCGCAAAGCTTTCTATTTGTCGCCAGATCTCCCTGGTAAGCGATACTTCCTTGCCACTGTTCTTACAATTGCTGAAAAATTGCGACTTGACCTTTAGGAACTCTTCTCTGGATCTAAACTTACCAGACATCCCCCGCCTTAGCATATCGGCTTCACCAAGGTTTAAACCGCCAAAGTAATGGGCAACCTTGATAACGTCTTCCTGGTACACCATAACACCAAAGGTATCGGGCATGATATTGTACAATACGGGATGCGCTTCCTTTCTCCTGTTAGGATACCTGTACCTCAATATGTACTCTCGCATCATACCCGATTTAGATACTCCCGGTCTAATAACCGAGCTTGCCGCAACCAATCCCAGATAATCATCCACCCTTAATTTCTTTAATAACATACGCATGGCAGGAGATTCCACATAAAAACACCCTATTGCTTTTGCGTTCCTCAACAGGTATTTTATCCTTTCATCTTGTTTGAATCGCTTGATATCATGGATATCCAATCTGTTTTGGCAAGGATGGTTGTATGCAACGATATCAACCGTTTCCTTTATTTTACCCAATCCTCTTTGGCTCAATATATCGAACTTGTACAATCCAATGTCTTCAGCAACGACCATGTCTATTTGTGTTGTTGGGAAGCCTTTTGGAGGCATGAACGTAGCCGTATAATAGTGTACCGGTTTTTCGGAAATAATAATCCCTCCTGCATGTATGCCCAAATAGTTAGGAAAACCTTGAATGTGCTTACTGTAAACAATGACTAATTGTGAGAGCTGATCCAGGTCCTGAACGCTATAGTGTCCCGACGAAAGCACATCTATTTCTGATTTTGGAAGCCCAAATACTTTTCCAAGCTCCCTTACCGAAGCTTTATATTTAAAGGTATTGTAGACCGTTATTAAGGCCGTGTTTTTAAAGGTCTTAAAAATAAAGTCGATAATATCATCCCTGTCTCTATGACTAAAATCGATATCGAAATCAGGAGGGTTCGTCCTGTATAGATTGATGAACCTCTCAAAATACAAATCCAATTCGATAGGATCGACATCTGTGATGCGAAGTAAATAGGCTACAATGCTATTTGCTCCACTGCCACGGCCCACATAAAAGTAACCCTTGTGCCTTGCATACTTTAGAATTTTCCAATTGATCAGGAAGTAGGACACAAATTCCTTTTCTTTAATGATTTTAAGCTCTTTATCTATCCGATCCAGTATGCTGTCGGTTACCTCATCATAACGGTATTTCAACCCCTTGTAGGTAAGTCGCTTTAACAGCTTAAAATCCAAAGCCTTATTATTTGTATAGGCGCTTTGGTTATTGGGCACTTTTTGACTGAAATCGAACTCTACGTTACAGGAATCCAGCAGGCGTTTTGTATTTTCAACGATCTCGGGATAGGCTTTATAGTAGTCTATTAGTTTGTTACAGGGCATAAATGTATCCTGTTCGTCACAGGTTTCACTTTTTGGTAATTTACTCAACAGGGTATTATTGTCTATAGCCCTCAGTAATCTATGGGTATTGTATCCCCTTTTATCTTTATATGTTACGGTATGTAGGATAACCAATTTACCGGCATCCCCTTGAAACCTGAGAAACTTAATGCTGTTCAGATCACTTATTTTTACACCCCAAAATTCATTTTCCCCCAAGGTATTCCCATAGTATCTTTCAAAGGGGTAAATGGTAAATACATCGTTTAGCGCCTCAGCTCTATTGGGGATTTCGTAATTGTCCTGATGTAAAAATTTCGAGAGATAGGTATTGATCTGCTGAAAACCATTATTGTTCTTAGCTATCAGAACAAATTCCTGTTTTGCACCGTTCCTAAAATCAACCCCTATAAGCGGTTTTATACTGAACTTAGAAGCCAATCGCATATACTCCAAACACGCCGAGGTGTTGTTTATATCGGTGAGTACGAAGACCCGATACCCCCCTTTATTTGCGAGATCGAGCAGGTCTATGGGTTTGATGGTTCCGTACCGTAAGCTGAAATATGAATGTGAGTTCAAAATCATATTGCAAAATTAGTTTCGTTTTTAAACAATTATTGTTTACTTTTGAAACATTATGAATTTTATTGCATCAAACATTCGCTTCATAAGGGAGCGGAAAGCATTCACACAAGAATATCTTGCTGAAGAGCTTAGATGGTCCAGATCTATGGTAATGTCATTTGAGTCGGGCAGGACCGAACCCTCTATTGAAAGACTAATTGAACTGTCTAAGTATTCTAGAATACCTATTGACACCTTGATTAAAGTGGATTTAAGAAAGACCAAAGACGTTTCATTTATTGAAATTGCAAATAGCAGAGTGCTTTTTCCGATTATGGTAGATGACAACAATGAAGATGTCATAGAAGTGGTACCAATTAAAGCAACTGCAGGTTATCTGGCCGGGTATGATGACCCCGAATATATAGAGCAACTTGAAAAAATCAAATTGCCTTTTTTACCCACAGGAAAACACAGGGCGTTTCCAATCAAGGGCGACTCCATGCTCCCGGTGAAGGATGGAGCTTATGTTGTTGGAAAATACGTGGAAAGTATAAATGATGTTAAGGATGGCCGTACCTATATAATCGTCACCTTAAACGACGGAATGACCTACAAACGGGTATACAACCAAATTAAAGAAAATGGGACATTGAAGCTAAGCCCGGACAATAGGAATTATGACCCTTATGATGTTCCGATAACTGAAGTATTGGAACTTTGGGAATTTGCCTGTTGCATTAACACTCAGGAATATGACGAAAGTGAATTAAAGATAAGTAGCATATCACAAATGCTGAATGCTTTAGGTGTTGAACTTAAAGCTTTAGAAAAAATGGCCAAATAGCATTGCCTCATGTATTCATGTTTAATTAATCCTTAACTTCAAGACTGTAATAAATACCTGTTCAATGGCAAAATTATTTTTACTTAAACCTGATTTCCCAGATAAAAAAATAGATGCTCACACCAAATTTTATTGCCCTTATTGTGCTATGATCCTTGGAGTTTTAAACTATTATCCCGAGCTTAAGGACAAACTGGAAATTTTCTTTATTGATTTTGAAAGGCCCAGAAAGCAAATAGTTGAACTGATAGGTGAAGACCATCAGGGCTGTCCGAATTTAATCCTGGATAAACATGAAGTTAACGGATTGACCGACACCAGTTATCTTAAGGAACATGGGGTGTATTATTTTGTTAATTCAGCCCCTATGATTGCCAAATACCTGACGGCAAAGTATGATATAGGTGTTGCGCATTAAAACAATTGTTTCGTGCTGCCGCATTATAGATATAATTGAGATACGCCAATTTAATACATCTTAAAAAAACAAGGGACTTTTGTCATCTAAACCACATCATCTTATGAAAAAAAGTATCCGCATATTCAGCATCTTGACACTAATAGGCTGCTCTAGTGTTTTTGGTCAAACCCCCAACGCTTTTGAACGCCCCAATATTTTATGCATATTGGTTGACGATTTGGGTTATGGCGATTTATCCATCCAAGGGGCACTCGATATGAATACTCCAGAGATTGACAACCTGGCCAAACAAGGTCTAACCTTTACAAACTTCTACGCGAACAGTACTGTTTGTTCCCCCAGCAGGGCTTCACTGCTCACAGGCAAATACCCGGATATGGTTGGTGTACCAGGTGTTATCAGGCAAATACCCGAAGACAATTGGGGGAACCTTTCAGACGAGTCATTATTGATATCGGAAGTTTTAAAAGAAAATGGATACGCTACAGCCATGGTAGGGAAATGGCATTTGGGGCTTCAAAACCCGGATACCCCAAACAAAAAGGGCTTCGGGCTTTTTAAAGGGTTCCTGGGAGATATGATGGACGACTATTGGACCCATCGAAGAGGCGGCATAAACTGGATGCGACATAACGAAACCGAAGTCGATCCCAAAGGCCACGCTACCGACATCTTTACCGATTGGGCTATTGAATATCTAAATGACCAGAAAAACGCCAGCAGACCATTCTTTTTATATCTTGCTTATAATGCACCTCATTTCCCCATACAGCCACCACAAGAATGGCTTCAAAAGGTTATAGAACGGGACTCCAATATTTCTGAGAAGAGAGCCAAAAACGTCGCACTAATTGAACATCTCGATTATAACATTGGAAGAATAATGCAGGTGCTTAAAGAAAGTGGGCTGGATAAGAACACACTCGTTGTGTTTACTTCTGATAATGGAGGAGCTCTCCGGTTTGCTCAAAGCAATAATCCGTTACGAGGAGGAAAACAAGACATGTACGAAGGCGGTATTCGTGTCCCGACCTTCTTCTATTGGAAAAACAAAATTAAACCCAATACCAAAACTGATAATCTGGCCCTGCTCATGGATTTATTTCCAACATTCTGTAAAGTGGCCGGGATAGACCCGCCTGCAAATATAGATGGTATAAATTTACTTCCTTCACTTTTGGGTAATCCGCAAATTACGGATGAACGTTATGTGTTCTGGGTAAGACGGGAAGGCTGGCACTATGGTGGCAAGGCCTATTATGCAGCGCGTTATAAGGATTTTAAATTGGTACAGAATACGCCCTATGCACCTCTGGAAATATACGATCTCAAAAATGACCCATACGAAGAACAGCCTTTAACACCAACGGAAGTGGCGCTTTACGAAGACCTAAGATTTCAACTACAAAATCACATTAGAAAATCAGGTGCCGTTCCATGGCAATAAGGTAAAGCGGATCAACACTGCTCATAAAAAACTCTCGAGCAAGAACTTCGTTCATCGGAATACCCTGAAAAATGGAATTTTATTCTACTTCAAACCACTTAACACCAGTACCGGTATCGTACTGTGAAAATCTTTCTTCAAAATGGTATTCTTTTCCCACTTTTTGGTGAAAAACCCTCGTTTTCGTCGCACCACACAAAGCATATCCGGGTCATGAGACTCATAATGGCGCAGTACCCCTTGAAACGTTGTGGCGTTTTCCGTTTCTTTAATATTGCTAACAACGGATTTTAATTCTTTGTTTACCTTAAAATCACCATCGTTGTAATAAGGCGTTTTAACCAGTAATAAATCTATGGTTGCATTAAACTGCTTCTTAATATGCTTCAAAGGATCAAGTACATGGTCCTTTTTAATAATTGCAGACTTTAAGGCCATAAGCACATGAGACGGTTTCGAGAAGACATATCCTTCCGGTACAATAAGAGCAGGGACGTGCATTTGCTTAATAATCTTACCTGAAGTTTCTCCCAAAAACACCTTATCGCTTATAGAATTGGTTCTTGGCTCAATTAACACCAAATCAACATTAGCCGTTTTACAGGCCAATTCCAGGGTGTCTATTAATTTTCCTTTTAGCGTTTTTACAATGACCTCGACCCCTTTCGTGTCAATTTTCGACACCAGTTCATTTAAAAAAGCAAGGCTTTCCCGTTCAATAATGTGATCGACCTTTATCATGGTCCCTGCCTTGGTATAAACATTATACACTTGTACCACAAAAAGTTTGGCGCCAAAAGCCTCGGCAAAATCCACCGCATACTGCAAATGGCTGAGTGCATTTTTCGATGACCCCACGGGAACTAATATGTTTTTCATGACATGTAAATTAAAAAGCCTAATTTGGCAAATTGCAATACAAAAGTACATGAATTTTTTCATGTGTAAACTTTTATTAATTTTTGATTGCATGCTATCGCCTTGATTAAAACAATGGAACAGTTGAACATAAAAGAATTATTTTAATCCTTTAGTTGGCGTTAAAAATTATAATTGAACAGAAGCAAAAATGATTCGAAAAGGGACCAACGACGATATATACAACATTCTGATGTTAACACGGGCTTGTGCTCAGGATATGATAGCGAAAAGCATTTATCAATGGAATGATATTTACCCGAATAGGCAGGCTTTCTTAACCGATGTGGAACGCAACGAATTGTACGTCTTAGAAATTGAAAACGCCTTAGTGGGTTGCATTACCATTTCAACATTTATGGATGAGGTCTACCTGCCCGTTTCATGGTTAACAGCCAACAAAAACAATATTTACATTCACCGCCTGGCCATCCACCCCAAATATCAGGGGAAGGGTTACGCGCAGCAACTCATGGCATATGCCGAAAATTATGCCATAAAAAATAACTATGACTCTATAAGATTAGACACGTTTTCAAAAAACCCCAGAAACCTAAAATTTTACGAACTTCGCGGCTATAAAAGGTTAGAAGAAGTTTACTTTCCTAGACAAAGTGAATTCCCTTTTTATTGCTATGAATTGATTTTGTGAGTACCGATATAAGCTTTAAACATATCAACAGACTGGCCATTCCCGCTCTGATCTCCGGAGTGTCGGAACCTATATTATCACTAACCGATGCAGCCATAATAGGCAATGTTGATCTCAATGCAACAGAATCTCTCGCGGCAGTAGGGATAGTGACTACTTTTATATCGATGCTTATCTGGGTTCTCGGGCAAACGAGAAGTGCCATCTCCTCCATTGTCTCCCAATATGTAGGTGCGAATAAACTGGACCAGATTAAAAACCTACCGGCTCAAGCCATTTTTATAATTACATCGTTAAGTATTATCATTATCATCACCACCTATCCCTTTGCAAAAGCTATTTTTAAGCTTTACAATGCCTCAGATCTCATTTTAGACTATTCAATTGTGTATTACAGAATACGTGTACTGGGCTTTCCTTTTACACTCTTTACCATTGCTGTTTTTGGAGCATTCCGTGGATTACAAAACACATATCACCCGATGCTTATCGCCCTAACGGGAACCCTTATCAATATTGTTTTAGATGTGCTTTTAGTTTATGGTATTGAAGGGGTTATTCCTGCTATGCATATTCAAGGTGCCGCTTACGCCAGTGTCATTGCTCAGATTATAATGGCCCTCTTTTCGACTTACTTTTTGCTAAAAAAAACAAACATTCCATTAATCCCACGTTTTCCGTTTAATAAAGAAATAAGGCGTTTTATCCTTATGATCATTAATCTTTTTGTTCGAACCATCGCCTTGAATGTTACTTTGTATTATGCCAGTGCCTTCGCCACAAGCTACGGTGCTGAATATATTGCAGCATATACTATTGCCATAAATTTATGGTTTCTAGGTGCATTTATTGTGGATGGTTATGCCAGCGCTGGAAATATTCTTTCTGGAAAATTACTCGGCGCCAAAGCTTACAAAGAGCTCATACGTCTAAGCAATAAACTTATAAGGTACGGCATTATAATTGGTGTGATTTTAGGTCTTGTCGGAGGACTCATTTACCACCCGATCGGACATCTGTTTACACAAGAGCCAAAGGTATTGAATGCATTTTATGAGGTTTTTTGGATTGTGTTATTAATGCAGCCATTCTGCACATTGGCATTTATTTTTGATGGCATCTTCAAAGGTCTTGGTAAGATGAAATATTTACGAAATGTTCTGCTGTTCGCAACCTTCCTGGTATTCCTTCCGGTCTTGTTCTGGCTGGATAGCTTAAACTATAAACTCTATGCCATTTTTATTGGTATTACCCTATGGATCATTGCCAGAGGTATTCCTTTAATTGTAAAATTTAGAAAAACCTTTATGCCGCTCATTCAGAATGGTTAACTTTGTGCAAAATAGTATAACCACCAGGCATGTTACCAATTTTTTTGCTGCAAGTAGATATCGAGGAGAAAATTAAAAACGCCCCGGATAAAAGTTATGAAATTGGCGTTTTTATCGGTTCTATGTTACCCTTTGTGCTTTTGGTCGTTTTAGCTTATCTATTGTACAGATATCATAAAAGAAGAATTGATAACGAATAACTATTATGGATATAATGTCCTTTTTTAGCGGAAATGGCCTGTTTCTTTTACTGGCACTGGTATTAATAATTGTCTATGTGGTGAACCGCAGAAAGCGTAAATGACAATGTGGTTTTCAATCCACAGATAATGCTCAGAAGCGTAACATATAAGGGTTTTCAACAAAGTCAATAGATTCTAATAAATGCCTTATCGTTCAGGCCCATAGATCCTTCATGGGAAAAGTGCGCAAATGTAATCTAAAAATGAATTCATAAAACAAAATGAATATATTTGTGTACTAATTTGTTATCTCATGAGTGCTATACGCATTACCAAGCAATTTTCTTTTGAAACCGGTCACGCCCTTTATGGATACGACGGCAAGTGCAAAAATGTTCATGGTCACAGCTACAAGCTTTCTGTAACGGTTATTGGCAAACCCATTACCGATACAAGTCACGTAAAACACGGTATGGTAATCGATTTTGGGGATTTAAAAAAAATTGTAAAAGAGGAAGTTGTTAATGTTTTCGATCATGCAACGGTGTTTAACAAGAATACACCTCATGTGGAATTGGCAAAGGAACTGGAAGATCGTGGTCATAATGTTTTATTGGTCGATTACCAACCCACTAGCGAAATGATGATATTGGATTTTGCAAAAAAAATAAAAAAACGTTTGCCGAACTTTGTCAAACTGCATTCTTTAAAACTTCAGGAAACCGAAAGCTCTTACGCGGAATGGTTTCATTATGACAATATTTAGGGCACTCCCCTTTTGCTCATTTACAAAAGGATCCATTACTAATTACTTTCTCTTACTTCGTACTTCTAACTTCTTTAGTTATATTTACCACATGCAAATTCCGGAAGGGAAAAAAATATACTTCGCATCCGATAATCACTTGGGGGCTCCATCTCGGGAAGCTTCATTGCCTCGAGAGAAAAAATTTGTGGCATGGTTAGATGAGATTAAAACGGATGCTGCGGTTATTTTTCTTCTTGGTGATCTTTTTGATTTCTGGATGGAATACAAAAAAGTAATCCCAAAGGGATTCACCAGGACATTGGGCAAACTCGCAGAGTTATCCGATTCCGGTATTCCTATCCATTATTTTGTCGGCAACCATGACCTATGGATGAATGGTTATTTTGAGGAGGAGCTCAACATTCCTGTTTACCACGAACCAAAAGAGTTTATAATAAACAATAAGGCGTTTTTTATTGGACATGGCGATGGTCTGGGACCGGGGGATAAGGGCTTTAAACGCATGAAAAAAATATTTACAAATCCTTTCTGTAAGTGGTTGTTTCGTTGGTTACATCCCGATATTGGTGTACGAATAGCTCAATATTTGTCGGTTAAAAATAAACTCATCTCCGGAAAAGAAGACATCACTTTTTTGGGTGAGGACAAGGAATGGCTGGTGCAATATTGCAAGCGAAAATTACAGGACAAGCATCGGGACTATTTCGTATTCGGACACAGGCATTTACCACTTGAAATTGCCTTAAATGATACTTCTAAATACATTAACCTTGGCGACTGGATCAGCTATTTTACTTATGGGGTTTTTGATGGTTGCAATTTTGAGCTTAAGACCTATAAAAAATAAGCACAATCAGTACATCGCATGGGTGGCTGTTAAGGCCTATGACAAACTTTGGGCATGCTTCAAAAGTCTTTTGGACTAGCCGTTTTCATGCGCCTCCAAATCTTTTGTTAAATCTAATTTTCTGAAGGAAGGTGAAACCAGTGCCGTAGTTATTACAGTAATTAAAGTCATTGTCCCGCCAAATACCACTGCGGTCACTGTTCCCATAAGTTTGGCGGTGAGTCCACTTTCAAAAGCACCGAGTTCATTAGAGGACCCAACAAACATTGAATTTACAGAGGAGACACGTCCGCGCATATCATCAGGGGTTTTCAATTGTAAAATGGTTTGCCTAATCACCATAGAAACCCCATCGGTCATACCACTAAAGAACAATGCCAGAAGGGAGATCCAAAACACAGACGACAGTCCGAAAACAATGATACATACCCCAAATCCAAATATAGCCGCCAAAAGTTTCAAACCGGCCTTTTTGCTAATAGGGATATAGGCGGTAATAAGCATCGTTAGAAAAGCACCAACAGCAGGTGCTGCTCTCAAAACACCAAAACCCTCACTACCCACCTTTAAAATATCCTGCGCAAAAACAGGCAACAGCGCTATGGCACCTCCGAATAATACAGCGACCATATCTAAGGTCATGGCTCCTAAAATGGCCTTGGTGCGAAATACAAAGTGCAGGCCTTCCTTTAAACTCTGTACTACAGGTTCCCCGATTTTAGGGTTTAAAATTGGTTTTCGTTTTATCTGTAACAGGATAACAAAGGATAGTGCCACTAACCCGAAAACGACACACAGCGACCAGTGAACCCCTATCCATCCAATGGCAATACCTCCAAATGCCGGCCCCAAAACTGCTGCCATTTGCCAGGTAGAACTGTTCCAGGTTGCAGCGTTTGGATAGATTTTTTTTGGTACAATAAGTGCTACCAATGAGAATATGGTGGGACCAAAAAAGGATCGCAAAAAACCCCCAAAAAAGACGAGTGCATAAATGGAATATAAAATGGTATGAGGCGCCCAATCCGCAACAACAATATCCCAGGTCAACAAAAACAAACCCAGACTAATTAAAGAAAAGGCGGCTATGCATTGGGCTAACAGGTCACGTTTTTCTCTTTGATCTACAATGTGTCCCGCAAACAAAGCCATGGTAAAGGCCGGAATAATTTCCATTAACCCAATAATCCCCAGTGATAGAGGATCTTTGGTTAAACTATAGACCTGCCACTCAATAACAATGAACTGCATGGACCAAGCAAATACCAAAACAAAGCGCAAGAACAGGAATATATTGAATTCCCTTATACGCAAGGCTGCATACGGATCGGTTTTTGGCATAGGTTACCCTTTTATATCCCTCAATTTCAACTGTAAACTTTTACGGCCCTGCCATTCATTTTCGTCAATAGAGTAAACGGCATTAAACGGCTTTTTATCGGAAACCAAATCCAGTTTATCACCCATGCCGAAGCCAATGGCTACAAAGTTCTCATTGCCCTGTTGGGGCTGCGCAACGGTGAGTCGCAGATGCGTCTGATCTTCACCAACACATTTTCCAAATCCTGTATCGATTAGCTCATCGGTCATAAAAATTGGTGTCATGTTACCGGGGCCAAAAGGAGCAAACTGTTTAATAATCCGCCAAAGTTTTACATCGATCTGTTTCAAATCAATCCGGGCATCGATTTTAATTTCGGGGGTTAGCAAATTTCGGTTAATCGTTTTAGAAACCTCATCCTCAAAAGCCTGTTTAAAGGCCTCATAATTCTCTTCTTTAAGGGTAAGGCCTGCGGCGTATTTATGTCCTCCAAATTGCTCAATATATACACTACAGGCCTCAAGTGCATTGTATACATCGAACCCTGACACCGAACGTGCTGAAGCTGCTAATTTTTCTCCACTTTTGGTAAACACCAATGTTGGTCTGTAATAGGTTTCCGTGAGACGAGAGGCTACTATGCCAATCACCCCTTTGTGCCAGGTTTCTTTATAAACCACGGTGGTAAGGCGGTCCTGTTCTTTTTGCGCTTCAATTTGGGCTAATGCTTCCTGCGTAATTTGTTTATCTGCATCCCGTCTGTCGGTATTGTAAGTTTCTATTTCCGCAGCATATTTTTCAGCTAAACTATACGATGTTTCAGTCAATAAAGTTACTGCATGGTCACCATGCTTCATGCGACCGGCTGCATTAATACGTGGTGCAATGATAAAAACCACATCGGTGATGGTCAGTTCCCTTTTCTTGATCTGTGCGATAAGTGCCTGTATTCCTGTTCTCGGATGGCTATTAATTATATGTAATCCAAAATAAGCCATAATCCGATTTTCCCCGGTTATTGGTACGATATCGGCACCAATAGCAATGGCTACCAGATCCAGGTAGCTTATAATGGATTCCACAGTCCTTCCTTCCTGAAGGGTCAAAGCCTGAATTAACTTAAATCCAACACCGCAGCCACATAGTTCCTTATAGGGATAATTGCAGTCTTTTCGTTTGGGATCTAAGACAGCAATGGCAGCCGGAATGCATTCTCCGGGTCTGTGATGGTCGCAGATAATAAAGTCGATGCCTTTTTCCTTGGCATAGGCAACCTGGTCAATAGCCTTGACGCCACAGTCCAAGGCAACAATAAGGGTGATATCATTATCCTTTGCGAAGTCTATTCCTTTGAATGAAATACCATATCCCTCATTATAACGGTCGGGAATATAGGTGGCTACGTTTTCGGTTCTCGTTCTTAAATAGGATGCCATTAAAGCCACTGCGGTTGTCCCATCTACATCGTAATCCCCATAAACCAAAATAGTTTCATTTTGTGATATCGCTCTTTCAATTCGTGCCACTGCATTGTCCATATCCTTCATTAAGAACGGATCGTGTAAGTCATCCAAACGGGGCCTGAAAAATTGTCTCGCCTCATCGAAGGATTCAATCCCTCTTTGAACAAGCAACGTAGCAATAAGGGGGTTTACTTGAAGGGCTTTTTCTAAAGCTTCAACCTTATGAGATTCGGGGATGGGTTTAAGCGTCCAACGCATTGTATTATTCTTTTAACCTGATTCGATTTTTATAGACCTCTTCCCCTTCAAGATACACCTTAATATAATAGCGTTGTTTGGGAAGGTAGGACAGGTTAAAGTTCAACGGTCCTTTACTAAAATTATAATAATTGTGCTGTTCTAAAATTTTAGATTCATCCTCCTGATCTACGATCAACACTTTTATATCTGCAGGGATATTGCAAAAATAATCTAAGGTAATTGGACCATCGGTTCTTGCGGGGAAAACGGCTATGGACGGCGTATTGTCCAATAGGTATGGCATGTCATTGCGCACGGCAAAATTATAACTGATATGGCTTCCGAAATCCGATTTAAATTGTTTTATTGCTCTACCGAGAGAATCCAGTAATTTTACCTCTCCTCTGCCATCTTTGGCTTTAAACCAAAATTCCAAACCATCTCCGGCCGTATCATTAAATTTAAAGTTGAAATGCCCGGGTTTTAGCCTTACCGTATCCCTATATACCCTATTCGGCTTCATATCTGTACTGTCTTTTTCAAAAAAAACATCTCCAAAACTGTTCTTTAGGGTATAGGTATTCTGATCCGGTTTAAAATTGGATTTATAATAAACAATGATGGTTTTCGGTAAAATATCGGGGCGTTGGTAAGTAGACCGCCCTATATTATCGGCAGAAAAGGCATCCTTCCTTCCATTAGGTTTTTCCAATACGACATGAAACTGTGCGGTTTCTTTTAGACTGAAAACTTCTGTAGGCAATACTATTAAGGCTTCTTCACCGAAAGCGATATGTCCAACCCATGGGTGTCGTTTTGGTCTTTCACCTTCCAAATGGTAAACGATATTCAATGTTTTGAGCGGGTTACTTCCATTGTTCTTCACACGAATTACCGGCAGTCCACCAAACGGATTTTTTCTTCTGTGGGTCATCCGGGAGGAGGGCTGTATAATATCGACCAGCGTAACATCATTTGCGGCATTAGCCGCTTCATATTCAACAACAAACGCACTTATCAATTCCATGGCACTTGGATTTTCCGTTTCGTAAGGTTCCATGTTTATATCTATTGTAAACGGTTCTCCCGAAACTGTAGGCAATAGCAACTCGTCAGGTTGAACCAAATACCCCGGGCACCAATTTGCACGATCGAAAATCCAGGTCCCTGCCTGTGGAAACAGGGGATTGTCCCCACATTCCATCCACAAATCCTTACGGTCTACTAAGGTACCATTAAAAACAATATCACGGTATTTACTACAAAACTCACCACAGCCATTGGCATCCATACCATGACCGGTTTGATGGATCTTGATCTTTGAAAAATCGGTTTTGGGATCAGCATTTATGGTTACCGGGATCAAATGATTTTCGATGGGGTCGTCTGCATACCCGTATTTATAGTTGTCGTCATACATTTTATGAATCGCAATTGGAGTGGCAACAGGTGTTCCATAGGTGATTTCAAAATCTACCGTCACCATCCAACCTCGGGTCTTATTATCTTCATAGCCTGTGTGTATGTAATCAATCTCTACCTCATCTCTCAGGATCAGACTAAAATCAGTAACATCAACTCGCCATTCGAAACCCCAGTCCTTTTGAAAAAATCCACCATAAGGCGTTAACATACGTGCAATTTCATAAACGGTGGAATCGTTTTTTTGACGCGCCCTAATATGGTCTACGTAATCCCAATCCGCACATCGTATTGTATCCGGGCACTGAAATTTTAAGTTTAATACAATGCTTCGAATAGCTTTATGCTTTTCAGGAAACATCGCCCAGCGCTTATAACTATTTCTTCCTTTTGAGGGATCTGTTACAATGGTTTCCTTATTATGAGAAATGACGTGGACTTTTTCCTGGGCATGAGCATAGCCCATAACATATAGGCTAAAAATTAAAATCCAAAAGGGCCTCATTCTGATGCTTATTTATTAAAAAATGTATGTATTTGAACATCGGCAAAATGACGAAACATTTCCATAACACCACAATACTTTTCCACTGATAAATCGACCGCCTTTTGTAATCTTTTTTCATTTAAATTGTTCCCGTAAAAATGAAAATCTACAGTGACTTTATCATAGTATTTTGGATGCTCATCTGTTAAATTGGCGTGAATTTCGATCTTAAAATCGTCAACATCCAATTTCATTTTTTTAATCAAGGCAGCAACATCCAATCCGGAACACCCAGCTAAACCGGAAAGCATCAATGCCTTTGGTCGATATCCATCACCCTTGCCTCCACTTTCAGGTCCCGCATCAATAAAGAGATTATGGCCGGACGGATTAGTACTTTCAAATTTCATGTTCCCTTTCCAGGTGGTGGTAATATGATTTGCCATTTCGCTGAGGTATTATAAATTAAAATGCGTCTCAAAAATACTATTTAAAAATAAATTGTACGCATATTGGGTGATTGACTCGTCCCAATTGATAAAAAATGTTTTGAGATGTATGAACGCCATGTTCTATCGCATTCCAAGGTGGAAAGAAAAAGCTGAATTTCATCGTTATCGGGTCTAAGGCTTACCGCCAACACAAATCACAATTTCTCCTTTTGGCGGATTATTCTCATAATGGTTCAGAACTTCCTTCGCTGTCCCTCTGATGGTCTCTTCATACAGTTTGGTCAATTCGCGCGACACCGATAAGGGTCGTTCCTCACCAAAATACTCACAAAATTGTCTGAGGGTTTTAAGGAGTTTATGAGGGGATTCATAAAAAATCATAGTTCGTGTTTCTTCAGCCAGCAGTATGAGGCGTGTCTGTCTTCCTTTTTTAACAGGAAGAAATCCCTCGAACACAAATTTATCATTGGGTAATCCGGAGTTTACCAAGGCAGGAACAAAGGCGGTGGGTCCGGGTAAACACTCCACTTCGATCTCATTTTCAATACATGCCCTTGTAAGGAGAAATCCCGGGTCTGAAATAGCAGGTGTGCCTGCATCGCTAATCAATGCAAGCACCAATCCTGATTTTAATTTTTGCAGAATTCCGTCGATAGACTTGTGCTCATTATGCATGTGGTGCGATTGCATCGGTGTGGAAACATCGAAATGTTTTAAAAGCTTCCCTGAGGTTCGTGTATCTTCGGCTAATATTAAATCGACTGTCTTTAAAACCTCAACAGCCCTCAATGTCATGTCCTTTAAGTTCCCAATTGGTGTTGGTACGAGGTATAGTTTACTCACTAAATTATACTTTTAATTTAATTTTAAATTTATTTAGTAGTGCTACAATAGCAATGATCAAAAATGAAAACAATAAGGATTTGATTAAACCAACATAGCCATCAGAAACACCTTCAAGCATATCCAATAGCCCTGTCATGACAAGAACAGGGTAAATAAAATAAGGCATAACATAACAGGTTAAGGTATTTGTTCCGGCAATTTTTATGGGTCTTGCCCATGCTGTGATCTTTAACTTATCTATGATCAGGTAAAGTACAAAAAAACTCAAAGCGCTGATCCCAATGCACACGGATGTCCATGAAGGTGTGGCCCTGATTTTTGAAAATCCGCCCCAATAATCTCGCAACCAAAAACCATATATAAGGGAACCCACACCAAGTAGTACGAGCCCAATGATAAAAAGGTATTCTTTGTTGGCTTTTTGATATTTGAGAAGCAGACTTCCCGCAAGCATTCCAGCACAAACTGAAGCATGCATGGATGCACTAACCACCAATTTAAATGGAGGTTGTCCAAATACCGAAGTAAATTCCTGAAGATTCAATATCTGGAAAACAATAAAGATTAAAATGAGGTACATGATATGTCTGCCAAGGTACAGATAAATGATGGTGTTCACTAAATAGGCCCATCCTATCAGACCTAAGATACCCCACCAATGTATTTTCATCCACTCAATCTGATTTTCTGAACCGCCCTGATAAATAACGGCCAAACCAATAAACAACACAACACCCACTATTCGCAGTAGCATGATTCTTTTTTCTCCAATGTGCTGAAACGATTTATAATACATCCATACCAAAAATATAGCGACAACCATAAGGATTTCCCAAAAGTGTTTACTGATTATCAGGGCCTGGGGATTGATGAATTCAAAATTAACCATGAAGACGCCCATTATAATTAATGCCAATGTTCTTTTAAAAACATGCTTTAAAATAAATGTGCTGCTCTGAAGTTTATCTTTTCGCGATGTTACAGCAAAAGGAATGGACAAGCCTACGATGAAGAGAAACGCCGGGAAAATAATATCTGAAAACCCAATGCCATCGACATGAGCGTCTTTGTGCTTTAACCATTCGGGGACATTGGTCAAAGACCATAAATCATTGACAAATATCATTAGGAACATGGTTAATGCTCTAAAGACATCAACAGAAGCTATGCGTTTAGATCCGAAACTAATTTGACCGGGAGTGCTACTTTTACTCAAATTTACTTTCAACAATTTCCATAAATCGTGTTTCGAACTCTTCCTGATTATCCCAATTATTGTAGTCGGGTTTCACTATGTCGTCGATGAACCGCTTGGCATCGGTATAGGTGCCGATGGTATTTAATTGTGAAATGACCCGGTCGTAGTCTTCGATCTTTCCGTCGAATAAGTGTTTAATGAAGGCAATTTTATCATTGAGACCAATATTCAAACGCCCCAATTTCATTTTATCATTCAATGATTTTTTATCATGAGAAATCCCATTGCTGGATTTGGAAACCGGATCGAAGACTGGCGTCTCCTCAAAACCTGCCGTAATATCCTCTAAATTGGTCTTATGTACCTTCTTTTCTGGAATAGCCTCTTCGAATACAGTATCAATCTCATCGACATTATCAGGCATATAAGACACCATGTCTTTGATCTTGTTCATAACGGGCTCCATAATGTCATCCTCTTCAACTTCATCTAAATTGATGTATATTTTGTCTTCAACCTCAATGGTGTCGCTGACTTTATTGTTAAAAGCCGTATCCAGCATATCAAAAAAAGAAGAGTCACTTCCAATAGTTGGAATATCGTCTTCAAAGTTATCATAAGCAAACTTGAGTACGGTTAATTTCTCGTATAATGCAGATACCTCAGCATGCATTTTAATCACATTTTCCTTCCCTTTTAATTTTAAAATCCTATGGGCTATACTTATCAACTCAGACTCAAGCTTCTTCTTCATTATTTTTTATTTTTTTATTTTAAAATTAATGCCCATTAGGCTTTTGATTTTTAATAAATTTACGCCACCTTTATACAAACGTATCAAGGCTTGATTTTAGTGTTAAATTTACAAAATGTTTCTTGAAAATACCGTAAATCCTAAAGAACAATTTGGCTGGATTGAGGTCATATGTGGCTCTATGTTCTCTGGTAAAACAGAGGAACTCATCCGCAGGCTTAAACGTGCCCAGTTTGCGCGTCAGAAGGTAGAAATTTTTAAGCCTGCCTTAGATGTGCGCTATGATGAAGACATGGTGGTCTCTCACGATGCCAATGAAATTCGTTCCACACCCGTGCCCGCTGCGGCAAATATTCCTATTCTGGCTGACGGTTGTGATGTGGTTGGTATTGATGAAGCCCAGTTTTTTGATGATGAAATTATTCGTGTCTGCAACGACTTAGCCAATAAAGGGGTGCGTGTTATCGTGGCCGGGTTGGATATGGATTTTAAAGGCAACCCATTTGGACCCATGCCGTATTTAATGGCCACTGCCGAATACGTGACTAAAGTGCATGCCGTCTGCACAAGAACGGGCAATTTAGCACAATACAGTTACCGAAAGGCAAAAAATGACAACCTTGTATTTTTGGGAGAAGTCGAAGAATACGAACCATTGAGCAGAGCCGCTTATTACAAAGTGACCATGCGTGATAAAATACGCAATATGAAGGTAAACGATGCCGAAGAAATTACCTCTAAAACGAAGCAATCGGATGCCTAAAGCACAAGAAACTGTCCTTGAAATAGATTTAAGGGCCCTCAAACACAACCTTGAACATCTTAAATCTAAATTACAAGAAAGGACAAAGTTTCTAGCTGTTGTGAAGGCCTTTGCCTATGGGAGTGAAGCCTGTAGAATTGCGCAACACCTGGAAGCACTCCATATAGATTACTTTGCGGTGGCCTACGTCAAGGAAGGTATTGTATTGAGGAAAGCAGGAGTAACCACACCTATTTTGGTACTTCACCCACAGACAGCAAATATTCCTGAACTCATTGCATTCGACCTCGAGCCCAGTCTGTATAATGCAAGAATTTTAACCGCTTTCGTAGAGCAGGCCAGGGCGAAACAGCTACGTGACTATCCGGTTCACATAAAATTTAATACCGGATTGAATAGATTGGGCTTTTCTGAGAAGGATGTGGACTCTATTTTATCAAAGCTAAAAACCCGCGCTGTTAAAGTGACATCCCTTTTTTCTCATTTGGCGGCCAGTGAAGATCTGAATGAAAGGGAATTTAGCCTGCAACAAATAAAGGAATTTAAAGGCATTGCCAAAACATTCAATCGGCACCTGGATTATACACCCATGTTGCACATGTGCAATACATCGGGCATCATAAATTATCCCGAGGCGCATTTCGATATGGTGCGTTCCGGAATTGGTCTATTCGGCTACGGAAACTCCAAAACAGAAAGTGCCCAGCTCAAACCCATTGCTACTTTAAAAACGATCATCTCACAGATTCACTTCATAGAAAAGGGCGAGAGTGTTGGATACAACAGAGCGTTTCAATCGGAATCCGTGACAAAAACTGCCACTTTACCCATTGGTCATGCCGATGGGATTTCGCGAATTTATGGACATGGCAAAGGATTTGTAAGCATTAATGGACAAATAGCTCCTATTATTGGAAATGTGTGCATGGATATGCTGATGATTAACATTTCGGGTATCGATTGCGAGGAGGGCGATGAAGTGGTTTTGTTTGGTCCTCATGCAACTTCTGCGGAGACCCTGGCTGAGTCAGCCAATACCATTTCGTACGAATTAATCACGGGCATCTCACAACGCGTTAAGCGTATGATCATTGAATAAGTTTTTAACATTTGTTAATTATCCTTCTTTTTTAGCTATTTTAGTATTGTACTAACTAAAATTTAAAATTATGCTTAAAGAATTTAAGGATTTTGCAATGAGGGGCAATTTGGTAGATATTGCCGTTGCTTTTGTTATGGGTGCCGCTTTTAACAAAGTGGTGAGCTCCTTTACAGGAGGTATTGTTTCTCCATTGATTGGACTCATATTCAAATCGGATTTTAAGGATCAGAAATGGATAATTACAGAAGGAACCGCAAATGATGCCGGAGAAATGGTGGGAGAAGTAGCTGTATTATGGGGTGATTTCTTAACCAATACCATAGACTTTATTATTGTAGCCTTTGTAATGTTCATGCTTATAAAAGGCATCAATAAAATGAAGAAGAAGGAAGCACCTGCTCCGGAAGCACCTAAAGGTCCTACTCAGGAAGAATTACTCGCTGAAATTAGAGATTTATTGAAAAAGTAACATCCTGTTAAATAAACAACATTGTGTTATTTGTTGTTAAAAAGCCTTCGTTTTAAAAAAAATGAAGGCTTTTTATATGACCAATCGTATAAATATTGTCTAATTTTGTCGCTCGAATTTTAAATTAAAACTCATGAAAGTAGCTGTTGTTGGAGCGACCGGTATGGTTGGAGAAGTGATGTTAAAAGTATTGGAAGAGCGCAATTTTCCGGTAACAGAACTCATCCCTGTGGCTTCAGAGCGTTCTGTTGGTAAAATCATTTCGTTTAAAGGAAACGACTATACCGTTGTTGGTTTGGAAAGGGCAGTTGCCATGCAACCCGATATTGCCTTATTCTCTGCAGGCGGTGGCACTTCCCTGGAATGGGCTCCTAAATTTGCCGAAGCGGGCACTACGGTTGTTGATAATTCATCGGCCTGGCGTATGGACCCCACCAAAAAACTGGTGGTCCCGGAAATTAATGCCAATGTACTCACGAAAGACGATAAAATAATTGCCAACCCCAACTGTTCTACGATTCAAATGGTTATGGCTTTAGCCCCACTACATAAAGCATATAAAATGAAACGCGTTGTGGTGTCTACCTATCAATCAGTTTCCGGAACCGGTGTGAAGGCGGTGCGACAACTGGAAAATGAAATAGCGGGTGTTGAAGGAGAAATGGCTTATCCCTACCCCATAGGGAGAAATGCCTTACCACATTGCGACGTCTTTGAGGCAAATGGGTACACCAAGGAGGAAATGAAATTAGCCCGAGAACCTCAAAAAATTATGAATGATAATACCTTCTCCGTATCAGCAACAGCGGTAAGAATTCCAACTGCGGGAGGACATAGTGAATCTGTAAACGTTGAATTTGAAAACGACTTTAATTTAAACGATGTCCGTCGCCTGTTAAGCAGTACGCCGGGGGTTGTTGTTCAGGATAATACCGAAACGAATACCTACCCTATGCCGATATACGCTCACGATAAAGATGAGGTTTTTGTGGGTCGCATCAGACGAGACGAATCACAGCCAAATACCTTAAACATGTGGATCGTTGCCGATAACTTGCGGAAAGGTGCAGCAACGAATACCATTCAAATAGCAGAATATCTGGTTGCAGAGCATTTGATTTGAAAAACGGAGTGTCTGTATCTAAATCCTCAGGACTTCTGGAGGCGTTTCAGTTTCTTCTCCGGAAAGGATTAAATGTGCAGCCAATCTGTTACAATTTAAGCGGTCAAACGATTTACTTTTAAAGTCTACTTTTAATCCTGATAGATAAAATACATGGCATCGTCCGAAGTCGCCTTCCTTAAAATAGCCTGTGCAATGTACTCGCAGACCAGTTTCTGACCTTCAAAATTTATGAATTCGATAGTATCTTCGGGCGTATGGTATTGCGGGTGTGCTCCGGTATGCATGCCAAGGACCGAAATGTTCTTTTTATAAAAGGACACGTGATCCGAACCACCAACCGAACCCGCATGTACTATTGGTGATACCCCCAGTGACTCCCCTAATGATTTCATAAATTCAACGCCTTTAGGAAAAGTTCCCGCTCCATTCATATAGACGTGTTTGTCAGCATTCATCCGTCCAACCATGTCCATATTTATCATCAATTTTATTTGTGTTAAACGCACAGGAGGGTGTTCTACAAAATACCGGCTCCCCAGGAGGCCCTGTTCCTCTGCGCCAAAGGCTACAAAAACAACACTTCTTTTGAGTTGGTCCTTTTGCGCCATAATATATTCAGCGATCTCCAATAAAGCTGATGTTCCACTGGCGTTATCGTCAGCACCGTGATAGACCACCCCGCGCTGATCTGATTTGGACGACGGGCCACCGAGTCCTAAATGATCATAATGTGCCCCTAATAGGATAACCTCTTTTTTTAAAACAGGGTCATTCCCCTCAACAAACCCAATAACATTACAAGTCTTGTCCTCTTTCTCAGGCATCCCCTTGTCTACTCTGATTTTGGCGTCAAACTTTTGCTTAAATCCCCTTTTAAAAGATCTAAGTCCCATTGCCTTAAATTCGTTTTTTATATAGCGAACAACTTGCCTGTTCGGATGTCCCCCCGGAGCACGACCCAAGTTTTCGTCAGAGCTTAGAAACACGATATGCGCTTTAAGTTCCTCAACTGTAATTTCTCCCTGGGAGAACACATTTAAATAATAAAGACAACATAACCCCAGTAAAATATATTTTGAATCCATAAGCGTTTAATATCAATAATCCCAACCCAAAGATATTGAATAAACATCTGTTAAATCAAACCATTATTTAATACTTCAAAATCATTTGCTTATTTTTGGCACGTTTTTAACCTTTATTCCTTAATACGGGTTTACTAAAAAATTGCAAAATGAAAATACTAGTAATTGTTTTTTTTACAGGTATTAGTTTAGTCTCCTGTAAAAACCCTCTAAACGAAAAAACATCCAATCTTGTGACATATCCGGTAACTAAAACTGTAGATACGGTAGACACCTATTTCGGTGTGGAAGTGAAAGACCCCTATCGATGGCTCGAAGATGACAGAAGCGCCGAAACCGAGGCCTGGGTAAAAAGCCAGAATGTGGTGACTTATGGCTATTTAGAAAAGATTCCTTTTAGAACTGAGTTAAAGGAACGTTTAAAAAACCTATGGAATTATGAAAGAATAAGTGCGCCCTTTACTGAAGGGGACTACACGTATTTTTCGAAAAATGCTGGTCTTCAAAACCAAAGTGTCTATTACAGGAAAAAAGGAGAGGATGGAGAAACCGAACTCTTTTTAGATCCCAACACGTTTTCCGAGGATGGGACCACATCGCTTGGCGCCATGAGTTTTTCAGACAATGGCAAGCTTATGGCCTATTCGATTTCTGAAGGGGGTAGTGACTGGAGGAAAATAGTAGTCATGGATGTGGAAACGAAATCGCTCATTGAAGACACCCTGGTTGATGTTAAATTCTCTTCGATCTCCTGGTATAAAAACGAAGGGTTCTATTATTCAAGTTACGATAAACCCAAAGGCAGTGAGCTCTCTGCCAAAACGGACCAACATAAGATCTATTACCATGAATTAGGTACAACACAGGATCAGGACCAGCTCATTTATGGCGGTGCACCTGAGGAGAAGCACCGTTATATTTATGCCGGAGTTACCGAGGATAACAGGTACCTCGTTATCACACCCCGAAACTCAACGACGGGCAACAAATTAATTATAAAAGACCTCACCAACCCCCAGAGCGAGTTTGTCAGCATTTTAGACGATACCGAAAGTGATTCCTATATCTTAGATACCCGGGGGAGCACCTTGTTTATTGTCACCAATTTAAATGCGCCCAATAAAAGAGTGGTATCTGTAGATGCCTCAGATCCCGGCCCTGAAAATTGGACGGACCTCATCCCGGAAACCGAGAATGTCCTGACCCCTTCTACCGGAGGTGGCTACATTTATGCGCATTATATGATCGATGCCAAGTCTCAAGTCAAGCAATACAGCTACGATGGTACCTTTGTCAGAGATATTAAACTCCCGGGTATTGGAACAGCCAGTGGATTTGGAGGCAAAAAGGAAGAGAAGACGGATTATTTCTACTTTACCAACTACATAACACCCACAAGTATTTTTAAATTTAATGTTGATACCGGGGAATCCGTATCCCACTGGAAACCGGGTATTGCATTCAACAGTGATGAATATGAAAGCAATCAGGTGTTCTACACCTCCAAGGATGGTACTAAAGTCCCTATGATGATAACCCATAAAAAAGGCCTGGATCGCAATGGCAAAAACCCGACAATACTCTATGGCTACGGTGGTTTTAACATCAGTCTTACCCCGAACTTCAGCATAGGAAACGCCGTTTGGATGGAACAAGGTGGTATATTGGCCATCCCCAATTTACGCGGAGGTGGAGAATATGGTAAGGCATGGCATACGGCCGGAACAAAAATGCAAAAGCAAAATGTGTTTGACGACTTTATTGCGGCGGGTGAATATTTAATAGAGAACCAGTATACCTCATCAGATTATTTGGCCATAAGGGGTGGATCCAATGGCGGTCTGCTCGTGGGAGCGGTCATGACACAACGCCCTGACCTGGCTCGTGTGGCATTGCCCGCTGTCGGTGTTCTGGATATGTTACGCTATCACACCTTTACAGCCGGTGCAGGATGGGCCTATGATTATGGCACAGCTGAAGACAGTAAAGAGATGTTCGAATATCTAAAAGGGTACTCCCCTGTTCACAACGTAAAAGAGGACGTAGAATATCCGGCGACCTTGATCACAACGGGCGATCATGACGATCGGGTGGTTCCTGCACACAGCTTTAAGTTCGCCGCCGAACTTCAAGACAAACAATCCGGAGATCATCCCACTTTAATACGTATTGAAACGGATGCAGGTCATGGAGCCGGGACTCCTGTAAGTAAAACCATTGAACAATATGCCGATATTTATGGATTTACACTCTATAATATGGGCTTTCGTATTTTACCCAGTAAAGCGGATGACTTTAAAGACTGAGGCAGCCATTTATGAGGATCATTAAGTCATGTTAAACGTAAAAGACCTTTCGTTCTCATATCACAAGGCTCCGGTATTAACAGATATTTCATTCCAATTAAACAGTGGCGAAACGCTGGCTGTAATTGGAGAAAGTGGTTCGGGAAAGAGCACATTGCTCAAGTTACTTTACGGTGAATACGATTTAAACAAAGGTCATATTTTTTGGAAAGATGTTGAAATTCTGGGACCAAAATTCAATCTTATTACGGGGCCTGATTTTATGAAGTATGTCGCACAGGAGTTTGACCTGATGCCTTACACCTCCGTTTCAGAAAATATTAGTACTTTTCTTTCTAATTTTTACCCGGAAGAGAAAGCCAATCGCATAAAAGAACTTTTGGAAGTTGTTGAACTCACCGAATATTCCCAGACAAAGGTTAAGTATTTGAGCGGTGGCCAGAAGCAACGTGTAGCCCTGGCCAGAGCTTTGGCAAAACAACCCGAAATAGTATTGCTGGACGAACCCTTTAGCCATATCGACAATTTTAAAAAACAATCCCTGCGCCGGAGTCTGTTCAGTTTTTTGGAGAAAGAGAACATTACCTGCATCGTTGCCACACACGATAAAGACGATGTGATTTCCTATGCCCAAAAAATGATCGTATTGGATGGGACAAAACTCATTGCCAACAATACCCCTGAGACCCTTTATTCAAATCCAATTAATAAATTAGTGGCCTCTTTTTTTGGTGAATTCAATGTTATTGACGGACAAATTATATATGCTAACGCGTTGAAAGTGGTTCCAAAATCAGAGTTAAAAGCTACTGTCGAACAATCTTACTTTAAAGGACATTACTATTTGATTAAAGCCCAGTTAAAAGGAAAAACGGTATTCTTTGAACACCCATCTAAAATTAAGCCACAGTCGCAAGTCCATCTTTCTATAGACCGCAGATGAATTACAGAACGGCGCGTATTTCAAAGTGTTGTTCCCGGAATGCAATCGTATCACCAGTGGTTTTACCCATAAGCAGTCGACCTATTGGTGCATGAGGAGAAATGGCATAGTACTCTGTATGCTCTAAACGTATTTCCCCTAAACTGATGGCTAGGAAATAATTCATTCTGTCCGTAATGACCACACTGCCTAAGCCGATGGTCTGATTCGTTCTGTTTACATCAATTTTAGACAAAATATGCTGCGTCTTTTCAACTTCGGCCAGTTGCCGTCCCACGTTCTCACGTTCCAACTGAATCATCGCACGACCCGTTTCATGCTTGTCTCCGGCACTGCTCTTGGTTTCGGAAAGCAGAGCTTGATCCAATTCGAAAATAGTGGCCTTAATCGTGTTCAACCTGGTCTGTATATCAGCGACACAAAGCTGATACAATTCTCGTTTTATGTTTAAGGATAAATTAGTTGTCATTATACTTTAAGTTTCCATAGAAGCCCATCTGTTTCAGGATCCATGTTTTTCTGTGGTGTATGTATTGCGTGGCAGGAACTGCCTTATAATGTCTTGGGTTAGGCAATATGGCTGCGATTGCGGCGGCCTCATCACGGGTTAATTTCGACGCAGCTTTGCCAAACCAATACCGCGAAGCAGCCTCGATACCATAAATACCATCGCCCATTTCCACAGAGTTCAGGTAGACTTCCATAATACGCTGTTTGTTCCAAAGCAACTCAATTAAACAGGTGAAATACGCTTCCAATCCCTTTCTTAACCAACTTCGCTGAGGCCATAAGAACACATTTTTAGCCGTTTGCTGACTAATGGTGCTCCCACCTCGAATGGACTTGCCTTTATTGTTATCCTTCATGGCCTTTTCAATAGCCTTCAAATCAAAGCCATTATGACTCATGAAATTCTGATCCTCAGAACAAATAACTGCAAGTTGTATGAATGGTGATGTCTCCTGAAGCGGTATCCAATCATGCTCCCATGTTGATTGCCTTTGAGAAGCAGGCGTTTCGAGATATCGAATGATCATTAAAGGTGTAAAGGGCACAGGTATCCATTTAAACAGAATAACTAAGGCGATGGACAGTATGAAAAACCATAGCATGCATTTTAACAACAACCGAAATACCCTTTTTAGCATATCAATCCAATAAACCTGCGAGTTCCTGACCCACCAAACTCCCTATGGCAACGCCCATACCGCCAAGACGCACACCACAATACACATGATCGCCCAAAGCCTTTACAATGGCCTTTTTCTGTTGCCCAATCCCCATAATACCACTCCAGCGATGTTCTATTTCGAAAGGAACACCGGGTATTATAACGGTTTTTAATAGGTCTTCTAATGTATTCTGAATCCGTTCGGTCTCCTCAAATTCCATGGTTTCCTCTGTTTTGAAGTCCAAATGCCTGCCTCCGCCGAATAAAATTCGATCATCTATGTTCCGAAAGTAGTAATAGCCCCTATCCATATGAAACGTGCCCTTAATATGAAAATTTTTAATAGGTGTGGTAATCAAGACCTGGGCTCTGGCAGGATGGACCTCCTTTATGTTCAATGTCGATGCAAAACCATTTGTTGCAATAAGTAATTTAGAGGTAGAAAATGTAAAAAGATGGGTTTTCACCTTAACCGCATTACGATCCTCAGAAAATGCTTCAACCGAAACGTTATTCAATATTTTAATGCCCTCTGTTTGGGCCTTCCGCAGTAACGCCGCCATCATCCTACCGGTATCAAGCTGTCCTTCGAAGGGATTAAAAATGACCCTATTGTTTATTTTTTTAAAATGAAATGTGTTGTCTTTCAGATGGAATATTTGTGCCTTGAATATAGGAAAGAGCAATGTATTGATCGCCTTTTGATTTGAGATGCAGGCTTCAAAAAGAGATGCATTGGATTTGGTAAAAAGCTCATACCCCCCAAGCTGATGGTAGTCAATAGCGCCATCGCCTAAAATTTGCCTGAGTAAATTTAAACCTTCAACACGTTTTTTAACCAGATCGAGGACGTCCTGTTCCGAATGCGTTTTAAGATCTTCTAAAACCTCACTCAAACTACCAAAACAGGCAAAACCTGCATTTTTAGTACTTGCGCCTTGTGGTAGAATCCCTCTCTCCAGAATTAAAATATTAGCTTTAGGAAAACGTGATTTTAACGACAAGGCACAATTCAACCCAACGATACCACTCCCTACAATAGTGAAATCTACGTTGGTAAGCCATGACTTCATTTCCCAATAGGATAGATTCAAAATATTCGTTTTTGCTTATTGTAAAAATAGTGAAATTCTGTTTCAAAGTCAGGTTAACATCCCAATAGCGGAGAGGCCTTTATCTTAGTAATGCCAGCACAAAAATACCGCACTGGGTAAACCCAGCTTTGGCGAGGTAGTATAACCGTCTAAAGCCCGGACTCCGGTTAGGTTGACAACAGATCAAAAAAAACTCCGAAATTACTTTCGGAGTTTAAAACTGTATTAGGCATCGGTTCGCTTATCCATGACAAAAGTTTCCATGAATTTGGTCGTATAATTACCCGATAAATAATCGGGGTGGTCCATTAATTGCCTGTGAAATGGAATGGTTGTTTTTATGCCTTCAATCACAAACTCATCCAGTGCACGCTTCATCTTACTAATGGCTTCCTCTCGGGTTTGAGCGGTGGTAATTAACTTGGCAATCATAGAATCGTAGTTCGGCGGAATGGTATAACCGGAATACACATGGGTGTCCAGTCTTATACCGTGTCCTCCCGGAGCATGGAGTGTGGTGATCTTGCCTGGCGATGGTCTGAAACCGTTATAGGGGTCTTCGGCATTAATTCGGCATTCAATGGAATGCAGGTTAGGTGTATAGTTTTTACCTGAAACCGGCACCCCGGCCGCTACCAATATCTGTTCACGTATCAAATCAAAATCAATGACCTGTTCGGTTATGGGATGTTCAACCTGAATACGTGTATTCATTTCCATAAAATAGAAGTTACGGTGCTTATCCACTAAAAATTCAATGGTTCCCGCGCCTTCATATTGAATGTATTCAGCCGCCTTTACCGCTGCTTCTCCCATCTTTTTTCGTAATGCTGAAGTCATGAAAGGTGAGGGTACCTCTTCAGTTAATTTCTGATGACGACGTTGAATGGAGCAATCCCTTTCCGATAAATGACAGGCCTTCCCTCGGGAATCACCCACGACCTGGATTTCTATGTGCCTTGGTTCCTCGATGAGCTTTTCCATGTACATGTCGTCATTACCAAAGGCAGCCTTACTTTCCTGTCGTGCAGAATCCCAGGCCGCTTTTAGGTCTTCTTCCTTCCATACTCCTCGCATCCCTTTACCGCCGCCTCCTGCACTCGCCTTAAGCATGACAGGGTAGCCCGTTTTCTTGGCTATTTTTTTACAGTCCTCGAAATCCTTTATTATACCGTCGCTCCCTGGAACACAGGGCACACCGGCTGCTTTCATCGTGGCTTTGGCATTGGCCTTATCACCCATTCGATCGATCATTTCAGACGAAGCACCAATAAATTTTATACCGTGATCCTCACATATTTTCGAGAATTTGGCGTTTTCAGACAAAAATCCGTAGCCCGGATGAATCGCATCTGCATTGGTGATCTCTGCGGCAGAAATAATATTAGACATCTTCAAGTAAGATTCCGTACTGGGCGGTGGACCTATACAAACAGCTTCATCAGCAAATTTTACATGCAAACTCTCTGCATCTGCCGTAGAATATACAGCCACGGTTTTAATACCCATTTCCTTACAGGTTCTTATAACACGTAATGCAATTTCTCCTCTATTGGCGATCAATATTTTTTTAAACATAACTATTGGATATTTAAAATCTCAAATTCCAAATTCCATCACATTGGGATTTGTGTTTTGGAATCTTAAATTTGGTTATGACGGATCTACTAAAAACAAAGGTTGATCAAATTCTACCGGTGAAGCATCATCCACTAATATCTTAACAATTTTTCCCGAAACTTCAGATTCTATTTCGTTAAATAGTTTCATCGCTTCAATAATGCACAATACATCACCCTCGGCAATGGTTTGTCCCACCTCAACAAATAAGGGTTTATCGGGAGATGGCTTTCTGTAGAAGGTCCCGATTATGGGCGACTTAATTGTAATGTATTTCGAATCGTCTGATGCCGGGGCCTTTTCTGCTGCTGGTGCTGCAGGTTCAGCTGCAGCGGGTGCGGGTGCAGGTGCTGCTACTTGTTGTACTTGTGGTATGGCAGCGGCAGGTACCTGATGTACGACAGTGGCATCGGAATCACCAGCTGTTTTAATGGTAATTTTAATATCGTCCATTTCAAGCTTAACCTCACTTGCCCCTGACTTTGCAACAAATTTAATTAGGTTTTGAATCTCTTTAAGTTCCATAATTTACTTTTTTGGTAATTGGTTATGTAGTTTAATTATAGGCCCACTTCAAATAAATGGCTCCCCAGTTAAATCCGCCACCAAAGGCGGCAAAAATCAAATTGTCTCCTCTTTTAAGTTGGGGCTCATAGTCGTGTAAAAGTAATGGCAAGGTCGCAGAAGTTGTATTGCCATATTTATGAATGTTTACCATGACTTTATTCTCATCCAAATCGATGCGCTGTGCAGTGGCGTCGATGATTCTCTTATTCGCCTGATGGGGCACCAGCCAATCTACATTGTCCTTGGTAAGCGCGTTACGTTCCATAACCTTGACCGTTGCATCGGCCATGTTGAACACCGCGTTTTTAAATACCGTTCGTCCTTCCTGAAATGCGAATTGCCCCCCCTGGTCTATGGCTTCGTGCGTTATGGGGTGTAGGGATCCGCCATAGGTGGCTTGCAAAAACTCACGCCCGGTGCCATCACTTCTTAAGTACTCATCTATCAATCCGAGATGTTCTTCAGTGGGCTCAAACAAAACAGCACCAGCGCCATCGCCAAAAATAATACAGGTCGCTCGATCCTTGTAGTTAATCAATGAGGACATTTTATCAGCACCAATCAGCAACACATTTTTATAGCGTCCTGATTCAATATAGCTTGCCGCAACAGACATTCCATAAAGAAAACTAGAACACGCTGCATCCATGTCGAAGGAAAATGCATTCGTTGCACCAATTTCAGCAGCCGTAAAGGCAGCCGTTGAAGCCGCTTTTAAATCTGGTGTTGCAGTGGCAACAATAACAAGTTCTAGGGATTTTGGGTCGATGCCTTTCTTATTGATGAGATCCTTGGCAGCTTGAATGGCCAAATAGGAGGTCCCTTTTCCTTCTCCTTTTAAAATTCGCCGTTCTTTAATTCCGGTGCGGGTCGTTATCCATTCGTCATTAGTATCAACCATAGTTTCAAGAATCTGATTGGTTAACACGTACTCTGGTACATAAGCACCTACAGCCGTAATTGCCGCGGAGATTTTACCCATAATTTTAGAGTTAAATTGACCAAAAATTTTATCAAAATCGGTCAAAAACGTTTAAAACTTGTGAAAACTACTAAATTTTGGCGTAATTCTACACAAATTTATTGTTTTTGTGATGCCTTGAATACCGTTCATAAAAAAAACGCCCACAAGTGAGCGTTTTAAATAAGACCGTTAATCGTTTATGCTAAGTTCTCAACTTCTTCAGAGCTGTCAATCAAAACCTGACCTCTGTAATATAATTTTCCCTCATACCAATGCGCTCTATGGTAAAGGTGTGGTTCTCCTGTCGTAGGGCATGTCGCAATCTCTGGCGCAGTTGCCTTGTAATGTGTTCTTCTTTTATCTCTTCTTGTTTTAGAGATTTTTCTTTTAGGATGTGCCATTATCTGTATTATTTATCCGTTAATAATTGTTTTAATGTATTCCAGCGCGGGTCTATATCATCCCCTTCATCCTGTCTCTCCTTATGAGAGTCTGGACTTAATTCCTCCAGTTTTTTGAGTATGTCCGAGCGTAAAGTACCATCTATTACTCCGGGATGGATTCTTTTAATCGGTACAGCCAGCACAATTAATTCGTAAATATATTGCTGAATGTTAATGTCGTGGGTCCCGTGAGGAATAATGAGTATATCAATAAACTCATCATTGAATTCGCTGCCAAACTTCACAACCAAATCGAAATCATTACGAATGCCCTGGTTAAAGGGCTCATTGGTAACATCACAATTAATATTGACATCACCAGAAACCTCGAAATGTAATTCAAGCAAGGTTGTTTTTTTATTTAAAATAACATTAACCTTAATATTTACATCATTAAAGTCTTCATACTCAAAATGTTGAAAGAACGCTTCGCTAATTTTATACTCAAAATGATGCGCTCCATCTTTTAATCCCACAAATGGGATCGTAAACTCTTTTAAAGGCTTCATTATCACATCTATTTTGAGCCTGCAAATATATAAATTTTTATTTATGCTGCCTTGGTTATATGTATTTTTTTCCTCAGGTCTTTTTATAAATCTTTTTTAAGGGGTTGGAGCTAAACACTTCATAATCACTCCGGTTCCTGAAGATTTTTATCGCCGTGTATAAGGCTTCTTTAAACGATCCCGCATCAGCAAGTCCTTTACCTGCAATTTCGTAGGCTGTTCCGTGATCGGGTGATGTTCTTATTCTATTAAGACCCCCGGTAAAATTGACTCCCTGTCCAAAAGATAAGGTCTTAAAGGGTATTAAGCCTTGATCGTGATAGACTGCGATAATAGCATCAAAATTTTTATAATTATCGTTGCCAAAAAAACTATCGGCCGCATAAGGCCCGAAAACCAATGTCCCTGATTCCTTTATCTGCTTTAAAGTTGGTCTCATTATGGTATCATCCTCATTGCCAATAACACCGTTATCTCCCGTATGAGGATTAATCCCTAAAACGGCAATTTTAGGTTTGTTAATGGCAAAATCCTTTTTAAGAGAATCGTGAACAATGGCAATTTTTTTCTTGATCAGTTCCGGTGTTATGTGCTGTGCTATATCCTTTAGGGGCACATGATCGGTAAGCAACCCCACTCTCAGGTCATTGGCCACCATAAACATCAAACTTTCACCCTTAAGCTGTTGCGCCAGATAGTCGGTATGCCCCGGAAAATTAAATCGGTCTGACTGAATGTTGTGCTTGTTTATGGGTGCTGTTACCAATACATCAATATAATTATCCTTCAAAGCTTTTGTAGCGCACTCCAATGACTTCACCGCATAGGTTCCGATAGTCACATCTTCCTGACCAAAATTAATGCTTACAGGTTCTCGCCAACAATTATAGACGTTCACCTTGCCTTCCTTGATATGATCTAAATTGTTGATGCTGTTAAAATGTATGGTCGAATTGAAATGCGTCTTCAGAAACCCCATGGTTTTAGCAGATGCAAAAATAACCGGTGTACACAGCTCCAGGCTTCTCTCATCCTCGAAGGTCTTTAAGACCACTTCTCCTCCGATACCGTTTAAATCGCCTATTGAAATTCCAACAATGATAGGTTTTGTATTCTCCATTAAAAGATGTGTTCTTTTATAATTAATTGCACAGGCAGACTTGCCTGTTTATTTATTGAATCTAAGTTTTCAAATGAAAATTTTTCACGTACTTTTGATATGGCAAATTTAACCAAATAAACAGATTTTCATTATGTTCACAGGAATTATTGAAGCCATTGGAACTGTAAGGCTATTGGAACATGAAAAAGGTAACCTGCACATAAGCATCGAGAGCAGTATCACTTCGGAGTTAAAAGTGGATCAAAGTGTAGCTCACAATGGCGTGTGTTTGACCGTTGTTCAGATAAAAGACAACATCTATACGGTCACCGCCATTAGCGAGACCCTTGAAAAATCCAATCTGGGTCGCCTAAAAGTCGGCAGTAAAATAAATTTAGAACGCGCTATGAAGCTGGGCGAACGGCTTGATGGGCATATCGTTCAGGGTCATGTCGACCAGATTGCCACCTGTACGCATATCGCATCTGCAAACGGCAGTTGGGTATATACCTTTGAATATGACAAAGCCTTCAACAACATAACTATTGAAAAAGGATCCATTACTGTAAATGGGGTGAGTTTAACCGTGGTGAACTCAAAAGCAGACACCTTCAGTGTGGCCATTATACCCTATACGTATGAACATACTAATTTTAAGACCCTGGAAGTGGGTTCGGTTGTGAATTTAGAATTCGATATGTTGGGGAAATACGTATCGAAACTGCTATCCGAAAAATTAAAGGAATAGAAGCTTATTTATTTCTAAATAACAGGACCTTTACACCATAAAAAAGACCCCCTAACAGAAGGGCAATCGTACTTACTCCTAAGGATAATCCCGGTGGCGGAACATCGGACGGCTGTGGCGGTGGCGGCACATCCTTTTGTGCGACGCACACCATACTTATTAATAAAAATAAGATAACGGTTAATATTTTCTTAGGTCGTGGTATCATGGGGTTGCTAATCTATAAAAAATACCATTTAACTCATATATTCTTAAAGTTATTTTATAAAAATACCCATCCAAATAACATGAAGTATCGATTAAAGGCAGTTTTTTTAACATTTTACCTTTAACAATTACATATTCGAATAAAACTAATCCCTTGCATTTACATTTTGCTCAACAAAGATATATAAATAACCTTATTTAACTAAAAAGAGAATTCTGTTTAAAACTATTTTCAACTTTTATTTATTGCACAATAATTTATGTAACTTTAAATTTATTCTAAACCTTAGAACATTAAGTAGGTATTCATTTTAATTCAGCTACACCATGCGATCAATTTTAACAATATGCTTTATTTTCCTTTTGTGTCATGCCTGTAAACAGCAGGATACCTCGATGGGAACTGATATTCCAAATCAAAAAGAGGTCTTACAGCTTACAGAGAAAGTGGCCAACTGGCAGATAGAAACTTTTGAAGACCAGGGTAAGTACAGGGCCCTGCCATCAACCAAAAGAGCCTGGGATAACAGGACGAAGCACCATGATTTGGACTGGACAAACGCCGCCCTGTACGCTGGAATGTTCGAATTGACCAAGGTCTCCACTTATCCAAAATACATCAATTGGTTGGTCAGCATAGGCGATAGAAATGAGTGGAACCTGCATCGACGCATGTACCACGCCGACGATCATGCCGTGGGGCAACTCTATTTGAGTCTGAATCAAAATATCCGATTAAAAAAAATAGCCTCCATCGTGCCCACCAAACAACGCTTCGATTCCATCATGACGAGTGAAGAAGGCCAAAAATACCTATGGGACTGGTGTGATGCCCTCTTCATGTCTCCACCGGTTTGGGCCAGATTAGCAAAGGTTACCAAAGACAGTACCTATTTACAGTATATGGATTCGCAATATAAAATGACCTACAACGAACTGTGGGATCCTGAAGAGCATTTATTTTACAGAGACAAATCGTTTTTCGATTCCAGAGAGAAAAATGGCAGCAAGGTCTTTTGGTCACGCGGTAACGGTTGGGTATTCGCTGGTTTGGCCCTTATGATTCCGGATTTACCGGAAGATTGGGAAGGCAGGGCCTTTTATGAAACGCTTTTTGTTCAGATGGCAGAGCGGCTTAAAGCGGTTCAGAGAGCAGACGGTACCTGGTCCGGTGGTCTTTTAGGCGATCCGAATGACTACCCCACCATTGAGACCAGCGGCTCCTCATTCTTTACGTTTGGCATGGCCTGGGGCATCAATAGCGGGCTTTTAGACAGGGAAACTTACGAACCCGTAGTATTCAAGGCATGGCACAGCCTGAAAAATTGCGTTAATGAAGATGGCATGCTGGGTTATGTGCAACCTATTGGTGCGGCTCCTGGAGAAAGTTTTAAAGACTATACCGAAGTTTATGGTATTGGGGCATTTCTGGCGGCAGGTTCAGAACTGTATACCTATCTCAATCGGTTTTATCCGTTGCCGAGAGACGAACAGCATGCTACCTTTATGAAGGACGGCGGATGGTGCTGGTACCAGGACCCGAGAGCACTTATTAGCCATGGGAAATTACTCATTGGTGGTTTAAGCGGACAAAGCGGTGATGTTCGTCTTGGGATCTACGATTTAAAATCGGCAAGCTTAGACAGCACCCTTGTACTGCATAAGGAACTTCAAACCGACGATCATAATGTGCCCGCCCTGTATAAACGCCCTGATGGTGGTGTTTTAGCAGTTTGGGCCAAGCACGGTTCAGAAAAGACGCATTATTATACTATTTCAGATCCGGATAATTATTTGCTTTGGGGCGATGTAAAAAGCTATGAACATGTTTACGATCATGAGAATGGCGTGACCTACATGAATTTATATCATATGGAAAATGAAGATCGGCTCTATAATTTTTATCGCGACGGATCGACCTTTAATCCCTTTTTCATCACTTCAGACGATCACGGTGAGACCTGGGGCAATCGCAGCCATTTTATTGCCAATGATATTGAAGGGTATCAGCGTCCCTACCCACGATACTATCAAATAGACCCGAATACGGTCGGCATTTCCTATACCGACGGACACCCGCGCCGCTATGGTAATAACCTCTACTATGCACAGTTTACAAACGGCACTTTTTACACTGCAGACGGGACTGAAATCAAACATTTGGCTGAAGGCCCTCTCAGGACTTCGGAAGGGGAAAAAATATTTGCCGGGAGTGATACCGATGTCAAATCCATTTTTACGGAGAGTGTCCCCCGGAGTGCCTGGACCTGTGCCATGGCCACTGACCAGAACAACCATCCGCACATGGGTTATTCGGTGTACCTGAACGATGCTGACCACAGGTTCAGAATGGCGTCATGGGATGGGCAAAGCTGGCACGATCGAGAGATTGCCTATGCGGGTAAATGCCTGTATAAAGTAGAAAGCAGCTATACTGGGCTTCTGGCTTTCGACCCGGAAGATCCTGAAAAGGTTTATATTTCTACCGACGTCGACCCCTCAACAGGAGCCGATTTGGGAGGTGTTCATGAAATATACGAAGCACTTGTTGGAATCGATGATGACATCAGCAGCATTGAATGGAAAGCGGTAACCTCCAATTCAAACTACCGTAACATTCGCCCCATTATTGTAGCCGATGAAGGCTATAAAGTACTCTTATGGCTCAACGGGCCATGGCATGACTATACCGATTACGATGCCGATGTTAAAGGCATTATTTTAGATAAACCGAATGCTTGAGATTATTTGCTGCTATTAAGTTTATAAACGGCTTCCGCGAATTTTATACCCAGATCAATGTATCCCTCGCTGTTGTAATGCCAGGGATCGGAATAGGAGTAGCCCTTAGTCTCTCTAACAATAGCGGCATTCTTATCCCTTCTCACAAATGTTTCCTGAGCATGCTGAACTAATTCTCCATACGTCCATGTTTTCCCTCTGTTATCCATCCCCGAATCGGAAATTTTCCCGATAACCACTGGAATATCATCGTCTCGGAAGGCAGAACGAATCAAATCCATTAGTCTTTTGAGGTTGGCATAATACCGAAGTGCAATGGCTTCCGTAAGTACTGTATCACTTTCGCCCTGCATCCAAATAATACCACTTGGCATCAAGATATCTTCGATCCCGTTACCGTTAATATCCTTTATTTTAAAAGCATCGACTAACGTCCTAAGGAAATGGTCAAATTGATTTAAGCCGCCGTTGCCGCGATAGTCCATTTCCCAGGATCCAAAGTTACGTGCTGCAAGACTGTCAATAGACGATCCTCCTCTGGCGTATTTTATCAAAGCTATTTTCTCATCCGGATACAACGTCTGTAGTTTTTTAGCAAAGGACAACTCAATTCCAAACTTATGAGAATGCCTGTTGTTGATACCATCCGATTTGAATCCCGCACCGTTGCCCGGTTTGAGTTTTTCCCATCTCCCCAATCCGCCATCAGGATTTTCATCTTCCATTGGAACACCATGATAAATCCAGACCTGATCATTGGTCATGCTGAGGGAATCCGGTAATTCAGTGTTAAGTCCATGCCCTTCCATATTGGACTGACCACCCAGAAAGTAGAGCTTAAACCTTTCTTTTTCCATGTTCTGACCTGATGCCCAGGATACCATGAGAGACATCAAAATCAACATATAGCGATTTTGCAACACCAACATTAATAGTATATTAAATTAATCGTTTCTAAACTGTATTCGACATCCTGTAGCAATCATATTTCCTTCTGGTATGCTCCAATGCGAGCACCATTTTAAAAACCTCAACGCCTGAATTTAACCCCATTTGTAAAATCCCCTATCTTTACTTGTAATGAATTTTCATCCAATCTTTCACCAAACCAGGTGATATTCTCTAAGGTCACATCGGTGACCTGATGTGCTTCATCTGCACCCGTAATCCAAATGTAATACCAACCTTCTCTTGCTTCACCGGTCAGAGCCAAATTTTTAAAGTACAGGTTACGCATTCTGCCGGGCACCTGCCTTTTCATGTACTGATTAACCGTTGGTTTTAAACGAATCCATTCGAAGGTACGTTCTCCATTCTGCTTTGGATAATCAGCATAGAGCCTGACATTTTCAACCCTTACATTCTCTATGGACATCTCCTCTCCGGGTTCAAAAAGAAACGGGCTCATATTAAAATGTATGATCTCTAAATCGGATAGCGTGATGTGCCTCATATAAGGAGCACGGCTTTCATGGCCAAGGAGGAAAACACGCGCCCTGTCACTCCAGAGAATACAGTTTTCAACAACTATGTTTTCAACATTGTCATTGGCCGAACCCAGTGTAATGCCCTTCATGGCAATACAGTCATCATCCGTACGTATAAAACAGTCGCCGATATAAACGTCCTGTGAGTTACAGGGATTAATCCCATCGTCATTCGGGTTTTTACTGCATACCATTTTAACATTGGTAATGTTAACGCCTTTACTATTGTACATAGGAATGGTCCAGCTCCACGACCCCCTGAGAATAATCCCTTCAATGGAAACATTTTCAGCATCCCTTATACCAATCATATTGCCTGGCCCCTTTTTCCACTCCCAGTCATTCCCACATAAGATTCCCCTTCCCTTTATCTTGATGTTTTTCCCTGACACAGCAACACCGCTCTTGACGACAGCACCTCCTGCGATATAAAGCGTCTGGCCTGTTTTGAGTATTATTTTTTCGGGCTTATGAATACCGGGGCCATAATATATCACATCGGGATCATCTATTTTTGGAGGATCTATCTCGAGAGGGTTAGCAAAAATCAAAAGGGGTTCCCGCCTGCCGTTGGGTTCTATAGAAAGTTTACAGGGCCGGTCAATACTGAAGGTCAGCGTATTCCCTTCTATAACAGGTTTAATTCCGGCAGACAAAGGACGAATGACTACCTGATCAAAAGATGTGTTTAAAGCAGAGACCTTTATGGTTACACTGCCAGAAAAATCGAAATAACTGAACGAGTAGGGCCCTCCAACATCTTTCGGGTCCAAGGTCCATGGTGGACGGTTTTCAATAGCAGCAATCTGGG
Source organism: Aestuariivivens sediminicola (assembly GCF_022662015.1). GTDB lineage: Bacteria > Bacteroidota > Bacteroidia > Flavobacteriales > Flavobacteriaceae > Aestuariivivens > Aestuariivivens sediminicola. The sequence continues at coordinate 47,794 of NZ_JAKMCM010000005.1, read as the reverse complement.
CCAGATAGATGTCCACAGCCTTCCCATTAACCTCCAACCGATAATCTTTTGAAAGGTCCTCATCTGAGGGCGCGGGATAAATGGTTAACCCGGAATTCGAGGAAATTAACCGCGTCATATTTTCTGTTGTTCTTTGGCCTTGGGTCCTATTGTAAACAGTTCTTAGGACATATATACCTGATAGAATTAAACAGGTTACGGCCATTACAAAAATTTTCCTAGTGCTCATCACTTAACTTTTTGTAAAACGACTTCTAAAAAAGTGCGTTTCAATAATTTCAATTTAATCAAAAAAGCAGCGTTTTGAGTTCAAAAAAGGGAAGGTTTTTCAGCCTTCCCTTTTCATAACTAACTCAAACATTGAGGTAAAAACTAAAACTAACTACTTAATCAAAATTTTTAATATATAATTTTCATCTTTAATCTGCCTGCAACAAGGCCACCTTCCATCGTTCCACTTTATTTCACGCTAAACTCGAACACCTGAGATTCCGAACTATTGTTTTGCTCGTCTCTAGTAATTATTCTCCAATAATAGGTGTTTCCTGAGCTAACGGTTACTGTAAAGCTTGAATCGCTTGTTGTGGTTATCTTGTTATCAGGTGAACCGACGGTGTCAAAATACACGTCGTATTCTTTTATATCGTTATCCACATCTTCCGCTGTCCAGTCCAGCAGGGTACTTGTTGTAGATGCGCTTAACTCACTGTATAACCCCGGCTCCAAAAGTTCCGCCGGAAAGGGTGCGTAGGACGATTGGGCCTCACCTGCGTTATAAAACTTCCACACACTGCTCTGGGCCGTTTGTGAGGTCACATTTTTTGAAACGACATACCATGAATAAGGCGTCCCTTTTAAAAGAGTGACGCGCTTCTCAGATTCAGTCGTATTGTAATTTACAGTAGATTGGGTCGTTAAATTCTTTATAAATAATTGATATGAATCCGTGTTGTTGGCGTTATACCAATCAAAGGTCACTTCAGTTTCTGTACTTGATACATCAGCCCCTTCAGTACATTCCGAATTATTACTAGGAAAAATAAGATTTGCCGCCACAGGAGGGGTCTCGATCTTCGGATCAGGATCGACGGCATCGTCACCACCACCACTACTGCAATTGAATACGAGCATACAATAGAATAAACTAACTGTTATGTATATAAAAAATCGCTTCATTACTGTTTTATAATTTTTAAACTTTTAGTATATGTTTCAGATGCAACTTGTATTACATACATCCCATTGGTCAGTCCGGAGGTATCAACAGTTAACACGGGCTTTCGGGTTATCTGGCTATACACCTCATTCCCCAATAGCGACACTATTTTAACAGAGACTGTGTTATTATCCGATTCACCAAAGAATAGGGACACATGATCTGCAACGGGATTTGGGAACAAGAACAATTCCCTGCCGTAGAAAATCGTTTCCTCATATTTCCCCTGACAATTTTTATCTGTTTCAACAGTAATCTTGTTTTCTCCGGCTTTTAACTGCAACTCTATAAAAGGATTTTTAGTTTCAGTTGACACCCCATTAAGATTCACTTTGTAGGTATCGCTGCCATTCATATTTAAAGAAACAACACCCTTGTCCTTATTTACTTTAGATAAAACAGATAGCTCTTCGGGTTGGTTAATGGTGACATTGAAACACTGCCCAAAACCGGGTTGATCTTGAACACTAATACATATTCTATAGTCGCCGGCACTTAGGCCTGCTTTTGTAAGGGACATGGTAAACGTATCGGTGCTATTATACCCATTGCCCGTAATTACAGCTGTATAGTTTAAAAAACGCACAGCAGATATACTGATGCTGCCGTCATTCCTATTTCTGCATGTTTCGCTCACACCTTGTATTTTAAAATTGGTAACCGGTAAGGCAAAGTTTTCAGCCAAAAAAGACCATGCCTGCAGTTCATTACATACATTGTAATTTAAGGTGACCACATCATCTGAGGATGCATCCGCTCTTGCCAGGGCCTGAGTTTGACAATGTTTTGGTCTAAGCACAAAATTCCCGTTTGTGAGTTGCTCTACCTTCCAAATCTGACTATCTCTGGAGTCGTCTGCAGTTTCGCTGAGAACCAGGCTCCCCGAAGTACAATTGGAATTTTCCACAGCCAATCTGCCTCCGCAACAGGCATGCGTTATCCTGTATTCATTATTCCCTAAATGGGTGACATCCCATCGTTGATCCTCGAAGCTGTCCGGGGACACTAGTACGCCGTCAAAACCACTGGCGCTCGTCGCGGCCAGATTCCTATTATTGGACATATTCCTTATAGCGTATCGTCCATCTGCCAACAATTGATCGGTTGTCTCCAAAAGTCCCTTATTAAAAGTCAGGGTTCGATAGGACAAGGTTCGTCTCCCATCCGACTGAAAATTGTTTCCATAATATAAGGTAACCGTCTGCCCACCCTCAGAACTATTGGTGCCGACTACAACGGGGTACCAGGTTTTTGAACCTTCGTCCAGCAGCAGCTGGGGTTCCTCCCAAACCTCACCGTCTTCACTTGCAGATATATAGAGTTTTTCATTCCAGCCGTGAAAAACAATGATAAATTTTTCGAGATAGGTATTCCAATGCACTGATGGATTGGCTCCAGGTCGACCTGACAACCCATCGATAGGCGAGTGAAAACCCCCGATTCCAGGCTGGGAGAAAGAACCGTTGTACCATTTCATCCATGTCCCCGGCGCACCGGCAGGGTCCTCAGATATGGCCATACTCAGATTGACACTCCCAAATACAGGCGTATAGTAACAATAATATCTGTTCTTCAGGTGATTGTAAATAACGCATCCATCACCCAATCCGGACCAATCTGGTGTGGCAGGTTTATCGTAGAAATGTTTCAAAATTAATTCCGGTGTTCCCCACGTCAAACCGTTGTCTTCCGAATAGGCCACTCCAATCGATTTATATGCCGTGCCTCCATAGGTGCTGCGCGGGTACCAGTGGGATTCTGCATGGAAAAACCCTGCAAGTCGCCCGTCATCGAGTTTTCTCACACCAATGAACCACATACCGCCATCATTAAACCCGTTCGAAGTGCCGTTATTCGGTTCTCGTCCACCAAATACTGCCGTTGCCGGATCCAGTTGTCCCACGTGATTCTGCAGCAACGGCGAACTGGCAATGCTCCTGTAATTTTCGAACATGGCCCAAAATGCATAATAGTTCGAATCAATCTCCAAAACACTAATGCCAGCATCCGGGAAATAGCCGCCTATGGCACCCGGAAACATCGACTGACTTATGGTCGACGGGTTGTCATCAAGTGAAAAAGACCAACATTGACCGGATAATCTCATGGTAGTCAAAACCATGAAAGCAATAAATATCAGGCCCTTAGGGTATTTTAATTTTATTTCATATGCGAAAGACGGGATCATAAGTCATTTTATAATTAGGTCCGTTATGTTTAATCTATCCATTTCATATTGTAATTACATCCATCGTATCCCACTTGGTCATTCGTATGGTTTTCACAACGTCCTTCAAACACAATAACACCAACATGAAACGTCATTCTTTATAATCATTTACAGCCCTTTTGATTGGACCTATCGGTTCAGTGTTTATACCTTTTCTTCAGGCGTATCATTTTAGCTCCGTGGGATGGAATTTCAGCATTGAACCCGTATTTAAAATCACCTAGATCTTCATGCTTCCACAGATCCCTTAGTGCAAAACTGTCGGCAGCCAATTCTGGAGCTATCATCTCCCACTGAACGGCAACTTGCTGTCGGCTTGAGGCGCGATTAAATAAAATGATGCAATAGTCTCCGTTATATAAATTTTTACACCAAACCTCGCTGTCGCCATAATCAAAAATTTTATAGCCTTGTTGCCCTAATTTGTCCTGATTAATAGCAATAACTTCTGTGTTGGTTAATATTTCAATGGTATTCGCATCCATATTTCTTAAATCGTTTCCCGCAATGAGCGGTGCATTTAAAAGCGCCCAAAAACTAAAATGGGCTTTATATTCTGTATTGGTCTGCCTTCCATTGCCTACCTCCAGCATGTCCGGGTCATTCCAATGTCCCGGCCCGGAATATTTCTCAAGACCCACCTGTTTGTCCAGTATGATACTCCATCCTAAAAAGTTACCATTGATTTCACCATCATACCAGTCTCTGATGTCGTAGGTTGTGCGCCATAAATGACCAACATCTCTTGCCCAGGTCCAGGGCTTGCTCAACCCCCACTCGCAGATACTGAATATCATCGGTCGTCCGGCTTCCTTTATCGCCTCACTCATGGCAGTATAGGCTGCAATGGGTTCAATCCCCTCAGTAAAACACCAGTCGTACTTCAGATAATCCACGCCCCATTCTGCATAGGTTTTCGCATCAATGCGTTCCATGCCATGACTTCCCGGCCGTTCCTGACATGTTTTTGTGCCTGCACAGGAATAAATACCAAACTTCAATCCTTTCCCATGCACATAATCCACAAGCGCTTTGATCCCGGAGGGAAAGCGCTCCGGATCCGCAACAATCTTGCCGTTTCCATCTCTGTCAATTTGCCAGCAGTCATCAATGACAATGTATTGATATCCGGCATCTTTCATACCAGAAGCCACCATGGCATCAGCAATTTCCTTTATGAGTTTTTCGCTAACATCACAATTAAATTTATTCCAGCTGTTCCATCCCATTGGGGGTGTCTGGGCCAAACCATCAAATTTCTGGGCATGTCCCAGACCCATGCACAAGGTGATCACCAGTGCAAAACTATATTTCATCATTAGTATCGAATTCTGTTTAAAACTTAAATTAATACCCTTCATTTTGGATTAACACCCCATCACTAATCTGTATTTGCGATTGCGGAATGGGGAAGAACACATGATGTGGCTGAATGTTATTTGCAGCCGGCGATCGCTCCAGAGATTCTGGTGAATTAATGCTCTTCACCGCATCAATCAATTTCCCGAATCGCACCAGATCGTGCCATCTGTGACCTTCATAGCAAAGCTCAAATTTTCTTTCGTCCAATACAGCGTCCTGAAATTCATTGAAAGAGAGGCCGGTTGGTAAATCGGCTACCGCACTGGGCATAGTCATATCCACACCAAAGCCTCTTCTTCGTAACCTGTTAATGGCCTCATATGCTTCTGCGTTAGGAGCACCATTACTTCTGTTAATGGCTTCGGCGTAGGTAAGTAGGATGTCGGCGTAACGCGTTAATGGGAAATCGAAAGAGCTCTGCCATTCAAACCAGCCTGTGCCACCGGGTCTGTCCTCAGGGTTTGGTGCATGTCGCCATTTAAACGCATACTTATTCCCATCGTTGGTAGGTGTCGTATTTCCATCGGCATCTATAATCCTGTAATCAACAATATTATAATCCCGCCTTAAGTCGTTCGGATCGTAAGCATCATAATGCTCATTAAAGGTCCTGAATATATTATAGGTACGCGCAAAGGCCCAATTCCCCGGAATACCATCCCAGGTGCCCACCTGACCTCCTTCACAATTGCCGCAAAAGGCAAACTGTACACTAAAAATATATTCACTGGTATATTCATTTTCCAATTTAAACACATCTTCATAATTTGGTAAAAGCGCGTAAAGGCCACTGTCCATCACCTCTTTGGCCTTTTGAGCAGCAAGCGCGGCCGCAGTGTCATCTTGAAGTGGAAATCCGGACATTTGAAGATAAGCCTTGGCGAGAAAGGCCGTAGCTGCATAACGTTCAGCCCTTCCATTTTCATTGCTGATTGGTAATAATTGTTCGGCCGCCTGAAGATCTTCTATGATCTGAGCATACACGTCAGCTATGGACGCTCTTTCAAAATTAACTTGTGAAATATCGGTTACTTCTTCCGTTACCAGAGGAACCCCTCCATAATACCTTACGAGTTGGAAATAATAAAAGGCCCTTAAAAACCGTGCTTCACCCTCGATACGATTTCGTTCCGCCTGAGGCATATCAATATCCCCGGCGCGTTCCAATCTGGTAATCACGGTATTAGCACGAGATATGCCTTTATACTGGAATGCCCACACTCTATCCGGAACCTGGGATACCGGTGTAAAGGTATAATTTGAGAGTTCAACACCATATTGTGCAAATGATGCCACTATATAACCCTCATCGGTTCCTGCACGTCCCATACAAAGCAAGCCCCGGAAATAGGTCCCAAAACCGGAATCATCCTGATGGTTACCTAATATGTCGTATGCGCCGGTTAGGGCCAGATCGAAATCTACCTGAGATTGAAAGAAATTAGATGTTGAAATATTGTTTTTAATTTCGACATCGAGAGCAGAATCACAAGAAAAAATCATCAGTACTGCTATAAATAAAGCTTTTTTCATTTTTTAGAATTTTTTAATTTAAAAATCAAGGTTTAAACCAAAGGTTATGGTTCGAGATCTCGGAAATGCACCATAGTCAAATCCACTCGACAGGACCGAACTTCTGCTGCCATCACCCTGATTGGTGCTTACCTCAGGATCGTAGCCTGTATATTTCGTAAATACTTTTAAATTATCGGCAGATACGTAACATCTCAAACTGTTAAGACCTATTTTATCCGTAACAGAAGCAGGAAAATTGTACCCCAGTCTAATGTTTCGAATCCTCAAAAAAGAGCCGTCTTCTACAAATGTGGAGGCCGAGACCAGGGAGTTAAACCGCGCATATTGTGTGCTGTTCGGGTTTTCAGGCGTCCACCGATCAAGGTATTTGGTAGACTGGTTGCTACCCCCTCCTATAAAGCGCTCGGTTCTTGTTCTTGTGGCATGAAAAACATCATTCCCAATCGAATATTGAAGAAGAATGCTTAAATCTATACCCTTATAACTGAATGTATTGTTAAGCCCGCCAAAATAATCAGGCAAGGTATTTCCGATCACCACCCTATCGTCGGCATTAACAATCCCATCTCCATTGACATCTCGAAATTTAATATCGCCTGCCTGCTCTCCAACACCACGACCCGCGACTATTAGATCTCCAGAGGAATCAAAATCTTCTGGCTGATAAAGCCCTTCCTGAATGTATCCAAATAAGGCTCCTATTTCACCTCCTTCTTCTAGAATAACCTCATCTTTAATCACATTGTCAAAATTAGGATCGACATAAATGGGCTGCCCGCCCTGTCCTAAATCTTTGATCTCACTGGTACCATAAGTGATGTTAAAATTGGTTTTCCATTCAAAATTTGAAGTCTTAACGTTCACCGTATTCAATGAAACTTCAAGCCCCGAATTCTGCAATTCTCCAATGTTCTGGAAGGCAAAATCAAATCCTGTAACATTTGGTATTGGTGTTTGCAGAATCAAATCCTTAGTCTTTTTGATATAATAATCGGCTGTAAGTGCAACTCTATCCTTGAATAGGCTCACATCAATACCGGCATTAATCTGTTGGGTTGTTTCCCAGGATAAATCTTCATTAGCCAGATTCGCCGGCGATTGCCCCGGCACTTCGCTGTCATTAAAGTTGTAGTTTGTATTGCGCAATTGAGAGAAGGCCCCCAGCGTTGATACATTGGCATTACCTGTTTCGCCTATACTGGCTCTTAACTTAAGCAATGAAATGTCTTCGATATTTTTCATAAAGTCTTCTTCAGACAAATTATAGGCTATGGCCCCTGAATAAAAATTTCCCCATTTGTTCGTTTTAAAACGTGAGGTTCCATCACGACGCCCGCTTACCGTTAGAATCAGTTTGTCTTTGAAGGTATAATTGGCACGCAATAAAAAGCCTATTAATTTTAAATCGGTAACGTCGGAAATATTTCTGAAATCTGCGGCAGCGGCCAGCTGATTATAGCCAAGAAGTTCGTTGGCGAAGGTGACATTCTCAGTCCTCAGGAATTCAAAGTGACTGTCCTGAATGGTTGCTCCTGCAACCAAATCCAACCTATGGTCGTCACCAAACTGATTTTTATATGTAAAAATGTTTTCGTTTATCCAGCTCCTGTTGAGAAAGGAAGCCACAATGGCGCGACCAAAGACCAGGAATCCCGATGGGGTATTCTTAGGATAATACTGTTGATCCTTCCCGTTAAACATATCCACACCGCCACTTACCCTTAAATTAAGTTTTTCGGTAATATCCCATTCCATAAAGCCATTCGCTATAAACCTGCTGAGGTTTTTATTTAGCTGTGTGTTTTTGGCCAAATTTTCGGGATCACCTAAATAATTGTTGACAAAATCATCCAACAGCACCTGTTGCACACCTGCCCTTCTGAAATAGGCCTGGGTATCCTCATCCAAACGTAAGGGTGAGGCAATAAACGCTCCCATAACGGCACCAAATGCCGTACCTTCCCTACCGTCGGTTGGCACCCCGTTGTTGGAGATATAGTTATAGCTCAGGGAAGTGCCAACTTTTAAATTGTCACGCAGTTTCTGGTCTAAACTGAGTTTAAGGTCATATTTTTCAAAATCGGTTTCAATGATAATGGATTCGTCGTCAAGATACGAACCGGAAAGCAGGTATCTCGTATTATCGTTACCTCCCTGAACAGAAATAGAATGGCTTTGAACGACCCCTGTTTTGTAGATTTCGTCCTGCCAGTTTCTGGACCTCATATTCTCATCAAACTGATAAGCTGTACCATCCTCTAAATTGGTATAGAGTTGGTTATTCGGATTCTGTTCCTGCTGATATTGAATATATTGGGAGAGATTCATGACATCATAGGATCCCTGCACATCGCGTACACCGTAATAGGAGGTATAGTTGACTTTCGGAGCACCCATTTTTCCTTTTTTAGTAGTAATTAGGATGACCCCATTGGCCCCTCTGTTTCCATAAATAGCGGTCGCAGAGGCATCTTTTAAAACTTCTACCGATGCGATGTCGTTCGGGTTGATAAACGAGAACGGACTAATCTGACCGCTAAACTGTTCGAGTCCGCCTCCTCCACTGGTAGTGACTTCAAAAATTGGAAACCCATCTATAACGATTAGCGGTTGGGTATTTCCAGTGAGCGATGATATTCCTCGGATATTCATATTTGCTGCAGCACCAGGTTGTCCACTGCTACTTTGAATGAGGAGTCCCGTGGCATTTCCTTGCAAGGCATCTTCTATTGTCGTAATCGGACGTTCTTCAAAAGATTCAGGTTTAATGGATGCCACGGATCCGGACAAATCCTTTCTGGTAGACGTACCATAACCAATGACGACGATCTCATTTAAGGTATCGCTCGATGGCATCAGTTGCATATTTATGGTGGTACTATTGCCTACGGTAATTCTGGATGCTTCATATCCCAAATAGGTAACTATCAGAACATCACCAACCTTGGCTTTGATCGTATACTTCCCGTCAAAATCTGTAACCGTCCCTTTATTTGTTCCTTCAATAAGAACATTGGCTCCTATTAACGGTGTCTGGCTTTCGGCATCTACAACGCTACCTGATATTGACACTTCCTGTGCAGATAACTGTATGGTGAACATTATAAAACTCAAGAAAAAGAGTTTTTTCTTTAAATTTTTCATATAATCTATTTTAAGTTGGTTTATTTAGTCTAGTTGCTGTAATCTGACTTCGTCTATAAAAATGACATTTGGAGACACAGGTCCGCTTAATTCGATATCCGGGAACGTATTCAATCCCACATCGTATGGCAGGTCGTTTAAGGTAAACTGTGCTTCATGGTACTGCCAATCCGTTGTCACGTTTATTCCATAAATACCCTGGGAGTAAAAGCCCTGATCGGGATCCCCGTTTTTCCAGGCGTCAGGCCACCACGACGGAATCTGATTGGAAAATCGAACGAAAGCAATGGAAGTTGCTGTTTGAGCCTTTATATAAAAACTGATCTTATAGGTTTTACCTTTATAAATTACGGCGTTATGCGCCCGTGTATCTCGCGTAATCATATTCCAGGTACTGCCTCCGGGATAAGCTACCCGCGCTGTATTCTCAGTGTCATTGGCGCCTCCGGCAACCGTTGTCAGGCTCCCTGCAGGCCAGCCTCCGCCTCCCAACCAGGTTTGCCACCAAAATGGGGAATCGGGATTCTCGAAGCCCTGGGCTTCTGATGTCCATAGATTAGGCGGACCAATGGAAACGGGAATCGCATAGGAGGTGGTAATGTCATCAAAAGATCGAGAGACCGTAAGAGAAACGGTGATTTCACGCTCTGATGGCCATGTTACAACCGGATTCCTTTCGGTAGATGTAGCCGGTGATCCTCCCGGAAATACCCAAGACCACCCATCAGGATCGCCTTCACTGGTATCTGTAAATTGTATTGGAATGTTCGCTCCGGTTTCAGCATACGTAAAGCTGGCCACAAGTTCAGGTAAAATTTCAATACTGAAGTTTTGGGTTTCCTCTGAACCATCCGAGAAGGTCACGGTTAAAGAACAGTTTTTCATACCGGCCTCAGGGAAACTTACAATAACCTCAGGGCTGGAGGAACTCAGTGGATCACCTCCTTCGAATACCCAGCTGCGGCTTACCGCTCCTAAAGATAAATCGGTAAACGTAATGTCATCGTTCACCACAGCTCTTTCAGCCGAGACCCTCGACAAAAATTCTTTTTCCCTTGGTCCTTCAACGGTTGCACCTTCATCACATGAATGGACTAAAAATAGCGCCATTATAAGGCATACCTTTTTAAAAAAGTCAAGTAAACTTCGCTTCATAATATTTAGTTTAGTTGTTAAGTTAATTTCGTCAGGAAAGCATGACTGCTCCTTAACACCTAAAATTAAATGCGGACTGAAACATGGCGTAACACTCATCAATCAAAAATTGACACACAGTGTTCATTTTTATAGAAATTTACAAGACAAGAGTAAATGCGAAAACGATGCGTGGAAAAAACAGCTTATTCCTCCTTTGAATTGCTGAATTTGGTCTTGTAGGTTTTTGGCGTGCATCCAAACTCAGACTTAAAGGATCGGGTAAAATAGGAACTGTTTGAGAACCCGACGCGATCCATCACCTCAACAACAGACGAACTGTCCTGACCTAAAATTTGTGCAGCTCGTTTTAACCTGACGGTTTTAATGAAATTAGATATAGATAAATTTGTTAATGCCTTAATTTTGCGATAGAGCTGCGATCTGCTCAAGCCCACATCCGCACATAACATGTCAACACTAAATTCTGTATTCGACATATGCTTTTCTACACAATCGAGACACTTTTGCAATATTTTCTCGTCCAGTGAAGTTACCGTTACATGCTGTGGTTCTGTTAAGTAGTCCTTTTTGAAATTTTCTCTTAGTTTCCTGCGGGAATCAATAAGGTTATTAGTTCTTACAACGAGCAACTCTATATTAAATGGTTTGGTGATATAGTCGTCTGCTCCTGTATTGTAACCGTCCAGTTTATAGATTAGCGAGGTCCTGGCAGTCAGTAAAATAATAGGAATGTGACTCGTATGTATTGAGGTCTTCAGTTTCCTGCATAACATAATACCATCCATCTTCGGCATCATGACATCGCTTATGATAAGGTCGAAGGTTCTTTTTGAGGTGATGTTCAATGCTTCCTCCCCATTATTGGCCTCATAGACATTAAAATATTTTGACAAATTATCTTTAATGTATCGTCTGAGATCATCATTGTCCTCCACAACCAATATATTACTTTTTCCTCCATCCTCCGGAATAGTCACTTGATCTTCCAAGGACACCAGTTGTTCGGTTGGTTTATAGTATTCAGGTCTTTCGGATTCATAGGATTCCAGAACAATCTCGTCCTCATTAAGGTGTTCCTTACCGAGAAGAAGTGTAAATTTAAAGACCGCATACTTATCAGTTTCACTTTCTGCCCAAATTCTTCCCCGGTGTTGTTCTACAATGAACTTACTCAAGGAGAGCCCGATACCTGATCCTCGGTGCTTGGTATGGTTGTCTATTTGGTAATAGCGTTCAAAAATATGTGAGATCTCATGCTCCGGAATACCTATGCCGCTGTTGTAAACCGCAACCTCAACGGTATTATCCAGTTCATTTTTAGTACAACTTACACGAATTGTGCCTTCATCGGGGGTGAATTTAAAGGCATTGTTCAGTAAGTTGAATATCACCTTTTCCAATTTGTTTCTATCGTACCATAAGATAATTTCTTTCACATTGGAGCTGAAGGAATAGTCTATATCCTTTTTCAAGGCTATGTGCTCAAAAAAGAGTGTTATTTCATTAACGAAAGAGACCAGATCGCCTTTTGAGGCATGCAGGCCCATTTGTCCCTTTTCGTATTTACTGAAGTCCATAATTTCATCGGTTAAACGCATAAGCATGTTTATATTGCGATGAGCCAGGTTTATTTTGTTTCTGATTTTCATGCCAATGTTCATATCGGCCAGCAGTTCCTTTATCGGTCCAACGATCAGTGAAAGTGGTGTGCGTATTTCATGGGAGATATCCGTAAAAAAACGTAGTTTAATTTGATTGACTTCCTCTTCCTGCTTACGCAGAACGCTCTCCAGCTGAAGCCTGTTTTTTTCCTGAACCCGAATTAAGGAATACTTTCTGAAAAGCAACAATAATCCGATTATGATTAGTGCATATAGGGCATATGCCAATCCGGACAACCACCATGGCGGACTAATACTTATGCCCATGCTAATGGGTGGGCCCCATATGCCATCGGAATTGGCTGCCATGACTTTTAATGTATAATCACCGGTGTTGAGGTTGGCATAGGAAATGGAACGTTGGTCACCTGAGGTTAAAGTCCAGTCCTCATCTGCTCCTTCCAGTTTATATTTGTAACTGTTGCTTTGGGGCGAAGTATAATGAAGTGCCGAAAATCCTAATGTGAAATTATTCAAACTGTGTTTTAGGGTAATTTGATTGGTATGGCTTATGGATTTGGAAAGAATAATATCGTTGTCAATTTTTTCGAAAGGCTCAACATCATTATTGTAGATTTTAAGTTCCGTAATACAGACCCTGGGAGGTACGGGGTTGTCCACAATACTATCGGGATTAAAAATATTAAATCCGTTTATGCCCCCAAAAATCAAATCGCCTCTCTTATTTTTGAATGCCGACCATATTTTAAAGGAATTGCTCTGTAAACCATCTTCGACCGTATAGTGCCTGAAGGTATTGTTCTGATAATTAAACTTGGTAATGCCTTCCCCTGACAACCACAGGTTCCCTTTAGAATCTTCCAATAGTCCTTCAACATCATTGTTAACCAGACCGTTGTTCTGTGTATAGGCCTCAAAGGTGAACTCAGTATCGGCACTGCTCCTGCCGCTCATCATCCTGTTGAGTCCGCCGCCAAGCGTACCCACCCAAAGCTGACCGGATTGATCTTTATGTAGAAAAGAGATATAATTCGCTGTTAATCCATTATGATTCTTAGGATCATGGTATATTTTATTAAGTGCAATTAAGGAATCGTTTTTAATGCGCATTTTGTTCAAACCATTTCTGGATCCCACCCATACCAGCTTGGTATCGTGTTCAATATGTTCAATCAAGATATCAGATATCAAATCAGCCGTTAAGGCCATATCGGTTTTATCCAAACCGTAACGCTTAATGGTGCCTTTTTCATAGGAACCGATCTTATCCGGAATGAATTCAATGAGTCCGCGATGGGTGCATGTCCATACATGTCCATCGTTGTCAATTACAATTTTAAACACGCTCACCGGTTCAATATTCCATCTGGAGAGCAAATCGGTATATTCTGGTCGTTTTCCCTTTAATATGTTTTGCTGTGCCATCGGATCCAGCAGGTACAACCCTCCCCAGGCCCCCACCAGAAGATTGTTACTTTCATCCGGGCAGAGTGCAGAGATGTTATTATGGATAAGGCCTTCATCACTGATGAAACTATCAAAAGTACGGATCTTACCACTGATGCGATCCATAATATTCAGTCCACCACCTCGTGTGCCGATCCAAAGATGACGCTCATTGGTCTCATTAAAACATATGATGACATCACTGTTTATGGAATTATCGCTGTCGGGTCTGATTTTATAGAGTTCAAATTTTTTCTGTCGCGTGTTAAATTGATTGATCCCTCCGCCCAGGGTACCAATCCATAACACACCGGAATAATCTTCATACAGAGATGACACTTCATTGTTGCTCAAACTCTGACCCAGCATTTTGTTTTTCTGATAGTGTTCCACACCCCCCGATGTATTTAATTTGAACACACCATGATTTCTTGTTCCATACCAAAGATTATTGCCGTGGTCGTATGCAATGGTAAGTACCTCTTCCGATCGCAGTCTGGAAAAGGTCTTAGTGGTTTTATCAAATCTATAAAGGCCTGAGTCCATCCCCAGGTATAGCACATTACTGTTTAGACGGTCCTTGAGTATGGCATTGACAGCACCATATTCATCGGATCCATAATATAAATGACTTTTGGTCATGGTATTGAATGAAATGAGCCCTTCGCCTGTTCCAATCCAAAGGGTTTCCCTGCCATCTTTTACTATGGTATTGACAAATGTGTTGGGATTTAGATGGTGTTTAAATGCATTGTTTTCGAGTTCATTCAAACCCCTGTTGGTTCCTACCCAAATTTTTCCATTAAGGTCTTCAAAAACAGCCGTTACCAAGTTGCTGCTAATACTGTTTTCATCCTTAGGATCATGCCGCATTCTAAGAAGTTGATGCGTGGTAAGATTCAATTTATTTAAACCTCCAAGTTCGGTCCCTATCCATAAATTGTTGTCATTATCAGTTAAAAGCGAAAGAATTCTATTGTTGCTTATACTATTGCTGTCATCCTGGCTGTAACGAAACACTTTGGTCTCGTACCCGTCAAACCTGCACAATCCATTATAGGTTCCAAACCACATAAAACCCAAGGAGTCCTGGGCTATACTGGTCACATCGCTATGGGGCAAGCCTTCATTGATAGACAATTTTTTAAAATCGACATTCTGAGCATTCACGAGACATGAGAGGATGCATAATCCTATAAAAACAATATGTCTGATGTATATGGTCATGATCAGCTAAATATATTAAAAATATCCAATGCCTAAGTAATCGCCTTCAATTGAACATTACTAACAAATAGTGTGTGGAAAGGGTTTTCATTAAGGAGATTTCGTGTAAATAGAATGGCCCTTATCGCCACCTGCCAATAAAAAGGCCACTAAATCACTTAACTCCTTCTCATTTAGCGTATTTATTAAGCCGGGGGGCATGGAAGACAAGGGCGACGGTTCCTTTTTAAGCAGGTCGCTCTTTCCAATACGGGTGGTGATGTCCGGCGAAAACGGATTTGTGCTCAATGTGATGTCCTGATCTGTTTCCTCGATAAATCGCCCTGTAACGGTTTGTCCATCCTTTAAATAGTAAATGGCATCCCTGTAGCGATCTGAAATGGTCTGTGACGGATTTACAATGGCTTCGGCGATATCCTTAACCGTAAAACGTGTGCCCAGCTGGGATAGCTCCGGACCCACACTACCGCCCATGCCGTTAATCTGATGGCAGGCAACACATAAGGTAGCCCTGAACAAATTATCGCCACGTTCAAAGTTTGCATTAGCGCTATTTTGGGCAAAGGCGTTTACCACCTCGTTAACCGTCCAATTGCGCCCCGGCCCTTCCGGAGCTTGCACATCCTTCATGAGATCTTCCATGTCATTCATGGATGCCTCACCCAGGGATTCGAAATAGGCCCGGTCCGCTTCCGGAACATTGGTCAGTGCCCTCCTCTGGATTGCTTTTATAAAATTAGTGTACTGTAATCCGCCCTTTTTAGTAAAGGCTTCACTGTACCATCTGAAATACCGTTCGCGAAGCGCCTTGGTCCATCCTGTCTTTAGTTCGGCCAAACTCTTGGCATAGCTGATATGCTGTTGGTTGGGCATTTGCTTCAACATGTTCTCAACATCCTGCCCGTATTGCGCACTCCGTTTTGAAATGTCCGACGACAGGTACATCCCCTTAAACTGATCGGTAATCGTGTCCTGTTCCATCTTAGATATGGTGGGTTCCAGAATTTCGGGCAGGTCCAGATAGCTCAACAAGGCGACCAACTGTTTGTTGATACCGCTTGTTTCTTTGAATAAAAACGGTAATAATTTACGAGATAAGGCGTTCTTAAACGTGGTATCCATATCCTGATCCATGCGTACGATGAGGAGTTCTATGGCTCTTAAAAAATCCGTCTTTTCGGTCGTGTTCAAGCTGGTCCAATCCAATTCAATCAGGGCACTCAAGGCCAGTAGTCGATCGCTATCCTCACCCTGATGGGCTATGGCAATCGCCATAGCGATTTTTCGCATGGCATCCTCCTGTATTGTGATGTCGGCTCTCCAACCAGCCATATCCTGATTCTCAAGCGCCACTCTGGCGGAAAAACGGATATAGCGGTCTTCATGATTCAGGTTTTCAATAAGAAAATCTATTTTACGCGTATCTTTCTCCAATTGAAGGTGCTCAATGGTCTTCCTCAAGGCCCGTTTCTTTTTTCCGGATCGGTTCTCTTTTAAGGGTATGACCTCATGTTTTAGATCGCCGTTGTAGGTCACTCTATAAAGTGCCGATTCCAATCGTCTGCCTCCGGTTAAAAAATATAAGGCCCCGTCATTTCCCACCACGCCATTTGTTAGGGGTAAGGGGACACCAGACAGAAACTCGGTGATTTCGGCCGTATAGCTGCTCCCGTTAGGGCTTAGGCTTACAAAGTACATGGTGCCGTAACTCCAGTCGAACAGGTAGAGGCCATCCTGATAATATTCCGGGAATTTCAACCCTTTACCATAGAGAACGCCGGTCGGGGAACCCTGTCCCATGTTGACTATCGCCGGAAGATTATCCGGATACTCCGCAGCAAACTTACCTGTTCCCGTACGCCATCCAAAATCACCACCCTGTGTTAAATGACAAAGCCGAATGGGGCGGTACCAGGGCATTCCCATGTCGTATTCCATGTCAGAGTCAAAGCCAAACAGTTCCCCATCAGGATTGAAAGCCATGTCATAGGTATTGCGCAGACCGACATTGATGATGGTCCAGTCCTTCCCTTCAAAATCGGTTTTCACCACCCAACCCCCTGGGGCTTTGACATCATTCGCATGTCCACTGGGATCTTTTATGACAGGTAACAGGTTGTCCTCTCCCCATTGTTTTGGTACGGCACTCCCTAGATCTTCGGGAATCTTTGTATGATTGCCCAGGACGATATACAGCGATTCGCCATCCGGTGCCAGTGCGATATTGTGGGGGCCATGCTCGCCATCGCCGTCAAAAGCACGTAATAGCGTTACCGTATCGAATGCATCATCCTTATTGGTATCGGTGATCCTGTAAAACCCGCTTTGTATACCCATCTCATTGTTGGTCTCGGCATTGACGACGGCATATAACACCTCATCATGCCACAACAGGCCCTGGGCCATCCCGATTTGAATAGCCAACCGTTTTACCTGGACGCTGTCTTGATGTTGTTCCCGATCTGGTAAACTCACCCTGTAAATAGTGCCATATTGATCGGAGGCGTACAAACGGCCCTCTTCGTCTTTAGTAAGGCTTACCCATGAGCCTTGCTCATGGGCTCCGGGACGATACAAGGTCTCTATGTTGAATCCCAAGGGGAGGGTGACCTCATTGATGCTGATGGTCTCCGTTATCGGAACGGGTTTATCATGACAGGCCATTAGTAAACATAGGACCGGAAGGAGCATATGGGTTCTGTTGATGATCATCTTAAGTAAGCCTGTTGGCATTGCTTTTTGTGTTAGATTTTAAATATACAGAATTTCTGAGTGTTTATTGATAAATTATCGCACGCCCTTATAGGCTTCAATATCAGAAGTCCCCAAAAGATTCATTCGGATAAAATCCGCTGAAAACAGCAGTGTTTACAGGGCTTTAGAAACATGCGGAAGAAATGGGCATTTCGTGCCTATGTTTTGTCCGATTCCTGCTTATGTTTTTGTCATTCCCTGCGCATAAAATTTAAGATGCACAGGCAGCGGGTTTTGGGGCCGTGGAAAAGCAGCTCTGAGCGGTTGTTTTTAAATCGTAAAGGTATCCAGAAATCAGACACATAAAAGTAGCACCATAAGCCATTATGCCGAATGAATAAATTTTCATTACTTGTGATACCATCCATAAATCATTAAATTATGAATTTCAGAAAGGCCAAAGCAGACGATCTTATCCCCATTGTACAAATGCTCTCGGATGACGGCTTAGGTCAGACCAGAGAACAATTTCAAATCCCCTTACCAACATCCTATATTGAGGCTTTTAAAAACATTGATGCTGATCTCAATCAGGAACTGATCGTCGTTGAAAACGAAGACGCGGAGGTCGTGGGCACCTTGCAGCTGTCCTTTATTCCATATTTAACCTACCGGGGCGGCATTCGTGCACAGATTGAAGCTGTCCGAATTCGAAAAGATCAGCGGGGTCAGGGGATCGGTCAAAACCTTTTTGAATGGGCCATTAACAGGGCCAGAGAACGGAAGGCGCACTTGCTGCAGCTCACCACGGATAAGAAAAGACCGGAGGCCTTAAAATTCTATGAGCACCTGGGCTTTAGAGCCACTCATGAAGGCATGAAAATGCATTTATAGCATAAGGCAATGCAATACCTCGTTAAATTCCCCTACTCATCAGAGGTCCTTATCCCTTGCTCAAGTGACACGGATAACACAATAAATAGTTTTAAAAAGGCATTATGGCCGTTTTGCTATGAGTAGCCCGGTTAATGCATTAACCAAATCCTCTTGCGCCTCAGCATTATTAATGGTCTCATCTCCCGTTGTGGAATGATCGTATAATTCTACATATCCGTCATCATGAAGCACAAGCCGATGCGTTTCAGTCCTGATGGTTTTTGCTTTTGAGGTGTAGGCTATCGCCGTTTTCTTTTCGACATTCTGACCACTAAAAAGCGGTTTCAATGAACTGCCCTGAGCAAAATCCGGAATACCTATTCCGGTCATCTCACACAGGGTTGGAAAAATGTCAAGTGTCTCCACGATGTTATCAATGTGCTGTGGGGTCGACACATCCGTTGGATCAAAAATAATAAGGGGCGAACGCAGGGATTCCTCAAACAAACTGTGCTTGCCCCAAATGGCATGTTCTCCCAAATGCCAGCCATGATCTCCCCAAAGTACGACAATGGTATTCTTATCGGCACCGGTTCGCTTGAGTTCTGCCAGAATCTTACCGACCTGTGCATCGGCATAGGAAACACAGGCGGCATAATGTCGTCGTACCTCCGCTGCAAAGATCGAATCTGTATTCGGGTCCTTTCCCCAACGATTGTATTTCATAAATTCATGCGATCTGTGCCAGGTGGTTCGCCCTTCGGGTTTCTCGGGGTGTGGAATCTTTGGAAGGCTTACGTCCTGATAGGCCTCGTAGTACGATTTTGGTGCACCAAAAGGCAAATGGGGTTTTATAATGCCAACAGCAAGAAAAAAGGGCTGGTCCTTTTTTGTGGTTAATGCCTGCAGCTGGTTCAGCGCTTCGGCCGTTATCAGATCATCCGGATAGATGACATCTTCGCCTTCAGCCGATTGATACACATCCATTTCATCAGCTTTGGTCCTTATCTCTCCATTGGCCAGACCGTGCATAGCACCACGGGGATGCCTCCATGGGCCTACAGGCATCAGGTGCCTGTCCCAGGCATGAGGCATTTCAATAAGGGTACTGTCGTTCCAATCTTTCCCGCCCCTGCCTCCGGGATGATGGGACACCTTCCCCACGGATACTGTTGTATACCCATGTAATTTGAACCACTCGGGCATACTTGGGTTGGTCTTGATGGCGCTGTCCTGTAACCATTGGGCTCTTTGAAACAGGGCGTCATTCGTGGCAGGTCCATATCGTCCGGTTAACAGGGTATATCGTGAGGGACCACAACTTGGGGCATTGACATAATGCCTTTGAAATGCCATCCCCTTTTGCGCCAGCTTGTCGATGTGAAGCGAACTTATATATGGAGCGCCGAAGGATTGCAGTTCCGGACGCAGGTCATCCACACAGATGAGCAGGACATTCGGCTTGAGATCCGGATTGGTCTCATTGCAGCCTGACAACAGGAACAAGAGCCCCCATATGGCAGTGAACCATTTCACTAACGCGAACCAATTAGGTCTAAGAATGTTTGTTCTGATTTCGGTTAACATGTGTATTCTATTATTCTATTTCGACTTTTGGTTCCTGATCTAAATAGCCGAGGGATTGCAAAAAGGTGTCCGAGGCCATTACTGTTTTCCTGTAATGTTCAAAATTCCTGTCACGATTAAAAAACCCATGACCCTGATCCTCATACAAATAAAGTTCGCAGCGACTGCCTACCTTTTCCATGACCTTTTTATAGTATTGCGCCGTTTCTACCGGCACCAGGTGATCCTTGGTTCCCAAAAAGAAAATGGTGGGTGGCGCCCCGGACATTATATTATGAAGCGGGGAAAAGCTTTTGTAGGCTGTTTTTATTCTATCATAGCCATAGCCTCCCGGACCATTGTCTATAACCGGATTAAAAAGCACTAAGGCATTGGGCGCGGGACTGATACCAGGGTCATCCGTAGGTGCATCATAATCCTGTATGATGGCGCATGCCGCTGCCAAATGACCTCCGGCCGACCCCCCGGCCGCTATGATTCTTGAAGAATCGATACGGAATTGATCGGCCCGCTGCCTTATGACACGTATCGCCGATTTCGCATCTTTCAAAGATTCGAAGGGCGTTGCTTTATGCCTGCTTAAAACCCTGTAATCCACCAGAAAACAAACCATGCCTCTTTTTGAAAAATACCTGGCATGGGGTTCAAATTGCTCGACACTTCCTCCTATCCACCCGCCGCCAAAAAAGAATACCATGGCGGGATATTTTTTTGTGTCCTCCGATGGACCTGGGTAATAGACCTCCATATATAACTTAGTGGTGTCGACCTGTTTATACAACACTTTTTCCTGGGAAAAACCGGAAAAATGGAAGGCAAGAAGAAGTACCAGGAATGAATGTAATTTACGCATTGCTTGAGGTATTTAAAACAGTACCAGGGATCATATAAACGCAAATTGAAATTCTTGCACCTGGCATGATATTATTGAGACCCTTTAAAAGTTTAAAGAAATCGCTATGCCCTTATAACTATTCGCCCTATTAAATCCTAGGGCGCCATTCTGTAACTGAATCCGGGCTTTCCTTTTGTGTTTCCCTGAGGCAATAAAAAATGGTATACTCGCCACGGCCACAACACTACCTCCAACAAAGAGCCACTCAACAACTTCACTCTCTTCTTTGTTCGGGTTGATGCTGTCCAAAACATAATCCGCTCCTCCTCCAAGGACAGATCCCGCAACCATGGCCACACCACTCCCCAGGGCAATCCAGCCTATAAGGTTATTGGTCTTCTTTTTTTGAATGTGAAAATCATAGCGTTCCTGAACCGACATGTCGGTAGTATCCAATTTCTGAGCATGTAAAGATGTTAAGCCAAAAACTAAAATGAGCAATGGTAGTGCCTGTAGTTTCATTTGATTTATGTTTAAGTCAGTTAGTCTATCTCCAAATCTATAATTTTTTTGATTAAATAGAAACTCCGGCTGGCTGTAATCCAATTTTAAAATGGAAGCACCCAACTTCCCAAATTGTACTTTACCAAACTTAAACACAGCAATGATTCGAATCCTCGCCCTTTCATACCTGAAATGGCTATTGCATAATTCATAGGCACAACCGATTTTGCTTATGATTTCTTTTTTTATGACACCACAAAACTGATGGATATCATTTAGTACCTGTTTGAAAATAACTAAGTTCAAGGCTCTCTAACTCTATATTAACAAACTAAAATCACTTAACATATTTAATCATTATGAAACAATTGTATGTATTAATCGGACTTACTCTGGTTTTTATGGCGTTTACGTCATGTGAAACAGACCAGATGACCGCCCCTGAGAATGTAACTACTTTAGATCAAGCAGCATTTAAAAACAGTAAAGCAGATAAAAAGATGACCGGCTTTGATCAATGGGGTTACAACTGGAATGCTCATCATTTTAATGGGTATTTAATTAATGCCGTTCTTGGAGATTTTTTATTTATAGATTATCCCCATTATCAATATCCTCCTTACACAGGAGAGGGAATGCCCTATTGGGACGAATTGGTTGGCTATTTTGATTATTTTGTCTATTTCATGCCGCCTGAACTGCTGGATTGCAAATTAGTCATGCACTGGAATGAAAAACTAATATCTCATGAGGGTGTTTATCCCGAAAAATGGATGGATTCCAACGGTTGGATAACATTTCATTTTATGTATGATAAAGACAACGAAAAATGGTCACATTTTAGAAGAATGGTGGCCGCCAGATCTACAGATTATGTTGAAAATGGCATGTGGTATAACAAGGATGGCATTGAACTGGGGGTTGCAACCGATGTTTGGCCTGAACTTATTATTAACCAAGTTATCAATACGGGAGATGTGCCCTACTTATTTTACAGAACCGATCCATATCGTAGTCCATACTCCCCAGGTTATGGAAAATATAAATTAAACGATTAAACAAAATTTGGACCTGGCCTTAAGTGCTTCCAAAATAAAAGGATTTGCAGTGTGTAAATCCTTTTTCTATTTGTATAATGACAAATCCTATTTCAATCCACCGGATTACCCTTATCGTCCCATTTTTTACTGGACCTCAACCTTCCAAACTGATAATACCTTTCCTCGGCAAGTTCCCCATTAGGGTGCCAAATCTGTTCGGGACCGTTTAAAACACCGTTCTGAAAGGCCGTTTTCCGCAATATATACCCATCCTCACTCCAAAAGCTTTCAATGCCGTCTATCACCCCATTAGAATTATAAGGGGCTTCACTTTGCAGGGTGCCATTCCTGTACCACCTTTTTCTGATTTCCGGCGATTGCCCATCTGCGTGTATGATCTCCTCTTTTAACGGGCCCTCCTCGTACC
This sequence comes from Aestuariivivens sediminicola, assembly GCF_022662015.1. GTDB lineage: Bacteria > Bacteroidota > Bacteroidia > Flavobacteriales > Flavobacteriaceae > Aestuariivivens > Aestuariivivens sediminicola. Next base: position 24,890 of record NZ_JAKMCM010000005.1, on the reverse strand, counting down.
ATGTTTTCTGAATCCCGGTTTGTTTGTTCATCATAAAGTGCCGCTCATAATGCGGATTACCGTTCCTGTAATATGCTCTCATTATACCATTATTCTTTCCATTGGTATACTGTATTTCCAGTTCTAAGCCATCATTATCAAACAATATCCTACGCCATCCATCCAGCACTCCGGCGTTGTAGCTTTTAATCTCATGTAATTGCCCGCTCCGATAAAATGTTTTTGTTTCACCATCCTCCACACCGTCTTTATAACGGCTTATACTGGAAAGCGCTCCGGAATCATACCATGTTATCATCTTTCCATTATAAAGACCATCAACAACATTGACCTCTTGCTTAATTCGATTGGACCAGGTATTATACGCTTTTACCAATCCCGTTACTCTGGTAGTATCCGATGTAAAATAAACAATACCCTCCCGGATAAAGGTGTCTTTGGCATCAATCACCTTCGCATCCCTATTCTCGGAATGCGGCAAATCGTCGTAAACATAGGTTAAGCTTAATTCCCCGTTCACATTATAATAATTCCATTCCCCTGTGTACACACCATTGTCATAATTTCCGATGCTTCCCAATGTACCATTCGGATACCACTTCTTCCATAGCCCTTGCTCCCTGCCCTCATTAAACAGCCCCTCTTTACGGATCGCCCCGTTCTCATCATAAAATTTCCATACACCGCTAAAAGTGCCATTCTCGTAATTTCCGGTACTTTTTAATTCCCCATTGAGATACCATCTCCTCCATAAGCCCTGCTCTGTATCCTCTTTGTAAAACCCTTCCGTAGAAACCTGGCCATTTTCATACCAAAACTTATACATGCCATCCTTTTTCCCTTTCTTGTATGCTGCTTCCTCCAGCAAATTGCCATCGGGACTCCAATGCTTCCATATGCCCTCTTTTTTATCCTGTTTGTAGCCGCCCTCATGTATTACCACCCCATTCATGTCCACTTCCTTATAAGGCCCGTCTAACAGATTAGCGCTATAAGACATCTCTGTAGTTCCTTTGCCTTCCTGCCAGATCCTGGCATGGCCATTTAACATCCCATTGGCCACCTCAAAAGACCCGCTTGCTTTTCCATTGGGCTCATGCTTTACAACTTTTCCATTGACCAGCGTGGTGTCTCGCTTGAAATAAAATAACCTGTCTTTTACAAAAACAGCATCATAATGTATCACATCAGTTTCCTGCCCCATTAAAAGGTATGGCATTGTAAAAAGAAGAATAAAAACGGTTTTCATGTGTTTCTGCTTTGGCGTAAAAATAAAAATAATTTCAACACTGGCTTTGCATGGTTGTCTATTCGATCCGGGCGTAATAAATGCACCCATTCCCAAAATAACTCTCGAATCAATGATCCCTGTTTTTTTGTAAATTTAGCAACATGGAAAAGGCAATATTAATATTTATCGGAACTTTTATCATTGTAGGCGCCATTCATTTGATTTCAATGAAAACAATGCAACTCTCTGACTCCAAAAAAGCGCGACACCGAAAATACTTCTGGTATTTATACAGCATTTATTTTTTGTCTTATGGCATCTATCTGAATTATGCCAACTTTGTGGACTATATAGGAATAGGGTTTGTTATTATCGCCTTAATGACATTGGTTTTAAACCTTCGTGGAAAATTAGAAACCAAAAGTCACTAAACAGATTCTTCCCTGATTTTAATGTGAAATACGGAAGATCAAAGTATCCGAACTCCCTTAACATATGTCATTCCTAAAAGGGATCCCGCCTCAACTTCACTTCATTTGGGACGAATTGGCAGGGACGCCCCTTACAGCGGGATAATCGCCCTGCTCCAAGGAGATGAACGCGAGGAAATTCCTAGACGTTATAACGGATTTATAGTTATTTATTATTACATTTCAACAGCAATTAAACTTCTTTTGATAACAGACCCAATGAAAAAGATATATTTACTTTTAAAAATCCTTGGGATACTATATGTGCTGCTTTTAATTCCATCACCACAGGACAAAACCCCGATTCAAACCGCTTCAAAAACGCCATTTACCTGGAATCAGGATTCCCTTTGGAAAAATCTGGAAAACAGGTTTATCACAGCCAGAGCCTTATCCTCCATAAAACGCGATTCTATGGTGGGAAAATTGTGCGATGAGGCAGATCTGCTGTTGACAACATACATGGATACTGTTTACAGTGCTGACAGTAAAATCTACGATTCCATTGAACATGCGTTTTTCCGCATTGCACCAGTGATCGCTGCCCAGGAAAAAAAATCGGATTGGCACCTAAGATACTATAACAGCGTAAGACAAAAATTGAAAAAAGATTCACGTCTATGGGATATGTCTGCAACCAGCGCTCGCCATACTTCTTATCGCATACTTTATGGGATGCGGGCAGCAGTAGAAGAAATACTGCTACAATCTGATAAAGACGAATTTACTTCCACCATGTCCGTTACAGACGCGCCTTCTCGAACCCCTTCAATTGATGTGCTCGGCATAAAAGTACACAGCGGCGATTTACTTGTCAGCAGAGGTGGTGCGGAGGTTTCCGCCTTTATTTCGAGGGGGAATGATTATCCCGGTAATTTTTCTCATGTCGCCCTGGTGTATATTGATGAAGAAAGCAATACCCCTTATTTTGTTGAAGCTCATATTGAAAAGGGGGTTGCCATAGCGTCCCTGGACAGCTATTTGAAAGATAAAAAATTAAGATTTATGGTGATGAGGCCACGCTCTGATCTCCCGGAAATACAATTGAACCCCATGCTGCCCCATGAGGTATCCGAATTCATGTATGAAGAAGCTCAAAAAAGATATATTCCCTATGATTTTAAAATGGATTACAGGGATGCGTCAGCCATGTTCTGCTCGGAGGTTGGATCTTTTGCTTATAAACGCTATGGCATTTCTTTATGGGAATTTGAATCTACCATTTCTTCAAATGGGATTATAAACTGGTTAAGCGCCTTTGGGGTAGCAAACTTTGTGACGCAAATGCCCTCAGACCTGGAATATGATCCCATGTTGAGTATTGTGGCCGAATGGATAGATAAGGATGTTCTTTTTCAGGACCATTTGGACAATGCCGTTATGGATGCATTAATCAGCCTGGCAAATTCCGGTGAAGAATTAAGCTATTCAATCTGGGCGCTACCCCTGGCCAGGGTTGTTAAACTGTATTCTTCTGTTCTCAATCTTTTTGGAAAGGAGGGTGTTATACCCAAGGGCATGAATGCTCAAACAGCATTGAAAAACAACTATTTTGTAGCTCTTTTTCAAGATCTTAAATCCAGGACCCTAAAAAAGGCGGAGCGCTTCGAGATGGAAAATGGTTATTTGCCCCCGTATTGGCAACTCGTGCAGTTTGCGGAAGCCTCATTGGCTGAATGATTAGGCAAAAAAAGTGAATCATCTCTGTTGGACATTTTAAATTCCTGCTTCCCCTTCCTGTTGAAACAACCCGAAAAACCTCAGCTAAACCAGCGGTTTGTAAGATATCTTGATCTAATTGTATTGGGATTGAAATCCTTCGATCATACAATTTCCGATACGGATTTATGGTGCAGTTCGTATAGGTGGTCCCGAGGTAATTTTAAGGTTTTGCTGCTGTAGAAACATTATGCCGATCAGGACAATAACAACATGGTTAATGCCGCGATGGAAGCCCCTATAACAGGACCTAGGACAGGAATCCAGGAATACCCCCAATCATTTGGAGATTTATCTCTGATAGGTAATATGGCATGCATAATTCGTGGGCCCAAATCTCTTGCAGGATTTATCGCATAGCCTGTGGTACCGCCTAAGGACAGCCCAATAGCCCATACTAAAAAAGCCACTGGAAGTGCCCCCAGGGAACCTAATCCAATCACTGACTGGGTCTCCTCAATTGATGCGCCTGTAAAATATAGAATTGTAAAAATCAGTACGAAAGTGCCCACCACCTCACTGAATAAATTCGAGGACAAATTTCTAATCGCAGGCGATGTGCAAAAAACGGCTCTTTTTAAATCCCCGTTCTCTGTTGCCTTAAAATGATCCTTATACATTAACCAAACCGTTAAGGCACCCATCATAGCACCAATCATTTGCGCCGAAATATATATGGGAACTAAATCCCAATCAAATTTACCTGCCAGTGCCAATCCGATGCTGACCGCCGGATTAATATGAGCGCCACTGTACGGGGCAGCAACTACAACAGCAACATATACTGCCAGTGCCCAACCAACGGTTATCACGATCCACCCACTGTTGTGTCCCAAAGTTTTTTTTAGCACAACATTGGCGACTACGCCTTCACCTAATAAAATTAAAAGTCCTGTTCCTATAACCTCTGCAATGAATGGTGTCATTTTTTCGATATTAGTATTACTGTTTTGTCCAATATTCTATGGCATCGATTGCTCTGTACCAACCTTTAATGCCTTCATCAATATTTCCTCTTTTAGTCGTTGGGTGAAAATAGGTGTCTATTTGCCATATGTGTTGAATTTCTTCAGTATTTTCCCAGAAACCAATGGCCAGCCCAGCTAAAAATGCAGCTCCCATGGCTGTAGTTTCCACTACTTTAGGGCGCACCGTCACAATATCCAGAACATCGGCCTGAAATTGCATGAGCATGTCATTTACGGTGGCACCGCCATCGACACGCAGTTCTTTTATTCCAATACCGGAATCGGCCTCCATGGCCTTTAAAACATCCATAGTTTGATAAGCAATAGACTCCAAAGCGGCTCGAGCCATATGCGCATCTGTAATTCCTCGTGTCAATCCAAAAATAGTGCCCTGAGCATACTGATTCCAATAGGGTGCTCCCAGTCCCGCGAAGGCAGGAACAAAATACACGCCTTCAGAACTCTCAACAGATCCTGCTAATTTTTCAACATCCTTAGAATTTCTAATAATTTTTAAGCTATCCCGCAACCACTGAACAATAGCCCCTGCTATAAAGATACTGCCCTCTAAAGCATAATGGGTCTTACCGTTTAGCTTCCATGCTACTGTCGTCAATAAATTGTTTTTTGAAACAATAGGTTTCTCACCAATATTCATTAACATAAAACAACCCGTTCCATAGGTATTCTTTACCATACCCGCTTTGGTACACATTTGACCAAACAAAGCGGCCTGTTGATCGCCTGCAATTCCAGAAATTGGAATCTTAGCGCCATAAAAAGATGATAAGGCATACCCATAAACTTCACTCGATTGCTTTACCTGAGGCAACATGCTTCTTGGTATCGTAAATAATTCCAACAAATCATCGTCCCATTCCAGGGTGTTTAAATTAAACAGCAATGTTCTCGAGGCGTTGGAGACGTCCGTGACATGTTGTTCTCCTTTCGTAAAATTCCATATCAGCCAGGTATCAATTGTGCCCATTATTAAGGATCCATTTTCAGCCTTTTCCCTTGCACCGTCTACGTGATCCAATATCCATTTGACCTTGGTGCCGGAAAAATAGGAGTCTATTACCAATCCCGTCTTTTCCCTGATTTCTTTTTCAAGGCCTTCCCTTTTAAGCTGATCGCAATATCCGGACGTTCGTTTATCCTGCCAGACTATAGCATTATATATGGGCTCCCCGGTATTTTTGTCCCAAACAATGACGGTTTCGCGCTGGTTGGTAATACCCATAGCCACGATATTTTCTCCTTTTAAGCCATTCTTAGCGATGGCCTCGGATGCCACACCTGCCTGTGAAGACCAAACTTCCAGGGGATCGTGTTCGACCCAGCCCGGCTTGGGGAAATATTGAGTAAACTCCTTTTGAGCTACGGAAATAATACGTCCCTTTTTATTGAAAATAATAGCTCTTGAACTCGTGGTTCCCTGATCTAATGCCAAAATATATTTTTCCATATAATCGATGTGGTTTAGTTGGGTAAATTAAGACGATCCTCCATATGCGACGGCGTTTGAATTATGTAATTTCTCGCAACTTTAATAAAATCAGAAATTTGTTGCTTTTCCCATTGGCCATCTTTATTTAACTCATTAGCTAAAATCCTTGCCACCTCCGGGGCAATTTCAATGGCTGCTTTTGCATCCAAAAAGAGCACTCTTACCCTTCTGGCCAAAACATCTTCGATTGTCCTCGCCATTTCAAATCGAACCGCCCAAAGGACCTCTGCTTTTAAAAATTCCAATCTTGGATGTAACCTTTCCCCCAGATCAGGATGTTTTTTTATCAGCTTGTGTATTTCTTTATAATCGCTTCCATAAATATACAAATGATCTGACTTATCTAAAGTTCCATTGGCACCATGAATATGCAAACCCTTTGTATTACAGAGGGCCTTTGGCAATTTACCCAGTTCAATCACTTTATTGATCGTGTCTTCTGCCATTTTCCTGTAGGTCGTCCACTTCCCGCCTGTAATGGTAACCAAACCCGATTTAGAAATTATAATTTTATGACTTCTGGATATTTCTTTGGTCTTCTCTGATTTGTCTTTCGGTGCAGCCAGGGGACGTAATCCGGCAAATACGCTGAGGACATCACCTTTGGTTACGCTTTTAGTTAAATATCGATTGGCTGTTTTAATAATAAAATCTATCTCCTCTTCTCGAGCTTTAGGTTCTAAACTATGACTATCTAAAAGTGTATCCGTTGTTCCTAAAACCACCCTATTATGCCAGGGCACCAGAAACAGCACCCTGCCATCATCTGTTTTAGGAACCATAATCGCATCCTTTCCCGGTAAAAAAGATTTGTCAAAAACCAAATGGATGCCCTGACTCGGCCTTATTTTGTTTTGTGCCGTCGGGTCATCCATTTTCAAAATGTCGTCCGTAAAGACTCCTGTGGCATTGATAACAGCGTTGGCCTCGAATTTGTAAGTTTTACCCGTTTCCTCATCCACAGCCCGGACTCCCGTTATGGAGGCGTCCGTATCTTTTAATAGTGCAATAACCCTGAAATGATTCAAAACAACGGCCCCCTTTTCAATACAGGTCTGAGCCATATTTATTGCTAACCTCGAGTCATCAAACAGTCCGTCGTAATAGACAACTCCCCCCTTTAGCTTTATCGTTCTAAGGGTCTGAAGACGTTCTATAGTTTCTGTTTTTCTTATGCTAAATGACTTTCCTAAACTCAATTTACCAGAGAGAACATCATAAATTTTCAATCCAACAGTATAAATAAAATGATCCCACCATTTGTAGGTTGGAATAATAAAGGATTGGCGACTCACTAAATGTGATGCATTATTAAGCATTAGTCCTCTTTCATACAAAGCTTCTTTTACCAAATTAATATTACCCTGAGCTAAATACCTAACCCCCCCATGAACAAGTTTCGTGCTTCGGCTGGATGTTCCTTTAGCGAAATCGGCCCGCTCCAAAAGCAAGGTCTTATAGCCACGCGTTATGCTGTCTAAAGCTATTCCTAAGCCTGTTGCTCCGCCACCAATAACAATAACATCCCATTCGGAAGTATTATGCATTTTCTGAATTAAGCCTCCTCTGTTAAACGCCTTATTCATTAAAAATATGTGTTCATAATTGGAATTATATGGCCCAAATTAGTGATTTTAATGCATTGAATGAAACCCCACGTATTTAGCAAAAGTTCCAGAGCTCCATTGGATACCGGCCGTTTGAACTCCAGTCATTACCCTTAGCGTAAATTATCTTTTGTATCCTGCCAGTTTCAGTATTTTTCGATGCGACAGTTTACTCAATTCCAGTATGTCCTTATTCGAGTTTGCCATGGCCTCCCGTACAATAAAATTCCCCGCCTTGTATCCAATTCCAATTCTGCCGTCTGGATGTTGAAACATCCATGACCTGTAATTTGAATTCTCCGGCAAGGCAATGATCTCTTCTACCCAAAGACTCACATTGTTTGGATAGGTATTCCAGGGCAGAACTACGCCTGTATAGATTTCGGAGAATACAACCGCCAAACCCTCATTGACAGCGGCGATATGAATGTCGGTGTCATACTTGTTATCCTGTATGGCCCAGCCTCTTGCAAGATGATGAAATTCGTGATAGATTACAGGTATTAAACCTGTTTTAATGGCCTGACCAACGCCCCCCTGATACGCACTTGACACTTCAATAACCACCTTAGCAGGACGGTTTCTTTCAGCTCTGCCAATCACCCCACCGTTGTCTTTAAAATCGTTGTCCGTCAGTTCAATGGACACCGTAATATCCTCTGGCAAATCAGGCAATAGCCTTCTTATTTTTCGTTCTGAGGCTGTTATGAATTCGGTGATACGTTCTTTTTCATCTGGTGTAAAATGCGCTTTGTCCTCATTAAACAGAATACGTAAACCTGTTTTTGCTCTCGGTCGTGCATAAAAGGTATATGGCATGCATAGGAGCAGTACAAGGAGGTATAATTTTGTTGCTTTATAACGCGTATGACTCATTCGAATGGTTAAAACGGTTGAAAACTTAAAAAAACTTCAACTCTGTATAGCTATTTTATTTATTCGGTTGGTAGTTACTGGATCTCCGGGTTTGTATCGTTGCTATCACCTCGGTTTGTCACATATCCAAGGGGTCTCTGACAGGCCTGAAGTGGTTTTGTGGGATCACCAAATCCATCACCATCTGAATCCTTATAGAATGTACTTACAAGACAACTATCTGCCTCCAGAGTCTGGTGGACAGCCCTCAATAATGACAGTTCATGAATGGTATCCTGAGAAATCTCCCAAAACATTACCCCGCCAAGTTTGTTCTTTGCCATTTGCGTCTTATGTACAATTGTGGGAATTCCATTGTAGTATAGGCTATCCATCTGATCTGTATACGCGTGTTCTGGATTGTCCCTTATGATTTGCCTGTAGGTTCTTGATCTTACCGGATGTGAAAAATCCCATCCATAAAATGGCATGCCGAGTACAATGTGTTCAGAAGGTATCTTTTTTTCATTAATCCAGAATGCTATAGCTTCTTCTGCATAGGAGATCGGAGCGTGCGGTCCAACATCCTGAGGTCTCCAGGGCCCCGTCTTATCGTAGACCATGACATTGATAAAGTCATAGGCCTCCAGGGATTGCTGAGTAACGGATTCATGTAGCCAGGTGGCCCCCAGGGCAGTGGTGATACCCTTCCCTTTTGCATGGAGCGCATCCCTTAGTTCAAGAACAAATGGTGTATAAGTATCTCCTATATATGGCAGTAAATTGCCTTCAATATCCACATCGACCCCATCCAGATTGTTGTCGTCCACATAATCCAATATGTGCTTCACGAAAGCTGGCATACGCTCCGGCTGCAAGAGTGCACTCCAAATTGAGGTGTCTGGTGTACCGCCTCCTGCCAGGGATATAAACACTTTCAAACCAGCAGCATGACCTTTTTCAACGATCTCTTTGACATCTCTATTGTAGCTGAAAATGAGTTTCCCATTGTTATCCGGATTGGCAAATGCAAGGTTTAAATGCGTTAGTTTATCAAGTTCGAGATGATCAATTTTATCAAAACTGCCTCCGCTTAAATACCCTACAATCTTAAATTCAGTGTTTTCAACATCTGCATCAGGCATTTTGTTTTTCATATCGCATGAGAACAACAGTATGAATTGAATTAAAATAAAGGGCTTTAGGTAATCCCGGATGTGTGTCATTAGTTCCATATTAAAAAAGTTTCAGGTGTCCCTGGGTGAATGTTCAATTAAAAATGAAATAAGAGTAAGACTGCAAACGATAACAAAAAAATAAGTATAACCGTGTATTCTTAGATCCATTAGGGTATTCTTTTCACAAATTGCACTTTGGACACTAGTATTGTGTTACCGCTATTCGCCAAATAATATTTTAAAGCAAACTGCGTCGTTTTGTTTCGTTTTATCAAAAGGGGCATAAAATCGGTCCAGAAAGGAGGAGGCTGAGCTCCATGATGTATGCACCATACCCAAAATGTGTTGGGCTGTTTCCTCACTTGAATTTCTTCTGATATTCTCCAAAAAGGCCAATTGTTTTAGAGCCACTGCACCCTTTTTATATGAAGAGGTCACCACATCAAATCCCTTTAAGGCAAAATAAGCTGCTGTGGGCTCCATACGCTCATAGTGCCAATCGCATATCACAATGTCTTTTGGAATCATGTCTATGGCTCTGTGGGTGTTATTCATACTTGCCTCCCACATACCCATTCCTGTCGTCTTTCCGTCCAACAGCCGATCGCCCCATATCCAGAGTTTATGGCCCGACAAGGCCAGGTGGTTCCTTATTTTTGTCAGTTCTCCGGCAAATAACTCGGCCTTATCTTTTCCGTTACAGCGGGGGCAGTCTTCATGACCTATGTAGAATACCTCGTCCATTCCCGCATGGAAGGCATTGGCCTGAAAAGCAGTAACAATTTCATCCATTATCGAAAATACAACCTCATGTACTTTAGGATGTAAAGGGCAATAACTTTTACAATAAAGATCATCATCATTCGGCCATTCATAGCTTTCCGGAAGTTGTATGTTCGGGGTTTCATCGAATTCCGGGTAAACTTTCAGTAGCATTTCCAGATCTGAATGCCATGACTGATGTCCCAATAAGTTAATTTGAGGGATAACATCAATGTTATTGTTCTGGCAAGCCGATACTATTTTATTAACGTCATCCTGGGAGAGGCCGTTATCTTCAGCCAGTTCCGGATGCGACTTGTACTGAAAATTATAATCGACTCTCAAGATCAAGGTGTTAATCTGTCTTGGAGGAAGCTCCTCGTTGATGAATTTGACAAACCGGTCGACATTTTCTTTTTTTGGAGCCGCAATGGCAAATCCTCTGATGGGCAATACATCTTGCGCCGAGATGGAAAGCGCAAAGCACAATGCCCCAATAAGCACTGGTTTAATTCTCATATCACTGATTTTATTTTTATTTCAAAATTACGCGCAATGGGAAACCGGATTATAACCATGCAACTCACGGGTTCGGGTACCCGAATTGAATGTTGGTCTTGTTGTATAAAAATAATGATCGTGATTGCTTGTCGCAAATATATTTTCACCCAAACGATGATTTTTCAAACTTAATCCGTTATGGTCTCATGAAATTTACCTTCAGAACACAGCACTGAGGCCTTCTGCATACAATGGATTGCAAATTTGATTAACCCAATACGAAAGACCTGTTTTAACAGATTGCCTAACAGACCCAAGGTGCTTTAAGTAGTTTGTATGCAGCAAAATTCAACGGTAAACCGCTTAAATGTCCTGATTCATCTACAAACCATCATTCGGGATATAGATTCTCTTTTACCACATTAAATTTAAATATACAATTAATAGTAAATATCATGAGAACACGATCACTTTACCCCACGCTCAAAGCCATTCGGTTAACCCTGATTAATCTTTTGCTGATATGTAGTTTGGCACAGGCTCAACAACTTGAACCCACTTCTGAATCTTCAGCCTTAGAATCCTATGATTTTCACATTCAGAAATATAGAAAAAACCAAACTCTGGGAATAATTAATTTGGCAGCCGGCGGAGTCTTTTTAATTACAGGCATGGTAATATCTTTTGATGATGCACTCTGGGATGCTATGGGAGACGCTTTTGTGGATGGTGAGGGCGAAGCAGATTTAAAAATTAATGGTTTTATGATAGGTGGTGTCTGTGCCTCTTTAGCTAGTATCCCTTTTTTCATGAAAGCAAATGAACATAAGAAAAAAGCCAATCTCTTGTTGGGTACATCCCAAAGCACATTGAACAATAACCACTTTAAATCACCGAAAAATATTGGGATCACTTTAGTGATTCCAATTGATTAAATTTTTTGCGCGCTAAAATCGTTGATTTGAATTTCAAAACTCATAAAATTATACCTGTGAGGCGTTAATACATTGCAAGAAGATGCGCTAAATTGAGTTATCCCAATGGTTAAAAAAACCGCCGTATTCCAGAATGGTTTGTCTCCTTTTGCTTCTTCCTATTTGTATTCATAGAGATTTGTCTTTGTCGCTCTTTGTGTAGGCCATCCGCCGCGATGCTTTTCTCATCAATATATTAATTAGGTCGTCTGGACTACTGCCAATACTACCTCTTACTTTTTTATTATAATTCCACAACAGAATGCCATCCTCTCCATTATATATACTCATATTCATCGTAGCGCTATTTGTTGTCCCGAAAAAGCCAACAAGCACGCCTAATACCACAGATGCTCCTTCTGACATTGGTTTATTTGTCTCATATTCTCCCATAATAATCGAATCAACGTTTAATAAATCCGCTAACTGTTGAGGAGAAAATTCTGTTATGTTATCATAATCAATCCCATTTTGAGATAAAATTGATGTTGTTGTTCTAGGGTCCTGCAAATCTATGTAAAGTAGACTTCCTCTTTTTTTGCGCTTTAAAAACCATGAATGCATGGCCCTTTGAATTGCCTCGCCTTCTGATTTTTCCAAATTATGTAATTGTTCAGTGCTTATTTCCGCCATTTGCTTAGGGCGCAATTTCACTTGGGTTTTGAAGGGGGCTATTGCTATGACCTCATGGTTCATCGCAATACTTTCGAAAGCAGGATTTACATAAAGATTTGTCTGACCAAACCCATATATAAAAAAGCCAAGCATAATTAGTGTGCTAAGTATTTTTTTCATTTTATTAAGTATTAAATATTACTGAGAATCAAAAAATACCACGATTATTATACCCAAGCAATGATATATATCAGTCATCATAAAAGACCCAATTTCTTGGGAATCCCATCCAGTATTTAACTTTCTATCGTTCCATTTAACCCGACGCCATATAAACTTAGTCCCCAGGTGTGTTCCAAAAAATACACGGCTAATGCTGAGGTTTCTATTACTAGGGTGGTCCCACGCCAGACTAAACCGGGCAAGAGAAGCATCTCATTATGAGTTGTTCCGGGTTTTATAGCAGCTGCAAAAAACATTATATTTTTTTGAATTCCCCAGGGGTCTTTATGAAAGTGCCTATATTAGGGGTGGACAAAGAGCTAAACAATTTATTTTATGAACTTAAAAAACCTGCCCCATGCAATTGCGGCTGTCCTGTTCGTTATAGGAGCGCTTGTCACCTATATCGGCATTAAGATTATCAGTCAGGATATACAAATCTTTGAGAACACACCGGGTGACGGTGCAATTCCTGCTTTATTCAATATCATAATCGGAGGTGTTATTGCATTTATTGGCGGATTATGCACCGTTGCTCTCCTTATAACCTGGGCCTTTGGAGCTCTGATTCAGCTATTTGTAAAGCTGATTGAACTATTTGGAGCCAAGCCTGTTTTTATTACCCTTGCTGCAGTATTGGTGCTCCTGTGGGTTTATTTTTTATCCGGCTTTTTTGAAAGGCCAATCTACGTTGGGACCCTTGACGGAAGTATTTACAGTGAACCCTCATTTACGGCATCAAAGGACACCGTGTTAACTGCTGCCGATGCCAAACTGAAACTGATTCACGCTACTGACAGTACTTCAAGAGGATATAACTGGTTTCTGGTCTCCTATGGCAAGTCTCTAAAAGGCTATATGTGGGGTGGAAATCTTTGTGCTAAAGGGCATTGGGTCAATGGCATGGGAGGGCGCTGTGAATCTGACAAACAGCATGTTTTGGCAAATGAATTTGACTTAAATGAACTAAAAAAAGATCAAAATGCTGCTGATGTTATTGAGGTCTTATATGGCAGCCTTCCCGGATTGTGGATTTCAGATTATACGGGCGATTATGAATTCACGAGCCAAATGGAGATTGCCAATGAAGGAAAGGTAATTGGCTGGTGGTCCATAGAACTTGAGGAGAACTTCATGGGATACCCTAAGTTTTACCTGCAATTGGACTATTTACCTGATGTAAATAAGTGGAGAAGGCGATTTCTCATTACCCGATTAAATAACACGGGGCTGAGCCTTAAGACAGAGGGCTTATTCAAGAAAGAATCCTATTACAAAAGAGCCAATCAAATCAACTAAAACCCCCACAGAAACAGGAGCACTATGCTACAGATCCGTAATACGGTTTGCTCCCATGAGCAGTACGAGCACAAACCTAAGCGCCAGCTATTGAAATCGTTATCTCATGCGGTTATTTATACGGTGTAGTTCAGTTTCCTACATAAAATAAGCTCAGATCCTATGTGTTGGTCAGTACGGTTAATGCTATTGTACTTCACCTATTGGCATGAAATCTAAATATGTGAGGGGCGCATTAATCTATTGAAATCGTATCAACCAAGCCAGAGTAGAACCTGTTGCACGCATCTGAATCTGAGAATTTAAACGCATAATGTTTAGATATATTTGTAGAATTGGCCCAACTCAACTCAGTAGTCGTAATGATGACTTCATTGTTATTCACAACAATGGAAAGAATTGAATTTTTTCTAATTAAAGCCTTATCAATCTCAACATATTCTTTACCGAAGCCGTGGAAATTACGATATGCTGTGGTGCATTTCATGTCCATTTGTATAAAATCTCCCTTAACGGCTATTTTATTATTTTCCTGAGCGTAGGTGGATGTGATAAACAAAAGTCCAATTCCTAATGTCAATACCATTTTTTTCATTACTTATAGTTTTTTGAGATTAATTAATTGTTTGAGAATATCCCGTTTCCGTGAAGGAAAATGGTCAATGAAAGTCCATGTATTTAAAAGGCATACACATAACATTCACCGGCTTAATTCTCAAACCCATTCGTAAAAAAGCCATGTTCTCAATGCGATGCAAAAATGATGCCAGTACACCTTCCTGTACTTGATAAAACAGAGGGCCAGCTTAAAGGTCCGGGAATTGAACTTGCGCCAAAAATCTCAATTGGTATGACGGAAATGATTACACTATTTGGTAAACTTGTTTTGTGATTGCTAGTGATGTCCTTTTGTGCCGAAGTATGTAATTGTGAGAGCCAAGTTAGAATCTTAAGGTTCCTAAAAACCTGAATGAAGCTTTAGTATACAAAACAAGCCACTTCAATCAAGAAATGACTTTTAAATTGTGGCCCTGCCTGACTAGAAAACTATTTGAGGCAATAGTTATTATATGGATCATAACGGTGTTTAATTCCTTTGTTGTCCATTTATGTCATAACTTTTACTTGAAATGTTTTCACCGTTTTCATCAAAATTGCCTTCATATTCAAGGGCTCCATTAGCGTAAAATCTTTGATGAATACCTACCCTCTCTCCTTTGTTATTCGTATGGCTGACTTCCATCAAATTACCATCCCGATACCATTCCTTATGGGTCCAAATATCACCTTCTCGTTTTCTTTCGTTCATGAGAGAAGATGGTTGACCCGAATGTGCACTGTACCATTTCTTCATAACTAGCATTTCCCCTGACTCATATATTATCTCTATTTCAGGATTACCGTCAGAATAATAGGTCTTCTCTTCAGATGGTTCACCCTCGACATATTTGGCTTCAGACTTTAGCTGACCGTTATGGTAATAATCCCTCTGCCAACCTTCCAGTTTACCGTCAACATAATTTTTTTCTCGTTTTGGGTGATCACTACGTTCGTAATAACCTATCACTGCGTCTACTTTACCGTTAATATATTTTATTTCAGACTTAATTTGACCATTCCTGTAATATTCCCTCTGTAATCCCTCCAATTCACCATTGACAACATTCAACTCTTTTTTTAGATGACCACTCTCATAATACGCCTTTTGAAAACCCTCTTTTTTACCATTAACATAGTTTTCTTCTCCTTTTGGGCTACCGTCCTTATGCCAGTAAGAGGTTGTTCCAGTTAACGGATTGTTCCTCATCGTACTGCGCTCCTTTAATTGTCCGTTATCATACCATTGTTTAATCTCTCCATTTACAAGAGAATTTTCTAAATTCCCAACCCAACCAAGCATTCCATTTTCATGCCACCCTCTTGCTTCCCCATTTATCAGTCCATCAACAACGTATAACTCCTTTTCAACCTGACCATTTTTATGGAATCGTTTAATTACTCCTGTAACTTTAGTGCTGTCCGATTTATGATAGGCACGGTCCTCTTTATCCCAAAAAACATCTTTCTCATAATAGAAATTGGTGTCCTGTCCGAATACAAATGCTGGAATTGCACACAATACCAATAGAAGCTGTCTCATACCTTTTTTATTTTTTTAAAGATAAAAATTTATGTTTTATGGATTCCGGGACATAAAAAGCCTAAACTACATCCGTAATTTAGGCCTTTAAGGTGGTCCCACCTTTGGCTTCTCGCTTGCGGCGGGATAGGCTTCTTCACCCTAGGTTTAATGCCAAAAACACCTCTTCATTTGTGCAATGGTTTAATATTTTAATTTTCTAAAAGTTCATTTAACATAACTCTTTACCAGAAGTCTGTATTTAAATCTTAACTGACCAATATCAGTGATAAATACATAACTGATATTTAACTTTTCCATTCAAAACAGAAGATTTCAGATTATCTAAATACTAAAGTTATGAGAACTTTTAAATCTCTTTTCGTTTTTCTGCCAGTATGCTTTTTTATCACAACCTGCGGAGATGACGATTCTTTTGAAGATTTCAAAATTTGCCCAACTAAATGTGCTGATGAAACCCCTTGGACAGTTGAATCTTTAAACTTAGGATCACCATGCTTTGAAACCGAAAAAGATTGCCTGGAATGGGCTAAAACTCATGGTTATTCAGGATCCTCTTGTGTTAAATGCAACTAATAAATTTCAAGTAGATCAAATAAATATGGACAGGATAACAAACTAAGGTCTTAAAAATGATGTGTAACAAAAGATTTAAATTAAACTGAGTGAGAATGAAAACTATTAGAAAACATGTCGAATCATTTGTATTGCTTTTCACAATTTTATTGTTGTTTCAAAGCTGTGTTCTCTATGAAAAAAGCTCTGTTTCTCTAGAATGGGCGGCAACTCAGAACCGAAAAGCAAAAGTCATAACTATAGACCAACAAACATACAAGTTCAAAAATATTCGCTCTGAAGATGATCAATTTTATGGTATTAAAGAATCCAAAGGAGAAATCATTAAAACCTTGTTGCAGGCTGATAAGCTAAAAAAGATTAACCTGCAAAATAAAGGCGCTTCAACAATCGGTACGATTGCAACTACACTTGGGGCATTAGTTGGTGTTATTATTATATGGTATTTTATAGATACCGGCGGGGGTAACTGGATAGATTTTTCAGAATGATAATATATTGAAAACACAATTTAAAATATTATTCATCCTTTCCCAGCTAATCTTTGTTTTTAATCATTCTCAATCGCAATTACCTGCATATGGTGATTTAGGGTTTTTGAACACCTATAAAGAGAATAAATTTTATTGGGGAATTTCATTCAATACCTTTGGTAAAATAAAATCTGTAAAGCAAACAAAATATAAGTTAAAGTTTAAATCAGGAAAATTGCAAAAAGGAAAAAAAACAGGAAGTTTTGATAATGATTCCAATTTCTACATTCAGTATGATGAACAAGGCAGAATAATTGAAACTGAAAGATATTCTGAACTTGGAAAGACCAAAATGTCTTATGAATATTTAATTGATAAAATTGGAAACCTTATCGAAGTAAAAGGTTATAAACCCAATGGCTCTTGTGTGTATATGGAAAAATATACTTATAACAATAATCAAAAGTTAATTCAGGAAGAAATTTTTCAACTTAACACTTATAAAAAGTATACTTACGATTATGACAAAAACAACCGCATAATTGAATCATTTTACTCGGAACTACACGGATATCCATTAGTGTCATTTTTAGCAGATGTAATCGTTCTGGGAGAAGCAAACAGAGAAGAAGATGTTTATTTAAAATCTATTGAGTTCTACAATGAAAATGCCCAATTAGTGAAAGAAATAACATATAGTAGCAACATTACTGAAAATATTGGAAATGTTGTTGAGACATACACTTGTGATTATGATAGTGATGGAAATCCATTAAAGGAATTAAAAATTATGGATAATTTAAGTGAGATAAAATCAACAATCCAATTGAATCATATATATGACGATAAAGGGCTAAAAACCGAAACGAAATTACGATTTGATTTTGGCGGAATTATATGGAATATAAAATCAAAGATAAATAGGGATCGGGATGGTATAATCAAAGAAATCATTGAAAATCATAACAATTCAATCAATAAAAAAATAATAAGGTATCGAGAAAAATTTGAATACGATAATTATAACAACATTTCAAAAATTTACTTTTTTAAAAATAACAAACCAAAATATATAATTGAACGGGAAATAAAATATCAATAATTCAATGTTTTAAATAAATTGCCCTTTTTGAAAAAATTCTAATACAAAAATTTCATCTTAAAAAGACCACATTTCTACGGAATCCTATTCAGTATTTGATCCTCTTTTGCTCCATTCAAAACTACTCAATGTAACATTGTGCGCCCAGTTGTGTCCCACAAAAAAACCCCAGCTTACACTGAGGTTTCTAACGCTTGAGCTCGGAAACTGCTTGAAGCAAAAATTAAACAGATTGAGAATTGCAAAGATTAATCCATAAGGTTGCCATTAATGTCCCAACTTTTACTTGAAATGAATTTACCGTTGTCATCATAATTTCTTTCATATTTAAGAACTCCATTAGCGTAAAATCTTTGATAAACACCTATACTCTCACCTTTATTATTAGTATGGCTGACTTCCATCAAAGTGCCATCACGATACCATGTTTTATAGGTCCAAACATCACCTTCGCGTTTTCCTTCATTCATAAGAACGTGTGGTTGACCAGAATGCGTCCCGTACCACTCCCGCTTAAATAACATCTCCCCCAACTCAAATTTAACTTCGATTTTAAGTTTACCATCAGGAAAATATTCTGTCCCATCAACTAATTCACCGTGAACAAAATTACTCTCAGACCATAACAGCCCGTTATGGTAATATTCCTTGTGCAACCCATCAAAATCATCCTCTACTTTATCTGTTAATGTTATTATGTTGCCATCGGCATAATAAATTGTCTCTCTCTCTTTTTCTCCCTCTACATAATTGGTTTCAGACTTTAACTGGCCGTTCGGGTGATACACCCTTTGCCAGCCCTCCAATTTACCATTAACATAATTGGTCTCCGATTTTAGATGACCGTTATAATGATAAACCTTCTGTGAACCCTCTTCTTTACCATTAACATAATTTTTTTCCTCCTCTAAACTACCATTCTCATACCACTTTTGATAAGTTCCTGTTTTTTGACCGTCACGCGTAGTGCCACGCGCAGCTAATTGTCCATTACGATGCCATCCTCTTACCTCTCCGTCCACCTTAGAACTATTAAAATTTCCAACCTCGTAAAGCACTCCATTATCATACCAACTTCTCGCTTCCCCATTTAAAAGCCCATCAACAGCGTATACTTCCTTTTCAACCACACCATTCTTACGGAACCGTTTAATTACTCCTGTAACTTTAGTGCTGTCCGATTTATGATACCAACAGTAATCCTTATAAAAAACATCTTTTTCATTGAAAAATTCTGTTTCCTGCCCGAATACAAATCCAGGAATTGCACACAATACCAATAGAAGTTGTCTCATACCGTTATTATTTTTTTAAAGATAAAGATTTTATGTTTTATTAATTCTAAGGCACAAAAAAAGCCTAAACTACAAATGTAATTTAGGCTTTAAGGTGGTCCCACCTTTAGCTTCCCGCTTGCAGTAAACTCGCTTAGGAAGAATCAATTAGTCTGTTTTATCTAATTCCTCCTCTAACGATTTAATTAATTCCTTCGTTCTTTGACTGATAACCTCACAATATTCAATAGCGTCTTTTTTCCAAGATATTCTATCTTTTAAGAAGTATAAGAACTCTTCACTTTCGTATCTTTCATTTATTAAATAATATTTATTTCTAATTGGAAGTACATGTCCTGAAAAAAGGGCGAGACCAACATTCTGAATAAGCCTATCAAAGTGATTGTAATGCACATCGTAAAGTTCGATTATTTCTAATCTCAATGCATCTGAAGAAATCAAATCTAATCCATTTGTTTTCATGGTTTCATAAGATGAAGAGGTTATATTTATCTGTTCCAAAAATCCTATTCCGCGAAAATATTTTCTGATACTATCGTGGTAATTTAGATTTGCTTCTTTGTATTTAACAATCATTGAAATATTTTCAATACTCTCATTCTGAATGCTCATAAATTTGTTGAATTCATCAATATTACTTTTCAGATTATCTTTTAACTCAACTAAGGATTTTGTTTCTTTCTGTCTTTCTTTTTTATCCTCATTCCAATTGTTAATACTCAAAGCAATTAAAATCCCAACAACCACCAGTACAATCTCACCAATAGCATAAAGCAAATACTTACTAAACCTATTCTGTGATAATAGCTGTTGGCGTATGTTGCGAAAGAATTTAATCATGGTTTGTTGGTTAACCTTCTAAAGATAATGAAAATCTGAATGGAACTTTAGGACATAAAAAAAGCCTGACGTATGTGTAGTTTTTTAAAATTTTTACTCCCTTATATGTACGATTTGTTTGTCTCATACAGATATATTTTGTAATTTTTGAATCCCTTTTTTTAGGAATTACTTTTTACATAACAGTGACCTTTTATCCCTCTTCTAACTTGTAATTCAACTTTCTTACTAAACTAATTAATCATGAAATCAAATGTCTTAAAATTGGTTTTGTTATTTACATCATTGTATTTGACGCCAATACTCTTAAGTTCCCAAAATGAAACCAAAAGTAACCTCTATCAGCTGGAATATATTCTGCCCAAGATCGGTGAAGAATCCCTTTTTACTAAAGCTGTAAAAGCTCATAACGAAGCTTACCACAGCAACGCGCCCTTCGAAGCTACATTAAATTTAGTAATGACCGGTGATGAATCTGGATGGTACGTATGGGAAATGGGTCCCACGAGCTTTAAACATCTGGATAATCGTCCAGATAACGAAGAGCATAATAATGACTGGAATACAACAGTAGCGCCACATATTAAAAAATACGGTCGTACTGAATATTGGGGTTACAATGAAAAGCTTTCCTATGTTAGCCTTCCTGATGAAAGTATTAAATATGCTGCAGTTTGGTTTTTAAAGATTAAAAAGGGTGTAGGCAATGAAAAGTTATCTGTTTTTATTAATCGTTTGAGAGATATTAACGAAAAATTAGATTCAGACATGAGAGAATTTTATAATTTATACGGGCCATCGGATACAGACAGGGCACTCGCCTTTGTTTTTCCTAAAACCAAATTGGCCGATTTAGAGGTAAATATACCCTTTAAGAAAAAGTATGAAGAAATACATGGTGACGGCAGCTGGGAAGAGGCCATGGCGCTTTGGCGAGACTATTTCCCAGTTGTAACGCGAGAATTGTGGGAGTTTAACGCATATTAAATGGCTATTTAACCTGTTCGTAAAGAGTATAGGCCTCTGCAATCTAGCGGAGGCTTTTTTTTATATGGTTCCACTTTTAGCTTCCTTCTTACAGGAGGACAGGCTTTCTACTAAATGATGGTAAACTCGCCCAGTTGTATCCAAAAAAAAGCCCAAACTACAAATGTAATTTAGGCCTTTAAGGTGGTCCCAATTGTTATATATTTATTTAATTATCCATTCTAATTACTCTAGCATAGCTTGTACACTGATTTAATTTGATACATCAATAACTTTAAGCATATTTTTACTTTTAGCATTTGGAACCTCAGCAATAAGAATGTATTTCCCCTGATCAAGATTCGCCTTAAAATAAGCCCTTTCACCTGCAGGCATATTATTAACACCTCCTAAGAAAGTGATTCCCTTTGGCGCAGGTTCAATTAATCCTTTGGGATCTGCCCAATTCATCCAACTTTCAATTTCCTCTAAATCAGCTGAATCATCTATTTTGGCAAGATTTACGTCATGTCCCGCAAAGTTTTCATGTACAATTTGATCCTTGAAAAAAACTGAAAAAGATGCGTTTCCAGCCTTCAGCTTATCTTTAAGAACTATACCATCCGTACTGGAAAGCTCTATACTATAATCCGCAGTAGGCTCAGTATTTCCAGAATTGCTTCCTGAAACATAAAACTCATCAAACATCCCCACGGAAGCATGAAATACCCCATTACTCATCTTAACATAACATTCAATAAAATAATTCCCTGGATCTAGCCTCATGGTTGTTTCCCCTGTTACCCCAGGAGACAATAATGCTACACCACCAAGAATTTTAACCTCACTAAACCATTCTGGAAGCTTTCCAAATTCAGCGAACCCTTCTTCTGGTTTACCTTCATTAATAAATTTCATTCCACTGTCAAAATAAGGAATAACTAGCTCCTTTACGTCCTCCAGTGTCTTTCCTTCTGGGTATTTTTCAATTGTAAAAAAATGCGTTTGAGTAGACTTATTAATATACCTAAAAGTATTCCAACCAGATGGTATGGTGTCCGGCATTTGAAATTCCATATTATTAGTTATCACTTCTATAACTGGATCTTTTATTAATTGCTCTACTTCCTTTTGATCTTGCTTTTTATCTCCTTTACAAGATATTATTAATAAAAAAAGAATAAGGACAAAGACACCATTCCAATTAAGCCTCTTATACGGTTTCATAATTTTGGTTTTAAATTAGTTACACTAAAATTAAAAAATTATCTTATAAAACCCACGTACTTAATTTCATATAATAAAACTTAATTTATGGGGTGCCTAGAAAAAATTTTTGAATACTTGTAGACACAAATTTTTTAAAGAAAAAAGTTGCCAAGTTTACCTGCCTTTGGCAGTTGCTTTTTTAACACGAAATGCAATTAATAAGGTAAGTAGGCATAAAAACCCCTTCGTACGCCGAGGTTTCTGCCACCTGGGTGGACCCGCCTGTATTGACAATCTAAAAGATTTTATTTAATAAATTATAGATTGAATGGCATGCTTAGGTATATTTAGAACTACTTCTCTGTTTTCTACAACTAATTTATAATCAATTGCTTTATCCGATTTATTCAACACTACAGTAACCATTCGTCCATCACTATTTTTAAAAGAGGTACTCTCAATAGTGCTTCTGCTAGTTGTGGTACTAATTCTATAGGCACCTTGCTCTATGAATTTCGAAAAATGTCCAATGTAATAAAAAGAAGGTGTAAAAATCAGGCTATTGGTCCGTGTATCTGCATGCACAGGTGCAAAACAAAGGTTACTTACATGATTAGGCCCTCCGGTTTCATCAAGTAATATATTCCAGTCTGTCCAACCAACAGTTCCGTTATTGAAATCATTAATCATGGAGCTTCCGTAACGTTCTGCATTAGACCATCGGAAATAATGGTTACTATCGAACTTTTCCTGACAACCCTCGGTAAAGAGTATATTTTTCGATGGATACGATTCGTTAATATTCTGTAAATTATCATACTTAGGTTCTCCTCCAGTCCATGTCTCATACCAATGAAACCCTATACCCCAGGCATACTTTGCAGCTTCAGGATCTTCAAAAATGGTATTCGCCCTGTGGGACATTAAATCTCTATTATGATCCCAAACCACAATATTTTTATCGTTAAACCCTGCCTTTTCAAGTGTTGGCCCTAAATAACTTTTGAGAAAATCGCGTTCTTCTTCCGCTGTATAAATACACGATTCCCAACGCTGTTTTGCCATAGGCTCGTTTTGGATGGTTATGCCCCAAACAGGAATACCTTCTTTTTCATAGGCCTGAATGAACTTAACATAATAATCTGCCCAAGTTTGATAATATTCCGGTAATAACTTTCCCCCCTGTAACATGTTTTTATTACTCTTCATAAATGCCGGAGGACTCCAGGGGCTTGCATAAAAAACCAAGTCTTTATTACCTATTAAATTCATAGCCCTTTTAATCATCGGGATCCTGAATTCTCTATCGTGGTCTATGGAAAAGGTTTTTAGATCCTTGTCTCCCTCTGAAATATAAGTAAAGCTATATGGGCTAAAATCACAGCTATGAATACTTGTTCTAATAATATTATAGTTGTTACCTTCCTTACCGAAATATGCATGTAATAATTCCTCTTGTTTGTCTTTAGTTAATTTTGCAAATACTTCTGCCGAAGCATCTGTTATCGCTCCCCCAATTCCCATAAACTTTTGAAAAGCTTTGTTCGAATTAACAAATACAGCTATTTCTGATTCTAATGCCTGTTCTGCATTTTTAAAAGTAAATGTTCCTGTTTTAGACAACATTAAATCTGTATCCTCTGCTGTGGTATAAACCTCTAACTTTTGGTTTATATCTATTTTTTGTTCACTTTCATTTTTTGACAGATCATTATCAATAGCCAAAACTTCCTTTCTATTCTTTGAGCAGGAAATAACAACTATTATTAGAGTAATTAATGCTAACTGATTTTTTATCATTTTATTTTTATTTATTAATCCCAAACATAGGTTCCAACAGCACCGGCAGTAAGCGAAGCAGTAATGGATTCATCAGGACCATGAATATTAAAAGCCCTGTCTATTGAAGTATTATTTAAAACAACAACAACTATGTTCCCTGAAGGTGTTTTGAAAGCTACGTTAGGCAATTCTGTTAAGTAATTTGAATTTATTCTTTTTGAACCGGGTCTTACAAATTTTGATATATGTGCTATGATATAGTAAGCCACATTTCTTTTTACGGTGTTTCCGTCTATAGTTAAAGCTCCTAAACATTCGGTACAGCCCCCATCTGTATGAGGTTCCAGATTTGAATTTGCCGCTAAGTTCCATTCTAAAACCGTTTTACACCAGTTTCTTGTTGCGCCTATAATCAATTCTCTAGTATGCCATTTTAAATTGTCACCAAAATCAGAATTTACGCCTACCCTGTATGTAGTCAAAGCATGTTTACCAGTTAGGCTTAAAATTAAGTTATTAGTTCATTTTTTGCAATAAATGATGTTTTCTTCTCTTCTTGATTGTTTTAATTTTAATTATCTCTCTTTGTTTTAATA
>NZ_JAKMCM010000004.1 GCF_022662015.1 Aestuariivivens sediminicola | reverse complement strand
TAGTATTACCACACTGATCGGTAACGACATCACTTTCGGTGATGGTCACATCACCACATGTATCAGATCCTGTGGCTACGCCGTTACTGGCACTGGACTCATCATCCGTACACTCAATGGTGACATCAGCAGGCGCTGTGATAGAAGGCGGAGTTGTGTCTACCACTGTTATGGTTTGGTCTGCAGAGGCAGCGTTACCACATTCATCAGTAGCAGTCCAAGTTCTTACGATGGTTTTAGTATTACCACACTGATCGGTAACGACATCACTTTCGGTGATGGTCACATCACCACATGTATCAGATCCTGTGGCTACGCCGTTACTGGCACTGGACTCATCATCCGTACACTCAATGGTGACGTCGGCAGGCGCTGTGATAGAAGGCGGAGTTGTGTCTACCACTGTTATGGTTTGGTCTGCAGAGGCAGCGTTACCACATTCATCAGTAGCAGTCCAAGTTCTTACGATTGTTTTAGTATTACCACACTGATCGGTAACGACATCACTTTCGGTGATGGTCACATCACCACATGTATCAGATCCTGTGGCTACTCCGTTACTGGCACTGGACTCATCATCCGTACACTCAATGGTGACGTCAGCAGGCGCTGTGATAGAAGGCGGAGTGGTGTCTACCACTGTTATGGTTTGATCTACAGAAGTCGAATTACCACATTCATCAGTAGCAGTCCAAGTTCTGGTTATGATTTCAGTTAAACCACAACCAGATACTGAAGTATCAGTATAACCAACACTAATAGAAGAACAACTATCAAAAATTCCAGTTGGTGTTCCCGTATTGGTTTCAGAAGTATCATCTCCACATTCAAGAGTAATATCAACTGGAGCAGTGATATCAGGGGCAGTTGTATCTTCTATGGTAAAGGTAGCAGTGGTCTCACTAAAATTGCCACAATCGTCAGTTGCTCTAAAGGTAACAACGGCTGCGCCAGTGGTACCACATTCATCCGAAATGGTATCTCCCACCTTAGTCCAGGTAACGGACCCGCATAAATCCGAAGCAACAGCACCTCCATTGTTATTGAGCCAATCAGCAAACTCGGTACCATTTGAACTGCTGCATTCAACAGTACTATCACTTGCTGGGGTATCTATTGTCGGCGGTGTTGTATCCTGAATAGTAAAGGAAGCAGTGGTCTCGCTGAAATTGCCGCAATCGTCTGTTGCTCTAAAGGTAACAATAGCAGCACCAGTGGTGCCACATTCATCTGAAATGGAATCTCCCACCTTAGTCCAGGTAATGGATCCGCATAAATCCGAAGCCACGGCACCTCCATTGTTATTCAACCAATCAGCAAACTCAGTACCATTTGAACTACTGCATTCAACAGTACTATCACTTGCTGGGGTATCTATTGTTGGCGGTGTTGTATCTTGGATCGTAAAGGTAGCAGTGGTTTCACTGAAATTACCACAATCGTCAGTCGCTCTAAAGGTAACAACGGCTGCACCGGTAGTACCACATTCATCTGAAATGGTATCTCCCACTTTAGACCAGGTGACGGATCCACATAAATCAGAAGCTACAGCACCTCCATTGTTATTTAACCAATCGGCAAACTCAGTACCATTGGAGCTACTGCACTCTACAGTGCTGTCACTTGCAGGTGTATCTATACTAGGTGCTGCGGTATCAGGAAGCACTGAAAAAGTTTCTGTTATTTCGGTTGTCCCGGCCGTCCATCTATAGGTGATATCGTATCCGTTACAAACATCTACAGTATAGGCATCAACACTCGGCACAACTGTAACAGGACCGTTACAGTTCGAAGCAGTTAATGTTTCCTGAACCGGTAAACTATCATTACAATTGATATCTGCAATTGGTGTAGGGGTAGAATCAAATACCGGATTCGTACCACCTGAAATGGTTACGGTTTGTTCACAATCCACGGAAGCCCCATTATCGTCAGTGGCGGTATGTGTAATTGTTGTAACACCTACAGGATAGGAGTCTGTTAACGCCAAACCATCACTACGCGTAGAAGTAATGGTTAAATTGGCTGTAAGATTTGTTCCCGCACAGTCCTCATCAGTAGCTGTTGGGGTTGGAATAGTGACATTCGCCGTACAGGTACTTGGATCGGCATCCTGAGTGATAGGCTCAGGACAGGTAATGATCGGAGGCGTATCCACAACGTGAACAGTTAAACAACATTCTTCAGTATATACTGTACCATTAGGATCTGTATAGGTCGCTACATAGCATAATTGATGAACTCCAACAGGCAGAAACTCAGGCGGCTCAGGACCGGAAACCGTAAATTCAACGCCACCAGTACAGGAACCTTCAATTACAACACCATCGATACCAATTTTATCCGCGATATTGGTTGCACTTGGTTTGGCACCCGTATAAACGAATTCATATTTTACACGATAAGAGTCATCAATGGGTATATTGAGATTCATAGTTAAATCATAAACATCGATTGGTTGACCATTGAAATTAAAAGTATCTTGAATTGGAGATTGATTACCATCCTGATCGATGTAATACACATTTAATCTATAATTTCCTCCAGTGTAAGTTACTTGAATGGACGCCGTATCTGTTGTCTCGAGATAGAGATAAGGTGTTATGATATAGGAGATGGGTCCGGTCTGACTTGAAAACAATTTAAGATATCCACCACCGGTTCCCACGCGTTGCACATAGTTAAAATCCCAGCAATCTTTACCCAACAAGGCTTCATTAAGTGTAAAATCCATAAAAAAGGAATTCCCACCAGAGCCGAGAGAACAGGTTTCGGATGCGTTAGGTACCGTCCAGGTTTCCAGAATAGCACCCCATTCACTTGGATTATCTGGATTGTACGTGTCTGCACAAATAGTAATATCACTTTGCGGACAATTGGTAAATTGTATACAATCGTTCGGGTCTCCTTCTTGGGAATACACATTGTATAATCCGACATACAAGAATAGGATTATAGCTTTATGGATTACCTTATAAGTACTTGTTTTCATAAGTTAGTAGATTTGTATTGACTTTAGCAGCTGTTATAAATAAAAATGTATGTACAAACCATTGCTCGTACATACACGCTTTATTATCCTTAAAAAGTAATGAGGGTAAAATGTGGTTGACATACCACATTAATAACTTTAAATGTGAAATCAGATTTGGGGACATCGTTTTTCAGTTAATAGCGTTACAAAGCAATATATATGTTTTTATTAATTCAAAAAAATATGTTAAACCACCTAAAAAATCGACATACCGTATGTTCAAAATTTAAAATCTTCAGAATTGAATGCATATACAACTGTCGTTTCAATGGTCATTTTTTTGCTATTAATTTAATCCGTTCATAGTTTTAGTTTATTTGATAAAAGTTCATAATTTTAATCATCTAAATAGCAAATAAAGATCATTTTGTCGAGAAAAACAACTTTTTATCGATAAAAATAACATTTTATCGAGTGAACTATACATTTTATCGAGTCGTATGAAAACATTAATCTTAATCAGACATGCCAAATCTTCATGGGAATTTGATGTTATTGACCATGAACGGCCCTTAAACAAACGCGGCTATAAGGATTCGAAGTTGGTTTCGGAGTATGTTGCTGAGCTAAATTTAAGGCCGGATTTGGTACTGGTTAGCGATGCCACCAGAACGCGTTTAACCGCTGATGCCTTTATCCAGGCATTGCCCATTTCAATGGATAAGGTTGAATACAGTCATGATCTGTATGATTTTTCTGGATATAACTTAACTAAGGTTATCAAGAATTGTCCTGATGCTATTAATCAATTGATGGTCTTTGGGCATAATCATGCTATTACCGCTTTCGTCAACACCTATGGCAGTAAATACATTGATAATGTGCCGACCTGTGGTGTTGTGATCATAGATTTTGCTATTCCGAATTGGAAAAGCCTGAAGCAGGGAATCACTCGAGAGGTTATTTTTCCAAAACATCTAAAGTCTTAAATCATTTTGATCTAAAATACATTAGGACAGTTGCATCTCGGTTTTGGTAATTTAATCTGATAGCTGATGAAAATCTCATGCGATCCTGAACTGTAGGGTCTTAAATTTGAAGTATTGAATTCATATGAATAACCAAAGCTTAAAGCTTCTGATGCTCTGATACTAAAATACCCTCCCATGGCATCGTTAAACCTGTGAGCCAGACCTAGCCAAAGGGTTTCACTGATTAAAAAATTAGCGGTTAAATCCAGGGAAAGAGGCGAACCATTGGTATATTTTAACAAAGCTGTCGGTTTGAATTTTAGTTGTGGATTAAATTCCAATAAATAGCCTCCGGCCAAATAATAGCTTGCTCTTTCTATGGATTCATAGGCGATCTCAGTGTCGTTGGCATAACTCACCAATCTGGGTGAAGATAAACTTATAAATAATTCATCCGATCTTAAATAAAAACCCAAACCAATATTTGGTTTCCATTCATTAAATATTCTTTCCAAATATTGGTCACCAATAACCGATGGATCCATTAACAATTCTGAATCAAGTCCATATCGGCTCATACCTCCCTTAATACCGAAAGAAAACCGATAAAAATCATTTAAAATGATTTCATAGGCCACATCTGCATAGACATAAGTTGTATTTTCATACCCCAACTGGTCGTTTATAAAGGAAAGCCCCAAACTTAAATTACTTCCCGGAATTGGCGTATCCACGGACCCGGTTTGTGTAATAGGGGCGCCTTTAACACCAACCCACTGATTCCTGCTTAAAAGTGTAAAAACCATTGCCTCTCTGGTCCCGGCATATGCAGGGTTTATGGAAATTGTATTAAACATATACTGACCAAACTGCGGTAATTGTTGTGCAAACCCAAAAATTGGTATAAAAATGAGTAAGAATAAGTAATATATGTTGTGTCCTTTATGCATAACTTCTTATTTCGTTCCCAAATAGATATACCCCTGGATGGGTTGTAAACCGCTATTTTTCAAGTCGACTATATAATAATAGGTTCCGGTCGGCAATTTTTCTGCATCGCCTACAGATCCAATGGGAGCATCGCCTGTCCAATTGTTCTCGTAATCATTGGATTCAAAAACTTTGGTCCCCCAACGGTTGAACAGTTGTAAATGTATCGCAATGTTACAGGTACTTAAGTCGTCAATCTTTTCATTCAAATTATAGGTAACGGTAAATGTTTCATTATGATTATCGTTATTAGGGGTTATGATTTTGGATATATTAACATCAAGTTCAGAACTTATGCAGCTGTATACGATGCAATTATCATTTAAATTGATTTCAAACTGATTGATTTGACTGCAGGTATTCGTAATAACACTGTAGGTATACGAATAAATCCCTTCTGCAATCAATTCCGGAGTGAAAATGGTGCCATTTAAAACGGTCATATCCGAACCACTCCATACCCCTTTTTCATTTATATCGACTAAGTCATTTATGTCAAACGAGGAATCACTAATACAAACATCCAAGGAATTCATAGTTGTTTCATTGTAGGATTTCATATGGATTGTCTGACTAAATACGGTTGCATTATTACAATCGTCTATAGCCGTCCAGGTTCGTATTAAATCATAATTATCGGAATCCAATGGTATGTGCTGTTCTTGAAAGCTGACGTCCACTTCATTTGTGCAATTGTCTGAAAATGTGACATCTGGGATTTTAGGTTCGATTTCACAGTGTAATGTCAGTTCCTTCTCCAAATTAACATCCATGAAAGGTGTTATATCGTCTATTATAAAAATATTATGGTTCACATCTACGTAATTACCGCAGGCATCGGTAATACGATAGGTCCTGGTAATGACATCATTGCAATTTTTTGTATTGCTTATCTCAGATAAAAATTTTGCTGAGGGTGTTCCATTATTATCGGTTGTTTCTGATATAACACTCGCGTCTGCCGGTGGTATATCGTTAATACAGCTGACGACGATATCCTCCGGGACACTGGATGAAGGAGGAATATCATCAATTATTTCAATTTCGTGATTGACATCTATATAATTTCCACACTGATCCGTAACGCGATAGATTCTGTTAATGATCTCATTACATGGGTCGTTGTTCGATGCTTCTGAGATATATGTAACTGTTGGTATACTACAGTTATCAGCTTCATCGACAACCACGGATATATCTGGTGGAGGAATACTGTTTGTACTTGCCAATACTGTAATTTTATCGGGATTACTGGCAGTAGGGGGTATATTGTCCTCTATGGTTATAACTTGTTCAACATTGGTGAAATTCCCACATTCATCCGTGACACGATAGGTTCTCAGAATCGTTTTTGGACATGATGATTCTATAATGACATCAGAAAAGAAAGAGACTGTTGGATTTGAATAATCATCCGTCGCATCAGATATCAAGCTGATATCCGGTTCCGGTATAGCATCATTACAACCATATAAATTCATCACATTGAGTTGGGTAGCCATAGGAGGTGCATTATCTGTTATAATGATGTCATGCGTAACGTTAATAGAATTTCCACAAGCATCGGTTACGCTATACATTCTTGTTATGGTCTCAGTACAATGGTCTTGAATTTTTGATTCTGCTACAAAAGAAACCGTCGGGACACCGCAATTATCCGCTTCATCCGTTACTATAGTGATATCCTGATTAGGAATTGTGTCATTGAAATTTAAATAAATTGATACCGGATTCGTTGCCGTAGGGGGTGTGATGTCATTAATAGTTATCATTTGAATGACATCAACACTATTATTGCAATCATCTGCAACACGATAGGTTCTTGTGATGGTTTCCGGACATGAGCGACCATCGCTAACATCTGAAATAAAAGAAACTGTAGGTGTCGAGCAGTTATCCGTAATTCCGGATATTAGGGAAATATCAGGAGCTGGCACATCTTCATGACATTCCACATTTATGGGAGAAAGATCATCAGCTGTTGGAAGCACCGTGTCTTCAATTCTAAATGTTGCAAATGTAGTTGATGTATTCCCGCAATCATCCGAAGCAGTAAAACTAACTGTAACGCTCCCGGTTGCACCGCAAAGATCACCTAAGGATGAAAAATCATCAGACCAGGTCACATTTCCACAATTGTCAGTTGCAAAGGCTCCGCCATGAGATAACAACCACTCATTAAGCTCGGTTGCATTTCCGTTTCCATCACAGGTTACCGTTTTATCTTGGGCTTCAGAAACCAATTCTGGTGCTATAGTGTCAATAATGGTAATCGTATGGGTCAATAAAGTTACATTGTTACAGTCATCAGTGATACTATAAGTTCTGGTAATGATTTCAGAACAATCTTGATTATTTGATATCTCGGAAACGAAAGCTACCACGGGAATCGAACAATTATCAGATGCATCGTTAATAATTTCAGGATCGGGGTCCGGAACAAGCTCGATACATTCGACCTTCATTTCGGGAGGAGCAGTAGCCGTAGGGGCAATATCATCATGGATTATGATGGATTGTGTCACATTGACTGAATTTCCGCAGTCATCTGAAACACGATATGTTCTTGTAATGGTTTCGGGGCAGGTATTATTATCTGATGCATCTGAAAGCCAGCTAATGGTCAGGTTTACGCAGTTATCCGTAGCATCTTTTATGACATCAGTATCGGGATCGGGAAGATCTGCAATACATTGTATGGTTATGGGTTCAGGACTATTTGCCACGGGGAGTATTGTATCATTTACAGTAATGACCTGTATAGCAGTTCCAGAATTATTACAATCATCTATTGCCGTAAAAGTACGCGTGATGGTTAAGGGGCAGGTTTCACTGGAAATCGTATCTTGATAAGTAAGTGAAATGAGATTATTTGTCAGCTCTAAACCACCGCCGTAAGCATTAAAACTGCCCTCCGTAATAACAGTTTCTCCTGAACTAAAGGGTAGGTTTGGAATATTCAAAGTGCCACAACCTTCCAAGCTCATGTCATCAGGAGTTGTTACTATTGGTGGAATATTAGATTCAATCGTATCAATTTGATAGCTGTATGAAACGGTATCCTTTGTGTCATACACAGTTAAGGTGATTTGATATGGACCGCTAGATGCAAAGGTATGTGTTGGGTTTTTTAGCGTACTCGTGGTGCCATCACCAAAATCCCATAAATAGGTATAATTATAAGGAGGAAGACCTCCCTTTGTAGTCGAATTAAAATCAATGGTATAAGGTGTCGAACAATTTTCGAAGAATTCAAAATTGGCAATAAGAGGACCACGAACATCAATTTCCTCTTCCATATAGCATTTTGCACCGTTACATCCGCATCCTTTAGAATTGTTGGGTTGCCATGACATGTAAAAATCTTTGACTACGATGTCGTCCCCGCAACCCCAATTAAAACTGTAGAGATCGGTTAAAACATCGGCAGGAACGCTTTCATACTCATAATAGCAGGCATCAACGGTTTCCACAAAGACACCATTAATGTAGACATTAAAATGGATGTAAAGTGAGTATCTGTCGGCAGCGCTGTTGGTTAAAAAGGTAGTCCATATGTGCGTGTTTAAGCTAACACCTAAATCACAATAACCCGGACCATAGGCCACTCCATTCGCATCACCGAGGTAGAAATAGTCGATGGTATAATCATTGGCTGTACATGACGAATCTTCACAGGCTATCGTCTGACTATACACCGGATTGGCCATGAATAACACAACCAAGTAGAGTAGCGTAGGTTTAATGTTCATTAGGCGAAATTTAGATTTGGGGACTAATTTACCTTATGTAAAATATTGGTTATTAAAAGTTTGGTTTATTAATATTCATTTCAATTTGTGCACTAATATAATTTAAAATCTTTGAACTGCTAAAAAAATCCGATGAAATGCATA
Source organism: Aestuariivivens sediminicola (assembly GCF_022662015.1). Classification (GTDB taxonomy): domain Bacteria; phylum Bacteroidota; class Bacteroidia; order Flavobacteriales; family Flavobacteriaceae; genus Aestuariivivens; species Aestuariivivens sediminicola. The sequence continues at coordinate 392,758 of NZ_JAKMCM010000004.1, read as the reverse complement.
AAATTTTAAAATCAAACCAAGTTAATATTTACATTTACATCCTATTTTCTTTAAGTATTTAGCTCCAAATACAATATATTTGTTCTTATTCAATAAGTTTTACATGATCCCTACCACTACGATTGAAAATAGATATATTAACAGAGAAATTAGTTGGTTACAGTTTAATGCGCGTGTGCTGCAGGAGGCCTCGGATGTCACCGTCCCATTGATTGAACGCTTACGGTTTTTAGGCATCTTTTCAAACAATTTGGATGAGTTCTTCAAGGTGCGTTATGCTACCGTAAAGCGCATCGTGGAAGCCGGTAAGGGTGGAAAAAGTGAATTGGGAGGCATTAGGGCCAAAGAATTGCTCGAAATTATTACAAAAATTGTCATTGATCAGCAGAGTGAAAGTCTGGGTATCCTTGAAACCATCACTCAGGATTTAGAGAAAGAAGGCATCTATATTATTGACGAAAATCAAATTGACTCGGATCAGCACGAATTTTTGCGTGATTATTTCATTAAAAAGGTAAGTCAGGCTTTGGTGACGATAATTTTGAATGACTCGGTTTCTATTCCAAACTTAAAGGATAGTGCCGCCTATTTAGCGGTTAGAATGGTAATAGATGATGACAGCAGGCAGTTTGCCCTAATCGAAATTCCTAAAAATATGAACCGCTTCGTGGTATTACCCAAGCGGGGAAAAAAGCATTATATCATAATGATAGATGATTTGCTAAGACACTTTTTAGCGGATATCTTCAGTATTTTCCACTATAAGAGCATTTCAGCCCATATGATTAAAATTACAAGGGACGGTGAATTGGATTTTGACAGTGATTTAAGTAAAAGTTTCGTGGAAAAAATTTCTGAAAGTGTCAAACACCGGCAGATTGGGGAACCTGTTAGGTTTGTATATGACAAAACCATAGATACCGAAACACTGGAGTATTTAATGTCTAAAATGGGTATCGATGACCATGACAGTATTATTCCCGGCGGGCGATACCATAACAGGCGTGATTACATGAATTTTCCTAGTTTGGGTAGAAATGACCTGCTCTATGAGAAAATTGAACCCCTACCCATTAAAGGCCTGAATTTGGAATCCAGTATTTTTGAGGCCATTGCCAAAAAAGACTATTTACTATATGCACCTTATCATACCTTTTCCTATGTTGTAAAATTTCTACGGGAAGCGGCATTGGATCCAAAAGTCAAAACGATAAAAATTACCATTTACAGGCTGGCTCAGATTTCGCATGTTGCGAGTGCCCTGATAAATGCAGCAATTAATGGTAAAATTGTAACCGTCTCCATCGAGTTACGTGCGCGATTTGATGAAGAAGCAAATATCGAATACGCACAGCAAATGAAGGATGAGGGTGTGAACTTAATATTCGGTGTAGAAGGTTTGAAAGTGCACAGCAAAATGTGCGTAATAGAGCGTGAAGAGGGTAAAAAAATGAAACGCTACGGATTTATAAGTACTGGAAATTTTAATGAATCGACTGCAAAAATATATACAGATCATACCTTGTTTACTGCTAATCAGCGTATTTTAAAGGACATTAATAAAGTATTTAATTTCTTCGATATCAATTACAGAATCTATAAATACAAGCACATCATAACCTCACCCCATTACACCAGAAGTGCACTCTTTAAATTGATTGATAATGAAATAAAACAGGCCAAAGATTTTAATAACGGTTTTATTAGATTAAAACTGAATAGTATTTCAAGTTATGTCATGGTCGATAAACTCTATGAAGCGAGCCGTGCCGGTGTTAAAATACAAATGATCGTCAGAGGCTTGTGTTGCCTAATTCCCGGAATTAAAGGAATGAGCGAAAATATTGAGGTCATTAGTGTTGTTGATAAATTTTTAGAACATTCCAGACTGTTCATTTTTGGCAATGGTGGCGACCCCAAGGTTTATATTTCTTCTGCCGACTGGATGACCAGAAATATTGAAAATCGGGTTGAGGTGAGCTGCCCTATTTATGATGAGGACATTAAAAAAGAGATCATAGATCATTTCGAGATCAGCTGGAGTGATAATGTAAAGGCGAGAATACTTGATCTTTCCCAGGATAACAGCTACAGGAAAAACAATAAAAAAAGAGTGCGATCTCAATTTGCAATCTATGATTATTATTTAAAGAAATTAGAAGAATAATATGCTCTCAATTAAAAAATACGCTGCTATTGATATAGGATCCAACGCTGTTAGACTTCTCATTGCCAATATCATAGAACAAAAAGGGAGACCTGTTCAATTTAAAAAGAACTCACTGGTTCGTGTGCCTATTAGATTGGGTGCTGATGTATTTATGAAGCAAAGGATTTCTAAGGAAAATATTAACAGGATGTTGGATACGATGCTGGCATTTAAATTATTAATGCAATCACATAAAGTGGTGAAATATAAGGCATGTGCAACATCAGCCATGCGTGAATCAAAAAATGGAAGGCAGGTTGTTGAAAGGATCTTAAATGAATCGGGTATAAACATTGATATTATTGATGGAGAAGAGGAAGCAGCGATAATTGCGGCTACCGATTTGCATAAGTACATAGACCCCAATAAAACCTATCTCTATGTTGATGTTGGTGGAGGAAGTACAGAATTTACGGTATTTGACAAGGGAGAACCGGTTAATTCCAAATCGTTCAAAATTGGTACGGTGAGATTGCTTAATGATATGGTCATCAAGGAATCCTGGGTAGAATTAGAGCAATGGATAAAAGAACACGTAAAAAATTATGATAAAATTGCTGTGATTGGATCCGGAGGAAACATTAACAAAATATTCAAAATTTCAGGGAAGGCTCTTGGTAAACCGCTCAATTATTTTTATTTGAGTTCTTATTATAAGACCTTACAAACCTATTCGTACGAAGAACGGATTACCGAATTGGACCTAAACCAGGATAGGGCAGACGTGATTATTCCGGCCCTGCGAATTTATTTATCTGCAATGAAATGGAGTGGTGCAAAGTACATTTATGTGCCTAAAATAGGATTGGCTGATGGTATCATTAAAAGCATATATTATGATACTGTTTCGAGTAATACACAGTAAAATTTTGCAATTCACCTTTAAAATATATATTTCTTGACAAAATCATATATATTCGTTCTTTAGTTGTTTGCTATTAACATTAACCCAAATTTATTAATTATGAAAAAAGCACTACTTTTTGTTCTACTGGTCAGTTTTTCAGCATTTTACGGATTTTCTCAAGGCACAAAATACGGTGTTCGAGCTGGACTGAATATTTCTAACATGGACTTTGATCCGGATGCGACATTCAATAACCAGCATAGAAACGGACTTATGATCGGGTTCTTTGGTGAATTCGGTCTATCGAAATCAGTGGCTTTGGCTCCTGAATTGCAATTTTCTTCAGAAGGGTCCAAGGCAGAGGCCTTTAGATTGGATTTTATTCAACTGCCTGCACTTTTTAAATTCAGATTAAGTGAAAAATTTCATTTAGGAATTGGTCCTCAGGCCGGTGTAAAGGTATACGAGCATGAGGACGGTGTTAAAAATTTTGTGTATTCCGGCGTAGGAGGGATTGAATTTAAATTATCTCATACCTTATTCTTAGATGCAAGATATACTTACGGGTTTACCAATGTCATGGAAGATAGGATGTCCTTGGAGGCCAAAAACACAAATATCCAATTTGGATTTGGTTATAAATTCTAACCATGTATGGCTTCGGAGGTACCTAAATTAGCCATAATCTGAGCTTCATAATCGAGAAGTTGCTGCCATTTTGCATCAACTTCTTTTTTATCGCCATATTGTCTGGCAAAGCTCAAAAACATGGTATAATGATTGGCCTCACTTACCATTAATTTTTTGTAAAATTCTGCCAGTTCCTTGTCTTCCAATTCTTGAGATAATAGTCTGAAGCGCTCACAGCTTCTGGCTTCTATTAAAGCAGCATACAGCAGGCGGTGAATTAATTGGGTGGTTCTACTGCCACCTTTAGGAAAGAATTTAACGAGTTCAACCACATAGGCGTCTTTTCTGTCACGACCTAAAACCCATCCTCGTTCCAAAATCTTATCATGAACCATTTTGAAATGACTTATTTCCTCTTTGACAAGAGCAATCATTTCCTGCACCAATTCCGTATATTCTGGAAAACTAACGATTAAAGAAATGGCCGTACTGGTCGCTTTTTGTTCACAAAAGGCATGGTCGGTTAATATTTCTTCTATATTTTTTTCGACAATATTAACCCATCGGGGATCTGTAGGTAACTTTAAACCAAGCATAATTTATAATCTTTAGTTATTGCATTGAATCATGGATTCTGTGAAAAAAGCGCTTTTGGGCCACAATATATAATTGACGTGATTCAGATATCTAATCCAAATGTTTTCTTTAACAATTCAATATTCGGGTTTTTCTCTTTTAATTTATTAAACTTTTCAAGTGTAGTATAAGCATACTGTTTTTCCAATTCCTCGTTGACCGATACATCCAAAGTGATATCATAATTTTTTAATGCTTTTCTAACATAGGATAAAATATCATATTGATTGGACAGCAATTCCTTCTTATTCGTTTCGTTTGGAAATTCCAGGCTAATTGCAGTTCCATTTACCTTAGGAGTATCAATTGAAAGAATGGAGGCCAAATTATGTTTACCTTTATTTTTTAATTCTTTGGTGTATGATTTCCAAACTCGGATTAAATCATTTTCAGAAAATGGGTTTTTTGGAAGTGACTCTTCGTCTATGATGACATCAATCTGTTTAATTTGATGTTCTTTTTTGGCTTTTATACTTCTCAAGGAAAGCCCTGAAGCTGTTTTTTTCTCTCTATTTATAACTATTTTAGGGCGTTCTACAATAGACGTATTGGGAGAATTTGTTGTAACTGAAACCTCGTTTTCCAAGATTTCGGCATCGCGTTTATCGGTTATGCTAGGAGCACTGTTTTCCACTCCTTTAGCATTCTTTACTGGTACAGGTTGAACACCAATCTTATGAAAGTATGAGGGAGGAATTATAAAGTGACTAGATTTTTTTTTTTCACCCTCAAAGGTGATAGAGGCCAATTGCATTAAGCACAACTCTACCAGTAAACGTTGGTTTTTACTGCTTTTAAATTTAAGGTCGCATTCATTTGCCAAGGTTATGCATTTTAAAAGAATGTCCTGGGATGCTTTCTGAGCCTGTTCTAAATACTTTGCTTTAGTTTGTTCACCTACTTCCAACAGTTCAACCGTGCTAGGCGTTTTACACACCAATAAATCCCTAAAGTGCGACGCCAGTCCGGCAATATAATGGTGGCCATCAAATCCTTGGGAAAGGGTCTGGTTAAACTGAAGCAGTAAATCAGGGATCTTATTTTCAAGAATTAAATCCGTACTCGTAAAATAGGTTTCATAATCGAGCACATTTAGATTTTCAGTAACTGCCTGACGTGTCAATTTTTTTCCTGAAAAACTCACAACACGATCAAAAATGGATAATGCATCGCGCATGGCGCCGTCTGCCTTTTGAGCGATGATGTGTAAGGCATCGTCTTCCGCATTTACATCTTGTTGTTCGGCAATGTACTTTAAATATTCCTTTGCATCTTTAACAGTAATACGTTTAAAATCAAATATTTGACATCGCGATAAAATCGTTGGAATAATTTTATGCTTTTCGGTTGTGGCCAATATGAAAATGCAGTGTTTTGGGGGTTCTTCCAAAGTTTTTAGAAAGGCATTAAATGCCGCCTGGGAAAGCATGTGAACCTCATCAATAATATACACCTTATATTTCCCGACTTGCGGAGGAATACGAACCTGATCCGTAAGATTTCTTATATCATCAACAGAGTTATTCGACGCAGCATCTAATTCAAAAATATTAAATGCAAAATCTTCATCAGAATTTTCATTACCGTCGCTATTTATCATTTTGGCTAAAATTCGTGCACAGGTTGTTTTACCCACTCCACGAGGTCCTGTAAATAGTAAGGCTTGTGCCAAATGATTATGTTTAATTGCATTTAGCAGGGTATTCGTAATCGCCTGTTGCCCAACCACGTCCTTAAACGATTGGGGTCTGTACTTGCGAGCCGATACCACAAAATGTTCCACTATTTGAGAATTTTATTGACGTAGATTGTCAGATATAAACAAAGTTAAAAATTCAATTCAAAATTTAGAATTCAGAATTCAGATTTTAAGAGGAGTTATTAACAATTTGATTAATTTTGTATTTCGGCAATTCGCCTTGTCGCTCTTCTGCAAATTACATTTTGCATGAGGGAGGAAAGTCCGAACACCGCAGTGCGCCATAGTGGTTAATAGCCACCGATCGTAAGATTAGGAAAAGTGCAACAGAAAGAATGTACAGATCATGCTGTAGTGAAATCAGGTAAACTCTATGGGGTGCAATGCCATGTATACCAACGCTAAAGAGTTGCACGCTCGATGTTGGAGGGTAGGCAGCTAAAGTGTATTGGTAACACTACACTCAGATAAATGACAAGGACCTCTTTGAGGTACAGAATTCGGCTTACAGATTTGCCTGTTAAAACAAAGTGCGGCATTTGCCGCACTTGTGTTTTAAAGTAATAAAAGTATGCCAATTACATTTTTGGCGAATAGCTCAAATCCCGTCTTATTTGACCGGTAACTTCCTGCATTTTCGAAGCATGTTTTAATACCTTATCAAAGACCTCAAACCGCTCGGGACCGAGAAGTTCCTGATTGGCTTTCGATTTTTGTGCAGAATCGATCTCGTCCTTACTGGACATGGCTACTAAATAATAGCTATCCATGCTTCCGAAAGCTGTTCTGTACACCCTATAGTAATTCTTTGATCCTTTTGATGCGAACATATCCTTTACACCTTTCATTGCACTTTTTAAACCTTTGGCATTCTCCGGGGTGTAATGAATGAAATAATAATTTCGATAATCTTGTCCCTCCTGAGTTTGACTTATACCCTCCGGCATGTAGGTGAGATCTTCATCAAGGACAATAATATAAGAACCATGGGAATCATAACATTTGTCATATCGATCAAAGATATCTCCAAATTTATCACCCATGGCCTTTGCCATGTCTGCAAAAGGGCGTTCATCAAGTTGCGCAAAGTTTTCAATTGGAGTAACATACAAATATCGGAAACCATCCATATTCGTTGCTAACCATTGTGTTTGTACATTGTGGGTTTTGCAGGCCTCATTAAATTCTTTTGCCACTTTTTCGTATTCCGCCATCATTGAGGGATTCACATTGTCCTGATGGACTTGATATAATTGCTGTGCTTGAGCTGTGAACACAATTATGCAAAGGACAAATAAAAATGTACTGATGTTGCGTAGTGTTTTCATAATTACAGTTGGTTTTAGTTTAATGATTTTCCGAGTTGCTGCATCAAACTTAATTGATCATAAAATACATTTTCCTCATCCACCTTACCTTGTCCATTAAAATGTATTCGGGATAATCCCGATATTTTTACCTTTTTACCTGTGGCAGGCATGCCATCAAATTCACCCGTATTAGTTCCTGTCATTTCCCAATGTACAAAAATGCTGTTGCCTGCCAAGCTTGACCTATGGGGATTGGTTATCTTAAAATCAGGAAACGCCTTAAAAAACACCTCCATACCGGAAACCAATTCTGCTGGATTCTCAGCAACTTTCACATCATTCATATATCGAATGTAGTCATCGGCCACAACATCGTCCAATACCGCAGCGTTCTGTTTGTTTAGGAACTCATTTACAAATACATCGATTTTGGCATTTGCTTCCTTTTCCTCTAACGGCATGCTGTTTACTTTTTCAATTTCGGCAAAGGCATTTTCTATGGGAGCTGTGTCATAATAAGCAAATTCATTCACGATTTTCCCATCAATGAATTGTAATGTAAGGTGCACAGGTATATTTATTTCTTTATTGGTTACCTTGGTCGTCCCTCTCCAATGGTTCCAATAATTGACCCATGTTTTTCCTTCGTCATCAACGATCATTTCAATTTCGGCATTATTTTCACTGAACCCATAAGAGTCTATGTTCGCAAGCATCTGTTTGAAATTTCCCATGGTTTCATCCGGCGTAAACCCTTTTGATGAATTGTGATAGATTTTTGCAGTATCCGCAAAATTGGCTTTCCAGGTTTCCCAGTCCTGCGCTTCATAGGCCTTGATACCGGCTTTAACGGTTTCAATTTCCGGAGATTCTTCAAAATAGCGTTGTGGAGCATTCTGGCAGCCAATAAATAATGCTACTGCCAGCATCAATAGAAATAGTTTTTTCATTAGTTGGTGTTTTAGTTAATAATTTTGCTTACCACAAATAGAATAGGACGCCGTTTCAATATGTACATATCAAATTGAAATGATTTTCAAAAATGGATAGACTTCGGGTGTGAATGCTATTGTAAGGAGATTCCTAAGGTACTGAAAAAAAGGGAATTTAAAAAATTAGTTAGGATGCATTTTCAATAAAAAAACTAAACACACTTCCACCATAACTTTTCGAGTTTCTGTAATGTAAAGCACGCGTTAAATCACTATGTTTGGAGTGTTCAATTATTAATACCCCACCAGTGTGCAATAAATTGTTGCTAAATACGAGTTCTGGAATTTTATAAAAAAGTTCAATCTCTAAATCATAAGGCGGGTCAGCAAATATAATATCATTTTTGGCAGAGGTCTTTTCCAGAAATTTGAATACATCGCTTTTTATGGTTTTAATCGACATATCGAAAGACTCAGCTGTTTGGTTAATGAATTTTATACAGCCAAAGTCCTGATCGACACAGGTGATGTTTTCTGTACCTCTTGAAGCAAACTCATAGCTTATATTGCCTGTTCCGGCGAACAGGTCTAACACGGAGACTTCATCGAAATAGTAGCTATTATTTATAATATTAAATAAAGACTCTTTTGCCATATCAGTGGTCGGTCTTACAGGCAATTTTTTTGGTGGGATTATTTTTCTGCTTTTATAAAGTCCGGAAATAATACGCATTAAAAGCTATTTAAAATGACAAAATCGGAATGGTCATGGGCCGATGTTACATTAAACTTATATTTACTCGGTCTGGATCCGAAAACAACATGTCTTATGTATTTGTAACAGATCTGAAATAATTCACTTTCCCGGGATACAGCACCCAGCAATATTAATTCATGTGTTTCTGGATTAAGTTCAAGTTGTTCGTAAGTAAATAAAATGTAATACATAAAATCTTCCTTTGTTTGAAACTCAAAGGTGTTATAAAGTATTAGGTTGCTACTATCGACTACAATGATTTCAAAATGATTTATTCCAACATGCACAAATACGTTAATTTCAGTACTGTTTTTTTCCATCATCAGTATATTCTCTAAAAGAACAGTTGAATAATGTTTATAAGTGAAGGACCCAAACGTATCATAGATAAAATTATTAATATTCACATAGGGAACATATACATTTACCATTTCGTTTATATGATCGTATGCGATAAAATCGGATTTTAAGATCTTTGCATTAAATTTCAGATAATCCGCCAGGCAATTTTCATCAAATAATTCACTGGAAACCAATGCTGAAAGTTCGTTTGTATGTATTACACAAACCGAACTGAAGGATTGATTCAATGTATTCTCGTTCTCAAAAAGCGCTTTTAATTGGTCCAGTACTTCCAATGGACTAAGCCTCTTTTCAAATTTATATTCCTTTAATTCGGTGATGTTATTATCAGGTTCATCTAGGATACAAAAAGAAAGTCCACTCAAACTTATTTGAATGGACAGTTTAGAATTATTTGAAATCTGTTCCGTGTTGCTAGTCTGAACCATATGTTTTAGGCCAGTTACCATTTGTGTTCACCTCCTCCATCGAACCAACTTTAATAGCATCACCATTAACGGCCTCAACAGAGACCACTTGATTTTCCTGATTTACGAGATCCTTATCCTGATCGATTAAAATCACTGCTTTTTTAACCGACGCTTCAAATACCGGAATTTTAATATCATTTTGATCCAGGAATCCAGCTTTTAATTCAAATTTCGCACCTTCTTCTCCTGCAGGTACATTCATCATCGTTTTATAACGGCTATCATCCCCAAACAAGGAATCTTTAACAGATACGAAACCTAAGGTATCGATTATCACTTCATCTTTAAAAGTTTCCACACCTCCAAATCTTCTGGTCATTTCTACATCTAAGACACTGGTATCTCGTCTTTGGGTAATTGTAAATTGAGCTGTGTCAATAAAACTTACCAAATTATCAAAATTATCAGCAAATTGTCCGGTCACTTGTTTATGTGCTAGTTGGGCATCTCTAATGTCAATAAGATTTTTGATCACCTGCGCATATCGCTTATTCTTAATCTGATTAAATTGAATCGGTTTGTAAACAGACATAAACGTATTATAGGCTAAAAATCCTATAACTACCCATAAGACAATCATAACAACCGGTCTAAGTTTTGAGGGTATATACTTATCTATTAACCAAACTAATCCAATGGTAACAAGAATCGCAAGAACAATGTATAAAATCATCTCTGGAGTTTTAAGTTTAAATTTACGGTTTTAGCAAATCTACAATTTTTTTTTAATCGTAAAAGGCATTGCGAGTAAAAATCATTTCTATCTTTGGTATATTTATTACCTGTAGCCCGTTTTAGATGACCTCAACTGAATTTTATTCTCTTTTAAAAAATCATTTTCCCTTCTTACCTACGTTAAAACAGGACATTGCTTTACAACAGTTATCAGAGTTTATTTTTAGTAAAAATCCTAATGGACTTTACCTGCTAAAGGGGTATGCCGGAACCGGTAAAACAACCATAATCAGCAGTATGGTAACCAATTTATGGAAGATTAAAAAAAGTGCGATTTTAATGGCTCCTACGGGAAGGGCGGCAAAGGTAATAGCCAATTACTCCGGTAAGGAAGCCTTTACTATTCATAGAAAAATCTATTTTCCAAGAAAGGAAAAAGGAGGTGGTGTCAAATTTGTTCTGCAACCCAATAAGCATAAAAACACCATTTTTATTGTTGATGAAGCCTCAATGATTTCTGATACACCGGGAGAGTCTAAGCTTTTTGAAAATGGTTCTTTGTTGGATGATCTATTTCAATATGTTTACTCGGGTCATCAGTGCAAGCTGCTCTTGATTGGCGATACGGCCCAATTGCCTCCGGTTAAATTGGATTTAAGTCCGGCATTAAATGAGGACACATTACACTTAAATTACAATAAGGATATTGTTAAAATAGAACTTGATGAGGTAGTAAGACAGGAAGAAAATTCAGGAATTCTTCAAAATGCAACGCTATTAAGAGAAGTGTTATCCCGTTCATTTTACGATAGATTTAAATTTAACCTCAATGGCTATAACGATATTATTAGGTTATTAGATGGACATGAAATAATGGATGCCATAAACGACGCATACACCAATCTGGGTAACGAAGAAACCACAATAATTGTCAGAAGTAACAAGCGAGCTAATTTATATAATGAACAAATACGAAATCGAATTCTATTTAATGACAATGAGATTACTCCTGGGGATTATTTAATGGTTGTAAAGAATAATTATTTTTGGATAAAAGCGACAACAGAGGCAGGATTTATAGCCAATGGAGATATTATTGAGGTGTTAGAAATTTTTAAATTGGAATCGCTCTATGGTTTTAGATTTGCTGAAGTTAAAATTAGAATGGTTGATTATCCAAAAATGCGACCTTTTGAGACCGTACTTCTATTAGATACCATTAAAGCCGAAACGCCTTCACTATCCTATGAGGATTCCAATAGATTGTATCAGGAGGTTATGAAAGATTTTGAGAATGAGAGTAGTAATTATAAAAAGTTTTTAAAAATAAAAGGAAGCAAGCATTTCAATGCACTTCAGGTTAAGTTTTCATATGCAATAACGTGTCATAAATCGCAAGGTGGACAATGGGATACGGTATTTGTAGAACAACCTTATTTACCGAATGGGATAGATAAAGAGTATTTGCGTTGGTTGTATACTGCTGTGACCAGGGCTAAAGAAAAATTGTATCTTATTGGTTTTAAAGACGATTTTTTTGAAATTTAGATAAAATAGAAATTCTGTTTTTAAACAAAGGTTTGATCTCAGATTAAAATTGGATTAATCAAGTTTTTTTGAGTATTAACACATATATTTTTTGAAATAAAACAATATAAACATATCCGAACAAAATTAAATTCATGAAGATAATATCAATGATTCCAGCGCGATATGCAGCATCCCGCTTTCCGGGGAAACTTATGCAGGACCTTGGTGGTAAATCGGTAATTGTTAGAACCTATGAGGCCACCGTTGCAACTAATTTATTCGATGATGTATTCGTTGTAACGGATAGTGATATTATTTATAAAGAAATAACATCGCATGGTGGTAAGGCTATAATGAGTAAAAAAGAACACGATTGTGGCAGTGATAGAATAGCAGAGGCCGTTGAAGATATGAATATCGATATTGTAATTAACGTTCAGGGGGATGAACCTTTTACTGAGAAGGAATCACTGGGGAAGTTAATTGATGTATTCAAAAATGATTCTAGAAAAGAAGTCGATTTGGCCTCACTGATGGTTCATATTGAAGACAAAGCAGAGATTAATAATCCTAACACGGTTAAAGTCATTGTAGACCAGAACAATTTCGCCCTTTATTTTTCCAGAAGTCCGATACCTTATCCTCGAGATCCTGATGTCGGTGTAAAATATTATAAGCATAAAGGGGTTTATGCATTTAGAAAAGAGGCCATTCTCGATTTTTACCGCTTACCCATGCGATCACTTGAAGCTTCAGAAAAAATAGAATGCATCCGATACTTAGAATATGGAAAACGAATTAAAATGGTGGAAACTTCAGTAGAGGGTATTGAAATCGATACGCCGGAAGATTTAGATCGTGCCAATAGGCTGTGGAAATAATTTGTATTTAAACTTAAAAAATAAAAATTAGAGTTGTGGATAAAGAATATGAAAATATAAAGGTCATTGGATTCGATGCCGACGATACGCTATGGGTGAATGAAACCTATTTTAGAGAGGCTGAGCTTGAATTTGCGAAATTGCTGTCCGAATATGAAACACCAAATAAAATAGACCAGGAACTGTTTAAGATTGAGATTGATAATTTGGAACTCTATGGCTATGGGATTAAAGCATTTGTCCTCTCAATGGTTGAAAGCGCTTTACAGTTATCCAATTATAATGTCAATACCAAAACCATAGAAGCTATTTTAAATATTGGTAAGTCCATGCTTGATAAGCCAGTTGAACTGTTAGATGGTGTGGAGGAGGTCCTGAAGGTATTGTCAACCAAATATAGATTAATCTTAGCTACTAAAGGTGATTTATTGGACCAGGAGCGTAAGCTTGTAAAATCAGGATTAATGGATTACTTCCATCACATTGAGGTATTGAGCGACAAAAAAGAAGCCAATTATTCTAAGTTGTTAAACCATCTCGATATTGAACCATCCCAATTTTTAATGATAGGTAACTCTTTAAAATCAGATATTTTACCTTTGGTTAATTTAAAAGCAAATGCCATACACATTCCATTTCATACCACATGGGCCCATGAGCAAGTTTCAGAAAAGGAAACTAACGGTAAAGCATACAAAACTTTAAATAGTTTAAGAGAACTTTTAAACTTGCTGGATTAACATCATTATGTTTAATAGAGATAGAAAAAAACAGTTCTCTTTTTTGTAATAAAAATTATATAAAAATTATTTTTACATTTTTGTAGAAGGAAAACAAATTAAATGAATTACAAGAACTTTCCAATGGTGCCAAGAGTGATTTTTGGCAGAGGTAGTTTCAATCAGTTAAATGAAATCATTGCCCCAAAACGATTAAGCATGGATGCACCATTTATTTATTTGGTGGATGATGTATTTAAAAGTAATTCTTGGCTTACGTCTCGTATTTTGTTGTCTTATGATGATAGAATAATATACATCTCCACGGAAGAAGAACCCAAAACCACGCAAGTCGACAACTTGGTTGAAGATATTATCCTAAGCACAAAGGAAAGGCCATCAGGAATTATTGGAATTGGAGGAGGGAGTATGCTAGATATAGCTAAGGCTGTTGCTATTATGCTAACCAACGAAGGAGAAACTAAATCGTATCAAGGATGGGATCTGGTTAAAAATCCGGGTTTATATCACGTGGGTATCCCGACACTTTCGGGTACCGGTGCCGAAGTCTCAAGAACAACGGTTTTAACAGGTCCTGAAAAAAAACTAGGTATCAATTCAGATTATACACCTTTTGATCAAGTTCTTTTAGATCCGGAATTAACCAGAAGTGTCCCCAGGGAGCAATGGTTTTATACTGGAATGGACTGTTTTATACATTCGGTAGAGTCCTTACAAGGCACGTATTTAAATGCTTTTAGCAAGAGTTATGGGGAAATGGCATTTGACCTATGTAAAGAGGTTTTTCTAAATGATACAGATTTGAGTAAAGAAGAAGCCGAGGACAAATTGATGATGGCTTCATGGCACGGCGGCATGAGCATTGTGTATTCGCAAGTTGGAATAGCTCATGCTATGAGCTATGGTTTGTCCTATGTTTTAGGAATTAAGCATGGTATTGGTAACTGTATCGTCTTTGATCAATTGGAAGAATTTTACCCAAAAGGTGTTGCCCTTTTCAAGGCGATGAAAAAGAAACAAGGTATCCAATTGCCAAAGGGAGTTTGCACTGATTTAAATGAAGAACAAATGGATGCGATGATAGATATGGCACTGCGTCTGGAACCGCTATGGGAAAATGCACTGGGTAAGAACTGGAGAAGGAAAATAAGTTCGAAGCAGCTAAAACAACTTTATTTGAAAATGTAATATGCAATGGCTGGCCAAATTTATTTATTTTAAAATATTGGGTTGGAAAATTGTTGGGAACACCAATTTCTCTAAAGATTCAATAAAAAAAGCTGTTATCATTGGCGTACCGCACACCAGCTGGCATGACTTTTATATTGGAATTCTGTTGAGGACGGTCTTAAATATAAAAGTGCATTTTGTGGGTAAAAAAGAACTCTTTGTTTTTCCTTTGGGATGGATCTTAAGATCGCTAGGAGGTTCACCAATAGATAGACACACCAAGGAAAATAAGGTAAATGCAATTGCCAAATTGTTTGGAGAAAAGAAAGAATTTAGAATGGCAATGGCTCCTGAAGGGACTCGGAAAAAGGTGACAAAATGGCGTACGGGATTTTATTATATAGCCAAGGAAGCCAAGGTCCCAATAATTATGTTTACACTGGATTTTAAGAATAAACAGAACAAAATTTCAGAACCATTTTATCCCACCGAGGATATGGAATCCGATTTTAATTATATGTACGATTTTTTCAAAGGTGTGCAGGGAAAAATACCTAAATTTTCTTAAGAAAATGGGAGGGTTGGCATGGATATTGTTTTATTACTTTACCATAGTAGATGAAACATAAAGTAAACAATTTATTGTCCCTAAAAAGAAACATATACTATAAAAAGAAAAAGAAAAGCTACTTCATAATGAAGTAGCTTTTTTTAATTGCTCATGTTGTGTTTATTTCAATTCTTTCAAAGCGTTGTCGATTATAGTTCTTAAATGGTGTTTGTGAGCTTTTGAAACAATATTACCTGTTGGGGAGGCCATGGAACGAATCGTCTTCAAGTTATAAAGTGCCATCGATTTCACATTATTGGGATAATTGTCTTTCTGTTTTCCAGTTAGCATTTTTATCAGGTAATTGGTATATTCAATTTGGAGATTTTGCCTAAACGAATTGACGTTACCATAAATATCGGCCTTGAAAATAGCATTGTTTAAATCTGTCATGAAAGTAGATATGGAATATTCATTTCCATAAAGTTGGGAGTCTGAAATCCGCTGTAAAGTGTTTGGGTGCAGAATATGGTTTAGAACATTCTTCTGGTAGGTTAAAACCTGTTTATGAATTTTGGGATCTTCAGGTTCACTTCTAAAATTGAAACCCCTTCGTTGCATAGCTAAATAATTATAAAGATCTCCTGACACCTTAAAGGCATCTGGAGCAAAAACATAATCCTCTAATGCTTGCATCGCACGTTTTTGATCGTTTAAACTAACAGGAGTGTAGGGCTGAGTGCCACCGTCTTGTCCTGCCATAGCACGATCGACATATACACCACCGATGTATCTCGAAATGATATTGGCAGCTCCGGCTTTTTGTCCGCTAAGAAGAAGATAAACCCGCCTTAACTCATGATAAGATTTACCATCTTTTATAAATTTTTCTTTTGCTGTTTTCAACAAATCATCAGCCAGGTCCATACGATCAATAGCATAAGTGATAGCATCACTGGATTGGTCGTTGGTCATGACTCTAGGATCAATGGCTTTTCCGGGAGAGCGCATATCATCAGCATCATTTCCAAATATAAGCTCTGGTTCTGTAGATCTGTTCAGTAATTTTATTTTATCCTCTTCAGTTTTAAAAGGGGAATATCCAAACTGAATGGCCCAAATATCATAGGGACCAACAGTGACATCGTCATACTGCCCCTGCCTGGATCTATCTTTAGTGATATTTAGGGTTGCATAATCCATCACAGAAGCCGTTAAGCATTTACCCTCAATAAATTCCGGATTCGCTAATTCCTCAGGTGAAAATAACTGACTGGCTTTCATGTTATGATTCAGTCCTAAGGTATGACCGACTTCATGCATTATCAAAGCCAACATAGCTTCTCTTTTCAATCGTTCCATTTCAAAATCTGATGCCCCCGAAGCCATTAAAACAGAGTTACCAAACATCATATCTTTATGCATGGCATCAGAAAATGAACAATAACTATTAAAATCGTTATGATTAGTAGCATTATTGTTAAAAGGTTCTTCCAATGAAGCCATCTCATATACCTTATCATAAAAAACCCTGTTCGTAAAATGAACAAACTCAAGCATGATATCTGCTCCTAAAATCTCACCGGTTCTGGGGTTAACAAAGCTAGGACCATAGCCACCAAATGGAGGTCGGGGAGAAGAGGTCCATCGCAACACATTGTACCGAATATCTCCGGCATCCCAAGTGGCATCATCCGGTTGCTGTTTCACAACCATAGCATTTTTAAAACCAGCCTTTTCAAAAGCTTTATTCCATTGTAATACACCTTCTTTAATGGTTTCACGCCATTCATGTGGTGTAGAATTTTCCATCCACCATGTAATAGGCTCAACTGGCTCGGAAAGTGCGGCATCGGGATCTTTCTTTTTCAAATTCCAACGATGCACTAAATCCCTGTAAGGTGTCGCGGAAGTCGAGGTTTGATCATCTACTTGTGTTGTAAAATAACCAACTCTTGGATCATCAAATCTCGGCTCATAATCATTGTCCGGCATGGCAATCAAGGCATGGTATACCTTTATGGTTACATTTCTACCATCTGCCAGTGCATTCGAACCTCGATTTAATACCGATGGGCTGGAATACACATATTCCACTTCAATATTTGTGTTTTCAGGATAATTATTTATCGTTCTAATCTTACTTTTGGATTTATCCAGTCCTCCCAATTTAAAATCTGTTGGAGATCCACCAGGTCTTGAAGCTGGCTTAATTTGCTCAAGGGTTTCCTTTAAAAACAGATCATTGGCCTTTATCAAATAAAGCCCTTCCTCTTTGTCATGTGCTTCTATCTTCAAACTTTCTAAAAGCCCTTCGCTGATATTCGCATCTTTTGATTTTGAAAGCGGACTTTCTGGGTCGAAATAAAAGGATGTATTTTGTACACTAAACTCTATTTTATCGAAAAACTTCTCTATTTTAAATATTTTTGAACTTTTATAGGATCCACGATTCATTCTTCCAGCGTCCATGACACCATCCGCAATCTGTGCGAAATGAATATATTCTTTACCTATTTGATCCTCCGATATGACCATTTGTACATCTCCGGTAATCGTATCTCGATAAATTTTAAACAATCCATCAATAGGTCTGGAGGATTTCGTGAGTTCCTCAATGGTTTTCTCTTTAGATTTTTTTTCAGGAACAGCAGCAGTAGCTTCTACAGCATCTCCTTTTCTTCTTTTCTTTTTGTTCTGAGCATCAGTCTTTAAAGGCAACAAAATTAACCCAGCTAGAAGTACTAAACAAAGTTGAACAAGGCGTTTCATTCTATTTCAAATTTTTTCTTAAACATTTTTTTTAAATCACGCTAAAATATAAAGATTGCTCTAATTCATATCTCAATAAAATGTTAAAGGTTTTGCGTGTTTTTTAAAACAGTATGGTTAAGCTTAAATTTTTAGTAATTTGAGCAAAATATCTAATCAGGATGAATTGTAACAATAGGACCTTTTTAACATGTGTTGTAGGGATTATTTTTCAACTTTTGCCTGCTCAATCCCCAATAGAAGACCATTATTTTTTCACAAGTGATAAGGTGAAGCTGCATTATCTGGAATCAAATAATGATAATGATCTGACACTTTTGTTTATTCCTGGATTTTTATGTCCAGCGATGATTTGGGAATATCAGCTTCATTATTTTCAGAATAAATATCATGTTGTGGCCTTAGATCCGCGTTCGCAGGGACAATCAGATAAACCATCAGATGGGCATTATTTGTTCAGAAGAAGCTTAGATATTCATGAATTAATCAAGCATTTAGATCCTAAAAAGGTAGTCGTGATTGGATGGTCGTTGGGCGCCTTGGAAACCTTGACTCTCGTTAAGGAAAATGATCTCGATCGCATAAAAGCTATAGTTTTGGTAGATATGTATATCGGTTTAGATGAACCCGCTCGAGTACAGCATCCTTCCGAACCTTTTTGGAGTGCATGGATGAGAGGAATACAGCAAGATAGGATAAATTGGACTAACAATTGGATAAGGCGTTTTTACCAGAACGAAAAACCGGAAAGTTATTTCGAAACGCTGACGGAAAATTTAATGCAAACACCGACTAATAGCGCTGTTACATTATTATCGAATCTTATGCATTTAGAAGAACGGGACTTAAGACCTGTAGTAGATCAATTTAACAGACCAATACAGTATATATTATCATCGCAATCATGGGCAATTGATCTCGCTGATGAAGCAAGACAACGTTGGCCAAAAATGCAAATCGATATTGTTAATAATACAGGACATGCTGTGTTCGCTGATCGCCCTCAAGCTTTTAATGAGGTGTTGGAACTGTTTTTAGAGTCACTGAACTAATTATTCCGTATTTTCTTCCATGGTATGGTATACGTTCTGAACATCGTCGTCTTCCTCAAGCTTTTCAAGCAACTTTTCAACATCTTCGGCCTGTTCGGGAGATAATTTTTTAGTGACCTGAGGGATTCTTTCAAACCCGGAAGATAGAATTTCGATATTGCGATTTTCCAGTTCTGCCTGAATGGCACCAAAACTTTCAAATGGGGCATATATCAAAATACCGTCATCATCTACGAAAACTTCTTCTGCACCGTAATCGATAAAATCAAGTTCCAACTCTTCAGGATTTAATCCGTCGCCATTAATTCTGAAATTACACGTGTGGTCGAACATAAATACTACAGAACCTGATGTACCCAGACTGCCGTCACATTTATTAAAATAGCTTCGGACATTGGCAACGGTCCTTGTATTGTTATCGGTGGCGGTCTCCACTAAAATTGCAATGCCATGAGGTGCATAACCCTCGAAAATGACTTCTTTGTAATCGCCTTGACTTTTATCAGTGGCCCGTTTTATGGCCCGTTCAATGTTGTCCTTAGGCATGTTTACCGATTTGGCATTCTGAATGACCGCTCTTAATCTTGAATTACTATCCGGATCTGGTCCACCTTCCTTTACTGCCATTACAATATCTTTGCCAATACGCGTAAAGGCCTTGCTCATAGCAGACCAACGTTTTAATTTTCTTGCTTTTCTAAATTCGAAAGCTCTACCCATAATTCAGTATTTAAAATTTCATCCAATAACGAAAATATCGCCATGGCGAAAATAAAAATGATTTTTTTATCACAAAATAAAATTATTCTTCCACTTCAACTATCGACTCAATAGCTTCGGCCAGTTTAAAATCCTTATCGGTAACTCCATTTGCGTCATGAGTTGATAGCGATATGGTCAATACATTGTATACATTACTCCAATTTGGATGGTGATTCAGAGCCTCACATTCAAAAGCAATGCGACTCATTGCACTAAAACAATCCTTAAAATTTTCAAATTCAAATTCGGCATGAATAGCCCTATCGTAATATTCCCAATCCGGGAAGTGAAGTAATCGCTTTTCAATGTCTTGTTCCGAAAGCTTGCTCATAATTTATTTCTTTATTAATTGAATATCCAATGTACTGAATTCAAGTCTTAAATTCAATTATATTTTTAATGTATTTAAAATGTCCTGACTATTAATCTGAAGATGTTTTGGGAGTTTATTATATTTTGGTAATACCGCTAAATATCTGTCATCGTTGGTGGTATACACGCGTTTATAAAGCACTTTATTTTCGGGTTCCCTGGTCTTAACAATTTCCTTTATGAAGTCATCATGATGGACTAAATCAGAGCTTCCTAGGTGAAAAACACCTGATTTGTTTCTATTGATCATGTAATGTATTTGCTGGGTTAACTTGTTATCGGAAGTCACGTTCATTATGAGATTCGGAAATATCTCAATGGGTTCATTATCCTTTATGCACTGAATTATTTCAAGTACTCGAGGTGATTGACTTCCAAATACCATGGGTAATCGTATAATCGTCGCGAGGCCCTTGGGCAAACGTAAGAGCATATTTTCAATTTTAATTTTAAAATGACCATATATACTTTTACTGTAAGTCTTGTCGGTTTCGTAACTCGGGTATTTGCTGTATGCATCAAATACATTGGCTGAGGACAGAAAAATGAGCTTTACCTTTTTTGAGAATACGTATTCTGCAAGATGCTGATGCAGTAATACCTGTTTGGAGAAATCACCTCTAAGAGCTGAAATTATAATAGTTGGGTTTACAATGTCGAGAATTTCATAGATGTCATCTTCTTCAAAATTATACTGAAAAAAATGATGGTTCTTTTCATAGGTACTATTGGAAATGCGATAGGTTCCGAAGGTTCTGAAGTAGGAGCAAAGTTCCCGGTAAATGGCATTACCCAAAAAACCACTGGCTCCCAATATTAAAATTTTATGTTTCCCATCTATTTCCCGCGATTTCATTTAAACGAATACTTTTTCTAATATTTATAAAATGGTAACTTCACTAGCGTTGCCGGTACGCTGTTTTTCCGAATTTTAATTTTTATTTTATTCCCTAAAGCAGCCTGATCGGAAGGTACATATCCCAAGCCAATGCCTTTTCCTAAGGACGGTGACATTGTGCCTGAGGTTACTCGACCGATAATCTGATTGTTTTGGTCAACAATTTCGTATCCTTGTCGCGGTATGCCTCGTTCGTCCAATTCGAAAGCAACAAGTTTACGATTTGGTCCATTTTCTTTTTCTTTTTTTAAGGCTTCTGAGTTCGTAAAGTCTTTATTGAATTTCGTAATCCATCCCAAACCAGCTTCAATTGGGGAGGTCGTATCGTCAATGTCGTTTCCGTAAAGGCAATAACCCATTTCCAGGCGTAATGTATCACGTGCTGCCAAACCAATGGGTTTGATTCCAAATTTCGCGCCTGCCTTCAAAACCTTGTCCCAGATTTGTTTTACTTCACTGTTTTTACAATAAATTTCAAATCCCCCGCTCCCGGTATAGCCTGTAGCTGATATGATCACATCATTTATACCTGCAAAATCACCAATTACGAAATTGTAGAATTTTATTGCCGACAAGTCCTGTCCAGTTAAACTTTGCATGGCTTCAATCGCTTTTGGGCCTTGAATGGCAAGTAAAGAATAAGCATTACTTAGATTTCTCATCTTAGCATTAACATCATTCTTGGATTGAATCCAGTTCCAATCCTTGTCAATATTGCTTGCATTGACAACCAATAAATAAGAATCCTCTTTGACACGATAGATGATTAAATCATCAACAATACCTCCAGTTTCATTTGGTAGACAACTGTACTGGGCTTTACCAACAGTGAGCTTGGATGCATCGTTACTGGATACTTTTTGAATCAATTCCAATGCATGTTCGCCTTCAATCAGAAATTCTCCCATATGGGAAACATCGAATACGCCAACGGCATTACGTACGGTTTCATGTTCTACATTAACCCCTTCATATTGAACCGGCATATTAAATCCCGCAAAAGGTATCATTTTCGCTCCAAGCGCTTCATGGGTAGAGGTTAAAACTGTGTTTTTCATCAGGAAATCAATTTTTTTAATTCTGGCAAATGTAGTTTACTGTATTCAGATTGTCAACGTAAAACCAAAAAAGATATGAATTGAAAATTGCATGAAGTTAATTTACTGTCATCGTACCACGCTGCGGTAAGGTAATTTCGGAGTTAGTAAAGGGCTGAAAAAAAGAAAATTCAAAATGAATTCTGAATTATTGCTCAAAATAGGTGTACGTAGGTTTTCTTACGGCTTATTTCTTTTTAAATCTTCTTTTAAAATTTTTATCACCTCGTGTTTTCGGCTTTTTATACTTTTTAGTAATTTCCCTTTGGTATTTACCGCCTAAATTCTCTTTTTTATTTTTTGCTTTTTTTTCATGAAACGCCGGACCAGGTATATCGTCCTCTGTATATCTTAAAGGGTTATGATGTTCTTTTACTTTCGGCCGTTCCTCTTCAATTAGATCTGTTGAAATTTCAACGGTTGATGGAAATTGCAATAAAGGGATTCTCATATTCATTAAATTTTCAATACGTTGCAATGCCTCTTGCTCTTTTTCTGTAGATAATATAATTGATACACCTTTACTTTTGGCACGTCCCGTTCTTCCGATGCGGTGCATATAATTTTCGGGAAATTCAGGTGTGTCGAAATTAATAACATGTGAGATATCGTCAATATCCAGGCCACGAGCCATGATATCGGTAGCTATAATAATGCGTTTTTCTCCTCTTTCAAAGGCCTTAATACTTTGTAACCGGTAATTTTGAGATTTATTTGAATGGATAACACATACATCATCTGGAAACAATTGATCCATGTTTTCAAACAAACGATCTGCCAGGCGTTTTTGTGAAACAAAAATCAAAACCTTTTTAAATATTTCAGAATCCTCTAACAAGTGGGCCAATAAATTGATCTTTGTATGAAAGTTCAACACATTGTATCGACTTTGTGTTATGTTTTTTAGAGGTGTTCCCGATACCGCTATTGAAATGCGTTGAGGTGCATTGAAGAAATCATTTATCAATGTATCTACATCATGGGTCATTGTAGCCGAAAACATAATATTTTGTCTACGTTTCGGCAGGATGTCAAAGATATTGAGGAGTTGATGTCTAAATCCTAAATCAAGCATGACATCCACCTCGTCAATCACCAATTTCTGAATTGATTTTAATTGAAGTACCCGACTCATGGCCAAATCATACAAACGCCCAGGTGTGGCGACTAATATATCCAATCCTTCAGCAACGGATTGTTTTTGCGTATTGATATTAGTACCGCCATAGACCCCCAAAACGCGATTATTGATGTATTTTGAGAGTTTTTCTGTTTCTTCAACTATTTGTAAGACAAGTTCACGGGTTGGTACTAAAATCAAAACGCGCGGGTTGTCCTGCTCCGAAAATTTTAAATGTCTCAAAACAGGGAGCAAATAGGCAAAGGTTTTACCAGTTCCAGTTTGTGCAATTCCAACGGTATCTCTTCCGGAAGAGACGGGATTAAATGCAGCTTCCTGTATAGGAGTAGGCCTTGAAAATCTTAAGTCTTCTAAGGCATTTAAAAGAGGTGTATTTAAATTTAAATCAGAAAATGTCACAGTCACAATTTGAACAGCAAAGCTACCATTAATTTATTACACCAAGTGCATCTTGTTTATTTCTATGGTATAAACGGCGTTGAAGGTGTTATTGGGCTCTAATGATAAAATGCCTACTTTGGTTTCAAGATTCTGATCTGTGCCTTCGCTATCTGCAATACCCAGCCAAGGCTCAATACAAACATAATCCCCCTCAGGTTTGGCCCATATTCCCAAAAATGGGAAATCAGGAAAGCGAACTGTTACTATATCACCATTTTTGAGGCTTTTCAAAGTTACTTTTCTTGATTTCAAATCCTTAAAAACCAGGGCATCCTTGTTAAATAGATCATGAGATAGTTGCAATGTATTCGACCGAATTAACATGGGTTGTGTTCGATGGGAAATTAGTCCATTATCCATGTTGATTAAATGGGTATTAACGGTCTCAATACATTCAAATTCGAGTAAGTAATCCTCATATCGTTCATCTTGAAAAATAGGACATTTGAAAGCAGGATGCCCGCCAACTGAAAAGTACATGGTTTTGTGATCACAGTTTTTAATCTTATGTGTGATTTGTATGCTATTTCCGATGAGTTCATACCCGATATTAAATTCAAATTTAAAAGGATATGATTTTAAAAGATTGTTGTCATGTCTTAGGATAAAAGTTAGGCTGCTGTCGGTTTGCGCGAGCTTTACCATATCCTTATTATGTCTTATAAAACCATGTTTAGGGAGGCTATACATGTTATTGTCATAAATGTAAGATCCATTTTTTAAAGCCCCAATTATGGGGAATAGTACAGGCGAAAATCCACTCCACACTTCTGGATTGCCATTCCACATAAATTCTGTTCCAAATCTTACAGATGTAATTTTACAAAGTTCAGCACCAATGCTTTTTACGCTAATTTCAAGGAGGTCGTTTTTTAAAGAATACATCAATTTTGGTTTAGATAGCATTACAAAATACTTATTTTTTTTGAGTAATCTCCTTAACTTTACGGCATAACCACATGTATTTGAGAAGCGTAAAAACCATTCGATTAGAGTCCGTTGAGAATTTTAAAAATCAATTACTGCTTTGGTCCCAACAATTTGATGATGTCATTTGGCTGGATTCAAACAGTTACATTCAAGACTACTCAAATTATGATGCTGTTCTTGCAGTTGATGCATTTTCGAACATTAAAACGAGTTACCATCAGGCATTTCAGAAACTAAGGGCCTATCAGAGCAATACCAAGGATTGGATTTTTGGTTATTTGACGTATGATTTAAAGAATGCCGTCGAAGATTTGTCATCAACTAATTTCGATGGACTTAAATTTCCCGACTTATATTTTTTTCAGCCTAAGAAATTATTTTTAATAAAAGATCATAGACTTGAAATTAAGTATCTTAAATGTGTTGAAAATGACATCGAGGAAGATTTAAGGAAGATTTATGACTACACTGAACCCCAAAACCATCCTGCTAAAAAAAACATTAAAATAAAACTTCGTATTCATAAGGATGCTTATTTTGAAAAGGTAACACAAATGCTCGCACATATCCATAGAGGAGATATATATGAAGCGAATTTTTGTCAGGAGTTTTATGCTGAAAATACACGAATTGATCCACTTGAAACTTACATTAAACTCAATAAAATTTCAAAGCCCCCATTCGCAACATTCATGAAAACGGGCAATAATTACGTTCTTAGTGCGTCTCCCGAACGTTACCTCAAGAAAGAAGGCTTAAGGGTGCTTTCTCAACCTATTAAGGGGACAGCAAGAAGATCTCAGGATTTACATTTAGACTCCTTATATAAAACGGCTTTAGCAAATGATTCCAAAGAACGTAGCGAAAATATAATGATTGTCGATTTGGTGCGAAATGATCTATCTAAAATTGCAATTAAAGGAAGTGTGAGGGTTGACGAGCTTTGTAATATCTATACCTTTAATCAAGTCCATCAAATGATCTCAACCGTCACGGCGAAGGTCGATTCAGATACCCATCCGGTTGATATCCTTGAAAATACCTTTCCAATGGGCAGTATGACCGGCGCTCCAAAAATTTCAGCCATGCGCATAATAGAAGCCCTTGAGGAAACGAAACGTGGCGTTTACTCTGGTGCAATTGGGTATATTTCGCCGGAAGGGGATTTCGATTTTAATGTCGTTATCCGCAGTATTCTATATAACGCAACGAACAGATATGTGTCCTATTCAGTTGGTGGTGCCATCACATCAAAAAGCAATCCATTAAAAGAATATGAGGAGTGCTTAATAAAGGCTAAAGCCATGCGGACAGTTCTTGAGAATTAATCCAGATGACTTTTTAAAGACTCCATGGCTCTTGCCAGAATGCGTTCTACATATTTAGATTCAATATTTTTAACCTTGGCAATGTCATTATAGTTCAATCTGCCAAATACAAATAGATCCACAATACCCGATAAACTTAAAGGTGTTGTCGTGTAGAATTTCCCAAGTGTATTCTTTTTCGATAAGGAGCTTATATTCTCAATATCGAATGCATGGGCAATCGAGGCATTGTTATCATCGTATACAAAAACATGTTTGTGTTTACTGTTTTGCTTATAGGATATATCATTTAATTCTTCATTCATAATAAAATCAAAATCCTCATCAACAGTGTACTTTTCAATTAATCCGTCTAATTCTTCGTGTAATATATCATTCGTGCTTAGCGTATCTTTGTGAAAAGCTTCTTTTACAAAGAGATTGTCTAATTCGGCGTCGACAATTCTAAATAGTTTGAGCTTGATTGCCAAAGAATCATCATCAATATTATAACCTTTTTCGTAAAATTTTGCGATGGCCTCGTCGATTAAATCAGCTGAATTATACATATTTTTAGGGATAATCCCTGTCGATTCGGCAATGTAAAGTCTATGATTCACATAAGCCCTTAAATGTTGGCTAACAGAAAACACTCTTTTATTGAAATTCTTTTCAGTGGACTTATCATTTAGTTTATCTAAAGTACTCATATCTAAAGGGTATTAAAGTCATACCTTAAAGTTACAAAACAGATCCCAATTATATATGATATTTGTCATTTCATTGCATATAGAATCACGTCTTTTAAATCGGAAATATTGTATATTTGAATCCATGTTAATGGGTTTTAAAAACCATATTGAAAATCGATTCCCTTTTTTAAGAAATAGCAAAATTCTTATTGCTATTTCAGGAGGTATGGATAGTGTGGTATTAACGCATCTGTGTTATAAGCTTCGGTTAAACATCGCCTTGGCACATTGCAATTTTAACTTGCGTGGCGAAGAAAGTGAAGCAGACGAATCCTTTGTATTAGACCTTGCAGAGGATCTGGAGTTGGAAGTTTTTGTTGAAAGTTTTGACACAATAGATTATGCCAAAAAACAAAAGCGGTCAATTCAAATGGCAGCCAGAGAATTACGTTATAACTGGTTTAAAGAATTGGCCAGTCAATTGCAATTCGATTATATTCTTACCGCTCATCATGCCGACGATAACTTAGAAACCTTTCTAATCAATTTTACTAGGGGAACAGGGTTGGCTGGATTAACAGGAATCCCAGAAGTTAAGGATGTATTTGTGAGACCGCTATTGCCTTTTTCCAGAGCGGCTCTTCGAGATTTTGCAATCAATAATAAGATTAAATGGCGTGACGATAGCAGTAATAGATCGGTTAAGTATTTAAGAAACAAATTGCGACACGATGTCATTCCTATTTTAAAGGAGGTCAATCCGAGCCTGTTGCAAAGTTTTCAGATGACCTTAAATAATTTGAATGACGCCGCTTTCTTGGTTCAAGATCATATTAATCACTTTTTAGAGACTGCGGTAGCTTATGTCGATAAAGACGTCATCGCTTACAAAGTTTCAGAATTTAAGAAGTTATCTCATCCAAGTGTATATTTATTCGAGATCTTGAAAACTTATGGATTTTCGGAGTGGCATGACGTCACCAATTTACTGGATGCGGAAACTGGAAAATATGTGCTTTCAAAAACACATCGTTTGTTAAAGAATCGGGAGCATTTACTGCTCAGTAAATTAGAGTCAAAACCTTATCAGGCCATTGCTATTTCTGATGTTGAAAAAGAGGTTGATACCCCGTTTGGCACATTATCTTTCGAAGTTGTTGATAAAATTTCAAAATCCGATTCCAATACCATCTTTGTTGATAAGGACAGCCTCTGTTTTCCCTTAGTTTTACGCCGAGGTAGGGAAGGCGATTATTTTTACCCTTTTGGAATGAATGGGAAAAAAAAATTAAGCAAATTCTTTAAAGATGAAAAATTCTCATTGATAGAAAAGGAAAACACATGGTTGTTGTGTTCTGAAAATGACATTGTATGGATAGTAGGAAAAAGAGCGGATAATAGATTTAAAGTAAGTAAGAACACCCAAAACATTTTAAAAATAAGTTTAAAAAATTGATCTCGAAACAGAGATGTCCCGAATAAATAATCAAAATGAAATTACAAGGACAAATAGTCGATATTAGCAGTAGGCGTATTTACAAGGGTGAGATGCAGATAAACGATGGTAAAATAACAGCCATAGTTGAAAAGCAACACGATAGCAGCAACTATATCATGCCAGGATTTATTGATGCCCATATCCATATAGAAAGTTCCATGTTGGTGCCCAGTGAATTTGCAAGGATAGCGGTTACCCATGGCACTGTTGCCACCGTTTCGGATCCTCATGAAATTGCCAATGTACTGGGTATAGATGGTGTTAAATTTATGATTGAAAATGGCAAGCAAGTTCCATTCAAATTCAATTTCGGAGCACCAAGCTGTGTGCCGGCCACTGGATTCGAATCTGCTGGTGCAGTAATTGATTCAGAAGATATAAAGATACTTTTAAGTGATCCCGATGTTAAATATTTAGCCGAAATGATGAATTACCCCGGTGTCCTGCTTGATGACGTTGAAGTTCTCAAAAAACTCACCTGGGCAAAGTATTTCAAGAAACCGGTGGATGGACACGCGCCGGGTTTAAAGGGAGACGCTATTTCAAAATATATTGATGCGGGCATTTCCACAGACCATGAATGCTTTACATATGATGAAGCATTAGAAAAACTTGAAAAGGGAATGAAGGTGTTGATTCGTGAAGGCAGTGCAGCCAAAAACTTTGACGCGCTCGTTGATCTCTTACCAAAACATTATGAAAATATGATGTTCTGTAGTGATGATAAACATCCAGACGATTTGTTGCTAGGTCATATTAATGAACTCTGTCAGCGCTCTGTTGACAGAGGAATTGATATGTTCAAGGTATTACAAGCCGCTTGTATAAACCCTGTGAAACATTACAACCTGGATGTCGGATTACTTCAAACCGGAGATGATGCAGACTTTATAATTGTTGAAGATCTCAGGACTTTTAAGACCGTTCAGACCTATATTAAAGGTGAATTGGTTTTTAAAAATGGTAAATCCTTAATTAAATCTGTTCCGTTAAGAAAACCTAATAATTTTAGTTGTCTAAAAAAGAATTTAAGCGATTTTAAGGTTTTGTCTTCGGCTAGCAACATACGTGTCATAGAAGCTTTGGATGGTCAGTTGGTAACGAATCAATTAATTGAAGATGCCACTTTTGAAAAAGGAAATTTAGTGTCTAACATTGAAAAAGATGTGTTAAAAATGACCGTGGTAAATCGCTATAGAGACCAGAAACCCGCGATAGCATTTATAAAGAATTTTGGTCTAAAGGAAGGTGCAATAGCTTCCTCTGTGGGGCATGATTCACATAATATTATTGCTGTTGGAGCCAGTGATGAATCTATATGTAGGGCGGTTAATTTACTTATTGAAAACAAGGGTGGCATTGCGGTAGTTTCAGAAAATGAGAAATGGGTTATGCCACTACCTGTAGCGGGAATAATGAGCGATCAAGACGCTAAAACGGTAGGGAAAACCTATGCACAATTAGACAAGAAAGCAAAGCAATTGGGTTCAAAATTGAATGCGCCTTTCATGACGCTCTCATTTATGGCTCTATTGGTAATTCCATCATTAAAATTAAGTGATAAAGGCCTATTTGATGGAAATAAATTTAAGTTTACGTCACTCGAAGTAGATTGAAGGTTCCAAACCCATGCTGTTAAAATATATTAAGATCTGATCAATTCAAATGCCGTTAATAGAACCCAACTACAATCCTCCGTTTTATTTTAAAAATGGATTTGTTTCAACAGTATATTCAGGACTCATAAGAAAGGTAAAACTGGATCAGGAACGTGAACGAATTACACTTTCTGACGGTGATTTTTTGGATTTAGACTGGAGCTATTCTCAAACAGAAACCAAAAAATTGATAATCCTACTCCATGGGCTTGAAGGCCATGGTCAACGGCCTTACATTACAGGTCCGGCCAAATTGTTTAATGAAAATGGGGTGGATGCACTTTGTGTCAATTTCAGGGGTTGTAGCGGTGAGCAAAATTTAAAGTATTACAGCTATCATTCAGGATCCACAGCGGATTTAGATGAAGTTATCAGGCATGCCATTGTTGTTAAAAAATATGA
This sequence comes from Aestuariivivens sediminicola, assembly GCF_022662015.1. Lineage (GTDB taxonomy): Bacteria > Bacteroidota > Bacteroidia > Flavobacteriales > Flavobacteriaceae > Aestuariivivens > Aestuariivivens sediminicola. The sequence goes on along the minus strand of NZ_JAKMCM010000004.1, from coordinate 362,337 downwards.
AGCAATATATTTGAAAGGCATTAGTCTGGGCGCTAATGTTATTTTAAAATATTTAGGCGAAGGTCGCGAACTGTGGCCACAAGTAAAAGCAGGTATTGCCGTTTCAGTCCCGTGCAGTTTATGGGGATCGTGCCAGGAACTTCATAAGATAAAGAATAAATTATTTCATGACCGATTTTTAATGGATCTTTTAAAGCGGCTGAAGGAAAAACGACGTCAATTTCCTCAAGCTTTAAGCTTACAGGAGATGAATCGTATAAAAACCTTGAAAGACTTTGATGATGTTTATACGGCCAGGGCACATGGTTTTAAGGATGCTCTTGATTATTATGAAAAGAGCAGTTGTTTACAATTTCTACCTTATATTAAAATCCCGGCATTAATCATCAATGCTTTAAATGACTCATTCCTGTCCCCGGAGTGTTATCCGGTAAAAGAGGCAAAAAACAATATGCATTTGTATCTTGAAATGACGAAATATGGAGGACATTCAGGTTTTATTTACAGAAAGAATTTCTATTATAATGAAAAGAGAGCACTCGAATTTATTCAGTTAAAGACTCCTTTTTAAAAGCTTCTGGAAACCCCTCAATTGTTATATCCCATAGCTCCGGTAACAAAAAGAAAACGAAAATGGTTAAAATGAGTATAGAGATCAAATTCATGATAAAACCTTTTATTACCATATCAGGGATACGTAAATAACCGGAACCAAAAACAACGGCATTTGGAGGTGTTGCTACAGGAAGCATAAAAGCGCAAGACGCAGCAACAGCGGCACCGACCATTAGAATAAAGGGATGAATGTCAATGGTCAGTGCCAGTGGTGCCAAAACAGGTAATAACATGGCTGTCGTAGCCAAATTGGATGTTATTTCTGTTAGGAAATTTACTGATGCAATTAAAAGTAATATTATTACCAATGTAGTTAAGTCAATCAGTGATGTCATTTGTGACCCTATCCATAAAGCCAGACCACTGGTTTCAAAACCTTTTGCTAAAGCCATTCCACCACCGAATAATAAAATAATACCCCAGGGTAAATCTCGGGTATCCTTCCACGAAATTAATTTTTTATGTTTTGTTTTGGATGGAATAAGAAACAAAAGAACAGCGAAAAGGATGGCTATGATGGTGTCATCCAGGCCTGGTATTAGTTTTTGAAGAATTAAGGAACGTGTTATCCAACAAAACGCTGTTGTGGCGAATACTATTGAAACTGCTTTTTCCTCATAGGTCATCTTTCCAAGGCCCTTTAACAACCTTTTTATTTCTGCTTTACCCCCGGGAAACTCTTTTTGTTTAAAGCTAAAGGCAAAGGAAGTCAAATACTTCCAACAAATAAAAAGTAAAATTAGGGATATGGGAAAACCAAATACAAACCACTGTGAGAATGTAATTTCATAGCCATAAATTTCAGAAATCACGCCGGCTAGAACTAAATTGGGAGGGGTGCCAATTAAAGTCGATATACCACCTATAGACGCGCTATAAGCAATCGCGAGCATTAGCGCTTTCCCAAATATTAAATTTTCATCAACTCTGGTTTTCGGATTGTCCTTTAATTGCTTTACAATGGCAATGCCAATAGGTAGCATCATTACTGAGGTTGCCGTATTTGAAATCCACATGGAAAGAAATGCCGTGGCTACCATAAAACCAAGAATGATGTTTTGAATATTTGACCCTATAACATTAATTATATTAAGGGCGATGCGCTTGTGCAAGTTCCATTTTTCAATAGTGAGTGCTATAATAAATCCACCGAGATACAAAAAGACATATTTATGCCCGAATGATGCAGTTGTAGCACCAATTTCCAAACTTCCGGACAGCGGAAATAAAATAATGGGAAGTAAGGCCGTAACCGCAATTGGGATCGCCTCAGTTATCCACCAAATTGCAATCCACGAAGTGGAAGCAAGTACACCATTGGCTTCATCTGTTAAGCCTTCAGGAAGAAAAAATACCCGTATTAAACTATAGAGTAATGGCCCGAGAATAAGCCCTATGACTTTCGATTTTCTCATAACATTTTTCTTTATAATAAATGCAGCCTAAGTTCTGTAATAATGTGAATAACAAATTATCCCTTAAAAGATACATCCGTCTTGTGTTTTTTTCATAAATTTAATAAAACTTATAACTATGCCTATTTTCAACTTAAAAATTAATGATAAGACACATTCTGTCGAAGCAAATGCGGACACTCCTTTGATGTGGGTGCTGAGGGATCATCTGGATTTAATGGGTACAAAATATGGTTGCGGCATTGGTCAATGCGGAACCTGTACGATCCATGTAAACGGAAATGCGATCAGGAGCTGTTTGCTTCAGGTATCGCAGGCTGAAGGAATGAAAATAACCACTATTGAAGGCCTTTCTGAAACAGGTGATCATCCGGTGCAACAGGCATGGCTTGAACATGATGTGGCACAATGCGGCTATTGTCAAACTGGACAAATAATGAGTGCAGCGGCCTTATTAAAAAACAATCCGGAACCGTCCGATGAGGATATCGATGCGGCCATGAGCGGAAACATCTGTAGATGTGGGACTTACGTAAGAATAAAAGAGGCGATTAAAACTGCATCTAAACTTTAAATCAAAACATCATGACAAAGATAAAGACACGCTATAATCGTCGCTCATTTTTGAAGATTTCTGCAGCTGCTGGCGGTGGTATGCTCATAGGATTTAGTTGGTTCACCGGGTGTACGTCAGATAAAAAAATAAAGGAAAAAGTTGCCATTCCCAATGAATGGTTTGAAATAAATGGATATATAAAAATAGGGGATACAGGAATGGTGACGATCTATTCACCAAATCCTGAGATAGGACAGAATGTAAGGACCTCTATGCCAATGATTGTCGCTGAGGAATTGGATGTTGATTGGGACAATGTAGTGGTCGAGCAGGCACCTTTAAATACTGGATTTTACCAAAATCAGTTTGCGGGAGGCAGCCTCTCAATAAAGTTGAGTTGGAATGCATTACGCATGGCTGGTGCAACAGGCAGAAGAATGTTATTGGAGGCAGCAGCCAAAGAATGGGGCGTTGCAGTTTCTGATTTAGAGGTTGAAAAAGGAATTATTAAGGAGATTAATGGAGAACGTACCATTTCCTATGGTGAGATTGCTTCGAAGGCTGTAGGCATCGAAGTGCCTGAAGAAATAGAGTTAAAAGATATTACCGATTTCCAATTGATAGGAACAAGTAAAAAAAATGTGGATGGGTTGAAAATTGTAACCGGCAAACCTGTTTATGGATTGGACTTCAAAAAGGAGGGTATGCAGCTGGCGATGATACAACACCCACCGGCTTTTGGAATGAAGGTTACCGACTTTAATGAAGAGGAAATAAAAAATATGCCGGGAATAACAGACGCTTTTATTATCGATACTTCAGTTACGGACAAGAGTTGGTCTGATGAAAAAGGATTTTTTGAACTTATCGCTATTGTTGGCAAGTCAACATGGCAGTTAATGAAAGCGAAAAAGGCTTTAAAAGCAAATTGGGAGGTGGTTTCTGAACCTGAAAATTCGGATGGCCATGCCGATGCCTTAGCAGAGGCTTTAGTATCCGGTGAGGCGGGAGCAAAAAGAATAGACGGCGACCCGGATATGGCTTTCTCGAAAGCAGTTAAAGTAATAGAACGTACCTATAGTTCCCCTTTCCTGCCACATAATTGCATGGAACCAATGAACTTCTTTGCAAATGTCACAGAAACTAGTGCCGAACTTATAGGTCCAACGCAGACACCGAAAGCTCTTGAAGATTCTGTTTCAAAATTATTGGACTTACCGGTTGAAGATATTACGGTGAACATGACCCGTATCGGTGGAGGATTCGGTAGAAGACTGTATGTGCATTTTGGTGTGGAAGCAGCCGCTATTTCGAAAAAAATTGGAGGACCTGTAAAATTGATATACAGCAGGGAAGACGATATGACACAAGGAACCTACAGACCGGCCTATCAGTCGGTGTATAAAGCAGGACTTGATGAGAATAATAATTTGATAGCATTTAGTGTAAAAGGAGCTGGATTACCTGAAGGTCCTGTATTTCCTAATCGTTTTCCAGCAGGTACAGTTGAAAATTACGCTGCTCAGAAAATTGATGCCAAAACTAATGTTACCACGGGCGCGTGGAGAGCTCCAAGATCACATTTTACAGCAGGAGCTGAACAGGCTTTTTTAGACGAGGTTGCTGAACTAGCCGGAAAAGACCCAATCGATTTTCGTTTGGAACTCTTTGACCGAGCGATGAATAATCCGGTTGGAGAAAACAATGACTACGATCCGGAACGTTATGCTGGGGTTTTGAAATTAGTTAAGGAGAAGTCTAACTGGGGTGAGACTACACCTGGCATTTATCGTGGGGTAGCAGCTTATTTTTGCCATTCGTCTTATGTAGCGGAAGTTATGGATGTGGTATTGGACAATGGTAAGCCTAAGGTAAAAAAAGTATGGTGTGCCGTAGACTGTGGAATCGTGGTTAATCCGGATGCTGCTAAAAATATGATTCAGGGTGGGGTTATCGATGGAATCGGTCATGCCTTATATAGTCAGTTGACTTTCGAGGGTGGTGCCCCTGTTGAAACGAATTTCGATCGTTATCAGTTGATACGGCATGCTCAGGCACCTGAGGAGATCGAAGTCTTTTTTATCGATAGTACCATCGATCCGACCGGATTGGGTGAGCCGGGATTGCCACCCGCAGTTGGAGCTCTTGCCAATGCAATATATCAAGCTACCGGACAACGCCTCTATAAGCAACCATTTATGAATAATTTACAGTTGGAAAAAGTGGTTGGATAGAAGGGTTAACCCATGACGCACGAATTCAAGAATATAGTTGAAAAGGCCCTTCTTACAAAACAGAAAGGTAGTAAATCGGTTTTAGCATCAGTAGTAGCCCTGGATGGTTCATCTTATCGCAGACCCGGTGTACGAATGCTTATTTTGGAGAATGGAGACATGGTAGGTGCAGTAAGTGGTGGATGTGTGGAGAAAGAAGTACGCTTGCAGGCACAAACTGTTTTTGATACCGGGGTGTCAAAGATAATGACCTATGATGGGCGATATAGACTCGGTTGTGAAGGTGTTCTTTATATTTTATTGGAATTGTTCCATCCTGAAGAAGGTTTTTTTGAAGAATTTTTTAGATGTTTAAAAGAGCGAACCCCTTTTGAAATTCATTCTTTCTATGAAAAGGAGGAAAGCCAGCCGAATGGTCTAGGATCCTTTGTAAAAATTGAAAAGAATTTATTTTCTATTTCCACACCTGCCTTCAGTTATGAAGCTAATCCGCATCCCATATTTAAACAATCTATGGCCCCGCCGTTTAAACTGGTTATAGTTGGTGCAGAACACGATGCTGTCAAATTTTGCAGTTTTGGAGCACTGGCAGGATGGGAAGTTACCATAATAGCCAGTGCCAAAGAGCAAAAATCTATTGAAAATTTTAATGGGGCCTTTGCGTTTGTGAGTACGACACCCGAAACGGTTGCTTTTAAAGGAATAGACAATCAAACGGCAATTGTGCTAATGACACATAATTTTGCCAAGGATTTGCGATATTTGGTAGCACTCAAAAACACTAAACCAGCTTATATAGGCCTCTTAGGCCCTTCAAAAAGAAGGGAAGATTTATTAAACCAGTTTATTGAATATTGTCCCGAAATTGATGATGCCTTTTTGGAATGTATCCACGGTCCGGCCGGATTAAATATCGGATCTGAAACCCCGGAGGAAATTGCCATATCAGTTGTTGCAGAGATTTTAGCGTTTACACGTCAGCAAAAACCTATTTCCTTAAGTAAAAAGACGGGTAAAATTCATAATACCGGGCTATAGTTGTGACAGATAAAACATCAAATGTAGTTCTTGTTATTCTGGCTGCGGGTGCATCGAAAAGAATGGGTACCCCAAAACAATTACTAGCCTGGGGAAAGGACACCCTGATAGTACATGTGATTACTCAGGCCTTAAAAACAGAGGCCATGGAAGTCATCGTTGTGTTAGGGTCTAATTTTAATGTTATACATCAAAAAATTAAGCATTTTCCAGTTACTATTTTAAACAATATGAATTGGCATTCAGGATTAGGGGAGTCCATAGCCTTCGCATCTAGGTATATAATGGGAAAGGCGACACTTCCGGATGGTATTTTGATTACCTTGGCAGACCAACCTCTTGTAAATTGGGAATATCTGAATGAAATGATTTCTACTTATTCATCGGTTAAGCATCCGATCATTGCGACATCCTATCAAAAATTCCAATATGGTGTCCCCGTACTTTTCAGTGCTTCATATCTCAAACAGCTAATACGGTTAAATTCTGATTTTGGTGCAAAAACACTAATATCAAAAAATGAACATGACATATGGTATTTAAAGCCTGAATTCAATAATACAGATTTAGATACAATGGAGGATTATAAAGCTTTACATTCACTTTTTTTTGAATGAGATAATCTTTAAAATAAGGAAAATTACGAAAACCTTTAAGTAGGCACTGACTGAATGTAAATAGCTGATAAAAAGATAGTTGCGTAACTTATTAGGCGCGTTGATTTTTATTGATTCACTTCAATTCATTTTAAACAATTGAATATGGCCTAACTCTTGCTAATTTTGAAGAAATCAATTTCATCTTGTATTATTTAGGATTAGATATCGGTAGCTCCAGCATAAAGGCGGCATTGGTCCAAATTAGTAGTGGAAAGTGTTTAGCTGTTGTCCAGGAGCCCGAGCAGGAAATGGGAATGTATGCCCCAAAAAATGGTTGGGCAGAACAAAATCCTGACGATTGGTGGAAATACTGTTGTCGAGCCATAAAAAGGTTAAAACATGAAAATAATATTTCTCCATTTCAAATCAGTGGTATAGGCATATCATACCAAATGCATGGACTGGTCATAGTCGATAAAAATGGACAACCCCTCAGAAAAAGTATCATTTGGTGCGATAGCCGGTCCGTATCAATTGGGAACCGGGCATTCGAAGAAATAGGCAAAGGAAAATGTGTATCACAATTGTTAAATTCTCCGGCAAATTTCACGGCTTCAAAATTAAAATGGGTTAAAGATAACGAGCCAGAAACCTATGAGAAGATTCATAAGTTCATGCTACCCGGTGACTATATTGCTTATAAATTATCAAATACCATTAATACGACAATATCAGGTCTATCTGAAGGGATTTTTTGGAACTTTAAGGCTAAGCATATAGCTCAGTTCTTGCTGGAGTATTATGGTATTAATGAGGCTTTAATACCGGAAATCGTGCCAACCTTTGGATTGCAGTCTGTAGTCGACAAAAAAGGTGAGGCAGAAAGTGGAATTGCGGCGGGAACACCCATATATTACAGAGCAGGGGACCAACCAAACAATGCGCTCTCCCTCAATGTATTAAATCCGGGTGAAGTGGCTGCTACAGGAGGCACTTCGGGAGTGTTCTATGCAGTAACCGATACCTTATCGGTTAAAGAGAGTGAACGCGTCAATAATTTTGCACATGTTAATTATGACGCTGACAGCAGAACACGAATTGGTAAGTTATTGTGTATCAATGGAGCAGGTATTCAATACCGCTGGTTATTAAACAATTTAGCTGTTAACTCGTATGAAGAAATGAATAATTTGGCTTCAGAAATACCTGTTGGTTCGGATGGTGTTTGTCTTATTCCTTTTGGCAATGGGGCGGAGCGCATGTTGAATAACCAAGAAATAGGGACGAGAATCGTTAACTTAAATTTGAACATTCATCATAAAGGGCATTTGTGTAGAGCTGCATTGGAGGGCATCGCGTTTTCATTTGTATATGGTATGGAAATATTGAGGTCGGATGGTTTACAACCAAGGGTGATTCGTGCTGGCAATGATAATTTATTCCAATCTGGCATATTTGCACATACGGTAGCCACTCTAATTGATCAGGAAATTGAAATTTACAGCACAACGGGTGCAATAGGTGCGGCACGAGCAGCGGGCTTGTATAAAAGCGATTTTGACGGTTTTGGAAGAGCTATCATGGAGAACGACCATGTCATGACGTACACACCCTTTAAAGCCAAGGGGTCTTACTTACAAGCCTATGAAAAATGGAAAAATGAACTAACACTGATATTAAATAAAATATAACTAAAATCTATCAATATTATGGTGATAATAGGCGAAAGAGAATATTATAAAGGAATAGGTCAGATAAAATATGAAGGAAAGGAATCCGATAATCCATTGGCTTTTAAATATTACAATCCCGATCAGGTTGTTGCAGGGAAAACCATGCGGGAACATTTTAAATTTGCCATTGCCTATTGGCATACGTTCTGCGGTCAGGGAGCCGATCCTTTTGGCCCGGGGACTCAGACTTTTGAATGGGATGCATCTCCAGACCCGATACAAGCAGCCAAAGACAAGGCTGATGCAGCATTTGAATTTATAAGTAAAATGGGGTTTGACTATTTCTGTTTTCACGACTACGATTTAATTGCAGAAGCACCCACGTTTTCAGAGTCAGAAAAGCGATTGGATATAATTACCGATTATATTAAAGTGAAACAGCAAGCCTCAGGAATTAAGTTGCTTTGGGGAACAGCCAATTGCTTTTCCAACCCGCGTTACATGAATGGAGCAGCAACAAATCCTGAGTTTAATGTACTTGCCAGGGCCGGTGGTCAGATAAAATTAGCCTTAGATGCGACCATTAAGTTAAAGGGCGAAAATTATGTATTCTGGGGAGGACGTGAAGGTTATATGAGTTTATTGAACACCGATATGGGTCGTGAATTAGATCACATGGCACAATTTCTCACTATTGCTAAAGATTATGCCCGAAGCCAAGGCTTTGAGGGGACCTTTTTTATCGAACCAAAACCAATGGAACCATCGAAGCATCAATACGATTTTGATACAGCAACAGCCATTGGTTTCTTAAAAGAATATGGATTAGAAAAGGATTTTAAAATAAATATAGAAGTGAATCACGCGACATTGGCACAGCATACCTTCCAACATGAATTGGAAGTGGCAGCCAAGGCCGGAATGCTTGGAAGTATAGATGCCAATAGGGGAGATTACCAAAATGGATGGGATACCGATCAGTTTCCGAATAATATACTGGAGACGACCGAGGCCATGCTCGTATTTCTTAAAGCAGGCGGATTGCAGGGGGGAGGCGTAAACTTTGATGCGAAAATTAGAAGGAACTCTACTGATATTGATGATGTTTTTCATGCTCATATCGGTGGAGCAGACACCTTTGCACGTGCCTTATTGACAGCCGATAAAATTATAACTTCTTCTCCGTATAATAAGTTAAGAAAAGAACGCTACCGTTCATTCGATTCCGGAAATGGTAAAGCTTTTGAAGAAGGCAAACTCTCTCTTTCAGATTTGTACAATATAGCGCATGAAAATGGCGAATTACCATTAATAAGTGGCAAACAGGAATTATTTGAAAATATTATAAATCAATACATATAATGAGATGAATTCAGTATTGGAAGGCTTGGACTGGGTGGTCTTGGGGTGTTATTTCTTAGCCTTAATGGTAGTGGCCGTTTGGGTTATTTTACAAAAAAACAGGAATACCGAAGATTATTTTTTGGCTGGTAGAAATGTGGGTTGGTTTGTTATTGGAGCCTCAATTTTTGCCTCGAATATTGGCTCAGAGCATGTTGTTGGTTTAGCTGGCACTGGAGCGGAATCTGGAATGCCAATGGCACATTACGAACTGCATGCATGGATCGTATTACTTCTTGGATGGTTGTTTTTGCCATTCTATATTAGAAGTGGTGCCTTCACTATGCCTGAATTTCTTGAAAAACGCTTCGATGCCCGATCGCGTTGGTTTTTATCTGTTTTTTCCCTTGCAGGTTATGTTGTCACAAAGGTATCGGTAACCATTTACGCGGGTGGTATTGTGGTCTCTGAATTACTTGGAATTCCATTTTGGTATGGTGCTATAGGCATAGTCGTATTTACTGGTATCTATACCATCATCGGTGGGATGAAAGCTGTTATTTACACCGAAACATTGCAAACCATTATCCTGATTGCAGGATCCGTAATCATAACCTATCTGGGATTACAAGAAGTAGGAGGCTGGGCTGAATTGAGAAGTACCGTGGGATCTGAACATTTTAATATGTGGCGTCCCATGAGTGATCCTGATTTTCCCTGGACAGGATTACTTTTTGGAGGTACTGTCGTTGGAGTGTGGTACTGGTGTACAGATCAGTATATTGTACAGCGGACATTGGCGGCCAATAATATAAAAATTGGCAGAAGAGGAGCTATTTTTGGAGCTTATCTAAAAATATTGCCCATATTTATATTTTTAATACCTGGTATTATTGCCTTTGCCTTGTCGCAGAAAGGGGTTTTATCCTATGAACGGGCAGATCAGGTGTTTCCTGTAATGGTCAAAGCATTGCTTCCCGTAGGCTTAAAAGGCTTGGTAGCAGGTGGTCTAATGGCGGCACTTATGAGTTCCCTGGCTTCTGTGTTCAATTCTTGTTCAACCATTTTCACCATTGATATTTACAAAAAGTTGCGACCTCAAATGACGGAAAAACGCCTGGTAAGAATCGGACAAATAGCAACAGCAATTGTGGTATTTTTGGGTATTATATGGATTCCTATAATGGAAAAAATTGGGGGCGGTACGCTTTACAAATACCTGCAAAGTGTACAATCATACATAGCACCGCCTATAGCTGCGGTATTTGTACTTGGAATTGTTTGGAGACGTGTAAATGCAAAAGGAGCCATAGTAACTTTAATAGCAGGATTGTTGGTAGCGGCATTGCGAATTACGGCAGAAATAAATATAGATAGCTTACACGGTATAGCCTATGCTTTTGCTGCGATTAATTTTGCCCATATGGCTATTTTTATGTTTATATTTTCAATTATTATTTGTTCTGTAGTCAGCCTGGTTTCACAGGCACCTAATTACGAAGCTATTAAAGGATTGGCCTTTGGCACCCTTTCTAAAGAGCAAAAGCAAGCCAGTAAGGACAGTTTTGACAAGATAGACGTTTTATTATCTGTATTGCTAGTCCTCGTTGTCGTATCAGTTCTAACCTATTTTACCGGGTAGGCCGATCTATTTTAATTGAATAGGTCTCGTGCTTTCTCTTGGGATCAAACTGGTTTTAACCATCTTAGTCATAAAGGGTTTGTCCTGGCTTGAGTTCTCAATGCGATCAATAAGTATTTTTACTGCGGTCTCTCCGATATGCTTTCCATGTTGACTGATGGCTGATATAGAAGGGCTTAGGTGTTGTAAAAGTTTACCGTTTGTGAAGCAAATTATAGACATATCTTCCGGGATATTATAACCCATCTGTTTTACAATTCTTAAAGCATTTACAGCGGCATTCTCTTCCAAACAGATGAGACCATCAATGGCTTCATCAGAAAGCGTTATTTTTAATATCGCATCGAAGTCTTCATGATTCCCGATACGGACAATAAGATGTTCCTCAACAGGCATGTTATAATCGGCAATGGCCTTCTTATAGCCTTCAACCCGTAATTTTCCAACGCTTAAATTGTCAATTACGGAAATCAAGGCCACACGTTGGCAACCGGATTTTAATAAATGGCTCGTTGCAGCATAGGCGCTTTCCAGATCATTAACTACGATTTTATCACAAGCAATACGATCAGTGACCCGATCAAACATGACGATTGGGATCCCCTCATTGATGGTATTTTGAAGATGTGTAAAATTTTGCTTGACCTGAGTTTCCTCCGCCAGAGAAATAATGAGGCCGTCTAAATCACCGTATTTTAAAAGATCGATAGTCTTAACCTCTTTTTCGTAGGATTCATTTGAAATACATGAGACCAGATGATACCCATTTTGAGAAGCCATATTTTCAATGCCCACAAATGCTTTTGCGAAGAAGCTATTCATTATGTTGGGAATGATTACGCCTATGGTTTTTGTTTTTTTGTTGAGTAAATTAAGTGCAGTTACATTGGGTTTGTACTGATGTTTCTTGGCATAATCTTGAATCTTTTGTTTGGTTGCAGTACTAATGTCATAACTATCATTAAGCGCTTTTGAAACAGTAGCAATCGAGACGTTAAAAGTAGTTGCAATGTCTTTTAAGGTAATTTTTTTTTTCATTTTATGCCTTCTGAAATTCTAGTCTAAGGTAAACTAATTTTGCTTTTGATGTTGAAAATTGATGAAATTGAAAATGTAATTATCTCTAAAAAATGCGATATTTGATTGATATAGTTAGTCCATATGAGTAAACTCCAGAATAAAAAGTTTTTAACACCGGAAGTATTCTCGAATTTAAAAACAAAACCTCCGGCGACTAATAGTGCAGGTTTAAAAGGAATTACGTCTGCTTTGAACCATGCACAGCGGTATATGAATTGGAGTAAAGCATTGAAACTTTCTTTTAAAATAAATCAAAAAGGCGGATTTGACTGTCCTGGTTGTGCCTGGCCAGATCCGGACGATGAACGATCAGTATTTGGAGAGTATTGTGAAAATGGCATCAAGGCCATTGCCGAGGAAGCTCAAAATAAAACGATAGGGCATCAATTTTTTTCGAAATATTCAGTTAATGAATTGGCAGACTGGTCCGATTTTAAACTTGGAAAATCAGGCCGTCTGGCTGAACCATTGTTTTTAGAAAAGGGAACCAAGCATTATAAGCCGATTTCTTGGAATGATGCATTTGAAAAAGTAGCCAGACATTTAAACGGGCTGAACAATCCTGATGAAGCTGTATTTTATACTTCGGGCAGGACTACAAATGAGGCGGCGTTTTTATATCAGTTGTTCGTACGTGAATTTGGAACCTCGAATTTACCCGATTGTTCTAATATGTGTCACGAGGCGAGTGGTAAGGCACTTAATGAAACATTAGGTATTGGTAAAGGGTCGGTTACATTGGAAGATTTTTATAAAGCCGAAGTGGTTATGGTTATTGGCCAAAATCCAGGCACGAATCATCCTAGAATGCTTTCGGCACTGGAAAAGTGTAAAAGAAATGGTGGAAAGATAATAGCAATAAATCCGCTTCCAGAAGCAGGACTCCTTAAGTTTACCAATCCGCAGAATCCTATGAAAATGGTAACCGGAGGATCGGCGATAGCGGATGTTTTTGTACCCATAACCATAAATGGTGATGTGGCCTTCATTAAAGCATTGTTGTTAAAGCTTTTAGAAGAAGAGGAAAGGCTTGGAAATGTATTTGATAAGGCTTTTATTGAGACCTACACGTACGGGTATGATGCCTTTGTTTCAGATTTAAAAACATATAATTTTAATGATTGTCTGAAACAATCAGGGGTTTCAAAAGAGGTGTTTGATGCCGTATTTCATTTGATTACGAATAATGATAAAATTATCATTTGTTGGGCCATGGGCTTGACACAACATGAAAATGCGGTTGACAACATCAGAGAATTGGTCAATCTGTTGCTGTTAAAAGGAAGTATAGGGAAGGAGGGTGCAGGAACATGTCCTGTAAGAGGGCACTCTAATGTTCAGGGTGATAGAACAGTAGGCATTTGGGAGGCCGCTCCTCAAGCTTTTCTGGACAGAATTGAGTCAAAATACGGGTTTAAACCGTCACGCAACCATGGCTATTCTGTAATTGACGCTATTAAGGCCATGTATGAAAATAAAGTGAAGGTATTTTTTGGGTTGGGAGGTAATTTTATTTCCGCAGTACCGGACACCCTATATTCTGGACAGGCAATTAGAAATTGCGATTTAACGGTGCATGTGAGTACAAAACTTAATCGTTCACATCTGGTTACAGGCAAGGAAGCCCTAATCTTACCATGTCTAGGTCGAACTGAAAAGGATTATCAAAAATCAGGGGAACAAATACAGAGTGTAGAAAATTCCATGGGTATTGTCTCGTCCACTAAAGGGATATTAGAACCCTGTTCGGACAAATTGATGAGTGAAGTGGCTGTGGTATGCGGTGTAGCACATGCTACTTTCGGAGAACGAACTAAAATCAATTGGTTACAATACAAAGACAATTACAATCTCGTTCGCGATGATATCGAAGCTGTGGTATCAGGGTTTGAGGATTATAATAATCGTGTAAATAACCCTACAGGGTTTTATTTACCCAATGGTGCTCGAGTAAGACAATTTAATACCAAAACGGGCAAAGCAAATTTTACCTTGAACAAATTACCAAACTGGAAACTCGGAGCTCGAGAACTAATTATGATGACAGTACGTAGCCATGATCAATTCAATACCACCATATACGGGCTTAATGATCGGTATCGTGGTGTTTTCAATGAAAGGCGCATTATATTTATGAATCCTGAGGATATGGTGGAACGACAACTTGCAGAACAACAAATAGTCCATATAAAATCGCATTATAAAGGAACCGTCAGGGAAGCAAATAATTTTAAGGTGGTGGGTTATGATATACCAAAAAAGTGTTGTGCTACTTATTTCCCTGAAACTAATGTTTTGGTTCCTTTAGACAGTTTTGCACACACCGCTAAAACACCGGCATCCAAAAGTATAATCGTAACCGTAGAAGCTGCCCTTTAGAAATAATTAAGAATGAAACCAACACAATTTGAATCGGCATTGGCCTTAATTGACAAGATGAATGGAGAGGATCCGAATACATATGAGGTATATGGTATTCAATATTCGAAAGAATTATTGTATTCGGAACGCATGTCGCGAAAACTGTTACAATTTAATCCATTGGCCTCTGAGGCATTACAGATTTCAGCTCGAGCCCAACACCTGTGCAGGTGGAAAATTCCAAGAAATGAATACCCAATGAATCGTATAGGGTATTTGAAGTGGCGTGAGGCGTTGAAGAGAATGCATGTTGATTTAACGAATCAAATTTTAGAAAGGGTAGGTGTCGAAGAGGATCTAAAAAAACGAATAGGGTTCTTAATCAGTAAAAAAGGGATCAAAAAAGATGAGGAAAGCCAATGTCTGGAAGATATTATTTGCTTGGTATTCCTCGAATATTATTTTGAAGAGTTCGCCTCAAAACATCCGGATAGCAAAGTTATTGATATTCTGCAGAAGACGTGGCGTAAAATGTCTCAGAAGGGGCAGGAGGCCGCATTGCAACTCCGGTTCTCTGCAAGAGGATCTGACCTTATAGAAAGGGCGCTAGACAGTGAAGGGTAATCAATCATAAAAGCATTGGTACCGAAATACGGAATTAAAATGCTTATGATTTAGAATTCAAACTATTAATGGAGAATTGTAATAGAGTCATCTTTAATTGTCGTTGTCATAATAATTGGTATGTATTAACCACCAATAGAGATCATGCTGCGGTTATTGTTGTGTAAATTAGGATCTCTAAGTTTTTCTAAGGTATCCATGCCACCACGCATACTAAATTTGGATTGAACTGCTTTTTGTATGATGGGTTCAATAGGCTTTCCCTGTCGATACGAGGTGAGCAAATCCGACTCTGTCGAGGAGAAAAGACAATTTTTTAGTTGGCCATTGGCTGTAAGACGTAGTCTGTTGCAGGTATCGCAAAAAGGATTGGTCACCGAACTTATTATTGCAAAGGTGCCTTGGTAACCCTTTATATGATAGTTTTTGGAGGTGTCATTGGGTGCGTCCTGAATTCTCAACACGGTATTTTTATCATAGGTTTCATAGATACGATGCATCACTTCGTTGTAGGATACCATTTTAGTAATGTCCCATTTATTTCCATCAAAAGGCATAAATTCTATAAAACGTACCGTAAGAGGAAGTTTCTGGGTTAGTTTAATAAAATCAATTATTTCATTATCGTTAAAACCCTTAATGAGCACAACATTGAGTTTTACATTAAATCCTTCTTTTATCAGGAGCAACAGGTTGTCATAAACCTTACCAAATTGGTCCCGACGTGTAATTTCTTTGAATTTTTCAGCGTCTAAAGAATCTAAACTAATATTGAGCTTATGAATCCCGTTATTTTTTAAATCAGGAATAAATCGATCAATAGTTATCCCATTGGAGGTCATGGTTAACTCTACGGGTAAACTTGCCAGTTTTTCTAAGATAACAGGTATATCCTTTCTAATCAACGGTTCTCCACCGGTTAATCGAATTTTTGTTACACCGTGTTCAACAAATAATCTGGCAATTTCGTATATTTCCTCATAAGTCATTAAATGACCTTTAGGTGTAAGTTGAACACCATTTTCCGGCATACAATAGGTGCATCGTAAATTACAGCGTTCAGTCAGTGAAATGCGCAGGTAGTTATGCGCTCGCCCATACTTATCTTTTAATATGTCTTTATTTCCCTTCAAAAGAATACAATCTAAGTTGCTTCATTATTATAATATCCTCTAATCATGCCTGACCCCCTTTAACACGCGAAAACTGTGCAGAATTGCAGGGAATAAGGCATCCATAGATTCTCTTGCACCATTGGTCGATCCGGGTAAAGCCAAGATAAGGGTGTTATCTACTGTGCCTGCAATACTTCGTGATAACATGGCAAAAGGCATGCGTTGCTGACCATAATTGCGAATGGTTTCTTCGATACCCGGAATTCGCCTGTCCAACAATGGAATAAGGGCTTCAGGTGTCACATCCCTTTCCGAAAGACCTGTTCCACCCGTAAAAATAACCATATCAATACCTTGTTCTTGATATGATCTTACCTTTTCCGCTATGATTTCTTTTTCATCGGGAATGATCACATATTCTGATATACCGATATCATAATTTTCCAATTTCTGTATGATTATTTTACCCGCCTTGTCCATTTTATGACCTGCTGCAATAGTATCACTGCAAACAACCACACTAGCTGTTAGATCCTTTCTATACGTATCGACAAAATCAGATTTACCACCTTTTTTGTTCAGTAATTTAATGTGGTGTATTTCTATACCCTTATCAATAGGTTTCAGCATATCATACATATTCAATGCTACAATACTGGCACCATGCATGGCTTCGACCTCGACTCCTGTTTTATATATGGTTTTAACGGTGAACAATATTTTAATTTCTAATCCTTCAACCTCATATTCCACTCCGGTAAATTCAATAGGTAATGGGTGACAGTCGGGTAATAAATCAGGTGTTCGTTTTACACCCAATAGTCCAGCGGCTTTGCTCATGGCAAATACATTTCCCTTAGGGACCCTGTCCTCCTGTATGGCGGTAATGGTATCGGATTTACTTACTTTAACAATGGCCTGAGCTGTTGCCATTCTCAGTGTCGTACTTTTATTTGTGATGTCGACCATATTATTTAATATTACTTATTGATCATTGACGATTCTGTTAAAAACCAATGTTACCCAAAAGGTAAAGCTAATTCAACTATTTATTCACCTTCCATTGATGTGTTTTATCTTCGAAGTACTCTTTTCCAAATACAGGAACATCTGATTTTATGCGCTCCACAAGAAATTCCAGTGCCTCAAAAACAACCTTTCTATGAGGAGATGAAACAAACACGAACAGACAAATTTCTCCTGCTTTAACCTTACCTAAGCTATGATAAATATGCATACAGGTAAGATCAAATTTATTAAATGCAGCTTCGCGAATTTCGTGAAACTTAGCGTTGGCCATGTCTTCGTAGGCCGTATATTCAATAGCCGCAATCGTTCTACCGTTAATGACGTCTGCCCTGACCTGACCAAGAAATATATTATGAGCACCAATGTTGGTTTTGCTTTGATGTTTGGCAATAGATTCTCCAATGAACTCCGAAGCAATGGCTCCTGATTTAAATACATTTTTATGTTTCATTTATTTAATACGTATTATTTATAGTGATTTCCCAATCTTATTTTTTTAACACGCTGTTAAGCGTTTTCGAGTATGATGAGATCATTATTCCTGATCAGCCCCCTGCAAAAGGAGGTAGAAATGCAATCTCATCACCCGTTAATTTCGAATCCAATGAAACCAATTCTTTGTTTTGGGCCATCTGGAAGGATTTTTTCTCCAAATCGGGATACTTCTGAGATAATTTTCCAACAAGTTCCATTAAAGTAACACCACTGAACTTTACAAACTCCTCTTGTATTCCAGTCACTTCTGCAATTTGTCCGAAATATTTAACCTTTATAGTCATGCATTAGTTTTTTAAATTCTTGATCTGTATTTATATTCGTTGTAGTTAAATCATCTTTCCCTTTGATTTTCACGTTTTTTACCTTGCATTGTTCTAGGGCATACCGGAGCCTGTATTCGTTTCTATCCAAGAGATCTCTAAAGGTTTGAATACAACTGCTTTTATATAAGGCAATGAGGGGCATGGTTTTACCCCGACTTTCAATCTGAATAATATCATGATCTTCATCTATATGATGCAATAGTTGTTGTAAAACTTCAGTTCTAATAAGTGGAATATCACAACTTAAAATGAGATTATACTCGGTTTTTGAATTCATTAAACCCGAATAGATCCCTGCCAAAGGTCCTGAGTCCGCTATAATATCCGGAACCCGATCATAGCCGAAAGCATCATACTCGGATTGATTTGATACGATCAAGATTTCAGAAACCAGTGGAATCATCGCTTCCACAATATAAGATATGAAAGGTTTATGATTGAGTTCCAATAACCCTTTATCTGTTCCCATTCTGGAACTTTTACCGCCAGCCAGTACAATCCCTGATATTTCCTTTGTTACTATCAATTAGGTAAATATTAATTTAAAGCATGCAATTATGAGAACACAAGCTAAAAGGTATCTCAACTTTTTATTGTTGAACTTTTTACTGCCCAGGTACCCACCTATAATGCCGCCAAATAAAGCAACTCCAACCATTACAAACACCCCTTTTTCCAATATGATACCACTGTTTAACTGTCCAACTAATCCGGAGGCGGAATTAACCCAAATGAACAATGCAGAAACCGCTGCCGCCTCTTTCATCTTGCCCCAATGCAATAAAAGGATTATAGGAGTCAGTATGATGCCTCCACCTATACCTATGAGCCCAGATAATAATCCGATAATACCGCCAATAATAAATCCTTGCCAGAGCTTTAAGCGTTTTATAACATCACTTTCCTTACCAAATACGTGTAACATTTTTAAGATGGCAAACACTAAAAGTAAGGCTAATATTTTTTTGTAAACGGAAGCTTCCAACTCAATGGAACCACCAATAAAGGCCAATGGAACCGATGTAACAGCGAAAGGCAGAAAAAGTCTTAGGTTAAAAAAGCCGCCCTTATAATAGTAATAAAATGAAATTCCAGCTACAAAGAGATTAAGCAACAAGGCGGTTGGTTTCATAGTTTCTGGAGCGAACGAAAATAAGGACATCAAGGCTAAATAACCACTTGCACCGCCATGACCCACGCTCGAATAGAGAAAAGATACAAAAGGTAATAGTGCAAGGAATAAAAATAGGTTCTCGTGTTGTTGCATTTTTAAATTCTTAGATGGTATATCCACGGTTAGTGATTCAGTTATTCAGAGTTGTCCAGAGTTTCCATTTTTTCAATCTGGTCGTCTAAAAATGCCCAGCAATTCTTATTAATATCATCAAATATAGTGATCAGGCGTTTGCCATAGTTTGTCAATAGTGTACCGCCGCCATCTTTTCCTCCGGTACTATTAATTGTTACTGGTTCCCTGGCTGATCTGTTCATTGAATCTAAGAGATGCCAAGCCTTTTTGTACGATAGCTGGAGCAACTTTGCTGCTTTGGACAACGATCCCGTTTCATCAATGGCTTTTAACAACCGAACACGACCTTCACCTAAAAGCACATGACCATCAGATTCTATCCATATCCTACTTTTAATTTTATAAGTCATCGTTAAACGGGTAAGACAATAGTTTCCACACTATCACCAACTTTAATTATTTTGAGATCCTCAGGCATAAATACCAATGCATTGGCCAGGGCAAAACTTTGCAGCATCGAAGAATTTTGTCCATCTAAAATTTCCACTTCACCATTATAATATCGCGCTTTTAAGAATTGCGGACGATCAGCCTTTTTTTCAAATTCCGTAAGTGATTTACTTGTTATTCGAGGTAATTCATTACTGGTAAAATTCATCATGCCACTTAAGGCAATATAAACATACAGGTAGAAGCAGGTTAGTGCTGCAGCTGGATTTCCCGGTAAGGCAAATATGGAAGTATGCTCCTTTTTCCCATAAAACAATGGCTTCCCAGGTTTTTGATTCACTTTGTAAAATAATGTTTCAACCTGAAGTTCGTTCAATGCTCTGCCGACAAAATCGTAATCCCCGACTGAAATACCACCGGTTATTATCACCATGTCGTTGTTGGAAATAAGTTGTTTAAGTGATTTGCGAGTCTCCGCAAAATCATCTTTTATTCTATGAATAGTAACATCATAAAACTTCAGACTGTAGAGGGCGCTTAAAAGCATTTTAGAATTACTCTCATATATTTTACCATGCACCAGTTCTGTACCGGGTTCAACAAGCTCATTACCCGTAGAAACAATAGCGATACTCGGTTTTTTATAGACACTGACATGACCGATTCCCAAGGATAATAAATAGCCAATACCTGCAGGATTCAATTGCGCACCCTTTTGTAAGGCTATTTCACCTGCTTTTATTTGTTCTCCCAGAGGGCGCACATTATCACCTTCATTCACATCACCTTCAATTTCTATTTTTAAGCGAGTGACTTTTACCCTTTCTTGCATGATCACCGCATTAGCGCTATCCGGAACAGGTGCGCCTGTGAAAATTCTAACTGCTTCTCCTTTTTTTAAACTAAAGGCTTTAGGATCTCCGGCCTGAACTTCTCCGATCAAGGTATAGGATAAGGCATCATGCAGATGAAGCGCATAACCATCCATAGCCGACTGTCGGAATGGAGGCATGTCGATTGGAGCATAAATCGTCTGACTTAAAATGTAGCCATTCGCTTTTTCAATCGGTTTAATAGTTTCTTGAGCTAGAACATGAGTGTGCTTTTTAATGGTCCGTATAGCATGATCAATGGATATCATATAGAGATCGTTATATACAAGCAAATATAACGAAATGATATGTGTTAATGCGCAACGTCTCCCTGGAAAAATAAGAGGAGATCTCAATAAGATACTTTAAAACGGCATATGGAACCGTTAGCCCTCATAAATTGTGGTATCAACTCAAAGGAAAAGGCATTTCTATTAGAAATGGTAAAGTCGTTTTACTAAAAAATAACCCTGCATAATATAATTATACAGGGTTAAGGAATTTCATTCCCTTCTTAGGAACTAATTAATAGCAAGTCAAATGTAGTATAATATTTTAACCCAAAACAAAACGAATTTGATGTATATCTATGCTAAATTAACCTCAATTACCCCATATGGTCACCAAAACCTTAATAATTTCCATTCGTCTAATCAGTACTACAAAGGCAAGATACTTTTCTTACATTTAGCTCAAAATTATTGAAATGCTAAAAAAGGTATATGGAAGCGCTGTATTAGGCGTAGAGGCAACAACCATAGCAGTTGAGGTGAATGTAGATAAGGGTATCGGTTATCATTTGGTTGGTTTACCCGATAACGCAGTAAAAGAAAGTAATTTCCGGATAGCTGCCGCCTTGCAGAATAATGGCTATAAAATTCCTGGTAAAAAAATCATAATAAACATGTCTCCGGCAGATTTAAGGAAAGAGGGCAGTGCCTATGACCTGACTCTAGCTGTAGGCATATTGGCTGCTTCCAATCAAATCAAGGTGAATGGAATTGAGGACTATTTGATTATGGGTGAATTATCCCTCGATGGCAGTTTGCAACCGATTAAAGGGGCCTTACCGATCGCAATCAAGGCTAGAGAGGAGGGGTTTAAACATTTTATATTGCCTCGCCAAAATGCTAAAGAAGCGGCAATAGTAAATGATCTGGTAGTCTATGGTGTTGACAATATTGATCAGGTTATTCAATATTTCGATAAGGGAAATCCACTCGAACAAACAATAATCAACACACGGGATGAATTCTACAAAAATCTTGAATTCCCGGAATTTGATTTTGCAGATGTCAAAGGTCAGGAGGGTATAAAACGCTGTATGGAAATCGCGGCTGCCGGGGGTCATAATATCATTCTAATAGGCCCACCTGGAGCGGGTAAAACCATGTTGGCTAAACGACTACCAAGTATCTTACCACCCATGACCTTGCACGAAGCTTTGGAAACAACTAAAATACATTCCGTTGTAGGGCGTATCAAGGCCCACACCGGATTAATGACCGAACGTCCGTTTAGAAGCCCCCATCATACCATATCAGATGTCGCATTGGTTGGCGGTGGGGCCTTTCCACAACCCGGGGAAATTTCTCTGTCACACAATGGTGTATTATTCTTAGATGAGCTACCTGAATTTAAGCGATCTGTTCTTGAGGTTTTACGTCAACCCTTGGAAGATCGTGAAGTGACCATTTCCAGGGCTAAATTTACCGTAACCTATCCATCTTCATTTATGTTGGTTGCCAGTATGAACCCGAGTCCCGGGGGTTATTTTAACGATCCCAATGCACCCGTCACTTCCAGTCCGGCGGAAATGCAGCGCTATTTAAGCAAAATATCCGGCCCTTTACTGGACAGGATTGATATTCATATTGAGGTGACACCGGTACCTTTTGAGAAATTGTCTGACGATCGAAAAGGAGAACTCTCAATCCATATCAGAAAACGTGTGACTGCTGCGCGGGAAATACAAGCGCTTCGATTCAAGGCATCTGAATCTGTTCATTATAATGCCCAAATGAATACCAAACAAATTCGTAAATATTGTATTTTAGACGCTAACTCCAAGCAGTTGCTTAAAACGGCTATGGAACGATTAAATTTGTCGGCTCGAGCCTATGATCGTATTTTGAAGGTTGCCCGGACCATCGCCGACCTCGAGGGCGTGCAGCAGGTGAATGGTTCCCATATTAGTGAAGCCATTCAATACAGAAGTTTGGATAGAGAAGGATGGTTAGGGTAAAAAAACTTGAAATACAATATGGGTTTATCATTTAAAAATTGTCATATAGATAAATTATCTTACCCATGAAAAAATATATCATATTAACTGTGATTCTGATCTGGAGTTGCAACTCATCCTCAAAAGAAGAACAAGAAGTGAAAGAAATTACTCCAATTGAGATTGCCGAGAAACCCATTCTTAACCTAGAGCAAGCCAATAAACTGGCGGCCTTACCATTAGATTGTATCAACACCGAATACCCTAACAAATTATCTCAAACCATAGGAGCTGATTCCGATTTGCATCCACCGCGTATATTACACCCGGCATTTTATGGTTGTTTCGATTGGCATTCTGCCGTCCATGGTCATTGGAGTTTGGTTAGCCTTTTACGACAGTTCCCAAATTTAGAAGGAGCACAAAGTATTAAAGAAAGATTGCTTCAAAACATATCAAGGGAAAACATTGAAGTCGAAGTGGCGTATTTTAAGGGGAAACTGAATACGTCCTACGAACGGACCTATGGGTGGGCATGGTTGCTAAAATTGGCTGAAGAATTGCATATGTGGGAAGATGATACGGCAAGGATATTGGAGAAGAATCTGCAACCCTTAACCGATTTAATCGTTGAGAAATACATAGCGTTTCTTCCTAAATTAAATTATCCCTTACGTGTCGGTACGCATACAAATACCGCTTTTGGACTGTCATTTGCTTACGATTACGCAGAGAAAATGAATCATGATGGGCTTAAGCAAGCCATTATAAAACGAGCTCAATTTTTCTTTTCAGAGGATTCGAATTGTCCCATGTCATGGGAGCCGAGCGGCACAGATTTCTTATCACCCTGTTTAGAGGAAGCGGCATTAATGAAGCGTTTACTACCAAATGAAGAATTTAAAATTTGGTTTGAAGCCTTTTTACCTGCGCTTAAAGATAAATCCTATAATTTGGAAGTAGGTGTAGTATCCGACCGATTGGATGGTCATTTGGTGCATTTAGATGGTGTTAACTTCTCGCGTGCCTGGTGTTTGTATAAAATTGCTGAAGGTCTGCCGGAGTACGAACATCTAAAAAATATAGCAAATCATCATATTAATTATTCACTTCCGAGTATTTTTGGGGATAGTTATGAAGGTGGACATTGGTTGGGAAGCTTTGCTATTTATGCTTTAAATTTAGTGGATAAATAGGGCAGTCGCTTAACCAATTAGAATAAACAATAATGGTTTTTTGAGGAATTACTTTAAAAATATTGGCCCGGGACCTCTTATTGCTGCTGCTTTCATCGGCCCGGGTACGGTTACGGTTTGTACGCTTGCAGGTGTTGGCTTTGGATACGCCTTACTATGGGCCATGACAGTGTCTACTTTAAGTACCATAATCTTACAAGAAATGGCCTCAAGACTGGGGATTGTGTCGCGTAATGGCCTTTCTGAAACCTTGAGGATGGAATTAAAGAACCCTTGGCTTAAAGGACTGGTTATGTTAATTACCATTTCGGCTATCGGGGTAGGTAATGCCGCCTATGAAGCCGGAAATATTACTGGCGGTGTGTTGGGTTTGGAGACACTTTTTGGCAATTACAGCATGCCTTTTGGTGTATTTAATATAAATGTATATAGTCTCGTTATTGGTGGCTTGGCATTTTTACTGTTATATGTTGGAAATTATAAGATATTGGAAAGGGCACTTCTTTCACTAGTCGTTTTAATGAGTGTGGCATTTCTAATTTCTGCTGGTATGACCAGGCCCAACTTGTCTCAAATTATTAAAGGCGCTTTTGTGCCAATCTTACCAAAAGATAGTTTACTGACGGTCATTTCTTTAATAGGAACTACAGTGGTCCCCTATAATCTGTTTTTACATGCTTCTCTGGTGAAGGAAAAATGGCAAAAAAAGGAAGATTTGAAATATGCAAGAAAAGATACCATCATTGCTGTAGCTTTGGGAGGCTTAGTATCTATGTGCGTTATCATTTCGGCAGCATCCGTTGACTCCGGTTCCGTACAGAATGCAGTCGATTTAGCTCGAGGATTAGAACCCTTATTCGGAAAATTTGCGAAGTATGTAATGGCCATAGGCCTATTTGCTGCAGGTATTACCAGTGCCATTACTGCGCCTTTGGCCGCAGCTTATGTAACCTGCGGTTGTCTGGGGTGGGACTCTAACATGAAGAAGAAAAAATTTAGGTCAGTATGGATGGTGATATTGTTTTTAGGTATAGTGTTTTCTTCATTAAATATCAAACCTGTATCCATTATAAAATTTGCCCAGGTGGCAAATGGCCTGCTATTACCTTTAATAGTAGGTATCCTGTTATGGATTATGAATAAGCAAACTATTTTAGGTGCATATAAAAACAGTTTCCTGCAGAATGCGATAGGGATCATTATTCTAATTTTAAGTGTTTTGTTATCTACAAGTGTTCTGAGTAAGGTGTTTGGGTTTGAAATGTTCTAATGTTTAATGAAATGAAGGGAGTTAGAGTCTTATGATTACGGATTTAATCCGGAAACTAAAGAATTTGCAACCTTTGGCTCAAATGGTAATCAGATTTTCCAATAACTTATTAACTTAGTAGTTCATATTAAAAATGCTTCGCCTTGAATTCTTTTATTATAGATATTAATGCGGATGTTGGAGAAGGTATTGGCAACGAGGCTTCTTTAATGCCGCTTATATCGTCCTGTAATATAGCATGTGGCGGTCATGCCGGTGATGATAGCACGATGGAAACTGTTATTGGTCTGGCAAAATCACATGGGGTTAAGATAGGGGCACATCCCTCTTTTCCGGATAAAATAAATTTTGGTAGAAGCGTTATGGATATGTCCGATGTGGCTTTATATGAAACTCTTGAAGAACAGGTATGTCGTCTGATTCATCATTTGGATAATGCCAATGTTAGCCTCCACCATGTTAAACCTCATGGTGCACTTTATAATCTGGCAGCCAAAGATAAAAATATAGCCATGGTGATCGTTGAACTTTTAAAGCGCTTTGCATTTCCGGTATACCTGTATGTACCCTTTAAATCAGTTATAGCCGATATGGCTGTGAAGCATCATATACCTATTACATATGAGGCCTTTGCAGATCGAAATTATAACGACGATTTAAGCTTGGTTTCCAGGAATGAACCGAATGCTTTAATCGAGGACCCTGGAGTCATGTACGATCATCTCCTAAGAATGATCAAGGAAAAAAAGGTGAGGACCGTTAGTGGAAAAGAAGTAAGCATTGAAGCACATACCTTTTGTGTTCATGGTGATAATCCAAAAGCCCTTCGTTTACTGGAAGGATTGAGAGACAGATTAATGGAAAAAAAGGTTCAAATTTTATAATGCAGTTTCAATTATCCTATAAGCGTTATGGTGCTCAAGCCATTCTTATCGAATGGCCGGCAAAAATTAATGTCGAAATATTACATGATGTCCTTGGTTTTAAGCGCAAAATCGATGAACAATATATTAATTTAAATGTTCAAATAATCCATGCATATTGCTCTATATTAATTGATTACAAAATTAATAATTTTAATTACAATAGAGAGCTGGAGATGCTGCAACAGCTGTATGGATCCAAGCCTGAAAATACGGTAAATACATTTAATCGTTGGAAGATTCCAGTGTGTTATGAGGCGCCTTTTGCTATGGATTTGGAATCACTTTCAAAGTCAAAAGGACTTTCAAAAGAAGATATTATCGATCGACATATTCAGGGAAAATACACGGTATATTTTATAGGATTTCTGCCCGGGTTTTTATACTTAGGTGGATTGGATCCGCTACTTCATACGCCACGCAGGGCAACGCCCAGATTGGAAATAGAAAAAGGTGCTGTGGCCATTGGTGGAATTCAAACCGGAATTTACCCGTTTAATAGCCCGGGGGGATGGCATGTGATTGGGAATTCTCCGATTCATTTTTTTGACGCCACTAAAAAGCAGCCTTGTTTTGCAAAGGCGGGAGATGAAATCGAGTTTGTTCGAATATCTGCCAAACAATATCGGGATACCAAGATTTTAGCTGATGCTAAGGTCTATCAGTTAGAAAGCGAGGTGATACATGATTAAGGTAATAGATCCAGGTTTTTTTAGTACCATCCAGGATATGGGTCGCTATGGGGTTCAGGGTTTTGGTATTCCACGTTCCGGTGTTATGGATCGTTATGCCTCGGGTTTGGTCAACGCATTATTGGGAAATCCAAAGGGAGCACCGGTATTGGAGATCACTATGGTTGGACCGGTATTGGAGTTCATCACCCCAACTTTAATTTGTATATCTGGCGCCCTCATGCAGCCTGCTTTAAACGGGGATCCAATAGATAACAATAGTGTTATTGCTGTTGGTGAAGGGGATATTCTGAGTTTTGGTAAATTAAAAAAAGGCTTTAGGTCCTATCTGGGTGTTTTGGGTGGTTTTCAAACCGAATTCATCCTCGGTAGCTATAGTATGTATAAAGCAATTACCGAACAAGCGTCATTGGCAAAGGGAGATACATTGCACAGTGCTCAGAAACAAGATATTGACATGGAGGGACATTCGAAATTACGTGTTAATACCAGTTATTTAAACACCTCTGTTATCGAGGTTTATAAAGGTCCGGAATTCGACAACCTATCTCTGGCTCAGCAAAAGAGGTTGTTTTCCAGAAGTTATACGATTTCTAAAAACAACAGCAGGATGGCATATCAGTTGGAGGAACCTATCAAAAACGAATTAAACCCCATTATCACCTCTCCGGTCCTTCCGGGAACAGTTCAGTTAACACCATCGGGACAATTAATTATTCTTATGAGGGATTGTCAGACTACGGGAGGCTATCCAAGGGTATTGCAACTTAAAGCTGCTTCTGATGATATTTTAAGTCAAAAGTTTACTGGTGAACAAATTAAATTTAACCTTATAACTATTTAAGAAAAGTTTAAGAGCCTACCTGGTGGAGAAATTGTAGTTTAAGGGTTTTGAATTAAAAGCTTATGAAAATAATCAAATACACGCTGTGCTCTGTTGCATTGATTGTTGCTTGTGCTGATGCTAAATCACCGGACCCGGATGTTATCATTAATACCTCCATTGAATTCTCCGGAGGCGAGAAGTTTAAGCATTCTGTGATTGATTTCGATTTCAGAGACAGACATTACAGTGCACGTCGAGATCAAGGTTATTTTTTATTAACCAGAACAACCATTGTGGATTCTGATACCATAGTTGACGCTTTAGACAGTCATGATACGTTTTCAAGGAACATCAATAATATCAAAGTTGAATTGCCTGACACCATGGCCGTAAAATACAAGGCCTCTGTTAATGCTGTTCATTATTTCTCCGTACTGCCTTATCGTTTGAATGATCCGGCGGTGAATAAAGCATACATGGGGAAATCAAAAATAAAGGATGCCGAATATCATAAAATTAGGGTCACTTTTAATGCGGACGGAGGTGGTGAAGATCATGAAGACGTGTTTATTTACTGGATCAATACAGATAGCTTTAAGGCCGATTACATCGCCTATTCCTATACCGAGCCTGATGGCACAGGGTACAGATTTCGAGAGGCTTTTAATGAACGTTATATTGATGGTATTCGATTTGTAGATTATAACAATTACAAACCTCAGACAAAGGATGTTAATTTGGAATCCCTGGGGCAATTGTTTGCGCAGAATGAATTAGCGCTGCTCTCAAAGATAGAATTAAAAAATATTAATGTTAAGTCGTTGTAAATTAAGCTATTTCAAGGGCTATTTCTACCATATCTTTAAAGGTTGTTTCGCGTTCTTTTCGTGTGGTACGTTCACCTGTAACCAAAGAATCTGATATGGTTAATATAGACAGTGCATTGACGTTATGCTTGGCTGCAATAGTATACAGTCCGGCCGTTTCCATTTCCACGCAAAGCACTCCGAATTTAGACCACTTTTTATAGGACTCAAAATCATCGGCATAAAACTCATCAGACGTGAAGACATTCCCTGCTTTTAAAGGAATATTCATCATTTTTGCAGCCGTCACAGCTTTTTGAAAGAGTTCAAAGTTAGCGGTAGGGGCATAATCCGCTCCTCCAAATCGCAATTCATTCACCCCGGAATTCGAAGAGGCTGCCATAGCCAACACAATATCTCTTATTTTTACATGCTCCTGGTATGAGCCTGCACTGCCAACACGAATCAGATTTTTCACTCCGTATTCACTAATTAGTTCGTGTGCATAGATTGAAATGGAAGGAACCCCCATACCGGTACCCATTGCAGAGACCCTTTTGCCATTATGCTCACCGGTAAAACCGAGCATACCCCGCACTTTATTGAAGCAAACCGGATTTTTAAAAAAGGTTTCTGCAATCCATTTTGCACGAAGAGGGTCTCCCGGCAGTAAAATGGTTTCGGCAATCTCTCCCGTTTTAGCTTCAATATGTACACTCATTGTTATTTGTAGTTTATCAAGGTTTTGTGGATCCGGTAGGTTAAGCTGAAATTTTATATTTAATGGCTACTGTGCTTTAATAAATTAATAGTCTGATGTACTTCGTGTCCCCGTAACGATTTCAATACCGGATGATGTTCCTATGCGTTCAACACCCAGATTAATAAACTTCAGAGCGGTTTTTGCATCTCGTATTCCTCCAGATGCTTTTATTTTTGTACCACTCGAAGCCACAACCCGCTTCATAACGTTGACATCTTCAATTCTGGCACCACCCGGGCCGAAGCCTGTAGAGGTCTTAACAAAATCGGCACCACATTGTACGGCGAGTTCACAGGCTTTGATAATTTCCAATTCCTCCAGATAGCAGGTCTCTAAAATCACTTTTAACACCTTATTTGGCATCACCTGTTTTACGGCCTCTATATCTTTCCAAACACCGTCAAAATCCTTACTTTTCAACAATCCGACCTGTATTACCATATCTATTTCATCGGCTCCATTGCTTAAAGCATCCTTAGCCTCAGTCACCTTCGAAGCGGTAGACATCGCTCCCAGAGGGAAACCCACAACACTGCAAACTTTTACAGGACTATTCTGGAGCTGTTTATAAGCCAGACTTACGTAACCACTGTTCACACAAACGGTATGAAATTTAAACCGTTTTGCCTCCTCGCATAGTGAAATAATATCCTCTTTTGTAGCCGTCGCTTTTAAAAGGGTATGGTCGATATAAGAATGTAATGCTGTCAAATGAGTAGTAATTGCGTAGTTGTATATCAAAGGTATTAACTATTCTTCAATTTATAATGCATATAAGCAATAAAAAAAGCCGGTATATCATGAAATAAACCGGCCTTTTTTACCTTGTTCGATGCCTACTACAGCATTCTAATAAAACGCATGTGATTGATCATCTACTTTAATCAGGTTTGAAACATCTACTCTGTGTGCCCCGGTTTCTAAATATTTTTTTGCAGTTTCCAGATCATGAATGCCACCAGAGGCTATAATTTTAATTCTATTCTTGATGGTCTTTTTGATCATTTTAATGCAGGTTAGCGTCGCACCACTCTTTGTAAAACCGCTCGAGGTTTTTATGTAATCAACTTTAGCATCAAGGCAGATTTCACAGGCCTTAATGATTTCATTTTTATTGATTTCAGATATTTCCAGAACAACTTTCAAAGGGACTTTGCCAATGGCCAATTTCACATCGGTGATATCTTTCAATACAGATACGTAATTTTTACTTTTCAAAAATCCTAAATTCATGACCATGTCAATCTCATCAGCACCATCGGCAACGGCTTTTTTAGCCTCATAGACCTTTGCTTCCGTGGCCATGGCCCCTAACGGGAAACCCACTACAGTGCCAATTTTAACATCGGTGTATTTTAACAGTTGTTTGGCTAGGGCAACATATGAACTGTTCATACAGATACCGTTGAGTCCTTTGTCTTTGGCATCATGGCAAAAATCAATAATTTCTCGTTCTGTTGTGGTGGATTTTAAAAGGGAATAATCAATGTGTTTCAATATATTCATTGCTATTAAGTAGGTTTTTTTATTTACTTACAATGCAAAGATTATAAGTAAACGGTTTAACATTTAAGGGAATGGAGTAGCGTTGGGGGTCTTACTCAAAATTCTAAATTATAAAAAATTAGTTTCCGTGACCAATACAATTCGATAAACGACATGCGCATTTTTTTTATAATAAGACATAACTCGTTTGTTTTCAAATTATTGCAGATTATCTGACTAAATTGCATTTCATCGAAAATATTAAATTGTTTGTCGATAAAATAAAAAGCAACGCTCCTCTTTAAAGAGATTCACGTTGCTTTTCAAACTAACCAACCAATTAACTAATAGACTGAATTAAATTCGTATTGTTACACTGGTAAACCTTATATTTTATAGTTCTTCTTTTACCAGATCACCCTGATTTCTAAAAACGAGTTTATCATCAAAGGCATCCAGTAAAATGATGCTGTCCGTGCTTATTTTACCGGCTAATATTTCCTTGCTCAAAGCATTGAGCACCTCTTTTTGAATAACGCGTTTCACAGGTCTGGCCCCATATTCTGGGTTGTATCCTTTTTCTGCCAGATAGGCTACGGCCTCATTCGTGGCATCAAAAGTGATACCCTGCTGACCGATCATCCGGGTAATTTGTTTTAACTGTAAGCCTACAATGGCATGAATATCAGCTCGTGTTAACGGCGTAAACATTACGATATCGTCAATACGGTTTAAGAATTCCGGTCTTACGCTCTGTTTCAATAGGCCAAGTACATCTACTTTTGCCGATTCTATGGCAGAATCCAGATCCTTTGTGGCCTCAAAGCGCTCATGAATCAAATGGCTCCCCATATTCGAGGTCATGATAATTATGGTATTCTTAAAATCCGCCACGCGTCCTTTGTTATCCGTTAGTCGTCCTTCATCCAAAACCTGCAAAAGGATGTTAAATGTATCGGGGTGTGCCTTTTCTATTTCATCCAATAGAACGACTGAATAGGGCTTACGTCTTACTGCTTCTGTTAACTGTCCCCCTTCATCATACCCTACATAGCCCGGAGGTGCACCAACCAGTCTGCTCACTGCATGGCGTTCCTGATACTCACTCATATCAATACGGGTCATTGCATTCTCATCGTCAAACAGGTATTCCGCCAAAGCTTTGGCCAATTCGGTTTTACCGACCCCTGTGGTCCCAAGAAACAGGAAGGTCCCAATTGGTTTTTTCGGGTTCTGTAATCCCGCACGACTTCTGCGTACCGCATCACTCACGGCTTCAATGGCTTCATCTTGACCAACGACACGTCTGTGTAATTCATCTTCCAGCCTTAACAGTTTTTCTCTTTCACTCTGCAACATTTTGGTTACCGGTATACCTGTCCATTTGGCCACGACTTCGGCAATATCGTCATAGGTGACCTCTTCTTTGATTAAAGAGTTGTCCGCGTGTTCAGCTAGTTGCTTTTGAAAGGTCTCAAGTTGCTCCTGGGCCTCTTTTATCTTACCATATCGCAGTTCGGCTACGCGACCATAATCGCCTTCGCGCTCCGCCCGTTCGGCCTCCAATTTAAAATTCTCTATATCCTGCTTGGTGTTCTGAATATTGTCGACAACTTCTTTTTCACTTTTCCATTTCGCATTGATCTCATTGCGTTGTTCTTTGAAATTGGCTAAATCTGATCGTAAAGATTTTAATTTGACTTCATCTTTTTCGCGTTTAATGGCCTCAATTTCAATTTCCAACTGCATGATTTTTCTATCCAATACATCCAATTCTTCCGGTTTGGAATTGATTTCCATTCGCAGTTTGGAAGCCGCTTCATCCATGAGGTCAATGGCCTTATCCGGTAGAAAGCGGTTGGTAATATAACGCTGTGATAATTCCACCGCACCAATAATGGCTTCATCTTTAATACGTACTTTATGGTGAGTCTCATATTTTTCCTTAATACCCCTTAATATGGAAATAGCACTTTCTGTATCCGGTTCATCGACCATAACCTTTTGAAAACGACGTTCCAAGGCTTTGTCTTTCTCAAAATACTTCTGATATTCATCCAAGGTCGTCGCCCCTATAGCCCTTAATTCACCTCTCGCCAATGCGGGTTTTAAAATGTTGGCGGCATCCATAGCACCTTGTCCGCCACCCGCACCTACTAGTGTATGAATCTCGTCAATGAACAGGACAATATCGCCTTCACTGGTCGTAACTTCCTTAATTACGGCTTTTAAGCGTTCCTCAAACTCCCCCTTATATTTTGCCCCGGCAATCAGGGCGCCCATGTCCAGAGCAAAGATCTGTTTCTCTTTAAGATTTTCAGGCACATCACCATCCACTATCCTGTGGGCTAAACCTTCGGCAATGGCGGTTTTACCTGTGCCGGGCTCACCTACTAATATAGGATTGTTTTTCGTGCGTCGGGATAATATTTGAAGGATTCTTCTAATCTCCTCATCACGACCGATTACGGGGTCTAATTTGCCGTCTTTGGCCAACTGGTTGAGGTTTTTCGCATATTTGTTTAAGGAGTTGTAGGTGTCTTCCTGACTTTGAGAAGTCACGCGATCTCCTTGCCGCAGTTCCTCAATACTCGCCTGAAGCCCTTTTTCGCTAACCCCTTGATCTTTTAACATCTGGGCTATTTTACTGTTCGATTTAAAAATGGCCAAAACAAGATGTTCGATAGATACATAGTCATCTTTCATTTTTTTAGCCAATATGCTCGCCTCATTCAAGGTTTTACCGGCCTCTCGGGAGAGCATTAATTCGCCACCCGTAACCTTTGAAAAACTTTCCAACTGTTTATCCAATGCCTTTTGAAGCATGAGCAAGTTGACATTTAATTTTTTTAAGAGGAAGGGTAAGACGTTTTCATCAACTTCCAGAATACCTTTAAACAGGTGTTCGTTTTCAATTTGCTGATGTCCGAGGCCCTGAGCAATCTGTTGCCCTTGTTGAATGGCTTCTTGAGATTTTATAGTGAAATTATTTAAGTTCATAATGTCAATTTTTGTTTCTTGTAACTCGATATTTCAATAACCTTACCAGTCCGAAACACCCATAATATTACAGACAAAATGTCTGGTAAACTGAGATTATAACTGACGTTTGGTCAGTTTGAGGATCGATCTGCTTAACATCACCAGGGTTTGTTTGTGTAAAAGTAAAGGCTGCATACAATAACGAGCCACATGCCGGAATTAGAGGTAATAATGTTGGTATTTGAGATCATTTAGAATGCCATATTATGAACAGCATATGGAATTGAGATTTTAATATGACCAATTCAAGGAAATACCTATATTTATCAAAACTACGCGTACTATGAAAAAAACAATCGTATTTGGCCTCGTGTTTCTCTGTCTTTTGTCATGTAAAAAAGAAGAAAAAGCAGAATCAAATCCCATACATGCTGCCTTTGCCGAAATGGTCGAGCACTACAGTGAGGAAGGCTATTATTTTGACCCGGTTAAAGCGACCCAGGCAGGTATTTCAGGCTATAATGATCAGTTCCCAAATCTCTTGTCTGCTGAATTCAAAGCAAAAAAGAAGGCCTATCATGAAAAGTATCTTCAGGCAATACATAAGTTTCCTGATACCTTGTTAACGGAGACGGAGCGCATGACCAAAGCCGTTTTGGAATGGGATTGTTCAATTAATCTAGAAGCACTGTCCTTTCAAAAGGATTTGATGCCAATTGATCAGATGTGGTCAATAAACCTGAAATTTAATCAGTTCGCAAGTGGTACCAATGCACAACCATTCAATACTGTAGAGGACTACGAAAATTGGTTGACGCGTGTTGATGACTACCTCATATGGATGACATCGGCAATGGAACAGATGAGAAAGGGTATTGCGACCGGTTATGTCTTACCGAAATCCTTAATAGTAAAGGTCATACCTCAATTCGAAGCGTTGTCGGAGGGCCCTATTGAGGATAACTTGTACTATGGTCCCATAAAATTAATGCCCGATAGTTTTACAGATCTGGAACGTGCCAAACTCGCTCAGGCTTTCGCAACAATGGTATCCAATAAGGTCATGCCGGCACATGAGGCCATGGCCGATTTCTTAAAAAATGACTACTTAGAAGCCGGAAGATCATCCAGTGGGATTGCCGATACGCCTCTTGGTATGCCGTATTACGAACATCAAATAAAAAATTATACAACCACTACGATGACCGCCGATGCCATTCATCAATTGGGTTTGAGCGAGGTTGCTCGCATTCACAGGGAAATGGAGGCCGTTAAAGAGAAAGTGGGCTTTATGGGCGATTTGAAGGCTTTTTTTGATTATGTCAGGACCAATACAGATTTGATGCCTTTTACGGAACGTTCCCAGGTTATAGCCTTTTATGACAGTATTCATAAGGTAATGCAACCTCAGATTAATAAGTTGTTCAAAAAACAACCAAAAATCCCTTTTGAGGTCCGACGTACGGAACCCTTTAGGGAAAAATCAGCGGCGGCCAACTATACCCGTGGGGCATTGGATGGTTCAAAACCGGGTATTTTTTACACGCCGATTCCGGAGGTCACCAAATACAATATTTTTGACAAAGAGGTGCTGTTCTTACACGAAGCCATTCCAGGGCATCATTTTCAAGTCTCGCTGGCGCAGGAAAATGAGGACTTACCACTGTTCAGGAAAACACTGTGGTACAGTGCGTACGGAGAAGGTTGGGCCCTGTATACGGAATCTATGGGTGAGGAATTGGGACTGTATAAAGATCCCTATCAATATTTTGGGATGCTGAGCTCAGAAATTCATCGTGCCATTCGTTTGGTTGTGGATACCGGAATCCATGCTAAAGAGTGGACCCGAGAGCAGGCCATTGCGTATTCCTTAGCCAATGAAGCCGAATCGGAAAGTGATATTATTAGTGAAATTGAGCGTTACATGGCCAATCCGGGACAGGCACTGTCTTATAAAATCGGACAATTAAAAATAATTGAACTGAGAAACAGAGCAGAAACACTACTGGGAGATGCCTTTGACATAAAGGAATTCCATGATCAGATTTTAGAAACAGGTTGTATTCCTTTACAATTGCTGGAGGATAAGATTGATCGCTGGATTGCGGCAAATAGATAGGGTATTTCATGGCCAGATCAAAATATCTGTTTGTTTACGGCACCTTATTGGACCGGGTTGATACGGATATGTCCCGGTTTTTATCGGAACACTCGGAGCTTATCGGAAAAGGTCATTTTAAGGGGAAATTGTATCTGGCAAGTTGGTATCCGGGAGCAATTCTAAGTGAAGATAAAGGAGATAAAGTATTCGGACGAATTTATAAACTTAAAGATGAAGAAAGGGTCTTTAAAGTTTTAGACGCCTATGAAGGTGTTGAAGATGGGTTATATTCCAGAGAAATCATTGATGTTTATGTGCAGGATCACCCGATTTACAAGTCCTGGGTGTATCTGTATAATCTTCCCATCACAGATCTGAAACGCATCGCCTCAGGAGATTTTTTAAAACAGTGAACAAAACGGACATGTTAAAAATCGTCGAAGACGGAAGTTTTTATTGGGTACCATTCCTCTTTTAAAATCCCATAGCAGCAGGTGCTTCTTCTAAAACCGTCTAACATCACGGTGTCCTTTCTTAAAATGCCTTCCAGGGTAGCCCCTATTTTTTCTACAGCCCTTCGGGACCTCAGGTTACGCTCATCAATGCGGAATTCCACCTTTTCAAATCGCAAGGATTCAAACGCATATTCTAACATTAAAAACTTCATGTGTTTGTTCAGACCGCTACCCTGAAATTCTTTTCCAATCCAGGTCCATCCAATATGCAGTACTTTATTGTGCCAATTGATCAAACCAAAACGGGTACTTCCCGCATAGGCTGCTTTTTCCTTGTCGTATACCATAAATGGAATAATTGTTTTATGGTAAAGTCCGTCAACAGCATGCTGTACATAGTCCTTCAAGGCTTCCGGAGTGGAGATAGCACTGGGTGAGTACTGAATGAGGTTTTCTTCTTGAGCAATGTTCAATAAACGATGGTAGTTGCCCATTCCCAAAGGGGAGAGCCTTACGCGATGGTTTTCTAAAGTTGGAGCCAGCATGTCGGTGAAATTACATCTATAGCGCAAATATAATTTAGTTTAACTTATTCTAACCTAGTCGTCCCTATTTTGTATTTTTGCGGCATACAAAACTGAGTTATCTATGCCATTATCGAAGGAAGCGGTAATCCTTGAAGCCAACAGGATATGTAAAAATACACTGATGGAGACCCTGAATATTGAGGTTATTGACTATGGAGAGGACTTTATCATAGGACGAATGCCCGTAACACCGAAAGTGCACCAACCCGATGGGGTGTTGCATGGTGGAGCAACCCTCGCGCTTGCGGAAAGCATGGGCAGTTTTGCTACCCATTTTTTTACGGATATTGAAAGGTATTTTGTTCGTGGTATAGAGTTGTCTGCGAACCATTTAAAAAGTGTCAGGGAAGGCTATGTTTATGCCAGGGCATCATTTGTGCACAAGGGAAGAAGTACCCAGTTGTTGGAAATCAGAGTGACTGACGAACAGAATAACCTTATTTCCCTATGTAAATTAACCACCATATCCCTCCCCAGAACTGCCGAATGACATCTGCTCTTTTTTTCGAAAGCCTAAGAACACAATGGGAGTCCGGACTGCCTTTTGTAGCCTATAGAAAGCCCAATGAAACGCAGGTAAATGC
The DNA here is from genome assembly GCF_022662015.1 of Aestuariivivens sediminicola. Lineage (GTDB taxonomy): Bacteria > Bacteroidota > Bacteroidia > Flavobacteriales > Flavobacteriaceae > Aestuariivivens > Aestuariivivens sediminicola. The sequence goes on along the minus strand of NZ_JAKMCM010000004.1, from coordinate 324,729 downwards.
CTTGTTTCAAAAATCGGACACCCTAATTTACACTCAGGATTTCACTGAAAGCGGTTTTGTATTTTCACCTTACAATCAAGAAGAAGAAACCATTTTAATACCACTAGAGGGTTCCGACAGATGCAGTATGTCAGAACCTGAGGTTACTGAATCAGACTTTTATATCAATGGATTGGATAATAACCAGAACCCGGCCTCAAAAGAGCGTCATATGGATTTGGTTGCCAAGGGTGTCAATGAAATAGAACAATCGAATCTCCAGAAGGTCGTGCTGTCCAGAAGTGAAGCTATTGAACTGACGGATCCTGATCCTTTAAGAATTTTTAAAAAATTACTGCATCGCTATTCCAGGGCTTTCGTGTATTTGTGGTATCATCCCAAAATAGGCCTATGGCTTGGAGCAACACCGGAAACGCTTATCCGTGTTGAAAACAAAAGACTTTCGGTAATGGCTCTGGCGGGAACACAGGTATATCAGGGGACAGTTGATGTCGAATGGAAAACAAAGGAACGTCAGGAGCAGCAGTATGTTACCGATTTTATTGTCTCCAACTTAAAGACCTCAGCTGAGAATATCCGTGTTTCAGAAGTAGAGACGACCCGATCCGGGAATTTATTACATCTAAAATCAACCATATCGGGCACCTTGAAATCGACAGCTAGGGATATGAGGCAATTGCTCAGGACATTACATCCTACACCAGCAGTCTGTGGCGTACCTAAAAATGAAGCGATGGCATTTATCAAGGCCAATGAGGATTACGATCGGGAGTTTTATACCGGTTTTCTTGGAGAATTGAATTTTGAAAAAAAACGACATCCCAGGTCAAGTGTTAGAAACATTGAGCATAGGGCCTACAAAACACAAACCCACTACACCCAACTTTATGTCAATTTACGGTGCATGCAACTAAAGGAAAATCAGGCCATACTCTATGTTGGTGGTGGAATTACCAGCCTATCAGACCCCGCGAGTGAATGGGATGAGACAGTCTCAAAGTCTAATGTAATTAAAAGCGTTTTGTAGTCGGGTATATTATACCTATTTCTTATTTTTGAACATATTTTAATAGTGAATGACGTACTCAAACATACCACTTGCGCAGACAGTGGTTCATCTTTGTAAAGCAAAACAGGTTAAACACATCATCATATCACCAGGGAGCAGAAATGCACCACTTATCATTGGTTTCACAAGCGACCCTTATTTTAAATGCTATAGTATTGTCGATGAACGCTGTGCCGCTTTTTTTGCACTTGGAATCGCCCAACAACTTTCGGAACCTGTAGCCGTAGTATGTACCTCGGGTAGTGCTCTGTTGAATTATTATCCGGCTGTTTCTGAGGCCTTTTACAGTCGCTTGCCTCTGGTCGTTGTCTCAGCCGATAGACCAAAGCACCTGATTGGAATTGGCGACGGACAGACCATCAATCAGAAAAATGTATTTGAAAATCACATCCTGTATTCGGCTAATTTAAAACTTGACCTCAAGGATGAGAAAAATATTCCGGCGAGTGAGGACTTACCAATGATCAAGACTATCGAAGATAAATTTGAGCGCTTCCTCGGTCTGCAAAAGGACATTCAGACCTTTAATGAAGAGTCCCTGAATACCGCTATCAATATGGCCATACACAAAAAAGGACCGGTGCATATTAACGTGCCTTTTGATGAGCCATTATATGAGACGGTTGATACTCTTTTGGTGTCTCCCGAAGAGATAAAGGTCAGCTACAGATCGAAACCTATAGATGATTATATTATACGGGAATGTTTGGAGGATTGGAATGCTGCCAAACGAAAGTTAATTTTAGTGGGATGCAATGCACCTGAAACCATAGCGCAGGAATGGTTGGATGAGCTGTATGAAGATGACAGCGTGATGGTAATGACCGAAACCACATCCAATCTCCACCATCCTGGTTTTTTTCCAAATATAGACCAGATTATTGCCCCACTTGACGAGGCTGAAAAAGCCGAGCTACAACCTGATATTTTGCTCACTTTTGGAGGAATGATCGTGTCAAAAAAAATTAAGGCCTTGTTAAGGCGGTATCAACCAAAGCAGCATTGGCACATCGACCCGGAAAGGGCCTATGATACCTTCTTTTGCTTAACCAGGCATATCGAAGCAACACCTGATGCTTTTTTCGGGCAATTCTTGCCGGAGATAACACACTACGTGAAGAGTACCTACAGGGAGGATTGGACGATCGTCAAAAACAGACGTAATGCCAGGCAAAAGGAGTATATACAGGAAATACCGTTTACGGATCTCAAAATTTTTGACCTTTTGGTCAAGTCCTTGCCTCATAAAACCATTTTACAGTCAAGTAACAGTTCAACGATTCGCTATTTGCAATTATTCAATATTAAAAAGTCCATTGCGGTGTATTGCAACAGGGGAACAAGTGGGATCGACGGAAGTACATCAACGGCTATAGGCTGTGCCGCTGTCTCTGAAAAGCAAACCACTTTTATCACAGGCGATTTGAGCTTCTTCTATGACAGTAATGCCCTATGGAACAATTACATTCCAAACAATTTTAGAATCATTTTGATCAATAACCAGGGTGGGGGTATTTTCCGAATTTTACCTGGTCACAAGAATACGCAGGAGTTCGATACCTACTTTGAGACCACACACCCGTTGAATGCCCGCGAACTCTGTCAGATGTACAATTTCACCTACCAGGGCGTATCGAACGAAACAGACTTAAAGCAGTCATTGCTGCGCTTTTATTCAAAAAGTAAATCCCCGAAACTACTGGAAATATTTACCCCTCGACTGGAGAATGATAGTATTTTATTAAACTATTTTGATTTCATAAAATAATCGCGTTGTAAATTTTAGTTAATCGTTTTGCAGATGTGAATGCATCAAAGGTCGGGATGAAGTTGAAGCGAATATATTTTGATGAAACCATGCCTTTACGTGTATTATTGGTTACATTTATATCCGTTTAACACTGAAACTGTTTAAAAATGAATAAAAGAGAGGAACTCATACTCAAATATGCTGCCGACTTAAAGGATAAATTTAATATCGATGCCGATATGGAATTACTTACGAAGATTGCTATTGGTTGTGGGCCATCCATTTATAATCCGGACTCTTCAACGGTATCCAGTTCAGATCCCTCTGAATTGGAAACAGTAAAACAAAAGTTTCTGATCAGGAAGCTGGGCCTGAATGACGGTCCGGAGCTGGATGAAAGCATTGCCATGGTCATGGATCAATACGGTAAAACCAACAGAACCAAATACAGGGTAGTGGTTTACTATCTGTTAACCACACATTTTGGTAAAGCCTCCGTGTATTAGTTGTAGTTAAGAGATTCAGGCATTTTTCTATTCGATACCATACTTACTTCCATCTTTTATTTCACAATCTCTGCTTAAATACATTACCTTTGCCGCATGATACATTTGGGTCAGTACAATACATTGGACATATTCAGAGAAGCCGAACAAGGGGTGTACCTCGCGGACGATGAAGGTAATGAGGTGCTCTTACCCAATCGCTATGTTCCGGAGGCCTTCATGATTTGGGATAAAATTGATGTTTTTGTGTATCTGGATAATGAGGAACGTCCGGTGGCAACAACCGAAAAGCCCTATGTGACCCGAGGTGATTTTGCACTGTTGAGATGCAATGAGGTCACGTCTTATGGTGCGTTCTTAGACTGGGGACTGGTTAAGGAATTGTTTTGTCCGTTCAAGGAACAAGTCTTTAAAATGAAACCTGGGGGTTGGTATCTGGTACATTGTTATCTGGATGAGAAAACCAACAGGCTGGTGGCCTCGAGTAAAACCAATCGATTTTTAGACAATAAACACCTTTCGGTGAAGCAGTTTGATGAGGTAGATCTCATCGCATCCCATCCATCTGATATTGGGTGGAATGTTATTGTGAATAAAAAACATCACGGTTTGATTTATAAGGATCAACTATTTGAGGATATCAATGTGGGCGATAAACTCAAGGGCATTGTGAAAAAAGTGAGGTCGGGTAACAAACTGGATATTGCTTTGGGTCAGGTCGGTTACAGAAGTATCGAGCCTAATGCCGATCGGATCATGCAGGAGCTCAAGGATAATAGCGGCTATTTAAAGCTAAATGATAGAACGGACCCTGAAGTCATTAAGGAACGGTTGCAAATGAGTAAAAAGAGCTTCAAAAAAGCCATTGGAACACTATATAAACAACGTATAATAGACATCAAACCGGAAGGAATCTATCTATTATAATCAAGCCGGAACAAGATAATTTATCACCAGCAAATTCACCTATGATGCATGAGGATACCATAGTCGCTTTAGCCACGCCTTCGGGAGTTGGTGCCATAGCGGTTATACGTTTATCGGGTCGTGCGGCCATTTCCATTGCAGATGCCAGTTTCAAATCGGTTTCAGGGAAACAACTTGTAAACCAAAAGACACATACCATTCATCTTGGACATATAATGGATGGGACTAAAACGATTGACGAAGTGCTGGTATCGGTGTTCAAGAATCCCAATTCCTATACGGGAGAAGATGTCGTTGAAATTTCCTGTCACGGTTCCCATTACATACAACAGGAAATCATACAATTGTTCCTGCGCAAAGGATGCCGTATGGCCACTCCCGGAGAGTTTACCCTTCGCGCTTTTTTGAACGGGAAAATGGACTTGAGTCAGGCGGAAGCGGTGGCCGATTTGATTTCCAGTGACAATGCGGCATCACATCAAATTGCGATGCAGCAGATGCGTGGTGGTTTTTCATCAGAAATTGAAAAGCTGCGTGAGGAATTGTTGAATTTTGCGTCCCTCATTGAATTGGAACTGGATTTTGCCGAGGAGGATGTCGAATTTGCCGATCGCAGTCAGTTTAAGGACTTGTTGGATCGCATCAGTTTTGTTTTGAAACGCCTGATCGATTCATTTGCTGTTGGAAATGTTATTAAGCAGGGGATCCCCGTAGCCATTGTCGGGGAACCCAATGTAGGCAAATCGACCTTGCTAAATGCCCTGCTCAATGAGGACCGGGCCATTGTTTCCGACATTGCAGGGACCACCAGAGATACCATTGAAGATGAAATAACGATTGGCGGTATTGGATTCCGATTTATTGATACGGCGGGCATTCGGGACACAAAGGACGTGGTTGAAGGCCTGGGGATAAAAAAGACTTTTGAAAAAATAGAAAAGTCCCAGGTAGTCATCTATCTGTTTGAGGCAGATGTCATGTCGAAGGACGGGGTTGCCACCCAAAGACTGAGTTTGGAAATAGAGAAGATAAAGAACAAATACCCCCAAAAGCCATTATTGGTGGTGGCGAATAAGATCGATAAACTCTCTGAAGCTGAATTGAATCGTTTAAAAAGCACCCTGAGAGCAATTGAAGGGTCTCACAATCTCCTTATTTCTGCAAAGCGTGGTGTAGGGCTTGAGGAACTAAAAGAGATTTTGTTAAGTTTTGTGAACACGGGAGCCTTAAAGAATAATGATACCATCGTCACCAATACCCGTCATTATGATGCACTTTTAAAGGCTTTTGAAGAAGTCAACAAGGTAAAACATGGGCTGGAGTCCGGTTTGTCCGGCGATCTCTTGGCCATAGATATCCGACAAGCCTTGTATCATTTTGGTGAAATCACGGGGCAAGTCACTAATGATGAGCTTTTAGGAAACATCTTCGCTAACTTTTGCATCGGCAAATAGACAGTAATTTTTTTGATGTCATTTGATTTTAATTGATTGTAAATCAAATTGTTGTTAATAAATTCTTAATTTATTTTTTCTTTTTACAACCTATTTTTACTACTTTTTTGTGTCGCAATGATAAAAGCTCCTCTAAGAAAGAAGAAATTAAGGTCGGAAAAGCAAAGTCTTTACATTGAATATTATAAAGGCTTCAAAAACCTGTAATAGATGAAAGTTGAAAAACTTTATACAATAAAACTATTTCCAATTTTAGGAAAACACTAGTAAGATTCTATATCTTTGTGATACTATCAAATGATACTATCACGAAATGCGACCACCATATCAGATTACCGATAACATTTTAAAATTAGTTGTAGCTATTTCTGAGCGACTAGGGGAAATAAATGCAACACATTTATACAAACCACCAACTGAGTTACGAAAAAAGAACCGTATTAAAACTATACAATCCTCCTTAGAGATTGAGGGTAATACGCTGACAGAAGAGCAGATTACGGCACTTTTAGATGATAAAAGAGTAATGGCTCCACGAAAGGATATTTTGGAGGTTCAAAACGCTATAGAAGTGTATGAGCAATTACGAACGTTTAATCCAAATAAATTAACAGACTTAGAAAAGACTCATGCCATTTTAATGCATGGCTTAATTGAAGACGCAGGAAAGCTAAGAACTAAAAATGTTGGTATTGTTAAAGATTCAAAAGTAGAGCATCTTGCACCAGGCGGTGATATGGTAAGAGGACTCATTAATGATTTATTTAACTATCTTAAAACGGATAAGGATATTTTACTTATTAAAAGCTGTGTCTTTCATTATGAATTTGAATTTATACATCCGTTTATAGATGGTAATGGGCGTATGGGGAGACTGTGGCAAACTTTAATTTTAATGCAACAATACCCGGTATTTGAGTTTCTACCAGTTGAAAGTCTCATTAAAGAAAATCAGGAGGCATATTATAAGGTATTAAGCATATCTGATAAATCGGGGCATTCTACACCATTTATTGAGTTTATGCTAGGCATTATACTTCAAGCCTTGGGAAACCTATTAAAAACGCAAAACAGAACACTTACAACGCAAGATAGGATTGAACTCTACAAAGATATCATAAAAGAAAACCAATTTAGCCGTAAGGACTATTTACAAAACTTTAAAGATATAAGCCAAGCCACAGCAAGTAGGGATTTAAAATGGGCTGTAGAACAACAAGTGTTATCTAAAACCGGAGATAAAAGGTTGACTAAATATCAATTTAAACTTTAAGAAGGGATATGCTCATTGTTAGGAAATGCTATTTTGTTTATTAACAATGAAAATGAAGAAAATATAACCAAACTAAAAAAAACAGAAGCTATTTTTTTGTGTCATATTTACACCTTATACTACTAAACCCTTATAAAATAAAGTTACATATTGCATCGGAAAGTAAATACGAGATCAATTAAGAAAAGTATAAATTTGTGCTTGTTGATCTCATTTAATAATAGCATTTGAAACGTATCCTCTTTATCGTAAATGGAGCGAAAAGGCAAAGTAAAAAACTGCAGCGCATTTTAACGTTCTTTTCAAATCAGGCTTTCTTTTCAAAAGTTGAGGTGGTAACGACACGCTATTCCGGACATGCCACGATTATAGCAAATGAGAAGAGCGCGACATGCGACTATATTATCGCTATTGGTGGTGATGGCACCTTGAATGAGGTGATAAATGGGATAGACCTGTCCTCAAAGGTCGTTATAGGGCTATTGCCCTATGGAACCGGTAATGATTTTTCGAGAGGACAGCAACTCCAATGTGATGCGCATTTTCTTTTTGATCTGATTCGTAATGATAGCTATAAAGACATTGATCTTGGACTTGTTACCGGTTTGGATCAGGAAACAGCATTAGCAAAGCGATTTATAAATGTAGCCGATATCGGACTCGGGGGATTTGTAACCCAGGCCATTTTAAAACAGAATACAAGGTTTCTTCCGGGTAAAATAAAGTATGCCTTAGCGATACTGCGAGGTATGGTGCAATACACAAAGCAGGAACTAAAGGTTGAAGGGGATTATATTTTTGCAGGCAAAATACTGACGCTTGCCATATGTAATGGCCCCTATTTCGGATATGGTCTTTGCATTGCTCCAAAAGCCAATATCCACAGTAATGTATTAAACATGACCAACATAGGTAATGTCTCATTACTGGATTATTTTAAACATTTGGGAAGCATAAAAAGAGGTGAAACGATCAGGCATCCTCAAGTACATTATGATACCGTTAGAAGCATAGCTGTGTATCACGAGAATAGGCCCTGTCCGGTTGAAATTGATGGTGAATTTATTGGTCATACACCGGTGCGTATCCAAATACTCCCTCAAAAGTTAAAGTTTTTGCTTCCGGTTAAGGAATAAACGCATTATTCATGAGACTATTCGTAATTTTATGGAATACTAATTTTAAGAGGGACACAGATTGAAAACTGCTTTACTATTTATTTTAAGTACTGTGCTCCTTACAGTATCATGTAAGGAAAGAGATGCGTCGACTGCAGAGCGCGTTGATAATAATGAGCAGGCTATGGATACCATCCTCGAAGGGATATTCAGGAAAAATGAATTAATGGGTATGTCCGTGCTTCTCATTGATGAGGGCAAAGTACAGTGGCATAAAAGTTTTGGACTATCAAATGTGGCCAATGGAAGCAAGGTCACTTCGAATACCAAATACAGGGTGGCCTCAATTTCTAAAACCGTTACGACCCTGGCGTTGATGCAATTGATGGAAAAAGGGAAGGTGGATTTGCATACCGATGTCAGTGATTATTTGGGTTGGGAATTGCGCAACCCGAATTTCCCCGATATACCAATTACATTGTATCATTTACTCACCCATACCAGCGGTATATCGGATGGTGAAGGCTATGGTCGTTTTTCAAAGGAAATGATCGAAGGGCAACTGCCTATCAAAGCCTTATTTGACCCTGATGGGGCTTATTTCACAGAAGATATGTATTCAAAGCATGCAGCAGGGACATTTTTTAATTATACGAATTCAACTTGGGGTATCATCGCATCGGTTATAGAGATCGCAAGTCAGATGAGCTTCGATTCCTACTGCCGAACGCATATTTTTAATCCTATGGGAATGCATGCCGATTTTGATCCGGCAAATGTGGATAACATTGATGATCTGGCAGTTCTTTATCGTTTTAAGGAGGGTCAATGGACGCCTCAGACAGACGATTACCAAGGTCAAAAACCACCCACGCGCATGTACGAGGGCTACCAACCTGGTCAGAATGGCTTGCTGTTCGGTCCACAGGGAAACCTGAGGGCCTCGGCCGAGGATTTGGCTCAAATCATAAAGCTGTTTTTAAACGGGGGTAGCATAAATGGCCATCAGATCATAACGAAAGCCTCTGCAGACATGATGCTCAAGAGTCATTGGGATTACGACGGTGATAATGGCAACACGTGGAATAACTTCTATTTATCCTATGGTTTGGGAATTCACCGCATTACCAATACGCCTAAATCCGATATCATTTTTGAAGACCGAACCATGGCCGGTCACCCGGGAATTGCCTATGGCCTTCTGAGTGATATGTACTTCAACATCCCAACGCAAACTGGCATTGTCTTTATTACGAACGGGAGCAAATTAGCCTTTAAATATGGCAAGGAGACGACCTTTTATCAGGTTGAGGAGGATGTATTCAAGGCCGTTTATCCGCTTCTAAAAAAATAATTCACGAGAGGTGATAATAGAAATAGCCTTGGCATTAGGATGCCCTATAACCTTTATTCTACAGATTAATCGGGTCTTCTGGTTTCCTTTATTTCCGTAGTGAACCATCCCATAGCTGCTCTGAACACAGAACGCTCATAGAGTTTGGACCACACATGAAAAGTAATCAAAGCAGCATTAAAAAAGCAAACTCATTACCGTGCCCTGGCCTTCAATGCTCTGTACCTGAATGCGCCCATTATGCAGCATCATTATTTGCTTGGAAAGACTGAGACCGATACCGCTGCCCGTTTTTTTGGTGCTGTAAAACGGCACAAAAATGGTCTCTAGAATTTCCGGGGGGATGCCTACGCCGTTATCAGCCACCTTGATCTGTACACCATCCCTGAATTTCTCAGCCGAAACACTAATTTTTCCATCCGCCATCCCTTCACAGGCATCTCTGGCATTGAGGATCAGATTAATAAGAACCTGTTCGATTAAATGCACGTCGATATGAACTTCTAATTTTGGATTTGAATTTTTAAATTCTAAAGTGATCTCTTTCTGATTCAATGAAGGGATCAACAAATTCTCAATGTTCTTAAACAGGTCATTTACCAAAATTCTGGATCTTGATACCTGACTTACCTTATTTAGTGTGCGATAGGTCTTTGCAAACTTCATTAAGCCCTCACTGCGCTTTTTAATACTTAAAATGCCGGCATCGAGATCCTCTAAATTCAAATCGAAACTATCGGGATGCTTACGTTTCGATTCAACCTCTGAATGCAAAGTTTCAGATAAGGAGGAGATAGGGGCTATGCTGTTCATAATTTCGTGGGTCATCACGCTTAACAATTTTTTCCAGGCTTCAGATTCATTTTTATTGAGCGTGGTTTCAATATTTTGAAGCACAATGAGCTTATAGGCCATGTCATCCATCTGAAAAATAGTATTGGAGACCAATACTTTTAATTTTTCATCCTTCATTTCCAGAGTCATGGAATGATCCTTGGTATGGTAAGTCTCGAAAAGGGCATCGTATAATTGGGGGCGACGCTTTTCAACAAAGCGGATATTTTTAAATGAAGGAAGGTTAAAGGTGTTCAAAATGGAATCGTTAACCCATAAGACCTCCCCGTTTTCAAGGTTATAGGCAATAATACCCACATCTACCATTTCCAGAATCTTCTGCAAATAAAGAAACTGTGCCTGTCGTTCATTATTAATGTCTTTGAAGGTTTTGTTCACGATATTGAATCCGCGATGTAGTTTTCGAATATCCTGAGAGCCCTTTTCCTCACTAAACCAGCGCGAAAAATCTCTGTATTTCACGGCCTCAAAGAAATCATCTATCTCAACAAAGCGTTTCGATACAAATCGATACAGATCGTAACAGAGCACTAATGTGATTATAAGACCACCAATAATGAGAAAATTTTGTTTATCAGTAATCCCATAGGCGATCACCGTTACCGCAAGTAATAGTAAAATAACCCTCAAAAGAAGAAAGAAAAAGAAGGACTTATAGATCATATTTGTGGAGTCTACGATATAATGCGGTACGTGTAATACCCAATGCTTTGGCAGATTTTGAAATATTACCGTTATTGTCTTCTATAACCTTTAAAATCGTATTTTTCTCTAAGGTTTCCAGGTTTACAGTTTTATTGGCCGTCGCTGGTGCACCGCGTTCAATGGCGGAAAATACCAGATCGTCTGCCTGAAGCACATTTCCTTCTGCCATAATTACAGACCGCTCTAATACATACTGCAATTCTCTTACATTGCCGGGGAAGGCATGTGCCTTTAATTTTTTAATGAATTCAGGACTCATTTTGAACGGATCTTTGAAATACTTTTCAGCATAAAGATCTATGAAATGGTGACTGATAAGGGTGATATCTGTGCCGCGCTCCCTGAGAGGCGGTACAATAATATCAACGGTGTTGATGCGATAAATAAGATCCTTCCTGAACTTATGTTCATCGGCCAGATCACTGAGACCCAAATTCGTTGCGCAAATAAGTCTGATATCCAGATCAATGGCCTCATTGGAGCCTAGGGGAGTGACCTGACGGTTTTGTAGAACGCTAAGCAGTCGCACCTGCTGTCCCAGAGTAATATTTCCTATTTCATCTAAAAACAGGGTGCCTCCATTGGCCGCTTCGAAACGCCCCATGCGATCTTCGTTAGCACCTGTAAAGGCCCCTTTTTTGTACCCAAAGAGTTCACTTTCAAATAATGTGGAGGTTAGTGCACCCACATCGACCTTAATAAAGGGTTTGTCCTTCCTTAAGGAATTCGCATGAATGGCCTGTGCAATCAGGTCCTTCCCTGTACCGTTCTCTCCTAAAATTAGAATGTTGGCATCCGTAGGAGCAACTTTGGATATCTTGGTAAAGACATCCTGCATCACTTCACTTTCTCCAACGATTCGCGTTTCTTTTTTGAACTTGAGATTTGGCTTGCTCAAAGCACCTTTCTTTTTGCGAATTAGAGTATTTATAGCTTCTATAAGCTTGTCATTTTTCCAGGGTTTTACCAGAAAGTCAGAGGCCCCTTCCTTTAAGGAGCTAATCGCCAGATCGATATCACCATAAGCTGTAATTAATATAACAGCGATACTGGAATCCAATTCTTTTATCCTTTTAAGCCAGTAAAGACCCTCGTTTCCAGTATTCACCAATCCATTAAAGTTCATATCGAGAATCACCACATCGTAGTCCACCTTACGGATATGGTCGTTAATGGTATTCGGATTCGTGGTTACAGTTACCGTATGAACCATTGATTTTAACAACAGACGCAGCGCTATAAGCACATCTTCATCGTCATCAATGATCAATATTTTAGCATTTTTAAGAAGCATCAGTCAAATTTAAGAAATTCAATAGCCTTTCTAATAATTATAACCGACTATTTTCTAAGGTCATAAAAATGTATCGGTTTCGTACATAAGGTGTATCATAACCGAACACTTTGAAGTGATGTGTATTTTAAAACATATTGATATTCAGCTATTTAAATCTTTGGCACAGTATTCCTATACTAGGAAGTAAAATTTGTATTTCATGGACGTACCAATAGAAAAAAAGAAGTTTTCAAAATCAAAACTGTTAACATGGGGAGCCGTAGCAGTAGGTGTACTTTTCATCCTTTATGCCGTACTCTCATCCACGGGCAATTCCAAGCTCAATGTAAAAAAGGAAAGACTGAGCATCAGTACGATTAAACGTGGCGTATTCCAGGAGAATATCCCTGTGAATGGCGTTGTTTTACCCATTACAACAATTTATCTGGATGCATTGGAAGGTGGACGCGTTGAAGAGAAGTACGTTGAAGACGGAGCGGTTATGAAGCAAGGCGAACCCATTCTCAGATTGACCAATACCGATCTGGAACTTAGCCTGGTCAATCAGGAAACTTCGGTTTATAACCTGCTGACCCAGATGCAAATTTCACAAAATGCCGCAAGACAGAATACCATTAATAAGTTAAATCAATTCACTGATGTTCAGAACAGTTTAATTGAAGCCGAGCGTTTGTATGAGCTCAACAAAAAGCTTTATGAAAAAGATGCTGTGGGACGTCAGGAATTCATCAGATCAGAGAACGAATATAACTATCAAAAACAAAGAATGCAGTTGGCCAAACAGATTTTACAACAGGATTCCGTGGCTACCCGTCAGGAGCAACAACAGATACGCAGTTCCTATGAGCGCACTCAGAATGCACTTGAACTGATGCGCAGGAAAGTGGCCGATCTTATTGTAAAGGCGCCTGTTGATGGTCAGTTGACCTCGCTAGATGCCGAAATCGGACAATCCAAAATCAAGGGAGAGCGCCTGGGGCAAATTGATGTGCTCAACGGATTTAAAGTTCGCGTTGATATCGACGAGCATTACATCGCGCGCATCTATCCCGGACAGCGTGGAACCTTCACGTTTAACAACAACCAATATACGCTGGTCATTAAAAAGGTATATACGCAGGTGACCAATGGACGTTTTCAGGTGGATATGGAGTTCGAAGGAGACGTGCCGGACGGTATACGACGTGGACAAACCCTACAGATACAAGTGGCCTTGAGTCAGGAGAAGGAGGCCTTATTAGTGCCTAAGGGAGGCTTCTACCAGACCACAGGGGGAAATTGGATGTTTAAACTCAGTGAGGACGGTTCGCATGCCTACAGAGTAGATATCAGCCTGGGGAGTCAGAACACGGACTTCTATGAGATCACAGGAGGACTGCAACCAGGCGATAGGGTCGTAACCTCCAGCTACAGTAACTATGAGGATATTGAAGAACTTGTGATAAACGAATAATAACATTTAAATACGTAATAAACACTGAATCAAATGATAACAATTAACAACTTAGAAAAATTTTATAGTACAGATGAAGTTCGAACTATAGCCTTAAACAAACTGTCATTCTCGGTTAATGAAGGTGAATTTGTAGCCATTATGGGACCTTCAGGCTGCGGGAAGTCAACCTTGCTCAATATTCTCGGACTCCTTGATGATCCGGATGGAGGAAGCTTTGAATTTAACGGAATTGAAGTCACGGACTTTAATGAACGCAAACGCGCCAATTTAAGAAAGCATAATATCGGGTTTGTATTCCAAAGTTTTAACCTTATCGATGAACTGACTGTATATGAAAATGTTGAGTTACCTCTCATTTATACAGGGGTTAAACCGGAAGAACGCAGGAAAAGGGTAGAGGAGGTTTTAGAAAAAATGCAGATCATGCACAGAAGAAAGCACTTCCCACAACAACTCTCAGGTGGACAACAACAGCGGGTGGCTGTGGCAAGAGCCGTAGTAAATAACCCCAGGTTAATCCTTGCCGACGAGCCAACAGGAAATCTCGATAGTAGCAATGGCAATGAAGTGATGGATCTGTTGACAGAACTGAACGATGCCGGTACGACCATTGTCATGGTAACGCACAGTGAGCACGATGCCAAATACAGTCATCGCATTATACGCATGCTAGACGGGCAGAAAGTTACTGAAAATGTGCTGGTGTAAAATAGCAATAGCAATCAAAAAACAACAATTATGATCAAAAATTTTATACGCATAGCATGGAGAAATCTTTTGAAAAACAAAGGGTTTACCGCAATCAATATTATAGGTCTTTCTCTGGGAATCGGTTGCTTCATTGTAATCGCCATGTTTGTATCCGACGAGCTGAGCTATGACAAGCATAACGCGCATATTGATAATCTGTACAGAGTCCACTCCGATATTGTCTTCGGGGGGACAGAATTGATAATGGCATTGAGTTCCGATCCCATGGGCGAAACCCTGAAGCGGGACTATCCTGATGTTGAGCAATATGCCAGGGTATTCGCAGCAAGCGGATCGAAGTTAATTAAGAACAAAAATGAATATATCGAGGAGAACAGTGTTGTTCATGCCGATTCTACCTTATTCGATGTATTTACCTTACCTGCTATAGCTGGAAACACCAAAACAGCCTTGAATGAACCGAATACGGTGGTCATTACGGAATCGACAGCTATCCGTTATTTTGGCAGTGCACAGGAGGCTGTTGGTGAGTTCTTGGAAACCAATGACAATACGCGGACCCTGTATGAAGTGACGGCTGTTATTGAGGACATGCCAAAGAATGCGCACTTCAGACGTGATTTTTTCTTTTCCATGGACAATGTGGAATATGGTTATGGAAACTATCTAAGTCATAACTTTTACACCTATGTTCGGTTGAGAGACGGCGCAGATTACAAAGCATTTAATGCCAATTTTCCGGAAGTCATCGATAAATATATCGTTCCCCAGGCGCAGCAATACATGCAGATAGAAAGTATGGACGACTTCGAAAAGGGAGGTAATTATTTATCCTATGCCTTGTTTCCGGTTAAGGATATTCATTTGAAATCTTCAAGGTATGCTGAGTTAAGTGCTAACAGCAATATACAATATGTGTATATTTTCTCTGCTGTGGCCCTGTTCATATTAATTCTGGCATGCATCAATTTCATGAATCTGACCACTGCGCGTTCCTCAGGTCGCGCCAAAGAGGTAGGTATTCGAAAAGTATTGGGAACCGGAAAGAAAGCATTAATTGGTCAATTCTTAACCGAATCCATTCTCATTTCCATTCTGGCCTTAATTATAGGTTTATTGTTTGTGAAATTATCCCTGGGCTGGTTCAATGGGATGTCAGGCAAAGAAATGGAAATGTCCAATCTGTTAACACCAGAATTCATCATTTTCCTAATCCTATTCCCTTTTATGGTGGGTACTTTTGCAGGGATCTATCCGGCATTCTTTATGTCGAGATTCCAACCGGTAACCGTATTAAAGGGGAAGCTTGGAACCGGACACAAAAAAAATACCCTTAGAAATTTCCTGGTCATATTCCAGTTTACAACCTCTATCATACTTATCGTTGGCACGGTAGTCATCTATAAACAATTGAACTATATTCAAAATTCGAAAGTAGGATTCAATAAAGAACAGATGCTGTTGGTGAATAACTCGGGAGTACCACAGGAGACCCGAAAATCCTTAAGAGATGAGATTGAGCAGTTAACTGATGTGGTTTCTGCTTCTTTTGCCGGCTTTTTGCCCGTTTCAGATTCTTCAAGAAGTGATACAACCTTTTCAACCGAAGCTGTCATGACCGAGTCGAATGGCTTTAACATGCAATTCTGGCCGGTTGACTATGACTATCTCGACAATATGGAAATGGAGATGCTGGAGGGCCGCTTTTTCTCAAGAGAGTTTGGATCGGATTCCATGTCTGTAGTGCTCAATGAAACGGCTGTGCAATTATCAGGTCTTAAAGATCCGGTAGGTAAAAACCTGTACCAAACGAACGCAAGAGGAGATGTATATACCGTTAAAATTATCGGCGTTGTTAAGAACTTCAATTACGAGTCGCTCAGGGAAAATGTGGGCGCCTTGAGTTTCCGATTGGCCGATAATAGCTGGGTGTCAGCCTATAGATTCAAAACGGCGGACGTGGCGGGTCTTGTGGATACCATAGAAGCCAAATATAAGGAAGTTGCCCCTGGAATGCCCTTCAACTATTCTTTTATGGACGAATCCTTCGATAATATGTATCGTCAGGAACAACGCGTAGGGAGTGTGGCAGTGACATTCGCCATTCTCGCCATCATTATTGCCTGTCTCGGTTTGTTAGGTCTGGCGACATATATAGCCGAGCAGCGAACAAAAGAGATTGGGGTACGTAAAGTACTGGGTGCATCGGTGACCAACATCGTGAAAATGCTTTCCAAGGACTTTGTAAAACTCGTGCTCATCGCTTTCTTGATTGCCTCCCCAATAGCCTGGTGGTTTATGAACAAATGGCTGCAGGATTTTGCATATCGTATAAACTTGGATTGGTGGATCTTTGCCGTCGTCGGACTATTGGCCTTGTTAGTAGCGCTTTTTACCCTAAGCTTTCAAGCCATAAGAGCTGCACTGTCTAATCCGGTAAACAGCTTAAGGATGGAATAGGTAATCATTTTTGCAAAATACCAATGCACTGATACCATTGAAGCACTAAAACAAAAGACATGCGACACATAGTAATCATTTTATTTGTACTCTTTACAGCGAAAACGTACGGACAACAGTCGACCCCTACCTATAATCTGGAGGAATGTATCGATCTGGCACTGAAGCAGAATTTGGATTTAAAGTCAGCCGATTTGAATTCCCGAATAGCGAAGGTGAGCTTTAATAGAAGTAAAAATGCCTTATTGCCCAGTATTAACGGTAATTATAATATCGGTAAGGCTTCAGGACGTAGTATCGATCCGTTTACAAATAGCTATATCGACGAGAAGTTAACCTTTTCCAATGCAGGTCTGAGTTTAAATGCCACTGTATTCAATGGGTTCAGATTGTTGAATCAATGGAAAATGGAGAAACTCAATTGGAAGGCTGCAGAACTGGAGCGGGAAGACCAGCGTCTGAATGTGATCCTCAATGTTACTCTGGCCTATTTGCAGGTGGTGAACACACAGGATTTGTATCGCATGGCCAAAAATAGAATGCAGTCTACGGAGGATCAGTTGCGTCGCCTCGATGCCATGTTTGAAGAAGAAATGGCTAACCCGGCGGAATATCGGGATTTTCAGGGCTTAAGAGCAGCGGATGAAGCCAATCTGATCACTGCCAAGAACAATTATGAGGATGCGCTAACCGAATTGAAAACGCTGTTGAACATTCAGACCGAACTGGAGGTTGTGGCTATAGATATACCCGATCAATTTGATGATTATGAGGCTTCTCTTGAACATGTGTATACCCGTGCCCTTGAAAACATGGCCATTGTAAAGGCCGGTGAACTCAGGTTACAGGCCTCTAAAAAAAGTGTTGCCGTTGCCCGTGCCGGTTTTGTACCTGAAGTCTCATTCTTTGCGAACTTAAATACCAATTATTCAAGTTTGGCGCAAATCTTTAATGAAACCGGTTCCAGCGTCATTGAGACAGGCGATTATGTTAATTTTAGCGGTGTTGACTACCCCGTGTTGAGGGAAGAACCGAATTTTGCAGGCGAAGACATCTCGTATAATGACCAGTTCGAGAACAACCTCTATAGTGCGGTGGGCATACAGGTGAATATACCCATCTTCAATCGATTCGAGTCGAGGAACAGAGTAGCCTTGGAAAAGATAAAACGAGAAGAGGCCGACGTTAACTTAAATCGGACTAAGTTGCAGTTGCGCTCTGCCATTGAGCAGACCTATAAGGATATGACCGCGGCATACGAAAGGTATCAGGCCCTTCAATCGCAGAATGAAGCCTACCAGCGGTCGATGCGTATTAATGAAGTGCGGTTTAACAATGGTGTTGATAACAGTGTGAGCTACATTATTAGTAAAAATAACCTAGAAGATGCGAAAGTGAGTTTGAACAATGTGAAGTACGAATATCTGTTACGATTAAAGCTGCTCGACTATTACACCGGACAGCAGTAAATTTTCATGAAAATGGTTTAATTCGTTTTCTGATACCATTGGATGACAAGGGCATTGTATTTTAATATGATGTCCTTGTTTTTCCATTATAATAGCTCTTATTCCTGCCAATACCCACCTCACGAAATTAAGGCGAATTTACACATCTGAGTTTTCCATGCAGTTTAAGTAATTTAGTGATAAAACTTCTGGACCATGTGCACACTTCTATTACCATTAATGATGCTATTTGATGGGTTCAGTATGGGATTTACCTCGAAATTCGTCATAAGCTTATTTATTCCGGTTATAAACATGCAACAGTACTGGATTTGCTGACTTTTGTCATATTATTTAGAGGAAACAAAGTTTAAATTTAGGGTTGCAAGTTTGATAAATGCCTTCTTCTCTAAAACATATTATTTTTTGTAATCTTTTAATGATCTGTGTGTTCTCTTTGTACGCTCAGAATAGTGAAAGTGATTACACCCCTTCACAATTGATTAGTTACGGATTCGATGCTCCCGGTAGAATGGCTATCGATTCTAATGATCATATATATGTTATCGATGTCGATAATAAAAGCATTGTGGTATATGATGGCCAGGGTGTTTATAAGAAAAAAATTACCACCGATATTACTCCGGTTTCTATTGCCGTAAATAAAAGAGGACAGATTTATGTTGGTGATAAAGGCTCGGGCAATATATACAGCATGAATGATGATGGCAGTAAATCGCTGTTCTATAGTGGAACCTTATTACCTAATGCCTTGACCTTTGGATTTAAAAATATACTGTATGTAACAGACAGTGAAGCTAAAGAAGTATTGGGATTGGATGTAAACGGGAACATGGTACTCCAATATTCCGATCCAAATTTTACCTTTCCCACAGGTATTGCCTTCGACGCGAAAAATAATCAGTTAGTCGTTTCAGAACATGGCGGTATAGGGCCCGAAACAGATACGTATTGTAATCAAAATGGAGGATGGGCGGTACGAAACTATGGTCCTAATACCTCAATTTATGCATTTGATTTAACAGGAACCCTTATCAATAGGTTTGGCTGCTTTGGTCGATTAGAGGGGCAGAATCACAGAATTCAAGGCATTACTGTGGGGCCATGTGGAAACATTTACGCTGTAGATCCTTATCTGGCACGTATCAGTGTGTATGATGCTAATGGAAATTTTTTAACAAATATCGGCCAATGGGGATACGGTTCCGGGGAGTTTGATCTGCCGATAGATATTCTGTTTACTTCGGACCATAAATTAATCGTGTCATCCATGGATAAGGCCAGTCTTGATGTATTCGAAATTACCGTACCTACACCATCTGCACAAATTACATCAGCCGATATCACCACCTGTTCGGGTTCAGCTGAATTGGAAGTTCACTTTACAGGTACGGCGCCATGGACTTTTACGTATACCATAGATGGAGACAACCCCTCTCAGATCACGACGAGTGAAAATCCGTATATGCTGACAGCTGTACCTGGCTGGTATGAAATTACTGCCTTAACCGATGGCAGCGCAGCCTCTGCCGATTGCTTTACCGGAGGAGCTATGGTAACCCAGGCAAATGCGCCCACAGTTACAGCAAGTAATTCCAACTTTGATGCGTGCGTTAATGATGGTTCGGGTATTGCTATTACATTAACCGGAACCCCTCCGTTTAAATTTACGTATACTATTGACAACCAAGCTCCAATTGAGGTAGTTACTACAGAATATACCTATTCCCTTATTCCCGAAATGTCCGGATTATATGAAATAATCGCCGTCAATGATGATGGTTGCAGTGGTTCGGTACTAAATGGCCTTGTAGAGGTCGTTGTAAATCCATTGCCTACTGCAGAAATCACCAATGGCAATGACAGGATCCTTATTCGTGAAGGGGAGTCGACCGAGTTGACCATCGCCTTTACCGGGACAGGACCCTGGACCTTTA
Organism: Aestuariivivens sediminicola; assembly: GCF_022662015.1. Classification (GTDB taxonomy): domain Bacteria; phylum Bacteroidota; class Bacteroidia; order Flavobacteriales; family Flavobacteriaceae; genus Aestuariivivens; species Aestuariivivens sediminicola. The sequence continues at coordinate 304,388 of NZ_JAKMCM010000004.1, read as the reverse complement.
CCTATGAAATTGATGACAAAAACCCGGTCTCCATCACAACCGACCAGAATCCCTATCTTTTGTCGGCATCAATGGAAGGCACCTATGAGGTCGTAGCGATAAGTGATAGCTATTGTTCGAGTCATATGAGTACAGGATTTCCCGACATAGTGTTTGACAATACAACAGAGTCTGCTTCGGCATCAATTGATATAAGCGCCGTAACCATCTGCGCTGGGGATACGGCAATAATTCCGATTTCCTTCACCGGTACGGCACCCTGGACCTTCACATATACTATCGACGGTGCTCCGGCCGGTGAGATCTTAACCGATGAAAGTCCTTATTCGCTCATAGCATCAGATCCCGGGACCTATGAGTTGAGTGCGCTGACCGATGGTTTAAATAATCCGGGGACATTTTCAGGTTCAGTTGAGGTATTGGAAGCACCGGAGCCTGCACTTGATTTAGGGCCTGATATTGCTATTTGTGAAGGAGGCTCGACCTATACCCTGGATGCCGGACTATTCGATAGTTACCTGTGGAACGATGGAAGCACCGGCAGAACACTTGAAGTTACCTCCGAAGGAACTTATAGCGTTAAGGTGAGTAATGCTGAGGGCTGTACAGCTACCGATTATGTTAATGTAACCTTACATTCATTTGTAAATTCTGACTTTTACTATGATGTCAATCGGTTTGAAGTGCAGTTTGTCAGCAACGCCACTGAAGCCGATGCGCATTATTGGGAATTTGGAGATAAAACCACTTCAACCGAGGAGAACCCCATCCATACCTATAGTAAGAAAGGGAATTATACGGTCACCTATACGGCCATAAATGATAATTGTGGTACGCTCCAGGTGAGTAAAGTAGTAAGTGTAGGCAGCAACATCGAGACCGATGTCGTCATGATTTATCCCAACCCCTCCTATGGGGCATTTACCATTAAAATTACCCCGTTGACACCCATTACGTCCAACATTAATATACGTATTAGCAGCACGTCAGGACAGACCATTTATGCAGAGGGCTTTGACCCTTATAATATCACCCAATACGATGGTAGCATGTATATCCCGGTAAACATCGATAGTTTTGACAAGGGTATCTACATCGTATATATCAATGCCGACAATTTTGCAGAACAGGAAAAGCTGGTCTTAAAAGATTGAACACATGAACACTAAAAAACGACATATCGTACTATTGCTATTTAACACTCTAATATTCCTGTTTTTATTTGGATCATTTCAAACTGTAAAAGCTCAGACCACAGAAACCTTTACGGCTTCGACCACCTGGACTGCTCCGGCCGGAGTCACTTCGGTGACTGCGGAATGCTGGGGTGCCGGGGGTGCTGGTGGTACTGGCAATAGAAGTAGTTTAGGATCAGGTGGAGGAGGTGGTGGTGCCTATAGTTCGGATGTCATAGTCGTCGTTCCTGGAAATCAATACACAGTTACTGTGGGTTTAGGTGGAGCGATTAACAATGATGGTAATCCCGGAGGAGATTCCTGGTTTTTAAGTACCACAACGGTTTTGGCAAAAGGCGGGGCCGGAGGTATTGCAGCCTCAGGAAACAGTCCCGGCGCTGGAGGTACTGGTGGATTGGCATCTCAAGGCTTCGGAGCCACAAGGTTTTCCGGAGGTACAGGAGGTTCCGGTAATAGTGCTAGTACAGGTGGTGGTGGCGGTTCGTCTGCAGGAACTGCCAGCGATGGAACTAATGGAGCGACACCAGCCGGTGGCAGTGCCCCAACAGATGGTGGTGATGGAGGTAATGGCGGGACTAATGCTAATGGGTCTCAAGGGACAGCACCTGGGGGAGCCGGAGGTGGAGAAGGAGGAAGAAATAATGGTGGCGCAGGAGCTGACGGTCAGGTCAGGCTCACTTACACGGTTTCCAACGATAATTGCCCAACATCTACCAATGTCACTCCTACGTCAACACAAACCCTTTGCCAGGGGGATGCTTCAGGATCACTTACAGCAAATGTAACCACTTCGGGAGGTTCCGGAACGCCGACTATTCAGTACCAATGGTATTACAATATAACGAACAGCAATACGGTTTCGGGAGCGACCGATATAGCCGGTGCAATCAGTGCGACATATTCACCCTTGACGACCGCTGCAGAAATTGGTGACCGCTGGTATTTCTGTGTGGGTTACGCTACGGATAACAATTGTTCGCAAACCAATGCAGACCAATCTTTGGCATCCAATGCAGTGCAGATTACGGTAAATCCTCCTGCACCATCCCAACCCGGTGCCATTTCCGGGCCATCAACAGTTGATCCTTCCACATCGGGTTTAAATTACAGCATTTCTACAGTCCCTGATGCGACCACCTATAACTGGACAGTACCAACAGGATGGACCATAGATTCCGGACAGGGGACCACTTCAATATCGGTTACTTCCGGAACGGAAGGTCAGGATGGTGACATCACAGTCACGGCCGAAAACAGCTGCGGGACGAGCCCTGCATCTTCACTGACGGTGAGTATTACGGTGGCATCGAATTGTCCCCAATCCACCTCGGTAAGTCCATCTGGGGCCCAGACCCTATGTCAGGATGATGCCGCAAGTCAATTAACAGCCAACGTAACGACTTCGGGTGGTTCAGGTTCACCAACGCTTTTATACCAATGGTACTACAATACTAGTAACAGCAATACTGTAGGAACGGCAACGCTAATATCCGGGGCAACTGCGTCTACGTACACGTCGCCAACCGATGCTTCAACCCTCGGTGATCGCTGGTATTTTTGTGTGGGTTATGCCACAGACAATGGTTGCGGACAAACCAATGCCGACCAAACCCTGGCTTCCAATGCCGTTCAGATCACTGTGAATCCTCCTGCACCTTCACAGCCCGGGGCTATAACTGGTGCAACAGCTGTACCGGAAAATACAAGCGGATTGGTTTACAGTGTTACCGAAGTACCCAATGCAACTTTTTATACCTGGAATGTCCCTGCGGGATGGACCATTAATTCAGGGCAGAATACCAACTCGATATCGGTGACTTCCGGAACTGCGGGTCAAAATGGTGATATCACGGTTTATGCGGGAAATAGTTGTGGCAATAGCCCGACCACAACGTTGGCCGTAACTTCCGAAGCTATTGATTGTCCAATATCAACAGCTGTTGCTCCTACCGCTTTTCAGGATCTGTGTGTAGACGACCCAGCTACTACATTAACAGCCACCGTAAGTACTTCGGGAGGGTCGGGTACACCCACCATTCAATACCAGTGGTATTATAATACCAGCAACACGAATAACATCGGTTCTGCAACCCTATTGTCCGGTGCCACTTCCGACACCTATACGCCCGATAATTCAAGTGCTGCAGCTGGTAATCGTTATTATTTCTGTGTGGGGTATGCTTCAGATAATGGCTGTGGGCAGACCAACGCCACACAGGATCAAGCTTCAAACACGGTAAGAGTATTGGTGACACCAGTACCAGATACACCTGGAGCAATCTCAGGGCAGCCGGATACGACGCCCAATACATCAGGTTATACGTATAGTATTACGGCTGTTACCTATGCAACCAGCTATACCTGGACAGTACCAACGGGATGGACGATCAACTCAGGACAAGGGTCGACATCCATTTCAGTCACTTCAGGAGCCGATGGGGAAAATGGGAATATCACGGTCACAGCCTCTAATGTTTGTGGTACCAGTGCAGCTTCGACACTTGCCGTCACGTCTACAACAGCTGCAAGTCCGCCAACGATTACGCTTGAGCCCATTCCACAAATATGTAAAGGAACGACAACGGCCAATTTACCTTATACGGCGACGACCGATGAACCTGATCTGTATAGTATTACCTTTACCAGTTCGGCATTGGCCGCAGGTTTTACAAATGTAGTTGATGCCACTTTACCGGCAAGTCCAATACCTATTACTGTTCCGGCAACAGCGCCGAAAGCCAAATATTATGGGACCTTGAAGGTAAAGAATTCAACTACCGGCTACTCCAGTATCGGGTATTCGATAGTCATTGATGTTAATGATATTCCGCCGACACCGAGTATTTCTGGTAACGCCACGGTCCCTCAGAACAGCACCGGTTTTAAGTATACGGCCTCTTCCAGTGGAGCCACATCATTCTCATGGGTGGTGCCTTCCGGGTTTACGATTACGGCCGGACAGGGAACAAGCCAGATCACTGTGGATACGGGGCCTGCACAGGCAGGTGCCGATATCACGGTTACAGCTACAAACACTTGTGGTACCAGTGCAGCAGGTTCAAAGACAGTGGTTATCTCTATTGCAACAAATCATACCTATTATAACTGTAACTCATGCCATATTACCCATAGTGCTCCAGGCATGAATTTGACCAGTATTGCAGGAAATGATAATTTATGTCAAAGCTGTCATACCTCGACCGGTGCGGCCAGTGCCAAACCATTTACAGCGGCGGACAATATCAATACCTTTCCTGCTACCGGCGATTCCCATGCATGGAATGTCGATGCGGTCAATGCCTCAAAGGAAACCAATGTGCCAAGTAATTCGCAAATGGCCCTGAGGGTTATTTCAGGTCAGATTATTTGTTCGACCTGTCATGACCAACACAATACTTCAGCAGCCTCACCGCATTTGAGAACCAGTAATGTGGGCGATGCCATGTGTAAGGACTGCCACTCTGCGAGAAATGTCGGGATATACAATGATTCCCCCTCTACCAATAAAGGGTCTCATCCCGTGGGCGTCACCTACGATGGAGCGGACTCACGATTCAATGCGGCACCAACCAACACACAATTAGTAAGTGGTAATGTGGAGTGCTCCAGCTGTCATGGGGTACACGATGTCTCAGGGGCTTTGGGATTGGCGGCCAATGGTAACCTGTTACGGGCCACCAACGATGCTTCTTTATGTACTGACTGTCATAATTATGGTACCCATAACAGTATGGATTGCCTGGATTGTCATCAACCGCATAACACCAACAAAGGCAATATTTACATGGTGCGTAATACCATAACAACGCCAAATAGTGGGGATAAGGCGGTCATTTTTACGGCAGAAACAAGTACCAATTCATTTGCTGACGGCGATGGCACCTTTGACGGTGTTTGCGAGGTATGTCATACCACGACCACGCATTTCAATAACACCGGAACAGCCAGCGATCAGAATCATACCAGCCAGGGTGCGGGGATACCCGGTCAAAACTGTACCACTTGTCATCCGCACAGCTCCAACTTCTCGCCATCGGGCGGAGGCTGTACCTCATGTCATGAAACCAATGCACCCACATTTACCTCGGCTGTTCATGTAAGACATAAAGATGACTATGGATTCGCCTGTGCTACCTGTCATTTCGGGCATGGCAGTGGAGGAGCCAACGAAGGGGGAACCCATCCAAATGGAACCATAAATATTGTCTTTGATCCTAATGGTTTGGCCACACGTAGTGGTCAGGATGCCAATACCCCGACCTGGAGCGGCACGGCTACAAAAACCTGCAGCACTGTATATTGTCACAGTAATGGCCGTTCAGCTTATCGTGGAACTGATGGCACTTACACCTGGAGTGGAACCACTGGCTCCCAAACCCCAACCTATGCCACGATTCCGGCCTGGAACAGTGGTACGGATGTTTCCTGTGGGGTCGGACCCAATGATGGTACCGGTATCTGGTGTCATGAGGGGCCTTCAGAAATGGAATCTGTTGTCCTCAGTCCATACATTATGAACGATACCGATCATAACAACCTGATTACAAGCAATGCCGAATTTCCCGATACGGGCTCGCATGCGCCAAATCGCGGAGCTCATTATTCGAACAGTCAGAATTTTCAATCGCCCACTACAGAATGGACCCAGGTGCAATGCTTCTGGTGCCATAATAATGATGCCGGGGCAACACCTCCTAAAACAGATAAGTTACAGGGCACCTATGGCAGTGATTTGCATGTCGATGGGGCCACTTACTTCAGGCCGACCTGGTATAGCAATGGTGGAACTATGGTAAATGAGATCACCTATTCTTCTGAAGGTTCTGCCGGTCATTGTGGTAATGGTAAGACCTGTTGGTAAAAAGGATAATGGCATTGATCTAAATTCATCCTGTACACTAAAATTTAAAGATCCTGCAAAAGCGGGCTTTTTATTTACCATAATTCTGTATCATCACAATGCATAAATACTTCGGTGACCCTGCGAATAATTAAACAAGCTTTAATTTGGAATTCATGTGCATTCAATTTAAATGGATATATAGAATCAGAAATAAGATGCTTGGACCTGAATACAAAATGAAAAACCTTGCCCATTCTGAGCAAGGTTCAACACCATATATATATAAAACTTAAAAATTATTCCGGATACTGTTTTCTGTAATACCATTCTTTTAGTCCTGCTGCGGTAATAAAAACAATGATGGTTAAAATGGTAATCCATGCCCAGATGGGAAATACAGGTGTTTCGCCGCTGGCATAGGAGTGCATGCCTTTGGTAAAATAGTAGTTCACCCCAAAAAAGGTCATCAATACAGAGCCAAAACCAAATACAGCCGCAACATTAAAAATGTACTCGCCTTTTATTTTAGGGGCCAGTCGCATATGAAGGATGATGGTATACACAATGGTAATGACCAGTGCCCAGGTTTCCTTGGCATCCCATCCCCAATAGCGACCCCAGGATTCATTGGCCCAAACCCCTCCAAGGAAGGTGCCCACGGTGGCCAGTAACAGGCCAATGGTCAAGTTCATTTCATTGATATAGGTCAATTCCTTTATCATCAGTGACACCCGATTCCAATTTTTGGTGGTTTTAGTGAGATAAAGCCCCATGTTAAAAAGCCCGAGTATAAAGCCAAGGCCCAAAAAGCCATAACTTATGGTTAAGGTGGCCACATGAATGATGAGCCAGTAGGATTTGAGTACTGGTTGTAAATTGGTGAGTTGTGGGTCGTAATTGCTGTGTCCTGCCGTCATCAAGGTAAAGAAGGCAAGAAGAGCGGTTGCCGCCAAAGTGATTTTTGAATACCGCATGAAACAGAAGCCTGCAAGCAAACTGGACCAGGACACCAGGATCAGGGCTTCATACCCATTGCTCCAGGGGGCGTGACCGGAGAGATACCAGCGCATCCCCATGCCGTAAGTATGATATAAGAATGCAAGCGCAAGTATTCCTATCGCAATGTAAAGCACAGTGCTCAGAACCTTGTTGCTTTTTGTCCTAAGGTTATCGATAAAGGTGAGCAGGAGCAAAACGACACTCAATAAACCATAGACATTCTTTAGATTTTTAAAGATGTTGGATTTATTATAGCTGATTTCCTTCTTTATTTTAGCTTCGGACGGAATCACATTGGCGGTGGAATTCTGCCTCTGGATGCTTTTGATATAGCCAAGAATTTTATCGGCGCGCGTATAATCGGCAGTTTTAGTGGCCTCAATGAGTTCCAGGAAATAGGTCCTCATGATACCGGCATAATTGAATTGCGGTAGTTGCAGATCATCATTAATGATGCGAATTGATCCTGTTAGTGGTCTTTGTGCTGAGGGGTCTTCCCAGCTGACCCATTTGTTGTTCTTTGAATTTTGTACCGGAAAAATATCCAGCATATTACCCTGGGTGGTCATCATAAAGACCTCCAGCCGTTCATTCAGTTTAATCAGTTCCTTATCAAATTTATTGCGTTCGGCATCGGCCTTTCTGAAAGCGGTTTCGGCAAAATCGGCCAGCTTATAGGCGCCATTGTCATTAAAAAAATCATTAAACGAAGCATGTTTGCCTTTAATACCAATAATATCGGAAACGGCTTGTTCCCTGACGTAAATAATGTCCTGTGTCTTCCAGAATTCCGGGTTGAGTGGCATGTCCAGAAAGACCTGTATTAAACTCAGTTTACCCCGCTCCGGGATATCGAATACATCCTTTCTTGAGATCTTGTGCATGACATCAATAGCCAGTGTGTGCACAGGTTCGAATCGACCTTCAAAATTCTGGACCACAAGTTCCCCGAATTGATCGGCATGGGCCTCGGTTACTGAATAGGGGCTGGCATCATGTTGATGATCCTGGTGTGCCTGTTGTGAAAATAATGCCCCGGAGAACACTAAAAACAGTCCATTAATGAGCAGTGCTTTTCTGCGCGCCCGGGCTTGCCTTATCATGCCCATCAAACTCCAGTATCTTGAATTCCTGTTAAACAGGGTCCATATAAAACCAATGATCATTAAGGCATAGCCTAAATAGGTGATCATGGTGCCCCAGTAATCATGGTTCACGGAAAGTACTGTTCCTTTTTCATCCTGATCGTAGGAGGACTGGAAAAAACGATAGCCCTCATAGTCCAGAACATTGTTCATGAAAATGCGATGGTCCCTGGTAATGCCTTTATTTTGGTCGATGAGGGTTACTTCACTCGCATAGGAGGACGGACTCATCGAGCCGGCATAGCGTTCCAATTCAAATTTCCTGAGTTGCAATGCAAATGGTAAGGTGATTTTTTTCGCACCATAAGCCAGTTTCAGGCTCAGGTCGTCCAAAGGCACCTCCACATAATTTTCCATATAGCCGGAACCACCGAGTACGGTCACCTCCTGTGTTTTTCCATTAAGGCTAACATCTAAGATCAAGGCGCTGGGTCGTCTTTCATCATCGTCGGCTTCCACATAGGCTATAGCCGTATTCCGGAATACCTTGTTCAGCACAACCGCCATTCCGGTACCTAATGGCTCGTATAAGGTCATTTTAGTAAATTCGCCCAGGCTGTCTTTTGGGATCAGCCCTGCCTCCATATCGGGCATGCGCGATGTTTTGATATCGCCGGCAAAACTTACACGTAATTCATCGGGCGTCCCAGTGATCATCAAACCATCTGGTCTTGAGGCATTGTTAAAGGAGACCGGAAAATTGTGAACAAACTCCACAGCTCCGTGTTTTAAGGTAATGTCGTCCTGATGCCCATCGACACGTAATGTAAGTTCAAGCATTGCAAAACCTTTTTCCGATTCAACATAAGATTCCTTCGCGTTTCTGATCAGGTCTTTGTAACGAATCGAAACAGTGCCTTTTTCTTCGGTTTCCACCTTAATTTGAAAGGTGTTGTCGCCGATCATACTCAGGTTCATTTCCTTATCAAAGTAGTAGTTCTTAGAACCATCCGATGCCCTGACATTTAAGTAGTTCAGGTTGCTGTAAATGAAATTGGAGGAGGCCCCTTCACGAATATGCATCATGCCTTCAAAACCGATGTATCGGGTTACGCCTGCACCAATGATGATAATGATAAAGGCCGTATGGAACAGAAACCCGGAAAATCGTTTCCACGTAAGCAGCTGGTAGCGCTGTACACTGCCAATAAAATTAAAGATCATTAAAAGCATCAGTACTTCAAACCATTTGGCATTATAGATCAACAATTTGGCGGTTGCAGTATCATAGGAGTTTTCTATAAAAGTGGCAACGGCCAATGCCAGTGCAAAAATGACCAAAAGCCCTAAAGTGGTTCTGGGAGAGTATATGATTTTTAATAATTTTTTCATGATGAGTCTTATGCATTTGTATTGATTCAGTATCAAAATTACTACAATACACCATAACTGTAGATGACATTTGTCAGCTATTCTAAGCTATATTATGGCTATTTTTGTTTTATCTTTAAAGTCAATTTAAATAAGAAAACAGAATGAAAATAGCTTTAAATTCAATAATCGTACTCGTACTTTTATTCTCGTGTAAAGAGGGAAAAGAAACTACAAAAGTGTCGACAAAGCCTGAAATCCATAAAGGTGTGGTTCAGGAGGTGCTTCACGTTAAGGACTATACCTATGTCCGCATGTTGGAAAATGATCAGGACCTGTGGTTGGCGGTTCCCCTTACCAATGTTGAGAAGGGCGGTACTTATTTTTACAGCACATCCATGGAGATGAAGAATTTTGAGAGTAAAGAGTTGAACCGATCCTTTGAGACCATTTATTTCATTGAAAGGATAAGTACTACCGAGGAGGGGGTGACCTCCCCTATAAGAACAAATCCGCATTCGGCAACTATGCGGGGCGATCAGCAATCTACAGCCGGCCAGGCAACCAAGCCGGTTATTGATAAAAAAGAGGTCAATGTACCGGTTACAGAGAATACCATCAGGATTTCCGAATTATTTAAAAACAGGGATACCTATAATAATAAGGTGGTCAGGCTAAGGGGACAGGTTACCAAATACAACCCGGCCATTATGAATGTCAACTGGCTGCATATTCAGGACGGTACAGATCACAATGGTGAATTTGATCTCACGGTGACCTCTAGCTCAACGGCAAAGGTTGGCGATGTGGTTACCGTGGAGGGCACAGTATCTTTGAACAAGGATTTTGGAGCCGGCTACACTTATGACGTCATTATCGAAAATGCCAGTATCTCAAAATAAACTGTAACTCCAACACGATGAAAATAGTAAGAACCGTATACACTTTAATCGTATTTCTAATGGGCTTAAATGTCCTGGCACAGGACCCACACGCGGAAAGCGGATTAAAGAAGGTCATCGTTCAGGAGGTCATCCAGGTGTCTTCCTATACCTACCTGCATGTCTTGGAAGGGAGTGAAAAGAGATGGATTGCGGTCCCCACGGTGGAGGCGAGTGTAGGAGAGGTCTATTATTATAAGGGCGGTATGGCCATGCCCAATTTTCATAGTAATGAACTGAAGAGAACCTTTGATTCGGTGCTTTTTTTAGGGTCCATCACCAGTGCCGATGCGATTGATTTGGATAAGGGTATGGTCGATCCCGATGTGGCAAAGGAAGATCTGGCACCTGAGAAGCAAGCTACCTTAAACAGATTGGAACTGAACATAGCGCCTGTTGAAGGGGGTATTCGTATTGCCAGCCTCTTTGAAAAGGCTGCACAATATGCCGGTAAACACGTCAAGGTGGTCGGCGAAGTTACCAAGTTCACGAGTAATATCATGGGCAGGAACTGGATCCATTTTCAGGATGGGACGGCCTATGACGGTAACTACGATCTAATGGTCACCAGCCAGGAGAAAGTGTCGGTAGGCGATGTGCTGGTGTTTGAAGGGGTTGTTGCCGTAGACAAGAATTTTGGTGCGGGTTACGTCTATAAGGTCATTATGGAAGACGTGGTTCCCGTGGAGTAAAACCAAGACAGGATTAATAGCAAATTGAAAAGCACTGTTGCCAGACAACAGTGCTTTTTTGCTTTAAACGGTTATGTAAAAAACCTGTATTAAAGTAATAACTCCAGTACTTCTTTTAATCATTAACGGATGCAGTTGCGTTTGAACCTAAATAAGGTGTAACTCTAAAGGTGTTCATTGCTATTTCTTCACCAATTGTTTTATAGTCCGGAGCTCTGCTCAACTCTCTTTTTGGTTCATCCATTTCATACAATACGTACTCATAATCCTGATATTCTACGGCCAATCTTAAAAAGTTACATTCAAATCGCGTGTTGGAAACTCTGGTCCATATCTCCTCATTCAAGAGCTTTTTTGAAGGCTTAAAGGAGTAAAATTCTTGTTGGCCTTGCTTTGTTAATAATTTACTGTCATTTGATTTTTGGGAAAATGAATTGGTTGTATATGCAATAGCACATATTAGAAGTAGGTTTTTCATGAAACATTTGGTTAGCTAATATATAAGACAGGGGGCATTTTATATATTATTGTTACATCTTAAATTTTTGTTTTAAAACCTTATAGAATTTCAAAATGTTCTATATCAGTTGGGTTATTAATAGGTTAAACATAGGTAAAAAAAACTAATAAAAAAAAATAAATTTGCATTTAATCTGAATAAACATGCATTTCATCGAACTTTTAACTATAAATGGGTTGTAAAAAAAATCGGCTCAAAGCCGATCTTTTTTACAAACACAATAGCATGAAACAGGTTTAATTTCCCCAGTCTTACTCCCTGGCATAGTGCTGCTCTTTATGGCAGCCCGTGGCACAGGTCCCCCCGTTGTCGTTTTCAATATAATTTAGTGGCATATCCCAGCGGCCGAATTTAACCGTTTCGGCTATCAGTTTGCTGTTATTGGCAGCGTGTACATCATGACAGTTTGTACAATTGCGCCCTTTGACCTTGTTGACATGCACATAATGCAGATTGCGATCCCCCTGTCGGAACTCCGTCCCTATGGTGGTGGTCTCCACGTTCAAGAGGTCGGTATCATGGCATTGAAAACAGAGGGCAAAATTATCCTCTATGCCTTCCACATAATTACCCAGGGTAAAGGCCTCTTTTAATAAGAGTTCCAGTTCTGATATATGGGGGCTGTGACAGCCGGTACAGGTCTTGCCCAGTGCCCGGTGCTCATGGGTGCTTTCGCTCAGGTGCTTTTCGATGTTGGCAAGAAGGGCACCATCCTCCTTCTTAATGATCTTGTTATGACAGCTCAGGCACAGTTCCCTGTTATTACCCACCAGGAGCCGTCTTTGGGTGGAGGCATGAGGGCTATGGCACTGCAGACAGGCTTCACCGGTATAGGAGGCGGTATGGACTGATGTTGCAGTGGCCCTGTTATCATCAAAATCGCTGTGGCAGAAGAAGCAGAGATCCGGGGCCTGGGTAAATACCAGTTTTGGATCGTTGGAACTATGTACTTCATGGCATTCAGAACATTCCCCGTTCTTGGCAGGTTTATGAACGTATTTCAGGCTGAATTGCTCCGCGATCTCGGTATGGCAGGAATAGCAGAGTTCGGCCCCTTCGGCAAAAAAGGTAAAGGCCGATACATCTTCTACAGGGTGCGCCTTACCATTGGGCTCATGACAAATGGTACAGTCCGTGGCCGTGGGGCCATGCAGAATGTCCTTTTTGACCGTGCGCTTATGACAGTTCTCGGTGCAACTATTAGATGTAACATGTTGTGCCGGCAAAGACAGACCCAGTAGCAATAAAAGACCAGCCAAAATGAGTTTTGAGGCCGATAGGAGTTCATTGTGGTGCTGTTTTGGTTTGTTGTTCAAGGGTTTCATGATGATTGTTTTTATTTTTATTATGCTTTAAAATTTTCTCGACAATTGAATGCTGCCTCCAAAAAAATTGGAGTCTAAATTGTTATAAGATCTTTTGAAATAATTAAGATTAGTCTTTAGTATTAATTTGTTAATTCGGGTTATATACTCCAATCTTCCTGTTAACCAACCTAAATCGAGGTCATCGACTTGCTGGCTTCTGTAGGTGATATTTAAGTTTAAATTTGCACTGTTATTAAAGAAATAAGATATGTTTCCAGATAAAAAATCAAAAAATTGTGTTCGTCCTTCTTCAACAATCATCAAATAATTAGACCTTTGATAACTCATGTCAAATCTTGTTCTTTTTTTAAATCTGCCATTTAAATTTGCATAATAATTCAATAATTTAAATGGTACAATATTACTGTCAAAATCATCATATTCGATGCCGCCGGTAATAAAACCAAAGTCTAATTTACCACCATAAACGTGTCGATTGAAAAAGTCTAACTTAAAATATTGTAAAACCTTTGGGTCTTTGTATTTTCTATTTGAAAAGTTATAGTATAATTGGAAAGTATTAGTTAACATTTCAAGAGCTATTTTAAAATTCATGGAATTGTTAACGAGTTCAAAATTTTCAGGTTGTATAAATGTATAATCTATTAAAACACTAGTGTTATTCGGTATCAATCCTCCTGGAACTCTTTTTATCTCAATAAAATCACCTAAAGTAATTAGAATATAATCTAGGTTTTCCTGATAGATTATTGTTCCCTGCGTATCCTTCACGACAATACTTTCTATATTGACATTTGAATTTTCAATAATACTGACCTGTTCATCTGAAATGTAATAAGATTCATCAAACACATTTAAAGTCGAGATCTCTCCGTTTCTATTAATAATAGAATTCCGGTATTGATAATTTATCCTTAATTTACTATTAAGAGGGATATTTTTGTTGTAGTTGATATTAAACCCAAAATTCCAATTGGTCTGGTTAAAAAATGAGTGATTTTGATTTCTGAAATCAATATTTATGTTTGTATTTAGGCTTTCGTATAATTTATGATTTATTGAACCATTAACTTGATGGTTATTTTCCGTTATATTATTTGTATTTAGCTGTGTATAAATGAAATTTGATCTAAAGTCCAACTGATGAGGCAATTCCAAAAAAAGATTGTTATTTAATGAAAATAAATTCCTACTACTGTTTTGGGTCTCAAAATCGTAATAATTTACTCTTGTTCTCATATTTCCATCTCTTCTATTGGTTAGCTGCACGATGTTTTCTAAAGTATAGTTATCGATATTGCTCTTTATGATAGATTGAAATGTGCTATCCAATATACTATTCTTGAAAAGAGTTTTTTCCAAGTTTAAGATTGTTTCGCTCCTTTTACCATATTTTCGTGACACCCGACCTTCAATAGTTTCTTCTTCTCTTATAATATTTCTCTTGGATTGTAATTCGAGTTGGTCCTGTTTGGTGTTGGAATATCGTACCGATGCTGGGGCAACCTTATTGTTTAAACTTAAAATACCACCATAGTTTTCGCTTACGGATTTTATACTTATATAATTTTCTCTATTAGAATAGTTTTCATAATTATTATAAAAGGCATTAAAATTATAGTTTAAGCGTTTAAAAAAGAGCGCATTAGCTCTTATAAATTTTGAGCTATTATTGATGGAATAATCAGGCCTTACTAATTCCTGAAATTTACCCACTTGCGGTTCATAGCCACCTGAAACGTCAAGACTTAGCAAATTGGGGTGGTACATATAGGATCTAGTAAATAATGACAGCCCCCCAGAAACCATTGAATTTTGCACTTCGTTATTTTCGCCACTAAGGATGTTATCTCCATAGTTGTAGTTGCCTGAAAGCCTGACTTCCCCCGAAAGAGCTGTTATTTTCCATATGGAGGGCTCAAATTTATAATATTGAGAATAAACCATAGCACAACAAAACAATATAAAACAAGTTACAATCCTTAACTTTTTCATGAGTCTTTTTTTAAGTTAAGAGTTAAGTATTGATTATTGCTTAAATGAGGGTCATGGCAACGTGTACACATCTGCTTTTTGTTAGCTAGGTGGGGTTCTGATTTAATAATATCAGAGGTCTTATGGCAATTTAAGCATAGATTATTTCCTTGTATAATGAGTAAATTCTCCGATGACGAATCATGATTTGAATGACAGAGATTGCACTCTCCAGCAGCAACTGGGCCATGAACAAACTGATACTCATTAACAGGTTTTTTATTCTCATGACAATTAAAACATGTTTCTTTTTGCAATATAAATTTATCATGTCCCCCATGCGGGTTATGGCATTTGGTACAACTTTCTTCGGTAATATTTAAATGTATGCCCTTACCTGTGATGGATTCTTCTTCATGACAATTTAAACACAAATTCCGTCCTTCAATAACCAATAGGTTTTCAAATTTTGATTGATGTGGACTATGGCACATGGTGCATTGGCCCGAAGACACTGGGCCATGCAATGCCGGATATTGTCTTTCTATAGGTTCATGACATTGGTAACAAAGTTCTGGAAGGTCTAATTTTGGTTTCCCCATTGCACCTCTATCATGACAGCTACTGCACTCCTTTTTTGCATAAGGTGGATGTTTATAAAAATCAGGTTTTGTTAATCTAATATTATTTTCAGTACTATCAATGGAATTATTTGTACTATCAATATTAACTACAATAACCTCATTGGGATCTGGTACTCCATCAAACAAAAAAGATCTTATTCTATATGCCGAAGTTGGAGAACAGGCATATACAATTAACATTAAAAGAAAAAAAGATTGGTAATATTTAAATGCCCTTTTAAACACATGTAATTTTTAAATGCAAATTTTAGTAGAATTTAAATCTCCTTTTTTAATTCTACACGACCGTAAACATTTAATTTATGAGGGCCAAATTGGTTGATTACAAAAATTAAATATTTTAAATCGTAATTGGGATCAACATATTGAATAAACTTGCTCACATTATAATCTATAGCGATACTTGTTGGTAAATACATACCTCCTAAATCTCCTGTTGGACCTCCAAAAAATAATAGTAATTCTCCCTCTTCGTTGAATATTTGAACATTGTGAAAACTGGCATCAACGACATATATATTGCCCTCGTTATCAACAGCAACACCTTTGGGGCGTATAAATTGGCCCATATTCGTACCAAAAGACCCGATACTCTGAATGTATTCCCCTTTATGAGAAAATATTTTTACATTCCCCGATCCCATATCGCTCACATATATCTTGTCTTCTGAGACATGAATGTTAGTTGGCATATAAAGCCAATGATCATCTCCCTCTTCGGCTTTAGGTAAATAATATAAGAACTTTTGAGTGTTACGATTATACACATTAATACGGTTGTTCTTTGAATCGCAAACCCATAGTTTGTCACCATTCACTGCTATATCTGAAGGAGCGATGTTCTCTTTTTTGCCAAACTGCCCTAAATAATTGGAGTTATTATCATAGAGCATTATTTTTTTCTCACTGATATCAACCACGTAGAGAGTACCATTTTCATCCAAACAAGCGTTTACCGGAGTTTTTAATTTACCAAGCCCCTGGGGTACAAAATATTTGAACCTGCTGCTTTCAAGATCAATGATGTCCATCCCTTTTATACCAATATCGCTAACATAAATTTTATTGTCGAAAAATTCCACACCATATGCTTTTTTTATGCTAAGTGGTAATGCATCACCAATAATGGCCTTACTGAATTTTGATTGTTTGTTTTCTATGCTTAACGAATTACTGAAATAGGTTAAAAATTGTACTTTGGCAGAATCTGCTATTTCAGGATAATATACTTTTGGTTTTATGTTGGCTGCAATTTTAGGAGAGCAGGAATTTAACGCAAGAATAGTAATTATGACTAACCCCAATGATGTAAAAAAAGATTTCATATCTTTTTAATTTGATGTATTATATATGCTTTGAATACAGATAAAATTACAATTCCTGTATAGCTTAAACTATGACAAACATCATGATTATGCGTCGATTTATTCATAAAAAAAGGGCGATTTAATATCGCCCTTTTTCAGTATAAAAAATTTTTATTATTTGATATGACAAGTTAAGCACATATCACTACCTGCGTTACTGGCTGCCAATAATTTAGAACCACCATCAATGTTAGCTGAATTATGTACATCGTGGCACGAAGAACATTCTACGGTACCTTGTGCGCTTAATCTCTCACTGGCTGTAGCGACGGTATGAAGTCCACCATCAGCTGATATTAAGTTAGCATTATAGTCAATAGAAATTGGATGCTCATCAGCTCCACCATTTCTAACTGCCCAGGCTGCTATATCAGTCATTGTAGTTGTAGCTACACCAGTGTAATCCAATTTTGATACGCCATCATGGCAGGTTAAACACAATAAAGATACTCCAGAAGGTGTTGCTGTATAAGCAGCTCCTGTACCATCAGTATCTGTACCTGTATCATCCGCATTAAAAGTAGGTGATGTGTACGCAGCAAATGCACCAGCTGTAGTAGCTCTGCTCCATAATGGTACAACAGCAGTTACATCGCCCTGGTGAGGTGAGTGGCAGGCATTACAAATCTCACCACTAGAAGCATCATTCCATGCAGCTCCACTAAAGTCATGCAATGTTCCTGTAATTTGAGCAAATGCGACTGTCGCGAACAATGCAAGTGCCAGAGTTAATAATAAAGATTTTGTTGTTCTCATAGTACTTAAATTTAAGTTTTGTATATATACATTTATGTATTAAAAGATTGTTAATTAATTCTAATTAATATAACTAGGATACCAACAAAAAATCATGACAAAAGTCATGTTTTACCGCCTTCGACACTTTTAATATTATTTTTATAATAAGCCTTGTAAAGCATAGAAAATGAAGAACTTACAGACAATAATCAAAACCTTCGAGCGACATATTTTTTTAGTCAAAAAATCACTATTTTTAATAATAGTGTAATATATTGATTATCATTAGATTACATTATTTAGAATATATTTAAATAAGCATAAAAAACCACCAATTCTTCTAGACAACCACTGAATTCTGCGAAAATTTGAATACCATACCTCAATGCTTAAACGGTTTATATACAAACTTTTAGACATTGGAATATGATACAATATAGTATCTTTAGGCATACGCTTGTATTGCGTCTATTTTGCTACTTGTCTCAAAGGTGGGTCTAACGCGATATAAGACCATTTTTGACGCTCTCGTGTGCTGATCCTTCTCAAGGGGTTACGGTGCCATTTCTGAGTCGAATCCTCTAATAATCAGAACCCTCGGCGCTATGGGTATAATTGATCACTCCGCGGGGATCATGACAGGTCATAAAACATTTTTTCTGATCGAGATCGATCATACGGCCATTGATGGGGTTGGGCTGGATGACGCTACGGTCGAAATTGATGCCATAGCCATTTTCAGATAATGTACCGCCTTCATAACCGTGAGGGTCATGGCAGGTATTGCAACCAATGATCTCCATAAAATGCCCTTCACTTATTTGAGCATGAATATCTGTTACGATATTAATATTATGACATTCAAAACAAAGTGTGAAATTACTTTCTAATAATGCTGGCCATGCTTTTCCAAGTGATGGTGTTTTATCTAAATTATAATTGGCTTTTAAAATTCTGGGATAAATAGAACCATGGGGTCCTTTGCTAGCATTTTCACCATTACTGGCATGGCAAGAGGAACAGTAAATTTGACTGATTGCATTATAAGGAAGGATCAATCCTCTTGGGTTAAGGTTTTTACCTTTCTCAATAACAGGGTGCATTGAGATGTTGTTGGGGTTAAAATCGATTCTTGTATTAGAAGTCCCTAGATATCGTGTGGTATATTCAGTTGTAACTGGATTATCGCTATGACATTTAAAACAGATTTCATATTCGTTCAGGGCAGGATTTACCTCCATACCGGACCTGCTTATCCCTTTGACACCGAGATTAGCTCCTTTTACCAAAGGCGCCTCTGACTCGTTCGAGTTTGTGGCATGTGCATTGTGACAATCTGCACACTCTATGTGTTTCGTCTTATAAAAATTAGATTCCATAGGGTCGTGAATGCCCGTGTAGGCATAGACATCATGTCTGAAAGGTTTCAGAAATTCGGCTTGTATATCTTTATCTGATGTATTTCCGTTATGGCAATCCAGGCAGTTATCTTCTTCGGCTACCCGCTTTAATAAACGCTCTTTTCCGGCTGCATTATGGGTATCATGACAGTTGGAACAGCTATTTTGTGACACCGTGTTGAAAGGGGAGTCCAAATGAGACCATGGGTTGGGTGCAGTTCCATTCCATGTATTTAATGCTGTATTATGACTGCTATTGTCCCAATAATTGACATCATGACAAGTAAAGCACAATTCGGAAAACTCGTTGCTGCGCTTTAAAAAATTCCCTTCCAGATCTTTATGGGAATCATGGCAGGACGTACACTGCAATTTTCCATTATAGTCTAATACATGAGTCTCAAGAGTAAAGGGGTCTTTAAGTTCACCATCGGTTGTCGCTAAAGCAGCATCATAGATAAATGATATGGGATGGTCGTCAGACAGATCGGTACCCAGGTTTCCCCGTTGTGTCATGCTATGGGCAAAGGACATGCTATTAGGGTTTTTATAGGTGTTGCCCAGGGCCACGGTACCGTCATGACAGGACAGGCATAAGATGGATGTTCCGTCTGGCTGACCCGGTTTTGCATCTAAAGTAGAGCTATTGTATAAGGTGTAGATTGCTCCAGACCGTCCACGATTCCACAACGGTGCTTTAGGGTTACTGCTATGGCTTGTATGGCAGAAGATACAAACTCTTGAATCGTCCATGGTTTTTACCACTCCTTTGCCTGAAGCGGATAGATTGTGCCTGGATTGAGAAATACCCTGCCCCACAACCTTGTTAACAGGGATTAGCATAAAAATTAATATGAATATTACCAGCTGCTTCATTGTGAATAATTCAATTCAAATACTTGTATCCGTGAGTTATAACTGTCGGCTATATAAATAAAGTCCCGGTCATCAATAAAAATGCCGGATGGCATCCAAAATTCTTCAGTACGGCTACCCTGTGTACCAAACTGGTATAAATAATTACCGTTGATATCAAAAATCTGCACCGTATGAAACAGGGCATCCACCACATAGATGTGTCCGTAACTATCCGTAGCGATGCCTTTTAGACTCGCAAAATACCCGGTACCATTCCCATTTTCACCAAACATGGAGATAAATTGACCCTCGGCATCAAAAATTTGAATGCGGTAATTAAGCGCATCCACCACATAGGCATGGCCATTGTTATCGATCCACAAGGAGGTTGGATAATTAAATTGGCCCTTGCCGGTACCCCGATCACCAATGGTTTTTACTGCTAAACCATTTTGATCAAAAATTTTTATCTGGTGGTTTCCCGTTTCCACGACCCAAATCTGACTGTTGATTTCGTTAAAGGCAATACCCGTAGGCTGAGTTAGCTCCAGCTCAACATTAAGTTCTGAAACCTGCCTCCGGTCTGCTGAAAGGACAAAGATTTTATTGAGTTTGGAATCGGTGAACAAGATCCGTTGGTCCGGTAACCGACAGGCACCGACCAGTGAGGGATAATAGCTGTTCGCCTTTCGCAGAAATTTTGGGACTTCAATTTGGTTCTCTTTAGCAATAAAGAGGGTACCATTACCCTGATCGAAGACGACGCATTCCGCATCGTCAAAACCAATCACCTGGACAGGTTTTTGCAGTGTCATGACATCACTTTTTCCAAGGAGCAAACGTTTAAACCAGCCTTTTCTTGTGGCTTTGGTATCTTCTTTCAGCGGTGGAATCTGATTGACCCATTGGACCCCTTTAGATTCTATTAAATCCAGTACATCGACATAGGTCGTGTCCTGGGATGGAACACTGTTCACACAAAACAGCATCAACCCCATCATTAGAATACGCCTATTTCTGGTAATGAATGTCATCACAGTTTAAGTCAAACCCTAAACCTGCATCACGGCAGGATGTAAGGGTGGCATCTCAACAAATTTAAGCTATTGTGCTTAGTAAAATGGTGATAATTGTCATATTACAGCTTGTGGAATTATTATAAATTGCAGCCATAAAGAGGAGTTGTTTTTAATAATATAAAAAAAGGGCAGTGTCCCGAATTTATTTTTATGAGGGCTTTATTCGTGTGGTTCATTCTATCGGGGTTCTGTGTTCAGACCCATGCACAGGAGGATGCCCTGAAACTTTTGGAAAGCCCTGTGGTTAAGATGATGATCAATGGCGCATTGGATAAGAACGAATGGTCGGATGCCCGGGAACTCACGTTAAAAAAAGATGGAGACCATGAAGTACGCGTCCTGATCAAATACAACAGGGAGCACCTCTGTGTGGCCTTTACCAATCTGACCAACTCCGACGGGATTAACCATAATGCGGAGGTCCTTATCGGCACCAAAATTAAGGACACCAGTTGGAATGCGAATTGCTATTGGTTTCATTCCTCGTACAGCAACTGTTCTGCAGTGGGGCTCTATTATTTCTGGGAGGATTGTACATCAGAACCTGTAGGTTGGGCCGCCAATACCTTCCCCTTTAGCAACGGGAACAACAATATGGAATTCAGGATCAGCTTCTCTAAACTGAACATAAATCCTGCAAAAGGCCTACAAATAAGAATGGCCTTCAAGATTAGTAATCCTTTGGAAGAACAGGCCTACTGGCCTGAGAATGCTTCGATTGCAGATCCGTCAACCTGGGCAACGGTTGCCTTTTAAATATAAAAAGATGTTTATCGACCATAAAAAAGGCGACCCTATAATCGGGATCGCCTTTGTCGAGTTAGTCAAAAGATCAAATTACACTTTCAATCCATATATTTAGCAACCTGTTCGGAAATTACCATGTCCATTTTTGATGGCGATAGGAACGCCTTTGGTTTGCTCATGAGTTTGCGCATCACCTCGTTGGTGACGGCTGTTATTTTTTCCTTTTCGTCTATATCTGCGAAATAGGTGTTTACCTTTTTAGCTACCTTTATTTTATATTCCGCCAGTAATTTCCTCAGCGGCGCTTCATGCAGCCAATCACAGTACTCGGATAGTTCGTGGGCAATAATTCGATTCACCTCTTCTATGGCGGAAATACGCTGTTCCTTTGCCTCATTCAGATCTTCGGATATGGCATCCAGATCATAATATCGGATGTGATCTTGATTAGCCAAAACCCTGTCAATACAACCCTGTACGGATAAATCGATAAGCATCACCTTTTGTCTGCCCTGGGGTATCCTTCTGATAAGATTCTCAGAATGGCTTACGGCCCCGATTATGACATCAAAATCCTCCAGGGCATTGTCCTGAAGCCGGTTCCAGCCAAATACCCCGGCATGGTAGACCTCGGCCAGGTCCTTAGCTCGTTGTTCCGTGCGATTCGTAACATAAATGTTTTTGAAGTTGAACTTCGAATTGTACTTGAACAATTGTTTCACAATATCGCCGGCACCCACAAAAAGGATTTTAACATGCTCAAGTTGGTCCCGGTCGAAGGACTCTTTGATCAGTTTTAACGATTTGTAGGCCAAAGAGGTCGTCCCATCTCTGAAGTGGGTTTCGTTACTGATGCGTTTATGACACCTGAAGGTCGACTGTAATGCCCGCTCCAGCAAGGAACCCTGTAAACGATGGGCTATGGTAAACTGATGGGCCTTTTTAATCTGATGAATGATCTCGGCATCGCCTAACACGGACGATTCCAGACCTGATGCCACTTGTAACAGGTGATTGACAGTGCTTTGCGTGTCATCACTTAAACAAAATAGCTGGTCGTCTATCCCTGAACTCTGGTGGCCTCTGAAGGATAATAAGAAGTTCCGCATTACGGATGCAGAGGTCGTAAGGGATTCAAAATAGAGCTCCGTCCTGTTGCAGGTGGCCAGCAGCATCAATCCTGAGATATCAGTAAATTCTTTTCTTATGATATTTAATAATCCAATTTTTTGTTCGTTTGAGAATTGATAATGGGATCTTTGGGTAACGCTGGCTGTTATATGTGAGATACTTATATAGCGTAAGATTTTATCCATAAATAGTAATTCTAATTAATAGTTACAGATCTGATTTGCTTCGTTCATAGGTATTTAAAGATAACTTCAAATAGAGGATAAACTAAAGACTTCTTAAATAGTTAACGATGAGCCAACGATCCTGTTCATCCGGAATTTTTTTCTCAAAACCTGGCATGTCATCCCTTCCAATAATCATTTTGTAGTAAAGAGAGCCATCAGATTGCGCTTTGAAAGCATCGCTGGTAAAATCCCCGCAGGAGGTATCTAAACCGTCAGCTTTGGGACCGTCGCCGAGTCCTTTGGATCCATGACATGATTTACAGTGCTTGGAATATAAGGTACGGCCAATTTTATCCGCATCCGCGTCGGAAGCATAGGGATTTTCCATCTTTTCAAATTTAGCAGGAACCTCCCATGGATCCTGATCATTCGATATTTTAAGGGTCATTGAAAGCATGACATAGCTGCCTATGAGTAGTAATGCGATAATAAAAAATCTATTTTTCATAGTGTTGTGATATTAATTCGAACTAAATTAGAATCTTTAATCCTAATTTTTTATGACATATGTCATGTTATTTCCTATAGGTTACCGTTTAATATTTTAAAAAAACAGAACAAATGTTCTGTTTTTAAAACAATCCAAATTGTAATTTTGAATTCAGATTGCAGGCCTTAAGGCAAAAACCCTTAAATGCGCATAACCAAATGAAACAAAAAACCCTAATGTTATATTCATCGGTAGATGGACAAACGCTTAAAATTTGTAATCAGCTCAAAGAGGTATTCAAGCAGCACGATCAGGACCTTGATCTGCAGGCTATAGACGATTTTGATAAAGATATCACCAAATATGACAAACTGGTTATTGGCGCCAGCATCCGGTATGGCGTGCATAATAAGAGCGTCATCGATTTCATTAACCATCATAAGACACAGCTGGATGCCATGAAAACGGCTTTCTTTTCCGTCAACCTCGTGGCGCGCAAACCGGAGAAGAATGCACCGGACACCAACCCCTATGTCATCAAATTTTTCAAGACCATAGATTGGAAACCGACCGTGGTAGAGGTATTCGCCGGGAAACTGGACTATAAGAAATACGGCTTTTTCGATAGAACCATGATCCGGTTCATTATGTGGATGACCAAGGGACCGACAGACCCCAGTGTTCAAATAGAATATACCAACTGGGACCGGGTGACCGCCTTTGGTAAACGACTAACGGAACTGTAGTGCAGTGAACAGAAATTGTTGAAGGGGATTAGGGATCATATGCAGTCCCATAACTACGAAGTGTATTTATTACAAGCCTTCCAGCTGCCTTTTGTAGTCCTCCGCATCATAGGTGCCAATTGACTTTTGGACAAGCCCTTCATCGTTCATCGTCCATTCTTCGAACCCGCTGAAATCAACTGAATTTCCAGTACCACCGGGACCGGTGTTGGTCCCTTTAAAGGTCCAGTAATATCTGTAGGAGTCCTTATATACAGTTAAACTGTCCATGGTCAATGCCATGTCCGGAAAGGCCTCCATATAGGATCGGGCCGTTTCTGCCAGCTCTTGTCTTCCCACTGCCGGGCTTCCGTTATTTACGGTAAGCATGCCGTCCTCAGCATAGAATGAGGCCATCTTTTCCGGTTGTTTGCTATTCCAGGCCTCCGTATACTGCTGCCCGAATTCAACCATTTTGTCGTATTCCGAATGCGGGGACCTGCATCCTGTTATTAGGGTAAATAGGAGGATAAAGCGGATGGCAAAGGAACCCGTATACCTCGGGTAGGCGCAACGCGCCATCCATTTCCTGGGAGCTGGACTATTATGTAAACACTTGAACATCTTATGTTAATTTTTGGTTATTGTCTTTTTATCCAAACGCCGGGTTATGTTTTCAAGGATTGGATTAAATTAAGCGATTACCCTTATTCATTGTCATTCACCTGATTATAATATCTGTGGCTGACTTAAAAAAGCAGGCCCTTCATTGAACTTATTTCGACTCAAAAAAGGTATTGAAAAACAGGAGCTGATAGGTTAGGGCATTGCACCAGTAATCCGAATTATGCCGTCCGGGACGTTCAATATAATCATGCGGGATCCGCCTTTCTAAGAGGATCTCATGCAATCGTCTGTTCCCATCGTAAAAGAAATCTTCCGTACCACAATCAATTATCAGCTTCAAGTCCTTCCCATTCAGCAAATGCACCATATTGATCACCGTGTGTTTCTCCCAGTTTTCGGGGTATTCGGAATAGGCACCCAATCGTTTGTCCAGATCCCAGTTATTAGGGAATGGACGAAAATCGACCCCACCGCACATACTTCCCGCTGCCCCCCAGGTATCCTGGTGTTTAAATGCAAGATACAATGCACCATGTCCCCCCATACTGAGGCCGGCAATGGCACGACGGGATTTGTTTGGTATGGTATTATAAGCAGCATCCACAGCCGTCACCAGTTCTTTAGAAACATAGGTTTCGTATCGATAGGTTGGGTCTACAGGGCTATCGAAATACCAACTCGTATACCCCCCATCCGGGCATACGATAATCAAGTTATAGCTATCGGCAAAATCCACTAAGTTTGGGCAGTCATTAAGCCATGAACCGTAATTCCCCGTGGCGCCATGCAGCAAATACAATACGGAAAAACTTTGGTCCTGAGCGCCATAATTTTCCGGAAGTATCACCAGGTTCGGAATCGACTTGTTCATGGCTGCGCTCTGCACGGTAAGGGTATCCAACCGGGCGGCGAAGGCGAATGCGCACTGGAATAGCAATAAGAATAAGAGCAGTTTGCGTTTCATATCTGTTTCAATATTTAAGTTGATCAATGTGTCCTTCTGCCTTCATGGCACATTTGGACCTATCGTTTATGTTTAGTCTACGCGAAGGGCACGGCGACATCAGTCCATTGCTGTTTCCTTCAATCGTATGTTTCTAAGCTCAATCTTCATAGGCCGACCGGTATGAACCTGAACACCGATCCAGCCGTCAAGAGTCCGGTTAATGACATCATTGTCCGTAACCTCAGACATTAAAACACCATTGACATAGTGTTGCATCCGATGGCCCATTACAATCAAATGGCCCGTGTTCCAATCCTTGTGTTTAATAAAGGTATTAAGATAATCCGGATCTCCTAATAAGCCTGTTAGCTCAATACTCTGCCAGGCATTTCCCTTGATATTCGCATGTAAGGGTTCTGACCTGAGGGAATCCGGTGCTGAATGTACAAGGACTTTCTGTCCATGATAGGCCAGTGTCGTTCGCTTCTTCTCCTCATAATTCTGACCGGTATAATGGTTTTGTCCATCGATATCAAACTGGTAGCCGGATAAGGCATAGGGCAGGGTATCGATACGGACACTGCGGTAGTTTATACCGCTATTTCCCTCAGGGTTGATGCGGTATTCAAACTGCAATTCAAAATCTCCGGGCCTGCCACCTTGCCAAATAATGAAGGAATTATGCTGAGGTATCCGTTCCGGTACAATTTCACCGATCAGGATGCCATTCTCGACACGCCAAAAAGCAGGATCCCCTTCCCAGCCATTCAATGTCTTCCCGTCGAATATGGATTTAAACCCTTGTGCTTTCTCCACCTCATGATGCTCATGTTTTGCCTTGTTGCAGGCTATGGATACTACTGCAAGTAATAAGAACAGGTTGCGGGCACGGGTTAACCGAAAGTATTGCATCATTTGAAAGGAATTGGATGAACAATATATGAAAAAGCCGACTATCGCCAAACCTTATCTTCCTTAAAAAGGTGTAATGGTTTGTCGAGCAAAAGGGGGTTTACGATGGCAAGTACAATGGATTTCTACACGTTACTCTATTAACTGAATTGAATGAATTATTTAGGCTCCACTTTATATAATGCTTTCATAACCTCTATTTTCCGCGGATCCTGCAGCAGGGAGACGTCCGAAAACATCATAATCCCGCCGGAGGGCGGCGACATGCCTTGCTGCATCACTTCCCGAAATTCCTCCGGACTGACTGTTCCGGGACTGTTATGGGCCTGAACGATGGGCCAGATATCAGGTTTGTTATGAGGTCGCGTGAAATTGCATACCGAATCCAGCCAGGTCGTATAGTCACTGACCCAATGGACAGGTCGATCCGTCATATGATGAAATAACATGGGCGACAGCACATCTGCCACGTTGATGAAATCGTCTATAGCGATACCCAAAATGCGATGGAGGGCCGCATCATATTCCTCAGGATACCAGGCGCAATAAAACAGTCCTAATTTAGATTCCGGCTGTTTGCTCTTTACAATGTGTTTCAGATCCCTTATCCATTCCGTTAGAATGCTGCTGCGCCACGCGCGCCATTCCCTGTCGTGAAAGGACAAGATATAATTGGAAACATCGGCAGTCGTTTCACCTTGAAGTTCAATACGGTAGGTTTTTGAGAATATATCTGTACAGCGGGCACAGAAACAGGTTTCCGGTAGAATGGGGTCAGGGGTTTCGAATTGGGCGTGCCAGTGGAGATAGTCTAAAAAAACCCCATTGACTTTGAACCGGGTGAGCAGGTCTTTCAGATGCTGCTGTCTATCGGCTTTGAAATCTGGACAGGTTGGGCAAATGCCCATAAACCAGTCGGCAGGACCCGAGGCTTCCCCTTCAGCATCTATGGGCTGGCATTGCTTGTGGTTTTCCAGGAATTGACGCCCATTAAGCACCGGAAACTCCACGAAAACCTGGCAGCCCTGTTCGCGTGCTGTGCGGTACAGGGCATCATTCAGGGAATGACTTCTCACAAACAGGGCATTGACGCCCAGGGCCTCAAAGTTATAGCCGGCCTTCAATAAGCTGCCGGGATTACCATAGACCCCTTTGATAAAAGGCCCCTGTTTTTGCGTCCTGCCGGAGTGGCATCCGTTAAAACAAAAGATGAGCAGTAAAGCTGCTAAAACGCACTGCGCCTTAAGATGTCTTTTTTTCATAGGGTACTGCTTTAAAATATATGAAGGCTACTTTTTGCATTAGAATCCTCCTTGAGTTGTCTTGAAACTGAAACTGCTTGGGATATCGTCAATTTAATTTCTGGTCGTTGTCTTTTCATTTACTGTCACCCTGCCTAACATCTTTTTGTCAAGTGCTTGAAAGGCGGTTTTCAATTGATCGAACTTATTTTTTTTCAAATGCTTTAGGTCCTGCTTTTCAGAAGGATCCTCTTTAAGGTTGAATAGAAACTTACCTTCTGAATTTGAAAGGTATTTCCAGTCCCCTTTGCGATAGGCATTTTCTTCGCCTTCGGTATTCAGTAATCCGTATCTCCAGTAGAACTCACGGGGCTTAATTTCCTTGTTTCCCTTTAAATGATCTGTTAAATCCATTCCATCTAATCTAAGACCTTTCGGTATATTGGCCTGTCCTATTCTTAGAATTGTTGCCGTCCAGTCCATTGTTATAATGGGTTGCTCACTAACACGTCCTTCATCCACAACGCCTGGCCAACGCAGGCCGGCCGGAATTTTGATCCCCCCTTCATAAAGACTTAATTTTTGACCTCGTAAAGTTCCCATATCTGAATAGGTCTCCCCGCCATTGTCACTCGTGAAAATCACAATCGTATTATGCGACAATCCGTGGGTATCTAAGGTCTTTAGTATTCTACCCACATTCCAATCCAGGTTTCTCATCATATTGGCAAAGATATCAGGACTGCCACCTTCCTGAAACCCTTGCCACGTGCTGTCGAAAGGGTGCGGTCCATCTCCGGGTTGCTGCCAGGGCCAATGGGGCGCGTTGAATTGAAGACTTATAAAAAAGGGTTTATCAAGGTTCTTTTCAATGTATGCAATGGTATGATCTGCAATACGATCGGTGAGATAACCATCGTCTTCAATTGGCCTGTTATTTTCATACAGCTGGTGAAGGCCATTGATACTCTGATGGTCAATATAGTCTGCAGCACCCCCCGTAATACCATAAAAATAGTCAAAACCATGGGCATTGGGTAATGCCTCGGGTATGGATCCCAAATCCCATTTGCCGAAAAGAGCAGTACGATATCCGGCCGCTTTCATCATAGAGCTCAGGGTAGGTATGTGTGATGACAACCCGAGATGTTTGTCTTCGAACTCATCTAAAGGCTCTTTCAGCCCTATTTCGTTCCTTGCAGGGTATTTGCCAGTCATTAAAGCAACCCGGGTAGGCGTACAAACCGGGGCAGCAGCATAGGCCTGGTTAAATTTGATGCCGCCTTTGATAAGCCCATCAATATGGGGTGTGGTATATTCGGTTCGTCCATAACTGCTTAAGTCTCCATAACCCAAATCGTCTGCCATAATGAAAATGATATTTGGACGAGCTTCGGGGGACTCCCTTTGAGAGCAAGACGTCATTCCGCAGAAACTAACAACAATACAAGAGATAATGCCTATGGGTATTCTCATATTACCAAAATACAAAAAAACCGTACATACCTAAACAAGCGCAATATGATTGATTTTGGTTTCGATTTCTTAAAACCGATGCTGGTGCGGGGAGGCCATTTCAAAGCGGGATGGTAGATCCCATTGTATGAATTTTGTTGGACTGAAAGCTGAACAGTTTCATTCCATAATCCATCTTAAAAACAACGGATAATCCAACTTATAGTAGGTTTTTGTCTTTCTTTATACTACCCCATAGGGCCATATACAATAGCGGCATCACCAGTATCTATAAGTTCACAACTTTTAGAGAAGCTGCTCCCATCCGTTTTAATTTGAAATTTTAAGTTCTTTTCCTTACCATTAGAATCTATCGGAAGCCAACGATAAGGGAGGTCCAGTTCAGTTGCTTTCGGGTTTATGATTTCGAGAATAGCATAATCACCGTTTCGATTTTCAAAACCAGATGGTTTGCTAAATGATAATTCGAGAATGTTATCATCTATTGATTTACTGTCTATGAGCTGTACAACTCTGTCATCAAGGTATTTCTTATCATCACATTCTGACCAGATTTTATCTTGATTCATTTGCAATGCAGCCAAAAATCCGCCTTGAATTGAACCTTCAAAACCACCTCCCGGGAAAGCCCATGCTGATGCAAAGTACAGGTTAGGGATCAAGAAATTGTTTCTAAATCGCTTACCTGCTATTTGGTCTTTCGTTTGGGCGTAACCATAAACCGAACCACTTGGATTCGATGTAAAGTCTTTAATGGTTTTGGATGTAGCCACTTCATAGTATTCGATGCTATTTCGAATTCCCGGATATTGCTTCTCTAATCGGTCTATTAAAACTTGCGCTATTTCTTCTTTTTTCGCCTTGTAGTCTTCATTATTTAAATTTTCCCAATCTTCAATATAATCAATAGCACAAATTACACCTTCAGATTTATGAGGAGGTGCCAATCCGGCATCCACCTTATTATAGTCTACAAAAATAAATCTGCGTTTGGACCAATCACCATGGTGGTTATTTTTAATATCTTTTATAGTCGTTACACCATCGCCTCGAAAAACATTTGAATAGTATTTAACACCAAACTTTTCTACATCCGTATTGAAACCAAGATACATACACAAGAGTGAACAGGAATTGGTTTTTAAACTGATTTTTTGTTGAAGTTGAGTCGAATAAGGGGCATCCAACATCGACGGCACCAATGGAATGGCACAATTGGCTATAACATTATCACATAAAATAGTCCTGGATCCTGAATTTCCATTAAAACTATCGCGGAATGTAACTCCAGTTGCTTTGCCATTATGCGTAATGATTTTCTCTACTCTTTTACCTAATATAACACTACCACCATTCTTTTCGATGTAAGACGCAAGATAATTGGAAAGCTGTTGTGATCCGCCTTTTATAAAGTGTCCACCATTCTCAATAAACCCTGAAAATGGTAGAGCAAAGTAAAACATGGATAGTGTATAGGGATCATCACCCCAATACACAATATGTGCTACGAGATCTAATTTTGCATTTTCATTGGTGATGTACTTATCTAACCAGGATCCAACGGTATGTTTAGTTGCCTCGACGAGATTGGGATAAAGCAAGGGCATCAATGGATAAATCAATTTTTGTTTTAAAGGTGAGCGGGGTAGGCTGATGGCTTCCTTTCGCGTTCCTGCAATCAACTTCATAAAACGTTTGATACCTTTTTCATCTTCAGGATATTTGTCTATCAGTGCTTTAGTCGCAGCTTTGAATCCATGTGGCATTACAAAATCTGATTTATCAGAAACCACGCCGTAAAATTCAGGGACCTTTTTAAATTGAACCTGTTTATCCACATCCAGCATTTTAAAGATTTTCGTAATTGATCCATTTTCGGTTAGTCCACTCATTTCATGCAAACCAACTTCTACAATGAAATCGCCACGCTTAAATGTCGTTGCACAACCGCCCGGCTTGTGGTGCTGCTCCAATAAAAGAACTTTCTTGCCAAATTTTGCGAGTGTTGCTCCTGCAGTCAGTCCTGCCAGTCCGCCTCCTATAATGATCGTATTGTATTTCATGATAAAAAATAAGTATAGTTATTTGATAATTAAATAGTTAAAACAGATGTGAAATTAAGAATTATAAATCCCATAAATAATGATACGCATCAGTTTTCCTTGTTTTAATGAAAAAAGGTTTCGAAGCTGCATTTGATCTTTAAACAATGGATAATTAAAAATTAAGAATGGCAATTTCCGCCAATAGAACCTGCCTTTATTTTCCCGGATGAGACGTTCCAGTGCTTCGCAAAAAGTAGTGTAAAAATGAATATAAAAGCCTAGAAACTGAAATCAACAGCAACCAAAGCTGTGATATGAGTTTTTATTGCTCAGGATATGTAAAAAGTAAAATTGCAACTTGAATACCGTCATAAAGCACATGAGCATATACAAGAGGCATTAATCGTTTCTTTTTCAAAAAGAAATAACCGCTAACTAAACCTTTAATTCCAACGGAAACAATTCCGTAGGACCCTTGATTCCAATGCGCTAAACCAATAATGAGCGCAGAAATGAAAATAACCAAAATTGACCAGTACAATTTTTCAGACCATTTCCATAAACTTGTTAAGATAAAAACCCTAATTAATTCTTCATAAAGCCCAATTCCTATCCATAATACCGGACCAAACCAAACAATCAACAGTATAGGGTTTTCTCTCAAATCCAGCATTAATCCCAATAATTCCATGTTTGGACTGAAATGGAGTATATGCGATAAAGTCAATCTTGCCAAAAAGAAGACCATGAAATACACCAAAGTTAGAAGCAGTCCCCAAGCAATATCCGAAAACCACTTTCCTTCACCTGAGTTAAAATCAACGAGCCTTTCTTTGAGAAAAAACGTTTTGAGTACTGATAGAATAACGATACTCAGTCCGCCAAATAATAAAGGATACAGTATGAGTTCAGTACCTGCAAATCCTGTGGATTGATGATTCCTGAACCAAATCATTAGTCCAAAGGGAATGAATACAATTAGGGATAGGGCTATTATTGATTTTAATCTATTCATTTTTTGTTTTTTCTACACAAAGTTTCCAACAGCTTAAATTTACTTCCAATTCGCTATGGCTGATATGCCTTGTTGTACGCCGAACGTTTATAGTTTCAGTTCTGATCAATGGCTCATCTTATCAAAATACAAAAAACCTTACACAATTAAATACCATATTGTAGCCCAAGGTTGTCGGAGCATTCAAAACAAGGGAAAGCTAAGCTATGAATTCGAATGCTTTAAGATTTTTCACTTTGCTGTTTTGATTTCTTAAAACCGATGATGGTGCGGGAGGCCATATCCTTTTTTTTCAATTCGGCCTCCAGTTTTTTATACCTGCTGATGTCTTTCATGGTTACCACAACAGCAACTATGGCATTCTCATGATTCCAAATGGGTCGGCCGCTCAGGAGTACCCGGCGCTTTTTATTGGTCTCATAATCTCTGAGCAGTACATCGACATCATCGGTGACTTCACCCAGCAAGGCCCGTTCTGCGGGAAGATTTTGAGCCGGGAAAGGGGTTTCGCCATCGGGATAAAGCACCTCGAAATGGTCTGAGAAATTCATGGATATTTCGGTGTCCTCTTGAATTCCAAAAAACAGGTTGGCATTGTGATTGGCCAATACCACCTGTTTTTCTGCGTTAGCTACAATAACACCATCACTGATGTTTTCAAGAATCATATTTAATTTTTGCCGGCTCTCAAAGAGCATGTTCCTTTCCTTCTCTTCTTTTTCCTTTAGCATGAGCTGTGCCGTAACATCCCTGACAATGGCGTAAAGGGTTCCGGTACAGACATCGGCCGTAGCATTCCAGGAGAGCCATTTTATGGAACCGTCCTTACAGACCCATCGATTTATAAAATTGATCAGGTCAGTGCCTTTTTCAAGCTTTTCGATTTCCTTTTTGGTGGCCGCGGTATCATCGGCATGAATGAAATCGGTAAATGGTTTCGCCAGTAGTTCGGCATCACTGTAACCCAGAAGTTTGCTTAATGAGGGATTTACTTTTATGAACTTTTCTTTCGAGGCGATCACCAGGCTGTCTACGGAAAGATTAAAGAAGGTATCGGCCGCCTTAAGGGACTGTTCGATCTTTTTTCTTTCGGTGATGTCGGTAGAGATATTTCCAATGGCATAAGCCCTGCCGGAATTGTCAAACAAGGGAAACTTAACGGACAGGTAGATGTGTGTACCATCAGCCTGTTCGAAGGTTTCCTCTACCTGAATCTCCCTGCCGGTCTTTAAGGCATCCAGGTCTGTACTTCGATACCTGTCGGCCGTCTCCTTATCCAGCACATCATGATTGGTCTTCCCGATCAGATCCTCCGTCTTCTCCCGGAACAACATTTGGTATTGTGTATTGACCAAAAGGTATTCGCCATTCAATTTCTTTACGGAAATGGGGTTGGGGGTGTTATCGATGATGGATTGCAACAGGGTCTGACTCTGCAGTAATTCCTGTGCATAGGTCGTATTGGCCTTCTGCTGGGCCTTTAGGATAACATAAACGACCGTCAGCATGCCTAAGGACAATACAATGAGTGCCAAAAGGATCCAGTCCCAGAGTACGGCATCACCGGATTGGGGCATCTGCTTCCAGTAAATGAGTCCCAATGCGAACACAACCATGAGGTTGATAATATACCCAAGTACAATCTTCTTCTCGTATGAAATTTTAACTAAAGCCATGATTACAATAAAATCAAGATCTCTACTGTGAGGTGTCCCCCGTGGATCATCTCGAGTATAAATAAATGTATTGAATTTCGGATACAGGCAAAATGATATATATCATTCCATAATTTGAATGGATAGCCTACCATTGTATAGGCCTACAATGGTCGTCATAAAAGAAAACAGACTGAATACGGGTACCATGACAAAACTTCCGGATTTGTTGAAATACAAGCATTTGGGCATTTTCACCCAAAATGACAATGTGGTGTTCCTGAAGAAGGACAGTGAGGTGTGTATTTCGGAGGGATTCGAAGCACTGACACGTGTCAGGGTATCCACACCAACACGCTCCATTGTTGCCAGTCTGAATGTGGTAACCTCGGATATGTTGCTCCCCAATGAAATAGGCCTGTCCAATACCGCGGCAGAGATGCTCAATGTGAGCGATGGTGATATGTTAACCGTTTCACATTTGGAACCCATCAACTCCCTGAACCATTTAAGGGCAAAGATCTACAACAAGACCTTGGACTATCATGCTTATCAGCACATTATAAACGATATTGTACGCGGTGATTATTCCAATATTCACCTGTCTGCATTTATTACGGCTTGCGCCGGGGAACGCATGGATGTCGATGAAATTTCAAGTTTAACAAAGGCTATGGTAGCCTCCGGGATCAGGCTGAACTGGCATAAGCCTATGGTCATGGACAAGCATTCCATCGGTGGCTTACCGGGAAACAGGACCACCCCGATCGTGGTTGCCATTATAACGGCCTTCGGGCTGACCATGCCGAAGACCTCTTCGAGAGCCATAACATCCTCGGCGGGGACAGCCGATACCATGGAAGTACTGACCAATGTTTCCCTCTCACCGGAACAACTGCAGAAGGTGGTCGAGAAGGAGGGAGGCTGCTTTGTCTGGGGGGATGCAGCCCGTTTAAGTCCGGCGGATGCTATTCTAATCAAGGTGGAGAAAGCCCTGGACATTGATTCCGAGGGGCAGCTTATTGCATCGGTGCTTTCAAAGAAGGCTGCAGCCGGTGCAACCCATGTCATTATTGACATGCCTGTGGGCGAAACGGCTAAGGTAAGAAGCAGTAAAACAGCTGAACTCCTTAAATCGCACATTGAAGTGGTGAGCAAGGCCATCGGACTCAACACAAGGGTGATCCTTACGGATGGTTCCCAGCCGGTTGGCAATGGCATTGGTCCGGTATTGGAGGCCATGGATATATTGCGCATTTTAAGGAGTGATGCCGATGCAGCGGTCGATCTCAGAGAACGTGCACTCCTACTTGCCGGAGCACTTTTGGAATTATCAGGAAAGGTGGCCAGGGGACATGGCATACAAACGGCTACCGACATTCTGGACTCCGGAAAAGCGCTGAACAAGTTCATGGCCATTTGTAAAGCACAGGGACGGTTTACGGAACCTGTTATTAACAGTCATTTTCATAAGGTACATGCAGAGAAAGACGGTACCTTAATACGGATTGACAACAGAAAAATGGCGAGACTGGCCAAGTTATCCGGTGCCCCCGAGCTCAAGGCATCCGGTATACTGCTCCATGTGCATTTGGGAAATACCATAAGCAAAGGACAACTTTTGTATACCATCTATGCTGAAGCGGAAGGCGAACTCAGGTATGCCCTGAATTATATGAGATCGCATCAGGATATATTGACCATATTATAATTGGAAGGCTATCGTCTCCAGTCATCTTCACGGGAACATAATAGCATAAAGGAGCGCTTCAATGGAATGCATACGGAAATAACCGGGATGATTACCAACCCGAGATGACACCTGTTTACCGGCAGAAGTGCCCATCATTTTTTTTCATAGCGTCCGGTCTTTTCAGAGAGTTTTACCCTGTAGACCACGCCCTGCATGGCTTCTATACTTTTGGCATGGGAGTCGGTAATGGCATGTTGTACCGTTGTTTCTCCCGTGGTATACGGCATGATACGATCCCATAGCTTTTTCATGCCCATGATACGATCTTCAGGATCCTGTAATTCTTCAAATGTCCCCCAGGAAATGACGCTTCTCCAGTTGCTCATGTTTTCCATGACGTCCAGCTGAAAACAGACCTTGGGATTTTTTCGCATCATATCAATTTTCATACCCTCCCTGGTATGTCCATAGATATACGTGCCGTCATAGGCATAGGTTATGGGTACCACATAGGTAATGCCGTCTGCATGGCAACCGAGTCGCCCGATTAGCTGCGCATAAAGTAACTGTTCTATCTGGTTTGCTGTTAACTCACCTAACATTGCTGTCTATTTAAAATTGGACATACAAAATAAGAAGTTGACTTAAAAAATGAAATGATATATGTCATGTGTGGGTGCGCTTTTCAAAGCCATTCTTTTGGACACATTCGGGGCGTTTGGATTTTTAAGGGTTCCCGTCAGGCGATGAACGATTTGAATAATGTATGAACATTTGGGTAAGGCCCTGACATTTCACAGGCCTGACTTTTTTCGGGGGATTGACCAATATCATTTCAGGTCCCGATGCGTTGGAGTATCTTAGGAACTGATGAGAAACCCAAAGTAGTGATGGGTGAAAGACGAGATAGTGCCTCGGTGATTGTGAATATCCCGAGCGCCTTTTTTAAACCGTAAAGCATAATAAAATGAAAACACTAAGCACCTATGAGCGTATTGGTATCCCTGTAGATGATGTGCTTTTGAGAGGGCGTTTAAGAGTGGCTGAAAACCCAAAAGGAGTGGTGATCTTCTCTCATGGAAGTGGCAGTGGCCGATTGAGCAGCAGAAACAATTATGTGGCCGAGTACCTCCAAATGAACGGATTCGCTTCCTTGCTTTTCGATCTGTTGACCGAAAACGAGGATCGTCATTATGAAAACCGATTTGATATACCGCTGCTGTCACATCGCCTGGTAAAAACAACCCAGTGGGTGTTTAAACATAAACCATTGGCCGATCTGCCCATTGGCTATTTTGGTGCCAGCACCGGTGCGGCTTCAGCCTTGTTTGCGGCCAGTCGGCTTAAGGACCGTATAAGTGCCCTTGTGTCCAGGGGAGGTCGACCTGATCTGGCCATGTCCGTTTTGGATAGCATAGAGGTGCCCACACTTCTAATTGTCGGTGGGGATGATCACCCGGTGATCACCTTAAATCATCAGGCCTTTGAGGAACTCGCTGGCATTAAAAAACTCGAGATTATAGAAGGGGCGACACATTTGTTCGGTGAACCGGGAAAACTGGAAAAGGTCGCTGAACTCGCAACCCTTTGGTTTAATGACTATTTAAAATAAGAACCATGTATAAGGATAGAATAGAGGCCGGTCGTTTACTGGCCAAAAAGTTAGAAAGTTACAGCAACACGGATGCGGTCATAGTGGCCATTCCCAGAGGAGGTGTACCCTTAGGGTACGAGATCAGTCAACTATTACAGCTGCCACTGGAAATCGTCCTTTCTAAAAAGATTGGGCATCCATTGCATAAGGAATATGCCATTGGAGCAGTCACTCTAAAAAGCAGTATTTTAAGTGATGCCGCCTCAGATATATCGCCATTGTACATCGAAGAGGAAATAAAACACATCAGAGCCCTGTTAAACAGGCGCTATGAGGATTATTATAACCATCGGAAGCCACTCCAATTAAAAGGAAAGATTTTAATCGTAGTGGATGATGGTATCGCCACGGGTAGTACCATGCTGTCTATTATTAATATGCTTCATGATGAAAAACCGGATAGCATTATAGTGGCCATACCCGTGGCGCCTTTTGATTCCATTAAAAAATTAAAGGCATCACCCTATGTGGATGAGGTGATCTGTCCCTTGGTGCCAGACTATTTTAGGGCGGTAGGTCAGTTTTATGCAGATTTTGAACAGGTCGATGATCTCGAGGTGAAGGAACTGTTGAATAAGTCGCTTAATCCCTCTGCCTGAGGGTTCGGAATTTCATGCGCAGGAAATGTAAATTCCATAGTCATGTTTTTTCGAATTCATGCTTATGTTTTCAGGATTTCCTGCGCATGTTTTTCAGCCCCTGTAAACACTGGTGCTGCGAGCGTTTTTTTGAATTTACTCAATTGATCTTTTGCCCTTTCG
This sequence comes from Aestuariivivens sediminicola, assembly GCF_022662015.1. Classification (GTDB taxonomy): domain Bacteria; phylum Bacteroidota; class Bacteroidia; order Flavobacteriales; family Flavobacteriaceae; genus Aestuariivivens; species Aestuariivivens sediminicola. The sequence goes on along the minus strand of NZ_JAKMCM010000004.1, from coordinate 266,068 downwards.
ACAGGCATTATGGCAGGTAATGCTTATTCTAATATTTGGTGGTTATCGACCAATACGTTCCTTAACCTGGTATAGTCCAAATCCTGAACAGCCCGGGCGTCATCGAGCCCCATACATGCAATGATAGCCGAACTTTGGCCCAGGATCATGAAAACGGGTTCCATTCGGATGGATCCGAAAGCGATATGCGATGCGCTCAGGCACACCGGGACCACCAGATTGGAACATTCCTCTTTTTTGGGTACAATGGACCGGTAGCTTATGGGGAACGGTGACCTTACCGACGCTTCGACATTCCCTTCATTAGCCACAAAACCTCTGGAGTTGACATAACGCTTGATATGATGGGAATCCATACCATAGGCCGCCATACCAATGGGATCATTCACCGTTTCAATACCTTCACAGTTCTTCTGAGTCATCACGTGGGTACTCAGCATACGTCGCGCTTCTCTTATGTACAGTTGCTGTTGCCATCCGTCAGCACGTTCATATTCGTCTTTACAGGTGCCCCATTGTGACACCTTGTCCCTAACTTTTTTCGGAATTCGGGGGTGGTAGGCCAGGGTCCACATCAAGCCCTGCTGATAGCTGCGATGGCGTGCTGCAATACGTTCCCGTTCCGCATAGGAAGCCTCAGGATAGTCCCAGTTCTGACCTATAAAGTCGGTCGAAAATCCTTTTTGGTTGTTGGTGTCTGTCTTTCGGTTGGGCATCGCGGAGTTGATCCAGGGGACCAGCCGATCGCCATAGCTATACATGGCTTCTATGGGTCCCGTCGCCGCCTCATAATTGCGGAACAGCAGCTCATAGTCCAATGCATTGTAATCTTCCGGTTTCTGGAAAGGGATGCGATTTTCGGGATGATCGGTCAGGGTCATCCTGAAGCAGTAGGCCTGAATACCTTTGTCACCGGAGCCTTCAATACCCGGGCCACCTTCCGAAATAAAGGGTAGCAACCCACTTGTGGAGTCTCCTTTTACGATATAGGGATCGACGCCATCGATGAAATTATGATGCACGCTGTTGTGGGATAGGGTCCCCTTGAGTGTCTTACCATAAGGTTCCGCCTGAACCCCGTTTAAGGTTTCACCATAGACCGCATTCGATTCGCGGCCAACCGTGTAGGATACCCCTGCAGCTGCCATGAGGTCCCCTTCATAGCTGGCATCAATATACATCTTTCCCCGGTAAATTTCTCCGGTTTCCATGGTTATGGCGCTTATGGCCTTACCCTCTTTCCCGACTCCTGTTGTTCTGTTAAGCCTCTGGTTGTAGACAATGCTAATGTTGGGATCTTCAAGCATCCGATGAAACACCTTTAAAGCAGCCGAGGGTTCGAAGGTCCACATGGCGTCTTCGTTCGATGCAGAGCGTGTTTGTCCACCATCCTTATAGTCCGATTTGCTCTGCCAGACCCAATGGACAGGATCGTCGTAGTAGGCCTTGATCTGTCTGTAAAACTCCCTTGCTATGCCTCCGATGACCTGCTTGTTGCCAATATCGGTCTGTCCAAGGCCGCCGGTGGTGAGTCCTCCCAGCCGGTTTGTCGGTTCAATTAACAGGACCGTCTTGCCAAGTCGTGCCGTTTGAATGGCCGCGGCTATCCCGGCAGAAGTACCCCCGTAGACCACCACATCGGCAGCGTACTGCGTTTGGTCACTTTTACAGGCGCTGAACAGCGTAACCATTAAGGCCAGTAAGAATAACACCATTAAATGCTGTACTGATTTCATATAAATGTCTTGCTATGTGACGCTTTGCCAAAATGATTTTGTATAACCAACAGGATTAAACATATTAAAAAGGGTTATGAAATGGAGCTCATTAAAATTAATCAAATAAATGACAAGTCAGGGAGATTTTTAATTGTACTAAAATGATTTGGGTTGTATGAGTTATTTTAAAGTAAGGACTTCGATAAATAGCTCATAAAGATGAAGCGCCTGGATAAAAATATCTCAAGAGATGTACAATAAAAACAGTAGTTATGGATGAGACAACCAAAGTCCCTTCAATGCTTTGAGTATAAATGATCTTTTATTTTAAAAAGTACTGTATTATTCTTTGTAGAGCCACTACTGTTTTTAAAACGTTTCCATTTCAAGGTTGTTGTTCTTTGCCTGGCTTCCCTGATCTGCTTCTCCATCCAATCGTTTAGGTAAGTGTCATCTGTTCTGTTTTCAAATGCAGGAAGGACATAATCATTGGTCTCTCTCAAATGCACCATGAGTTTTTCCCTGAGTTCCACAAGCACCTCACGATACTTTGGATCATCGATCAGGTTGTTCATGGCATTCGGATCGTTGTCATAGTCGTAAAGTTCTTCAGTGGCGCGAAAGACCCAATGATCAAATCTTTTATGTATCATCGCGTCCTGCGCCGCCAGTTGTGTCATGACCTTATAGGATGCGTGGTAGTCTGCTGCAGATTTAAAAGGAAATTTTCCAGTAGCCCATGGGTTAAAAATATAACCATACCTAGTTCCGATGATTGTTCTTGATGGTCTTGGAATACCTCCTGCATTTTCATCAAATTGGGCATAAACATGAGCCTTGGATGCCATTTCACCACCAAATAACAACGAATGAAAGGATTGTCCGTAGTACGTGTTCGGTACCGAAATACCGGTCAGTTCCAGAATGGTTGGTGCAATATCAATTGTTGACACCAGATGTTCTGTATTTACAAGACCTTTTGAAATTTTGGCCGGCCAGCTGAATATAAGAGGTGTGCGAATGCCATTTTGATACAGAGATGATTTTGCAAAGGGGAATGGCATGCCATGATCTGATAGCAGGATTACAATGGTATTCTCTGAAAACCTACTCTCGTTGATCGTGTTTAAAACAGCTCCAACACAGTCGTCTCCTCTTCTTACAGAGTTGTAATAGTTCAAAAGTTCCTGTTTTATTTTTAGATGACTTGGAAGAAATTCCGGTGTCTCTATGTCCTTCAATGTGTATAATTTTGAAGGTTTGAAGTCATCAAATCCGCTCTTTTTGGATCCGGGATCATTGAAAAACGGTTTGTGGGGGTCAGCAATATTAACAACGCAGTAAAATGGCTTTCCGGACGGTTTGACACTACTCAAAAATCGATTGAGCATTTTTGAGTAAGCCTCTGCAGATCGTTTCTTTTTCCCATTAATTCCAATGCTTGCATCCCAGTACCTTTCGAAATCCGGACTTAAACTGGTGTCGGCCAATTTATTTATCACGCCTGTTATATATCCATTTTCCTTTAAAATTTCTGGAAGTGTATTTCCAACGGGTTCAACATAAAAGAAACCCCTCATACCACTTTGGTGAGGATACAGACTCGTCTGAATGACACTACGGGATGGTGAACAATTTGGAGCCTGAACATAGGCCTTTTGGAATAAAACACCTTCAGTTGCCAGTTTATCCATGTGCGGCGTTAAATCAGGTATGATACCGCCATTTACACCCGGAGAATCCCAGTTCATATCATCTAAAGTGATTAATAGGATATTGGGAGCCTTGCTTTGTCCACAAGTGAATGTGACAGAAACAATGGTCATGATGCCAATGATGAAAAGGTTTCTTATCATTTTTAATTTCAATAAAAGGTGTCTATTTTTTAGTATCGGATTCCAATCCTCCAAAATCAGTATCAGATATGGCTCGAAGTTCATCCAAGGTCAGATTATTGCCATAATGCTGTTTTAGATAGGCTAATTCCGTTTTTAATTTTGTGATAAGAGGAGCATGTGCTTCCGAATGAATAAGGTTATTTAATTCTGAAGGATCTTCTTTCAGATCATATAATTCCCACACATCAATATCATAATAAAAATGAATGAGCTTGTATCGATCTGTCCTAATACCGTAATGCGGTTGCACATGATGCCAAAATGGGTATTCGTAATAGTGATAATACATAGATTGTCGCCATTCGGTATTTGTATGTCCTTTTAATTGTTTGAAAAAGCTTTTGCCTTGCACATCTTCGGGAACAGACACCCCAACCATCTCTAACACCGTCGGTGCTAAATCGATATTTGAAATGACATCGGTTACCACGGTTCTTGGTTTAATCTTTTCTGGATAACGGATTACAAAAGGCATGCGTAACGATTCTTCATACATGAATCGTTTGTCGAACCAGCCATGTTCCCCAAGGTAGAATCCCTGATCAGAGGCATAAATGACAATGGTGTTCTCTTCAAGATTATTATCCTTTAGATAATTGAGTACCCGACCTATGTTATCATCAACAGATTTCACTGTTGCCAGATAATCTTTTATGTAGGTTTGGAATTTCCATTCTCTAAGCGCATTCCCCGTTAAAGAATCCCCAGGATTTACGATTTCACCGGGGTTGTTTCCAAAATCGAACCACTTCGACAATTGCTTTCCTGATAAGGCGTCCGGTGGTGTTAATTTCATGTCCCTGCGATTGAAGAAATCCATGGTCATGTGGGTATCACCTGCAGTTCGTTCTCTACCGTTGTAATCGTCATAAAAGGTATCCGGAAGCGGTACGTTTTCATTTTCCAAAAAATCCTCATATTTTTTATCCGGAGCCCATTCTCTATGCGGTGCTTTATATTGAAGCAATAGACAAAAAGGCTGTTCGCTGTCCTTATTTTCCAACCATTCTATAGCAAAATCGGTAGTTAAATTGGTAGCATAACCGACTTCTTTTACAGGTGTTCCATTTTCACTGTAGGTCGGATTCCAATACACACCTTGTTCGCCGTGATCTGTATGGTATTTGTAATAATCGAAGCCTTGAGGTTCAGAAGCCAGATGCCATTTACCCACCATAGCTGTTTGGTAACCTGAGTTTTGAAGAGCCTTCGGGTAGGTCCATTGTTCAGGATCAAAATAACCCCCTTTGTAGTTTTTATAATAGCCGTTCATATGACTGTACTTCCCGGTTATTATGGAAGCTCTGCTGGGTCCGCATATGGCATTGGTACTAAATGCATTCATAAGAATAGCCCCTTCATCGGCCAGACGATCGATATTGGGTGTAGGAGCCATAGCCTTGTAATCACCGCTATATGCTGAAATAGCATTTGTCGCATGATCATCAGAAAGAATAAATATAATGTTCGGTCGCTTCGAGCCCTGATGAACGTCCTGGGGAAGGACTGCTCCGGTAAAGGCAATACAAATAATAAAACAAATAATTTTCATAAGGCTTATTTCTAAGTTGTGCATTAAACACAAAGTTAATGCTATCATTATCCATTTGAGTTTATTTTTCGTCCAAATGGTTCTCTGAACTGACCACACTTAAACTTTTCAGGAGGCAGGGTGCTGTGGCTTTCCAAGGTTTTATATCGTTTCAAGTACCGTGTTGATTATTATGAATTTTTAATCCAATTTCAGGACTTGACCATAATTTCTATCATATTGACCTATTTTAAAACCTTTTGTAATAGCGATCACATTAATATTGTGGAAGAAAACGACACTAACCAATATTTTCAATCAATGAAACTAGAAAAATTCGCAGGAAATCCAATTCTAACTCCTGAACCAAATAATGATTGGGAAAACCTTGTGGTATGCAATCCGGGTGTTTATTATGACAATGGAAAATTCTACATGCTCTACAGGGCCGCAGGAGATGATGCCGAACACATTATTAGATTTGGACTGGCAGTGAGTGATGACGGATATCAGTTTAATCGCGTTTCGGACAAACCCGTTCTCGGCCCCAGTGCAGAGGGACCGGATAGGGGCTGTATCGAGGATGCACGCATCATAAAATTGGATGATTATTTCTATGTAACCTACGCCTTCAGACCCTTTCCTCCAGGACAATACTGGAAGTTTGAACATGATGTGGTATTGACCGCAGATCACGGCGAACATGCACCTCATTTCATAAAAAAGAATATGGCGAACTCTGCTTTAGCTATGACTAAAGATTTTAAAGAGTGGATTAAACTAGGCCGTATTACGGCATCTAATTTAGATGATAGGGATGTCATTCTTTTCCCGGAAAAAATAAATGGTAAGTACGCTATGCTTCACAGACCTAAGGAATGGATAGGAGGGGGCTATGGCGTGAAGAAACCTGCCGTTTGGATACGATTCAGTGACGACCTTTTGGTGTGGAATGAACCGAGTACCATGATCATTGGTGGTATTGATGGTGGCTGGGAGGAAAAGGTCGGTGGGAGTACGCCACCATTGCGAACAGATAAAGGGTGGCTCGTTCTGTATCATGGTGTTGAAAACGGTGGTCTGGGCTATTATCGCGTGGGTGCTGTTATGCTTGACCTCGATGATCCTACAATAGTGCTGGGCAGAACTAAAGATTATATCATGGAACCCGAATTTGACTATGAGATAGAAGGCTACTACAACGGTTGTGTGTTTCCGACAGGGAATATGATAATTGAAGACACTTTATATGTATACTATGGTGCTGCGGATAAATATATAGGTTTGGCGACCTGTAATGTCAATGCTTTAATCGAATTCACTTTAAGTAAAGAACAAAACACAAAATCATAGCTTATGGAAGGCACGAATATTATTACACAAGGCCCCAACTGGGTAAATGGTCTGTCATGGGCCGATATCCTGATCATCGTCCTTTATTTTTTGTTCGTGGTTTATCTTGGGATAAAATACAGCAAAAGTAAAGATGAGAAATCCTATTTTTTGGCCGGTCGTGGAATGGCCTGGCCTGTTATTGGGTTTTCCTTATTTGCGGCCAGTATTTCGAGTTCGACCCTCATAGGGCAGGCGGGTGATGCCTACAGTACCGGAATTGCGGTATTTAACTATAATTTAGGCTCGGTGGTCGTGATGGTATTTTTTGCATGGTTTATTTTACCTTTTTACATTAAATCAAAAATATTCACGATACCTGAGTTTTTGGAAAAACGCTTTAATGCGGCCTCGAGGTATTATTTCTCTGCAATAACCATAGTCGTGAATATTTTTCTGGATGCAGCCGGTTCGCTGTATGCTGCGGCCATGGTTATGAAACTGGTATTCCCAGAAGCCTCCATATTGTCACTGTCTGTTGTTTTTGCCATTATAGTGGCCGCTTATACCATACCCGGAGGACTTTCAGCAGCGATACGAGTTGATTTAATGCAAGGGATATTTTTATTGGTAGGATCCATAGTACTTACCTTCTATGCGACCTATAACGGCGGTGCTGAATATGTGAAAGAACTGTTGGCAGAAGGCGATGTTTTAATGAAACTGGTGCGTCCGATGGACGATTCGTCCGTGCCATGGCTGGGCGCCATCATAGGGATCCCTATCCTTGGCTTGTTCTTCTGGGGTAACAATCAGCAGCTGGTACAAAGGGTATTGACCGCAAAGTCCATTGACGAAGGACGAAAGGGCGTGCTGCTCGTTGGCTTTTTAACAGTACTTACCTTATTTGTTATCATTATCCCTGGTATTATGGCCATTAAATTATTCCCGGATCTTCCCAAACCGGATATGGTATATCCCAATCTGATCATGAACCTGTTACCTAATGTCCTTATCGGATTTATGATGGCTGCCATGGTTGCGGCCTTAACCTCATCTTTAAGTGGTTTACTCAATTCTGTGGCAACCCTTTTCACAATGGATTTTTACGATAAAATCGTTCCTAATAGTACCTCGAAGACAAAGGTCAGGGTGGGGAAGATGGCCTCAGTTACCGTATTGCTAATTGCTGTGTTTTGGGCACCTCAAATTGGAAAGCAATTCGGCACCCTGTTAAAGTACTATCAGGAAATGCTATCGATTATGGCACCACCAATTGTTGCGGCCTTTGTGTTGGGCATTTTTTGGAAAAGAACCAATGCCTCTGGTGCTTTTGTCGGACTTATGGCCGGGATTACTCTGGGTGTGATCAATATAATATACGCTGTAAATGTCGGACACTCCATATTCGGCGATATACATTTTCTGTTAACGGTTCCCTATTATTTTGTCTGGAGTCTGATCGTCATGGTAGTGGTGAGTTTGCTAACCAGGAAACCACCGCTTGAAAAAATTGAAGGACTGACCTTCTCATTGGACGAGTACAAAGAGGAAACGCTTGGATTAAAGCAGATTCCATTTCACAAGAGCTATCGGTTCTGGTCTTATATGCTTCTTCTATTTTGTTTAGTAACTTTAATCATGTATTGGTAATTTGAATATGAAACCTGTAATATCTTTTAAGACGATGTTATCCGTCCTGTTTTTTATCATCGTGGTAAGTGGTTGTAAGAAGGCGGAAACAGAAAAGAAACAACCTAACTTTTTATTTATTTTGGTCGATGACCAACCCTTTGATGCTTTGGAATCCAGCGGAAGGTATCCCTTTTTAAAAACACCGAACATGCAAAGGCTTGAAGACGAAGGTGTGAAGTTTGACAACTATTATGTGACCCAGTCCATATGTTCGCCTTCCAGGGCCAGTTTTTTAACCGGTACCTATCCTCATATCCACGGTGTCAATCAGAACAACCGACATGTGGATCCGGATTGGGAGACCAATAAGCCTTATAGTCTGATTCTGCAGAAGGCAGGGTATGAAACGGCACATATTGGCAAAATTCATATGGCCCATTATGAAGGAGAAAGACATATCAGACCCGGATTTGATTATTGGTACAGTTTTGTGGGACAGGGCGAATATTTTGACCCAATGGTAAATGATAATGGGAGAGAATATCAGGAAAAAGGATATATGACAGATATTCTAACCGACAAAGCCATTGCTTGGTTAAAGGAAAAAAGAGACCCTAACAAACCGTTTAGTCTCAATTTATGGCATAAAGCCGTACATGAAAACCATTCCCCCGCACCCCGACATGAGGATATCTATGCCAATGACTCTTTGCCCGCACCACCCTATGACACGCATCTGGAAAATTTTAAAGGGAAACCTGAATGGCAACGCATTAAGGCTTGGGACTCCAAATGGAAATCCTATGAGCATTCGGATACCATAGCACCAAAACCGTGGCCCATAAAAGGCGATAAATTTAAAAAACTCCTGGAGTGTCTGGTAGCGGTTGATGAATCTTTGGGCCAAGTCCTTAAAACCCTTGAAGATATTGGCGAACTGGATAATACGGTTGTCATCTATAGCAGTGATAACGGTTATTTTATGGGTGAACACGGGTATTGGGATAAAAGAATTGCCTATGAAAATTCTATGAAAATCCCCATGCTAATACGATATCCCAAAGCCATTCAACCCGGTACAAAAATTAATGATATCGCATTGAATATTGATTTGGCTCCTACTATACTGGATTTGGCGGGATTGAATACACCAGATTACATGCAGGGTGCGTCCATGACCCGATTATTCGATAACAATCAGAATCATGAAGACTGGAGAACATCCTTTATGTTCGAATATTATATAGATGATGCCTATCCCTATGCCGGACCGAATATGTTGGCTATAAGGACAAAACGATTTAAATTGATTGATGCCTTTCTGGAGGATGATATTGACGAGCTTTACGATATCGAAAATGATCCCGGAGAAATGATCAACCTTATAAACCATCCTGAATATCAGGAAATTGAAGATGGGCTTCGCGCGGAACTTGAAGAATTAAAAATTAAGTACAAATACAATCCCGACAGAGATTGGTGGTTAAGAACTCAAGTTTAATCTCGTTTTAATTAAATTCCCATTAAATTTGAAATGGGAATTTATTTTTTTAGTAAGTTTAAATAAACAGGGGTCTTTATGTTTCACAAGCAGAAGATAGGTGTCATTTTCTTTTTTGCCTTTATCTGGTTTAATGGTTTTGTGTTGGCCCAGCATGTCAAGCGAATTGAAACCGGGGCCGGATTGATCCGGGGTACGATTAATGTTTTTGAAAAAGACAGTCTGGGTTATTTCTGGATAGGCTCGGATAAGGGACTAAATCGCTATTCCGGTTTGGAATTCAAAAATTATGACCTAAAGTCTTTATCATCCGTGGAAAGTACGGGAATCATTGATATGCTCAATCTAAATGGGGATTTGTACATGATTAGTCCCAATGGCTACCTTATAACTTATGACTATGAACACGATCGTTTTGAGCAGGTTTTACATATTGACCAAAAACGGTTTCTGTCCATGGCACAGTTGGATGAGGATCGAATTTTAATTGGTCTGGATCACGGGTATATTATTTATAACCTGACCACACAGAAGGCCTCGGACATTTTGTTTCCGGAAACCTTCATCAATAGGGGAATTCAGGTCTCGAATAATGTGGTGTATGTGGCCACGGGAAAAGGGTGTTACATTTTTGATGTGTTACCGGACTCGGATAACTTGTCCCTGCGGGAGGTCATTTTAGAAAAAAATGATATCATAAGTATCGCTATGGATTCTAAGAGAAGACTTTGGATAGGTACGGAGGTAGGGGGTCTTTTCATTAGGGACGAAAAGGAGATCAGATCGGTTTTTATTAAGGAATTACAGAAAAAGACCTACGCTATTCGAAAAATTGAATTCGATACTCAAAACAATGCCCTTGTGGCTATTGACAGATTGGGTCTTTTCGTATTCGACGAGAATCTTAATGTCATAAACCTATTCGGGCATAATATTGACAACCCGAATAGCATTGGTCAGAATAGTATTTATGAGGTATATGTCGATAAATCGAATGCTTATTGGCTTGGGCTTCGTGAAGGGGGCATAAATATAATTTATAATAATGATAATATTTTCAATCAGATACACCATGTGCAAAACGATGCCAATAGTATCAATAACAACACGATAAGGGCTATTTATGAATCCGCAGACGGGGCGTTATGGTTTGGAACGGAAAGCGGGATCAGTAAATATGAAAACCAAAAGGTTCAAAACTACAATAGTCATCCGAAACTTTTTAATACAGCCGTGCTGTCCATTGCAGCATATAATGGTGATCTGCTACTGGGGACTTATGGGGAAGGTATATTGGTCTTCGACAGGAATAATGGGGTAATCGATAAACCACCGTTTAATAAAGAAGTTCCTCTTAAATTGGTTTTTAATATCTCTGTATTCAATGATGACATTTGGATAGCCCAGGGTAATGATGGCCCGCTATTGCATTTCACAAAAAACCAATTGGTGCACACCTATGATGTAGGCCTGGTGAGATCGATGGTCCAGGGCTATGATGACATTATTTATGCAGGATCCAATATTGGATTTTTCGAAATCAATAAACGAAATAAAAGTGTTCGAAAGATAAGGGAAGACACCTTCAACAACTTAAATGAAATCCATAATTTAAATTTTGATCAGTTGAATAATGCCATATGGCTGGGTTCGGCTAAAGGATTGCATAAATTTAATTTGAGCAATGAGGTCTTGGATCATATTAGCGTCAATACGAATAAAGAGATAGGGACGGTTTTTTCCATTAAGAAGGACAATGTACAAAACCTTTATTTGGCGGCCACCACAGGACTCTGGCGATATGATATCAAGACTAAGCTGTTTAGAAAATACTCCGATCAGGATGGGTTGGATATTCAGGAATTCGGGCCAGGAGCTTCTGCAATACTCAGGGATGGACGATTGGCTTTTGGTGGCCCTGAGGGTGCTGTTGTATTTCAACCAATCGATTTGGAAAGAGATCCTGAAATATCAAAAATTTATCTCGGAAATTTTCAAATCAATGGGAAACAGCCAGACAGTCTAACCCTGGATAGGAATATCAATTATACCCGCGACATCGTTTTAGGCTACGATCAGAATACCATATCATTTAACTTTGAGACCATTAAGTTTCATGGGTCAAAAAGAAACCGTTTCGAATGGCAACTCAGAGGTTATGACGACAGTTTGAGAAATGCCTATGGCGATGAAAAGATCACCTATTCCAATTTGAACCCCGGGGATTACAGACTAATAGCCACTGGATTCAACGCAGACGGAGAAAAGGCGAAAAGTGATTATCTTCTGAACATCAAAATAAAAAAACCATTTTGGAAATCGGGTATCGCTCTTACTTCCTATTTTCTAATCCTATGTTTTTTCATTTTTCTAGTGTATAGAATTAACATAGCCAATATTAGGAAGCGCAGCGATGAGGACAGGATAAAATTCTTTGTTGAGGTGGCTCATGATATCAGAACACCGGTTTCCTTGATACAGTTGTTGGTAAAGCAATTGGCGAATCAGGAGCAGGTCGAAAAATCCATGGAACTCATTCAGAGGAACACTCAGAATCTAAATGAATATGTCTCTCAGTTATTAGATTTCCAAAAATTAGACAGAAACCAACTTAAACTGCAGGTGAGCCAGGTAAACCTTAAAGCGTGCTTGTCAAAAATAGTGGATGACTTTACACCAATTCTTAAGGAAAAATCTATAGACGTTATTTTAAAGGTAAAACATATTCCGGTTTGGTTCGATGTCCCGAAAATGAGCCGAATTTTCTATAACCTGATTTCCAATGCCATTAAATACAGTAATGAGGGAAGTGAAATAACGATCAGTGCTTTCCTGAATGATAAAACCCTCAGAATTGATTTCATTGACAACGGCATAGGCATTCCGGAAAAGCAGCAGAACGCTATTTTTAATCGCTTTACCAGGGGTACGAACGTGGCGAATCAGGGTATTCCCGGGACCGGTATTGGATTAATGCTTTCAAAGAAAATTATTGAATTGCATGGCGGTAAAATAACTTTGGAGAGTAAAGAGAACATCGGATCAAAATTTACCATCCTATTACCCGGTGGCAGTGAGCATTATGGAGAGGATGTCCTGATTCATGACTACGACAAACCGGAAAAAAAAGATAAACTCGAAGGACTTCTTATAAAGGAAAAATTAATTTTATTGGTTGAGGATAATATTGAGTTAAGATCGGCTATTAAGAATGAATTAGGTAAAGTGCATGCCATCATTGAGGCTTCTAATGGTAAAGAGGGCTTGTTGTTGGCCCTTTCCAAAAGTCCCGATCTAATCATTACCGATGTGATGATGCCGGAGATGGATGGTAAGGAACTATGCCATCTGCTTAAGACCAACTTTAAAACGAGTCATATTCCCATTATCATGTTAACTGCCCTTGCCGATATAGACGATAAGATCAAGGGGTTGGAAACAGGGGCGGATGCCTATGTTGAGAAACCGTTCAATGTCTCCATACTAAACGCCACCATTAATAATCTTATAAGGTCGAGAGAAAATATATCGCGCTTACTGGACGATAAGAAAATAGACAAACACCTCACTCCCGATGAACGTTTTTTGTCGGATGTCATAGAGACCATAAGGGAAAATCTTACTGAAAAGGATTTTTCCATCGATAAACTTGCCGAAATGATGGGATTGAGTCGATCCAACCTTTTCAGAAAACTCAAAGGTTTGGTACAGATGTCCCCTTCAGATTTAATCTTAAAAATAAAATTAAATCATGCGGAGGAATTGATGAAGAAAAAATCGCATTCACGGATCTCAGATATTGCCTATGAATCCGGATTCCATGATCCTAAACATTTTAGTACCCTCTTTAAGAAATACTACGAAAAAACACCCAAAGAATATATTGATAGTCTATAGGTCATTCATCACAAATTAACATGATGTAAAGCTCAGGATGCCTATAGCGATACCTGCCAGCATAGAGCCTAATAATATCTCAAATTCCATTTAAGTTCCCGGAAATATAGTTTTGACTATTATTTAAACCTTCTTGATTTACTCATAAACCTTTTTAAAGCGGTTTTTAGCGAGATTGCAGTATCAAAGACGGTTAATTATGCATAAAAGAAGAATTCTCCCCATAGGTACTGGTTTAGGCTTATTCACATTACTTATTTATTTTTTCCTTAGTGCCACTGAGGTCATCCCTGACGGTGATGCCGGTTCCGTTTCAGATAAAGTCGCCTCCTACAATTATGCTATTGGAACTCAAACAGTAGGATCCAAGTACAAATTTACTGATGAGACGATGCTGGTTGAAACGGCCGTTGAGATCAAAAAAATGGGTTCAAATCTCTTGAAATTCAGTATGCACCCGAGATACTGCACAGAAAACTATGGCTTACCAAAGAATGATGCCATTACGTCCCTTACCAAATTGGCAACTTTAGAGCCCTCTGTAAAGAAAGTATTGGACATGGAATTTAAATACTATCATATCTGGACCTATGGTTTTTCTCAATACACACCCGAACCACCCGGCGAAAAGGACGACACGGCGCAAATAAAATTTATTGATGGCTACCCAAAACATTATGAAGACGCCTTGTATAAAGAGCTTTACGAATTTACAACCTATCTTCTGAAAACCTATTCCGGTTCAGGTAAGGTCTTTTATTTAGGCAATTGGGAAGGCGATTGGCATTTAAGATCGGATTATGACCGTACAAAACCGGTAAATGAGAAAACCCTTGAGGGGATGATCCGATGGGCCAAGATAAGACAGAAGGCTATTGAGGATGCAAAAAGGGATAATCGTTATAATGATGTATCGGTTTACTACTATATAGAGGTTAATCTGGTGAGCAAGGCCTTAAAAGAGCCCCATGCTAAGGTAGTGGCGAATACTGTCGTTAAAACCGTAAACCCGGACTATGTGTCTTATTCCTCATATGACGCTACCAATCCTTACAAATCTGAAGCCGATCTAAGGACAGGGCTTCATATCTCCCTGGATTATCTCGAGGCGCAATTATCGCCAAAAAAAGATATACCATCAGGAAAACGCGTCTGGATTGGCGAATATGGCAATCCAAGTGTAAAGTACGACAATAGGATGCAGAACTTAAGGTCTATCTGGACTATTAAGGCGGCATTGGAATGGGGTACACCTTATATATTATACTGGGAACTATACAACAACGAAATTGACGCTGAAACCGGGGAACAAATTGGTTACTGGTTAATTGATGATCAGGGAAAGAAACAACCTATATGGTATACGCACAATAACTTTTATAAGGAGTCTAAAAAATATGTGGAGGATTATCTCATTACCAATGGGGAATTACCAAGTTTTGATGACTTCAGGGAAAAGGCCCGGACCTTTAAAAGCTTAAATCCATCACTATAGAATTATGAGACAGATACTATTTATAATTACACTGTGCTTAACTGCTGCAATGTTCCCTCAGGACTATGATTATGGGATTCAAATGCCCCTGGAAGATTACAACTTTGTTTTGGGGACGAACAGTTTCCCAAATACCTATCAGTTAACAAAGGAGTCCAGATTGATAGAGCAGGCCAAACAGACCAGGGCATTGGGCTCTAATATGTATAAGACCTCAATCACCCTTAGAAACTTAAAGGATTATGGTTATACAAAGGACGATGTGAACAATGTCATGGATGTTATTCGCCTCATACCTGATTATGATAAAATATTCGAAATGGATTTTAAGTACTATTTCTTCTGGTTGCACACCTCCACCGGAATTCAATGGAAAAAGGGCATCAATAAAAATCAGGAGAAACGATTGTACAAGGAGATGTACGATTTTGTTTGTTACCTGTTAAAAAAATACAATAACTCGGGTAAAACCTTTTTAATAGGTAACTGGGAAGGCGATTGGCTTTTGCATCCCAATTACAAGCGACATATGACGCCACCCAGGGAGCATGTGGATAATATGACCAAATGGTTCCAGATAAGACAACGGGCCATTGATGATGCCAAAAAGGCAATTAATCATCAAAATGTTTCCGTATACTATTATATAGAGGTTAATTTGGTACTGAAAGGTATGGAAGGCAAAACCTGTATCACAAGGGATATCTTACCAAAGGTTGATGTCGATCTTGTTTCGTATTCCAGCTATGAGTCGAGCAAGAAAAAAGATTACCAGACAAATAAAGCGGTTTTAACCAAAGTTTTCAATTACATAGAAAGCCAATTA
The DNA here is from genome assembly GCF_022662015.1 of Aestuariivivens sediminicola. Taxonomy (GTDB): domain Bacteria; phylum Bacteroidota; class Bacteroidia; order Flavobacteriales; family Flavobacteriaceae; genus Aestuariivivens; species Aestuariivivens sediminicola. The sequence continues at coordinate 250,235 of NZ_JAKMCM010000004.1, read as the reverse complement.
AAACCAAAAGAAGGATTGCCATTTAAAAGAAGGGTTTTTATAGGCGAATATGGTGGTCATGCCTTCGATGACAAACCTGCAACACATCTCAGGCAATTTAACAATGCAAAGGACATCATGCAGATCGCCTTGGAGGAGGATTTACCTTTTAACTTATACTGGCAGATGTATAACAATGAGTACACTCCTGAAGGGGTATCCAAGAACATGTCCTTAATAAATGAAAAAGGACAAAAAAGGCCGCTGTACTATCTCCATCAGAAGTATTACAAAGGTCTTAATGACTACCTGAAAACGTTCAAATCCCAAAATGAGGTCTATCCAAGTCATGAGGAATTTAAGAAAAAGGCGCTGGACATTCTGGAAAATGTCTATCAGGAAATAGAACCACAGGTATTGCCATCTGTAAATTAAAAAAATGAAAACAACACTTAATATAAGTCATCATCTTGTTTGTTCACTCTTGTTATTTGCCTGGTGCAATGCCTTCGCGCAGTTGGCCTTGGTAAGTGATCAGGCGATAGATTTTTCGAGTGCCGTGAGTTCGGTTTCAGGGGGTAATTGGAGTAACCCTGCCATTTGGAGTAACGGACAGGTACCATCAGGTCTAACCGATGTGATTATTGAAGATGGTCATACCGTCTACATAGATGTTCAGGGGGGTGTCTCCGGTGAAATAGTCGACCTGTGTCGTCATCTTCTGGTCAGGCAAACCGCGGTTTTACAAATGGGGCATAACACGCCGAGTTTTGCAAAGGATTTAAGGATTAACGGCAGTATTCTGTGCAATGGAACCTTCTCCTCCGGACGCAATCAACCTGGAGGGTCGGGCGATGGGTCCATTTTTACCTACAACAGTCGCATATATCTGAATCTCACAGAAGATCAGACCTATATATCTGGTTCGGGATTTTTCAATCCGAGATCGCTGAGTATTGCCAGTAATCTTCAAAATAAAAGTCTGACTATCGATTTGTACAACATGGCTACTGACGACAATTTTGCCATTAAATCCGATAATCGCGTGAACGTTACCATTAGTCATTATGCCTACATCAGGATATATGGTATTTTAGGCCTTACCGGGAGCGACTATCAATTCAGTTCACCCACGGCCAAATCTGATATAACCATACACGGGATCGTGGTGACTGACGATGTGAGTCTGTTTACCAAAAATACGACTATAGGAGAATCTACCTCGCTTACCATAGCTGATCAAGGTAGTTTGTATACACAAAAGATCAACAAAGGCATACTGGATAAGAAAACGGAGGCCGCCGGATTTACATTAACCATCGATCCGGGAGGCTTATTGCGTTTGGGTCAGGGTGTTAATTTTGACAATTTAAACAATGCAAATCCGAATTTCGTATTTGTAAACAATGGCGAGTTGAGAGCGCATTATTCTGAAACCATGCCGTCCCAGGCAGAGATTACTGCCAGTATAGACCAATATGACCCAAATAATGGTGCTGAAGTGCCTCAGATTCAAGATATATTTGGATCAAGCCATATTGCAGGTTGGTATAATTTTACTGACAGACCATACCTGCTGGAGGGATTGGATTATTACAAAACTTTTGGTGCCACCTCAATAAAGACGACTTTAACGGCGAAGAATGGTAATATGTTTAATGCCTATCATTTTAATCATACCTGGCCGAACTTTCAGAATCTCAAAGACGTGGCCCAGCATGAATATTTAGATTCCCTATTTCTGAGAAACCACATTAGGAGACATACGTTTTGGACGACCACCAAAAAGCAAGGCGATTTTAAGAACGGTCCGGATTTTAACCATGATACTTATTTAGATGAAGAGCAACAGTTCTATGATTTGACCAAGTATATTTTGGAGACCTATGGTTCCATGGACAAGACCTTTGTATATCAAAATTGGGAAGGAGATTGGCAGTTAAGAGGTGAAGGTGTGGCCTGGGAGAATGATCCCTCACTCATACCGGATGATGTCGAATGGATGACTGAAGGTATGGCGAGATTAGTTAGGGCAAGGCAAAGAGGAACGGAAAGGGCACGTAATGAATTGGCAGGTACTAATGCAAAAGTATTTTATGCTACCGAATTCAATAAACTTTGGACACAACAGAGCGGTAGTTACATTACGATGATGGACAATGATACACCAAGTGTTCTGGAAAACGTTATCCCACACACCAGAATAGATCTATCGTCCTGGTCGGCCTATGACGGCCGTTGGTCAAATGGAAGTCATCCCCATGGGCATGCCCTGTGGAAAGGACTCGAAATAGCACGATATTATACAACTCAGACAGGAGATCTAATAGCTGATTGCCCGGTACAAATTGGAGAGTTCGGCATTAATGAAAATCCGCCATACAATGGCAGTAATACGGAGTCCGTCATTATTAACAGGTATGGCAGATATATTGGTGTCGCTCTTGGTCTGGGAATACCAAATTTTTATCTATGGAATCTGTATTGTTCCGGACAACAAGGTGCTCCCTCTGGTTTTACCTGGGAAAAAGACACCCAATACGATGCTAGCTTTCTCTATCAGTGGATGGATGGTAAATGGTTGATCGAACCGGATGGGAGTTGGGGCTATGCAGCTAGTTTTTTAATGATGCAATGGGCGGAAGGTCTTTCAGCAGAATCCAAAGGCATGTTGGAAAGCACTATTAAACTATACCCCAATCCGTCAATAGGGTTGGTTCAATTCAAGGGTTTAGGAAACAATTCAAAAATTACATTTTTTGATTTGAATGGCAGAAAAGTTAAGGCGACCAATTATTCTGAAGACAGCATAATAGATGTCAGCAATTTAAGTAAGGGGTCTTACATTCTTAAAATTGAGAGTAATGATAACACCATAGAATTCAAAAAATTACTTAAAAACTAAATGATAACTAATCAAATAAACTAATGAAAAGGATAATTTTAATTATTTTACTAATACCATTATCAGTATTAGGGCAAGAAATAACCGTAAGCGGAACGGTGATAGATGAAGAATTCAAGCAACCATTGCCGGGAGTTTCCGTTCTCGTAAAAGGGACTTCGAAAGGCGCAGTAACCAATTTTGACGGAGTATATGAATTGACAGTTAATAATGGCGATATTTTGGTGTTTTCATATATAGGTATGAAAACTCAGGAACAAATTGCAAACGCTGCTCTTTTAAATGTCGTATTGCAACCGGACATCGCCCAACTGGATGAAGTGGTGATTAGCACCGGTTATTTTGATATCAACAAAAGAGACCTTTCAGGCTCAATTTCCCAAGTAAATTCTGAAACATTAGAGCAGCAAAGAACGCAAGCTGTAGAACAACTTCTCCAAGGCCAGGTTGCTGGTGTGGTGGTCTCAGAAAATGGAGAACCCGGAGGAGGTGTCGCTATTTCTATAAGAGGGACGAACTCATTCCTTGGAGGGACTCAACCGCTTTATATCATTGATGGTTTACCCGTAGATCCGGTAGAAGATGCACAGGGAAATACAGGTGCAGGCGCATCTCAAAACTCTTTAAGTTTTCTTAATCCGAATGACATTGAAAAAATTGAAGTCTTAAAGGATGCCGCAGCAACTGCAGTTTATGGTGCCAGAGGGGCGAATGGTGTGGTGCTCATTACGACTAAAACGGGAGGTCGACAGGATGGAACAGATAATCTTTCAATTACAGTGGATAATTTTATAACGACCATTACAAATAAGATTAATGTAATGGATGGTCCCACTTTTGAAAATTATATGAACAGAAGAGCCATTAATCAATTGTATATTGATATTACAAATCCACAGGATAACAGTGATCCGTTTAATGGTTCTCAAGATTTAACGGTGGCCAATTATCCTCAGCTAGATGGGTTCAGCATTCCTTATCCAACATCTACAGGGGTTGATACAGACTGGCAGGACGTCGTTTATACTGAGGCTTTTTCTCAAGCCTATAATCTGTCTTACAGAGGAGGAAACAAGAAAAATAATTTCCTTGTAAGTCTGGGCCTTATTGATACGGAAGGAGTTATTATAAACACTGGCAACAAAAGAATTACATTAAATGTAAATGGTCGTAGAAAGGCTTTTAATGATAAAATAGATATTTTTTCTAAAACGAATATTGCTTATAACAAGGGTAATTCGGCCTCGGTAGGTAATGGAGACTTATTACTGAATAGAAGTGTGACATCTCAGGCACTTCAATTTCAACCCATTTTTGGGCTATTAGAACCCGGGCAAGATGATGATATTTATGCCGACCTGAATGAGGGGAATCAAATTTCAAATCCTTATACTTTGGCAAGAGATGTCACCGATCTTAAAGAAAATTACAACCTTATTCAAAATCTTGCTGTTACAGCAAAGCTTACCCCTAAGCTTACAGGTGTTATAAAAGGAGCGTTTAATCTTCAAAAAAGTAACCGCGATATTTATTATCCAACGAACACTACAAGGGGACGACGAAATAACGGAGAAGCATCTCAAGCCTCAAGGCAATACAGGAAATTGTACGGTGAGGTTAATTTGAGATACAGAAATCGTTTTGGAAAACACAGAATTGATGCAGTAGCTATAGGAACTGTTGAAGATGTCAGGATAAGAACCATGTTCAACAGAGCCTTTGGTTTTGGGAGTGATGTGTTGGAATATTATGATCTAAGTGCAGCTACAGATATTTTACCACCGGTATCAAATTTTTTGGATTCCAGGTTGCTATCCAGTATTTTAAGAGTAGGATACAATTATAAAAGAAGGTATTTCCTAGATGTTAACGCCAGAGTAGATGCTTCTTCTAAACTTGCTAAAGGAAACAAGGCCAATTTCTTTCCATCTGTAGCTTTGGCCTGGTTGGCATCCGATGAGAAATTTCTACGAAAATCAGAAACCATATCCAATCTTAAGTTTAGATTATCTTATGGGAGAGTCGGTAATGATGCCATTCCTCCATTCCAATCCTTATCACTTGGTGAAGCCATAAGGTATAATTTTAATGGTCAAATAGCTACAGGTTTTATTGAATCCAACTTGCCCAACCCAAATTTAAAATGGGAACTTACAGACCAGTTCAACTTTGGTGTAGATTTAGGCTTAGCAGATGATAAGATAAATGTGACTGTAGATACCTATTATAAACTCACCAGTGATTTATTACAAAATGTAATTCTACCAGCTTCGAATGGTTTTGTAAGGATATTGGATAATTTTGGAGAAGTAGAAAATTATGGACTCGAAATCGCCTTAAATGCCCAGCTTATTAATAAGGATGACTTTCAATGGGAGTTTGGAACCAACTTTACCTTAAACAGAAATAATCTTAAAAGTTTAAATTCCAATTTAGATTTTCAACTTGGACCTAATGTTGGTTTTGCTCAAGAAAACCCCATTTTGTTTCAGGTAGGTAGTCCATTAGGGATTTTCTGGGGCGCCCAAACCAATGGTATTTACGAATCCTGGGAAGAGGCAAATACCAGTGGAATAGCCGGTGCAGCACCAGGAGAAAGAAGATATGTAAATAATGACACCAATACTGTTGACAGTAACGGCAATCAGGTGATTAACTTTGATGATTACGTTCAAATTGGTGACCCGAATCCGGATTTTAATATAGCGATAAACAACAAATTCAAATATAAGAACTGGGATTTAAGTGCGCTTATTACAGCTCAAAAAGGAGGCGACATTTTTTGGGTGGATACCTGGCCAATAACAGGTAACTCAAACTCGAGAAATGGATTAGCTTCTGCTTTTCAGGATTCCTGGCAGGCACCGCTGAATGTCGATGCGAATGGCAATGTCTTTTCCGACCCATCTGTTGGCAATACATCAGGGGTCGGAAATCCGGCCCCAATTATTGATGCCAATAGCCCAAGAATTATCTCATCCGATAGAAATGTATTTGATGGCTCCTTTATTAGATTAAAAAATGTCAATTTGGGGTACACTTTTAATTTTAAAAATAGAATAAGCCTCAGAGTTTATGCCACTGCACAAAATTTAGTGACTATTACAGATTATCCTGGATATGACCCTGAGGTGACAACTTTCAATAAAGACCCTCAGCGCAGGGGTGTAGATTTTGGAGGTTATCCAGGCGTTCAAACCTACTCTTTGGGCTTAAATTTCAATTATTAAAACTAGTGAAAATGAAAACGACATATATTAAAAACCTTATACTTTTTAACGCTCTGCTATTTACCCTATCAATTGTATGTACAAGTTGTGCAGACTATCTTGAAGAAGAACCAAGAACACAAGTTGATATTAATGCCTTTTATCAAAATGAATCTGATGCACTGGCAGGGTTAACAGGGGCCTATGCTCAGCTTAAAAGTACCAATGGCTATTACAGACAACAGTTTTTATCCAATTTGTATGCAGCTTCAGATCAAGGACAAGGTAGTTTTAATCACCGTGATTTTAGATTCGGGACGATAACTAATGCAGAACCATTGATAGAAAGATCATGGGTAGATATTTACGTCGCTATAAAAGATGCCAATAATGTTATTGCAAGGGTGCCGGATGTGCCGGAAATAGATGAAGAATTGAGGTTAAGAATTCAAGGTGAGGCCAGATTCTTAAGAGCGTTGCATTATTTTAACTTAGCAAGATGTTACGGTGAAGTACCGCTTAGAACAACGCCAGTCCTCCCTGGTGAAGAAGGCCTGCCATTATCGCCATTGCAGGATATTTATGACGTAATCATCGAAGATTTACTATTTGCCGGGGAGCATTGCTGGGGTTACGATGAAACCAGAAATGGAGTTAATAACAACATAGGTAGAGTAACCAAGGCTTCGGCTCATGGACTCTTAGCTAAGGTTTATGTGCAGTTGGCGTCATCGATAAGAACTGCTCAGGCAGGTATTGAGGGTAATGCCAAATATTTAGGTTTTACCAACGATTCGGATTTTTATTATCAAAAAGCCATTGAACAGGCAAATTTCGTGTTTCAGGAGCCTTTTTACAGGCTGTCTGGAGACCTGCAGGAATATGAGACCATCTTTGATGCAACAAACGGGAATAATTTTGAAATGCTATTTGATATTCAAGGGGCCTCTATAGCCGGTGAGGGTACGGCGGTTTCCAACCTGTTCTCTCCCCGGAATTCAGGGCTTGCAGGAGGTGGTTTTGGGGGAACCAATCGACTTCAACCACAATTTGTAAACCGCAGTATCGATAAATTTGACCTGAGATACCTCAACACCATAATTCATAATTATCAGGACGATACCTTCATTTATCAGTTGGGTTCCGGTCTAACCGGCTATGTTAGAACGAGAATTGAAAATGGGTCTTCAGCGGGCAATTTGTTCAGAGTGTTTACAGGTAAATATATAGACACCGATGCGACAACCGAGTATACAAGCCAGCAGAACTGGCATGTCATTAGACTTGCCGATGTGTATTTGCTTCGAGCTGAAGCGATGGCAGAATTAAACCAATCTCCTGCTATGGCAAACGATGATATTAATGCAGTACGAAACAGGGCAGGCATGGATGATATTGATTACACCGATTTAAGCATGGATGAATTTAGAGAAGAATTATTGAGGGAGCGAGGTGTGGAATTATATATGGAAGGGCACCGGTTTTTTGATTTGACCAGGATGGGGGTGTATGATGTCTACTGCAGAAGAACCTATGGAAACACAGTAGGAGCCAGAGGATCTGAAGATTATACCTGGCCCATACCGCTCATTGAGGCTTCTGCGAATCCAAATATTGAATAATATTTATGAAAATAGAGCGTCTATTAGGAATTGTCCTTGTAATCTGTAGTTTTACTCAGGCACAGGAAAAGTCGCGGCCTAATGTCGTATTCATCATTTCCGATCAGCATAAATTGGAAGCTACCGGTGCTTACGGCAGTCGATTGGCTATCACGCCTCATATCGATGCCTTGGCTCAATCAGGTGTTTTATTCACGAATTGTTATACACCTGCTCCTGTATGTGCTCCGGCGAGAGCGGCGCTTATTACAGGGATGTACCCCTATGCCAATGGTGCCATTTATCACAAGGCACCGGTTACCATGCCCAATGGCAAGGTTAAGAACATCGGTAGCGGTTATTTAAGAGAAACCGGGTATCACGAGGGCATTGTTACCCTGGGAGAAGTATTCAAGGAACAAGGTTATATAACCGGAGCACCGGGTAAGATGCATGTGCATGGTGAGCTGCAAAGGGATGTTGACGAAGATCATAAGGCAGGGAACACCATGGGTTTTGACGAGGTAAGTGTACGCTATTACACCTATTTTCCAAGGGGGCATTACGAGGATGAAGTGGGCAAGGATACCTATATGCGTTACCGACAGTTTCAAAAATACAGTACCGTGTACAAAGGAGGGGCCATGCACCTGAATCAGGAATACGTTCCGACTTTGGTAGAGGACGAGGAGGACAATTTCGATATGGTGGTGGCTGGAAAATCGATTGAATTCATTAACAAACGAGCTGAGGACGGTAAGTCCTTCTTTTTACATGTGGGATTTGAAAAACCACATGCTCCGTTTACAACGACACAAACCTATTTGGATAGGTACAATCCTAAGGCTTTTGAATTGCCAAAGACCTATGATGACTGGTACAATAAGGGCAAATACCCCTGGGTACCGAACTGGGTGCATTCGGGTATACCGAATAACCTGGATAAAGCACAAAATGTCATGGCGGCGTACCATGCCTGCATCACCGAAATGGATGATATGGTAGGACGGGTGATCAAAACCCTTAAAGATCGTAATCTTTATGAGAATACGATCATCATCTACACCACCGATCACGGCGAGCACCTGTTTGAGCATGGGCTACGTGGAAAGCATAATATGTATGAGGATGCGGTAAATGTACCTTTTATAATATCCTATCCAAAACTGTTCAAACAAAATAGCGTAAATAATTCGATAGTCAGTTTTGTGGATATCATGCCAACCCTGGCTGACTTGATTGATGGTAAGACTCCTGAAACAGCACAGGGGATTTCATTGGTAGGGACATTGAAAAACGGAACCGAATTAAAAGACCGTCCGGTCTTCTCCGAATTCAGGGGAGCCGATTATACGCTTCTGCCCAAGATTAAAAATGTGCCTTCACGAATGATGCGGCAAGGCGATTACAAATTTATTTATACCCATGGTATTATAGATCAGCTTTATAATTTAAAGGACGATCCCGATGAACTGAATAACCTGATCTTTAGTAAGGATCATCAGGATCTATACCAACATATGCGGTTTCAAACCCTTGCCGATTGGCGATTTCAGGAATATGCTCCAATGAAGGTTTCACTTGACCGCAATACATTGGTTTGGGAGACATCGTCTGATTTTGCTGACTACGCGGTTTTTTATTCGGCAACAGGCCAGGTAAAAGATGCCACCATACTTGCAGATGAGATTGTGGATACTTTTTACCCCCTTTCCAAAAAAGGATCTTATTGGCTTATGGCCAGGCCTAAACTTTCAAAGACCTCTAAATTCTATGGTGATGCTATACCGGTGGCGGTAGACCGCTATTCCCACATTTTGCCGGTTTCCGATGTCATAAAGCTTTAGCTTTTGCTTAAGTCCTGTTGGAATAGTTTAATAACAGACCGTTTATTGAAAATTAATAGGGTAGCTAGTATTCATATTTCCGTCTGATATGCAATGATCGGATAAACCATCCCCAACATGTCCCATATTTTGGTCGTATCACGATATACTCATAAATAAATCTCAGTTGAATAGCATTTCAACCTTAATGAACTGTTGAAAAACCTGATTCCTTTAATATAGATGTAGTTTAGAGCATTCAGAATAACACATTAAAATTTTCAAAACATGAAAAAACTAAAAATTCTTCTGACCATGTCTTTCCTGATGATTACACTGGGATTGAATGCGCAACCAAAACCTGAGAAAAAAGCTAAAAAATTTGCGGATGAAATGACTGAGGTCCTGTCCTTGAATAAAAAGGAATCTCAAGCCATATATGAGATACAGGTAGAGCGTTTCACAGAAATTCAGGCCTTGCGAAAAACATATGCCGATGATCCTGAAACTTTAAAAGAGAAACAAAGGGCCTTAGGTAAAAAAGTGTTTAATCAAGTTAAAAATGTAATTGGTAAAGAGCGCCAACAACAATGGAAAGCCTATAAATCAAAAAACTAACTAACTAAATTCTAAGATCATGATTCAAAACATTACTCTTTTATTATGTGCTGTTTTAACTTTAACAGTTTCGGCACAAACCGTAAACATTGAGGGCGATCCTTATGGAGGGAATCCCTATGCCTCAATAAACGATGCCGTTGCAGCTTCTACGAATGCGGCGGATGTTATTTTAGTTACCGGGATTCATACAGAATCTGTAACCATTCAAAAAAGTATTACCTTAAGAGGAACAGATCCCTCAACAGATATTATTCAAGCTGCGGCTTCACCAGGGTCTGATGGTAGTGGTACCCGAGTTTTATCCTTAAATGAAGGTGCATTTACAATAAATATTGAAAACCTTGGTATTAGACATGGAAATGTGACAGGTAATGGTGGCGGCATTTTTGTTGATAAGGTAACGGGTTCGGTTAGTTTATCCAATCTCATCGTTGAAAACAATTATGCAAGCAGTAATGGCGGTGCTATAGGTTTGGCAGGGACGATTGCGACGATTTCGGAATGCACCATACAAAACAATACGTCTAATTTGGATGGTGGTGCCATTTTAGCTGCGCCAAATAATGCTTCCGGTATAAATAGTGTTATTGATATCAAACAATCCTTAATTGATAGCAATACAGGAAGAAATGGAGGTGCCATATATATCAATGGGAATGCCAATTTTGGTAACGATTATTTAATAGAGGTGAACATTGAAAACAGTACCGTTTCTAATAACTCTGCCACAAGCGCTTCAGGAGGTAATGGTGGTGGCGCCATATGGTCAGCGTCGAGACCCTGGACATCGAATACCGCGGTCGGTAATATTACCTTGGGTTTGGTACATGCCACATTTTATAACAATGCTCATGCGGCCCTTAATAAATCCGGACTACAGTTCGGCTCTGCTGCACAAACCAATTTCAGCGCTTACAATTCCATTGTAGTGGCTGGGGATGATGTAACGGTAAAGGCATTGAATTTTGCAAACACCAATACAACTGATGTCATCAACTGTATTTTGGGCGGTCTTAATGCTGCTCCGGCCCTTGTTGACGATGTGAATAAAAATAACCAAAAAGGGAAGACAGCCACATTTGCAGGTCTAACCGGTACTCTGACCGATGAAGGAGGATCTACATTGGTTCTGCCTATTTCAGAAAGCAGTACTGCCGATGATTATTGCACCGCTGCAACAGGCATCACAATGCCTACCATAGACCAACGCGGTTACACACGTGAAGGTGTTCAGGACGCCGGGGCCTTCGAATTTGGAGGGACCTTGTCCGATGAAAATATAGCTTCCAAGGATAATACACTCAAAATCTTCCCTAATCCTGCAAAGACCACAGTATATATAAAGAGTTTGAATACGATTACCCATGCATTTATTTACGATATGACGGGGAAACGCGTATTTCATTCACAAAGTGTACGTAATAACAGTTTGGATGTATCCCAGTTAAAGGCAGGTTTATACACCCTTCAGGTAGAAGACATAAACCATAACTGGAGCAGTAACAAATTAGTGATTTCCAGATAGGACATATAGAGAACCGATTAATAGACATGAACCGCACGGCCCCTATGTTTTCGGCAAGGGGCAGTGTTGTTTTAAGGCAAAGGAGATTTAGAAAATACAAATAGGTTAGAGGGATGATTGTTATTGCTATTCTTTTTATATTGATGGTCATCAACGTTCTCCTTCTGCGGTTTAGTTGCAACGATATCACCGAATCCACACCAAGAATTTCGAGATCTGGGCAAGGGGATACAGAAGAGATTAAACGTCTTATAGATTTTAAAAAAAGCATAGCAGAAACTAACCCTCCATTCGAAAGTAGAAGGAAGTCGTCTTAATACAGTTCCAGCTGTTAACGGATGTTATCATTTAAAACTGATTGCAAAAAAATTGTCTATTAAATCCCCTTTAAACGTTTACCGGCTTCCTTTAGCGACTTCACATCCTCTTCCGGAATGGAACCATCACCTTTAGGACCAACATTCAGCAGTAAATTGGCATGCATTGCTTCGGCATCTTCCAGTAAGGCGATGATATCTTCCGCAGTTTTATGCAATCCGTCATTCTTCTTATGATACCCCCATGCATGAGGCTGCAGCGTATTGCATATCTCCCTGGGTTTGTCCCTGTTCTTTTCATAAGCGATTCGCGCCACATCGAATTGCTGGCCCACACGGGCATTGCCACCTCGCTCAGGAGCCATAAAATCCTCATCCCCATTGGCACCCTGTTTAAATGAGATGAGCGCATGCGGGGATAGGCGTCGCACCAGGGCATAGGTTGAATCGATGGGAAACAGATCCGGTCGGCTGTAATACCCCATGATCGGATCGAACCAAATGCCTGCTATGTTAGGGTATTGGGTGAGTAACTCTTCAAGTTGCCTGTGCACAAAATCGACGTAGATCTTAAAATCGGCATCCTTTTTAAACTTATAGTCCTCCGGAGGAGTGGGATATGCGGGTCGTGCATTGGGCCACCCGCGATCGCGGGAATAGAAATAGGGATGCTTCCAGTCGGCTCCATAGGAGTAATATAAGAACAATCCCAGACCTTTTTCTTGACAGGCCGCGTACAACTCGCCGATTAAATCGCGTTTTGCAGGCGTATTCAGGACGTTAAAATCAGTGGCCTGAGTTTTGAACAGGCAGAACCCATCATGATGCTTCGAGGTTATGGTAATGTATTTCATCCCTGCATCCAGGGCCAAATCCGTAATGGCCTCCGCATTGAAATGTGACGCAGTGAATTTGGAGGTCAGGGCTGCGTAGGTGTCCAAAGGAATGGTATCCCGTAACTGTACCCATTCGCCTTTTTCCAAAAGGCTGTACAGGCCATAATGAATGAACATGCCGTATTTGGCATCCTTGAACCACTTGAGATTGGCGGTTCTTGGGTTCTCCTGAAATTCATTTTTATAGTCAGCCAAATAGGTAGGAACCGCTGTATTTGGTTTACACGAGATACATAGGAGTAACGCAATTCCAATGACTCGAATGTGTAACATAAAATGCAAATGATCTGTTGTACTTAATTTGTTTGTCTGGTGGTTAGCCATTTAAGAATAATCTGTTAATCCATTGTTCATTTTGGGTCACACAAGGTTCCAAATGTCCGTTCCGATAAATCGAAATGGATTGAAATTGACTGCCTAAATGTGTCATGTTTTGAACATTAATATTGGATATGCTTCTCGATAAAAATTTGTTCCACTATGTTCCCCAAATTCACTCGAAGTGACAACCTGGTTCTTGTTTAATAGAATAAGGTTTTGTATTCAGTTTGAGTGACTCCGATCCCTGGGATTGGAGCAGGGTCATCTGCCCTCCTCTGGCAGATATCGATAGCCCAATTAAAAATCCAAAATATATAACGGGTATTCCTTTAATTCAATGGAATAAGCGAAGCATATTTAGAAAGCCAGGTATCGAAATCCTGCAGTTCCGGATTGAGTTCCCGAGCCAAAGCCTCATCGCGATTCGCGTTATAGGCAGCATTGAAATCCTGCTTTACCTGGAACATGTTTCCGAGATCATCCGCTCCGGGAAATCCAAAATTCCTATAAGCTTCCGGACTTACAGAATTGTATTTAACCGTGACGCCCAATGCCTGAGAAAGCTTGGCCGCCATTTCATCCCCGGACAACTTCTCACCGGCTATTCCGATGGTCTTGTCAATAAAGGCGCTGCCTTTTTTCAATATGCCATAAGCACATTTTCCAATGTCCTCCACGGCTATGGCGGCTAATTTTTTGTCATCCATGGGTAGGGTGAAGTAGTAGTTCCCGTCTTCACCTTTTTGTGGTCCCATCCCAAAGTATATTAAATTATCCCAGTAAAATGAGGTGCGCAGGAACGTCACCGGCAAACCGGCATCTTTAAAAAACTGGTCGGCTTCACCTTTACCATCAAAATGAGGCACCTTATACTTTTCCTGAAGTGTCGGCATGCGGTCATCATCCAATGGGACCCATTGTCTCATGTCCTCAAGAGTCGACCATATGATATGCTCAAGATTGGAAGCCTTAGCGGCCTCAATGAAATTCTTTATATGCTGCTGTTCCTTTTCTGCAGAAAAATGCTCCCAGAAGAAGGTTACGAAATAAGCAGCATCGGCCCCTTCAAGGGCTTTTTTCATACTGTCGATGTCTTCAACATCGGCCTCTACGACTTCCGCACCACTTTGGGCCAGTGCTTTGGCCTTATCGGAGCTGGCATTCCGTGTTACCGCCCTGACCTGGTATGCTGAATTCTGATCCGACAGAATCGCCCGGACGAGTCCACCACCCTGTCCGCCTGTTGCTCCAAATACTGTGACTAGCTTATTTTTTTTCATGTTCTCGTTTTTAAGGTTAATCAAATTTAATCCATAGGTTTTATCGCTTCCTTCTTTCCAGAAAAAGGGATTTATAAGTATTCAGACTAATGTAGTAAAAATTCAGCTGGATTAAAAATAGGAGTTATCAGCCCTAATGTATCCTGTTTATCTTTCACTCATCCCATAAGACAGCGGGTTTACAGTTAATTTTTATGGCTGTTCTTTTTATTCTGGTTTATAAACTCAGAGGGCAGCATGGCACAGAACTTCTTAAAGGCAGCGTAAAAGGCCGATGTGGAATTAAAACCGGAATCTTTGGAAATCGCCTCAATAGTGAACTGTGCATACGAATCATCGGACAGGAGTTTCCTGGCTTCTTCAATACGATAGGAATTGATAAAATCAAAAAAGGATTGCTGCGCCATACTGTTAATGGTTTGAGACACGTAATTGGGATTCGAGTTTAAGGCATCGGAAAGGTCTCTTAAGGTAAGTTTTGGATCCAAAAAAGGTTTTCTGGAACGCATGTTTTCCAGTAATCTCTCATAAAGGAGGGCCTTATGTTCATCCGATAACGTCGATTTCTTTGCTTTTCGACGGGATAGCTTAATGGGAGATATAACACCAATGCCCTTGTAAATTTCAGGTCTTGCCAAGATGATGAGCATGATGCTAAATGTAAATGCGGTCAATATGACGGCCATATAGATGACTTCATTGAGACTCATGAATAAGGCATTGAGACTTATCAAGGGCGGGGTGCACATAATCAAACCAATCATGGCATAAAACCAGGTTAAGGTCTGTTGGTTCACATAGGAGTATTCCTCCTTAGCCAGTTCATGATACGATTTAATGTCCTTCCGTATTAAAATGAAATAAAAAATGGTAAAGGCGATGATACTCAGTTCCCTTTGAATGCTGAAAAAATCGTTTTGCCACCGTACCTGGGTCATATAGGCTATTTTAGCCTCCTGTGATTTCAGGGCATAACAGACCACCCATAAGACAATTTGAATGAGGAAGGGAATGAAATGTAATAGTTGTACGGGATTAAATCGGTAGTGGTTCCTTAAATAGGTCCGAACATAAAAGTAAAATACAGGACCACCTCCAAAAATTAACACGTGGTCCAACAAATATATCGAAGGCACACTGAGTAATTCTCCAATAGCAAAGAGCCCTAAACAGAGGCCCATTATCATAAGCATAACCCCTAAGAACGTATTGGCCACCATAAGGTGCAGTTTCTTATTCAGAATGATATAAACACCAAAAACAACTAACAATAAATTGTTAAATATGATGATGGAGGTGAGAGACTGCAACCACATGGCGAATGATATTGAGGGTTTCGTTTCGGCTAATGTAACTAAATTTAGTTCAGATCCTGTTTTTACCGGGTTGCCGACCAGATATCTGTAAGTGTATTCTTTAAAAAAACGCCTCAATTGGCAACGTTTTAATGTTTTAGGTCGGGCAAAAGGTATACATTAGCTCAAGATTACTCGTTTTTTCAATTGAAACTAACCATGCAGCAATAGGAATACAATATTTTAGTCATCCTAATGAGAATAGGGGATGACAGGTGATTTTTGAATACTCATCTCCACTGTTTTAAACGATGATGGCTACAAGATGTCTTCTGATTCATGAATCCATAGATATTTCATACCTGGCAGCATAGCAAAAACTACTTATGAGGTTGTGACATAGCCTGTTGGGCATAAAAACAGGAAAGGTATTATCTCAAACTCCTATTCAGGTATAAGACCGGGGACACGATAAGTTCTGAATAAAGTGACCTACTAATAAGAACAAATCACTGCAAATCATGATTGACTTTGACTTGTCATGTTTTGAAGGAAAAAACACATTTAAATAATAAAAAAACAGATTAAATACATATTATTTCGATAAAATGTATTATGTTTGTTCGAAAGTATTACTAAAATCTACAATATGCGAACAACATTTATTTTCTTTACATTGTGTTTTTTCTTGGCTTCAGGCCCCATATTTGCCCAGAAGAACAAAGGAGAAAAAAGTATTATTCAGGAAGGTGTGGCCATAAAAAAATATCATAATAAACCGGAATTGGAGGAGCTCGCCAAAGGACAGCTCCTGGATCTCTATGTGGAACGCATAGAAAGTCTCGTTAGACTGTTGCCTTATATTGCTTTTGCAACAAAACCCGGCGTGACCATGTCGACATTGGGAATTCCCAGCGATAAGGAGAACTACAAGAGTCTGGACAGGCAGTTTGATGCCACAGATAACTTCTTAGAATCAAATGCGGAATTTCAAGAACGTATATTGCCCTATTCCGATACCGAAGATCTGGTCTCTGCCATTCTATTTTATGAAGAGACCTTAAAATCATTACATGAGTATGCCGAATTTCATTAAAGGAGGACTGTAACTATATCTTAAAGCTAATGTTTTCGCATTGGCTTTTTTTGTGTCCTGGAATAGGGATGGCTTCACTAAAATAGGTAAATCACATCATTTTAACATAATTTTAAGATAATTTTATGCTAATTCGGTTAATCGAATATATGTTGCATTTCATCGATAAAAACATATGTTATTTAGCAAAAAAATGCATTTAATCGTAAAAAATTGCATTACATGGATATTTTTCATATGTTTGACTTCCAAATAATGATTAATCTTAAATAAAGCCCCGAACCATGAAAACATCTACTAAAATCATCTTGTTGATATTTGCAGCGTTCTTAATGACCAGTCCGTTATTGGGTCAACAGGAAAAAGGCATAGTAGGCATAGACAACTGGCTGAATAACTGGACCCAATTTAAGCCGCATCAGGAATATTACGGCGAGCCCACCCAAATACTGACTGGAAGTATTACAGAGGATACGAAACTTCATAAAAGATACACCTATTTGTTACTGGGTAATGTGTTTGTAGCCAATGAGGCTACCCTGACCATAGAACCCGGAACTGTGATCATAGGTGACTCGAAGACAAATGGTTCTTTAACCGTTGCCAGGGGAGCAAAAATTATCGCTGATGGTTTAGAAACGGATCCCATCATCTTTACATCGGGTAAAAGCGTGAAGCGCGCCGGAGACTGGGGAGGTATTATGATACTCGGCGATGCACCTACCAATAAATTCGGAAACGGATCTGTAGCCGCATTTTATCAACAACTTGATCCTGCAAATTACGGCCATACAAACTATGGCGGTGATAATGTCGAGAGCGATTCCGGTGTTTTTCGCTATGTGAGAATCGAATATGCCGGGAAGCGCACCAAAGCTGCCGG
The DNA here is from genome assembly GCF_022662015.1 of Aestuariivivens sediminicola. Classification (GTDB taxonomy): domain Bacteria; phylum Bacteroidota; class Bacteroidia; order Flavobacteriales; family Flavobacteriaceae; genus Aestuariivivens; species Aestuariivivens sediminicola. Next base: position 232,481 of record NZ_JAKMCM010000004.1, on the reverse strand, counting down.
ATATTTTAACGGGCTGTTACTGGCCGGTGTCGGTAATAAGACCAAACTAGGCAATATAATGGTCAGTTTTGCGGCGGGCGATGCTTTTAAAGTTTTAGGCGGTGCCTTGGGGATAGATAAAGCCGTTTCTTATAAATGTAACGGTAACGATTTTAAATTTAACTATGGAGCACAATGTGAACTGACCAATTCCCTTGCGGTACGTTCACCTTATATTTCAAGTAGTGACGGATCGCGATGTGTTCAGGTGATTTCTTATGAGAAGCCCGGAGAGGTAGATTTATCAAAAAAAGGTACATCATTGATCGCAAGTAATTTAACGCTTCTTAATGATAGTGAAGATTTAAAAAACGATATCAGCATGGGACTGGTGAAGGCCGGGGTATTTGTCGGGCATTTTGCGGCCCTGGATATGGAGAAAACCGTTATTTCCGGATTTAATCCTGCTGTTATTTTTGATAGTAAGGTGCTGATCAATCAGGAGAATTTAGAGAACATAAAGTTCTCCGAAATGTATTTCAACAACTGTAATGGAAATATTTTTGTCGAGAACAATTCGAATAATGACGATTTGGAAAACTGGTATGGTAACAGTGCTTTTTTCAATGTATACTCGAAGAGTCAAAATGCCGAAACCTTCATTGATGTCGACAATCCGAGACGTCCGGATTTCAGACTAAAAATCAATAAAATTATAGCCACGAATAACGACCCGGATCTTATCGATGACTAAATCGATGTATTTTCAAAATTGTAACCTACACGCTTTATGACATTTCACCCATACTTGCCGGTCTTTCGATAATTCGTATTCAAATGATTTTGCATAGGAATGGTTTGCACGACCCCATTTATAAAATAATGACAAATGAGACATTATAACATCATTATCATAATTGCTCTTATTGCTTTAGGGATCAGAACAGATCTCAACGCTCAAATTGTCATTAGTAAGCCAAATTTAGGTTTCAGTCAGGCCTGTGCCAGTGACACCTTTAATTCCTACAATGTGACGTTTACATTTTCTCCCGAAGGCGATATCACCTCCAGTAATCAATTTATCATTGAACTCTCGGATGAAACGGGCGACTTTACGAGTGCAGAGGTCATTTTTACTTCGGCCGCAGGGAGTGTTACCACCACTCCGGCAACCTTAAACTTTTCGTTCCCAACCACGGTGTCCGGAGAAGGGTACAGGTTGCGAATCAAAAGCACCGCACCGGCAGCGACAAGTACACCATCCGATACTTTCCCCGCCTACTTCAAAGCGCAGGATGAACCCTTTACGATTAATAATTTGGTGGCCACCGGGGCCTATTGTCCTGGAGGGAGTTACCTGTTGACCATAGATAATCCGGGTGGTCCAATGAACAATTCACCCCTTCAATATCCATCCCTTACATTCAATTGGTATAAGGAAACAGGGGCCACGACATTCGAATTCGTGTCCAGTGGTGAGACACTGCTTGTATCCCAACCCGGGACGTATTATGTGGAGACCAATTATGGCTCCTGTACGTCCAATTCCTATTCCAACAGGGTTACAGTGAGTGAATCCGGTTCGGGTTCTACATCTGAGATCGCTTCCAGTTTGGGCAATCCGTATTGTTCTGCCAATGGTCCGACCACCTTAAGTGCCATTAACGGTGAAAGCTATAAATGGTTTAAGGATGGTGAGGAGATATCCGGCGCTACAGGACAGATGTATGAAACCAACGAATCCGGTACCTATTCTGTTGAAGTGGATTTAGGGGATTGTACTGATAGCGCATCCATTGTACTTAATGCAGAGGGCTTTAACAGTACTATTGATGTGCCTGAGATCAATTATTTGGATGAGGGTGAAACGCTGATGGTCACAGTTACAACCGATGCCGTAGGCCCAGCCTTTAGCTGGTTTAGGGACGGGGTTCAAATTACCGGGGCAGTCAGTGCGAATTATGAAGTCATCCAACTGGGGAATTACAGTGTGGTGGTCTCCCAGACCGGAGGTTGTAATGCGTCCATAGAACACACCTTTTCTGTTGTAGATGCCTTTCCGGCAGTAAGCAATATACCCAATGTTATTAGTCCCAATGGCGATGGTATTAATGATACCTGGATTATTCCACAGCAATATGTCAGCGGTACCAACACCCAGGTGGTCATTTACAGCGCCCAGGGTAAAGTGGTGCTTCAAACGAATGATTATCAAAATAACTGGCCTCAAAACGAATTGGATTTTAATGCCATAAACCCTGTTTACTATTATATCATTACAACATCGAACAATACCTCAAGAAAAGGGTCTATTACAGTAATAAAATAATGTCATGCTCAAGCACCTCTTCATATATATTATTTTATTTGCTTGTATTCCGCAGGCCCTGGCACAGGAAGATGGTGTAATTGCACTCGATTTACCTGTAAGAAACGGGTTAAGGTTCAACCGGTATGCCATAAACCCCACATTTAGCTTTGTAAGGGAACAAAATAGATATATCAGTTTTAGCAACAAGAGACAGTGGGTCCAGTTTGACGATGCCCCGAACACCTATTTGTTTAGTTATTCCGGACGATTTCGAGAAAACATAGGAGCCGGTATCGGTCTGTTCCAACAAGATTACGGCGTATTGACCAGTTTTGGTGGGATTTTAAACTTTGCCTATAACGTGGTGCTGAACAGAGACAGCAATCTCACCTTTGGGATGAACCTCGGATTTTATCAGAGTGGGATTAATGAAGGCAGGGTAGTGACCAACTTTTCGGATCCATCACTGGATAATATACCCACCCAATCTGTTATGGCGATAAACCCGGGCATTAATTATGGTACCGCATTTTTCGATTTTGGACTTTCCGTCAACAATCTCATCGCTTATAATTTTAAAACCTCAGCGATGCTTGAAGATAATCCCGAGCAAAGCATAGCTGCTCATGTCATGTACACGGGTTACATGAATACGCGCGGGTTTTTGGATCAAAGTAAGTTTTCTGCCCTAATCAAGTCTGATTTTAAAAAGGATAACACCGTTTTGTCGGGAATCGTAATGCTAACGGTGCCTAAAGGTATCTGGGCGCAGGTAGGATACAATACGCTTTATGGGGTATCGGCCGGTATAGGCTTGAACCTGACCAAAGAAATTGCACTGGAATATAATTATGAGCAGGCCATAGGTGATTTAGCCGAATTTGGAAACTCACATGAAATTACCCTGGCCTATAAATTTAAAAAATCATATCGCTATAACTATGCCGATGATGACGATGAGGAAGCCCTTATTATGCCATCACGACGCGCAAACGGCATCGCAACACGACGTCAGACATCTAAAAACAGCAACAGACCTCGGGTGGTACGACAACCAAGAACGGTTCGAGAGAACACTCTGGAAATCGATCCGAATGTGGAAGAGGTGAATCGTCCTGATGACACTCCTGTAGCCGATACTGATACTAATGTAGAGCAGCAACGTCTGGAGGCTCAGGAAGCAGTCCAAAGGATAGCCGAGCAGGAAGCCGAAGCGGCGAGACGTGCCGAGGAAGCCAGACTGAAAGCAGAAGCCGAGGCCAAATTAAAGGCCGAACAGGAGGCTGAAGCAGCGCGATTGGCTGAAGAGGCCCGTTTAAAGGCAGAACGTGAAAGACAGGCCAGGTTGGCTGAACAACGCCGTCTTCAGGCTGAAGAAGCCGCCAGGATCAAGGCAGAACAGGAAGCGGAGCAGGCCAGAATTGCAGAGGAAGCCAGGCTGAAGACAGAAGCCGAGGCCAAATTGAAGGCCGAACAGGAGGCTGAAGCAGCGCGACTGCTGGCAGAGCAGGAAGCACAGGCGAAACTGGCAGAAGAGGCCAGGCTTGCTGAAGAAGCAGAAGCAAGAGCTAAAGCCGAAAGGGAAGAAGACATCGCCATGCAGGAATTAGATGGTGTACTTATACCGGTGGCTAAGGACAGAGAGGCATTGGAAATGAAGAATTTAACTGAACTGACGGAAAATACACGCATAGAACAGCAAAACCTGTTGGATCAGTTGAAAGCGAAGGTCGCCATTAAGCAGCAGGACCTGGATGATTTAAAAGAGGAGAATGATTTAAGTGAACAGGGTATTGTGGTTGCCCCAAGAGCCTTTAAGAGTATAACGGCAGAGAACAGGGAAATAGAGGCGTTAAAAGTTAATATTGACAATATTATCCGGTCTCAGGGTGTGAAAATCACGGAACTCGAAAACGTGTATAATGAACGTCTTAAGACGGTTAAGGATAAAGAGGACGAGGTGAATGCCTATTATTTGAGCAAGATTAATGAATTGAAGGCAGCTCAGGAACAAACCCTGTCCACCAGAACGGATTTATTCTCGAATCTGGAGACCATTAAAGTCGCAACTGAAATAGAAAGAAAGCGCAGAATTAGCCGTGCAGCATACGACAATGAGCAGGTACGATATGAAAAGGATCGACGGACCCTTGATATGATCAGGCAAATTACCCCCAGAAGCACCACGCCTTTAAGAGCTGAGGATTTCGATTCTGGTGAGGTATTGCGGAACATTCAGATTCTGAAAGGGGTCAACAATGCCGATAATGGTTATTATCTGGTGATTGCTGTTCATAGCGATGTGGCTAAAAGAGATGAGTTCCTGAGGAAAGCCGTTGCTTCGGGTCAGACTAATATTGATTTCTTCTTTGATGTGAATTCAAGCAAGTATTATATCTACTATTCAAAATACGATAGTATCGAGGCCGCGAATCGTGGCTTGGCTGCAAAAGGAAGTCAGCCTTATAATGCAAATATGTCTGTGGTTAAAATAGAAGATTAGGTCATTTTCACACTAATTTTTTCCCTTTAAGCAGGAGGGAATTGATGCTTCTTATGCTTTAGTTTTAATAAAATTGAACTGCATTTCCTGATTAGCGGTGAGCATCTGGATACTTTTAAACGGGTATATACGTCAAAAAAGTAATATAAAGATTACATTTTGTCTTAAAAAAGATGTTAAAAGTTAAAAAACATCGATAAAATGCATAATTTTTCCTTTCTTCTTACAATTGTTCCAAAAAAATTCACGATATTTATCCCGTTTAAGGACATTATATTTAGACAAAAGGACTAAAGAGTAATATTTTGACTACAATATAATTCAAATTTAAAGAGAACGACTTTTAATTGCCCCGATTAAAGGTCCTGAAAATAGAGGCGACTATGAACAAAACTACTTATGTAAAATCCATACTTGTTGTTTTATGCTTTCTGTCGTTCGGGTTAACGGCTTTCGCACAGGCCTATAAACCCTTCAGTTTGAGAAAGCAAATAGAGGAAAGAGGAAGTATGTTGGTCGTTGGTAATGCCATCCTTGGCGAGAATAACAACGATTTCAACGATCTGACCAGAGACAATCAAGATATCTCCATGCAGTATATCGATATCGATAGTGACGCCTCTACCTTCAGTTCCAGTAGTGCCGACCTACAATTACACCTTCAGGAAGACGGAAGCCCCACCACCTGTTATCGCGTTGCGTATGCAGGACTCTATTGGGGTGCCATTCTACAGAGTGGGAGTCGCGCCGATATAGATAAAGTAAAGTTCAAGTTGCCAGGTACAACAGACTACATTGATATTACCGGAGAGATTATCTATGATGCCATTGTAGATCCTATACCCTCCGAACCGGGTGAGCCTGGAAACACACCTTATGCATGCTATGCCGAGGTCACGGATCTGTTATCCGGATTGACCGATATTGAAGGCGCCTATACCGTAGCTAATGTCACTTCAGGCCTGGGATTGAATAATTCAACCGGTTTGGCCGCAGGGTGGACCTTGATAGTGATCTATGAAGACCCCAATCTGCATATGAAGTCATTTAATATTTTTGATGGCTTCAGTCATATCTATGATGGTCACCAGGAAACCGTACCGGTAACCGGATTTGCAACCCCGCCTGCAGGTAATATCGATTTGCAATTTGCCTATGCCGCTTTGGACGGTGATCGCACCAAACGCGCCACAAAACTGGAAATAAATGGAAAAGAGGTGACTACACCCTTCAGATCAGCAAACAAATTCTTTGGATCGGTCATTGAAAACGAAAATGGCGTGTCACATCCCAGAGTGCCCAACAGCGCGAATACCCTGGGATACGATACCGGATTTTTGGAGATCATTAATTCGGAACCCGAATTCATAAAGAATGGCGATACATCGGCCGATTTCAGATTACAGGTGGCCAGAGGTCAGGCGGATCCCATATTTGCATTTTTAGGGGCCTTTGCAGTGGATATCATTGCTCCGGATATTGATTTAACAAAGACCGTACATGATGAGTTCGGCAATGATATCGATGGTGCTGACGTCTATTTGGGCGACAGGTTATTCTATGAAATTACCTATCAGAGTGTCGGAAATGATAATGTGACCGAATTCACAATTAAGGATGTCTTACCTGACAATATTATTTTCGATCCGAATACCGACATTGATTTATCAAATGCCGGTGGTGCAACCTTATTATCATGGGATCCGGTAACGCGTACCCTGATTTTTAGCATCCCGGACGAATCCGTTGAAGTGGACGATCCGGCTTTTGTCATTCGTCTTGCGGTCCAGGTTGTTCCCAATTGTTACGATCTCAGTCAGGCCTGTTCCAATGAAGTCGCTAACCAGGCTTTTGCAACGTACAGAGGGGTCATCAATCCAACGCTAATTGAAGAGGAGGGTAGTTTTGCTACCGTGGAGTGTCTCGGCGTTCCGGGATCGACCAACTTTATAGTCGACATCTCCGATTGTGAATATCAAAAAACTGAAATACTCTGTGGATCCAGTGTCGTTTTAACCGCAGCCAGTGGTTATGACACGTATTCCTGGTCCACCAGTCCGACCGGGACACCCGTAATAGGTACAGGACAAACCTATACGGCCACAGAAGTGGGTACCTATTATGTAACCAACACGACCAATTCAACCTGTATTTCCATTCAGGAGGAAATTACGGTTGCCCTTTATGGCAATACCCAAACCAATCCCGTTATTCCTTACGCCGACCTATTACCGGTGTGTCCGAACGACGGTAAGGTCTTACCCTATATATTCCTATGTGGTGCCAATGAAACAAGAGCTATAGCCACTGGTATCAGTGATGCCGTTTCTATAGTTTGGGAGCAACTTGATGAATCCAGTTGCCCGGCAATGACAGTTGATGACTGTGCCAATGAAAATGATGCCTGTACATGGAATCAAGTGGGCACGGGGCCTGATTATGTTGCGAACACCTCGGGAGAATTCAGATTGGTTATCAATTATCCTGGTGGTTGTTTTAGCATTTTCTATTTCAATGTCTATCAAAACCTCTTAAATCCTACGATTACGGCTGAAGATATCATATGTACCACGCCGGGTCAGGTAACGGTAGGTGGTGTGCCTTCCGGTTATGAATATAGTTTAGACCCTAACGGCCCTTACCAGGCTTCAAACGTATTCACTGTGAATACGCCAGGATACTATACAGTTTATATACAACAAACTGTGGCTGATTCTTTTCCCTGTACATTTCAGACGCCGAGCATCTATGTGCGTCAGAGGGATGCCAACTTAACCACGGTGGTCACCCAGCCTGATTGTAATGGCGATAAAGGCAGCATACAGCTACAGGTGAACGATGCCTTACCACAGTATTATTATACATTAACTGAAGGAGGCACATTAATCAGCAGCGTCGGACCCATAGCGGATAGCAATTACACATTTGACAATCTCAATCCGGGGACCTACACTTATAATGTCACAACAGACGATGGTTGTGTGTTTACCGGCGATATCGATATACTGGATCCACCGTTTATTACGGTAACTGCGGCATTAACCCAACCATTGACCTGTACGGACGGGGAAATCACCATTTACCCTGATGGAGGGACACCACCTTATAACTACTTCATCAACAGTACGACGGTATCTCAGGATTATCCGGAATACGTTGTCACAGCGGCTGGAACCTATACGATTACAGTCATCGATTTTAATGGCTGTGAGGCCACGACTTCGATTGATGTTGAAGGTATTTTACCCCCGGAATTCACAATCTCCCAGGCTGATATTCTATGTGCTGATGATCCGAACAGTGGATCTATAACGATTAATGTCACCAATGCCAATGGGAATAGTTTAATGTATAGCATAGACAACGGTGCCAGTTTTGTGAGTTCGAATGTGTTTACCGGACTGGCTGAAGGAACTTATGATGTGCTGGTTCAATATACCTATGATGCCGATATTTGTGCAACATTCCCACAAGCCATAACAATAACAGCTCAGGCTCCCATTACAGGATCGGCTGCCTTAACAGCTCCTTATACCTGTACGAGCAACGGTGAAATAACCGTATCAGGGGTGACAGGAGGGACAGCACCTTATGAATACAGTATCGATGGCATAAATTTTCAATCCGGAACCACCTTCACCGGATTAACCAATGGCACGTATACCGTGACTATCAGAGACGCCAGTGGATGTAGTGCTGCCCTGGCACCTATTACCATAGATCCTCTGGATCCACCAACAGATATGGACTTTAGCAGTACAGCACTGACTTGCCCTACGAATACCTCCGACGTATCGATAACTGTAACAGGTGGCACGAGTCCTTTGGAATATCAGATTATTGCACCATCCAGTGCTGTAACCGCTTATCAATCCTCCAATGTATTTACAGGATTGGCCCCGGGGACCTATACCTTCCAGGTAAATGATGCTAACGACTGTACCTACAGCGAATCGTATACCATTGATCCCCTGCCGACACTAACGGTGGTTGGATTGGCTTTAAATAATGTGACCTGCTTTGGCGCTTCCGATGGAACTGCTGAGTTTACGGTTTCAGGAACGACCAGTTTTACCTATACCATTAATGGCGGTGCATCTGTTGCAGGTACCTCAACCATTAATTTGTCAGGATTAGCCGCCGGTAGTTATACCATACTTATAACGGATTCAGCAACGAATTGTACCGCCACAGATACGGTGACCATAGATGGTCCACCTTCTGCATTGACAGTTACTGCTACAGAATCGCCAATTACCTGTGATGCCGATGGTAATGTCACTATAACAGCAACAGGTGGATGGGGTGGTTACAGTTTTGAATTGGTGCAACCCGACAGTTCCGTATTAGGCCCACAGGGTAGCGCTGCTTTCGGAGGATTATCACAGATCGGAACCTATACAGTCAATGTTACTGATGCCAACGGTTGTGTTGCCAGTACAACATTTGATCTCAATACTCCAGGCAATCCGACAGCTACCATAAGTAATGCTGATTATTGTTATGATGCATCGAACGGAGCGTCTTTGGAAGTGAGTGCTTCAGGAGGAAATCCGCCCTATGAATACAGTATTAACGGCAGTGCTTTCCAATCCAATAACGTGTTCTCAAATTTAATTCCGGGAACCTACGATATTATAGTAAGGGATGCCTATGGATGCACCTATACCTTACCAACGGAAACCATTTCCGATCAGTTAACCGCATCGGCCAGCCTGACAAAAGGACTGGATTGTAGCGTCAATCCTGATGCCGAAGTTAATGTAACGGTCTCAGGGGGTACAGCACCTTACAGTTATGAGGTCTCACACAATGGCGGTGCCTTTACGGCCACCGGTAATCCGCCCTATACTTATAACAGTGCGGAGACCGGTGATTATCAGTACAGAATTACGGATGCTCAAGGTTGTACAGCCTTAACGAATGTGATTACCATACAACCCATTACCAACCCTTCGGCAACAGCAACAGCCACGGATGTATTCTGTAATGGCGATGCCAGCGGTATAGTAACCATTGATGTTGATGAAACCGCCGGGACGCCACCCTATGAGATAAGCTTCAATGGTTCGGCATATACCGCCCAGACAGTATACAATGGCCTGGTATCCGGAACCTATAATTATATGGTTAGGGATAGTAACAGTTGTGTTTTCAATGGTTCTGTAACGGTTAACGAACCGAACCCTGTTGTATTAGGTTCAGAAATCATTACCCCTATTACCTGTGGTGTGGGAGGTAATGTCCTCGGTAGTATTCAGATTCTAAATGTGACCGGTGGTACACCTGACTACACCTATACGCTTTTAGACAGTTCAGGAGCAGTAGCAGCAACATCATCAACTAATCCGTTTGGACCGACGCCCAATGATAACGTAACCTTTAATGACCTCATTTTTGGTAATTACTATTTGAGAATTGTGGATGCCAATGGATGTGAATACAATTTCGGCCCCTATTTGGTGGCTTCGGATGTAGACAACCTGGATATCCTTGCCAATGGCGGAGGTACCTGTATAGCAGGTGTTGAATACAACATCAGTATTGTTAATGGAACCGGACCGTTCAGAGTACGCATCTATGACGGAACGACAACCTTTACACCAGCAGATGGTGTGGCACCAAATGGTTTACCGACCTCTGACGTTTCACCGAATGAGAGAAACCACCAGTTTACGGGATTATTGTTTGATGTGAGCTATGTGTTTGAAGTATTGGATACCAGTACGAATTGTACCTATATAGAACAGGTTCCGGCTGTTCCAAGTCCTTCGACAATTGGCGTAACGGGAACACCTACCAATGTATCGTGTTATGAATTACCGGCACTAAGTAACGGTAGTTTTGATTTTACGGTTTCCGGTTATGACGGCTCTGACTTATCCTGGGAGGTATTTGAAAACCTCAGTAATACCACTACCGGAATAACAGGTAATGCCGCTGGTCTGACAGGTAGTGATTACAGTGATTCTGTTTCCGGATTGGCCCCGGGAGATTACTATTTGTTGGTTACAGAAACCGATTTGAGTTCAACACAATGTACCGCGATAGTGTATTTCCAGATTACAGAACCAACAGAATTGTTATTGGCCGAGGTAGAGAATACCAATGCCAATTGTAATCAGGACGCACAGGTGGCCGTAAATGCCAGTGGTGGTACACCACCATATGAATATGCATTCGTAGTGGATGCTATATTACCGACAACAGGGGATTGGACCACCAGTAACCTGGCGTTCTTGGATCCGGCTACGAGCCTGGATTGGGACGTGTACGTTCGTGATTCCAATGGCTGTACTATTCTGGTACCTTTAGATATCACCATTGCATCAGATCCTGTACCAACAGTGACCTTACCATCTATAGCAGACGACCAATGTTCATCTGATGGTAGCGCATACACCTTTACGGCGACACCGGGTGGTGGTGAAATCACACCGGTAACCTATAGCATTGATGGTGTTAGTTTCCAATCGAGCCCGACATTTACGGTAACATCAACAGGAACCTATACAGTAACCATTAGAGATGGCAACGGTTGTACAGCCACGGATACCATTACCATTTATCCTCCATTACAGGTAAATGCCCAGGTTACAGGTTTACCCTCATGTTCTAATAACGACGGTATAATAACGGCAACAGGTTATGGTGGATCAGGAAATTACACCTATGAGATCACCTCCGGACCCGTATTAATTGGGCCGCAGGCATCCAATGTATTTAATGGATTACCAAACGGTACCTATACCATTACCATAGCAGATACAACGACATTGTGTACCAGTGATACCACTATACTCTTAGACCCGGCCACTCCGGTGGCATTTACTTTGACAGCATCCGATGTGAGCTGTAACGGGGGTACAGATGGCAGCATAACTGTAAATTTACCAGCAAGTAATGATAATCCGCCATACACCTATGAAATCACTTCCGGACCCGTTTTGGCAGGCCCACAGAGTTCAAACCTGTTTACAGGATTGCCCGCTGGAAATTATGATATTACGGTAACTTCCGGAAGAAATTGTAGTACCACAGAACCGATAACCATTGGTGAACCACTTCTTTTGGATGTTTCAGGTTCGGCTACGGATTTTTCATGTGCAGCGGATAATTCGGTCAACACCTCGATACTCACAATCACTGAAACAGGTGGAACGGCACCTTATACTTACAGTATTGATGGCACGAATTATTTTACAACGAACACATTCGAAATAATAGATAATGGCAGTGTACAGAGTATTTCTATTTATGTTACAGATGCTAATGGCTGTATGGCATCGAATTCTGTGAGCATTAATCCGCTACCGGAATTAACTATAGCTACCGCTGCTATAGCCACGCCTATTGATTGTAATAATACGGGTACGGTCACTATTTCAGTTACCGGGGGATCAGGTAATTTTAGTTATGAATTGTTGCCAGGTGGAACACCACAGGTCTCCAATACATTCGCAATTACGGATCCTGGAACCTATTACTTCAGGGTTACCGATATAGACACAGGATGTAGCATCGATACGTCACCATTAACCATTGCGCCTTACGACACTATAGAGGTTACAGCTCTGGCTACCACAGCGGTAACTTGTTTCGGAGATAGCGATGGCACTTTAGAACTAACGGTTAGCGGATATACAGGTACCTATAGCTATGAAGTTTTCGATAGTACCGGTGCCTCTGTAAGCGGAATCGTTGCAGCGGATACATCAACCAATCCACAGATAATTACAGGTATATCCGGCGGCAATTATTATGTAGAAGTTACTGAAACATCAAGTCCATTTTGTGCTGCAACATCGAATACGGTAACTATCGATTCACCGTCAGCGCCGTTAGCACTTTCGGTCTCGGAGACTTCAAACGTGACCTGCGATGATAATCAGGGCAGCATTAATGCTGTTGCCAGTGGCGGCTGGGGTAATTACCAGTACGAATTAACAGGTGCTGCCACAGTACCGTATTCATCCAATGGTACATTCTCCAATCTTTCTGCAGGATCCTATACCGTTAATGTGATGGATGCTGGTGGCTGTGTTGTTTCAGAGAATATAACCCTGAATCTGCCGACACCTATAGATGCCACGATTGCTGCTACACCCACACTATTAAACTGTTTCGGTGATGCCAATGCTACCATTACGGTTAGTAATGTGACCGGCGGACAGGGCAGTAATTATAGCTATACCTTAAATAGGACTGCTCCGACAGTAAGTTCTTCAGGACCACAAACAACACCAGTATTTACCAATTTGGGTGCCGGAACATACAATGTTACGATTACCGACGGGTACAACTGTTCATTTACAACACCGGATGTCGTTATTGATGAGCCCACGCAGGTAACCGCTTCACTAGTTACGGCAAGTACTCAAACCTGTGTTAATGATGCCATGCTTACACTAAGTGCTACAGGAGGCACAGGCACCTATGAATATAGTGACACGCCAACCTTTACAACTGTATTAGGTTCATTTACAACATCAACGACCTTTACTGTATCGGTAGGCAGTCATGCGTTTTATGTGCGTGATGCCAACGGTTGTGTCGCCGCTATTTCAAATGAAATAACGATTGAACCTCTCGAGCCTTTAACTGTGATTTTAGACACTACCAACGCAACCGTCAATTGTGCAGGAGATGCCACAGGTGTTATTGTTGCCGAAGCACAGGGCGGACTGGGAAATTATGTCTATACCCTGCAGGACGATGCAGGAAACGATATTATCGGAGCCATACAGAACAGTCCAGGGGTATTTACCGACTTACCAATTGGAACCTATCAGGTGCATGTGGAAAGTGTGGATTGTGAGGTCACTTCGGCTGCGGTTATCATAACAGAACCTTCTGAACCCCTGGTCGCTCAATACACCGTTTCAGATGTCACCTGTAATGGGGAAAATGACGGTATTATAGAAGTTATTGCCTCTGGTGGAACCGGAATCATAAAATATGCCATAACTCCAAGATTAGATCAGTTCTTTGATGAAGCTATTTTCGATGAATTGAGTCCTGGTGTTTACGATATCATCGTTCAGGATGAATTGGGCTGCTATGTCTTACTTGAAGATATTGAAATAATCGAAGCCGCTCCTGTGATATTAAGTATCGTTCCAAATTCTATTTTACCTGAGGTATGTGAAGGGGACATGAATGGCGAATTCAGTATAGACATTTCAGGAGGAACACTGCCCTACAGTGTGGCATTAGATGATATTAACGGTACTTATACTGTTGGTGGCGCTACACAAACACAGTTTGATTTCACCGGATTAGTAGGTGGTGATCATATTGTGTATGTAAGGGATGCTCAGGGATGCGAATCGGAATGGAACATCACATTCCCTGAATCCGTGCGTATCGATCCTGAACTGACCATTGAATTCGGATGTGTAAACAATTTATCTACAAATACGATTACCGTTACTATAGATGACAGTTTAACCAATCCCGCAGATGTCGATTATTCCTTAAATGGCGGACCATACCAGGCGAGCAATGTATTTACCGATGTACCTCCGGGAATGGGACACTATATTGATGTCAGACATACCAATGGTTGCATACAGTCCACTGAGCCGTTCGATATTCCAAGCTATGAACCTCTGGAAGTGGTGTTGGTGGAGAGCAGCAATATTAACGAAATTGAAGCCATTGCTACCGGTGGAACCGGTGAATATGAATTTGAGTTCAACGGTGAATCCACAGGCAGTACGAATACCTTCCAGATCTATGAAACCGGTAATTATACGGTGGTCGTCACCGATAGTAATGGATGTACAGCAACTGCTTCCGGGTATTTTGAATTTGTCGATATCTGTATTCCTAACTATTTCGTTCCTGGCCAGGAGGATTGGGGCCCCGGATGTGGTAAGGATAGTTATAAAAACTTAACAGTAGATATTTACGATCGCTATGGTCGGGTAGTGGCTCGACTCCGTGTTAGCGACAAATGGGATGGTAAGTATAATGGCCGTGAATTGCCAACAGGAGATTATTGGTATGTGGTAAAATTAAACGACGATAGCGATGATCGAGACTTTGTAGGACATTTTACACTGTATCGATAACCATGTTAACCCTCAAACAGTTTATTATGAAACTAAAAGACCTACTAAAATATTGCCTATTTGCTCTTATAACGCACAGTTATGCGCAGGAGTTGAATTTGCCTGTTTATACGCAATATTTAGCCGATAATGACTTTGTGGTTTCACCGACCTATGCCGGAATTGGCGACTACCTCAAGATCAGGGCCAATGGTCTGACGCAATGGGTTGGGATTAAAGACGCACCCGACAACCAATCGGTCTATGCCGATATACGCATAGCAGACAGGTCAGGTCTTGGATTTTCGTTTTACAACGACCGCAATGGGAATACCATACAGACTGGGGCCAAATTTTCTTTTGCGCATCACCTGATATTGGATGTTACTTCAGAACAGTACCTTTCATTAGGATTGTCCCTGAATGTTAACAATTTTAGAATTGACATCAATAACTTTCAGAATTATAATAATGATGGATCACCAGCCCCCATAGTAGGCGTTGAGGACGACAGAAGAACTTCGAATATCAACTTTGATGTCGGCGCCCTATACCGGTATAAGGATTTCTTTTTCAGTCTTAATGTGAATAATATCCTCGATAAGAATATTGATGCGGTTATACGTCAGGATGAGCCTAATCTGTTATTGAATTATCAAATCTATACGGGGTATGTCTTTGGAAAGCCGGTACGAAACGGACTGCAATTCGAACCTTCAATATTCTATCAGATGTTTACGAGTGACAAACGTTCCAGTACTGACCTTAACTTTAAAGTGAAAAAATTTGGTAGAAACGACAACTATTTCTTTGGAGGGATTTCCTACCGTTTCCTGAACGATCAATTCTTTAAACCGCTCAATATTGGACCTATGATGGGCTTAAATCAAAACAAGTTCTATTTTGCCTATGCCTATCAAATTACAGCCAATGGGTTAGCTGCCTATAACTCCGGAACACATGTCATTACCATAGGACTGAACTTCCTCAGAGGTATCAGTAACTGTCCGTGTACCAAGACCAGAGTCCGCTATTAGGACGTCATTAATACCTATTGCAATTCGTTTTTATCAGGGATTAATGCATACCCTGCTATAAATTGCATCAAGTGTATTTATAACAGCGTTGTGCTATCATCATTTCATCAGCACCTATATTATCCACCTCTCACGCTTCAAATTGCCTGCTGCTTCTAATGACCAAATAACACGGGTTGCGTCCAGGCCATTTCATAAATGATATCTTCGATAGGGTTGTCGTGTAATTTAGAGGAAACAATCTTACATCTCACATACAGCAGTTCATCGGTTACTTTCATTTGCGCACTGGCACCACTCATGGTCATTAATACCTCTGGTTCCGTTTTACCTTGTTTGCATCCTATGAATGAAATTTGATAGGTGTGCCCTTCTTCCTCATCGACTTCAATGCTCAGGGTATTGTCTGCAAAATTTAAAGTTTTTAATTCTATTCCGGTAGTAGCGTAAAAATCACCAGCTTTCATGGCCTCAATCAGCGCTTCCGGATTTAAGGCGGTGGCTCTGACTTCAATCCATCCCCTACCAGCATTCGACCATTTTTTGCCCTGCATATGATAGTTATGGGAATCATCTGTAGCCAGTCCATACAATAACGGTTTGTTAGCTTTGATATGGGCAATATTAACAAGATCCCATAAACGCTCTGTGGACAGATGTAATGAATCACCGGCGTTATGTACTGCGGGATGCCCGTTAAAGAGCTCGAAAAAAATACCGTTTCTCAATGGAATTAAATCATCGAGATCCAGGGCGAATCCAAAATTGGGGTGGTTAATAACGGTCATCATGGGGATGTTGAACTGATCGCTTTGCTTTTGAACCGCATCAATATTATTTTGAAGGACCTCAGAGACACTTTCCCCGCCTTGCGGGTCTATTTTCTTTTGGATATTTGTAGCATTCAGGTGAATGGGCTTGTTGTTAAACCCGTCGGAAATCTCCTCGGATTGTAAAATCAAAAACCGCCCATTTTCCTCAAATAAGGGACGGTACTCTTCAAAGGTTTTTAGCTTAACACTGATATTGTCAAGAGAATCGGTAGTGTAGTTAACCCACTGATCACCATAAGTGTTAAGATAATTCTCAAAGCCGTTTTGGTATATGGAATCGCTCCTGATCACTTTCCAAAACTCACCTTCCGCGAGGGTGTTGTGGTCAGTAAGTGCTACGAACTGGTAATCATGGGATTTATACCACTGCATGATGGGTTCAGGGAATTCATCCCCGTCACTCCAATAGGAATGCGTGTGTAAATTTCCTTTATACCATTGTTTTGCAATGGATTGTTCCTGCTTACAGGAAAAAAAAAGCAGTAATGTCAATAGGGTAAGTGTGTGAAATTTCATTGTCCTTAATATTTTGTGTATCCGTAATAGCGGCTTTTAAATGGATTCGTGTCCAGGTTACAAAGTAGTTAAAAACTGCACCTTTTCAAAATGGTCTAACCGTCAAACCTGACCGGGATAATTAGAACTGCCAACCTTGGCATTTCTAAAAAATAACAAGTACTAATACAAATTTTTTTATTGGTGATGTTTTACTTATTCCGAGTGTTCCGGTTTTGGAAACTTTCGCATCGGTGAATACCGGATGTAACTATCAAACACTTCTTTGTCTGAACCAACAACGCGTGGATCCTTTGTGCGTTGAAGTTCTGCCATCATTTTTCCCTTAAGGTCTTTTTCGATCGATGCATATTCAGCAGTTCCAGCCAGGTTCTTCAGACAATATGGATCTTCATTGACATTGTATAATTCTGTTTCAGTCCGTTTACCATGCGCTAACTCGAAATACCTGGAAATCTCAGCATCCTCGAAATTTTCAATAATATACGTTTTCGTTGGGGAATCATCAATATCCGTGAATGATCCTGAACGCACGTATTTTCCTTCTTCATTAAGACCAAACATGGGCCACAAACTTGTGCTATCTTCCGGATTGAATCGCTGGGGTGCACCAGCCGGCCATCGTTCCGGTTTTATATTCCAGATATAAATGAAATCCCCGCTGCGAATGACACGTTGAGGGTATCCCTGGTTTAAATAGCGTGAGCTCGAGTGCCTTTCTCTTCCTGCTAGGACAAATTCCTTTGTCTTGTCCACCCTGCCTTGTTTCTCACTCTTTAAAATATTCAGTATACTTTTTCCTGAAATGGGCATCATCCCTTCTGAACTGGTTTCAGTCAATTCTAAAATTGTAGGCGCAATATCTATAAAACTTACCGGATCGTTAACCACTCTTTTCCCTGGAAATGCTTTTGGATACCGCACGGCGAGCGGAACATGTACGCCGTATTCATAACAGTTTGCTTTGGCTCTTGGAAATGGCATGCCGTTATCAGAAGTAACTATGACAATCGTATTATCCAGTTCTCCAATACGATCGAGATAATTCAGCATACGTTGAAGATGAAGGTCAAACCACTCGATTTCAACAGCATAGTCGAGCAAGTCACTGCGGATCTCATCATTGTCAGGAAGGAACCCCGGAACTTCTGTTACATCCTCCAACTTTTTACCCATACGTTTCCATGAACCCTTCTCGTAAGAACGGTGAGGCTCAAAAGCACCATACCAAAAGAAAAATGGCTTATCACCTTTTAGATTCTCCATGAAATACTTAAAATTCTCAAAATAATTGGTAGTTCTGATGCCTTTAGCAAAACGCTCATCAGTGGCATCCGTATAGCTTATGCTGCTGTGCGTTTGACCGGCTGCATTCATCGTTCGCCACAGCGTATCTTTTTCACTACGTGCATAGCGAAAAGGACCAACACCTTTTCCCGTCAAGCCTGTAACATATCCATTGGCAACCAACAAATCAACAAAGGGGACATATTTTTTCATCCACGAAGATGCATGCTGACCCGACTGCTCGTTTTGCCAATGATAACGGCCTGTGACAAGGCTGCTCCTCGAGGGTGCGCAACCTGGAGATCCGGCATAACAATTTGAAAAATAAACACCTTCTGTCGCTACCCTGTCGAAAGCAGGCGTGTTTACGAAGTTACAACCGGCAAAGCTGGTGTGAGGAAACGACTGATCGTCACTGATTGCAAACAGAATATTTGGTCTCTTTTGCTCAGCAGGATTTTGTTTACAACTTGTGAGTACAGCAAATGATATTATTAGTAATCTAAACCTATACTTCGTAATGATATCCATCTCAGGTTGTTATCTGGTTTTCAATAACCATAAGGCATGCGGAAACACCAAAGTGTGTTAAGTTATTAATTCAATTATAATTAGCTGATTGAATAATGGTGATTTAGGTAATATGGTCAATGGGAAATCAATTCTCGATTAGCTCTACCTCGAATAATTTATCCCAACGCTTTCCGGTTACAAAAATGGTTTTGGTTTCGGGATTATAGGCAATACCATTTAGAACATCTAACTTGTCATGTTGCGTCACCTTTCGCTTCAATGGAGAAAAATCGATCACTCCGATAACGGCACCGTTTTTAGGATTAATAATGGCAACACCATCTTTTTGGTAACGGTTGGCATAAATTTTTCCATCGATCCATTCCATTTCATTAATACCTACAATTTTTCCCTTATTGGTATAGACCTGTATATAACTTTGTTCAATTAAGGTCTCTGGGTCTAGAAGCCAAATGTTTTCGGTACCATCGCTCTTATATATGGTGCTGTCATTATTGCATAATCCCCAACCTTCTTTACTGTTCCCGTATTTAAAACTACTTAGCTTGTCGAAGGTATTGACATCATAAACAAATCCGGTACCCTCTCTCCAGGTTAACTGATAAATTTTATCGTGTAAAATGGTTAAACCTTCTCCAAAATAACTGTCAGCAAGATCGATGTTTTTTATGACTTCACCTGTTTTATAGTCCAGCTTACGCAATTTGGATTCCTTATACTGCCCTGTGCTCTCATACAAATAACCATTAAAAAATTCTATACCCTGGGTGTATGAGCTTATATCATGTGGATACTCATTAATAATTTTGTAGTTGTAAATACGAGGGGGTTCATTATTCAATAGGGTGATTGGGGCAGTGGTGATTTGTTTTTCATTGTTAAAATAGACTGTCGCTTCAATGGTATGTTTTCCCAATTTAAAATGAGATAAGGCCGTACTCTCGTCAATCCGCTCGCCGTCTAATGTATAGGTCACAGAATCTATGGTATGATTTTTTTTGTTTTTAAGTGTAAGCTCCAAGGTATTGTCAATAGAAATATTTCCTTTTTCCGTGTTGGTTAGGATACTAAAATCACTCTTTTTCTGTTTGGCGTTAGAACCACATGACAGTAGGAGTAGGCTGAAAACAGCAAGGATAACATATTTAAAGGAAGGCATGCTTTTTCAAGATTTAAGCGAAGATATTTATTTAAAATCGGTTTAAAAAATCATTGTGAAAATTTTAAAAGGTTGTATCTTTGCAGTAGGCAAGTCCTACACAACCAGCTCCTGTAGAATCCTCCAGGGCGGGAACGCAGCAAAGGTATACGGTCGTAGCGGTGTGATGTAGGTAGCTTGCCTTTTTTTATGCCTATCCCATACTTCTAAAACAATATTTTATTTATAATTTTATATTTGTGACTATTCTCATTGATTTATGGCCAAAATTGTACTGATAACAGGTGGATCTTCCGGAATTGGTAAATCCATTGGCGAGTTTTTAACAGAAAGGGGATGTATTGTTTACGGTACAAGCAGACAACCGGTAAACTATCCGGAAAGTAAATTTCCCTTGTTATCCCTGGATGTAAAGAATAGGAATTCGATTGAAACTACTATAGGGGACATTATTGAAAAGGAAGGCAAAATTGATGTGTTGATAAATAATGCCGGAGCCGGAATCACCGGACCTGTTGAAGAGATTCCGGAACATGAGATGAAAACTAATTTTGACACCAATTTTTTTGGTCCGATAAATGTCATAAAAGCAGTCCTACCTTATATGCGTGAGCAAAGAGCGGGACTTATTATCAATATAACCTCTATAGCGGGATATATGGGCTTGCCTTTCAGGGGTATTTACAGTTCGAGCAAAGGAGCTTTAGAACTCATAACTGAAGCTTTTCGAATGGAGTTGAAGCCTTTTAATATATATATGACCAATGTAGCTCCGGGCGATTTTGCAACGAACATCGCTGCCGGACGTTACCATGCCCCTTTAGAGGAGGATTCTCCATATAAATCGGCCTATGGTAAATCTTTGGATTTGATGAATGCCCATGTCGATTCCGGGAGTGATCCTATACTGATGGCAAAGGTCATTTATAAAATTATGAGAACCAAATCCCCTAAAGTCCACTACAAAGTTGGAAGCCCGATGCAAAAATTTTCTATCGTGTTAAAACGGTTATTACCCGATACCATTTATGAAAGATTACTCATGTCGCATTACAAGCTCTAAGCCCTTCACTACTTTTAATAAATTGTTATATTTCTTTTCCTTATACAGTTCTTAATATTGTAAATTTACCAAAAAATAAACCAGTTATAAATTAAACAAGACACATGAAATTTTTTATAGACACAGCCAATCTCGATCAAATAAGGGAAGCACAGAATATGGGAGTTTTAGATGGGGTTACAACCAACCCATCCCTAATGGCCAAAGAAGGTATTACAGGACATGACAATATTATGAAGCACTATGTGGACATCTGTAATATTGTTGATGGCGATGTAAGTGCTGAAGTGATTTCTACCGATTATGAAGGCATGGTGAGAGAAGGAGAAGCTTTGGCCGAATTACATGATCAAATCGTAATCAAACTCCCGATGATTAAAGATGGTGTAAAAGCCTGCAGATACTTTTCGGAAAAGGGCATTAAAACAAATGTGACGCTTGTTTTCTCTCCAGGTCAGGCACTGTTGGCTGCAAAGGCAGGTGCAACCTATGTTTCCCCATTCATTGGTCGACTCGATGATATATCCACAGACGGTTTAAACCTGATCGCTGAAATTCGACAAATTTATGACAACTATGGCTTTGATACTGAAATACTTGCTGCTTCAGTGCGTCATACAATGCATATCATTGATTGCGCGAAGTTAGGAGCAGATGTTATGACTGGCCCGCTAAGTGCCATAGAAGGACTTCTAAAACATCCGTTAACCGATATTGGGCTCGCTAAATTTTTAGAGGACTATAAAAAAGGGAATACCTAATACTAATTCGAAATTAAAAAAACCGCTTCCAAATTATGGAAGCGGTTTTTTATTTGTTTAATATTGAACGTTTGTGTTCACAACTGATTTATCTGTTGATCGCACCAAGTAAATCTTCTTCAAAATGACGATCGAAAATATTCGAATTACTCTTTACGATCTTTTTATTTTCATCGACTATAAACGCTTTGGTTAAAGGATATACAGCCAGTAGTTCCCGAGTTTTTATCGGATTCATGAGAACATATTCATCCTCTAATGGCATGTTGTTGCGTTTTAAAGTCTTTTTGACCGTGTCCAACTCATAATCGTCTAAGTTTATAGAGATAAAGGTGACTTCCGGGTACTTGGCCTGAAGTTCTTTTAGTTTAGAGTGGCTGTCTTTAAAATGATTGAAAGCCGTATGTGACCAGAAACAGATTACCGTGGGAGATACGATCTTCGATTTAATATTAAATTCGGTGTTTTTGTAGTCTCTAACCATAAAGTCCGGCAATTCATAACCACTTTTTAGATTACCTATGGCCGCCGCATACTGCCTGACCAGCATATTATTCTTCGTGTCATTACTCTTCGATAAATAGGACGCCATTACCGTTTCATTATATTTTTCTTCCTCATTTTTGGTGAGAAAATTAATCGTATAGTGGTAAAGCATCTCATTTTTCATTAATGGAATTTCTATCAAACTATCAATGAGTGTCAACTTATCCAATGTGTAACAGACCGAATTTCTTTTAAACATTTTGTTTTCAGAATGGTCCATATGCGTTTTAAGCGCCATGTTATTGATGTTGGAACGTAAAAACGACTTATAGGTAAAATGATCTTTTAAGAAGGCATCGCTATAATTAATCGACGCTCTATAGTTATAAAAATCTTTTGGCAATGATTCTAATATTTCATTTTTGTTATAGCCATAATGAACAAATGGATAGATTTCTTTTTTAAAGTAGTAATTGTAATCGATGTTCGCCATCGCAATATTGCTAAATAATTCCGAGGGCGCATACTTTTCTTTAAATTGTGAAAGCTCTTTAAGTTTCTGTTGTCTTACTTCAGAAATTTTATTTTCATAAATATCGGGATCTAACTGACATTGTTTAAAGACAATTTTCTCCTCAACTTCATTTTTCAGAAATTCATTCACTAAATAGTTATTCTTTTTGGCACCCACACCTGTGAAAACAAGAGATTCATCAAAATCCAATGTGTTCAGACGAAACATAATACTGTCCCGAGGTTCTAATAGGACCATTTGAAACTCATCTCCATGCTTAAATGTATAAAAACCTGTTTTGAGACTGTCTATTCTGTAAACAAACCTATTGGCGTTATCCAATAAAACGGTATCTAAAACTTTTTCAGATACAGATAAAACAACAAAATTATTCTTCGGATTTATAACCTGACCGCCGAAGTAAGCATAATCGCCCTCTCCGGTATCCGAATTATTCATGCATCCAATCAGTAAGATGAAGAGTAGAAGTATTCCAATCTTAAATTTCATAAATTCCACATATTTTTCGGGTTTCCACACCGAAATCCTATAGCAAAAATAATTCTTGTAATTAAAATGTGCTGTTAAGGGCCTGTTAAATCTTATAATAGCTACAATGCCCTGATTTAAAGGGATTAAAAATAAAATGCCGTAGGTTTCGCTTAACAAATGTAATTTTCTACTTTTGCAAAAATTTTTTCAGCATTATGTTATCAGTGTCTAATCTTTCTGTCCAATTCGGTAAGCGTGTTCTTTTTGATGATGTTAATACCAGGTTTACCAGTGGCAATTGTTATGGTATTATTGGGGCCAACGGTTCGGGCAAATCCACCTTTTTAAAGATTTTATCCGGAAAGAAGGAGCCTACCTCAGGTCACGTATCCCTGGAATCGGGAAAGCGTATGTCTGTACTCGAGCAGAATCACAATTTGTACGATTCACATCCTGTTCTAGAAACTGTTTTAATGGGTAATCAACCTCTGTTTAAGATCAAAACAGAAATTGACGCCTTATATGCCGATTATTCTGATGAGAATGCCGACAAAATAGGAGAGTTACAGGTACAGTTTGAAGAAATGAATGGGTGGAATGCGGATAGTGATGCAGCAGCGTTACTATCGAATCTGGGCATAAAAGAAGATTTGCATTACACAATGATGTCTGATCTGGATGGAAAACAAAAGGTACGTGTGTTATTGGCACAGGCCCTGTTTGGTAACCCCGATGTACTGATAATGGATGAGCCGACTAACGATCTGGATTATGAAACCATTTCCTGGTTGGAAAACTTTTTAGCCAATTATGATAATTGTGTGATCGTTGTATCACACGATCGCCATTTCCTTGATGCCGTATGTACGCATGTATCAGACATCGATTTTGGAAAAATTAATCATTATTCGGGTAATTACTCTTTCTGGTATGAATCTTCACAATTAGCGGCGAAACAGCGGGCCCAGCAAAACAAGAAGGCAGAGGAAAAGAAAAAGGAACTGGAGGAATTTATCAGACGTTTTTCTGCGAATGTCGCCAAAAGCAAACAGGCTACCAGTAGAAAAAAGATGATTGATAAATTAAATATTTCAGATATCAGACCCTCGAGTCGTCGTTATCCTGCCATTATTTTTGAGCGTGAGCGTGAAGCCGGAGATCAAATACTGAATATTGAAGGACTTTCTGCCTCCGTTGATGGTGAGGTGCTTTTTAGGAATGTGCATTTGAATTTGGCAAAAGGGGATAAGGTGGTTGTCTTTTCGAGAGATTCCAGAGCAACGACGGCCTTTTATGAAATATTGAACGGAAATGAAAAGCCCGATGCGGGTCGCTTTTCATGGGGAATTACCACGATGCAATCGTATTTGCCGCTGGATAACAGTGCTTTTTTTAACAACGACCTGACCTTAGTCGACTGGCTGAGGCAATGGGCTAAAACTGAGGAAGAGCGTGAGGAGGTCTATATTCGTGGATTTCTTGGTAAAATGATTTTCAGCGGAGAAGAGGCATTGAAAAAATCCAGTGTATTATCAGGAGGTGAAAAAGTACGTTGTATGTTGAGCAGAATGATGCTATTGAGGGCAAACGTTCTCATGTTAGACGAACCTACGAATCACCTGGATTTAGAAAGTATTACAGCCTTTAATAACTCTTTGAAGAACTTTAAAGGAACCGTTTTGCTGACCACGCATGATCATGAATTTGCACAAACGGTGGCCAACAGGATTGTGGAGCTCACACCGAGCGGAATCATTGACCGCTATATGACCTTCGACGAATACATGCAGGATAAAAAAATAAAGGAACAACGCGAAAGAATGTACGCGGTTACTGTTTAAACGCCTGCTTTCTCCTGGACCTATAAATAGAATTGCGCCACCTTATTTAAAGGCTTTCTTTGGATATCAGGCACATAAACAGGATCTTTAGGATATCCAACAGGTAACAGGAGGAATGCTCTTTCATTGCTCGGTCTGTCAAGAAGTTGCGTTAAAAAGTGCATTGGGCTCGGGGTATGGGTCAGGGTCACCAAACCGGCCTTATGTATCGCTGTAATAAGCATCCCACAGGCAATACCAATGGATTCGTTAACATAATAATTATTGTTTTTCGTACCGGATTGATCCCTGTTATACACCTTTTTAAATGCCACAATAAGCCAGGGCGCCTCTTCAATAAATGGTTTGCTCGGGTTGGTGCCCAGCGGTTCCAAATCCTTAAGCCAACGTTCGCTCATGCGGTTGGTGTAACTTTCCCGTTCCTCTTTTTCAGCAGCCTTCCGAATTTTCGATTTTAATTCCGGGTTGGATACAGCACAAAACATCCAGGGTTGTTTATGCGCTCCTGATGGGGCAGTGGATGCTGTTTTAATGATATTCTCAATGACTTTGCGAGGTACAGGGGTTTTGGCATACTCCCTTATAGAACGTCGGCCGTTCATCTCTTCAAAAAAATCCAGACTCTTTTGTAAGGACGCCTCAGGCGTACATGACATGGTTTTATACTTAATGTGTTTAAAACCATTAATTTCAATGTGGTCTTTAGGCATGAGTACAGATTAGGATTGCGCTTCGAATTCCGTTTTAATCGTCTCCACTATAGGTAAGGCCCTGTCGAGTTCGTCTTTATGCACAAACACATCCTGTAGGACATGACCTCCAAAGATAGGGTTTAGACCGGATTCATTTTGCTCCCTGACAATTGCATTGATATCAAGTTCCTCTAAACTTTGTTTTATTCTTTCACTTACCACTAAATTACCAGTAAATATCTTGGTGTAATTCGAATCAGCCATATCGATTTGTATTATTCATTATAGTATTAAAGATACGGAATCTAAGGCAGATTTAAAATTTAAATCACAGGGGTCATAAACAAATTAAATTAAATGATTACATTAGAGTGGCTTCAGTTAATATGTTGCTTTATAATTTAACTCTTTTAAGTTATGTATAGACGTATTCTCATCGTATGTATTTGGGTATCATTCATGTCCTGTAAGAACGATCCTGAAAGCAATTTGGAAGCGGAAGGGTTGCATTTTGAATCTTTATCACGCGCCAAGATCGTCGATCTGTCCTACGATTTTTCAGACGAAACCATCTACTGGGTAACAGCTAAGGAATTTCATCTGGATACGGTTGCATATGGTGATACAGAAGCTGGGTTTTTCTATGCGGCCAATAATTTTTCGACGGCCGAGCACGGTGGTACGCATATCGATGCGCCTATCCATTTTGCCAAGGATGGACAAACTGTAGATCAGATTCCATTGCAGCATTTGGTAGGTAAAGCAATAAAGATAGATGTCTCAGAGAAGGCATTAAACAACCCTGATTATTTAGTAAGTATTGCGGATATTCTGGATTGGGAAAAGAAAGAACAGCAACAAATACCAGTTGGGGGCATCGTGCTTTTGGAAACAGGTTATTCAAAATATTATCCCGACAAACTTAAATATTTGGGAACAGAAATGCGTGGTCCTGAAGCCATCAAAGATTTGCACTTTCCCGGTTTAGATCCTGATGCAGCGGCATGGTTGGTTGAGAACAGAGATATACATGCTATAGGGATAGACACACCCAGTATTGATTATGGGCAATCGACCGATTTTAAGAGTCATGTTGTCCTTTTAGGACATAATATTCCTGCATTTGAAAATCTAACCCAGCTGGATAAATTGCCGTCCAACAATTTTATGATTTTTGCCCTTCCTATTAAAATAAAGGGTGGCAGTGGTGGTCCATTGCGAATAATTGCCTTAACAGAGTAACATCTTATCGCAATTGTGCGCCCAGTTCCTTTTCCAGATTGAACTGAATTTTGGACATGATTTTATCGATTTGTTTATCGGTAAGGGTTTTGTTGTCGTCTTGCAAGGTAAAACTAACCGCATAGCTCTTTTTACCGGGCGGTAAATTTTTTCCTTGATACACATCGAAAAGATTGACGTCTCTAAGTAAATGTCTTTCACTCCTTTTGGCAATATTGAGGATATCTTCAAAAGTCACATAGTGATCGATTAGTAATGCAAAATCACGTCGAACCTGCGGGTATTTCGGTATGGGTTCAAAAATGATTTTGTTTCGTTTTATAATTTCTAATACAGCGTCCCAATTGAAGTCAGCATAAAGCACTTCTAATGAAATATCAAAGGCTTTGAGGATCGATTTCTTTACCAAACCAAATTCAACCACCAGTGTATCTCCCTGCACAATACATAGGCCTTCACTTAACAGATCACTTCTAAAGGGCGCCTCACTGCAGTTTGAAATTCCCAGTCGTTCCAACACGGAAATAACTATGCCCTTCAAATAGAAAAAATCACTTTTTACACTGGTGCTATGCCACGATTCATTTGCCGTGTTACCCGTAATTAAGATACTCAGGTGTTTTAATTCTTTTCTTTGGTCATCAATTTGGTGATAGGTTTTACCAAATTCAAAAAGCTTTAAATCCTGACGTTTCCTGTTAATATTGAAGGAAACAGCTTCCAATCCAGAAAATAAAAGCGATTGTCTGAGCACAGAAAGATCATTGCTCAATGGATTGAGCATAGTCACATTGTGTTCGGTTTGCAACTGATCGCTTAAGTTTACATATTCAGGTGTTGTCAGTGAATTTGATAAGGTTTCAAAAAAGCCCCTTGCCGCTAATAAATGACCTATGGTATCCTGAATGATATGATCCTCAAATCGCGATGTATTCGAAATAGACGCACTGAGCTTTTTGGTTGTTGCAATAGTGTTATATCCATAAACCCTCAAAATCTCCTCAATGATATCGGCTTCACGTTGCACGTCATTTCTATACGCCGGTACCGTTAATCCAAGGCCAGCCTCGGTTACATTATTCACTTTAATTTCCAATGACGTGAGAATCCGTTTAATGATTTCACGTGGAATTTCCTCTCCAATAAGCTTTTTGGCATTATCAAAACTCAGACGCACTTCATAATCCTTAATCTTATCCGGGTAAATATCAACGATATCACTGGTGATTTCACCTCCGGCAAGGTCTTGAATTAAAAGTGCAGCCCTTTTGAGGGCGTATTCGGTTATATTCGGATCAATACCACGTTCAAACCTGAACGAGGCATCTGTGCTTAAGCCATGACGTTTTGCAGTTTTTCGAATACTTACCGGGTCAAAATAGGCGCTCTCAAGAAATATACTTGTTGTGTTTTCCGTTACACCGGAATCGATTCCACCAAATACGCCGGCGATACACATTGGTTTTTTAGCATCACAGATCATCAGGTCGTCTTCGTGAAGCTCCCTTTCAATGCCATCTAAAGTTGTGAATTTTGTACCGCTCTCCAAGGTTTTGACCTCAATTTTATTACCGGAAATTTTGATGGCATCAAAAGCGTGCAGCGGTTGACCCAACTCATGCAATACATAATTGGTAGCATCCACTACATTGTTTATGGGTTTTAGGCCTAGGGCAGACAATCGGTTCTGTAGCCATCTGGGTGATTCCTCAACTTTCAATCCACTTATGGTAACACCACAATACCGGGGTGCTAATTTTCTGTTCTTTACCTGCACATCCATCTTGAGCATGCGATTGTCAACATGAAAAGCACTCACAGAAGGAGTAATAAGCTCTAAGTTAATCTCTCTTTGAATAAATCCTGCTTTCAGATCTCTGGCTACGCCTAAATGGCTCATGGCATCAGCGCGATTAGGGGTCAGGCCAATTTCAAAAATCCAATCATTTTCAATTTCAAAAATGGCAGAAGCGGGTGTCCCAACTTTTATCTTTGGATCTAATACTAAGATACCATCATGAGATGAACCCAGTCCCAGTTCATCTTCAGCACAAATCATACCATGACTTTCTTCACCTCTAATTTTCCCTTTTTTTATCTTCCAGGGCTCCCCCTCAGATGGATACAATGTTGTTCCTATTGTGGCAACAGGGACCTTTTGTCCTTTGGCCACATTTGGAGCACCGCAAACAATTTGAAGTGGTTGCTCCTGACCAATATCGACTTTGGTAAGCTTCAATTTATCAGCATTCGGGTGTTTTTCACAGGCCAATACCGCACCAACAACGACACCTTCCAGTCCTCCCTTCACAGATTCATAGGCTTTAAGTCCTTCTACTTCCAATCCGAGATCCGTTAACAGTTCACTTATCTCTTCCGGGGACCAATCCGTTTTTAAAAATTGTTTAATCCAGTTATAAGAAATGTTCATAACGCAACATCCATTTAAGCTTGCAAAGATAAACTATTGTATCAAGCATTCAAATAGTGCTTTAGTAAAAGCTTAAAAATTGATCCCAACTCCGGCATTGATGAGTTGGTATCATTTAAATTTCTGAAAATCATGTAATTCTGAAGCTGACGCATAAGTTGTTTCATTTATTGAATGATGCTCTGAAGAATCGTAATCCATTAAGATTTTCCATTGCTCATTTTTCCGAACTAAAAGGACATGAAACTTACCGTAATACGACCTTTCATTCGGGGTATGTAATTGACGCGTTATTTTGTATATACCTCTTTCCGAGGCTATATTCCCGTCACATATACGTTCTAAAAACCGAAATGAAATGGTTTGTGAACCGGACTTATGCTGCCAACGCTCCCTATATACTGCGAGGTATGATGTCTTTCCCCGTATTGATTTTCCATCGCCGCTCACTCGAATTAATTCTTCGTCATGGAGACGCGAAAACAATTCGACATCGTAGGTTTCGAAAGCTTTTGTGAAATTTTCCCAGACTTCAGTATTGATATCCTTAAAATGTGAACTGTTTTGTGAGACTCCTGGAAAAGGTAAGGCAAGAAAACAACAGACAGCCATTTTATATATTAATTTCATGTCAATGGTTTTATGACCATAAGTTAGGCATTGTCCGCTAATATGCAATAGATTTCTAAATACGAAGATTATTTTTAGAGCGGTGTCAGGATGAAAAACGAACGCTACTTAAGATTTGTAAGTATGTAAAAGCACATCCATTAGGAATCACCGATACACTTTAAAGTACAGTGCAGAAGAGTATACGAGTCTATTTCAATTGCCAAAGTCGCCACCATGGTACTCCGGGCGCGTCGTGGTGTTCATAGTGATAACCAAAAAAATAACAGCTGAAAAAAGCCAGGATATGATTTTTCTTCAAGGTTTTTGATTTATGCTTATTATCGTGTTCGTGGCCATCCTTGTGAGGAATATATGTCCCGAAGTAGAACAGTTGAAACGTTGATAAAATACCGGGTAGAATCCAAAACAGCAATAAATTTTCTATCGGAAATACAAATCGTAAGAGCTGCAAACTAATAGTCATCAGGATTAATTGTTTTAAGGTTGTATATTTTTTAATAAAAGTCCAGTACCACAACCAGAAATTACCGGATTCGTGATAATCCGGGTCATGCTCTGACGCAACAAATCTGTGGTGCTCATGATGTTTTACCAGCAATCTGTCATAGAAGTTGAACGCGAAAAGCATAGATGTGATCCAGCCCAGCCAATAATTCCACTTCTTGTTTTTGGATATTGATCCGTGCATGGCGTCATGAGCTGTAATAAACAAGCCTGTAAATAAGTGTGTCTGCCAAAAGACACCCACATAGACCCATGGATTTGAAAAACTCAGCTTCCAGTTCAGCAGGGCCAATAAACTGACGAACCAAATAATTATCATAACCATTCCAATTATGATACCTACCGGGTCTACGTCTTTATGAAGTGCGCTCCTTTTTGACATTAACAGCATTTAATATTGTTGAACAATATACAAAAAAAGTTGAACAAAAATACAAAAAATATTATCAAAAAGAAATTATTTCCGTGATTTACAGATATATTCGATGTAAAAATTAATTGATCGTTTAACGACCATTAATGAAGATATCTGGTAAGAAAGCTAAATACGTTTTTTTAACCAGTTTTTAAACTCATAGAAGTTTTGAGGTGCAACACCATGACCAACAGGAAATTCGGCGTAACAATGTTTAATGTTCAGCTGATGTAAAAAAGAAGGTGTTTGTCTGGCCCATTCAACTGGTATGACCTGATCTACACTGCCGTGTGAACAATAAAAATCCAGATGAGAATAATCTCTTTTTCGATAATCACCTGAAATGATATCCTTGTTAACGTATCCGCTCAATGCAATTATGTTTTTAACCTTTTCCGGATAAGTCAATGCCACTGCATAACTCAAAATGGTACCCTGGCTAAAACCGAGGAGGGTTATATTGTGTTTATTTACAGGGTAATTTACAACGGCTTCATCAATAAAATTAGCGATTAGATCACGAGATTGTATCGCCTGATCATTATCACTCCATTTCCCTTTTTCTGCCTCAAAATTAATGCTATACCAGGCGTATCCAAAGGGTTGCATGGTGTAGGGCGCTCGCAACGAAATAACAAAAAGTTCTTCTGGTAATTCCTGTGAAAAGGAGTACAAATCATTTTCGTCACTACCGTAACCATGCAGCATGATGAGCAGTGGTGCATTTTCCTTTAAACTGGATTCGCGAATGATATGGTGCAAAGAAGGCAAGGTATTTAAAATTTAGTGTCCTATACTTGAAAACCAGTTTTGAAACAAATGCCCCACAAGAGGGACCGGTCGGGTTTTACCACCAATGGCACTTACAATGGCATACACAAATAGCACACTAAAGAAAATCCAGAATCCCAGGGTAGCGTACCAACTATCTACAGCACTAATAAGCCATCCCAAGATAAAATAGGTGAGCCATAAGCCTAGTGCCTGACGTGTATGAAAACTAATGAATGGGTTTTTTTTATCGTTATTCATAAAATAGGCAATAATGGTGCCTATAATGGTGATATAGCTCACAAAAGCCAATGTTTTTCCATCGTTTATCTCTTGCTGATGCATGCTTATTTCTTTAAGACTAGTTTATTATTAGAAAAGATGCCATACACGCGACCCTTTAATTGAGCACCTTCAAATATGGCATTTTTGGATTTGGAACTGATGTCTCCTTTTTCAAAAACATAGGTATCATCAGGATTGAAAAGGGTGGCATTCAATATGTTTCCTATTGCGATGGGGACTGGTTGCACTCCAAAGCGGGATTTTCCTCTTGTTAACACCTCCACACATTTTTCTGTTGATAAGACGGTTTGCAATGCCCCGTAAGCACTTTCTAAACCAATGGTCCCATAATTTGCCCGATCGAACTCCAGCTTTTTCTCTTCAATATCTATAGGGGAATGATCGCTGGTAACCATATCAATGGTGCCGTCCTTAAGACCGTCAATTAAGGCACCAATATCTTTTTGCGTTCTCAAGGGTGGCTGGACTTTAAAGTTGGTGTTAAAATCGGATAACGCATCATCGGTAAAGCACAGGTTGTGTATGGCAACACTGCAGGAAACGTCTAATTTTTTGGCTTTGGCTTCTTTGATTAGGGCGACCGATCTCGCTGTGGAAATGGTCGGTATATGTAATTTACCACCTGTATATTCCAGGAGAAACAAATCGCGAGACACCTGAAGTTCTTCCGCCAGCGCAGGATTACCCTTAAGACCAAGTTTTGTACTGGCAACATGCTCATTCATGACACCATTTCTCGAAATGTCCTGATCTAAAGGAAAGGAGCACACCAAACCACTGAAGTTACTTGCATATTGCAATGCAATTTTCATCAGATTCGGATTGGAAACCGACTTTTTGTAATCATAAAAAGCAACCGCTCCGGCAGATTTCATATCGAAGAGCTCCGCTAAATGCGTACCATTGCTGTTAGAGGTCAATGCTCCCATGGGTAACAAGGTTACGGCATTGTCCTTCGATTTTGATAGTACAAAGGCAATATCTGCATTGGTATCGATAATTGGATTGGTATCAGCGTTCAGTGCTATTGCAGTAAATCCCGATAAAGCCGCTGTATGTAGTCCATTTGTAATCGTTTCACGTTCTTCATAACCCGGCTCTCCAAAACTTACACTGCTATCAAACCATCCTTGTGAAATGTGAAGGTTGTTAAACTGAATTTCCTTATAGTTGCCGGGATTTTTTAGATAATTTCCAATTCGCGTAACTACGCCCTTTTCAATTAATACATCCTGAGTCGTATTGTGAAATTCGCTTTCAGGATCTATAATTGTAGCGGACTTTATAAGTACATTCATTTAAAATATTTTAAGATGAGCATTTCTATTATCAGTAACAGCAGTGCAAAAATAACAAACCATTTCCATAAGGCATTCATTTTTGTATCACTTTTTATAGCATCAAAAACCGCGCTCACAGAATTGTTCACAAGAACCTGATCTGAGTTTGAAACGTCTTTGTAGGTTAAATCACTTTCTGTTCGTTGATAATTGAAACTGACATGAGATAACACCTGATCTTTTGAGTTTATGGAATAGATTCCCGCAACCTCGGGACTTTCCTCAGTTTTAATAACCACCTTGTTGTTGTATTGCTGCTGACGTGGAATAATGCTTATCTCATTTTTGACCAGTGTCAGGATATCGTCCTGTTGCAGCTGAGTTGCTACATCAAAACTGTTATTTCTGCCAATGGTGTAATATAAGCGAGGCAATTTAAGACTGTATTTGCCTATATTATACAATGACGGAACGATTAAGGGCGAATTGACAAAGTTAGAGTTATCACCACTTAGGGGCGAAGCAAATAAATACAGGTTTTTCCCTTGAGACAAAAAGGTAGCACCATTTTCGAATTTTAAGGCAGAGGAGGCCTTATTTGTATTCACCCTGTAGTGTCCTTTTACCTTGGGGTACTGAAAATTGCTGATCTGTTTTTCAAAAACCCCATTCGCGTAGAGCGGATGTGAGAAATTGATCTCGGTGATACGTTTTTCATTTAAATTGAAACTATCAAGAGCTATGTTGAAATCAATAAGCAAATCGTTGTAGGATCTCGTATGAATCGCTTCTGCGGGAACCACCAGAATAGAACCACCTTGCCTGGCAAATGCTTTTAAAGAGGTGGCAAGTGAATTCGGTATTTGATCCAATTCATTTAATATGATGAGCTGTTGGTCACTTATAAGATTATAGTCCAGTTGATTTATTTCAAAGGCCTTGTAATTAAATTCATCCTTAGTATAAATACGCTTTAGAAAGCTGTCATCAGCCTGATTGATAACCAAAACATTTATTTTTTTGATGTCGTTTAAATTGAAATATAAAATATTATCAAATTGTAAGGCCCCGTCATCAATAACAATCTGACCCTTAAAAGCCGTATTACTTGGAATTGAAAATAACGTACTTAAAGATCGGTCCAATTCAACAGAAGTCTTTGCAACAAGGTCATTGTCGTTGTACAATGAAACCGGTAAATTATCGATCAAATCCCCGCTGTTCTTTAGGAATACAGCTAATTCCAGGTTGGTTGCATTTGCACTCGATACAGCAATACTGTCAACAGATATATTGGCTGTGTTCACCGGACTTAATTTCACCAGGTGGAGATTTACTGAGGGATCGATAACTTCATTGAGACTGTTGTCATAGTCCTGAAAATCTGAAATGAACACTATATTTTTCAGACTATTTTTATTGTTTTCCAGTAATAAATTACTTTTCAATAAGGCGGCTTTATACGGTAATTGGGACGCAGAATACTCCAGGCGAAGTAATTCATTCTTTACCGCATCAATGGTAGTGTTTTTAAACACGGCATCATTGGTAAAGATTGAAACCACGGCATCCTGAGGTACGTTTGCAATGACATCCTGGACAGCGCGTTTAAATAATTCACCCTGGTTTCCCTTGGCTTGCATACTAAACGAATTATCCAAATAAATAACGTTTTCCGTTTTAGTCTGACCCCTGGTTTTAGAGGTGTAGGGTTGGGCAAAGGCAATGATTATCGCAGCAAATAATAAAAGTCTGGTCAACAGAACAAGCCATTTTTTTATTTCGGAACTTTTTCTGGTTTGCAGGCTTGCTTTTTTTAAGAAGGCCACATTGGTGAAATCCACTTTTTTAAATCGACGCAATTGAAAAAGGTGGATAATAATTGGAATTAGCAGTAAAACTAAAGCATAAAGAATTTCGGGGTTTTTAAACTGCATGCTGCTAACGGTTTATCAAACGTACATATTTTTTTTCATTCTGCTCCATCCTGGAATAATAATTTTTGTATCCCGTAAAAGTCCGTTAAAATACATCAAGGGGGTTATCATCCAATCCTTTAAATCTCAGCAGTTACAGGTATTACAATAGGATTAACAAAAGAAGACGTAATCCCTAACGGGACGCAGATTCAAGGTGCCCAAATAGTGTCGAATCTCTTTCTGAGCCTTTTTGTTTGCTACGGTAATAATGCTCTGCGTGTTGCGCCATGATCTTAAATGGCCGAAAGGCAGTAGAACCTTACCATAGATGCTGCGACTAATTTTATTGGGATTATTACATATCCATTCGAATGCAATCCCGTGCTCTAAAAGGATCTTTGCCGTTTTTTTGCCTTTGCTGCCTGCACCCCAGACCACTAATTTTTTATCGGGGTTATAATCAATAGCAATGAAGTGATGTGTTTTTAATGCCGTAAAATGATTGTGTTCATAATGAACATGTGTTCTGGACGTTCGTGTCGGGTAATCCCGCCAATAATGCAAGACATGGTCGCATGGGATACACTTGAACTGATGTTTGTAAAATCGAAAGGTCAAATCATAGTCTTCCGGATATCGCCGCGGATGAAAGGCTCCACAGGCCATTAAATCGTCCTTATGGATCATCCAACAGGGTGAGGGAATGACACATTCTTTATAGATTTCAGTATAATTGGTTCCCAGTTTGGTGAGATCGTTTAACCAGCTTTCATAATGCCTATAACCTTCGCCTACGCCATCGGCACAGAAATAGCGCACCAAGCCTATGGCAACATGCTTTTTGCCATGGCTCATTAAGTTATTTGCCAGAACCTCCAGTTTATTCGGAGCCATGATGTCGTCACTATCCATGCGTGTAATAAAAGTACCTGAAGCCTGTTCTAAAGCCAATTGCAGCGCATCTATAATCCCGGTTCCCGAATTTTTAAGGAGTTGAATCCTTGGATCTCGTTTTTGATAGCTTTCAACAAGGTCATAGCTCCTGTCTGTAGAACCATCATCAACAATGACTAATTCCCAATTGGAATAGGTCTGGTTTCGTATGGAATCGATACATTCAGTTATAAAAGATTCTGTATTTTTAAATGGTGTCAGAATACTTATTAAGGGTAGACTCATGGCGCTAATTTAACATAACCTTAGGAAAAAGAGCTGTAACATAATGGTATTTTTGGCGTCACCTTTAAAATTAAATATCAATATGAAAACTCGATTCCTTAGCCTTTTCCTGGCAACACTTATTTTATCAAGTTGTGGTACACGTATAAACACAGCCAATGATTTAGCCATTAACACACCTATTTTAACTGCAGTTGATTTAAATGGTGTCAGTAATGATAAAGTGCCTGTGAGTATCGATCCGGGAAGGTTCACCACAGAAACTGTTATTTACAGGTTGCCAAAGGTGGTTCAAGGTACCTATGCCGTCAGTGATTTTGGAAAATATGTGGACAACTTTAAAGCTTTAGATTACCAGGGTAAGGAAATGACCGTGAGTAAATTGGATACGAATTCATGGTCGATAAGTAATGCGAAGGAACTCGATAAGGTGACATACCTCGTAAATGACACTTATGATATCGAGGAAGAAGGAGGTATTGGCAAGGACACCCCGTTCTCACCCGCTGGCACCAATATAGAACCCAACAATTTTGTGTTAAACCTGCACGGATTTATCGGGTATTTTGATGCGCTGAGGAACAATTCCTACACCGTTACTGTAACAGCACCCAAGGACTTGGTACATACTTCAGCCTTGCAGAATATAGGAACCAAATACAGTGAAGATGGTGCTACGATGATTAACACCTATAAAGCCGATCGGTATTTTGAAATTACAGACAATCCTATGATGTATGGTGCTCTGGATGTCGAGGAATTTCAAGTGGGAGACATTAAAATTGTCTTGAGTGTCTATTCCCCCAATAAAGTGCACACGGCGGCATCCCTTAAAACGACCATTTATAAAATGATGCAGGCTCAGAAGTCCTATCTGGGCGATATCAACAGTACCCCGCGTTACGATATATATGTCTATCTGTCTGAAGGTAAAAAAGATTCACCAAAGGGTTTTGGAGCCCTTGAGCATCATACCTCAACAGTGGTCGTTATGCCCGAGCAAATGGCCGAGGAGGCCCTGGCAAGTAGTCTGATTGATGTCGTGTCTCATGAATTTTTTCATATTGTAACGCCTTTGACCGTCCATTCGGAAGACGTGCACTATTTCGATTATAATAACCCGACATTTTCCAAACACTTATGGATGTATGAAGGTGTGACGGAATATTTTGCAACTTTATTTCAAGTGAACCAGGGTTTGGTGGAGAAAGAAGCATTTTACAACAAAATTTTGGGGAAGATGCAAAGTTCTATGCAAATGAATGATGCCATGAGTTTTACCATAATGAGTGAAAACGTTCTTAAACAACCCTATAAGGATCAGTATATCAATGTTTACCAAAAGGGAGCACTTATTGGCATGTGCGTCGATATTTTGATACGGGAAGGAAGTAACGGTGAGCGTGGCATCCTGTCTTTAATGAAGGCACTGTCGACCAAATATGGCAAAGACAAGCCCTTTGATGACGACACCCTGTTTGATGAAATTGTTGAAATGACCTACCCTTCATTGCGGGAGTTCTTTGACACCCATGTCATTGGGGATATCCCGATTAATTACGATGATTTTCTGGATAAAGTTGGGCTGGAAATAGGGGAGTCCAAAATTGAAGCTAACTACATTCTTATGAATGGTGCTCCTATTGTAAGTGGGGATCCTCAAAGCAATACCATATTCTTTACGGAAATGGCACTGGAGAACAGCTTCTGGGAGGCGCAAGGCATTCAGCCTAATGATGTCATAAAAACCATAAATGGAAATGAATTAACCCTACAAAATGCCAACGAGATTTTACAGGAGGTGTTTTTTTGGAAGCCGGGACAGGATATTTTGGTTGTATTGCATCGTCAGGGTGAAGAAATAATTATAGACACCACTACAACTCAGGGCTATACCCTTGGAAAAGGTCTCATTGAAAAATCAGATGCCACTGAGGCCCAGATAGTCCTGAGAGAAGCCTGGTTAAAAGGTTAGAAGTTCAATAAATACATATTTGAACGCCCTGTCCTTAATATGTTTTGGGCAGGGCTTTTCTATTTAAGTGTTTCACAAATAACATTTACACGCGGTGTAAATGATTTCAGAATAAATGTATGCGTTTTGTTCGCTTACTGAAGTATTTTATTCATATTTAGCCACTTTCCCAAAGGATAGGGAGTTTTTAATAAAGGTCCTGAGATCATCATTAGCCGTTGCCAAATCCTCTTGTCTTAAATACATCATATGGCCACTTCTATAGCCTTTAAACGTAAACCGATCTTTCATTTTCCCACTCGGGTCAATTTGCCACATCGTATATTTTGCAGCAAAATAGGTGGTCGCACCATCGTAATAGCCCGATTGTATAAGGACCTTCAGATACGGATTTTGGGCCATGGCCTGGCGTAACTGATCTCTCGTATTGTCGTTGGTTTTATCCCATGGGTTAACATCCCCCATGACATTGTATTTGACATCCGTTTCAAAATTAAGATGTTCTTTAATGTAATAATTAATTGCCGGTGTGAAAGCGTGCTTCCATGCGCTGAACTCCGGACTGTAATCTGGAGCATCACCGGCCTCTCTCTTGTCAATTCCCAGGTACCTGGAGTCCAAACGTCCAATGATATGCCCCGTTTTGTCCCGAAGGAGTTCTTTCCAATAAAAGCTCGTTGGGATGTCCAGGTTGTTTTGCAGTATGGCCTTTTCACTTAAACCCGAATAATAGCTCATTTTTTGGGCCATCTGTAGCTTTTCCTGTTCTGAGATAAATCCACCTTTGGCTAAAGCCGGCATGAGTGACTGAATCGAAAAATTTTCAACTTCCGGCAAAATGTCTAAAAGATCCTTCTCCTGCAATGCCCGCGGTAAGGCCTTTTGATACCAGGCCGCCGCAGTGAAGTAGGGTAAATTTAATGCGGAATATACGGGTTGGTTCGTCCCGTATAACTTATAATCGGCAGGCGATACCATGATAACCCCGTTTAGGAACATCCATTCATTGCTTTGAAGGGCATTAGCTAATCCCATAACACGCACCCCTCCATAACTTTCGCCTATAATGTATTTGGGTGAATGCCATCGACTGTTTCGAGAAACAAAGGTCGTTATCCATTCTGCCAGATATTTGATATCTGCATTGATACCAAAAAATGTTTTTCGGTCCGGTAATTTACCTTCATCATCGGGAATCATTCTTGAATACCCCGTATTCACAGGATTTATATATACGATATCGGCAATATCAAGAATGGAATGCGGATTATCGCGAACACCATAGGGTAGGAGCGGATAGCCTTCACTATCAATTTGCAACAGTTTTGGTCCGGTATAGGCCATATGCATCCAAACTGAAGCCGACCCCGGGCCTCCATTAAATGAAAAAATCAGAGGGCGTTTTTCTTTTTGCTTTACATTGCGCTGGTAATAGGTATAGTACAAGGTGGCAATGGGCGCCCCATCCGCGTTCCAGACAGGCTGCATCCCGGTGGTCGCCGTATATTGAAAGTTAACTCCCTTAACAGTAGCTGTATGGGTCGTTACAACCATGGTATCGACCGGAATTTTCCGGTTTTGGGCATAGGTGAGTGTCACGATGAAACAGACAATAATTCGTAAAAATTTCATTATATTCATCTAATTTTGGCAATCTAAAATATTGCTTTTAGTTGTTAAACTAAAGGAATTAACACATGTTAACATTTTCTTTAAGGCTATAAATACGCTTAAGATTAGTGGCGGTATTGCTAATCTTTAAAATTATGATATGTTACTTTTCAAATTAACGACTAAAATAGGTATCCTGTCGCAATCACAATTAAGAGAACAATGAAACACACGTATCATATTCACGGCATGACCTGTAATGGTTGTCGCAGTCATGTCGAGCAAACACTCTCGAAGGTCGAAGGTGTAATTGAGGCTAAGGTTAATCTGGAAAAAGCCGAAGCAACTATCGACATGGAAATCCATATTGCCCTGGAAACCTTTCAAAAAGCTTTAAAAGCCGACGGAAGCAGATACAGTATCCATAAACATGGAGCGCATCATCATCCTCCGGCACCAAAAAAGAAAATGCAGCCTGAAGAAAAAGGTACGGGGATCTTTTATTGTCCGATGCATTGTGAGGGGAATAAAACATATGATCAACCGGGCGATTGTCCAGTTTGTGGGATGGATTTAGTCGAGGAACAACAGCTTTCGACGTCTAAAGCCAGACAATGGACCTGCCCCATGCATCCGGAAATTGTTCGTGATACGGCCGGTTCTTGTCCTGTTTGTGGGATGGACCTTATACCAATGAAACCCGATCTTTCTGCAGAAGAAAAGACCTATAAAAAATTGCTGAAGAAATTTTGGGTGGCCATCAGCTTTACCCTGCCTGTTTTCCTCATCGCCATGAGTGAAATGCTTCATGATAACCCGTTATACCCTATCATGGAACAGAGGTACTGGAACGGGTTGCAGTTCGTGTTATCTCTTCCTGTGGTATTTTATGCCACCTGGATGTTTTTTGAACGCGCCTATAAGAGTGTAATAACCTGGCATCTCAACATGTTTACCCTTATTGGCATAGGCTCGGGGGTGGCATGGCTATTCAGCGTGATAGGCCTGTTGTTTCCGAATGTTTTTCCGGACCAATTTAAAACGGATGCGGGTAATGTTCATGTGTATTTTGAAGCGGCAACGGTCATTCTGACCTTAGTTCTGTTGGGTCAGCTTTTAGAGGCTCGAGCACACAGCAAAACCAATTCCGCCGTTAAGGCCTTATTAAATTTAGCACCAAATAAAGCCACCAGGGTCATTGATGGTGAAGATGTGGAAGTGGATATTAGCTTGATCGAATTAAACGATATACTTAAAGTCAAACCGGGGGATAAAATTCCCGTTGATGGCAGAATTACGGAGGGTGAAACCAGTATTGACGAGTCGATGATAACCGGAGAGCCCATTCCCGTAAGTAAAACCAAAGGAGACATGGTCAGTAGTGGGACTATTAATGGAAATCAAACCTTTCTGATCCAAGCTGAAAAGGTGGGCAGTGATACCTTACTGTCTCAAATTATTCAAATGGTCAACGATGCCAGTAGAAGTCGTGCTCCTATTCAGAACCTGGCAGATAAAGTATCGGCCTATTTTGTTCCCATTGTGGTACTGATCTCGATCATTACGTTTATCATATGGGCCATTTGGGGTCCTGACCCTGCTTATGTCTATGCATTGGTCAATGCTATAGCGGTGTTGATCATTGCCTGCCCATGCGCATTGGGACTAGCCACACCCATGTCTGTTATGGTTGGTGTTGGCAGGGGGGCTCAAAAAGGGGTATTGATTAAAAATGCGGAAGCTCTTGAAAAAATGCATAAAGTGAACACTTTGGTAGTTGATAAAACCGGAACCCTCACAGAAGGTAAACCAACAGTAGAAAAAATAGGAGCTTTTACCGATGGCTTTGATGCTTCAGAGGTATTGAATTACATCGTGTCCCTCAATACAAACAGTGAACATCCACTGGCAGAAGCCACGGTTACCTATGGTAAAGAACACCATGCAGAAGTTTTAAAATCAAATCACTTTAGTGCCGTCTCCGGCAAAGGTGTGGAAGCAGAGATAAATACTAAAAAGGTAACATTGGGAAATGCCAAAATGATGGACTACGCTGCTGCCGAATTGACTTCTGAAATGAAAGTAGAGGCCAACACCTATCAAAAGCAGGGAAAAACGGTTTCCTATTTGGCCATCGATGATCATGTTGTTGGTTACGTAGTGATAGGCGATAAAATAAAAGAAACCAGTGCAAAGGCCATTAGAGAACTTCACGAGAGTGGTATCGATGTTGTTATGCTGACCGGTGATAATGAGGATACGGCCAAGGCAGTAGCATCGGAATTAAATTTAGCGACTTATAAAGCCAATATGTTACCGGAAGATAAATTAAAGGAAGTTGAACGCATTCAAAACATGGGAAAGGTGGTAAGTATGGCCGGTGATGGCATTAATGATGCACCGGCACTGGCCAAAAGTGATGTTGGTATCGCTATGGGTACCGGAACGGATGTCGCTATAGAAAGCGCCATGATCACTTTGGTAAAAGGGGACTTACAGGGTATAGTAAAGGCCCGTCACCTAAGTGACGCCGTAATGAAGAACATAAAACAAAATCTGTTTTTTGCACTCATTTATAACACTTTAGGCGTTCCAATAGCTGCCGGAATCCTCTTTCCTTTTTTCGGAATTTTATTGTCACCAATGATAGCAGCTTTAGCT
The DNA here is from genome assembly GCF_022662015.1 of Aestuariivivens sediminicola. Lineage (GTDB taxonomy): Bacteria > Bacteroidota > Bacteroidia > Flavobacteriales > Flavobacteriaceae > Aestuariivivens > Aestuariivivens sediminicola. Next base: position 189,491 of record NZ_JAKMCM010000004.1, on the reverse strand, counting down.
ATGAGCTTCAGCTCGGTTTCCGTAATTGCCAATGCCCTACGATTAAGACATCAATCCATTTAGCCATGAGCAACAGAGCTACGCTTTTAAAAATAAGTAAAATACAGTCTTGTTCAGGACCTTTTTTAGGAGTTCAATTTATATTATTCTTAATTTGTAGTTATAAATTGTGATATCACGCAAAAAGGTGGAGAATTAAGACAAGTAATAGAATAAATACTATAAACTTTAATTAAATTTTTAACAATGAAGAACATAATTTTTAGTATCGCTCTTATTGGAGCACTGGGATTAATGGCTTGCAAAAATGAAGTCAAAAAGGAAGTTGATAACAGCTCTGAAGCGGTGTCGAAGGAATTGGCAGTTACAGACCTGTCCTTTGGTGTAAGGGGTAATTGCAGTATGTGCAAAAAGACCATAGAAAAGGCGGCAAATGGTGTTGATGGTGTGGTTAAGGCTTCCTGGGATGTCAACAAAAAGAAAATTGACGTGTCATTTGATGGCTCAAAAACCAATGAGATGGCCATTCATAATGCGATTGCCGCTTCAGGATACGATACTGAAAAAGTTGATGCCGATAGCAAGGCTTACAGTGACCTACCGGAATGTTGTCAGTATGACCATGCCATGGCAATGAATCAATCCGGGGAAACTCAAAGTGATGCTCATGACCACGATGCTCACTAAAATGACAGTTTTATCCGCTTAAGTTTGAAATTCAGGACCAGGTAACTCACTTTTTCGGAAGTGAGTTTTTTTTTATATGATAACACGATCAGAACACCAATTCAAAGTGATACAAAAGTTTAGTGGTAAACAGGGTTTTTTAACTAGCAAAAATTAATCGAATAACAGACCTTATTTTTTTTGTTTTATTTTTATTTAATCGTAATATTACAATTAAAAAATATTTAATATGGGTTTAACCAAATCAGAAATATTTTCTGCCTATCAAAACGATATTTCTCTATTCGCAAAGGCTTTAGGACACCCGGCTCGGGTGGCCATCTTGCAACATTTATTTAAAATGGAAAGCTGTTACTGTGGTAATTTGGTGAATGAGATAGGCCTGGCACAACCGACAGTATCTCAGCATTTAAAGGAACTAAGAAATCTTGGATTGATAAAAGGTAATGTTGAGGGGACGAGTGTATGCTACTGCATAGACAAGGAAAACTGGGAGCGGATGAAACAATTGATGCACGAATTTCTGAATCAAGATATACAGACAAAAGATGAATGTTGCTAACAAAATTTACAATGATTAATTTCTTTATTGCTTTAAAATGATAGAAAAACTAAAATGATACCTACCAAAACCGACCTATTCCCTAAAATAAAGGAGACCATTGAAAATATAAGAGTTCAAGGCATTGGAGAAGATCGTAAAATGATCTTACAGCCGCTCATTGATTTTATTCAAAATAAGGTAAATCAAAACCAAGCCATAAGAATCAATTTCATTTGCACCCATAATTCAAGAAGAAGTCATTTTTCTCAAGTATGGGCGCAAACTTTGGCCTATTATTTTAAAATAAATACTGTATTCTGTTATTCCGGTGGCACAGAGGCTACAGCACTTTTTCCAATGGTAGCAGAAACTCTGGGTAATCAAGGGTATGCGATACAAAAGCTTTCAGAGACGAACAATCCTGTTTATGCCATAAAATTTGCAGAAAATGAACACCCAATCATTGGATTTTCAAAAAAGATGGACCATGAGTTTAACCCAAAATCAGAATTTGCCGCAATCATGACCTGCGATTCCGCCAACGAAGCATGTCCTTTTGTGCCAGGTGCGGAACAACGCGTTCCCGTTACATTTGAGGACCCAAAGGCTTTTGACAATACCCCTCAACAGGCTCAAAAATATTTGGAGCGCAGTATTCAAATTGCGACAGAACTCTATTATGTTTTTTCGCAAATCGAATCAAAAAAATGACAGCAATTAAAAAATTAAGTTTCCTAGATAAAAATCTTACGCTTTGGATATTCCTCGCAATGGCCATTGGTGTAGGATTAGGGTATTTATTCCCATCCATTCCAAATGTCATAAATGCATTTAGTAAAGGTTCAACAAACATCCCTATAGCCATCGGTTTGATCATAATGATGTACCCACCGCTGGCAAAAGTGAATTATGCCTTATTGCCCAAGGTATTCAAAAATGTTAAGATCCTTTCCATTTCATTACTACTAAACTGGGTTGTTGGTCCTGTACTTATGTTTGTATTGGCGATTATATTTTTAAAAGACTATCCTGAATATATGGTCGGATTAATCCTGATAGGATTGGCAAGATGTATTGCAATGGTATTGGTTTGGAACGACTTGGCAGAAGGAAGTGCTGAATACGGAGCTGGACTTGTAGCTTTAAATAGCATCTTTCAGGTTTTTGCTTACAGCTTTTATGCCTGGTTGTTCATTACGAAATTACCACCTTTATTGGGCTTCGAAGGCGCCATAGTAGATATTTCAATTGCCACTATTGCTGAAAGTGTCGCCATCTATCTCGGCATTCCATTTCTAATGGGTATTTTAAGCAGATGGGGTTTGGTAAAACTAAAAGGTGAAGAATGGTACACCAAAACATTCATTCCAACAATTTCACCACTTACATTGATTGCATTGCTATTTACCATTGTGGTGATGTTCTCACTTAAAGGGGAACTGATTGTCCGAATTCCGATGGATGTTTTGATTATTGCCATTCCATTGTTGGTTTACTTCACTGTAATGTTTATCATCGGTTTCTTTTTCACCAAGGGCATGGGTGGTGAATATGATAAAACTGCGTCAGTAGCTTTTACAGCAGCAGGTAATAATTTTGAACTGGCTATTGCAGTGGCCATAGCTGTTTTTGGTCTGAATTCAGGACAGGCCTTTGCGGGTGTTATAGGGCCTTTGGTGGAAGTGCCTGCCCTGATTATGTTAGTCAAGGTTTCCTTTTGGTTAAAGAAGAAATATAATATGTGAACCTATTAGAGTCGACCTTTGCCGTATTAATCATTCTATTCTATTCGCTGATTTATTATCTCTACACATTAATAATTGCGCATCTAATTAAGGGTGAATAGCTGTTAGAATCCTTCAAACACACCCAATCCAAATAATGCAAAGTCATATTTTACAGGGTCCGAAGGGTCCAGATTTCTAAGATTATTATCCAGTTCTTCAAGAGCTTTTGCATCATTTTGTTTACGATTTAATAATCCTAATTTGCGTGCCACATTTCCTGAATGTACATCCAAAGGACAAGATAACTGGGAAGGGGACAAGCTTTTCCAGATGCCAAAATCTACTCCAGAATTATCCTTTCTCACGAACCATCTGAGCATCATGTTTAGGCGCTTAGCGGCAGAATTTTTCAATGGATCACTGATGTGCTTTTTGCTTCTGGGTAAATGCTCAATTTCAAAAAAAAGTGATTTGAAACGAGAAATGGCGCCTTGGAGTGACGTCTTTTCAGCGTGCTTGGCGAACACGGATTCCAGACCACCGTGAAATTTATAGATGTGTTGCAGGGATCGCACGAACTGCTTGCAATCTTCCCCATTAAATGTCCTGTGTACGAAGTGTGTCAGGCTTTTTAAATCCTGTTTGGAATGGTTTAGAACGAAATCATGAGGTGCATGATCAAGTAAGGCCATTAAACCCCCTGCATTGTTGATGATACTTTTCCTGTTACCCCAGGCAATGGTTGCCGTTAAAAAACCCGCTATTTCAATGTCCTCCTTTTTACTAAATGAATGTGGGATCTGAATGGGATCGGTTTCAATGAACCTGGGATGATTGTATTGGGCTACCTTGGCATCTAAAAATTCCTGTAATTCGGTAGTGGTCATGTTCACTATTAAACAAAATTACCATCGACCATAACCAACTTTCTATCTGCCATATTGGCCAATTCTTCATTATGGGTAACAATAACAAAGGTTTGACCAAATTCTTCTCTTAGTTTAAAGAATAACTGATGCAGGTTTTCTGCCGATTCACTATCCAAATTACCGGAAGGCTCATCGGCAAAAATAAGATCCGGGCTATTGATTAATGCCCGGGCTACAGCCACACGTTGCTGTTCACCCCCGGAGAGTGCATTGGGTTTATGATGATAACGCTCTTTAAGTCCCAAAAAATCTAGTATCTCCTGGGCTCGCTTCTCGGCATCCGTTTTTTTGGCTCCCTTTATAAACGCCGGGATGCAAACGTTTTCAAGAGCTGTGAATTCAGGTAATAGTTGGTGAAATTGAAAAATAAAACCGATATGTTCGTTCCTGAACCTGGCCATACTTTTATCGCCAAGCGACCTGATATCGGTCGCATTAATTTCTAGGGTATAGTCTTCCTTTGATGAGGCCACATCCAAGGTACCTAATATTTGTAATAGGGTGGTTTTACCTGCGCCCGAGGCACCGACAATAGATACAATTTCCCCTTTTTCGATCTGAATGTTAACCCCTTTTAATACATGTAAATTACCATAGTATTTATGGATGTTTTTTGCAATGATCATATCCAAGTAAAAATAGATGGTGAATTTAACACTTTAACCTGGTATGTACAATTCAGATCAGACAAGATTGCATAAAAGGGGAATTACAGATTTTTTTTGGCCTGTAAATACGCATTTAAAAGCTTAAAATTGTATATCTTACCATTGCTAAATATATAGATATGCCATACAGAAGTTTTGAAGAATACAATATGCAGGTAACCGACGATGTTAAGGAGCGTTACAAGAACATCATTGAAGATTTGGGTGAAGACAGCTTACGGGATGGTCTTTTAAAAACACCTGAACGTGCTGCCAAAGCCATGCAGTTTTTAACACAGGGCTATCACCAGGATCCTGTTGAAGTGCTTACGAGTGCCATGTTTAAGGAGTCCTATAATGAAATGGTCATCGTTAAGGATATCGAATTGTATTCTTTATGCGAGCATCATATACTACCCTTCTTTGGAAAAGTACATATTGCATACATCCCTGACGGTCACATTGTCGGGCTGAGCAAACTTCCCAGGGTGGTCGATATCTTTGCCAGACGCTTGCAGGTTCAGGAACGACTCAATGAACAAATTTTGGACTGTATAAACAATACCTTAAAACCACAAGGTGTGGCTGTGGTCATTGAAGCCTCTCATATGTGCATGATGATGCGCGGTGTACAGAAGCAAAACTCAATTACCACAACTTCGGGATTTCGAGGTCAGTTTGAGAAAATTGAAACGCGGAATGAATTCTTAAAACTTATTGGAAAATAAGGGCTTGCTTTCACCTGATATGAACAAATATAAAATATTGGCAATAAGTATTTTATGTGACGCCATAGGATACGTATCTTTTGCAATACCGGGCATAGGCGAATTTACGGATATTATATGGGCACCACTTTCCGGGTGGATCATGACCAGACTTTACAAAGGTAAACCCGGTAAAATAGCAGGTGTCATTTCGTTTATTGAGGAAATACTGCCCGGGCTGGATGTGATTCCGACCTTTACCTTAATGTGGATATACACTTATGTCTTCTCTAAAAGTGAAGCTTAATTTATTTCTGTAATCCTTTCCAGGGAAGGTTTTTCTTTTACTGCTTATAGCTTTTATTGTTTATCGTTTTTCAGGACTAGTTTTATAAGCAGGGGAGTTCAAAATTGTCCTGTGAATTTTTGAAATTGTCCTGTGAATTTTCAAAATTCACAGGACAATTTTCACCATTCCTGGTTACAAAATCGTAAGGGGATAGGCAGGGCATGGTTACTTTATAATGACTTCCTTAATGTACCTACCGCGCGATCTGTTTTTTTATTCATCCCTCATAGCAATTTATAACCTGCCTTAAAGCCTGTAGGTAAGTTCAATACTGAAATTTCTTCCAATATCAAAAATGCCATCCGGTTTTAATCGCGATAGATGACTAATGTAGGCCTTATCGAAAATATTGGTCATGGAGATCACGAGGTCCAAAGGATTGTTAAAGACTTCTATGGTCCCTCCGGCGCCGGTACTCCATAATTGATAGGAGGCGGTGGGTGTTTCAAACTGACTTGTATTGTTCTGACTAAATACAAGATTGTTCTTAATGAAGGCATAGCCATTAGTTAACCATTTATTTTCAAATTCGGCATGTAACACATTGGTGAGGGCATTGGCAGGTATTAATGGTAAATAATTATTCTGACTTCGTTTGCCGGTAACCGTTTCAAAACTGCTTTCGAAATGCAGCCAATCCAGGGGATGCGGGTGTATATGAAAGCCTATTTCTCCACCATACAATCTGGCGTCATCCTGAAGGTACACAAATACTGGGTCTTCATCAATGAAATCGCCATTAGGTGATAAAAAGATATAATTCGAAACGGCATTATAAAACCCGTTCACAAAAAACTCGAGGTGATCACTCTTATATTCCAGTGACAGATCGAACTGAAGGTTATTTTCATTGCTCAGGTCTGCATTTCCAATTTCGTATCTGTTGGTGCCTTCGTGAGAACCATCAGAAGCCAATTCCGCCAGGTTAGGTGCCCTAAATCCGGAGGCGAGATTAACTCGTGTTGTCAGGGTTTTAAAGAGATTGGTTTTTAAACCAATTGCTGCATTAAAACTGTTAAAGTGCTTCTGAAGTCCTGAAAACACATTGATTCTTCTATGATCGTAGCGCACGCCCAGCTGTAAATCAGCCTGCTCGAAATGGATGTGTGAGGTGGCCAAAACGCCAATATCATTGGTTGTAGCATCCGGAATTAATGTTTCCTCACCATAATTTGTATTGGACTGGGTCATGCCTTGAACCCCAACAATCGTTTCAAATTTACCACGTTCCGGAAGATGGTATTTTACATCATAATTCAAGGTTTTCAATTTCATGTGTAAGGCAGGTTCAAGCGTTTCTAAATCATCATCTTCGCCTTCGTGTTCTTCATGTTCTTCATCCTCATGGTCTTCGTCTTCATGATGATGCTCCTCAAACTCCTTCCGATCATTGTAAATCAAACCAACATTAAAATCCAACTTAGAGGAATTAAAGAAAATAGTAGATTTTGAACTTAGCACGTGGTTACCAACCTCCTGATAAGGTAACAGGGGGCGCCTTTGAGTGGACTGCTCACCGATCGTTTCAGGAAGGCCCAACTTCGACAGGTTTACATTGTATCTTAAATCTGTTTTAAAATGTCTGTTTTGATACCCTATGCCTCCTTTAAGATCCACTTCCCTGAATCTTGAATTGGTTACACGGTAATTTTTAGTTTGGTAATCCGAATGCTCGGTAACACCGGCCCGAAATATAAATTTATAATGCTCTCCGGATTGTTTTATCCCGAGATTGGAATTATAACCACGCGTGTTACTAAAATATGCGGTAGAGACATCAGCTTCTGTTGCGTTGCTGGCTGCGAATTTTTCCGGATTAATATAAAGTACACCTCCAAGTGCATCACTACCGTAGAGTAGGGAAGCGGGGCCTTTGATGACTTCAATGCTTTCGACACCATTACTGCTCAGCCCAAGACCGTGTTCACCGCCATATTGTTGGTTTTCAAGTCGAACGCCTTGAGTGTAAACCAATACCCGGTTACTACTCAATCCCCTTATCACGGGTTTGCCTATACCTAAACCTGTTGAAATGGTATTAACCCCGGTGAGATTTGAAATCCCCTCAGACAGTGTTATGGATCCCTGCTTTTTTAACTCCATCACGCTTTCCTTGTCTACTTTCATCACATTTTCACTTTGAAGTTTATGAAAGGGGGTTGAAATGATGATATCTTCCATTTCAATGACTGTAGGGTTTAATTCAATTTTAAAAAAGTCATTGCCCGGAAAGACATAATAGACCGAACGGGTTCCGTAGCCTATAAAAGAGATGATGAAATTTTGAGGACCATTGGGTATGTTTTTAATGTAAAACATGCCCTCTGCGTCCGTTGTGGTGCCCTTTTCCAATTCCGGAAGGTAAACGTTGGCGCCTTCAATCGATTGATTCGTGCTGGCGTCGATAATTTGTCCTTTTATTTCATTTTGAGCATGCGTTAACAGCCCGTAAAGACAACATATAATACATGTAAGTTTTTTCATTAGAATTAAATTAATTTAGTAAATGTTATGGGAGACACTCCCATTTTCAGTTTAAACTAAATTAATCTGGGGCGGACCGCGAAGCGAAAATTGCAGTTGTTGATAATCGCTTAAAAAGCCATATTGTAAAATTACTTTTACCTGCGGTTCCAGTTCGGAAAACAGATCGAATACACCTGTTTCAAAGGTGACATTCTTTTGTATTTGAAATTTTAAGAAATCACAATCCAGATCAACCTTATGAATGTGAGTCGAGGTCTCTCCAGTGCAATGGTTATGGGCATGATGGTCGGAAATATGAACCATCTTCACGACGTGAGGCAGGAACAATAGAATAACCACACCTATGGTCGTCAGCCGAAAAGCAATATGTCGTTTTAAATCACTCACTTGCTAAAAAGTCGTTTTAAACCCATTCTTGAAAGCATTTTCTTCTCAAAGTCCCAAAAAAATTGATACTGGCCAAAAATCCAGCCAATGGCAACCAGTAATAACTGATAGAATACAAAGCCAATGAGGATGTATAGGAACCAATACAATGTGGGCGGTAAATTGTCCTGTGTAATCCCTGCGAATTTAATGATAGGTTTGCCTATAAAAACCGATGACGAACCGGTAATGGCAAAAACAAAGAAAATGGTTATGAGCTCCCATCGGTACTTCACCTTCCATTTTTTTTGAAGCCGGTCAAATATTTTTAAAATGAGTTTTAAAAGCACAAAAAAGAAAATAACACTTGCCGACAGCACAATGATCATCGATTGTTTCTCAAAAAGAAGAAATGCCAACTTGTATGCGCTGTAACCCAAGCCAATAATCCCAGACAACAGAACGATAAATTGCCAGTTATTCTGGATTTCCCATCGTTTTTTCAATTTCTCCACAGTCCCTATGATGTGGCGGCTAAAATAAGAAAAGTAATTTAAATTCTGGGGGTAAATGGACCCAATCTCTGATTGTAGGTCAATTGAAAATAGATAAAGTAATTATACAATTTATAATTCACCTCATAACCATAATCGATCTGAGGGTTATAATCAATTGGCAATTGGTAAAGGTTCGGATCGAAGCCTCTGGATTGCATTACCCTTTGGTTCCATTCTACGACATATTGATAATTTCGGTTTTCCAAAAAGCTCTGTGAATAGTATCCTTCCGGCCTGGCATTGGTCATTAACCAAATGTTAAACCCCGGTTCGATGATAATGATTTCATACTCAAGTTCATCGTTCGATATGGATACGGTATCATTTTGGGCAGCCGCCAGTTGTTCTTCCGTTAAATTGTTTTGAGATACCACCGGTTTCTTTGAATGACAACCGATTAAAAAGCCTATCGCAACGACTGCTAAAATTATATTTTTCATAATCAATTTTTTTTTAATCAAATAAGTCAGTGAGGCCACTATTCTGCGCATCCAAAACAGTAGAGGAACAACAGTAATTTTTATGAAGTCTCAAAACGTATTTGCTTTTTTATTTTAAAAATACGAAAATCATTCCGTACCGCTTTGTTTTTAAATAAGATTTAACAAAAAAAGTCCCGGTCGAGCGCCGGGACTATTAAACAGGTTTTAATTTAGTTTTATATGGATGTTAACCCAATAGGTTTACAATTTGTGAAGCCAATTCAGTTCCTATTCTATCCTGGGCTTCATTTGTCGCTGCACCGGTATGCGGTGTTAAGGATAAGGAGGCATTCATCAATAACTGAACTTCCGGTTTAGGTTCTTTTTCAAAAACATCTAAAGCCGCACCGGCCACTTTTCCGGATTCAATTGCTTTAACCAGCGCCACTTCATTAACTACGCCACCTCGAGCAGCATTGGCCAATATAACGCCATCCTTCATCAATTTAAATTCAGCTTCATCAATGACATACTCTTTTTGAGCCGGCACATGTAAGGTGATAAAATCTGCCTGTTTTAAAACATCTTCTTTCGATATGGTTTCAATATCAAAAGCGACTTTCTGGCCGTCAAAAAATTCCAATTCCAAACGGGCTTTATCTAAAAACGGATCAAAGGCCACCACTTTCATGCCGGCGCCCAAAGCTACCTTAGCCGTAGCCTGGCCAATACGACCAAAGCCCAAAACACCCAGGGTCTTACCCTTTAGTTCAATTCCTCTTGCATAGGCCTTTTTAAGACCTTTAAAATTGGAATCCCCTTCAAGAGGCATCTCTCTATTGGAATGATGTAAAAACCGAGCTAATCCATAAAAATGTCCAAACACCAGTTCGGCAACAGAATGCGAGGAGGCAGCAGGTGTATTGATAACATGAAGTCCTTTTTCTCTGGCATAAGCGACATCAATATTGTCCATTCCAACACCGCCACGTCCAATGATCTTCAAACCCGGACAGGCATCAATAAGATCTTTTCGTACGGTTGTCGCGCTGCGCACCAATAAAACGGTGATGTCGTTTTCGTTTATATATTTGATCAACTGTTCCTGCGCTACGGTTGTAGTTATCACTTCATATCCTGCCTGTTCCAAGGCATCAATACCACTTTTTGAAATTCCGTCGTTAGCTAATACTTTCATTGTTATGTTTCCTTACCTGTTATTATGAGGTCTGTTAGGATTTAAGATGTATGTAATTAATACTAATTTATTTTTTGGTTTTATGACCACAATTCATCATGAATTCCGCCATACCGGATCAGGCTTTACTTTCCAATTCACTCATGACTTCTACCAATACCTTTACACTATCAAGTGATAGGGCATTGTACATGGAGGCACGATAGCCACCAACACTTCTGTGACCATTTAATCCGTTGATGCCGGCCTCTTTCAACATGGTTTCGAATGTTTCCTTCAAGTTTTCGTTTTCCAATGTAAACGTAGCGTTCATAATAGAACGATCTTCTTTGACGGCAAAGCCTTTAAACAATGGATTAAGATCAATTTCAGAATATATGAGTCTTGCTTTCTTTTCGTTTTCTTCCTCAATGGCCGCAATCCCTCCTAAATTTTTAAGCCATTCTAAGGTGAGCATGGAGGTATACACCGCAAAAACAGGGGGCGTATTAAACATGCTGCCACTCCCAATATGCTTTTTATAATCCATCATCGATGGAATTTTACGCGATACTTTACCTAAAATATCCTCTTTTACGACAACCAAGGTGGTTCCTGCAGGCCCCATATTTTTCTGTGCTCCGGCATAGATGATCCCGAATTTCGAAAAATCCAGAGTGCGCGAAAATATATCACTACTCATATCGCAAACCATTGGGATAGGGGAGTCCGGAAATGCTTTTATTTGAGTTCCGAATATCGTATTGTTGGAAGTGCAGTGGAAATAATCGTATTCCTCAGGAATATCATATCCTTTTGGAATGTAATTGTAGTTGGCCTCCTTAGAAGAAGCCACTTCATAAATATCATCGTAAATTTTTGCCTCGTTGATCGCTTTATTGGCCCATGTTCCCGTATTAAGGTAACCGGCTCTTTTTTCTAGAAGATTTAGTGCCACCATTAAAAACTGGGTGCTTGCACCTCCTTGCAAAAATAAAGCTTTATAACCTTTACCTTCTAAACCAAGCAACTCCAAGGCCAGGGCCCTTGCCTTTTCCATGATATCAACAAAGGCTTTACTACGGTGCGATATTTCAATTAATGAGAGTCCGCTATGGTCTAAATCCAATACCGCCTGGGAGGCCTTTTGCAATACCTCTTGTGGTAAAACACATGGTCCTGCACTAAAATTATGTTTTTTCATGTGATGCATTTTATGTTTTGCTTTCTGATGTCATCGTCACGGTTTAAACAGGAATTTCAGTGTCATCTGAAAATTATTTTAAACCTTTTTGGGGTCGATGGTAATCTTAAAAATTTAAGGAACAAATTTCCTAATTTATTGAGTAATTTTCGCTAAGAATTCAATAATTTTTTGGTTAAATTGATAATAAAAATTTAATAGAATCAACACTATCCGCATAATCCCAAAGTTTAGGGTGCTGAGTTTGGCCATATGAAATTTCATTTTCCATAAATCCTCTCGACACAACACATTGTATTTGTTCTTTATCACGGTCTAATTTTTCTCTGAGTTCGTCGGGATCATCGTAAAATTCGTAAAAAAGAGTAGCAATAGGGGAACTGTATCCGGCATCTTCCTTAATCATAAAGAATCCATTTTCTAAAAAATCAAACTCGCTCATTAAATAGACGGCTTTGTTGTAATCGTAGTTATTCGTATATTTCACCTTTTCAATAATGGGGTGCCAATGGTAAATGGCCTCAAAAAACAGGTCGAATTTATAATTTCGAGGCACAAATAGTTTGGATACATTCCTGCACCCCAATCCAAAATACCTGAAGACATCTTCCGATAAGGCTTTTAAATCCTCCAGAGATTCATTTCCATCAAGTACTGCTACAGAATTTCTATTATTTCTAATAATCGCAGGTTTGTCCCTGAAATAATATTTGAAATAGCGTGAAGTATTGTTACTGCCAGTGGCGATGACGGCATCGAAATGCTGGACCTTCTCATCCGTAAAGCGTATTAGCCCTTTGAATTGTGGTTCGACATGCTCCAGATATCGCGTTAAATAAGGCAGTAGGTGCTTGTCATTCGAAGACTGTTTTACCAAGACCTTATGCCCTGTAATCAGTACCGACAAGAAATCATGGAACCCCACTAATGGGATATTTCCAGCCATAATGACAGCGACTTCCTTCTGGGGATCAGCAGTTATATGATAGGGTTGCAACCAGGCTGTCAGATGCTCCAAATTTAAGGCCTCTACCCATGCATTTAGGGCAAAGCGAAGGGTATCTGAAGTAAACCATCCATTGTGCTCTTCAGCCAATTTCAGCTGCTTTTTAAAACCATCAAAGAACACATCATTGTATTCCACATTTTCATTTCTGCCTGGAACTTTATTAGTAAATTGTTCTAAAAACGTACCTAATTTTACAAAAGCATTAATTCTATTTTGTAATTCCATGCTTAATTTGGTTATAAATGGTTTTGGTTTTATTTTAGCACTTGCAAATTTAGAAAGAAAAAAATGCTATGGCAATTATTATAACAGACGAATGCATTAACTGTGGTGCATGTGAACCGGAATGTCCCAATACAGCTATTTATGAGGGCGCTGATGATTGGCGCTACAAGGATGGAACAAGTTTAAATGGAACAGTGGTGCTTACCAATGGCAGAGAAGTCGAAGCCGATGAACCTCAGGAACCGATAAGTGATGAATTCTATTATATCGTTCCTGACAAGTGTACGGAATGTAAAGGTTTTCATGATGAACCGCAGTGTGCAGCAGTTTGCCCCGTAGATTGTTGCGTTCCGGATGAAGATCATGTTGAAACCGAAGATGAACTCCTGGCGAAACAACGATTCATGCATCCTGATGGATAGATACCGAATAAAATACCAGTAGGAATCCCTTGTGAAATCAAGGGATTTTTTTTTGTTCCTAAAATAACATACATTTCACGAAGGAAGTTAAACCTAATAGAAATGGAAATTTTTGAAATTCTTTGGAAGGAAATCATAGGATTTCTTGGTATCGGACAAGCTTTGGACCTATTGAACGCTGGGAATTTTGACGCCTTCAGGACCTATGAAGGCGTTACAGCCTTAATTTATCCCATCATACCTTTGCTCGTCCTGCTCGAATTGCTTTTAGGACTTATTTACAAGAAGCCTCAGACCAAGGTCTATAAGGTTAATTTTTTAATTTATGTTTTTAATCGGTTTGTAGGTCGTTTTATTGCTATTGCAATGGTGACGTATTGTATTGGCCTGTTTCAAAGCTATGCTGTTATTGAGACCAGTTTCACATGGTACTGGTTCCTCTATGGTTATATTATTTGGGAATTCGGACATTTTTTGTACCATTACTGGGGTCACAAGGTACGTCTTTTATGGTGTTTGCATTCTACGCACCATGCCCCTGAAAACATGAACCTTTCTGTGACCTACGCACACTTTTTTCTGGAGGCTCCCTATGCTGACGTGATTCGAACCACAGTTTGCATTTTACTCGGTGTACAGCCGGAAATGCTTTTTTTGATCATGTTCATAGATGGTACTTACGGTGCTTTTATCCATGTTGGAGAAAACCTAATTAAGAATGGGAAATTTGGTGTATTGAACAAATGGATCTTAACCCCATCGCATCACAGGGTGCATCATGCCCGAAACCCGCTATACATGGACACCAATTTCTGTAATCTTCTCAATATCTGGGATCGAGTTTTTGGAACCTATCAGGAGGAGGACGACCAGGTTGCTGTTGAATACGGAATTACGCGTCATATGGATTCCGGGAGTTTTCTGGACGTCTATTTCGGGGAAATCATCGCACTGGCAAAAGATGTTTACAAGGCACCAGGATTGAAAAATAAGCTTTTGTACATGGTCATGCCCCCGGGATGGCATCATGAGGGGGATCACAAAACGGCTAAAATAGCCCGAACGAACTATTTAAAATCCTTAGACGTGAAGTAACAGGGCATGGTATTTAACTCTGAATATAATCACTATGGTCTAATTTATGGTTTACAGTCATTTCGACCCCGATCCCGAGGATTTGGGAGGGGGAGAAACCTTTAGGTTCAGCGAAGCTACATCACACACGCTGGAAAGGATTATGATGCGCTAATAGTTAGCACCACTCAATTGCATCATACAACTGCAGTTCTGTGTTAAATGATGTAATGTGTTAAATCCCCAAACAGAAGCACTCCCGACTACGGTCTAAAGACTATTGACTAAACACCAGGGACCACCCAATCCCTTATTTTACAACGAATAACTTAGAAATAACCTTAGTATTCACCTTAACCTTCATAATGTATATGCCACCGGATAAACCCTTGGTTTTAAACTGAACTATAGTATTCGGCATAATATCCTCTCCATTTAGAATGGACTGAATTTTTATGCCATTCAAGGCATAGACATCTAATGAAACCGGTTCTTGGGATGTGAAATTAAAAGCGATATTCAGCACATCCTCAGCAGGATTGGGATACATATTTATGGCCTCAGCCAAATTCTCTAACTGATCCGTTCCCAGTGTAGAGGTATAAAATTCGGCCACCTGCATGACCTCCGGTGCTGATTTGCCGTGAGCTAACCAGAGATCATAAAGGATTTGTCCTTTTGCATCCGTTATGTTCTTATCTCTTAGAAATTCTATATATTCCTTAGAGGTGGTCTGATATAATAATTTGACTTCAATTTTATAAGTGTTTTCAGGAATCGTATAAGAGGTGAGATCCGAATAGGCTCCATCGGCATAGGAATACCCTACCGGAGCAGCTTGAATGGCTTGAAAATTGGCATTGGTAAATCCTCTCGGCGGAATGCGATTATCTTTTACAATAACATTGTTCAGGGCAAAATGAAAGGATTCGCCCGCGGTATAGGTTCCGGGACTATTGGCATTGGCCAAAGCCGCAACGTCCTCACTCATACCTAATTTAGCTTCATATATTTTTGTCCCATCTTTGGTTAGCACACCCGTGTTTTCATCATATGCACCGGATTCATAAACGAGATTTTCATTACTATCATAGGCTTCTACATTTAACCACATGCGACGCCCTTCCGGATAACCCGATGGCAATTTATGTCCTGTTTCGTTGATCACCTCAACATCTAGATCATAACCGTCCGAAGATCTTGCCGCATATAGGTTGAGAGTAGCAGCATTTTGTAACATGTATTTTGCTCTCAGGATTCCCGCATCAATGGCATCGGGATCAACCGCATTCCCAAATTGGTCTTTAATGAGCAGGGGCACAAAGGTATTGCCTCCGGTTATATCGTGCATGGGCAAGTCGTCTCGCACAGATGCAAAGCTTTTGTTACATCCTTTACCGGTAACATCCTTCATATGACAATCGGTGCAGGTCGATACACTTCCCTTGTTGCCACCAAATACAGAGGAGGGTATCCCCTCAGGCGTGTTGTAAGCACTCATTTTCCATTCGCTGTAGGTGCGTTCAACAGGAAACATCTCATAGGAATTAAACGATGGTGCCGCTGTGCCAATGCTATTTGGCTGGTAGGTACCATCGGGCGCTTTACTAAACGCCGGATTACTTACATCATGACAGGTACCACATAATTCGGAGGAGGAGTGAAATGGTGAGTAGAGTGTGGGATGATTGGCATTGGCATCATCGTAGGGACCGCGTCTTGTATTATCATCAGAATCAACCACATACATACCATTGCCGTATTGTGTCGGTATATTTGCCGCAGGGAGTGTATTCATATATGCCAGGTCCTCAGGCGCCGTGCTCAAGGGGTCGACCAGTTTATGACAAAAATGACATTGTACACCTTCGCGATCTGCGCTGGTCAAAGCCGAACCATCAGTGGGTTCACTGCGACCTTCGAGCCATCCTCTTGGTGTATGACATCGCAAACAGAGGTCGCCGGAAAATATAGCGTCCTGATTGGCAATGGTTAAAGTGGCTTCAAAGAGCGGATCCCGCATACTGTGTGACATCATACTGCCGTTATAGGTGAATGCAGGTTCTACAGCGCTATCATAACCACCATGACAATTAGCACATTGGTCCGGTGTAGCAAATGTTCCTGATTCAGTGGGTTGAGACCCCGGGAGAAAGAAATCGGCTATGGTCGTTGAAACATAATAAGACATTTCCGTTCTACTCATCCAACCCATCAATGCAAAAATAAGTACAATAAGTACAACAAGTTTTCGGTCAAAGCGTTTCATGAAATTGAAAATTAAGAGGTTAGTCGCTGTTCAAATCATGAATGTTATTATTTTTTATGATAAAAACTATGATTTTTATCAGTCAATGTCCATATTATAGTGATGTACTAATGTTTTATGAATAGAATATCTTGACCATCACATTTGTTATTTCAAATAAAAATAATGAGTAACCATGTCGCTTCTTTGGGCTGTCCCACAAGACTGGCTAGAGTAAGGTATTACAAGTGATTGGCCGTAATTGGATGGGTGTGGGCCATAATGAATTGATTGCCACAAGAGATAGCGTTTATCTTATTCTTCACGTCCAAAACGTTTCATTTCTTCCAATGGTTCGATGATGGCTTCATTTTCCCAAGCTGATTTATCGAAGGCATTTAATTGAAGAAACGGGACTTCCTTTTTTTGGTCTATTGTTTTGAAACTTTCCAGATCCTCATTGTTGAAGCCCGTAAGGAGAAATTCTTCTTTGCTACGATTGTCACCTTCTATTTTAAAACTAAATCCTATTTTGTTTTTTTGAGCACTGTTTTCGATCAATTTAAAATCACGATTCACGTAAAAATAACTCCCTTTAATACGCTTAATATATTTCGGTTGATAGGTGTTATCCTCCTGCTTTTCAAAAATATACGTCCCTTCACTCAGGTTTTCAACATATTTTACCCCCAATATTAAACGCAAGTTAAACTTGGAGCCGTGACGCGATTTGTAATACGTGTAATCCACTCGTGTAATTGCAAAATCACTCTGATTAACAACCATCGTACCGGTGAGCTTGGATTTAGCGCGTCGCGGTTTAAAACGGATGATATAAACAAGTTCATCATTGTTATAATTAATATCCTCCAAGGTATATTCATAGCGCTTGGGATCGATAAGTGTATTTAAAAATGAACTCTGCGTAAAGGTGGCTTTTTTTACCAGACCAAAGGTGCTATATTTTAAATCGTTAACCTGGTAGGTGGTGGGCTTATCACTTTTCAGCTCTTCTTCTTTAATTGACATGGAATCTTCTACCTTAAAAATGCCTGTTTTTACTTTATAGGTCTTTGTCGTATCCAGATATTTTAAAACAAGGGACTTTGCCTTCTCTTCGACTGTTTCTAATGAAAAATCCGACTTGTGATCCAATAATTTGGTCACTTTTCCAACCTCTAATTTACTCGTGTCTCTATTTAAGGTGTGAAGATGTCCAGTAAGATCCGTAAAATGAACAATATTACTACTAATAATGTCATTTGAAAGTTGGGTAAATTCCTTGTTGGCAAGATCCAGGTTTTTCGAAGATACGTGCGAGGCTTTTTCAATTTCAAAGTCCAGATGCTCGAAATCGACATGTTCGGTCCTGCGATAAAAGAGCTTATAGTTGTTCAGATCAATATTATAATTCGTAGGCACTAGACGTCGTACGCGAGCCATGATCGAATCCACAGATGGTCTTTTATTACTTAAATACACGGTTTCAAGTTGATTCACGGCAGCTTCTAGGTAGATGATACCATTATTGGATTTTATGGCCTCTGTATCGAGTTGAATGGTTTGATACCCCATGCATGAAATGGTAATCGTGGTGGTCTCCCTGTTATTGGTATTCAGGGTAAAAACACCTTCTTCATTGGAAATAACACCGGTATGCATCCCGGTTTTTATGGTAGCATAGGCTATGGGGCTACCATTTTCTTTGTCGATAAGTTTGGCAGTGATACTTTGTGCGTTTAATGATACTGAAAGGCTTAATGTAAGAATACCCAGAATAAAGTTTCTCATTAACTATGGTTTGTTAGGATGACGAATTATATACTATATTGTTACATAGTTTAAAAAATAGTTATGAGTGGCGAAAAAGATTTAAGGACTTTGGTGAAATTCATGAATCCCAGATTAAATGATGGAGAGTATGTATTTGTTGTTGCTGACGATTCACAAACTATCGAACGATCCAAAACCCTATTCGAATTTAAGGAAATGGAAGGAAGAACAATTGTTTTGCTGAAAGACATCGCAGACCAGTTAGGACTTTCATACAATTACGTTATGTCATGGATCACATTACATGTTCATTCGTCATTAGAAGCCGTGGGGTTAACAGCTGTATTTTCTTCAGCTTTAGCGGAACATCATTTGAGTTGCAACGTCATTTCCGGGTATTACCATGACCATATTTTTATACCAAAGGAAGATGCTGAAAAGGCCTTGAAAGTCCTTAAACACCTGTCAGACACTTATGAATGAATCTTATGGTCATTCAAGATAGAAAAACAAAGCAAGGAGCAATGCGATGAACATTACCTCTTATAAATCCTTGCTTTGTTTTATAAAATTTTAAAAGTTAAAATTTAGGCGACCAAAGACATAGGTACCGTCAGACCCCATTTGCACGGAATCAGCGAGACCACCCTGATCAGTCCAACCATCAAATTGAGGCGTCGGATATTTGTTAAATAAGTTATTGGCTCCAATACTTAATTTGACATTATCAAAAATTTGATATCCAAGACTCACATCTACAACCATTGCGGCCTTATATATATCTGTCGCTACATCATAAAGTGCATTGGCCTCGGCCTGGGTTGTTGCCGGTGAATCTACCCACTGGAAATCCTGCAACGTGACCTCACTAAATTGAGTCAGGGATACCGAGGCATCGAATTTATTATTAGTATAGCCCAAGTTTAATCCAAATTTATAATCGGGTGCGGCAGCTTCCAAGTAGGCTTGTGAGAATGGACCAAAGAAGGTAAATTCATTTAAGTTACCATTTTTAATGTCTTTTATTTTCAAATCATTGATATTTCCAATCAAGCCTAATTTCAGGTTGCCTTCAGTTCCGATACCCGTTTCATATCCCAAAACAATATCCACTCCGCTGGTTCTCGTGTCGACACCATTGGCAAAAAACTGGGCGGCATCGACATTTAAAGGTCCAAGAACGTTTTGATCAGTAAAATTATCAGTTAGAATAATACGATCGTCGACAGTTATGGAATAAGCATCCACGGTGGCTGTAAAGTTTCCTGTTTTAAACGTAAAACCTATGCTGGCATTAACCGCCTTTTCCTCATTTAACTGTCCAATACCAAAAGCTTTGGTAACCGTGCTGTTATTGGCGGACAACAGAGAAGGCACCGATTCTCCCGCTACAATATTATTGAATATGAGGTTGTAATAAAGTTGAGCCAAAGAAGGCGCTCTAAATCCGGTTGAAATGGATCCTCTTAATGCAAAATCATCACCAAGTTTAAGTCTGCTGGCCAACTTAACGTTAAAGGTATTCCCAAAATCGCTGTAGTCTTCAAATCGTACAGCGGCACCTATCATAAAAGTTTCACTGGCATTAAGCTCAGTATCAAAATAGATTCCATAATTAGTTCGACTTCTGTCCACTTCATTGGCTGGGCTATACCCGGGAAATCCTTGTGAACCTCCAGGTAAATCATCGCCATTGGAATCGAAGGCCACAGTCTGATCTGCAGGATTGGTAATAATCACTCCATTGGTATCATATAAACCGTAGGAAGGTGCCTCACCGGCGAAGATGCCAAAATTTTCAGTTCTATATTCAAAACCGAATGCTAAGCTCAAACCAGACGCCACGTCGTCGATGTACTTGTTAAAATCCAGACCGGTGGTATTTTGCGACAAATAATGTCCACCAGCATCAAAATCTGTTGGAGAGGCATCTTGCATGGAGGCATTATTGCTGCCTTTGATATAATAATGAAAATTATTTTTTCCAAACGTATTATTGAAGTCCACATTCCATCCATTATCCAATTGATGTCTTACCCCCACAGAAACGGAGACATCGGTAATATTTGATGTAATTCTGGGCGTAAATCCATTTGGGTATAGGCTGGGTACCGAACGATTATCACCATCATCAAAACTGTCTCTGGAAAAAGCAAAGGCATCAGTATCTCTATAGTTTCTGCCTCCAAACGCATATACTTCAGTCTTGTCGTTTACCGGTAAGGAACCGTTCACCATAAAATTAAATCCATCTACCCCAGCACTGCCATATCCTTTTCGCCATACAAACCCCGGTCTTAATGTTCGGTCCTTCGATAGAAATTCGGTTGTGAAATTAATATATCCGCCTAGATCATTGAGAGGCACTCCATAATTGGCATCTATTTTAACTGTAGCCCCATCAAAACTTTTGTCCTTTCCATCCAGCCGATTCTTACCTTCGACGTTGTAGAGGGTCTCTCCAGTGGCTTCCTCCCAACCATCACCAATAGCCGTACTGTAGGCACCATAAGTTATTCCTCCTGAGAACCCATCAGTATTATCCTTTAAGACAATATTTATAACACCGGCTATAGCATCAGATCCGTATTGGGCAGAGGCACCATCTCTCAATACTTCAATACGCTTTATAGCGAAGGCAGGTATGGCATTTAAGTCGGTCCCTGAATTACCCCGACCGCGAGTTCCAAAAATATTGACCAATGATGACTGGTGTCTGCGTTTTCCATTGATTAATACTAAGGTTTGGTCAGGTCCTAAACCACGCAGTGAGGCAGGAACAATATGGTCTGCTCCATCTGATCCGGACTGTCTTGTAGCATTAAAGGACGGTGCTGCATATTGCAGAATATCATTCACCTCAACTTTTCCTGTAGTTGAAGCTATTCCAGAAACATCCAGCACATCTACAGGAACCGGGGTATCCGTCGCTGTTCTTCGAGGACTGCGCGAACCTACTAAAATAACTTCGTCTAAGCTGACACCTTCTTCTAAGGTAATATTTAAAATAGATTGATCACCTACGGCAATTCTTACCGTATTATAACCCACATAGCTAAAGATCAATGTGGCATTCTCTCCCACAGTAATGGAATAATTACCATCAAAATCTGTGGTTGCTCCCTTCGATGTTCCATCTTCGGTAATATTAACCCCAGGGAGCGGTGTTCCGTTGGCATCAATTACAACTCCGGTAACGTTTTGCTGAGCCGTTAACCAAAAGGTGCTCAGTAGAAGCAAATAAAAATAGCAGTGTTTCATAAGTACATATTTTTGAGTTAGTTACACTAATATAGTTTAAACTTTTGTTTGAGACTAAACAGCGTATCTTTTTTTCTGTTTTTAAAATGTTCTGTAAATCATTTATATATTATTCGGTGTATAAAAAATTACTGAAAAACATTTAATATAATATATCTTTGCACCTGCTTGTGAAATCGGGCCCAAATAAAATATATGTAATGTTATGAAAGCAGGTATTGTAGGATTACCAAATGTGGGAAAATCGACTTTGTTTAATTGTCTGTCCAACGCCAAAGCACAAAGTGCAAATTTTCCATTTTGTACAATCGAACCGAATATTGGTGTTGTAAATGTTCCGGATCAGCGACTTCAAACATTGGAATCTCTTGTAAAACCGGAGCGTGTTGTGCCAGCAACCGTTGAGATCGTCGATATAGCGGGTTTAGTAAAAGGGGCCAGTAAAGGTGAAGGTCTGGGTAATCAATTCCTGGGAAATATCAGAGAGACTGATGCTATTTTGCACGTGTTGCGCTGCTTTGACAACGATAATATTGTACATGTAGACGGAAGTATTGATCCTATTCGGGACAAGGAGACCATCGATATGGAATTACAACTCAAAGATCTGGAAACTGTCGAAAAAAAGCTGGATAAGGTGCGAAGGGCGGCAAAAACAGGTAATAAAGAGGCGCAAAAGGAAGAGGCCGTCCTCGACAAGCTAAAATCAGGTTTGGAAACGGGTACCTCAGTTCGTGCCTTAGCGTTTAGCGAAGATGATTATAATGATTATGTAAAGCCTTTGCAATGCCTAACAGATAAACCGGTGATGTACATATGCAATGTCGATGAAGCCTCTGCAGTGACTGGAAATCGGTATGTCGATTTGATTAAAGAAGCGGTTAAGGGAGAACGGGCCGAAGTTTTGGTTTTGGCGGTAGGAACAGAGGCCGACATTAACGAATTGGACGATTATGACGAGCGTCAATTATTTTTGGAGGATATGGGTCTTGAAGAACCCGGTTCTTCCAAACTCATTCGCGGCGCATACAAACTGCTAAATCAGCAGACGTATTTTACTGCGGGTGTTAAGGAGGTTCGTGCCTGGACGGTTACAGTCGGGGCAACAGCACCCCAGGCAGCCGGGGTTATACATACCGATTTTGAAAAAGGATTCATTCGGGCTGAAGTTATAGCCTATAATGATTACGTTCACTATGGGAGTGAGGCCAAAGTGAAAGAGGCGGGTAAAATGCGTGTTGAAGGAAAGAACTATGTCGTTAAGGATGGTGACGTGATGCACTTCCTTTTTAATGTCTAATTTTTAATGAATTACAGTTCAGTTCCCTCTTTTTTATGATTTGCTATTCGCCCAGTGGGGTGTTCTAAAATTGATAACAGCAATTCCTGCCTTTTAAACCGCTTATCTCAAAAGGGTTTAAACTTTTTCCATTACTTACCTAAAACTTAATTCGATTTATTTTTACTGTACAATGGAATACGGTAGGATAGGGTATAGCCATATCCCACACCTATACCGCTGGTATCGTAAGTTTTATTGAAACCCGGAATGTAGAGATTTTCAAATCCGGTTGGTTCGGTTTCACTGATAAGCCCTTTGAGTTGCACATTTAAGCCCAGGTATAAATTGTTGAAAAGTTCCGCCTTTATACCGATGATTATTTCAATCCACATGGCCGTTAGCCCACTAAACTTCTCACTTTCCGAAGAACTGAACTGCGGTGCCCAATACTGGTCGGTACTGTAAATTTGAAATGAATTTCTCGTATGGCTAAAGGTACTGGCACCAAGTCGGAACCCCGAATAAATCATATTATCCATGTCCAACCAGTTCTGGTATAAATTATAATCAATACCACCCTTTAAATAACTACCTGAGGTCGTAACGTTGAGATAATCTGTGATGGTACTTTTTTCTTCAACACCGAGTTCACCTGCAACATAAAGTCTGTTCTTCAGGCGATAATCTGCAACCACCTCGAAGCCGCTGTAATCATCATCGACAAATGAGCGAATGAGTTTGCCCAGGTCACCACCTAAACGCAGACCATATTTTAATTTATAGGTAACCGAATCCTGGGGTATAGCGGGTAAACTATCATTCTGTGCTTGGGAGGACACACAAAACAGCAGAACCATGAGTCCCGTCTTAATGGTATAAATTAAAGTGTGTCGTCGTTTCATCTTCAATAGATTGATTGTCGGTTAGCGATTCTTTCAATTTTATCCAATTATCAGCATCATTATTTACAGTAAGGGTCACATTCCTGAATACGGTCTTATAACCGCAAGCTCGAGAGACATAAATCGATTCGGTAGAATAGCTTATTGAAATGATATCCTCGTTACCTTCTGTAAAGTCATCATCTGGATTATCCGGAGTTCCGTTATCGTTTATGCTGTAGTTGATATGAAGCCGGTATGCCGTCACGTTCGCATCTGTTCGTAAGGGCAAAACGATCTTATTCGTTGCCCCTATAACGTTATACCCCGGTAATACGGCATCATTATCTATGCCCTGTACACGAAAGTCAAATACATTTTTTTGTTCTTCCTGAATGGCAAAATCATATAAGTCAATGATTAACCGTGGGGTGGTAGGCGTATTTTCTGGGCAGATATCATCTCGTTCACAACCAAAATGACTAAGACCAATCAATACGAACAGAAGGAGGCGTATGCTTTTCATAAGGTTAATTATCAGTTTCTCGACGTTCCAAAAGTACGACATTTTCGACATGATATGTCTGTGGAAACATATCGACAGCCTGAGTCTTTGTAACCTTGTAAATAGCATTCATCAATGCCAGATCCCTGGCCTGAGTAGCACTGTTACAACTTACGTAAACGACTTTTTTAGGACTAATATTCAGTATTTGCTGTACGACATCTTTATGCATGCCATCACGTGGAGGATCGGTAATAATAACATCCGGACGCCCATGAATACTTATAAATTGGTCGTTAAACAGGTGTTTCATATCTCCAACGAAAAAGTCCGCATTATCAATTTTATTCTGTTGTGCATTTTCCTTGGCAGCGCTTATGGCATCCGGAACCGATTCAATACCAATGACCTTCTTCGCCCTATTGGCAATAAACTGTGCTATGGTTCCTGTACCGGTATACAAATCGTATACCAATTCCGATCCTGACAATCCGGCAAAATCGCGTACTAATTTATATAAGGCATAAGCCTGTTCTGAGTTGGTCTGATAAAAGGATTTTGCATTGATCTTAAATCGTAAACCCTCCATTTCTTCATTAATATGATCTTTTCCTTTATAGCAAAATATGTCCTGATCATAGATGGTATCGTTTGCTTTTGTATTAATGACATAGAGTAAGGAGGTGATCTCAGGAAATGCTCCACTGATATAATCAAGCAGCAATTCGCGTTTGGCAACATGATCCTTAAAGAACTGAATTAATACCATGAGTTCACCTGTGCTTGATGTTCGAATCATCATAGTTCGAAGAAACCCGGTCTGATGACGCGTATTAAAGAATTCCAAATCGTTTTTGATGGCAAACTGTTTTACGGCATTCCTAATGGCATTTGACGGATCGGCTTGCAGGTGACAGTGCTCAATATCCAGTATTTTGTCCCACATTCCGGGGATATGAAAGCCGAGTGCATTTTTATTGTCTATCGCTGCCTGAGATTCAATTTCCTCCTGGGATAACCAACGGCTGTCACTAAAGGAAAATTCCATCTTGTTTCGGTAGTAATAGTGTTTCTTCGAACCAATAATGGGTAAGACCTCGGGTAAGGTGATATGACCAATACGGGTTAAATTGTTAATCACCTCCTTTTGCTTATAAAACAACTGATATTCATAGGCCATGTTTTGCCATTTACATCCACCACAAACTCCAAAATGCCGGCATTCCGGTTCGGTACGCTTTTGCGAGAGGGTATGGAAATTAATGGCCTTACCTTCATAATACGCCTTACGTTTTTTAAAGGTCTGCACGTCCACAACATCTCCGGGAACGGCATTGGGCAAAAATATGACTTTCCCATCCGGCGCCTTTGCAATGCTTTTCCCTTTTGCTCCTGCGTCAAGTACTTCGATGTTTTCAAAATGTTGTTTTCCGCTTTTTCTTCGTGGCATGCTGCAAAAATACTAATCGCGTTAAATAAAACTATTAACTTTAAATGATTTTGAGTCGAATATGAAAAAATAATTGAACCTATTTTATTTTTTGAAGTCTATAATATGGAGTCACACTGTAAATGCTGGTAGTTAAGCTAAGCGCTTTTTAAATGGGTAAGAACGATCGTATAATTGATGGTAAATTGGTTTTAGAATGGCAGTCAGGTCAACAAGGGGCTTTAATAAAATTAGTACGACGTTGGCATAGAACCTTCTGTGATAAGGCCTATTGGGTAGTGAAAGATGCCGATCTGGCAAAGGATATTGCACAAGACTCCTGGCATACCATAATAAATAACATAAGCAAGCTCAAGGATCCCTATAGTTTTGGTTCATGGGCTTCTCGAATCGTTTATACCAAGTCCATTGATGCCCTAAAGGCCATGAACAAGATTGAGACCATGCAGAATCAATTGCGACAGCAAATAGACACCAACGAAAAAGATGGATCTGAAAGTGCTGATAACGATAATATTAAACAGCACATCTTAGACGCTGTTTACCGATTACCCCATCGGCAACAACAGGTTATAAGATTGTTCTATGTTCAGGAGTATTCCCTAAAGGACATCAGTACGATACTGGACATATCGGTAGGGACAGCCAAATCCAGATTATATCATGCCAGAGAAAAATTAAAATAACTTATAAAATTTAGGAATTATGAAGCATAAAATGGAAGACATTGACCAATTAATTAAAGACACATTAAACGAAGAAGAAGCCAAATTTTATGACGCACTGGATGAACAGAATTTATTTCAAATGCTCGGGGGTCTGTTTAAAGGCAAAAATTCCTGGCTGGCCCTGGTGCTAAACATTATAATCGCCATTGTATTTGGATTATTGATTTATTGTATCATAAAAACCTTTGATACCAATAATACAAACGACCTCATAATATGGGTGGGAGGTGTGATCCTGTGCTTTTTCATGATAAGCATGTTGAAACTATATATGTGGATGCAAATGCACAGAAATGCGCTTATGAGAGAAATGAAAAGAATGGAATTACAAATTTCTTCACTTTCAGGTAGAATAATTGAGTAAGATTTTATAATACAAGGCATATTTACTAACTTGCATACCTATCTAAGGATGATTTCTCTCCCACGCTGAATTTTCGTCCCGATGACTATTGGGATTCTCGAAAGGATAAAGGTATAGTAGGAATGGTTATTTTACTCGCTTAGCGAGAATTAATGAGTCGTATTTGCACTAATATTAGTGTCAAATGGTGTCTTTTACAAAGACATAAACTTTAAATGATTATAAAATGGCTGTTTTAGAAAACATGACATCACAACACGCAATTGCATTAGAGAACAGGTATGGTGCCCAAAATTATCATCCGCTCCCGGTTGTTTTAACACGGGGAGAGGGCGTGTATGTTTGGGATGTGGAAGGCAAACGGTATTACGATTTTTTGTCTGCCTATTCTGCAGTAAACCAGGGCCACTGTCACCCGAAAATCATCAGTGCCTTGAGGCAGCAGGCGGAACGTTTAACCCTGACCTCAAGGGCTTTTTACAATGACCAACTGGGTATGTATGAAAAATACATTACGCAATACTTTGGTTTTGATAAGGTACTGCCAATGAATACGGGGGCCGAAGCTGTAGAAACGGCAATTAAACTGGCCCGTAAATGGGGCTATGAAAAGAAGGGAATTCCTGCAAATCATGCTAAAATTGTGGTTTGTCAAAATAATTTTCACGGAAGAACCGTGACCATAATTTCAGCGTCCAATGACCCGGTTGCCACGGAAAATTTTGGACCTTTTACACCGGGAATCCTATCGATTAGATATAACGATATCGACGCTCTTAGAGACGTTTTGGAAGATGAAAACATTGCAGCTTTTCTGGTTGAACCCATACAAGGTGAAGCCGGGGTTTATGTGCCAGATAAAAATTATATTAAGGAGGCCTATACACTCTGTAAAGAAAATAATGTGCTCTTTGTGGCAGATGAAGTGCAGACCGGTGTTGCGCGAACCGGTAAATTACTCGCTGTAGACCATTGCGGTATCAAACCTGATATTCTTATTTTGGGGAAGGCTCTTTCGGGTGGTGTTATTCCGGTATCAGCTGTATTGGCTGATAATGAGATCATGACCGTCATCAGACCCGGAAATCACGGGTCTACCTTTGGTGGCAATCCATTGGCATGTGCAGTGGCAAAGGCCGCTTTGAAGGTCGTAGAAGAAGAACATTTGGCCGAAAATGCTGAACGATTGGGTGAACTCTTCAGAGCTGCCATGCAGGATCTTGTGGATACAACGGACCTGGTGAGACTCGTTAGGGGCAAAGGGCTTTTAAATGCTATTGTTATAAACGATTCTGAAGACAGTTCAACCGCATGGGATATATGCATGAAACTTAGGGACAATGGCTTGTTGGCCAAACCAACGCATGGCAATATAATCCGTTTTGCACCTCCTTTGGTAATGACCCAGGATCAGTTAATGGAATGCATTGCTATTATTGGAAATACATTGAAAGCCTTCAGAACTTAAATAAGATAGGGCTATCTGTAAAATTGCACTTATTTTAAAGATAGCCCGATATATACTATTTATTGATTTTGCATTTGCTCCATGATCTCCTGAGATTGACTCATGATTTCATCCCATCCGACTGTTGCAATTCTGTATATGGTCATCACTAAATATAAGATGTTAATTATTAAGATGACCATCGCTACAATCTTTGCCGTTTGCATGGCCTTGACGCTGGAAGGATCGAAATTTTCCGGGGCGTCTTCAACCGATTTCAATTTGCTGTGGGCGATGTAAAATGCAATACCGGATAAGATGAACCCCAATCCACCAAAACAGCAGCATAAGAGGCCGAAGATAGCGAGGACGTAAACTAGAGTCGTGTTGAGTTTTTGTTGTTCCATAATGTATGTTTAATGGGTTAGTTTAATAGCGAAGTTTCCAACTATAATAATAACATTTAATATGACCAATACAGTGATTACTTTGGAGGCATATTTAAAATTATTAAAATGATTAATCGCAATTATTACAAATAATAATATGAGTGTATAGATAGCGGGATACATGTAAAAGGCCTCTGTGAATTCACCTTTCAGAACTAAAGATGCCGATCGCTGCATACCACATCCCAGGCATTCAAATCCGAGGAGTTTCTTATTCAAGCATGGTAACATGTAATCGTCAATACCCGACATAAATTGTAAAATTGTAGGGCTAATATATTAAATTTGTCTTATGAGTAAAAGATTTGATCATTTAATCCATTCCGCTCTTTCAACTAAATACCTTAATAGAACATGACATATTTAAATTACCTGCTGATTCTTATTGGCGCCATTGTGGCGATTTATGCCGAGGCTGGAGCGCATCAGAATGTATATGTTTTAATTGGCGGTATTTGCATTTTAATGATTGGTGTTTATCGAATTTCGAGGACCATTCCGAGTCGGCGAGATCGCGATGCGGATGATCAGATTGATGAAAAGGATGTATAATTCGAATAAGATCGTTGGTTTAAATGCATGTGATAAAGGTGATGATAATTGAATTTTACACATGTAAAACGCTTCTTTTATTCACTTTTAGAGATAAATTTTAGATGATGTCCTTTAAATTGGGAGATATAGTGGTCGTATTAGATGAGGATTTAACCGGTGTGGTAAGAGCCGTTCATGATACGCATGTCTCTATAGAAACAAAAGATGGATTTGTATTGGATTTTCCGTATGCTGCTCTAATTCTAAAACCAAAGGACAAGGCCTTTCATAGTGACCTGATGTCATCAGATGAAGTGGCTGACGTCATAGCTCAAAAAGCGGAACATCCCATAAGAAAACGGCCTGTAAAAAAGACGAAGCAAGGTAGCGCTCCTGCCATGGAAGTGGACCTTCATATTCATCAATTGATAGATTCTACCAAAGGTATGTCTAAGCATGACATGTTGAACCTACAACTGGATACCGCAAAACGCAAATTGGAATTTGCTATGAATAAACGCATTCAACGAATCGTCTTTATTCACGGGGTAGGAGAGGGTGTATTAAGACTGGAACTGGAGTATCTGTTTAAGCGCTACGATAATCTAAGGTTTTATGATGCCAACTATCAGAAATACGGATCCGGGGCCACAGAAGTTTATATTTACCAAAATGCAAATCCTAAAAATTAAAAATCAGGAGTCAATTTTCTGGTTTTGGAAGTGGCACCGTCTTCCAAAATTCCGAAATCAAAATCTTGTGTTATAATCTCTAAATTCACATCTTCAATATAGAGGGCAATGGAAAATGTCTGAAATATGGTGTGCTCACGGTACGCTACCGCCGGAACACTCAGGTTCACATCTTTATTTAAATAGTCAGCTCCCACATTGGGATCTTTAATGTCATTTGTAGGGTTGTTATCCTGTTCAACACTTTCCTCATCCCGTGTAGGAATACCATCGTCATCATCATCGGTATCCAGATAATCCGGAGTACCATCGCCATCGGTATCTTGAGCATTGGCTAAACCATCTTCATCCGAAAAATTGGGCTTCTCCGTAGTCGTAAATACATTGTCCCCATCATCGTCCTGATCTAAATAATTTGGAATTCCATCACCATCGGTGTCGTCATCTTCATAGTTCCCATTGCCGTTCAGATCTTCAAATTCAGCAGGTATGCCGTCATTGTCATCTTCTTCCAGGTCGACCGTGAAAATAGCAGTATCATTTGAACTTTCTCGATCTCCGGTTATAGTGATCTCGGAGGGGGGAATGGCATTGCAAAATAAGTTGGAGGGTAAATTGGTATTACTGTAGGTTCGGTAATTGAATGTATTTGAATTGGACCTTAGCTCCAGGGTCTCTCCGGCCGAAAGATCGAATAGATCCTCAAAATCCACATCATTGACCTCCAGGGACAACGATTCTGCCGGGTCGTTTTTAATTTTGTAAAAGACCAGGTCGCCACAACTTCTATAGGTATCATCAAAATCAAATTCGATGGTTAAGATATCTCCATCGTCACAGGAGCTTTGAAAAAAAAGACCTAAGGTCAGTACAGCAAATAATACCTTTCGCATGGTTTGGGTTTTAGGCAAAAATAATAGAATTGTATTTTATAACGCGTGATATTGATAATAATTTTATTTCAAGTATTTTTGGCTCAGATAAGGAAATGTCACATATTATGAGGACCATTTATTTTGATAATGCGGCTACAACACCCATGAGAAATGAGGTTATTGAAGCGATGGCGGGGACCATGAAAAACACCTATGGGAATCCCTCTTCCTCTCATGGTTTTGGTCGTTCTGCCAAAACGCTCGTTGAAAAATGCAGGAAGGCAATTGCCAAACAATTTCATGTTTCGGCCGGTGAAATTTTCTTCACTTCCGGAGGGACTGAAGCAGATAACTTGGTGCTCAGAAGCGCTGTGAGAGATCTGGGTGTTAAGCATATCATTACGGCAAGAACAGAACACCATGCGGTTTTACATTGCATAGAGCAATTACAGATTGAATATGATTTGCAGGTCGATTATGTAGAATTAAATGCCCACGGCGCAATTGATTTTCAGCATCTAGAAACATTGCTTTCCGGTTCGGAGCATATTCTGGTGAGTCTTATGCACATTAACAATGAGATCGGGAATATTATTGATTTAAAAAAAGTAGCATTGCTCTGCAAAGCACATAATGCACTTTTCCACAGTGATACGGTGCAGTCTGTGGGTCATTATGAATTACCATTAGATGACATCCCTATTGACTTTCTGGTGGCAAGTGCTCATAAATTTCACGGTCCTAAAGGGGTGGGGTTCGCCTTTGTTCGAAAGGATTCAGGCTTGAAACCCTTAATTTTTGGAGGCGAACAGGAACGCGGTTTGCGTGCTGGGACAGAGTGTATTCATAATATTGTTGGATTGGAAAAAGCCATGACTATGGCGTATTCAAATTTGGAAACAGAGCGTGAATACATCAGAAGTTTAAAGCGCTATTTTATTTCAAAACTAACATCAGAAATTCCCGGGGCTAAATTCAACGGTCATTCGGGAGATATGGACAAAAGTACATATACACTTGTAAATGTCTGTCTCCCGATTGCTTTTGATAAGGCTTCTCTGTTTTTATTTCAGCTTGATCTGAAGGGAATAGCCTGTTCAAAGGGCAGTGCATGCCAAAGCGGAAGTAAACAGAACTCACATGTTTTGTCAGAACTACTGGATCATGACGATTTAAAAAAACCGTCTGTTCGGTTTTCGTTCAGCATCTATAATACCAAAGAGGAGATTGACTATCTCATAAAAGAGCTAAAAACCTTTATTTGAGTATGATGAATGGTTTTAGTCTGTTGTGACTTTGCTGTTCCACCAATCTGGATTTGGCTCAAAATCTATCGATAATACGTTTAGGCGCTCCTGCTCCAATCGTGGTAAAAGCGTCGATGTCATATATGCTTTACGTTTTTGTGATAAGCTATCGTTGTAAAGCGTATCCTTTACGGGTTGTTTGGCATCGACCGATTTCAACCATTCCATTAATTTCAATTGCAAGGTCTTGGTGATTTCGGTATTCAGGTTGGATACATCCTGATTTTCTTCGGGATCCTTTTGTAAATCGTATAATTCATTTCTGTTATCCTCCCAGTAATGAATTAACTTCCATTGACCTTCTCTAATAATGGATGAAGGCTCACCGCCTTGATTTCCGTAATGCGGGTAATGCCAATACAGAGGTCTTTCAGGAAGGTTTTGTTGACCTTCCAGCAGCGGTTTTAGACTTGCACCATCTGTATGCTGATCAGGGATCAATTCTATTTCAGCCAAATCGAGAATCGTCGGATAAAAATCGGTTCCAATAACAGGATAATCATGAGTCATTCCCTTGGTATTCAACCATGGTGCTTTTATAAAGTAGGGTTCACGGATACCCCCTTCCCATTGGTACCCTTTGCCACCCCGTAAAGGTAAATTGGACGTTGAATAGTTGTCTCCTGATGCCACACCACCATTGTCTGATGTAAATAGTATAATTGTATTATCATCCAGACCCAATTCATCTAGGGTATTTAGCAGATAACCAACCGCATCATCCATATGTTCTACCAGTCCCGCATAAATGGGGTTGTCCTGTACTTGCCTGATGGGAAGCACACGTTCCATTTTGTAGCCTCTATCCTTTATTCCCAATTCACTCGCTTTGGACCTGTACTTTTCCCATTTGTTCTGTGCGGTTTGAATGGGACCATGAACGGCATAGAATGATAGAAAGGCAAAAAAGGAGCTGTCCTTATGCTTTCGGATAAAATCGGCCGTCTCCGTGGCCAATCGCATGGAAAGGTTTTCACCATCAAATCTGTTGTCAAGATTCGGATTTTTCCAGGGAGAGAAATAACCTCCTTTCGGGCTTCCAGATTCCCACCCGCCTACATTAATATCAAAACCATGGTCCTCCGGATAGGATCCTTTACTTCCCAGGTGCCACTTTCCTCCAAAGAAGGTTTTGTATCCCTCGTTTTTTAGTGCCTCAGCCAGGGTCATCTCACTGTCGGGTAGTGCATGTTCATAATCTGCCGGAAGTAATTTATCATGTCTGTTGGTTTTACGCCAATCTTCACCATATGCGGCACCAATCCAATCGGTTATTCCATGCCGTGCTGTAAACTTACCGGTCATAATACTTGCCCTGGAAGGGCTGCAGACGCGACTGGCTGCATAACCCTGAGTAAAAACCATACTTTCCTGAGCAAGGCGATCAATGTTGGGTGTCTCATAAAAGGGACTTCCAGTGAAACTAAGGTCGTGATAACCTAAATCATCAACCAAAATGAATACGACATTAGGTCGCTTATTAGGCTCTTTTTTTTCAAACTTGGTCCGGCATGAGATCATGGCACCAAGAGTAAAGGTGAAAAGCAGTAAGGATTTAACAGTCATGATATTCAAGATAATTCAGTCAGGAAATAATAAAACAAAAAGGCTTATTGTGATAATAAGCCCAAAAGTAAAACATTTATTTTCAAATTGCGCCTGAAGTGCTAACCTTTGATAATTTTATAGGTCTTCAGGTGTTGGCTCTGCAGATTTTCAATGACGAGCAAGTACATGCCTGAAGGTAAACTGGAGACATCTAAAGTAGTATTCCGCGTTTTAAGTAATTGTTTTCCGGTTGCATCAAATAAACATGATTCCACATTTAGTGGCGTTGTGATATCTACGCGTTCTACTGTAGGATTGGGATACACCTGTATATTGGTGCTTTCGAATTCATCTGTTGTCAATGTGGTTCCATCTGAAGCTGTTACAGAAATAAAACTTACGGGACTAATAAAATTGTAAGTAATGGTATTGTTGTTTGCATCTATACTGGACGTATACGGATGCCAGACGTTTATATCGTCCTCCAATTGGAGTACCAGATTACTTTCTAGAATGCCATTCAGTTCGGCATCCTCATAGTACAAGACGAGGTCTCCTTCGAAGTTAGTGATAGTATTGTCAAAACTAAACACCCTGTTAATACTTTCAGCATTTATTGGGGTATTGGTCTTTGTTAGGGCATTTGCCCCATTTATTTGAAAATCAGTACTAGGAACCAGTTCTAACCCATTAAAATAGATCTGGGTCGCGCTCATTATGTCCAAGGCATAACCACTAGATAGGTATAGGTCCTGAGCATTACCTGAAAGACTTAAAATACTGAATATACAGATTAAAAATGTAGCATTTAACTTCATAATGTTTGGGGTTTAGCGGTCTCAAAAGTAGAATTAAATTTTAAAAAAACAAGAAAAAAATGCATTTAAACGATAATATATTGCATTTAATCGATTTTTTATCTATGTTTGTCCCTCTCAAATAAAAACCCAAATCATGAATTATTTTAAACCTCAATTTGTTTTAATTGCTATTTTATTGAATGCCCTGGTGTATGCCCAGGTTGGAATTGGGACGAATTCGCCTGATGCGTCTTCGATCCTGGACCTGTCGTCCACCACACAGGGTATGCTTACCCCCAGAATGACCGAAGTACAGCGTCTTGCCATTGCTAACCCTGCTTCTGGATTGGTTGTTTACGATACCGATGAAAATGCCTTTTTTCATTATACCGGAGCCGAATGGTTAAAACTTATTAATGAAAATAGCCTTAACGATTACACCGGCTGGGCCGATTATAGGGATGGTGTTTATAATTCCGCCAGTCCATTAGCGCTAACGGCTTCTAATAAGGTTACCCTGCCAAATAATGCAATGACCATTAGAGATAGTCAAAAACCAACAGATATTACAACATTTTACAATGCTTCAAATTCTACGATAACAGGAAGGAACGGAGATGGAATTAATGTAAATATAGAGTTCAAAGCACGACCTACGACTGCGGCAGTAACCAAATTAACTGTTGCAATTGATATTGGAGGTGCTGTTGGTGAAATTTACATTCGGGATTTTATCATGTCCAAAGGTAACGGGGTAGAACATTACTATTTGAGTTCTTTCAGTGCCTATACCTTAGATACCTGGGAAGCGAATGGTGGTACAGTTAAAATCGTTTCGGATGCCAGTGCAGAAATTTACGATATCAGATATGTTATTACACGAACTCATAAGGCCAGGTAAATAATTGGCCATAATTGCAAAGACAAGGTATACACCGGGCTGATCCTAGGACTTATCTTTTATAATTTCAAGCAAATCTCTTATGTTTTCCAATAAGAGATTTGTTTTTTCGACACCCTGATAACCCTTGTTATCTGGTTTTGAATTAGAAAGTAAAACTTCGCGCTGATCCAGCACGGCCTGCTTAAACCCCTGTGTATCCATAATGCCGATGAGCTTCATGTCGCTGCCTCCGGGATTGCTATGTCCAGCGGTTTCTATTTTGAGAATCCTGAGATCCAAATAGTTGAGAAACGGATTTTCAATGAAGGTGATATCCTGGATGTTTTCTAAGGGTATGGTTTTTTCAACCTTAAAAAAGACACCCTTTTTAAATTCGAGATGTTTGTTCGTTAATCTGCAATGAATATTTTCATAATAACGTCGCCCTATATACTGCCCCAAACCTAAGAGCCAAACAATTAAAAAAGGAATACCAATAATACTGATGGTGCAAAAGAATGCTACTGCCAGCAGAATATAAGTCTTTATTTTAGGACTGAACTGCGCTTCTTTTATGATGGTGTTTTGTGAAGACATACGAATCGAATTAATATTTTTTTAGAGTTAGCGAATACGTGTTACCGGATTTGTTTATCAACGTGATATCCAAAATTTCCGAGGTTTTGAAAGGGGAGTGCTCAGTCAATAACTTACATATATTCAGTTGAGTTACATCGATAGCATTCACTTTGACAATCTCATCTCCGAGATTTACAGTTTCCAATAAGCTATCATCCCATATCATGCCAACAACCAGTTTATTGTTTTCTATTGTGGGAGTCAGTCCCAAATGCCGTTCCATCAAATTACTTTCTGAAGCAAAAGGATGAAAATAAACCCTTTTGCGAATAAAATCTAAGGTTAAATCACCATATTCAAAAATATCAGAACCCAGTCTGGAGTTATCGTCTCCCGAAGTTATTGTTGCGATATTTTTAAAGGTATGGCCATCAATTTCTATTTCAGGTATCTTTACCTGATATTGTGTATCCTGATCTGAATTACCAAATAACCCGATACTGGAAGTCCCCAGACCGGAGGCAACTGGTTGTAATACCTCATGTCGTTCCAGAACACGGTAATTCGCTTTACACATATCATAGAATCCGCTGGCACCGGTATCAATAAGCACGTCTTCCTTGGCTGATTTCTTGGATTTCAATTTTATGGAAATATACGGGCTACTTTGATTGCCTCTGAGCATGAGGTCCACGCCTTTGTTTGTATCTATTTCTATTTTTTTTCTATCATTTGTTAAAATAATGATTCGCTCTTTGGGCCTTATCTGCACAATGGACTTTCGTAAAAGATTACTTCCGATGATACCATCGACCTCATAACAGTCGAAAACCAGATTATTGGTATCCATAAAGACCAGTGCACTGGTATTTTTAAAGGTTACATTCCCGATAGTTAAAAAGGGAATAGTGGCCAAATTCATAAGTTGTTTTTTTTGGTTGGCATCCGAAACTGAAATGGACTTACTATCCTTAAGGACGATATCGGATGCAATGGCCGTGGATATTAAGTTGGGCGCACCGGTATCAAACAGGAATTTATACATTTTATCATTGATAACAACGGGTACGATTAACTTTCCCCCAATATTCTCATAGGCTATTTGAGTGTAATAGGTACGATCTGTGGGTTTACCGGTCTTAAAGGTCGTTTTTTGCCCCAGAACGAAATTGAAACATACGAGTAAAAAAATAGAACTAAGGACCTGTCTAACCATGATGATTTATTAAAACTTCATTGTGGTTCGAATGTTAAACACACGAGGGGTCAGGTAATTGGGGACTGCAAACTGACGCTTACTGTATACATCTCTCACCCAGGTATTGGTAATGGAATTCTGAACATCGAAAACATTAAAGATTTCGACGCCAAAAGAGAGTGCTTTAAACGGTTTTTTCCAGCCGCTGTTAAATTGCTTTTCATCGTCAACCAGAACAAATTGAAACCCGACATCGGCCCGTTTATAGTCGGGTAATCGGGTTTGGTAATTGTAAGGATCGGCATAACTCGGTGAGCCTCCCGGTAAACCTGTATTATAAACGAGGTTCAGATACATCTTCATACTCGGGATATTCGGTACATAATCCTGGAACAGGGCTGCAAATTTTAGCCGCTGATCTGTAGGTCTCGAAATAAAACCACGATCATCAATGTTTTCTTCCGTTTTTAGGTAACCAAAACTAAACCAGGACTCTGTTCCAGGCACAAATTGCCCGTTTAAGCGCATATCGAGCCCATATGCATAGGCTTTGGCATTGTTTTTAGCCCGATACCGTATACGCACATTTTCTAAGGTATAGGGATTCACGTCGTCTAAACTTTTATAATAGGCTTCTGTCGTTAATTTAAATGGCCTGTCCCACATCTTAAAACTGTAATCATTTCCGAAGACCAGATGAAATGAACGCTGGGCTTTAACTCCGGGCTGTACGGTACCTAATGAGTCCCGTAATTCTCGGTAAAAAGGAGGTTGATAATACAATCCCGTTGCCAATCGAAACAGCATGTCTTTTTTCCATTTGGGCTTCAGAGCTATTTGTGCTCGAGGACTAACCACGATTTGATTCGTCTTATCAGCTGCGTTCGAAGTACCCGAATCCGTTTGCCTGACGGACCAATTATGAAGCCGTAAACCTGCATTATACCATATTTCGGATGTTCCGAGGTTGGAACGTTTGCTCCATTGTAAATAGGCCTGTACCCTGTCTATTTTGACCTTATTGGTCGACCTCACATTCTGAAAAGGTTCTAAAGGACCATTAAATGGCACATAGGGTTCCTCATTGCCCGGTAAAAACGGAGGCCTTATAGAAAAACCTGCGGAATCGATAACCTCCCATTCGACCAAACGGTCTCTGATGTCTTCATTGTTATATTTTACAGACCATTCGAAACGGTGGTCATCAATTTTCAAATCGCCCTTATGCTCAATTGTAGATATGAGGGCATCCAGATCATTTCTACCATGATTTAACTGACTTCCAATACCCTCCGTAAACTCAACTTCACCAAGTTCATCATCACCAATATTCGTATTGACCTCCCCGAGATTGTATTGGGCCAGAATATCAAAATATTCCTCTTCTGTGGTATGGTAAGTAGAGGTGATAAGTTTTAAATTGAAATTGTCATTCACCAAAAAAGTACCCTTTAATGCCCCGAACAGGGTCTGATAGCGGTCTTTCTCCTGTCCGTCATAAACAACAACCAGGGCCACGGGATCCGCCAGGGTGCCAAAATTGGTCTGACGCGCCTGGGGTGCATAATTGTATTTGTTCAATGACGCATTACCCAAAAAGCTCAACTGAAACCGATCGGTAAACTTATAGGTTAAAAATGTTTGGGCATCGGCAAACGCAGCGTCATAGTTCGTTTCGGTTTCTTTTGCTTCCACCAAAAGTGCGTTATCCCTGTAGCGCAAACCAATAACACTCGTAAATTTAGAGTCCTTACTTATGTTCTCAACGGATAGACTGCCACCCAAAAGACTTAGATCTGCATTGACTTCAAACTGATATGGTGTTTTATAGGTGATGTCCAAAACAGAGGATAACTTATCACCATATTTGGCCTGAAATCCACCCGAAGAAAAATCCACATTCTGAACTAAATCGGTATTCACAAAACTTAAACCTTCCTGTTGTCCGGATCGAATTAAAAAAGGGCGATAGACTTGTATTTCATTGACATAGACCAAGTTCTCATCAAAATTACCACCACGAACCGCATATTGTGTACTTAACTCGTTGTTATTACTTACGCCGGGTAGGGTGAGTAACAAATTTTCAACACCCGCATTGGCACTGGGGATCTTTCGAATCGTTTCGGGCTCCAAGACCGTCACACCATCTATATTCTGACGCCTGTTTCCGGAGATGATCACAGTGGCAATTTGTTCTACCGCGACACTCATAACAGGGTTGAATTCATATTCCTCTCCATTTTTTAAATTAAACGTACTGACCACCTTCTTAAAGGAAATATGCGAAAATTCAACTGTAATATCTTGATTTGAAGGAATTTTAAGGCTGTAAAATCCCGTCTCATCCGTCTGTGTTCCATCGGTCTCTGAGATGATATTGACATTAGAGATCGGGTTTTCTTTATCATCCAGAATGACCCCTTTGATCGTGGCCGTCTGCGCATTGCCCATAACGGCCAAAAGGAATAACAAAGTAGTGCTTAGTATGTACTTCTTAATCAAAAGCTAAACTTATTTGCGATAAAACAGTGTTTCAAATGTAGAACTATTTCCAACATTATCCGTAACAATTAGTTTTAAATTATTTTTCGTTTCTGAAACAATACCATCACTAAAATCATGGGTTAAGGTTTTGGTCTTATAATCGTACTCCATCAAAATCCATTTTCCATTGACTGTAGCCCTGTAATTCGATATACCACTTTCCGAGTCATTAATTCTTATTTTTAAAAAGCGGTAATTGCTCAACCACTGTTTATCCTTAAAGTTTCTCGGTTGTATTGTTGGAGATAGCGTATCCATGGCTATGGTATAGGCACCTAATTTTTTCGTTCTGGCTGTCAGCACTTGTCCTTCCCTTTTTGTCGATGTGTATACCGGGTATTTCTTGCGACCTACAAGATTTGCAATGTACAATTTGTCTCTGATGGGTGCAGGATAATGACTGATATCAAAAGATAAGGTCATATTCTTTTTTAGGGGAATAATGTCATCGTGTAACATGAGGGTGTCTCCCTGTACTTCAAAATCCAAGTAGACATCATCATAAAAGGTATTCTTATAAATGTTAACAGAAACAGACCCCTCTCGCAATTCGGTAGTTTGGTTGGACGCAATAAAATAGGGGGTGACAGGAATCGTTGGAGGTTCGAGGGAATCATTCCTTATTCCGTTAATGTCAAGCGTGATCCATGAAGGATTGTTCTTAAAGTCATTTATTTTTATCTTGTACACATAGGAGGTACTATCCTTAATGCTGATATATCCGTCATTTGAATAGGGCTTTATTATACTTAAAGGATTAGTATCATTAAACAATTTCTGCAGGTATTGTTTTTTTTCCTTATAGTGTTTGTAATCGATCAGGCGGTTAATGTGTCGGGTTTCATCGAATGAAAATTGTTTAAAATCAAGTTCATACGATTTAGTGCCATTTAAAAAGGTTTGGATATTATACACACCATTTTTATTTGGTGCATGATCCTGCCTGTCATTTGTGGCTATAGCAATACCTATCTTACCGTAAGCATTGATTTTTTCAGTGGTATAATCGCCATATTGTGAAGGAATAAGTCGCAGTCGTTGTTTGGTCGTTGCATGATTAACGTGAGCATCTTCACCAATCGGGTAAGCATAAACAGCCGACACGAATGGTGGTGTCGTATCCTTAACATCAAAACCAAATAGCATGGGGTTTAAGGGGCGTTCCTGGTTATCCCTAATTTCAAAATGTAAATGCGGCGCAAGTGAACCGCCACTGTTTCCA
Organism: Aestuariivivens sediminicola; assembly: GCF_022662015.1. Classification (GTDB taxonomy): domain Bacteria; phylum Bacteroidota; class Bacteroidia; order Flavobacteriales; family Flavobacteriaceae; genus Aestuariivivens; species Aestuariivivens sediminicola. The sequence continues at coordinate 148,385 of NZ_JAKMCM010000004.1, read as the reverse complement.
CTGTAAGCCACCAACTCCCCTTTAGAAATCACAAGATCTTCAGGCTGGGGGAATAGCTCTAATTGGTAAGATTCCTTACTGTACTGTCTTTTTTTCACATAGGCCTCTATGGCTGGAGCAAATTTTTGTAAATGTGCATAAACCGTAGTATAGCCATTCGGATGGGTAACATAAAGCGCTTTTCCATAGCCAAAGAATGAAACTTTAATACGGCTGACATAACCTTCGGCAGCCGCTAAAATTTTAAGACCGACACGTTGCTGTGTTTTAATATCCAATCCGGAGTGAAAATGATTAGATCTCAACTCTGCAAAGGTCCCTGAAAGCGCTATTGGAATCTCGAGCGGACTACTAAAATAATCCTGTGGATATTGGCTTTGAGCGTGAATGAAAAATGAATAAATGAAACAACTAAATAGGACTAATTTCATAGATATTGGCATTAAAGCTAAAATATTAATTTGAAATGAATGCACAAAAGTTTATCTGATTAATTGATCTCAAGGAGCATACCGCGATCTTATTTAATCCAGAAAAATTTTATCTAAAAACAATTGTTATTTATGGTGAGGTATGTTAACTTTGTGAGATAAGTATTGAAAAATGTAAATGGGTAATATTGAAGAAATTGTTGATTCATTAGAAAACAAAATTAGTAAGGTATTACACAGACTGGAGCAATTACGTCTTGAAAATGCATCTTTGAGTGACGCCCTGGCATCTTCCAGACAAGAACTTGAAAACCAAAAAAAGCAAGTTGCACTATGTGAAGAAAAGTATGACGCTCTAAAACTTGCAAATTCAATGCTTGGTAGTGACGATAATAAAAGAGAAACGAAGCTTAAAATAAATGCACTAATACGAGATATTGACCATTGTATCGCGCAATTGTCGGAATAGTGCAGTATCATGTTAGATGGCAGAAAAGCTTAAAATAAAGCTATCCATAGCGAATAGGGTGTACCCTTTGACTATAGAGGCCCAACAGGAGGAAGGACTCCGCAAAGCAGCCAAAAACATCGAAGCTATGATACAACAATTTGAGCGAAGTTATTCTGTTCGGGATAAGCAAGATGTATTGGCAATGTGTGCACTGCAATTTGCATCTCAGTTGGAGCAGAAGTCAATTGATAAAGATCAAGTGAGTGTGCATTTAGAGGAGAGGTTAAATGCCCTTGATGATGTGTTAAAATCTTATTTGGTCTCTGAGCGTTCTTTAAAATAAAATAACAGTTACTGCCTACATTGGTTAGTTTTTTTGATAAACTCAACATTAATTCTTTAAAAAGGGTGAGTTGAAGTTGTAAAAGCATGCTGCAGTATTGAATGCTATTCAATACCATACAGATCCTTGATCAGCTTGGTAGCCCTAAACTTGTTTTTAAGGAGTTTATACAAAATTTTAAACCGGTGTAGGCTTTTTTATATATTCAAATTAACTAAACATAATGGACAACACAATTATACTAACTGTTGGAGGTGTCGTAATAGGTCTTGTATTAGGCTTTATTATCGCCAAGATGATAGAAAAAGGCAATGCCTCCAAATTGATTAAAGACGCCAAAAGAAGTGCCTCATCTATATTAAAAGAGGCCCGTACTGAGGGCGAAGCGATAAAAAAGGATAAAATTCTTCAAGCCAAAGAAAAGTTCATTGAACTGAAAGCAGAACACGAAAAAGTAATTTTGGCTCGTGACAAGAAAATGGCCGAGGCTGAAAAACGGACACGAGATAAAGAATCCCAGGTATCGAGTGAGCTCGCGAAAAACAAAAAATTAAATGCTCAAGTTGAAACTAAAATTAGTGATTATGAGCATATGCACGAATTACTGGAGAAAAGGCAACAGGAATTAGATAAATTGCATAAGAGTCAGGTAGAGCAACTGGAAGTGATATCGAGCCTTTCTGCTGAAGATGCCAAAGCCCAGTTAATTGAATCCTTAAAGGGTGAGGCAAAAAACGATGCCATGGCCTATATCCAGAGTGCTTTGGAAGAAGCCAAATTAACAGCGGAACAGGATGCTAAAAAAGTAATAATCAATACGATTCAGCGTATAGGAACAGAGGAAGCTGTAGATAACTGTGTATCTGTTTTTAATATAGAATCCGATGATGTCAAGGGTAGAATTATTGGTCGTGAAGGGCGGAACATCCGCGCGCTCGAATCTGCGACAGGCGTTGAGATTATTGTTGATGATACCCCGGAGGCTATAATTTTGTCATGTTTTGATTCGGTACGCAGAGAGGTGGCCCGATTGTCATTGCATAAATTAGTGACCGACGGGCGCATTCACCCGGCTCGTATCGAAGAAATAGTGAAGAAAACACAGAAGCAAATCGATCAGGAGATTATAGAAGTGGGTAAAAGAACGGTGATCGATCTGGGAATTCATAATTTAAATCCTGAACTGATTAAAATGGTAGGAAGAATGAAATACCGTTCCTCCTATGGTCAAAACCTTTTACAGCACTCACGTGAGGTAGCCAAGCTATGTGGCGTTATGGCCGCTGAATTGGGTCTCAACCCAAAATTAGCGAAACGCGCGGGGCTGTTACACGATATAGGCAAGGTGCCTGATGCTGAAACCGATATGGAGACACCGCATGCCATTCTAGGTATGCAATGGGCCGAAAAATATGGAGAGAAAACAGAGGTTTGCAATGCCATAGGTGCACACCATGATGAAATAGAAATGAAATCGCTTTTGGCTCCTATTGTTCAGGTATGTGATGCCATTTCCGGTGCACGACCAGGAGCACGACGCCAGGTACTGGACAGTTACATACAGCGCTTAAAGGATTTGGAAGATATCGCCTTCGGTTTTCAGGGTGTCAAGAAGGCTTATGCCATTCAGGCCGGACGCGAATTGCGTGTGATTGTTGAAAGTGAAAAGGTAGACGATCAAAAAGCCGCAGAACTGTCCTTTAATATTTCACAAAAGATTCAAACGGATATGACCTATCCCGGTCAGGTTAAAATAACGGTCATAAGAGAAACTCGAGCTGTGAATATTGCCAAATAATGGCTTTGTAATTTCATGGCTAATTCTGTTTAAAGGGATTATCCTCTCGGATGATATTGTCGTATTACTTTAGCCAGATGGCTCTTATCCAAATGGACATAAATTTCAGTTGTGGTGATGCTTTCATGACCCAGCATGAGCTGGATGGACCTGAGATCGGCTTCGTTCTTAAGCAAATGTGTGGCAAATGAATGTCGAAACGTATGAGGCGAAATCTGTTTTTTCAATCCGATTTTTTCTGCCAGTTGCCTGATGATGGTGAAGATCATGGCGCGAGTGAGCTGTTTCCCGCGGCGATTTAAGAATAAGGTATCCTCATGTCCTGATTGAATAGTCATATGAGATCGTATTTCATTCATATAAATAGTAATATATTTTTGGGTCGCAGGAACGATGGGTACAAAGCGTTGTTTATCACCCTTACCGGTGACTTTAATAAAACCTTCATCGAAAAATAAATCCGAGATCTTCAAATTGGTTAATTCGCTAACACGTAAACCACATCCGTATAAAGTCTCCAGGATGGCGCGATTGCGTTCCCCTTCGGGTTTACTTAAATCTATGGCCGCGATTAACGCATCGATCTCTTCCTCTTCAAGTGTATCCGGTAATTTTCGCCCAATTTTAGGGGATTCAATAAGTTCTAAAGGATTAGAGGTTCGGTAATCTTCAAAGACCAAATATGTAAAGAACCCTCTTAGCCCTGAAATCAATCGGGCCTGAGAACGGGCATTTAAACTTTTGGCAGCCTGATAGATAAATACCTGTATGGTGTCGGTTTCTATGGAAATGGGGGAGACACTTATGTTATGAGCCTCCAGATAGTCCATCAGCTTTTTAATATCACGAGAATAACCAGCGATGGAATTATCGGATAGACCGCGTTCAATCCTAAGGTATAATTGATAGTCCTTAAGGGCATGTTCCCATTTCATAACATAAAAGTAATATAAATAAATAAATGCCTTGTAATGGGATTGCTCGTCTTACGAAACTGATATTCATCATTGTGTGTCTGGACATTAATCTCTAGCATTACCGAAATAAAAATATTTTTTTAATTAACACTACACATTATGAAAAACTTAGTTCTTTTTATCGCATTATTACTTTTTACATTTCATCATGTAAATGGGCAGGAAGACGATTCAAGTACATCTACAACACAAGGGAAATGGCTCATTGAAGCTAATACTGGTTTTGGTGGTGGTATTATGGGGCTTGTTGGACATTCTGCAAACACGGGCTTTGGTCTGTCGTCTGTAGATGGCGAAACTATTTGGTCTATCGGAGCTGAGGCCGGTTATTTCATCGTAGATGATTTGGCTATTAAATTTGGTCTCGGTTATTCAGATCTTGCTGGTGAAAGTATGACTTCTTATAAACTTGGAGTCAAATACTATTTAACCGGTGTGATCCCATTTCAGGTCGATATCACAGGCGCTTCATGGGAAGGTTCAGATGAAAATCCATTATGGTTGGGTCTTCAAGGCGGATACGCGTGGTTTATTACTGAACACGTTAGTATTGAACCTGGCCTGAGATATAATGTTTCCCTAAATGAAGATTTTTCGGATGAAGGCATTTTTGAATTCCGTATAGGTTTTGCACTATACTTTTAATTATCTTTCAACACAAAAAAAAACCGAAGCACAATGTCTTCGGTTTTTTGTCTTTTAATTCAAATACTTTCTAAACGCACCTTTAGAAATTATCCGTCAGAATATTTATTAAATCAACTATTGCCCAAATGCCTAAACCACCTATGGTCACGATAAACAAAATGTTCCATCCAACCGGCTTGTTGTAATACCATCTATGGGCGGCAAATGGCCATCCCAAAAAGAACCACAAGGCGACACCAACCCATTTGTCTCTCGGCGCTTGAACAGCGACTGGCTCAACAACCTCAGTTTCAGAGGTGGTTAACTCCGTATGTGTTGCTGTGGTGACCGTCCTTTTCACAGGAAAGGAAGCATAACTGGCACTAAACATGAATAAAGTGACTAACTAGGTCAATAATAATTTAGTTTTCATAATTAATTAATTTATGTTTGTCTAAATTTATAAAAAAACAAATTATGAACAGTCAAATCTTGCTGTATTTTTTTTGTTCATTAATTACCGGTCATGTGTTTGCCCAAAAAGAATATGAATACATGGGAGGAATTGTATTAAACGACACATTAACAATAACCTACAGACTCCATTTAAAAGAAAACAATGGGGCCATTAGTGGCTTTTCAATATCAGATATAGGAGGGACCTATGAAACTAAATCAACTGTTTTTGGAGAATATGACGACATAAATAAAGAATTGAGCTTTAGAGAAACACAGACGGTTTATACCAAGACGCCCTTAGAACCTGATTATGAATTTTGCTACATCAATACCACACTAAAGAATTTTACATTGGGCAGAACAAAGGATGCGAAGGTAAAGTTTATTGGTTTGTTTTCGGATAATACAAGATGCATTGACGGTGAGTTGTTTATTAGTTCTGTGGACATTATTGAGTCCCGAATGACAAGGGTGACGAAAAAAATAAATAGAATGAAGAAAGTTCCCGATAGTATTAAACAGAGATTTAAACCATTAAAAATGATGGATTCTTTGAATATGAATATTTTGAGGAAAGAACAAACCTTAAGTGTATTTTCCAAAAGCAGCCAGGTGCATCTCATTATTTATGATGGGGGAAAAGAAGACGGGGATAAAATTACGGTCTCTGCGAACTCTAAGACTTTACTCAAAAATTATGAGGCAAAGAAGGAGAAACGATCCATAGTTCTTGATGTGAGTGACGATACAACATCCATTACCATTGAGGCCGTTAACGAGGGAACCATAGCCCCTAATACTGTAATTGTAGAAATTAAAGATAGCCATAATAATATACAGGCACTTTCTAATTTAAAGGCAGGAGAAAAAACCCAAATAGATATTTTAAAAGTTAGGAATTAATTTTTAAATATATTTACGGTATGAAAAACCTAATCATCATCAACGGACCTAACTTGAATCTGCTTGGTAAAAGAGAACCCAACATATATGGCAGTCTCACCTTTACCGAATTTTTGGAAAAAATTAAAGGCAAATACATAACGGCATCCATAGATTATTTTCAATCGAATATCGAAGGAGAGATTATTGATAAATTACAGGAAGTTGGATTTAGTTATGATGGTATCATTCTTAACGCAGCGGCCTATACCCATACCTCTGTTGGAATAGGGGATGCCATTAAGGCCATTGATACCCCTGTAGTAGAAGTGCACATCTCCAACACCTTTGGTCGGGAAGAGTTTAGACATCAGTCCTACGTTTCGCCAAATGCCAGAGGGGTTATTCTGGGTTTTGGTTTACAGAGCTATGAGTTGGCCATTCAAAGCTTTTTGGAATAAACACATCCATCTAAAACATAAAAAAGTTCCATGAAAACGGAACTTTTTCGTTATATGATCTGCTTCAATCTTATATTTTAAATATGAATGACTTCATCATAGGCGGCGGCAACCGCTTCCATAACTGCTTCACTCATGGTGGGGTGCGGATGCACTGCTTTTAAAACTTCATGGCCCGTAGTTTCGAGTTTTCTGCCTAAAACCGCTTCTGCGATCATATCAGTAACGCCGGCACCAATCATATGGCAACCTAACCATTCACCGTATTTGGCATCGAAAATAACTTTGACGAACCCTTCTTTATTCCCTCCTGCACTGGCTTTACCCGATGCGGAAAACGGGAATTTACCGACTTTTATATCAAAGCCCTTCTCTTTGGCCTGCTTCTCTGTAAGGCCTACACTTGCAATTTCCGGGGAGCAATAGGTGCAGCCAGGAATATTTCCATAATCTATGGGTTCCACATGCTGACCTGCAATCTTCTCAACGCAAAGAATACCTTCGGCGGATGCGACATGGGCCAAAGCCTGACCGGGAGTTACATCACCAATAGCATAATAACCCGGAATATTCGTTTGATAAAAATCATTGACTAAAATCTTATCCCTATCCACAACAATACCAACATCTTCCAACCCGATGTTCTCAATATTGGTCTTGATACCAACAGCGCTTAAAATAATATCGGCCTCGAGGGTTTCTTCCCCTTTTGAGGTCTTTACTGTAGCAGTAACGCCCTTACCTGAAGTATCAACTGAGGTCACCTCGGCAGAGGTCAAAATCTTTATACCGTTCTTCTTAAACGAACGTTCCAGCTGTTTGGATACATCTTCATCTTCAACGGGAACAACATTTGGTAAATATTCTACAATGGTTACTTCGGTACCCATGGAATTATAGAAATAGGCAAATTCTACACCAATGGCCCCTGAACCTACCACAATCATCTTCTCAGGTTGTTTGTCTAAGCTCATGGCTTCCCTGTATCCGATAACTTTTTTACCATCCTGGGGTAAACTTGGTAATTCTCTTGAACGTGCTCCGGTAGCGATTATAATATGATCTGCACTGTATTCTGTGCCATCAACGTCGATCTTCTTACCCGGTTTTAATTTTCCAAAACCATCGATAACGTCGATTTTGTTCTTCTTCATTAAAAACTGAACGCCTTTACTCATACCTTCGGCAACTCCACGACTCCGTTTTACTACTGCCCCGAAATCGTGTTCGGCGTCTTTTACCTTCAAACCATAATCCTCAGCATGTTTTAGATATTCAAAAACCTGAGCAGATTTTAACAAGGCTTTTGTGGGAATACATCCCCAATTTAAACAGACCCCTCCAAGATTTTCTTTTTCAATAATTGCAGTTTTAAATCCTAATTGCGATGCCCTTATAGCCGTAACATAACCGCCGGGACCACTTCCAAGAACAATAATATCGTATTTACCCATTTGCTAAATTTTAGGCTACGAATTTACAAAATCGAATTCGAATAAAGAATTAAGAATACGCTAAATTTCTATCTTTATACTACCTTTGTACACCAATCTTTTCTTTATGAACATACCTAAAACCAGTCATCCGCGTATCGTAATCATTGGTGGCGGTTTTGCCGGGATTGCCCTTGCAAAAAAATTATCTAAACAAGAGGTACAGGTCGTCTTATTGGATAAAAATAATTACCACACCTTCCAACCTTTGCTTTATCAAGTTTCCACTGGTGGTCTGGAACCGGATTCCATAGCCTATCCCATAAGAAAGATCCTTAAAAATTTTCCCAACTTTTATTTTAGATTAGCGAACGTTCAATCTGTTGATGTCGATAAGAATGCTGTGATCACTGATATAGGAACCCTAAAATTCGATTATTTGGTGGTAGCAACAGGTTCAAAGACCAATTATTTTGGAAATATTGAGATCGAGAAGCACAGTATGGCGATGAAAACCATACCCCAATCCCTCAATTTACGTAGTTTAATTCTTGAGAATTTTGAAGATGCACTTCTGACATCTGATTTACATGAACGCAACGCTTTGATGAATTTTGTGATTGTTGGTGGCGGGCCTACCGGTGTCGAGTTAGCCGGAGCATTGGCGGAAATTAAAAAAGGGATTCTCCCGAAGGACTATCCCGATCTGGATACACGAATGGCTCAAATCCACATCGTGCAATCTGCAGATTGCATCTTGAAGGGGATGAGCGAACAGGCTTCCGAAAAGGCTGAGAAATTTTTAGAAAAATTAGGCGTTAACATTTGGAAAAATGTAAGGGTAACGAACTACGATGGTAAAACTGCTGTTACCAACACCGATTTAACTTTTGAAACAGCCACCTTAATTTGGGCTGCCGGAGTAAAAGGAGCCGCTATACATGGTTTGGATGCTAAGCAGTTCATGACGCGTGGTCATAGAATGGTGGTGAATGAATTCAGTCAGGTGCATGGATTTAAGAATATCTTCGCCATTGGTGATATCGCCTGTATGCAATCTGCTCAATTCCCCGAAGGATTGCCGATGATGGCGCAGCCTGCTATTCAGCAAGGAGAACAATTGGGGAAAAATATCTTGCGATTATTAAAGAATGATGCCATGCTACCCTTTACATATAAGGATAAAGGAACTATGGCCACTATTGGCAGAAATAAGGCTGTTGTAGACCTTAAACGCTTTAAATTTCAGGGCGTATTTGCATGGTATGTCTGGATGTTTGTTCATTTGTTCTTTCTAATTGGTTTTAGAAACCGTATGGTCGTCTTTGTGAATTGGGTGTATAATTATGTACGCTTCGATAGAGAAGCACGATTAATTATCAGGCCCTTTAAAAAGCGATCAAAACTAAAGCAGTGAAGATAGCTTCTTTAAATTAATTATTAAAAATATGATTTAACTGTATTTTTTGATTACATTTAGAAACTAACTAATTAAATTTTATTCAATATGAGAAAACATGCTTTAGCAATCATGCTACTTACAGTAGCTGTAATGTATCCCCAAAAAAAAGAAAAAAATGGTACTGTTTATAAGGAGCATCCTGCTATCGTGGCCGTTGAAGCCATGCAGCAAGCTGACATTAAAGGAGATGTAGAGACAGTGGCTTCCTATTTGGCGGATGATTTCATGTCGTACAGCGGTACTACGAGAAATAAAAATGCTGAAGGAACAAACAAGGAAGATTTTTTAAAATGGGTAGAGAACCGGAGCAAATGGACGGTCTACAGGAGTCTAACCAGGCATGGTGAAGCTTATCCCGATGCCATAGAATACAAAGACGGAAGAACCTGGGTACAGACCTGGGACTACCTAAAAGGAGTACATGATGCCACTGGTGTTAAAGTAGAAATGCCGGTGCATAATTTATACCGACTAAATGACGAAGGTAAAATTGATTTGGCTATTTATTATAATTATCCTGTAGGAAGAGACATATGGGATGCCTATGCCACGAGAACAAATGGTACCATTTACAATGAACATCCTAATATCAATACAGTAAGGAGAATGGTCGCCGCCTTAGAGTTCGGAGATGTGGATAAAGCATTTAGTTATTTTACAGAAGATGCAGAATTCACGAACTTAGATATGCCTAGAGGTGAATCTAATTCTGTTAGCGAAGAAAAAGAAGCTTTTTCAAATATGTTAGAAACTTGGGATATAGAAAGTATTGATGTAAGAGGATATCCGGATTATTTAGAATATGAAATTAGAAATGCCAAAGTGGTTCAATCCTGGTGGGATTTCAGAGTGAAGAGAAAATCAGATGGGAAAAAACTTAACATTCCAGTAATGCTAATCCATGATTTCAATGATGAAGGTAAGATTACCCGGGAAGCTGGATATTATACGGCTCAAGCGATGATGGCTAAGTAATAAAAGAGATTTAATAAAAAACCTTCAAAAATAATTTTGAAGGTTTTTTGTTTTATAAATCATCCGTAAAGTGCTGACGTTTTTTTTCTTTACTAAATTTTTCATCATTATAGGTTGTTGAACCTCCCTTGGGAATCGACAGTGACTGCCAATCCGCGCCTCTTAAAACTTTCCCGAGAAATACAATTTGTCCAACATGATAAGCGTAATGGGCCAATTGGCGATTAATAGCCTCTAATACCGTATGTCCCTGGTTCCGTATATAAATGATTTTATTTAAATCGGTAACATGTAAAGATGCGATGGCGTCAAATAAACACTGCCAACCTTTTTCCCAATGCATCACTAGCTCTTCCCTGGACGTGTAGGTGTCTATAAATTCAAGGTCCCTTCGTCTCCAGTCTTTCTCGCCATCTTCACTGAGAAAATTGGTCCATCTGCTCAACATATTCCCAGCCAGGTGTTTTGTTATAATCGCAATGGAATTGGCATCTTTCGAAATGTCATTCTGGAGGTCTTCAAAACTGAGTTGCTCAAAGGTTTTATCGCCTAACTGCTTATAATATTGAAATTGTTTTATGACACTTGAAAGATAGCTTTCCATAAAATTATCAAGGTATACACACCTCTTTTAAAAAAATAGATCTTTGAGGTGAAACTATTATGATCACTAATTTTAATTTCAGTGAACCAATGGTTTCACAAGATTCAATCTTTTATCGGTTTATTTAATTTAAATTCCGGATGACCAGACTGCCAATATAAGAAGGCGAATAGATTGGAAAATTCGTCCAGGGTCTGAGTTAAGGTCGTTCTACCACCATGGCCCCCCTCAAAATTGGTCAGAAAGAGAATTGGTGAATCACCGGAATTGTCGTGTTGCATTTTTGCAGCGAATTTAGCTGGTTGCCATGCAATAACACGAGGATCATTCATACCTGCAGTTATGAGCATAGCCGGATAATCGGTACCGGGCTTTAAATGATGATAGGAATCCATTTCCAATAAACCCTTAAATTCTTCCGGATTTTTCACGGTTCCAAACTCAGGTGTGTTTACAGGTCCGTTTGGTGTTTCTTCCATTCTCACAGTATTCATAGCGCCAACCATTGGTGCCCCTGCAACAAATAAATCAGGTCGCTCCGTGATAGCTCTACCAACTAGGATACCACCGGCACTTCCCCCAAAAATGGACATTTTTTTGGGATTGGTATAGCCCTCATTAATCAGATATTCGGCAGTGGCTATAGCATCTTTCCATGTATTGGGTTTATTTAATTTTTGTCCAGCCTTATGCCATGCATCTCCAAGTTCACCTCCACCACGCACATGGGGAACCACCAAAATACCATTATACATGGTAAACGCCAAAATGATGGGACTAAAAAACGGTCCGGTAGAATTCCCATAGGCCCCATAACTGTAGAGAACGGAGGGATTTTGTCCATTCATTTCAATATCCTTGTTATGCACAATAGACACGGGTACCATAACACCATCATGTGACTTTACTAAAACTTCTTTGGCAATGAGGTTGTCTAATTCTGGATAGGCTACTGGAGTAGAAAGTGGTTGATGTGTGAAGGTATTTTGTTTCGGATCATAGAGAAATCTTTTATTCGGTGAGGTCCATCCTGAAATTGTTATCCAAACCTCACTAAAGGCATGTCCTTTGCTTGAAATACCGGCTTGACCTGCAGTAAATGGCAGTTCTAACTGAATAGGTGATTCTTTTCCATAAGGAAGGAAATAGACTTTAGCTTCAACACCATTTTCGACGGTAGTATAGTATAATCCATCTCTGGTTACCACAACATTAGTGATGATTTCAGAATCGGAATGGGCTACAAGAGTCTGCGCATTTTTAAATTCCGGATTGTCCAGAGGCACTTTTACAATTTTAAAATTTGGAGCGTTATGATAGGTTAAATAATAGGCATGGCTGCTATCCAAAGCCACCCCGGTAACTTTATCCTCTCTTTTTAAAAGAGGCGTCCAATGCACCAAATCACCCTCAGTGGATGCAATATAAGCCTTGATATTTTTATCTACCGAACTTGCATAAAGAACATTTTTATTGACTTCTTTTGAATATAGAATAACTGGGATTTCTAGTTTGGAAATGCCCGTATTCGAATAATCATCCTTGGAAAAACAGACTGTATCCAACGACTGATCTGTACCGACTTTATGCAAATAAACAGAAGTATATAATTTTCTGTCTACATCAGTGACATCAAAAGAATTGAATTTATTGTAATAAAAAGCATCTCCTCCCTTAAGCCAGGATACAGCTCTTGCCAATTCCAGCACTTCAGGAAATTGTTCACCTTGGCTATTGAAAATGAGGAGTTCCGGATTTTCCGAACCATTGGCTGCCACGCTCACTGCTATTTTATCGCCTTGTATATTAGGTACAATTGAACTAATGGTATAGGTCTTGCCGTCATCAATTTTATACGTATTGGGATCGAAAAACAGAACTTCTTCACCGTCATAGCCATTTCGCTTGTACATTCTACCAATCTCTTCTCCGGGAATCCGCTTGATATAATAATAGGTATTGTTATCTGTTATGTTGACATTCGATATGGCAGCCGCACGTCTGTTAACCAATTCTTTCATGTAATTAAATATGGCTTTCTTACCTGAAATACTATTCAATAAAGTCTTCGCATGATTGGCATTGTTTTTCATCCATGTAATCACATTAGGATCATTTAAATTTTCCAATTGCCTGTAAGGGTCTTCCAGAGGTATCCCATAAAAGGTATCAGTTACTATACGCTGTGGAAAGACATCTGGTTGCAATGTACCCTGTGGCAGGGCACTCAGTGATATGATGAACAATAAAAGAAAAAAACGTATTTTCATGAGGGAAGGTTTTAGATAAAATAATTGGTGTTATTCACTTAGAAATCAAACTGTAATAAAACCAATTGAAGATACAAAAAAATGACTGACTTGAAAATGAAACCGTCAGGAAATAACTTCTCAGGTTAGAGGGGAGTCTAAATAACTATTATCAGGGAGGCTACTGCTCTTTTGGAATGAACTTCAGAGCCACACCATTAATACAATGCCGCTTTCCGGTCGTATGTTCCGGTCCGTCATTGAATATATGGCCCAGATGGCCTCCACAGGTCGCACAATGTTCTTCTATTCCATAAAAACCTTCTGGATCACCACTTGCATAAGCCACATTACCTTTTATCTCCCTGTCGAAACTCGGCCATCCTGTTCCCGAGTTAAATTTATGCTCACTCTTAAACAGCGGTGTTTCACATGCTCTACAAACATAAATACCGTCCTTGTAATTAGCATTCAGTTCACTGGAAAAAGCACGTTCTGTTCCTCCTTTTCTTAAGACATAATACGCCATATCAGATAACTGGTTTTTCCATTCGCTATCTGATTTAGAAACTTTAAATGTCTTTTTTTTACTTTGCTTTTGCGCACTGGTGTTACAACTTACAACCAGTAGAAGTGCCAGAAGGACTGTGATATTTTTCATGGTACAGATTTTGTTTATCCTAAGTCGTATAGGGTCGTTTTAACTAACAATTTATTTTTTAAACAAGATACTTAATATTTTAAACATGTCAGAAGCACGTTTGTTTGATCAATCAGGATAATTTCAATAAAAATGGCAATTTTTAAAAACTTATGCTGTTCTATAGTGAGATCATTGAATGATAGTTTGTATTTTTAACCTGAATAAAAATTGACAATATGAAAATTAAAAAAGTAGTATTCTTTATAGGTATAGTTGGTCTTATCCTGTCTTGCGCCACGAATCCGTTTACAGGTAAAAAGACCATGGCCTTAGTACCGAATTCTCAGTTATTCCCGACATCTTTCGCCCAGTACAATCAGTTTTTAAGTGAAAATAAGGTTGTAGAGGGTACCAAAGATGCCGCTATGATTTCGCGGGTAGGGCAGCGAATTGCTGTTGCAGCAGAGCGTTGGCTGAATGCCAATGGTCATCAAGGCTATTTGAAAGATTATAAATGGGAGTATCATTTGGTTGAGGACAAAACCGTTAATGCATGGTGTATGCCTGGGGGAAAAATCGTGTTTTACACGGGAATATTGCCTATTGCGAAGAATGAGACCGGGGTGGCAGCTATTATGGGTCATGAAGTAGCACATGCCCTGGCCAATCATGGACAACAGCGAATGAGTGCCGGTATGTTACAACAAATAGGGGCTGTGGCGGGAAATGTAGCCATAAAGGATGAGGAAAAAAGAAATATATTTAATCAGGCTTATGGTGTCGGTTCGACAGTGGGTGTTATGCTGCCGTTTAGTAGAAGTCATGAAACAGAAGCTGATCAAATAGGGCTCTATTTGATGGCCGTCGCGGGTTATAATCCAGACGAGGCTGCGGCCTTATGGGAGCGTATGAAAGCAAACAGTGGAGGTCAGGCCCCACCGGAATTCTTAAGTACGCATCCCTCGAATGATACACGTATCAGTAACCTCACAAAATGGGCGCCCAGGGCCAAAGACGAGGCAAGAAAATTTGGAGTGACCTCTTTTAGATAATAGTTCTGCGCTTTAGATTAAAATATTTGTTTACTTTAGAAGCTGTCAATAATGACAGCTTTTTTATATAAAGCATTTCATTATTCGAATTTAAACTTAAGAGCACTTTTGAATTTCAGGTGTTATATTTTTATATAGAATTTTTTAGTTTATGAGAAAACTGGAAAAAGGAAGCAAAAAACTACTGAACGCATGGGCGTTCTATGATTGGGCAAATTCTGTCTATACGCTTACCATAGCATCTTCCATTTTTCCTATTTTTTATTCAGCTTTATTCCTTTCAGAAGTTAAAAAAATTCATGCTTTTGCTTTTGAGTTCAAGAGTACGGCCTTAATTACATTCGTTACGGCTTTCACATTCTTAGTCGTGGCGTTTATGTCACCAATACTGTCTGGTGTTGCAGATTATATCGGTAACAAGAAGACTTTTTTAAAGTTTTTTTGCTATTTGGGAAGTGCGGGTTGTATTGGACTTTACTGGTTTAGTCTAGACCGTATTCATCTGAGTTTACTATTTTATTTTATGGGGCTTATCGGCTACTGGGGAAGTTTGGTATTTTATAACTCCTATTTACCTGACATTGCTTATTCGGAACAGCAGGACAGTATAAGTGCCAAGGGCTTTTCTATGGGTTATATCGGAAGTGTGATTTTACTGCTCATAAATTTAGGCATGGTGATGAGCCAGGAGGACGGGGAAGCAAAAATGCAAATGATGCGAATTTCATTTGTTACTGTAGGTATATGGTGGGCCCTGTTCAGTCAATATACCTTTTATTGGTTACCCAAAGGGGTTTCTGAGCGCCATAAAATAACACGGACCATTTTACTTAATGGTTTCAGGGAACTACAATCCGTTTGGAGGGAATTAAAGGAAAACCTGAGACTGAAACGTTATTTATACGCCTTTTTCGTTTTTAGTATGGCCGTTCAGACCATCATGCTCGTCGCTGTATATTTTGGTGAAGAGGAAATTGCATGGAGCGACAATGCTGAAAAGACATCGGGCCTGATAGTAAGTATCCTGGTCATACAATTGGTGGCCGTGGTTGGTGCTACACTAACGTCATTTGCCTCAAAGACATTTGGAAACATTCCAACACTTATTGGCGTAAATGTCATTTGGATGATCCTGTGTGTCTATGCTTTTTATATGTTTACCCCGATGGACTTCTATATCGCGGCCGGTATTGTGGGTCTGGTTATGGGAGGCATCCAATCACTAGCAAGATCCACCTACTCTAAGTTTTTGCCTCCTACGGAAGACACGACATCCTATTTTAGCTTTTATGATGTTGCCGAGAAAATAGGTATTGTTATTGGAATGATCATTTATGGAGCCATAGATCAATTTACGGGAAGTATGAGGAATGCCATCTTGTTTTTAGTTGTTTTCTTTTTTGTGGGTATCCTATTATTGTTCAGGGTACCAAAGAATCATATCGAAACATGAAAAAAACCACCCTTTTATACTCGAGAGTGGTTTTATAATAACTGTTCGGAATTTGATGCGCAATTTAATTTTCAAATAGTTTTACATTCCCATAATTCGTATCGATGGTAATCCTATTTGCTGATGACGCATTACCGCGATAGCCTTCATAGTTTAATTTTCGGGAATTTTTTGTTTCCCGGGTAATCGTTAATTCATCATTATTCTTTAAAGAGGCATAGTTCATGTTCAAATTAAACCTGAAATTATAATTAGGAGCATATCCTAAATCTATACCGGTGTAATCCGATTGAATGGTTACATTCCCTGCCGTGTCATTCATCCTGTTAATTTTAATGGATCCATAGTCTGACTTGAGTGTGACGTTTTTGTAAATATCACCGAAGTGCATGGTGACATAGTCCCCATTTCCGGTTATGTTATTCGCACTGTCAATAGTCATATTCCCATAGTTGCATTTGAAATCGACATCCTCGGCAACCTCAATTTTTGAATTCGTATAATCTGCATTGATAGCTAATTTTTGAGCTTTCGAAATCGTAAATTCACTATAATTGGCATTGATACTAGCGCTTTTGACATACTCAAAATAACAGCCATTGCTATAATCAAATTTTAAGATATTATCGTCCGCCAATAATTCCTTAGTCGTAATTTTACCGTAATCGCACTTCAGTACTGCTTTACCTTCCAATTTATCCAGGTTGATATTTCCATAATTATTTTTAAGTGTCACATGATTGGTAATGGGCATTTTGACCACATAGTTGATTTTCATATTCACTTTATTCTTGTCACCCCGATTCCACCAGGACTTTGATCCTTTTTTATTAAATTTAGTTTCAGCGGTCACAAGATCTTTTGCGGATGTAAATACAACATCAATTTGATTTAATTTCTCAATCACTTTTTCCTCATTTTTACCTGAGGTGGTTATGGTAATTTCAAATGCAATCCTATTTTCCTGCCAGGTAACAATGTCAATATTGCCGTAACTGTTATCAATTTTCATTGTGGCATCGGCATTCACGGCAAATTCCTTGCTGATGGTTTTTGTCTTGGTATGCTTATCTTTTATTTCCGAGGTTGTCGCAGAAATAAAAAGGGGAAGCAATAAATAGGTCATAATGGTTGTAAGCTGTAATTGTTTCATCTGTTCTGATTTTTAATTGATTTAATACATAATGTTTATGTGAAGGATCGATCTTCCTCCGCTATAGTTTCATTGATTGATTTTATGGTTTCTATGTGATCGATGGTTTGTTTTAAAATATCCAGACGTTTTTGAAAATTGGAAATCATGGCATAAATGACGCGATGGTCATCTCCGCTTTCCAATAAATCCACTTTTAAGCTGTCATAGGATGTTTCCAATATCGCAATCTGACGGAATGCATCCTGAATCAACTTTTCAAATTCCGGCCGTTGTTCGGCTTTCAGGTTATTCATTTCTTCGTTGAGCGTCATCATAAAAAAGGCCTGCGTTTCGGCCATTTCCGGCGACACATCAGCCAATTCACCTGTATCGGGGAGCTGCGAAAAATGTACTGCTAAGGCCAGGAGTAAGGCAATGGAAGCCGCGATCGATATACTCAGAGACCTTCTTCCATTTCGCGTTCGTTTTAATTGTATTACGGTCCCTTTATTTTGCCTATTCAACTTTTTAAGAAAACGACGTTCATGACCTGTTTCAGGCTCCATTATGTCAAACCCTTCTTCTAAATTTTTAAATAGTTCTTCTAATGCCATTTTACGCTTTGTTATTAGGTTAATAGGTCATTACCTTCTTTAGCTTTTGTCTCAGACGTTCCTTAGCTCTAGATATGGTTGTCCGGCAATTCCCATAGGACATACCCATGATCTCACTGATCTCTTCATAATCATATCCATCAATTAGATTTAAGGTCAAAGCAATCCGATAATTGTCCTTTAGCGTATGTATCGTCTTCAATACCTGCCTCACTTGGAGATCTGAATTCTCCTCGCCAATATCTGTAACGTTGGTTGTTTCTTTCGTTTCATTTAAAGCATCCTCTATAGGTACGCGAATGTTTTTTTTATTCTTATTAAAATGCTGGAAGCTATTATTAATTACGATGCGCTTTAACCATGATCCGAAAACAGTGTTGTTGTTTAGTGTATTGAGTTTGGTAAAAGCCATAAGAAATGCATCTTGCATAATATCTTCAGCATCATCGCTGTTTTTAACGATTCGAAATGAAGCATTGTACATCACTTTGTAATATCTCCTATATAATTCTAATTGCGCAGCCCGGTCTCCAGATTTACAGAGTTCAACGAGTGCTTCAGTATTTAATTGGGTCGATTTCAACTAAACAAATCGTTTCTTTAAGGATGATTAAATTTTTCTATTGTTACAGTTTTTCAAAAAAAAATCCTACTATCTGATAGAAAGTAGGATATAGTTGTAAAGAAATGATCGGTAATTTAAGATTCTGTGGGCTTTTCCGCCTTTTCAATAGATATTTTCAACTCATTTGATTTTTTATCCAAGTCTATTTTAATGCTGTCTCCCTCTTGAAGATGTGAAGCCACAATTTCTTCTGCCAGGGCATCTTCGACATATTTTTGAATAGCCCGTTTTAATGGTCTTGCCCCATATTGTTTATCGAATCCTTTTTCAGCAATAAAGTCCTTCGCACTCTTGGTTAAAGTCAGATTATAACCTAATCCCTTGATTCGAGCCAATAGTTTTTGAAGTTCAATATCAATAATTTTATTGATATCTTCTTTCTCCAGGGTATTGAACACGACCACATCATCAATCCGGTTTAAAAATTCAGGTGCAAATGATTTCTTCAAGGCATTTTCAATAATACTTCTTGCATTGGCATCTTCCTGAGCTTTCTGCGCCGATGTACCAAATCCAATACCGGTACCAAAATCCTTCAATTTTCTTGCCCCAATATTGGAGGTCATTATGATGATTGTATTTCTGAAGTCTATTTTTCTACCAAGGCTGTCCGTTAAATAGCCATCATCCAAAACCTGCAAAAGCATATTAAAAACATCCGGATGCGCCTTTTCAATTTCATCCAATAAAATGACAGCATAGGGTTTGCGTCTCACTTTTTCCGTTAATTGACCGCCTTCTTCATAACCTACATACCCAGGAGGTGCTCCGATTAATCTGGATATGGCGAACTTTTCCATATACTCACTCATGTCAATTCGAACAAGTGCATCCTCACTGTCGAATAATTCTCTTGACAGCACTTTGGCCAACTGGGTTTTACCCACACCTGTCTGACCTAAGAATATGAATGAACCAATCGGTTTATTGGGGTCTTTTAGACCTGCCCGGTTACGCTGAATCGCCTTGACCACTTTAGCTACGGCCTCATCCTGACCAATAACCTTACCTTTGATAAGATCGGGTAGTTGCGCGAGCTTGTTAATCTCTGTTTGAGCAATTCTATTCACCGGTATACCTGTCATCATTGAGACCACATCGGCTACATTGTCTTCGGTTACAATTTCCCGGTGTTGTTTGGTTTCTTCCTCCCATTTTTCCTGAGCTGTCGACAATTCCTTCTCAAGACGCTTTTCATCATCTCTCAGCTTTGCAGCTTCCTCATATTTTTGTTTTCTAACAACTGAGTTCTTGGTTTCTCTTACTTCTTCCAATTTCTTTTCCAATTCGAGGATTTGCTTTGGAACTTGGATATTGGTAATGTGTACCCGGGAACCCGCTTCATCCAATGCGTCAATAGCCTTGTCGGGTAAAAAGCGTTCAGTCATATATCGGTTTGTCAATTTTACGCAGGCCTCAATGGCTTCCGGGGTAAAATCAACATTATGATGTTCTTCATACCTTCCCTTGATATTGTTGAGTATTTCGATTGTTTCTTCAACGGTGGTAGGCTGAATAATAACTTTTTGAAAACGTCTTTCTAAAGCGCCATCCTTCTCAATATACTGCCTGTATTCATCTAATGTGGTCGCACCTATACATTGAATTTCACCACGTGCCAGTGCGGGTTTGAACATATTGGAAGCATCTAAACTTCCTGTGGCACCACCAGCACCAACAATAGTGTGGATTTCATCAATGAATAAAATCACATCATCATTTTTCTCAAGCTCGTTCATGACCGCCTTCATACGCTCTTCAAATTGTCCGCGATATTTTGTGCCCGCAACTAAACTTGCCAAATCCAAGGTAACAACACGTTTATTGAATAGAATTCGAGATACCTTTCTTTTGGTGATGCGCAAAGCCAGTCCCTCTGCAATGGCTGATTTACCAACACCTGGTTCTCCAATGAGTAGGGGATTATTCTTTTTGCGTCTGCTCAATATTTGTGAGACGCGCTCTATTTCCTTTTCTCGACCTACAACAGGGTCTAACTTGCCTTCTTCGGCTAAAGCGGTTAAATCGCGTCCAAAATTGTCCAGAACAGGGGTTTTCGATTTCTTACTGGACTTACTGGTAGGCGAATTAAATATATTTTCCTTAGATCCATCATCATCCGTATTGGTATCATCATCTTGAAATGATTCCGATTTTGGTTCTATGTAATCGCTATCGTTTGTAATCATAAGTTTGAATTGTTCTTTAACGTTGTCGTAATCCACTTTCAATTTATTCAAAAGTTTGGTAGTTGGGTCATTCTCATTTCTCAAGATGCACAACAGCAGATGTGCGGTATTAATTGAGGTACTTTGAAATAGTTTAGCTTCCAAAAAGGTCGTTTTTAAAGCACGTTCTGCCTGTCTTGTTAAATGTAAATTCTTTTTCTCATTAGAAGTAGATGAGATGTTTGGATTAGCAGGGCTTAAAATTTCAACCTTACGTCTCAGGTGATTAAGATCTATATTCAAAGCGTTAAGAATATTTATGGCCTTGCCATTGCCATCTCTTAAAAGTCCAAGCATTAAATGTTCGGTACCAATAAAATCATGACCCAGCCTAAGCGCTTCTTCCTTGCTAAATGCAATGACATCTTTTACTCTGGGTGAAAAATTATCGTCCATAATGGTCTCCTTTCTGCATTAAAAATACTAATAATAGTTTACTAAAGTCAAAAACTGTACCTTAAATTGCTAATTGACGAAAAAATCTTTAAAAAATCAAAGTATTTTGGCAGATACTTATTAACCGAAAAACCCCGTCAAATTGTTAATAAAAACCACTAAAAAATCCGCTTCAAAGGCTTACTGTAACTAATGAAATACGTATATTAGCATGTTTTGAAAAAATTGAAAATTCTAATTAAATAATATATGGCAGAAGGAGAAAAACTAATCCCTATTAATATTGAGGATGAAATGAAATCGGCTTACATTGATTATTCAATGTCCGTCATTGTGTCACGTGCCTTACCGGATGTCAGAGACGGGTTAAAACCGGTTCACAGACGCGTGCTTTATGGCATGTACGAATTAGGAGTAAGGGCCAATTCAGCTCATAAAAAATCCGCAAGAATAGTTGGTGAGGTTTTAGGTAAATACCATCCCCATGGCGACACCTCGGTTTATGATGCCATGGTGCGAATGGCCCAGGAATGGAGCTTACGATATATGCTTGTTGACGGGCAGGGGAATTTTGGCTCAGTGGATGGAGACAGTCCGGCAGCAATGCGTTATACTGAGGCGCGTATGCGTAAGATATCTGAAGATATGCTGGCTGATATTGATAAAGAGACGGTAGATCATAAATTAAATTTCGACGACACTTTACAGGAACCCACAGTGTTGCCTACGCGTATTCCAGGTCTTTTGGTGAATGGTGCATCGGGTATTGCCGTTGGGATGGCTACAAACATGCCTCCGCATAACTTATCGGAAATTGTGGATGGTACGATAGCCTATATTGATAACAACGAGATAGAAGTAGACGACCTTATAAAATATATCAAGGCCCCTGATTTCCCTACCGGAGGAACCATTTATGGTTACGATGGTGTGAAAGAGGCATTTCAGACGGGTCGCGGGAGAATAGTACTTCGCGGGAAGGCCAATATTGAGGAAGTAAATGGCAGGGAGTGTATAATTGTTACTGAGATTCCTTATCAGATCAATAAGGCGGACATGATTAAAAAGACGGCCGATTTGGTGAATGAAAAAAAACTTGAAGGCATTTCAACCATTCGAGATGAGTCCGATAGAAAGGGTATGCGCATAGTTTATGTCCTTAAACGTGATGCCATTCCAAACATTGTCTTGAATAAGCTCTATAAGTATACCGCGCTGCAATCTTCCTTTAGTGTCAACAATATCGCCCTGGTCAATGGACGTCCGCAATTGCTCAACCTGAAGGACCTGATTCATTATTTCGTCGAACACAGGCACGATGTCGTCGTAAGACGAACAAAATACGAATTACGGAAGGCAGAGGAACGTGCTCATATCCTGGAAGGCTTAATTATAGCCTCTGATAATATCGATGAAGTCATTGCTTTGATCCGTGCTTCTTCAAATGCAGATGAAGCAAGAGAAAAGTTAATGGAACGCTTTAAACTGACGGAAATTCAAGCTAAAGCAATAGTTGAAATGCGATTACGTCAGCTTACTGGTTTAGAGCAAGATAAGCTTCGAACAGAGTATGATGAACTTAAAAAGACCATCGAAGATCTTAAAGATATACTTGATAAGAAGGAACGTCGTATGGCGATCATCAAGGAGGAATTGCTTCAGGTCAAGGAAAAGTATGGAGACGACCGTCGTTCAGTGATTGAATATGCAGGTGGCGATTTGAGTATTGAGGACATGATTCCCGACGAAAAAGTGGTGATAACGATTTCGCATGCCGGGTACATCAAACGAACATCGCTCACAGAATACAGAACTCAGAACAGGGGAGGCGTTGGTCAGAAGGCATCCACCACACGAAACGAAGACTTTCTGGAACACTTGTTCGTTGGTACAAACCACCAGTACATGTTGTTCTTTACTCAAAAAGGTAAATGTTTTTGGATGCGGGTATATGAAATTCCGGAGGGCAGTAAAACATCCAAAGGGAGAGCGATCCAGAATCTTATAAACATTGAACAGGATGATAAGGTGATGGCCTTCATATGCACTCAGGATTTGAAGGATGAAGATTATATCAATAATCACTATGTTATTATGGCCACTAAAAATGGACAGGTTAAAAAGACCTCTTTGGAGCAATATTCTCGTCCGCGAACCAATGGTATTAATGCCATAACCATCAGAGAAGATGATGAATTACTTGAGGCTAAACTGACCACCGGGAACAGTCAGGTCATGCTGGCGCTTAAGTCGGGGAAAGCCATTCGATTTGAAGAAGCTAAAACCAGACCCATGGGCCGTAACGCGTCAGGAGTTCGTGGTATTACCCTGGCCAATGATAAAGATGAAGTCATTGGAATGATAGCGGTTGATGATATGGAGAGCAATATTTTGGTTGTTTCTGAAAACGGTTTTGGTAAACGATCAGATTTAGAGGATTACAGAATTACCAATAGAGGAGGAAAAGGTGTAAAAACCATTTCTATTACAGAAAAAACTGGTAATTTAGTAGCTATAAAGAATGTAACTGATGCCGATGACCTCATGATCATCAATAAATCCGGAATTGCCATACGTATGGCCGTGGAGGATTTACGGGTCATGGGACGAGCGACTCAAGGCGTGAAGTTGATAAATCTGAAGAATGGTGACTCAATTGCTGCGGTTGCAAAAGTGAGACACGATGAAGATGAAGTGGAAGAAACAGAAGCCTCGACGGGCAGTAATGAAAATCAGGATGGCACAACTCTTGATACCAGTGATGATGAAAATAATTCAGAACAATAAAAACCAAATAAAAGTAAAATGAAAAAACAAATTATTATAGCCTTTGCGTTGTCTATAAGTACATTTTGTATCGCACAGAAAAAAGAATTGCGAAATGCAGAAAAAGCTATTAAATCAAATAATTTTGCAGAGGCGAAAGGAGCATTAAATCAAGCACAGGCCTTGATGTCTGAAATGGACGATAAAAGCAAGGCCAAATATTATTTCCTCTTAGGACAGGCATTATATGCTGGAGGTGCCGGCTCAAGTCAGGATATCGATAAGGCCATAGAAAATTTTGACAAATCCGGTAATGATTTTGCGGCAGAAATTGCTACGATAAAGCAAGAGATGACAAACGCCATATTGACGAAAGGCAATAAAGCTTATGAGAGCAACGACTACAAGGCTGCATCAACACATTTTGAGCACGCTTTCAGAACGTCACCCAAAGACACCTTATTTCTGTATTACGCCGCAGCTACGGCTGTAAATGTTCAAGATTATGATAGAGCACTTAAATTGTATGAAGAGCTGAAATCAATGGGGTATACAGGCGTATCAACAGAGTACTATGCAACAAATAAAGAAACCGGTGAAGAGGAAATTTTAGATGAAAGAACCCGTGATTTATATGTAAAGGCAGGAAGTCATGAAAATCCGGGTGTGCGTAAAACAGAATCAAAAAAAGCTGAAATCGTTAAAAACGTGGCGCTTATTTATGTCAGCCAGGGAAACAATGAGAAGGCACTTGCTGCCATGAAGGATGCCAGAGCAGAAAGCCCGGATGACATTAATTTGATTCTTAGTGAGGCGAATGTGCATTATAAGATGGGTAACACCGATAAATTTAAAAGTCTTTTGGAAGAAGCCACGGTAATGGACCCAACAAATCCGGAATTACAATATAACTTGGGGGTTATTGCTTCAGAATCAGATGACAGAGAAGGGGCTAAAAAATATTATCAGAAAGCTGTTGAACTAGATCCAACCTATATAAATGCATATATAAACCTGGCGGCGCTCGTGTTGAGTAGGGAAGAACCTCTAATTGAAGAAATGAACGGATTAGGCACGTCTAAGGCAGATGATAAGCGTTATGAAGAACTTAAGGAAGAGCGCCAACAACTCTACAAGGACGCCATTCCTTATTTATCGAAAGCATTGGAAATAGATGATAAAAATATCAATGCTGCCAAAACCCTGATGAACATTTACAGTGTAACAGGCGATACCGCTAATTACAAAGAAATGAAAGCAAAGGTCGAGGCTTTAGAGGCGAATTAACAAAATCATCATAAAGGGTACAAACCGTTTGTTACTGGAGCATTCCAGGAGCAAACGGTTTTTTTTTATATAATTTTCTTAATTACCCGGAGCTTGTGGGTATGCATTTTCTTATCCGCGTTAAAAATACCGGAATGATCTAATCTATCGACTCTAACCTTTCCATGGGCATGAATTATATAATTATCTTTCATTATGATGCCGACATGGATAATTTCCCCTTCACTATTGTCAAAAAAAGCGAGATCACCGGGTTCACTTTCTTCAATAAAACTGAGTGCCTCACCCTGTGTTGCCTGCTGAGAGGCATCGCGTAATAGACGGTATCCATTAAGCTTGTAGACCATCTGGGTAAAACCGGAACAATCAATCCCAAAGGGTGATTTACCACCCCATAAATAAGGGGTATTGAGATATAAAAAAGCAGTTTTAACCAAATGTGCTTTATCAAACTGATCCTCAATCGTGTGACCTTCGAATTTATGATTTAGAAGGTCTAAACCATTTAAAGTGGAACCGATTAAAATGGGATGCAACTGATCATTTTCAAATTGCACAAACTCAACCAGGTCTCCGGAAAGTTTTAATCTTTCATTTTTAAGGCTATGGAAGGCATCCTTTTCAATTTCAACGTACTGTTTACGATCTATCCATCCCTCATATTTGTCAAAATCCAAACGAATTCTACACCATGACTTACGAAGTTCAATAATTTTAAAGATTTCACCATAGAGTATCTGAGAAACCAACTCACTCTTGTCTGATGGTTCAGATCGAAGAGGAATAATGCTTAAATTACAAATTCCGTATTGCATTAAAAATGACGTTCTATGACCATTGCCGATGCGCCGCCACCTCCGTTACATATGGCCGCGGCACCAATTTTACCTTTATTTTGCTCTAATACGCTTAGCAGTGTAATAAGTATTCTTACACCGGAACAGCCTAAGGGATGCCCGAGAGAAACAGCACCTCCGTTAACATTAACCTTGGAATCATCCAATCTAAGCAGTTTCATATTAGCAAGGCCAACCACCGAAAAAGCCTCATTAAATTCAAAAAAGTCGACGTTCTCTATTGGAATCCCTGCTTTATCTAGGGCCTTGGGCAAGGCCTTGGCAGGAGCGGTGGTGAACCATTTCGGTTCTTGTGCGGCATCTGCATAAGATATAATAGAAGCTATTGGCTTTAATCCCAGCTCATCAGCTTTAGTTTTACTCATTAAGACCATAGCACCTGCACCATCATTTATGGTTGATGCATTGGCGGCGGTAACGGTCCCATCTTTCGAAAATGCAGGCCTGAGTTGGGGTATTTTCTCCATCTTAACATTCTTGTACTCCTCATCCTCTGCAAACAGTATAGGTTCTCCACGACGTTGGGGCACTTCTACCGGCACAACTTCATTTTCAAATTTACCGGATTTCCAGGCTTCACTGGACCGCCTGTACGATTGCATCGCAAAGGCATCTTGCTCTTCCCTTGTAAATCCATATTCCACGGCACAGGCATCTGCGCAGACCCCCATCGCATTCTGGTCGTAGGCATCCACCAATCCATCTTTTTGCATGCCGTCAATTAAAGTTGCTGGCCCGAACTTCACCCCATTTCGAGCATGCAGATAATGAGGAATCATACTCATATTTTCCATTCCACCGGCAACAACTACAGCAGCATCGCCTAAAGCAATGGCTTGTGCGGCTTGCATGACCGCCTTCATACCCGATGCGCAAACTTTATTTACGGTTGTGCAGGGCACTGAATCAGGGATACCTGATATAATTGCAGCCTGACGAGCTGGCGCCTGACCTGAGCCTGCCTGAACAACCTGGCCCATTAGCACTTCATCGACTAAATTCGGACTTAGGTTAATTTTAGATAGGGCCCCTTTAATAGCAACTGCACCCAATTGAGGTGCCGGAATAGTAGACAAGGCACCCATAAAACTGCCTATTGGTGTTCTGGCAGCAGATACAATGACAACCTCTTGACTCATGACATTATCGTTTGATTATACTATTGCGAAAATAATGATTTTTTTATGATTAAATTGAGCGATTCAATTATTATAAATAGCATAATGCGCCTATAATTTTATTACTTTTGACAAATCCGAAGCGGATTGAAACATGTGCTGTGTATAACCTAATTTGTCTGCCGTCTCTGATATTGAAAAGGTTCAAATAATCTTTATGAAGAAATTAAGCGCCTAAATGAAAGACTTTATCAATAGACTTTATCAAAATCATTCGTTGATTTATAAAGGCCTGCTTTTTATAACCACCACATTTCTTATTGTATACCTTTTTCCAAAAAGCGGAAAATTTAAATACAATTTTGAAAAGGGCAAACCGTGGCAATCCGAAAACTATTACGCCCCTTTTGATTTTGCAATCATCAAATCCCAGGAAGAAGTACAACAGGAAAAGGATGCAATAGAAGCAAATGCCTTGCTGTATTTTAACTTAGATAGTATCGTGTCATCCCGGGCAACTGCCTTGTTTGAAACCAAATTCAACAGTACATTTTCAGATACCATTCCGAGGTTAAAACGGAATTTATTATTTAGTACCGGAAAGGAAACTTTAGAGAGGTTATATCAATTTGGCGTGCTTGACGAGGCCTATAATTTCCCCGGCGATAAGCCTGTGGTAATCCTAAAAGGCAGGACGATATATGAAAAGACCTATTTCTCTAATCTCATAAAACCGGATGCGGTATTGCAGGTCATAACCGACATGTTATCTGCTAAAAATCTTGATGCCTATACAACTAATTTTGCGTCACTCTTTTTCGATATCATTGAGCCCAATCTTACCTATGACAGATCGTTTACAGAAAAGGTACTGCAAGATGATTTCGACAATATTTCATATTCCAGGGGCAGCATTGAAAGGGGAACTTTAATAATTTCCAAAGGTGAAATTGTAGAGGGTGAAAAATTTCAGTTATTAAACTCAATTAAATCCGAATATGAATCGCAGGTGTGGAGCGAATCCAATTACAATTGGATTTTATTTGCCTATACCTTGCTGGTGGCTCTGGCCTTATTGATGCTTTTGCTGTTCTTGAGAAAATACAGGAACACCGTATTCGAGGATAATACTAAAGTCACCTTCATCTTTTTTAACATCTTTCTCATTATTATGTTAACCACCTTGGTGGTCAACTACAGTTCGACCTACATTTATGTTGTTCCCATATGCATTTTACCACTTGTATTTAAGGCCTTTTTTGATGCGAGATTAGGTCTTTTTGCCCATGTCATAACGGTATTGCTCTTAGGCTTTATAGTACCAAACAGTTATGAATATATGTTTTTACAGATTATTGCGGGTATAGTTACAATTCTGACGGTTTCTGAACTGTATAAACGTGCGAATCTTTTTATTTCCGTTGGGCAAATCACACTTATCTATATAGTCGCCTATTTTGCGTTCTTTGTGATTCATGAAGGTACCGTAGAGACGATTAAAGTAGAAACTTTCATTTGGTTTATACTTTGTGGTTTAGCCACCCTTTTTGTGCAACCCTTAATTTATGCCTATGAAAAAATATTCGGTTTGGTATCGGATGTTTCCTTATTAGAATTATCAGATACCAATACCAAATTACTGAAGGAATTGTCGAATAAGGCACCTGGAACCTTTCATCATTCGTTAAATGTTGCAAATCTCGGAGAATCCTGTGCCAATGAAATTGGAGCAAATGCAATGCTGGTTAGGGTAGGGGCCTTGTACCATGACATAGGAAAGATGAAAAATCCGACTTATTTTATTGAAAATCAATCGACAGGTATAAATCCTCACGATGAGTTATCATCCAAAGAAAGTGCTAAAATAATTATAGAACATGTCATTAACGGCATTGAAACTGCACGAAAGTACAATTTGCCTGACAGGGTAATCGATTTTATACGTACGCATCATGGAACCAGTATGGTCTATTATTTTTACATGAAGGAAAAAGAGTTGCAGGATGTGATCATAGATAAGGTCGACTATTGCTATCCCGGCCCTAAACCATTCAGTAAGGAAACTGCAATTTTAATGATGTGTGATAGTGTTGAAGCTGCCTCTAAAAGTTTGAAAGAACCGACATCAACAAAAATTGATGCCTTTGTTGAAAACATCATTAACAAGCAAATAGAAGAGGATCAATTTTTAAATGCCAATATTACTTTCAAAGAAATTGAATCTATTAAAAAGGTACTTAAACACAAGCTCGCAAATATATATCATTTGCGTATTGAGTACCCGGAGTAAATATTTAAAAAAATAGTTGCGTCCTATGGACATATAAATTACATTTGCAACCGCAATTTTGTCATCACATGTTGTGATTATTCCGGAGAGGTGGCAGAGTGGTAATGCAGCAGATTGCTAATCTGTCAACGCGAAAGTGTTGCCGGGGTTCGAATCCCCGTCTCTCCGCTGATTCGAGGTTTAGCATCTCGATAAACCTGCCTGCGGCAGGGTCGCAGGTTCTTCTCACCTGCTAAAAGAATGAGGTGAATATATTCGGGGTGTAGCACCTCGATAAACTCGGCACAGGCTCCGCCTGGTCATCGTGTCACGCCGCGTGCGTGAAGCCTGCCTGCCGCAGGCAGGGTCGCAGGTTCTTCTCACCTGCTAAAAGAATGAGGTGAATATATTCGGGGTGTAGCGTAGCCCGGTCATCGCGCCTGCTTTGGGAGCAGGAGGTCGCAGGTTCGAATCCTGCCACCCCGACCATAAAAGCCGAACCTAGTGTTCGGCTTTTTTTGTTTGAGCGCAATCGAAGCGTGCTTCCAGATTGAAGAGAAAACAAAAAAGATTGAAAAGCAACGCTTTTCGGCTTTTATGAGCAACACCCACGATTTCAGGATCACGGCAGGTAATCCTGCCACCCCGACCATAAAAGCCGAACCTAGTGTTCGGCTTTTTTTGTTTGAGCGTAATCGAAGCGTGCTTCCAGATTGAAGAGAAAACAAAAAAGATTGAAAAGCAACGCTTTTTGGCTTTTATGAGCAACACCCATAATTCCAGGATCACGGCAGGTAATCCTGCCACCCCGACCATAAAAGCCGAACCTAGTATTCGGCTTTTTTTCAGGTATCAAGGTCGTCCAGATCCCCGAGTTGTTTCAGTATATCGAATGTCTTCTTTGCCTCTTCCTCATTAACAATACTAATAGCGGCACCCACATGCACCATCACGTAATCATCGATTTTGGCCTCTGGTACTAAAGTTAAATTCACCTCTTTAACGACACCATCAAAGGATACTTTTCCAATTCTAAAGGTGTTGTCCAAGGCTTTTGTGATCGCTATTAATTTACCGGGAATTGATAAACACATGGTTTCTGCTTATTTTTTGTTATTGTCTTTCAGCCATGCATACCAATCGTCCATACCTGAACCCTTAGTTGCAGATACTTCAAAGAAAATCAAATTTGGATTCACTTGCAGCGCATAGGCCTTCAGTTTTGAAATATCGATATCAACATATGGTAGTAAATCTATTTTATTGATGATACAGATATCCGCACTATGGAACATATCAGGATATTTTACAGGTTTGTCCTCACCCTCAGTCGTACTTATGATGACTATACGTTTATTTTCACCCAAATCGAACATGGACGGGCATACCAGATTACCTACATTTTCGATCATTAGAATGGCCTTAGACTGCATATCTAGTTTTTTAACGGCCTCATAAACCATATCACTCTCTAAATGGCACCCTTTTCCTGTATTAATTTGTATTACGGGAATTTGTAATGCTGAAATTCTATTGGCATCATTAAGTGTTTGCTGATCTCCCTCTATAACATAGAAGGACAATTCACCCTTTAAGTCCTTTAAGGTACGTTCTAAAAAAGTCGTTTTACCTGAACCGGGTGAACTTACCAGATTAATCGCAAATATCTCACGCGCATCAAAATACCCTCGGTTTCTGGCAGCCATGATATCATTTTCACGTAAGATGTCCTGCTCAATCTCCAGCACTTTTGGGTGTGGGTGTACATGGGAATGACTATGTTCATGCCCATGGGCGTGATGATGATGCTCATGTGAGTGATGATTATGATCATGGTCATGCACATGATGGTGCCCATGCTCATGTGATTTAACTTCAAGGGGATTCGTTATGGTCGTGCCATGTTCTCCGTTTCCGCAACCGCAGGTTCCACACATAGTTTACTGTTTTTAAATTATTTCGAGAGCCTTTACCCTCAATTCCTTTCCCTTTAATATGCCTTTAACATGGCTGTGGCATTCAGGACATTCATCATAGAGATGGTTGATCTCAAAAACGGCATCACAGTCAATACACCTGGCTTCACCCTTAATGCGATTGATACGTCTTTTAGCATGTTCCAATACCGTATTTTTAACCGCCGATTCCCATACAAAATCCAGGGAGTCAAAGGCAATGCCTGCCAATGTTCCAATTTCCAATTCGATGAGGTCTACGGATGTTGCCCTTTCTTTTTCAACGACGTCCTCGGCAATTTTCACAATACCCAAAGCAACCGATAATTCATGCATATCAGAGGTTAAGAAATTTAAATTGTTGTAAACCATAAAGTTATCTTAATTAAACACCTGCAAATATGATATATGTCATATTTTCTTCCCTATTTAATGGATATATTGAGAACTATTATTCTACAATTAAGCTTAACGCTTCTAAACTCAACTTTCCATCATGATTACAAAAGACAAAACAAAACAAAGCACGTATTACGAAAGCATCATAAAGCAAGGGTATTCCAGGCGGGATTTTATGAAGTTCGTTACCTATATCAGTGCGTATTTGGGATTGGAAAATTCCATGGTTGGTCAAGTTGCCAAGGCTCTGGAAACAAGCTACAGGGTTCCCGTTATATGGGAACATTTTCAAGAGTGTACTTGCTGCAGTGAATCCTTTATAAGATCGGATCACCCCATTGTTGCCGATATCATATTGGACAAAATTTCGTTGGATTATACATTGACCTTAATGGCTGCTTCGGGGCATCAGGCTGAGGCCGCAAAAAAGGCAACTATGGATAACTATAAGGGAGAATATATTCTTTGTGTTGAGGGATCCGTGCCCATGGGCGATGATGGAAATTATTGCTGTATAGGAGGACGTTCGGCAAAAGATATTCTATTGGAGGCGGCAGAAGGTGCCAAAGCGATAATTTGTTGGGGAAGTTGCGCATGCAATGGTTGCGTTCAGGCGGCTTATCCAAATCCTACAGAAGCCACCCCAATTCATAAAATCATCAAGAATAAGCCCATAGTGCGTGTGCCGGGATGTCCACCAATAGGCGAGGTCATGGCTGGAGTCATAGTGCATTTGGTTGCCTTTGGTCGATTGCCTGAGCTCGATAGGATTGGAAGACCCAAGGCATTCTATTCAAAACGGGTTCATGACACCTGCTATAGAAGGCCCTATTACGATGCCGGTTTGTTCGTTGAATCTTTCGATGATGAAAACGCTAAGAAGGGCTATTGTCTATACAAGGTAGGCTGTAAAGGACCTATGACTTACAACGCATGTGGCGCCATGAAATGGAATAATGGCGTTAGCTTCCCAATTCAATCCGGCCATGGCTGTTTTGGATGCAGCGAGGAAAACTTCTGGGATAATGGCCCAATATATGAACGACTCACCGGATTACATGGTTTTGGTATAGAGAGTTCTGCCGATACCATCGGCAAAGTCGCAGCCGGTGCTGTGGCTGGCGGCTTGGCTGCCCATGCGATAGCGGCAAACATTTCGAAGAAAAAGGAATTGAAGGAAAGTATCTCAAGAGGAAAACGAAACGAAAAAGCATTGGATTCTTAAAAATAAAATATTATGGCAAACAGAGTAGTTGTTGATCCCATCACAAGAATTGAAGGTCACTTAAGAATTGAAGTAGAAGTAAAAGACGGAAAGATAACCGATGCCTATAGTTCCAGTCCTATGGTACGCGGGCTTGAAAATATTGTTAAAGGTAGAGATCCAAGAGACGTGTGGGCCTTCGTTCAGAGGGCTTGCGGTGTTTGTACAACGGTACATGCATTGGCCTCCGTAAGATCGGTAGAGGATGCCCTTGGTATTGAAATTCCTCCCAATGCGGAAATGGTAAGAAACATTATGGAAGGTGCTTTATACATGCACGACCATACTGTTCATTTTTATCATTTACATGCTTTAGATTGGGTAGATGTTGTCAATGCCTTACAGGCCGATCCCCTTAAAACATCGGAGTTGGCTCAGAGTATTTCCAAATGGCCTAAAAGTTCTCCAGGCTATTTTTCAGATATTAAAAAGCGGATTACCAAGTTCGTGGAAAGTGGACAGCTGGGCATTTTTGCCAATGGGTACTGGGGACATCCCCAAATGAAATTACCACCTGAAGTGAATTTAATGGCGGTAGCACATTATTTGGAAGCACTGGAATGGCAAAAGGAGATCGTCAGGATACATACCATTTTCGGTGGAAAAAATCCACACCCGAATTATCTCGTCGGTGGTATGGCCTGTGCCATAAATACGGATGATATTGGTGGTATTAACGCAGAACGCCTGGCCTATGTTGGGCATCTGTTGAAGGAAGGAAAGGCATTTATTGAACAGGTTTATATTCCGGATCTATTGGCTATAGCGTCGTTCTATAAAGATTGGGGTGCCATAGGCAAAGGTTTTGGTAATTATATGTCTTATGGTGATTTCCCAACGAATGGCTATAACGATATTTCGAGTTTTAAGTTTCCTCAAGGGATTATTTTAAACAGGGATTTATCCAAGGTCTATGATGTGAATCACCGCAATGACGATATCGAAGAATTCATCAATAATTCCTGGTATGAGGACTATGCCGAAGGAAGGGAGACAAGCAGACATCCGTGGGATGGTGAGACGCGTATCAAATACACCGGACCAAAACCGCCATATGAACATATCGATGTGGAAGAAAAATATAGTTTCATTAAAACACCACGCTGGAAAGGTATGCCTATGGAAGTTGGTCCTTTGTCCAGGTTATTGGTCGGATACGCACGCGGTAATAAAGAGATTCAAGAGGCTGTCAATGCCGCTTTAACCCATCTGGATGTCCCTGTGGATGCATTATTCTCAACATTGGGAAGAACCGCTGCCAGGGGTATTGAAACGCAATTGGTAGCCAATTGGACCATGGAATTTTATGACACACTGATGAGCAATATCAAAAATGGAGATACGCGAATGGCGCACTCTGAGAAGAGAGATCCGGAAAAATGGGAACCGGAATCAAAAGGTGTAGGCTTTAGTGAAGCACCTCGGGGTGCTCTGGCACATTGGATTCGAATAAAGGATAAAAAGACTGAGAATTACCAATTAGTAGTTCCTTCAACCTGGAACGCCTCTCCGAGAGATCCGAAAGGGCAGTTGTCGGCTTACGAATCAACCCTGCTCGGAACCCCGGTTGCAGATCCGGAACTTCCTTTGGAAATCTTAAGGACTATTCACTCTTTCGATCCATGTATCGCCTGTGCGGTGCATTTGTATGACGAACATGGAAATCATATTTCTAAGGTGCAAAATCTTTCAAGTTGTGACATATAGATAAAACAGATATCATGGAAACAATTACCTATAAACGTGTTTATGTTTGGGAACTTCCGGTTCGAATTTTTCATTGGATTAATGCGATTGCAATAACTGTTTTGGCTGTTACAGGATTTATAATGGCCGATCCTCCGGCCATTTTATCGAATGCCGAGGCGAGTGATTCATACTGGTTCGGTACCGTTCGCTTCATCCACTTCATGACCGCCTATATTTTCTTTTTTAATTTGATTCTGAGGGTTTATTGGTCTTTCGTTGGCAATCGGTTTGCCAGTTGGAAAGCATTTTTCCCTTTTTCCAAAAAAAGTTGGCGTAATTTTTTGCATGTCCTTAAGGTCGATATTTTGTTGGGACATGAAAAACACCCTGAAATAACCGATTTAAGTGTGGGTCATAACAGTGTTGCAGGGCTTTCCTATTTTATATTGTTCCTGCTAGCACTGGTTCAAGTATTTACGGGTTTCGGATTGTACTCGGCGATGTCGGACTGGTGGTTGCCTGATCTTTTTGAATGGGTAGTCCCTCTGTTTGGCGGCGATTTTATCGTTAGGACCATTCACCATATTTCAACCTGGCTGTTTATCCTGTTTGTGCTAATTCATGTCTATTTGGTCTTTTACCACGACTGGTTGGAAGGCAGAGGCGAGGTATCTTCAATTTTTGGAGGCTATAAATTTGTAGTTGGACAGCGTGTAAAACATAAAAAAACAGAAGAAGAGAAAAAGGATACCGAAGACGCAAAATAGTTCGTTATATAAAATCGTAAAATATGGCAGATTCATTCGGAGCACCTGTAGCGGTAAGCAGTGACGCCTTTTATTTTGAAAAGGATAAGTCGAAAAGCATTCTTATTTTAGGTGTTGGAAATTATCTGATGGGAGATGAAGGTGTGGGGGTTCATGTCATACAGGAGATGGCCACTATGAAGTTACCGGACAATGTCGATATTTTAGACGGTGGCACAGGAGGTTTCCTCTTACTGAATTGCTTTGAATCTTACAAGGCGGTCATATTTATTGATGCTACCATGGATGGTCAAAAGGAAGGAACCATTTCCTTGATTCGACCCAGGTTTGCCTCAGATTTTCCTTCGGCGCTGAGTGTTCATGATGTCGGATTAAAAGATATGATTGAAGCGGTGTATTTATTGGACAACACCCCGGACATCCATCTGTTTACCATCTCCATAAATAAGGTGGTTCCAATGAGCCTAACCTTATCTTCTGAAGTTAAAGAAGCCATACCCAAAACCATAGAGGACATTATTAGGTTAACAGAGAGGCTGTCCGCTGAATTTTAAAAAGGTGGTCATTAAGTCCTTTAAAATAACAATAACAGGTCAGGTGCAGGGTGTTGGCTTTCGTCCATTTGTCTATGTATTGGCCAACACTTTCGATTTGAAAGGATGGGTTTCAAATAATGAGCAGGGAGTTATTATCGTAGTTTCAGGTATCCCGTCCAAAATCCATTCATTCTATGAAGGATTGATCCAAAATCCACCGAAGTTATCTAAAATAAAGACACATCACATAACAGAGATTCCCTTGATCAATGTTGAAGATTTCTGTATTGTCCCCTCTCGGAAATCTGGAAAGCTCAATTTGTCGCTCACCCCGGATTTTGCTATATGTGATGATTGTAAGAAAGAGATTATTGATGTTACCAACAGGCGTTACCACTATCCATTTACAACCTGTGTTAATTGCGGACCACGGTGGGCCATAACAAAAACATTCCCCTTTGAACGCAACCACACGGCAATGGACCGGTTCGATATGTGTGATCCCTGTGAAAAAGAATACACAGACCCGAATCACAGACGATTTCATTCTCAAACCAATTCCTGCGGGACATGCGGTATTCATATGAATTTAACCGACTCGAAGGGAACAGTACTGCAAACTGATACATCTGAAATAGTTACCACGACCGCAGCACTTATAAAGGAGGGTCATATTGTCGCTATAAAAAATACAGGTGGTTATTTATTGTGTTGCGATGCGGGAAATCGAAATGCAGTCCACAGGTTGAGACAAAGAAAGAATCGACCTCGAAAACCATTCGCCATACTATACCCCTCATTGCAGATGCTCAGGGGCCAATTGCAGATATCCTCGGAACAGGAAAAAGCACTGACATCACCTGAAAGCCCTATTGTCATTGTTCCAAAGGATAATTATTCAGGGACATTGGTATTGGACGAGTTAATCCCAAACTTAAATCAATTGGGCATAATGCTTCCTTATACAGGACTTTTGCAGTTGTTGGCAGAAAAACTGGGCATTCCCATTGTTGCCACGAGCGGAAATATCCATAATTCACCAATAATAAGTGCTTCAGAGGCTGCTCTTAACGCATTAGATAAAGTCGCTGACTATTTTCTGAACCATGATCTTTCCATTACCAATCCCCAGGATGATTCTGTCATAAAATTCAGTAGAAAATATCAACATGATGTGCTGTTCAGAAGGTCGAGAGGCTATGCTCCCAATTATTTTGGATCGTTCAAGGCGAATGAGAACATACTCGCCATGGGAGCGCATTTGAAGAGTGCAGTGG
Organism: Aestuariivivens sediminicola; assembly: GCF_022662015.1. Lineage (GTDB taxonomy): Bacteria > Bacteroidota > Bacteroidia > Flavobacteriales > Flavobacteriaceae > Aestuariivivens > Aestuariivivens sediminicola. The sequence goes on along the minus strand of NZ_JAKMCM010000004.1, from coordinate 110,903 downwards.
CTTTTTTGCCCAATGACTACCTGTACATCAGTCAATATCTGGGCAATCTCGATCATGCCGATGTTTACGAGCGACTCACCACAACCGTTTCAAAGTTTATCACTCTGTTCGAAGAGAAGCCATCAGTGATTCTGGTAGACGCACATCCTACCTATCATTCCACTTTATATGGTAAGGAACTGGCAAGGGACCTTGAGCTGCCCTCAGTAGCGATTCAGCACCACAAGGCCCATTTTGCTTCGGTTTTGGGTGAACATCATCTTTTCGAGAGTGAAATCCCTGTAATGGGCGTTATTTGGGACGGCACAGGCTATGGTGATGATGGCCATATCTGGGGAGGTGAATTTTTTGAATATGCCATGGGTAAGATCGAAAGAGTGTCCCATTTTGAATATTTCGATTGGCTTGCTGGAGACAAGATGTCCAAAGAACCACGACTATCCCTTTTCTCATTGGCAACAGACCCTCTTTTACCTGAGGTATTGCCAAAATTTACAGACGAGGAACTGACTGTTTACCAAACAATCAAAAAACAGAATAGACTCAAAACTTCCTCGGTTGGACGCTTATTTGATGCGGTGGCGGCCTTACTCGGTAGTTGTGATCTGAATACCTATGAAGGAGAGGCAGCCATCATACTTGAAAATCAAATTCATGAGTATTCCATTGAAAACTGTACATCCTATGTTTCAATTCAAGAAAATGGATTGATCCCTTCCAAGGACCTCCTAAAACATATCCATACGGATGTCATCAATGGAGTCCGACAGGAGACTATCATCGTTAATTTCCTTTACACATTGGCCGATCTTATTTTACGGATGGCGGATAGGCGAAACATTAGCTGTATTGCCCTGAGCGGTGGGGTCTTTCAAAATACGGTGTTGATTGATCTGCTAAAAGAATTGGCAAAAACGGATTACAAATTATATTTTAATCGTAACTTATCTCCAAATGACGAAAATATAGCTTTTGGCCAGATAATGTATTATTTAAACATTAGAACAGCGACATGAAATATCTCAGTGAATATAGAAATTTTGAAGAGACAAAGGGTTATTTAAAGCGCATTGAGGAGACGGTTACGCAAACATGGAAGATCATGGAGGTCTGCGGAGGGCAGACCCACGGATTGGTTAAGAACGGTATTTTGGATTTACTTCCGGATCAGGTTCAAATGATCCACGGTCCCGGATGCCCGGTATGTGTTACCCCATTAAATTTAATAGATAAAGCCGTTGAACTTCTTGAGAACGATGTCATTGTATGCTCCTTTGGAGATATGATTCGTGTTCCGGGAAGTAAAAAAAGCTTGTTGGAAGCCAAGGCTCATGGTGGTGATTTAAGGGTGTTATACTCGCCCCTTGAAGCAGTAAACATAGCCAAGGAAAATCCGCATAAAGAAGTAGTGTTTTTTGCTGTGGGCTTTGAGACAACGGCACCGGCAAATGCCCTTTCAGTGATGCAGGCCCAAAAAGAGGGGGTGACAAATTATTCCATCCTGGTCTCCCACGTTTTGGTTCCACCGGCAATGGAAGCTATTCTGGATGATGAATTCTGCAACATCAACGCTTTTTTGGGAGCAGGGCATGTATGTGCCATTATGGGATATAAGGACTATATTTCCCTGTCAGAGCACTATAGGATCCCCATCATCATTACGGGTTTTGAACCGCTTGATTTGGTCCAGGGGATTTACATGGCCATATGCCAGTTGGAAAGCGGTCAATATAAGGTAGAGAACCAGTATTCGAGGGTGGTGAAGGAGGAAGGCAATGTGGCCGCTTTAAAGGTCATAAATGAGGTGTTTGAGATAGGTAACAGAGAATGGCGTGGTATCGGTGAAATACCGAATAGCGGTTATGTCTTAACCGAGGCCTATAGAGCCTATGATGCGGAATTTAAATTTGGAATCCATAGGCTTCATGTTGCCGAAAACCCCAAATGCATAGCCGGTGAGATCCTCAAAGGCATAAAAAAGCCACATCAATGCAGTGAATTTGGAAAACACTGCAATCCCTCAAATCCCTTGGGCGCTCCAATGGTTTCTTCGGAAGGGGCCTGTGCCGCCTATTATCATTTTTCCAATAATGTAATTACTTCAAAATAAAAATGGACATACAAAAGCTCGGTTTTGACACCATTAATTTAGGACATGGCAGCGGTGGACTCATGACACGGGACCTGTTGGACAACATTATATTTCAAACCTTCGACAACCCTATTCTGGACAAAAAGCATGATGGGGCCATGGTGAACTTTGAAGGACAGATCGCCATTTCAACCGATAGTTTCGTGGTTTCTCCCGTGTTTTTCAAAGGCGGCAATATTGGTGAGCTTGCGGTGCATGGTACTGTCAATGATGTTGCCATGTGTGGAGCCATACCAAAGTATATATCATTGGCCTTTATCATTGAGGAAGGTCTTAGCCTTTCAGAATTCATCACGATTGTAAAAAGTATAAAAAAGGCAGCTGACGAGAGCGGTGTTCATATCATAACAGGGGATACCAAGGTGGTTGAAAAAGGTAAAGGGGATAAAATATTTATCAATACCACAGGTTTTGGTCCACTGCACCCCAAGGCAAATATTTCAACTATGTGCATCAGGGAGGGCGACAGTATTGTGTTGAGTGGATCTGTTGCAACCCATGGTATGGCCATTATGTCCGAGCGCCAGGGTCTGGAGTTCGAATCGGACATTGTCAGTGATACCACCAATCTGAATTATCTGGTGCGTGATCTTTTGGATGCCTTTGGAGATCAAATTCATTTTCTGCGTGATCCCACCCGAGGCGGGTTGTCCGGCGTACTAACAGAAATTGTACAGGATACCGGGATTGGGATTTCGATTTTTGAAGATCGCATACCGATTGAGAAACAGGTTGCAGCTGCTTGTGAAATTTTGGGATTGGACCCGCTTTATGTAGCCAATGAAGGTGTTTTTATTGCCATTGTCGATAAGGCCATTGAAGCATCGGTCATTCAGTTCATGCAAAAAGATGTGAAGGGCGCTAATGCGGTTTGTATCGGTGAAATGACCACAGCCGCAACCGGTAAAGTGATCCTTAACAGCAGGATAGGGGGTAAGCGCATTGTCAGTCCGCTAATAGGGGAGCAGCTTCCACGAATTTGCTGATGCTCTAAAACAGGACCAGTCCAAATAGCCAATACACCCCAACAACGGCAGCAAACAGACCGCCTCCGATTCTCATGCTATTGAAGAACAGGACGTTGTGCCCTTGTTTGGTAAAGGAGGAAATCTTACCTATAAGAAAGGCAAAAGCCGTCATTGCGAGAATGGTCCCTATACCGAAACCCAAAATATACATTACGGATTCCCATTGGGTTTGAAAACCCAGTGCGGGCAGGAACATCAGGAAATGGGCGATACCTGCAAACCCATGTAAAACACCAATTGAAAAGGAGGTCCATTTGGTTTGTTTTAGCATGTGGCTATGGGTATGACTATGGTCCTCGTGATGGGTATGTACATGTTCATGCTTGTGTATGAGTGGATTTGCATCCGAATGCACGTGCAAATGTTCGTGATTGCGCTTCGGTCTAATGACTCTGTAAAAGACCCAGAATGCGATTCCGATTAAGGTTAAACCCACCAGTTGTTCACTGTAAGCTGATATGCTGTCGACATGAATAAAGGCTTTGAAAATAAGGAATAAGAGCCCTATGGCAAGCATCCCAAAAATATGCCCCATGCCCCATGCCAGGCCAATTTTCCAGGCTTTGCGTTTTGATTCGATGGCAAATGGTGTTACTGCTGCCAGGTGGTCAGGACCTGTAACAACATGTAAGAGGGCAACAGTTAGCCCTGCAATCAAGGGAAGGGACTCCATTTTATATCCAAAGTTTAAAAATACGGGGCTTTGTTTAAAAGTAAACTAAGAAGCTGAATATAAATATGACAATAGTCATATCGGGGTCAAATATGTACGATTTTGTATTTTTAAATTAAAATACATTTATATATTTGCACGGTAAAAATAAAAATGGGGTCGCGTAGCTCAGCTGGATAGAGCATCTGCCTTCTAAGCAGACGGTCACAGGTTCGAATCCTGTCGCGATCACGTTATAAATGAAGCACTTACAGAATAATTGTGAGTGCTTTTTTTGTTATTGTAACACTTTTGTAACACCAACTATAAATAAATTATTATAATTGTAGAATCTCGATGCAAAAATTAATTCCATTTATTTATTCAGCGATTAGGTTTTATTTCACTAAGAATAATTAATTGCTACACCTTGTAATAGTTAAAAAAACTTTTTTCGTTTTGAGATATAAAGTATTGTTGAATTACTGTTAAAGATTATAAAATTCAATTAACTACTTAAGCTTTTCTTTTTAGCTTTTAAAAACTTTATACTCTGAGATGAAAGAACCTTATTTTCATCACGAAGATTAAGTCCACATATCCCGCAAAAATCATCTAGTTTATCAATTAATAAATCCGTGTCTTCAATGAATTTTCCAAATTTAATTTTTGACATCCTTAGAGTTGGGTGAACATATTTAAATAAATATGTAAAAGTACCAATATTATACTCCTTAATTCCTACGCTTAGATAAACATTGACAATTTCCCTTAACATAAAAATATTTAAACTACCCTCTTCTTCAATAAATCTTCTCTGTTCTATAATACTCAAAGGGTCTTTTTTAAACTTTTTAAATTCTTTTTTTCCATGTATAATTAGGTTAAATCTAAAAACTCGAAAACTATTTATAAATAACTGATTACTATACATTTCCTGTTTTGATTCTAAATTCCATAAAAAAGTAGAATTATGTAGATGATCTGAAAACAGATCTTCACTTAAATAGTTTAAGAGAAATATTTCTATGTGCTTTTTAGTGAATAAAGAATTAAATTTCGAATATAATTTTGTAAAAAAGGATTTTCTATCGAAATGAGGTAAAAGACTAACTTCATGACCTAACCTCAATATGTACTCATTATACTCTAAACTCCAATTTCCTTCTTTAAAATAAATTAAATTGTTATCTAGAATCTGCCAAAATTTATCATTATTCATAAGTAGTAAAAAAATATTAAGACTTCTCTCCAGTGTCTTCACTTTTCAAAAACTGGGTATCGTCGGGATTAGAATAATAATACTTTGTAAAAGTTTGTTTTACATTACTCATAAGAGGGTTTTCAAAAGAATATTCTCCCTTGTATTTAATTGACAGCACTTTATTAGGATTGTTTTTATATTCACTTATCTGCAAGAATAAAGGTTCTAAGGATGTGCCTTTACAATCTCCATTGTACAAATCTATAAATCCTTGAAGAACTTTGATGTTATTTTCATAATCTTCAATATTTTCCTTATACATGTCTTTTATAGATTTGAAATGAGCTTTCTTCATCTTTTCTTGATTTTCGGAAAGTCTTTTATTGGCAATATCCAAATCCTCTTGTATCATTTCAATCCAATCATTCTTTTTTTCATCAAATTGCTTTTGCAATATTTCAATACTATCACTTGCTTTAATAGCCTTAACTTTTTCGACTCCAATAACCTTAAAATTAATATCATCAATATTGATGTTAAGAGAATCAGCCGTTACTTGTTTTTCGTAATTATAAAGCATTTGTTCTTCTTTAGATAATCCACATGAAATGATTAGAGAAAGAATAAGCATAATTAATAGTAGTCTTTTCATCCTATAATGATATTTAATAATTAATTGTTGTTCTAATAAATAAGTTACATATCTACTCGATATTATCTAGCAATTGAACAATTAACAGAGCTAGTGTTGTAGTGAGTACTTTTTCAGAACAAACTATCTGGATATTTTTCAATTTCGTTTTCAATTTGTTCTTGTTTAGCTTGCTCTAATTGTTTTATTATTGATTTTGTTTCTCTATATTCTTGTGCTTCTGGAACTTTAATAAATTCTACTTCTTCATCATATTTCTCTATTATGACTTGTTCTATTTCACCAATAGTAACTCTAAAGTATTCCTTTCGGTAATTTACTTTATTTATTCTTCTATCGTCAAACTCTTTTTGTAATAAACTTTCTAATTCTGGAGCGTTTTCTGTATAGATAAGAGCGTGTAAGTCAAATCTGAAAGGAACGGAAGCATCTCCCAATTCTCTAACTCTATCCATTGGTTCAAGCCTTCTTGTCATTCCAATTTTGTAGATGTTTTCCCCAAATGAACCAATATTTGAAATAATGTAAACATGTCCAGATTTAGTTTCTTGTGCTCTTGAAATTGCTCTTTCTTTTGCTTCGTGTGCCTCTTTAAGATTTCTTTGAAGTTCGGCAATTTGAATATTCAATTTTTCAAGTTCTTCGCCACTTACTAATCCAAGTTCTTTTTGAGCTCTTTCAAGTGCTTTTTGGTATCGCTTTTCTTCTAGCTCTGCTTCTTTTTTTGCTTTTTCAAATTCCCGTTGCGCTCTTTCTTCCTCTCGTTGTTCATCCCTTATTGCTCTTAGTTCTTCTTTTTCTTGTTGTTTTTTATGTTCTAGTTCATAAGCTAAATGAAGTTCATCAAGTTTTAATTGCAAATACTCATCCGTAATTTCAACATTATTTGATTTGCCAAGCCTATTAATTGCCTTAAATGATTTATTGATTCTTTCTGTAAATCTTTGTACGTTATTCCATTTTACCTTTGAAATCAGAGTATCACATTCCCCGTTAAAAGCTCTTAACGTTAAATTGATATAACGACGAGTCATTACTTCTCCTTTCTTGTAATTACCATCAACGTGCCATTGAGTGTAGCAAACACAAGCATTACCTTCTTTTATTAATTCCTTTTGTTTTGTTCTAAGTTTTGTTAATTCTTCTTTGTATTTATCAGAAGTATCATAGTCAAAGATGGGTTGGTAAATTCCAAGTTCTACAAATTCAAGTTCATTTTGATATAATTTTATATCCCTTTCTAATTCTTTGTAAAGTGACTTTGCTTCTTTGTACTTACTATTTAGGTCTGAAGCCTTGGTTTGAATCTCGATTAGTTGTTTTTCTTCATTCTCCTGAGATTCTTTAATTTTTAGAATCTCTTTTTCAACTGATATAATTCCATTGTATCTATTCAAATCCGAATTAAGTTCCACTATTTGGTCTTCTTTGAGTTTTAATTCAGATTTGAATTTCTTGTTATTTTTAATAAGAATGAATATTGTCAGGACTAAAAGAAGTCCTAAAATGCCTATAGATAATATAAATTCCATTGTCATTTTTGATGTCTGCTGTAACCTTCTATGTGTGGTGTGTAGCCCGAACTACTATATTACGTTTTTGACTTTATTTATTAATTTTATCTAGGATAATTACTTTAACATCTTACCATTTTTATTCCAAATTCCAGATTCTACATAGCTTTTGACTTTGGTTTGACGTTTCATTATGTCAATCATTTTTTGATGGTATTTAAATTTTAGTTCCGATTGACTAGAGGATGGTAATGGCAATGAATCAAATTTTTTTGCTTGAAATTTTAATGAATCAAATTCTTCTATTGCAGCCTTATAAATATTATACGATTCCTTAAGTAATTCATCATCATAAATAAATTCCAAAATTGGTTTTTCAACTTTGATTGAATCCGTATAATCAGTATTCCAATCGAAATAATATAAATTATCTTCTGCTGATTCCATTTTATTCAATGCTTTCTTATATCCATCAATGTGATTTTGTACTTCAATACTTTTTTTTGGTTCAGAATTACAATTAATTATAAATACTGCTAGAAAAATTAACTTAATTTGTTTCATTGATATTATTTATTTGATTAGCATTCCCTTTTCGAATTGTATTTTTAAAATATACATACCATAAGGAATGTTACTGGCAAGTATGGATAAAATATTAAATTTAGGCAAATTGCAATTGGCGTTTTATGATTATTATCAGGTAATTTAATTTACTTAATTTCGGAAAGAATGAATTACGGTTTCCCTTACCGAAAATATTGGATTGCATTTTTACGGGATTCAGTAAATCAATTCTAAAAATAATATTAATTATTCTTCTTTTTCTAGCAACGTTATGAGTTCCTCTTAAGTTGCATTAAATTCTTACATTAGCAATATAATCCGATTATTTCAGAAACCTAAATTTTAACCATGAAAAAGTTTTTACTGTTGTTAATTTCGTTTACCACATATTTTAATATCCAGGCTCAAGAATGGAAATTATTAGATGATAATGATGAGTATACACTATTCATTCGAAATCATTCTGAAAACTCGGCATGGGTTAAGTGGGAATATAAAAAACTTAAAGTTAGCGAAACATTATTTGGGAAAGAGGAGAAAATTAAGCGAGTTTTAACGTTGTTTAAATTTGATTGTAGTAAAAAGCAGTCTGGTATTATGGCCAAGATTTCGTATGATGTAAAGGGAGAAGTTTTAAGTTCAGAAGATTATAGTAAGTATTATAATATTAGTGAGGATTATAATATGGAACACGTTATCCCTGATAGTATAGGAGAATGGGTTTTATTCAAATTTTGTGAATCAAAGGAGTAGATCTACCCTTTTTAAACGCGCTTTTGGGTTTCTATAATCTTTATAATATGTTATTATTCAAGATAACCAAAATCAATTATACATTCATAGGCACTCTCATTAGCCTTGAGTACTTTTAAATTTGTATTACTTTTAATTACTGTTTTTTCACCTATTCACAACAATAAATTCATATTCTGAAGAAATCTTATCTAAATAATATTTAAAAGAAAAATTTACCTTATCCACAGATTGAATTTCTGAGACTTTTAGAGTTGATGCTACTATAACTGTACTATTTTGTGTATACAAAATTGGAGACCTTTCAATTACCCCGTTTTTTCCAACTCTTAGTTCATTATAAGAATTTCCTCCATAATAACCTTCCCAATTTTCCCAATTTGTAAATTTTGAATTTATATTGTTACTTTTTTCGTCTGAGATTTCAAAATTCATATTAATCATATCAGTTAATATAGTTCTCCGAATATTTTTGCTATCCGTAACAAAAACTATTCTAGGGTATGTGTTCTTTACAGATTTAGTTACTTTTAGCTTAATGTTTTCTCCTTGGGAATTTGTAAACTCATAAAATCTTGTTTCATACCAATTTTTGCTTAATTTTTCGACAATTGAGGCGTTGTTTTCGTCAACAATTTCCTTTCTCACAAAGTCAAAATCAATTAATATTAGTGTCTGTTCTATCTCATTTAATGTCATTGATTTGAAAGACATTAGAGTTTCCAGATAATTTTGAGAACTCAAAGTGATAGAAATAAAAAGGACAAATGTTAGAATTTTATATTTTGACATTACTCAATGATTTATTAAAACTAAAAGATTATTTTTGAACCAACGTCATTTTTTTTAAATCTATGAAAAAAATAATATTATTTTTTTGTTTCATTAGCTTATCATTTTCGGCTTTTTCTCAAGACTTGAATTGGGCTCAAAACTTTTTTTTAGGTAATTTAAATTGTGATAAAGGACAACATAAAGAGGCTTTAACTTATTATAACAAAGCAATTGAATTGTTGGGTAATGATTTAAACCAATTTGAATTGTTGGAGATTTATTTTGAAAGGGCGAATTGTAAAGTTCATTTGAAAGACTCTTATGGAGCATTAAAAGATTATAACAAAATCATACCATATTATGAAAAAATCTTACCTAACGGGCTTAGCATACAAGGAGCTTATTACACAAGGGGTTTGATAAAGATTGATTTAAATGACCAATTTGGAGGGTGTAAAGATTTATCCATTTCAGGTGAAAAGGGCTTTATGGATGCTTATGATGCAATACAAAAATATTGTAATTGAAAAGAAGTTCAATTAAAGGGACATACTTATCAAGACTATACTCATTCATAACTTTAATTCATCCTTAATAAACTCTCAATTTCATAATTAGATATTTTGTCAGCTTTTTGTATTTGTTCCATTAGACGCAAATACCGTTTAGTTGGCTTTCCATTATAATGAGTTTTAAAGTGTTTAGAATAAAGTTCCTCATACAATCTATCCATTTTGAATAAGGATCCGTAAACCTTGTCTAAATGCCTCCAGGACTTGCTTTTTGTTTGACTTTCGTACATCCCACTTGGTAGATTGGAACGGTGCATGAAACTTCCATTGATGAGGTGAAGTTTTCGACATCTTTTATGGGTAAACGGACAAATGAAAAACCATACCTCACCGAAACCTAAATTTGATAATACACTTTGAAAGCTTACCCAGTAATCATATTTGTTGCCATTGCAGTTATAATTAAGCCGCAATCTTGGTGCTTTTTTAATAAAGTCAACCATAACACCTATACTGCTCGTAACCTGACCATATCGACTCCATTGGAGTTTTCCTGATTTTAATTTTCCTTGCTGGAGATAACCTAATTTCTTTAAATCGCTTACACTTAAACTCAATAACTCATCAAATAATAAAGGGTAACTTGGAAATTTTGGCATAATAATTAAAATGGCAAATCATCATAATCATCGTCTTCGAAATCAGAGCTCTTGCTGTGAGGAAAATATTTTGAGAAATCGGCATATCGACGTTTGTAACGTTTTATCATTTTATTATCTTCAATAATTGTTTTTTCAAACCATCGTCCTTTTTTGTTATAGCGATATTCATACCTCCTTATAATTGAGTTCTTTACGTCTTGATTATCATCATAAAAAATAATTTCTTCAGTTTCTACATCCCCAAAATTATTGTAAGTATAATTGGTAATTATTCGATCATCTTCATTTGATGATTTTATGAAAAACCTATCTCCATGTTTAGGTATATTAATCTTAATAAAATCATATTTCCAAAAATTATCAATCCCTCTATCTTCATCAAATTCCGCTACATAAATTGTATTACCATAATTATCATACTCATACTTTCGCTCTTCGATCAAAGCATCTCGTTTATAAAATCTTACGAATTTTTGATATCTCAATAAACACTTGTTTTTGTCAAAATGATACTTGAAAAGAACATTTATAAAAGGATCAACCCCATGGGCTCTCGCTGCTTGCGCATTTGATGATAATTCTTCTGCTTCGTACTCAATATGGTAGCCATCATTTTTTTCTACAACCTCATTTTCCCATAAGCCCTCATCACTTTCCTCTTCATTATTGTCAATCCAGTGATCTGGCATCGCAGAAGAGCCAAATACATCCCAAGTATTGAATGAGTCTTCATCTTCTTCATAATCAATATGGTAATCGATCATTTCACCATTATTTAATTGATAAATTGCTATTTTGATCAACTTATTCTCCTGGTTATAAAGAGATTCTTTGAAATACTCCATTTTGTTAAATATGTGTTTCTAAATTTACTAATTAAAGCTCAAAATTAAATTAATTTTTAAACCTAAATCTTTAAGGAACATTGGGATTAATCAAAACTAAAGGGTTCACCTTCTTTAGAGCTTATGGATTCAACCTTTGGGAACACGTAAGGCATTAATTTACATAGTACATTAAATTTCTGCACAGGAGTGAGGTCTTTAAATGTTTCTGTTATCTGTTCGAGTTCTTTCTGCACGAAATTCTTTAAGGTCTCTCTCATATTACCAACTAAAGGTTTGTTGTATTCAGGCTGTTTGTTCATCTCAACTTTAAGGCGTTCTGTTTGGCTTTTCAAAAGGTCTTTTATTTCGTCCATGTCGGCATTATCAAACACCGAAAATCTTACATACTTGTAAACCCATTCAAATACAAATAGCTTTTGAACGGTATCAATTTTCTGATTGTCTGTTTCAGATTCAAATAACTGTATGGCTTTCAATGGTGTTTCAAAATGTTCTGTAAAAATGTCAATAGATTTGCTGAATAGCTTTAAGGGGGTTTCTGGGTTTTCAAAATTTCCCTTTTGTAATACTTCACAAATCATTTCAAAGGCGTAACCGTTCCAATGGTCGTTTTCGGTCTTAAAATAGCTTTCAAGCGCCTGTACTTCTTTTGTATTCATATCAATTTGAATTTAAGGTTAATACTTGTTTTAATTCCTGCAATCGGTTTAGGTATGGTAAAAAGGTTTGTTTGCCGTTGTTCGCTTTCACGGTGGCAAAGTGGCTTTCAATGAATAGGGTACAATCCTTTATTGTGCTGCACCCGTTTAGCTTTACGGGTTGGGTTGGTAGTTCAATCCCTGCAAAGAAGGTTTCAAATTCTGCAATGTTATTGCCCCAGTTTTCGGACTGCTCCTTTATTGGTTCAGTTTGGAATACCTCAACTTTGGGCAAGGGTTCAGGCTGCGAAAAAAAAGTTTTTTTTTGGGCTTCACTTTTTTCACTTTTTTCACGGGTTGGGGTTTCAACTGGTTCAGGTTCGGGCTGAGATGCTTCCTTAATGTCTTGTTTTCTGAACAGTCGCCAATCTTGTTTTATTAGATAGTCTGCAATGTCTTTGCCTTGCTCTTTGTCCTGCTGTGGTGCTAACTGTTCCAGTAGGTCCGATACGTGAAAGTATGTACCCTGCAAACGCTTTTGTATTTCTGCTGCCTTATTACTCCATAATTCAAAGGCTTTGCCGTCTTTTGATAGGTCGGGAAACAAATAAACGTTCCTACCTTTCAACGCCTGGCATTTGTTGAGGTTTAAGCTGCTCAAATTGTAAACTGCCAACCAAAGTAAGTTTGAAGGCTGTTCAGGGAAGCCAAAATACAACGTGCTATAAATTGCCGTTTTAGGAGCTTCAACCAACACAACAGGGTTGTATGGATATTTTCTTAAAAGGTGTTCGCCAAACAAACAGGAAACCTTTGTTTCATTCTTATTGTATGCTTCCAACCATTCTGGCAACGGCTTATTGCTACTGACATGGTGCTTTTGAATTATTGAGTGTAAAAAGTCCGTGCCTGTGGTGTGGTTCTGTTGGTCAAATTGCTTTACCTGTATGGCTCTAATATTACCCTGAACATCAATAAAAGGAAATGTATTAGCCCCTTTTCGGTAGCCGTTTTGTACTGTACCTAAATGATAAAATGAAACGACCTTTTCAATATCTCCTATTTCAAAAGGGAAAGGAACTCGCTGTAAAAGGTTCTGAATAAATGTGTTCTGCTCATATCCTGCACAGGTACGCTTGAATACCTCAAGGGGAATAAATGCCCTTTTGGGCTTGTTTATGGGATTCTTTTTTGGTTTTGGCTGCCGTGGCTTCCAGTCGGTTATATTCCCTTGTTCCTGCTCCCAAATTGCTTTTACGTAACCGTTTTTGTAAGGATTCAGGAAATAACCGCATTTGCTTTCACGATCGCAACGCCCGTACTGTTCGGGTAAATAGTTGCCTGTTTCCCTATCTATGTACCTCACAAAACGCTTTTTGGAACATTCAGGGCAATTATGCTTTTTACTGCCTTTCTCAAATATGTAACGGTATTCTGTATTCATATTGTCAAATTCCTATTTTGCACTTTGCACAAGTTGCATTTCTTGCACAAGTTGCATTTGAGTTTGTGCAGTAAGTGCCAATAATGCAATAAATGCAATGTGCATATTGATTAAATCCGTTTTTCATATTCACCCCGTTTTGGGTTATTAAACAAATCTCTATTGTTTATGAAATATTTAAATGTTCGTTCAGCTATTCCCATACATTCCGCAACCTCTACGCCCTCACTTGTTGTAAAGGTGTCGGGCAATTCATTATAAAGGTTTTGTTTGTCGGTTGTGAGTTTATCTAAAGGGCTTGCATTGTTTACAATGGAATGCACTTTTATTGCTGTTCTTTTGAAATATTCAACCAACTTCAATGCCCCTTGCACAGCTTCTATTCCAACCGCTTGTTTATTATCCTCATTACAGGCATATCTTATCATTTGAAGTATTAAAGCCAACCGAATAGCGTACATTTCTATTTTGGCATTAATACCTCCTATGGCTTCATTTTCGGGCTTATTGCTTTGGTCTGTTAATTCCCTTTGCCAATCAAATAAAACTTGTTTTGCTTCTGGTGTAAATCGCAATACTTCGGGCTGTGGACAGCCTGTTTCATCCTGAAGAATTGATAAATCCAAAAGTCTTGAAACAATGGTTTGCCAATTCTCAAATATTACGGGGTTTAATTCCGTTTCACTCCAGTATGGTTTTTTTAAGTTTTTAGGGGCTACAAACAGCAACCTGTCTAAAAAACCGTTTTCGGTTCTATTGTCTGCCAATTCGTTCAATACTTTTGGCTGTATAGTTCCAATTACTGAAATAAAAGGCTTCGTTATGTAGGTGGGTTCGCTTGTTTTTCGGTTTATACGAATAGCCTTCCCGCTCCATACGCTTAACCAAAATTGCTCCTCACTTCCTTTATTATATCTGTTAAAGTTCTTAAACCAAGTTGCCAATTCATCTGCATAAACACCAATACCCCTTTTGTTGAATTTATGCACGTCTGTGAGTGCTTCTGGAGTAAAGTCAGTAACTAAATGCTGTTCCCAAATTGGCTTTACTGGTTCGTTGTACCCTTGTTGCTCCCTTTCCTTTTTTGTAAGCGATGAAATATTATCATATTCCCGTTTTTCATTTTGATATTCTTGAAACTTCATGTTATCCCGTTGTTCAATAGGTTGTAAGGCGAAACTAACAGGGTGGCTTTTATTTGTTCCTGCACGTCCTACAATAGACAAATACAAAACAGCGTTTTCCTGCCAACCTTTCTTTATTTCAACCCTGTGGGTGTTACCTATTGAAACAGAAACAGCGTACAATATTGAAGCCCCTATAAAGTCAATAGGGAAATTTAAACATTGATTGGTGTCTGTAATAATTTCCTGCACAGCCTTTGGGAATACCTCAACGGGAAAGGGGTTCTGCTTCGCTTCAACTTCTTTTTCTATTTTCTGAATGTGGTTTAAAAACGTTTCAGATTGCTGCAGATTCTCAAACTGTGGGTTTATCTTAATTGCTCTCATATTCAGAAAAGTTTTAACTGGTTATTAATTGGGGCTTTTTCGGGGTTTGTGGTCAAATACCATGCTTTGAAGCCTGTATACTGACATAGCTTTTTATCGATTTCCCAAAGTCGTCCTGCCAGTTCCAAATCACGTTTGTAGCGACAAATATTCTTTTGAGGTATTCCCGTTGCAGCCGAAACCATTGAAGCTGTGGCGATATGTTCCTGTAAATACTGAAATATGGTTTTTAGTTGAGTTCTAAATCCTGTATCTTTACCCTGTCTTTTATGAAAAGGGTTGTTGTTATTGGTGCTTTCCATTACTTCAACCCTTTACTATTGTTAGACAAATATGCTTCAGCTTCCTGCTCAATTTCAGCGTTTGACTTGCATTTACCTTGCTTTAGCCATTCATCAATTTCAGATTTTAGGAAATAGACCTTTTTGCCACGTTTATAGTGTGGTACTTCATTACGAGAAATCTTACTGTACCAGGTGGGCTTTGTACGCTTTTCAGGGTCGTACTGAATAAGTTCGTTGAGATCAAGCCATTGTTTAGGCTGTTCTGCGGTTGGTTGTTCCTGTTTTTCAACTAACAGGCGTTTAAGTTCGCTAACTTCTTTTGTTAGCATTGTTACCGCTTTGGGTAAATCATTGAAAGTTAAATTTTGTACCATAATAACAACCGTTTATTTTTAAATCAGTTGTAAAATTATGATGTTTATTTTATTTAACTCATTGATATTCAGTTGTATAAAATTGTATTCAATTAAATACAACTTTGTACAAGTTGTTTACTTTGTTTCAATTATTGTTTTTAAATATTCAATTATTGTATCACGCTGCTTTTCGTCTTCGGACTTTTCATATTCTCCTTTGCGGTTAGTGTATCCTGTTTTAAAATGTTTGTCTTCAAGTATTTGAAAATTATTAATATTGTAACCCTCTTTTTGTAAACATCTAAAAAACAAACTTCTTTTACCTTTTTTGGGGAACAAATCTAATTTCAATAAAGCTTCATACAGTATTTTAAAATCCTTTCCTTTATAGCTGCTATACTTTTCTTTTATTGCATTTGCAATTTCAACTTTTTTAGGGTGTGTTATTTGCTGACTTAAAACTTCGTCAAGTTCAGGTTTTGGCTTTTGGTTTCCGTCTATTGGTTTAGTAGATACATTATGTTCACATTTATCGAATGTGGAGAATAGTCGGGGATACTTCTTTAATTGTTCTTCAACTTTATTAACAATTCCTGAGTAATAGCCGAACTCCCTAATTGCTTTGTAGGTTAAAATAACAGGGTATTGCTTCTTTACATAGCTCCAGCCTTCATTTGCTTCCGTATGCCGAATATGGAAAAAGTTTATGTGGATGTCCTTGACATACTTTTCAGCATTATTCCCGTAAAGGGTGCCTGGCGGAACCTTATACTCATTTTCGAAATACTGTTCACCCTCTTTGTATGCTTCAATATAAGTTTCCAAGTAATCTCTCCCGTTTATTTCAGTTTCTGATTGCTCGTCCATATTTTGGACTGGTAATTTATTTGAAGTAAAAATAACAGCTAATTCAGGTGTGTAAATTTTGACAGTTTCACCGTTTGAATTAATAATGAAGCACCCATTATTTTCAATCTGCCATTGAAAACTTTTGTACTTGTGAGTGTCTTGTTCTTTTTGATCCGAAAAAGAAGTTAACCAATATCTTATGTCTTTGTCAAATTCAGGATTCTGCTCTTTGTTTTGTGGCTTATCACTATACCGATGTTTGAATAAAACACTATCGGGTAAGGAAAATTTTGATTGCCCTTGTTTAAATCCTTTTATAGCATCCGCAACACTATCGACTCGGATTGCCTTTGTTTCAAAAGATTCAAATTCGTTTTGGTCGGTGTCTTTAAAGTAATCAAACAGCCTTTTGGCTATTTTGTCCAGATCATCAAAGAAAAATTGTAAGGATAAAAAAGTGCCGTGTGTTTGGCTTCTGTATTCAAGGTATTGTCTTTTATGCTTAAATATTTCGGGCAAATCCTTTTTGCTGAAACTTTTTTTTAGCTGTTGTATTTCGGTTTCAATTCCGTTAAAACTGTATTTAGGTTCGTTATCAAAGCTGCATACATTCAATTCCATTACCTTGCCTTTTATTAAGTTAGCTGTGTTGTCCTGCAAGGTTTTAAACTTAATTTCAATTTGAGCCAGTACCTGGCTGTATTGTAATTTGTCTTTATAGTTCTGTTCAGGCTTTAATTCATTACGTTTTTTATCCAGTTGCTCCAGTTCTTTTATTAAACCGTTGTACTGGTTGAAGTTTTCAATATTTGAATGTAGAAATTCAATAAACTGAAACAAGGATTTTATTTTCGGTGTTATCATTTGTCTTTTATGCTATAGAAAAATATGAACTTCTATAAAAACTTTTTTAATTGGCTTTTTTAAAACCCATCGTTAATACATCTGTTTGAGCTTGTATTTGCTCATCTTCAAAACTATCTAAATAGTTTTGGGTAACTTTTAAATCACTATGACCTAATAGATCACTAATCATTGCAATGTTAGCCCCTGAACGCTTTAACACAGTCGCGAAACTATGGCGGGCGCTGTATGTGGTAATATGATGAGGAATTTCTAATTTTTCCGCAATCCTTTGAATGTATTTGTTTATTGTTTTAGTTAGTTGTTGGTAAACTTTTCTTTGTGTTTCAGGGGTCATATTTTCCGTTATGTGAGGAAAAATAAAAGCATTTTGACTTAATGAGTTAACGCCCCATTTTCTGATTATTTCTTTGCTTTCAGGTTTTAATGCAATTCTGATTTCTTTTTTATCAGTATTTGTAGATGAGGTCTTAGAACGCTCATAAGTAAGAATGTTGTTATTTATATTTTCCTGTTTAAGAAGACAAAAATCTTTTACATTCATACCATTACATAGGTACAGAAACATCCAATAATCACGTGCCATTGCTTCTGAATTGGTTTCAGGTTCGTAATTGTAGATTTTTGCAACCTCATCCAAGGTTAAAGCCTTTTTTGTGTTCCTAGGGGTAGGAATATTGTATTTGTCTTTTCCACGTCCAAATGGGTAAAGTGTTTTATCAATGTTCTGAGCGTTGTAAATAGCTCTTAAACTTCGAAGGTACATGCTAACTGTGGTCGTACTTCTTCCTTTTGATAACATCGATTTTTCATAATTACGCAATAGGGTGGGGGTAATTTCTGCAAAGGTGAGTTTAGGGTTAAAATCCATGATGCTATTCTTCGCGCATTCATACGTAACGGCAGTTCCGATATTTCCGTTTTCTTTTAATTCTTGAATTTTCTTATCAAAAGCGTATGATACATCATTATTAATGTCTCTACTTTCAAAATACCCCTCTTCAAATTTTGCAAACGTAAATACATCTAAACTGTCTATTATTTTATTTGCTTTAGCTTTAAAAGCTTCTAATTTTGTTAATATTGCCCTTTCTTCTTTCGTTCGTCTTTGGGCAAATATTACCTTTTCAAAATTTTCTGGAGATAGATCTACACCAGTAGAAATGTATTTACGTTTTCTGTTATAAGTTACTTTAATCTTAACTGAACATTTTCCAGTACTTTTTTTTCTCGGGTCAAGATAAATATCTGCTATTGCTTTCATCCTCTAATAGATTTGTAACACACTTGTAACACAAATGTAACGCAATAACACAAAGAAAACAGCTAATAAAAATATGAGTTTTCAACTTTATATCAACAAAATAAATACTTTAGGTATAATTTAATTTGTTTTCCTATTTCGATGTTTTGTGATGAATTTATGCCTTCTAAGCAGACGGTCACAGGTTCGAATCCTGTCGCGATCACGAATAAATAGTACAATAAGAAAAAACGCCAAGCTCGCTTGAGCGTTTTTTTGTTTGTACTATTTTCAACGCGGAGCCTTACAGAAGTAGTACGCTATTCTTCTCTCGAAATTTTAGTAGAAAGAGTATAACAAATCCATAAAACGAGGTTTCAAAACCGTTAAAAAGGAAATTAATAATTACGCACTTTGAGGAATTATTAATGGCTAATCTACTGAAGAATTAGGCTAATGTTCTTTCAACTGTATTCTAGAAATTTTAAAATGATTTTCAATTCTTATAGAATAAGAAGTTTATTTATTTAGTATTAATAATCAAGTTCTTTTTTCTACAATCAACAGGAAGTCAACTTTTGCAGTTGCACCCATAGGTTGAAAGGTGGGTTTTACATTTGGAATTATAGAGATCACGTCACCGTCTAATGTGTTTAGAAAGTTTTCCAAATCTTTTTGCATTGTGTTGCTTTTGACATCAATTCGATGTACTCTGTAATTTAATTTCATTTATTCTTAGGCTTTTTAAATTATTATTCCAAGTTATCTGGCTCACAAGTAATTAACAATGATATTCATCAGAGAACAGCATTAGACATACGCAGACCAGAAACTGATGGAGCTTACAACAGCATTTTTAAAGTTAGCTGGAAAAAAATCAATTGATATGGACACGACTGGGACAATTAATCCATGTGCTTTTTACTGTATATCGTTTGGAAAAGTTTTAGAAGACACAATTACTTCTCGATTATAAAAACTTGTAAATCAGGGTTGTATTGCATAAGGGAAAACACTTCTAAACTGATATCCCTCATTGTGAATCTCTATTGATACAATTAATTTCATATGCATAAAATATGTCCGGTTCTATCTTCTGTGTATTATTTAGGATATCCAATGACTAAGTCTCATGTAAATTTATAATACAAATTTATAACAAAGCGCTAAACCTGGGCATTTGGACTTCGTATGAGGTGCATATCCAGTAAGAGAAGAGTTTAATGAGGTAATCTCATATAGATGAGCCTTCAGTATACTAATAAAAAACGAATGAATCATGAGTATTTCAATTGATAACCCCAACCTTTATTTTAAGTTGTTTTATCTGTTAGCTTTTACGTTTATATTTCTTGTTGTTATCTATAAAAGTATAAAACGCGGCTATCATTTACGATCGGTGTTACTTATGCTAACTACGATTTCCCTTTTTACGGTTATAGGATCCAGACTATTCACCATCCCGATACTGGATTGGATTAATGCCAGTAACACACCGTCGCTTGTATTCAATAATAGATCTGCAATAGGAGGTTTATTATTTGGACTTGTTGGATTGGCAATTTCCCAACGTGTTTTTGGATTTAACCGCCCAATGTTGGACTTATATGCCTGGATAGGGCCTATTGCCTTGGGTATTATAAAATTTGGCTGTTTAGTTAATGGTTGTTGCTACGGTCTGCCTTTTAAAGGGTTTTGGGCCATACATTATCCTAAAGGTACACATGCGCATTTTAATCAATGGTATTCGGGTCTTATAGAAAACGAGGCACTTCAATCTTTGTCAGTACATCCCGTTCAATTATACGAGAGTCTGTTATTATTTTGTATTGGCTATATCGTATGGAAAAAACATAACGTATTTAAAAAGAATGCAAGCGCTCTTCTATTTGGGCTATTTTTATTTTTTACAATGCGATTTGGAATTGAATTTTTAAGGGATCCCGATGGCTCCCAGTTTAGTTCTATCTATTATTGGGGATTAAGATCTTATCAATGGAGTATGTTGGGTTATGCAGTTTTAACAGGACTTCTTTTATGGATTTATGAAACACGCACAAAGAAAGAGTTTATTAAAGGACTGCAAAACTCACCTTACATTCATGTTGATTTTATTTATATTATCTGTATATCGCTAATACTATATACATTTAGGGCGCTTTTATCTTCCTACGAACTTTTGGTTATTTGGATCAAATTTGTTCCTGCCATTTTATTATCCCTTTATTACCTGTATTCTGAAACGAAATTACAGCGCTATCGCGTGCTTACCAGTTTTTTATTACTTGCACCATTCTACATATTAGCTCAGACCATTCCCAATCAAATACCGGAAATAAAACAATATAAACGGATCGATTTTGGGACCTCTTTTGGTGATTTTGCAAATGAAGTGAAATATAACCCAACGCAAGGAGAGTGTGGTACTTCATATTCAACCGAATATTATAAACAGGTTTATCAAATGGTTGGTTTAGGTTACTCACAAGTGACCGAAAAACAAAACAAAACCTACACTTACGGTATAAATCTCGCTGGAGGAAATATAAAAAGCACAAATTTAGAAACAAATGTGAGTCAATCAGATTTTATGCTTGCTGCGAATCCCTTTTATAAATTCGATGGGGAATGGATTGGATTAGGTTTGGGCTTACAACTTGGTAAATTACGGGTTAATAAGGATGAGACCTTAGATGTAAGTAATATAGAAGACGCTCAAAAAGAGTATAACGTTCTGCCAGAATTTTATTTTAGAGTAGGACCAAGGAAATATTTGGATGTTGATTTTAATTATGGATTTATGATGCCTTCGGCATATCCCACTTTATATTCAAGAACAAGTATTGGAAGTTCTTTTTTACTGGGTCACGACTATAGTTTAAGGTATGGGCGTATCTTGAATCTTGATACCGATTACGTATCTGCTGAAGCCTTAATTACGGATCAATTCGGAATAAATTTGATGTATGTCTTTAGGGATAATAGTTTTGATTATCTTAATTATGACACTTCCGGCAAATTTGTGTTTTCACTTAATTACCGCTTCGGACATAAAACCAAATAATCTTTATCACTTAATATTAAACAATGACCTATTACTGCAAGTAAACGCACCAGGGGTCAAAAAAAGAGTGCAAAATTTTGTCACGTATAATTTATATGATGTAATAAAAGTGTAATTATGAAGCATTTACTTGCATATTTTTTGTCCTGTCTTATACTATTGCAGTCATGTAACACTTACCGTAGACCGAAATGGACCTTAAATAAAGCAGTTAACAAACATGAGACTTCAACAGTGTTTTTTAAAGATTCCATAAAAACTTATGATTATG
Source organism: Aestuariivivens sediminicola (assembly GCF_022662015.1). GTDB lineage: Bacteria > Bacteroidota > Bacteroidia > Flavobacteriales > Flavobacteriaceae > Aestuariivivens > Aestuariivivens sediminicola. The sequence continues at coordinate 89,061 of NZ_JAKMCM010000004.1, read as the reverse complement.
TAATAAACACGAATGATGGATATTTCGGGGTTATAAAAACGCGAGTAAAACATGGATTTATGGGATATAATTATGAACATAAATATGATAAACTTATTAAAAATCAAATTAATTCGATCAGAGGTCCTGCTAAAAAAGATCAAACCTGGTCTATTATTGGTGGCGTTGCACTCGTTGGTTTTTTAATTTGGTATCTAATAGAATTTCCTGAAGAGGCCGTTGAAGACCTATTCTTTCCAGAGGATGATTACTAATTAGGTTTTTTTTGACCTCAAGTTATATTCTATTTTAACGCTTTTCAGCGACAAACAGGGGTTCTTGATGTATAAAAAATAATTCTGCAAAGCCCCAATATCGTATACATCAACTTGGCTCAATTCATAATAATTAAAGCTAAATCAATTGCCCTTCAATATTTTTTGTATATTTTCACAAAGATTCCCTCTAGATTATAGCCAATATATCGTTTTGAATAGAAACGGTTAATGCCACATTTCTGCTGTACAAGTAACAATACTAAGGTCCTAATATAAACTTAGTAGGCTATTACAACTTATCTGTTTAGTTATAAAAAGTAATTTTTTAACCAACTCATTTATCATTATGAAAAATTTAATTGTTGCCTTGATTCTAATTTTTAGTTTAAGCCTTAATGCACAGCGTAATCCGGATAACGATTACTGGAACTCCTGGAGATATACTCCGAAAAAAGGAATGGTTGCTGAATTTGAATCTGCAGTAGCCAAAAAAATGCAAAAATTCAACGCCACCCCGGAAACGGCCATGTTTACCTACAAAATTGTTACCGGAAGAAATAGCGGTACATATGAACGGGTTGAATCTATGAAATATCCTAAGGATTATGACAAGGATCGCAGTGCGGAAGGTGAATATTGGGCAAAAAATGTGGATCCTCTTGTTGAGAAGTCCAGTGGACAGTTGCGATGGGATCGAATCAACGGTGCGACCTTAAATTGGGACCCTGAAAATCCGGGTACGCCGTCCCGATACCTGGAAAGAACCACTTATGACGTAAAACCCGGCAAGGTCACCCATTTTAGAAGGTTCATGGCAAGAGTTACAAAAATTCTTGAAAAAAGAGGGGCCAAGGATACCAGGTTAATGTTCAGGTGTATTAGCGGCAGCAGTGAAAATATGTTTGTTGTTGTTAGAGGGTGGAACAATTATCAGGATGATTGGGGCATGAGAGATTTGGAAACCACATTTAGAGAAGATTACAATGAAGAATTCGGTTGGGGTACCTTTGAGGAAGATTTACAAAATTTTAGAGATTCCCTCGAAAGTTGGGGCGAAATGACTGAAACAATGGAATTGGTTCCTTCCTTAACAACGGGGATGATGAACTAAATTTATAAAAACTCCTAATGCAAAAGCTCATTTTTTAAATGGGCTTTTTTTTGTAAAATCCCAATATACCATTTGAGTTTCGGAGAGTCTATGAATCCATCACATTCAAATACAACATCTGAAACTGACCTGAATCTTTGACCTGTCAGACTATTCCTTTCCTTTAAATCCGTCGAAAAGTTTTAGTTCGCCCACCTCTGTAGATGGTCCCAGGCCATTGATAACATGATTGATGCCTCCATAACGTCCTGCGAAAGTTGAAATATGTTTAATTTCAATCCCTGAATGGTCCGGGACCTCCATAGCGTTCTCCAGCCTGACCTTATTGGAAATCGTTGACTTACCACTAAAAAAACTGTAAATACCCAAGCCATAGGCCTCATGATGTTGTACCGTATCGGCAACCTTATAGGATGCAAAACCCGGCTTTCCTTCATCGTTCCATACCGCATTACTGGGAGGGTGATAGGGGATCTCCGATTGATAGAAATACGTTCTGCCATGTTCCCCTTTCCAAAGCGTTTGGTAGGCCTGAAAGTGTTCGTTGAACAGACCGTAGATGGTCACATGGTCTCCGTTGACAATGAGTCCGTGTTTATTTTGTCCGTCCCTCCATTCCGTTCCCACGCCGTGATCGGCGCGCCATAGCCAAAAATGATCGCCTATCACATAGTTGCTGTTAATGGTTATGGCCGTTTCCGCCTGGCCGACCACTGCACCTCCGACTCTGCAATAGATATCGTGTAGCGAGATGGGGTTATCCGTATAATCAGCATCAGCATCTGACGGGCCAATCTGGATAAGTGTTGAAGACAGTTCAGCTCCTGCATCGACCATAAAGCCCGCCAATTTGACTCCGGGAATATCATCCGTGGCCACCGCTATCAGACCGTTCTGAGGGATGAGCGTTGGCAGTCCCAGTCCAAGAATTACGGTATTCGGCCTGGTTATGGTCAGTGTTTCATCAAGTGTGTAGATTCCGGGTGTCAGGAGTATATGCTTGCCATTAGCCAGAGCTTGATTCATCGAAGCCGCATTATCTTGATCCGGGTAAGCGATATGGAAGGACCTAATGGGCAGGAGCTCACCCTCCTCATCCTGATTGATCCAGGTAGGACCGGAAGTATCTCGGTGCAGTGCAGGAACAAAAACAGCGTAATCTCCGGATGGTGTAAAGGTCAGGAATGGTTTTTCACGAATTACCGGTGTGGTATCAATTACGGTTGTTGGCTGATCAGGCCACGTATCCTTCGGTGCCCCGTCCACTCCGACGAAAACCCTGTTCCAGTGTCCTCCTTCCCACAAACCGATGCTCGAATTTCTTGTCATCCACTGTTGACCGGAAGTTAATCCGGCTCTGCCTTCAACCAGAGCATTGGCAAGGAGACCACCACTGGCCCAACTGCCTTTGTCAAAATTAATGTGGCCCACCACATGCATGCGGCGGTAAGGCGCCGCTTGTGAGACTGCCCAATAGAGCATCTCGCCATCCTTTGGTACCACTTTAAAGTTTTCGGCTCCGCGCCAAAACATGGTGGTCACCTTGTTAGGGATGTTGTTGCTGCTGGTAGAGGTGATGGACTGCACGGCCCCGTTGATGGTGACCTGACCCGGGTATCTCCCCAAACCCATGGCCTGCATATAATAATCGACGGTGACATCAAAATTATAGGTTCCGGGTTTAAAGAGCAGGGCATAGCGTTCTGAGCCAAATTCGTTGTACTTCTGCTGCTCATGTAAGGCCTGAAGCGTCATCTTGATACCCTCCGGATCCATCGTATCGTCAAAAACGAGGACCTTCTCACCAAAGCGGTCGGAGTATGGCGAGGTATCGAGCGGCACAGCGTCCTTTCCTGAACTCAGACATCCTGCAGTAACACATAGCATTAGTATTGTTGTAAAGGTGAAAAAGAGGGATCTGCAAAAGGCAATGGAACGCATGATAAACGGAATAATTTTTAACTCACTATGCCTTAAGTATACAAAATTTACAAATACGAATTCTGTTTTAGGATTTACAGAGGCTATTATTCATAAATGATTTCATCCAAAATATTTGCCTCTGGTCGAAAATACATCTGAAATACTCAAATTGAGTATTGTATACTTTTAAATTTTTTTTTATTCTTCCCACTAAAAATTAAAAATATTTTATGAAAAAATTTACTATTACATTTTTATTATGCCCCTTCCTTATTTTTTCTCAAATTCAAATAGGTGATGATATAGTAGGAGATGTTGCACAGCAGAGATTAGGTACCAGTGTAAGTATTTCATCGGATGGGAACATAGTTGCAATTAGCGCACCAGAAGTTAACAGTAATGTTCGTATTTATGAAAATATTAGTAACACATGGACGCAAATTGGTTCTGAAATAGCAGGAGACGAAGATTATGCAAGTTTTGGTTATAGTTTAAGCTTATCTTCTGATGGAACTATTATTGCCATTGGAAAGCCTTACGATGATACAAATGGATCTAACGTAGGTAAGGTTAAAATTTATGAGAATATAGGAGGAACATGGACACAGATTGGTTCAGATTTGACAGGAGATTCGGAAGGGCAAGCGTTTGGAACTGATATTAGTTTGTCTGCAGATGGTTCTACAATAGCTGTTTCAACGGGATATAATAGTCCTTATGTTCGTATTTTTGAAAATGTAGCAGGGGTATGGACACAAATCGGATTAGATATAATCCTTCCAACAGAAACCTATTATCGCAATATTCCAATAAGCTTGTCCTCTGATGGAAGCACTTTAGTAGTTGGTGATGCTACTAATTATATTGAGTCTGACGATGGAGAAGTTAAGGTTTTTAAAAACATAGCAGGCACATGGACCCAAATTGGAAACACCATAAGTTTTCCGGGGGATTTCTATTTTGGAACTGATGTAAGTATATCATCTGCAGGAAATATTATTGCTTGTGGTTCACTGTTTGGACCAAATGTTAAGGTTTTCGAGAATATTGGAGGAGTTTGGACTCAAGTAGGTTTAGATATTGAAGGTACTGGTTCAGGTAATGGAATCGGTTATAATATAGAATTATCTTCAGATGGGTCCATAATAGCTATATCAGAAAATTATAGCAGTTTTTTCACTTCATATAACAGTGTCTATGTTTTTAGAAATATATCAGGGCAATGGGTTCAACAAGGAACAAAAATAGATGGGGTTACTGATTCTGATGAATTTGGAGCTGGTTTAGCGATATCTGCTGATGGAAGTATTCTTGCAATTGGAGGGCCTGGAAATGATAATAATGGTGCGGGTTCAGGTCATGTTCAAGTTTATGATTTCAGTGCAGTACTCTCTAGCGATGATATTGTGTTGCAACAGTTTAGTATTTTTCCGAATCCAACTAAAGATTATATTAATATTCAATTAAAAGAAGGGGTAGATCTAAAAAAGATTAGCGTCTATAATAATGTAGGACAATTTATTTATGCTACCCGACAAACCCTCATTTCAACCAAATCGCTTTCAAAAGGGCTTTATTTTATTGAAGTTGAAACTGACAGTGGTAAAGCCACAAAAAGGATCATAATAGAATGAATCACTAATTTTAACACATACTTTTTACGCTCATGACAAAAAAAATACTTTTCAAATTTTTATTTCTTGCATTTTGTTCTCACTTCTCCAGCGGTCAGGTGACTGATTTTATAACAGGTCTTGACCAGCCTAACCGTCTTATAATCGATAATAACATGATCTATGTTAAAGGTGTGGCCACACCCGGGGAAATAATTCAAATCGATCTGAATGAGCCGACCCCATCAGCAAATGTCCTGTTTAATAGCCTTCCTGCCAGTTCCGACCCCTTAGGTATAGGTAATATAGCCAAACAGGGTGATGTTATTTATCTGTCCTACCTAAATGATATCACCGGAGAAAGTACTCTAGCCAGCTTTGATATCAATAGTCCGACGGTGTTAAACGATATCGTTACCGGTCTGGGATATGTAGCCGCTTTAGCGATTTATAATGATGAACTCTATTTTACGAATGAAGATTTGTCCGGAGGTGGAACCTCTCTAAAAAAAATAGATATCACTATTTCGAATCCTCCTGTGACTACAGTGCTAAACGGATTGACGAATCCCCAGGACATGGAATTCAATGCGAATATGCTTTATATCGGCGACAGAGATGCTGGTGGAGGCACAGGCATTATCTATGCCGTGGATGTTACTTCCGGGACACCCATGCTCGACACCTTCATAACAAATGTAAACGCCAGGGGCGTTCACGTTTATAACGATTACTTATATTTTTCAGCGGGAGGGGTCATTAATAAAGCACCTTTTGCCGATCCTTCAAACATTACTACGGAGGCCATTGATAATGACGGAGCCCCTGAATTCCTGAGAGATGTTGTCATTTCCGGAAACTTTTTATACATGCCACAGGAAACCAGCGGTAAAATTGTGACTAAGGAGGATCAGACCCTATCTATAGGGAATGCGGAGTTTGGGAATAGGGATATAGCCATGTATTCAAAATATGATAAAGTTACTTTCAAGGGCCTGTCATCTGCTAATTCCAAAATAAAACTGTACAATTTAAATGGCCAGCTTGTATTGCATAGCATTGTAAATGCAAATGATAATTCCATCGACACCAGTATATTATCATCAGGAGTCTATTTGTTACACCTGGAAGGACATAAGACATACAAGATTGTAAAGTAATTCAAAGGATCATTCGTTTAAATTGGTACGCAGTGTATACATTATGCTGCTGAAATTATAAGAGAAGCCTGGTATGACACGCCGGGCTTTTTTTATGACACCAACCCAACAACTTTTGAGGTGTGAGAAAACACATTTCAGAACCTCAGACATTCATTGGATCTTCCTTCACCTCATTCTGACATACTTTCGTAACTTCGCAGCTATACGATGCCTTTATGTCTAGAACAGGTAAATGGGAAGGCACTTTTAATACTGTAAATAAATGAGATACCGAGCACCCTATGGTTGGATGATGATCTTCCTTTGTTTTGTGCACATGAGTGTTGCGCAACATACCACGGATGATTTAAGATTGTATGACAACTTTAAGCCCATAACTTCAGAGCATGTTTTTAAGACAGAAGGCTATTACAATTGGGGCGCTTCGATTATAAAGGGCGACCACGGGAGGTATCACCTGTTTTATTCGCGCTGGAAGAAGGAATATGGCTTTTTGGGATGGTTAACCCATTCTGAAATTGCACATGCCACGTCCAAGAGTCCTTCAGGACCCTGGACATTCAGGGAGGTGGCGTTAGAGGGTGCCCGCAATAACCGCTGGGATGCCATAACGGCACATAATCCTAAGATTAAATATTTTGAAGGCACCTATTATTTGTATTATATCGCTACCAACCTGGGAGATAAAGCGTTTACGGAAGACGAGCTCATAGAAACGGCACATACGGGTTACAGTCACCCAAACTGGAAAATTTTACGACCCAATCAGCGCACAGGTGTTGCAGTTTCAAAATCGATCCATGGCCCGTGGAAGCGTATGGACAAGCCCTTATTAGAACCTACAGGACCCATAACAACGCTTACCGTGAACCCGGCCATAGAGAGCGGTCCCGATGGCCGTTATTATTTAATTGTCAAGGGCGATAAACCCAACGAAACACGTTTTATAAGAAACCAGGCCATAGCCGTTTCAGAGTCACCCACAGGGCCGTTTCAAATTCTGGAAAAGCCGGTAATTGACACTATCGATACCGAAGACATGTCCATGTGGTACGACCAGGATAGAAATCGCTTTTACGGGGTGTTTCATGCTGAAGGTTTTATAGGTATGGTTACCTCGGCTGATGGCATAAATTGGGAACCGGCCAATGAATATGTGTTAATGCCTAAAATGATAAAGAGGGCAGACGGATCGCTGTTGGTTCCCGATCGTATGGAACGTCCCTTTATGTATTGCGAAGACGGCACCCCGAAAGTACTGAGCCTGACGGTTAAACAAGGGGACAGCTCCTATACTGTTTTTATTCCCATTGAAAAAAGCACCTATCCCAAACCCAATAGCAGGCAACTGGCATGGCAGGAAGCCGAACTGGGCGTGGTTTTTCATTACGACCTGCATGTGTTCGATGGTGTAAAATACGGACAGGGCAATAACCGCATCGATCCTGTGAACGATTACCAGATATTCAATCCCGAGCACCTGGATACCGATCAGTGGGTAAGGGCAGCCAAGGCGGCCGGTGCGCAATTTGCAATTTTAACCGCCACCCACGAAACCGGTTTCGCCTTATACCAGTCTGATGTCAACCCCTATTGCTTAAAGGCACTTAAATGGCGTGATGGCAAAGGGGATATCGTGGCCGATTTTGTGGCGTCCTGCAGGAAGTATGGAATTAAACCGGGAATTTATGTCGGTATCCGATGGAATTCATTTCTGGGGGTTCATGATTTCAAGGTTAACGGTGTTGGCGATTTCAGAGAAAACCGTCAACAGTGGTATAACCGGATGGTCGAGGGGATGGTGAAGGAGCTTTGCACCAATTACGGTGAACTTTTTGAAATTTGGTTTGACGGCGGTGCAGACCATCCGGATAATGGGGCTCCGGATGTTTTGCCAATCGTTAGAAAATATCAGCCTAATTGCCTGTTCTATCATAATGGTCAACTGGCAGAAGCGCGATGGGGAGGCTCGGAATCCGGAACGGTCGGCGACCCTTGCTGGGCTACATTTCCCTATGTCGCCACCGGGGCAGGAGAAAGCGCTAAAAAGAATATCGCTGCAAATAACTTTCAATTGCTCAAGGAAGGCGATCCCAATGGTGCATTTTGGATGCCCGCCATGGCCGATGCCCCATTGAGAGGCTATAACGGACGCCACGAATGGTTCTGGGAACCCGGTGATGAAGCCCATGTGTTTCCTTTGGAAGATTTAATGACCATGTATTACAAATCGGTTGGCAGAAATGCAACGCTCATAATGGGATTAACTCCCGATCCGGATGGGCTAATGCCCCAACCCGATGTGGAACGTTTAAAGGAATGGGGAGACGAAATAAAAAGGCGTTTTGAAAACCCAATCGTATCGACATCAGGACAAGGTACTGCGGTGACCTTCAAACTAAAAGCACCGCGTTTGATGAACCACATTATCCTACAGGAGGATATTAAAGCGGGCGAACGTGTGAGACGGTATGCGATTGAAGGTCTGGTAAACGGTCAATGGAAGACCATAGCCCAGGGCGAAAGTATAGGACACAAACGCATACAACAATTTGATGCGATTAAGGTTAAAGGCATCAGGCTAAAGGTGCTGGAATCGACCGGAAAACCCATCTTAAAAAATATAAGTGTCTTTTATGTACCGGGAATTTAAAAGTGTGATAATAGCATTAAGAGTATAGCCATAATACCATTTTTCAATATAGGTATAAGCCCATTATGTGGATATCATGTTGTGTGCCACAAAGAAAGGCAATTTTAAATTTGGTTTAATCATAGAATACGGGTGGCTTGTCTGTCTGCCTGCGACAGGTAAGGAGAACTATTTCAAGAACTAAAATTCTTATTCTCGATACAAATTTTACTCATTTCAATCGTAAAATTCACTCGAAATGACAGAATTTTATTAAGATGTACAATGGATTACAGAGCTCAGCTCTTACATGAATTAGAGTCATGTAAATCAATCCCCATAATTTCCTATATTTAGTTCCCAACCAATGACACATACCCATGAAAGGATTCTTCAGAAGAATACGTAAAAAACTGGCGGATGAAAACAGGTTCTTACAATACAGCCGCTATGCGGTAGGAGAAATCGTTTTGGTCATGGTCGGCATTTTATTGGCACTGCAGGTGAATAATTGGAACGAAGAAAGAATCAGCACCAAACGCGAAAGACTGCTGTTAAAAGAAATAAACACTGAATTTAAGTTTAACAAACACGAACTTGAAAGTACAGTTAGATCATATATCAGGATCAGGGAACATTGCAACTATTTAATAGGTGCATTTCCTTTAAGAGGCAGTGATGTAAACATCGACTCATTGGCGGTTGCTTTGTATCGTATGCGTGACCTGCATTCTGCTGATTTATCCATGGGATCTATAACGACTTTAATCAATACCTCATCCTTTGAGATTATTTCAAACACGGAACTCAGGACCTTGCTCATCCAGTGGGAAGATTTGATATCAGACTATTTTGAAAGAGAAGGACAGGCAAAACATTATGTACAGCAGACGGTAATCCCTTATTTGGCGCAGCGCATTCCACAGCCCTATAATGAGGGATTAAAGGATAACCGGACTGATTTATCGTTTTTAAACACTATAGAATTTGAGAATTTAATTTACGATCGCCATGGAGATGTAAATCTTTTGCTCCATGTTGTTGAGGATGAAAATACAACTATTAGAACCACCATTGAGCGAATCATAGAATTAACCCATATAGATGCCAACGAGTAATGATAACATTCTTTAGAACTATGCCTCAATACCGACTGTCCATCGGAAATACCGGAACCTATTTTGAAATATAATAAGATACCCAAATGATTAAACGAATGCTAATGTCTTTAGCTGCACTTCTATGGGTGTTCATTGTAAATGCCCAGCGAAAAGCATTTGCCTGTACTCCGGAATGGCTGGAAAAAATAGAAAAGATCGCGCCCGATACTCCGGCAATTCAGCCTAAAAAAGAAAGATCAGTGTTGGTTTTCGACAAATTCACCGGATATCAGCATTGGGCTATACCGCATGTCACTGCTGTAATACAGCTTTTGGGTGCCAAAAGCGGAGCCTATACAACCGATGTGACTCGAGATCTTTCGGTATTCGACCCCAGTATTCTAAAACATTATGATGCCGTCGTGCTGAATAACAACTGTTCGATTCATCCGCGTCGAAACCAGATTCTGGATATGCTGGATGAGGACAAAAGTTTAACCGAAGCACAGAAAATAAAAAAAGCTGCACAACTTGAAGCACACCTTCTCAACTATGTCAAAAATGGCGGGGGACTGATGGTGGTGCACGGTGCCGTTACCATGCTGAACAGTTCACATACCTTTAACGAGATGGTTGGTGCCGCTTTTGATTACCACCCGCCTCAGCAGGAAATTAGCCTTGAACTTGCCGAGCAGGGCCATCCCTTACTTGAAGGCTTTGAGGGACAATCTTTTGTTCATGTAGACGAACCCTATATCTTTAAGAGTCCCTATGCAGAAAAAAATTTCAGGCCCTTACTTTATATGGATACGGATAAGTTGACCAAAAAACGAAGACCAATTGACGAAAAAATAAAATACCTGTCGTGGATAAAGCCCTATGGCCGGGGACGAGTTTTTTTTGTATCGCCTTCCCACAATGCCCAGAGCTTTGAGGATGCTCGACTGCTGAAATATTACCTGAATGGGGCCCAGTATGTCTTGGGAGATTTAAAATGCGATGATGCACCATTGAAAAATAAATAATTTTCGGTCTCTAGGATTAACTAATTGTCTCGCTGCAATTACATATAAAACTAAAAGTATATGCAGCATCAGTTTGTTTGTCTTTTAGTTTTCAAATGACAGCGGTTTATCATTTTATATAATCTGAAACATTAATGTATGGGATAATAAATAATGATTGTTGATATTTATCTATTATTGCAGTAATAAAGCCAAATTTCCTTAACACAGAGGGCATCATTACTAAAATGAAACAATAGGGGCCTGCACAATGACCAAAAAAAAATCAAAACACATAATCAGGATTGCCTTACTCTGTGGCACCATAATCTCTTTATGCTTTGTTCCCTGGCCAATTGTTAAGGCCTGGATCACACCTTTGCCGGATACGGTAGAGGAACAGGTTGATAAAGTCGCAGATTACGGTTTTGATGGTATAGTAGTTGGCGTAAACAAAAACGGAAATCGGTCAGAAATTTATACTTCTGGCTATAAAAGCAGAGCAAACCAAATCCCATCCGATCCCAATGCTTTATTTAAAATTGCCAGCGTAGGTAAATTGTATACGGCAGTAGCCATTACTAAAATGGTATCAGAAGGAAAATTAGCATTAGATAATGCGCTTTCAGATCATCTACCGGAATTGAAAGATAAAATAGAATATGCTGATAAAATCACTTTGCGGATGCTAGTCCAACATAGAAGCGGAATTCCAAACTATACGGATACCTATATGTATTGGACAACACCAAAGGAAACAGCAGAGGAAAACCTTGCTCTGGTATTGGATTTACCCGCTAACTTTAAACCTGATGAAGACTATGAGTATTCCAACACGAATTACTTGTTACTGGACAGCATAATGGAGCGAATCCTTGGATATGGTACATTCCAATATATACAGGAGACCATCTTAAACCCATTACATCTTAAAAAGACCTTTGGTTCTATTCATGATGTGAACATGGAGGATGTCATGAGTGGTTACTATGCTTTAATAACGCCAAGCATGTTGAGGTATGTCTGGTTAACAACAACAGTCAGGACAAGACCTTAGAGCACTTATTGGAAATTAGTGAAAGTTGCAAAAATGTATCGGTGCTAAATATCAATAAATTCAAGAGTGACATAAATGCGATACGAGCAGGAGCCCGGTATTTGGTGAATCAGTTTAATCTAAGGGAACTGGCTTATATTGACACCCACGCCTTTAATTCAGATAAGAATAAATTAAACAGCGCCCTTAACATCATATTCAAAAATTTGCCGCTTGTAATACACTATAAGGATCAGGTTTCGCAACAGAAAAAAATAAAACAATCCATGTTTCAAACTATAATTTCATTATTGGATTGGTTAAAGGTATTCGAAAGGGAAGGGCAGAACTTAGCCCTTCAGGGTGAAGTAGGTTAAAAAGCGATATCATTTCTCCATTCATCTAAAGAAAACGACCAACCACCCATTCCAAAATGTAACTAATAGAAAAACGGCCATCCTGTTCTGTTTTAGGCCTTAGCTTTGACTTAAAATTAAGTCTGTAAAGACAACAACATAAAAATTCTATAACTATGAAAGCGCTATTGAAAGTCGTCTTTTTAATATCTATTATTACATCCTGCAGTGTGCCGGATGTCAATGATAATCAGGCCCCAGAATCAAATAATGACACTCAGACATCGAAAACTGATACTGCTGTTTCGGATGGAAATGTGATAGCGATACCGGATGGGTTTGATTACAGTACCAGTCAGGAAGTTAAGGTGACTATAAATGATAAATCAGGATATGCACGCTACGATGTATTTGCGTATTCTGACGATTTGTATTTTGCCGGAAACGAAACCTTTCTAAATCAATACGGAGAAATTGAAACCGAAGCAGTATACAAATCAGATGTGCTGAATAAGTTGATTTTTTCAGGAGTTCCAAAGGATGGCACCTTCACGAGGACCATTACCTTGCCTAAATACTATGACAAACTCTACATCAGAAGAAACGAAAATCTGAACTACTCCGCCTCTGTTGAAACCATACAGAATCAGGAAGTTACTTTTAGTCATAGCGCATCATACGGTAAAGGCATTACAAGCTCGAAATCGACGGATATCGTAAACGATTACCTGTTTTGTGTGAATGGCTCCGGAGAGTTGTTTCAAGTGGACCCCTTAACAGGACAGCTGACCTATTTATCGGATATGCCAATGGGAAGTTACACCTGCGCTGTCGATCAGGACAACAAAACAATGTATTCCATAGGGAGAAGCAGTCCCTTTCCTTTAATGAAATATGACATTGAAACCAATACCTGGGATATTGTTGCGAATATAGGGAGGGGAGGACCCCGACTGGACTACAATTACAGGGATGGCTTACTGTATTTTTCGACAGGGGCTAAACTCTACACCTACAACCCTTCCAATGGAGACAATATTAATGTTTGGAATATTGCAGGTTTAGACAGTACCAGTGGCGGGGATCTGGCCTTTTCAGAAGACGGTACCCTCTTCCTTTGTACATTTTCCGGGCTCTACCGATTAGAACTGGATGCTAACAATGTGTACCAAAGTACCCGAATCAGTGCGGATAACCTGCCATTTCAACCCACATCAATGACCTTTGACTCCAATCAGGAATTATGGCTAGCAAATAATGCCAGCAGTTCGGATCTGATCATCATGGATACGCAAACCGGGGGTTGGGTATACAAATATGGTATAAGTGCAAATAATGATACAGACTATGGCAGGACCATTAACGATTTGACCACGTTTAAGGTATTTACACAAATCGCTGAAGATCCTGATACCGATGGTGACGGGATATTGGATAGAGACGACAGCTACCCCGATGATGCCAATAAAGCCTTTGAAATGTTTACCCCGAGTAAATACGGATGGGGCACGGTGGCCTTTGAGGATCTTTGGCCTTCCAATGGCGATTACGATTTTAACGATCTGGCTGTAAACTATAGGGTTATTGCTATTCTAAATGCCCAGGGGCTGGCGGTGCAATTGGATTTTTTAATCAATACAAAATCGAATAAAGCCGGGTACACCAATGCCTTTGGTATAGAAATACCATCCTTGATCCCGGATCAAATAGAAGGTATTACGGGGCCTATTTTAACCGAGAACTATATCAATCTGAATGCAAATGGCACTGAAGCAGCTCAGGACAAGGCCGTCGTTATTCTATTTGACGATGCCAATTCCATGTTAAATGAGGAGCATAAAATTTCTGTTAAATTTAAAAACCCCATCAGCACCGAAACACTCGGTCCGGCACCATTCAATCCGTTTTTGATCATCGATAAGAACAGGGAGAAAGAAGTGCATTTAGCCTATAAGAACAACACAGCTCTGGCTTCAAATAGCTTTGAGACTACGGGTGTCAACAATGATGAAGACGGTAATTTCATCAGTAATAACGGGTTTCCCTGGGCTATAAACATTGTACATGATTTTAAAGTTCCGAAGTAATCGATAGCGATCAACAAAGCCTATAATCATTTTGATACATGGGCAGTTTCCGGAGGGACCATATTTAATGACTGGTACAAGGACAGTGCCGGGTATAGGAATATGGAGTTTATACAGGACTAATAGCGCTGCAGAATAGAATACGTGGTAGTGGGTATTGGCGTAAAATCTAAATGTTAAGAAACCGAGCGTCCTGACATGGCCTAAATGGCCTCAGTATCATCTACAAACTCAGGAATAGCCGGGCTGATAAGCTGCTGCTCTTCGATGATGAGGATGAGCATTCGAGCATAATCGTTCACCGTTTCGCTGATGGACTCCGGTTCGGTGACATCTAAAAAGCCCCTCCAGATGAGATCCTGGTCTTTTTCAGGACAGACGCAGTACAGTGAGGTCTCGGTATGATAAATGGTATATGCATTGTAATAGTCCGGATTGTAAAAGGCATCTTGATATTTTAAGTAATCCTCTTTAAATCTTTTATCCATAATATCAAAGCCATCATAATCCGTTTTGTATTCAATTTTATCCTCACTACCGATTAATTTGGCAAATAAAATGGTGTCGAAGCCATCACTAATTAAGGTGTCTTCCATCTCTTTTAACTCCTCTAAAGTCTTCTTTTCTGAAGTAAAAGATGTCGTTAAAAACGATAAACTCGTCACAGCTTCGACACCTCTGGATTCAAATTCTTGCTGCAATTGTTTTTCAAACTGTTGTCTTGCCTCGACATTTGACGTCAATCCTATAAGTAGCACTTTTTTAGGACTATACGACTCATATTCCGGGTTTTTCCAATAATCAACAAGCTCAACATTTGTACAACCGAGCAAAAACATACAAATCCATATGCATTTCGGAAATTTCATTTCCCTCTTTTATTTCGTCAATAAAAGTTTTTCGTCTTTTACAATGCCGGTTATTAATGTAAATAAATCGGCTTTTAGCGTTTTGTATTTTTCCAGGAAGTTATTGACGACCACCATAAGCTTTCCGTGTTTCTTTTTATAGTTTTCCTCTTTTTCTATTTCATAACTGTCGTCAATCATCACACCAAGCCCCTTATCGTGGTTTTTAATGGTTTTAATCAAGGAATGGGTCTCTTCCTGTATCAAACTTAACCGATCAATTATTTTTTTAGTTTTTGGAAAGAGTTTAGAGTCGATAAGCTTGAGGGTATACGATTCAATCAAATCGTCAAAAAACAATTGTTCATCTTTAATAAATTCTAATTCTGACAACCATTTACGCGAATTCTTATGCATTATCTCCGCATTTAACCAAGCTTCATATTTTATTTTTTTTTCTTTTGTTTTCATGTTGATATGTTTTTAGTTAAATAAAAAGAAAGCAACATGCCGGGCATATTGCTTTCTAACCGTTGATAATTAATCAACTTCGATAACTTTTTTAAGAGGCTCTTCTATTTTAGCGTCTTCTCTTTTAAGTAATTTAACTTTTAAGATACCATTTTTGTAGGTTGCCTTAACATCTTGTTCTAAATCTATAGTTTTAGGAAGTACCATAGATCTTTGGAAAGATTTGTAATTAAATTCTTGACGAGTAAAATCATCTTCTTTTTCTTTTTCTTCTATTTCCTTTTCACCATGAACATGAAGTACATCCTCTTCAATAGTAACTTCGAAATCTTTTTTAGTAAAGCCGGGAGCCGCTAATTCGATTTCAAAATCATCTTTATGCTCTTTTACATTCATAGCAGGTAATAAACTGTCATCTTCAAAGAAGTCGTCCTTAAAAATATCATCAAATCTCATCAAATTACTAAAGTCATCATAGTTGGATGGGAACAAACTATTCCAAGGTCCTAACAAATTATTTCTCCAAGGAGTTAATAACCTGTTGTTAAAGGGTGTTAACCTTCGACTTTTTTTGCGTTTCATTAATGTTGTCATAATATCACTATTTTAAGTTACACGTAAATTTAATGTCACCCTAAAGTATTGAGATTGACCATTTTTCACAATGATATATATCAGTATGAAGCGATTAATAAAACAAATTATCAAATATTTTTTTAGTTAATAAGTACACTCTCCAAATACTGGAATAAATTAAACTTAAAGGCCTTAACCTTTTGGTTAAATTCGAAAATTCTCAATTCTACAGCATCGTGTTCATGAATGAAAAAAGTATCACATGCCATATCATCACATTCGATTTTATGTTCTATATGATTGGAATGCAAATAGATGTCATTCAACAGGGCCACTCTTTGCGAATCCAGGGATTGGATGTCATGTTTTAAATCGGAAAGTCGTTCGTATAAATTTATGACATGGATCTTGAATATGGGCTTTTCCAATAGAACACTGTAAAATTCCAATTCCAAATTGAGATGTTCCAGGTTATTGATGTCCTGTAATAAATTGAACTGTAATTCTTCAATGGACTTGTTCTCATTATAGCTCTTATAATTTTTAATTGTTTCCATTTTGTTAATTTTTAAAATTAGAGATACAGGTGTTCCACATCATTTAAATGTGGTATGGTCGCGTTCCAGTTATAAATGTCCTTTATTTTCACACGGAACGTATTTAGGGCATCCGGTTCACCATGAACCAGGTATACCTTCTCAGGGATATTTCTTATTTCGCTCATCCAGTCCAAAAGCTCTTTTTGGTCGGCATGGGCTGATAGGCTCTCAATATATGCGATCCGGGCCTTTACAGGGTAGTATTTTCCAAAGAACTTAATGTCATGTGCACCGTCTTTTAGTTGTCTGCCTCGAGTGCCTTCAGCCATATATCCGACCAGTAGCACCGTCGTGTTTGGATCGTCGATCAGATGCTGTAAATAGGTGAGGACCCTGCCGCCGGTAACCATGCCGCTTCCGGCAATAACTATCTTTGAACGCTTGTTATCAATGGTTTCCCAGGTTTCCTTGTATGATTCTATTATGGTCACATGCGCGCACATATTGCTATAGGATACTTTCGATAATTTATGCCATTCCCGATAGCGCTCGAAAACCTTTAAGACATTATAGCCCATGGGGCTGTCGACATAGACAGGTATATTGGGAATTTTATTCTTCTCATACAGCTTCCAGATCAGAAACATGAGCGATTGTAAGCGTTCCACGGCAAAACTAGGTATGATGAGATTGCCTTTGTTGTAGATCGTTTCCTTAATCAATTGAGCCAACAGGACATCGACGTCCTCCTGAGGGTGTATTTTATTGCCATAAGTGCTTTCTACAAACAGAACGTCTGCCCATCTGGGTCTATTCGGATCACGCAATAAAGAGTCATTGGGTCTGCCTATATCTCCTGAAAATACAAATCGTTTGCCCATAATATCCAGTTCGATGAAGGTGGCTCCAATAATATGACCATTATACTGAAAACGGAACAGGATGTCCTCAGATAAGCTAATCCAGGTGTCTGGCGACTCCATTTGAAAATGGTTGATGGTTTTTTCCGCTTCATGGAGCGTATAAAAGGGTAATGCCGGATTGTGCCTGGTGTATTTTTCCTTATTGGCACGTTCAGCTTCTTCCTCATGAATCTTAGCGCTGTCCTTCAAAATAATTTCTGCAATGGCAAGGGTTGGTGCTGTGCCTATAATTTTGCCTTTAAACCCTTGTTTTAGAAGTCTTGGTAAGTACCCGACATGGTCCAGGTGGCCATGAGTAAGCAAAACGACATCAATAGCTTCCGCCTTGAAAGGTAAGGGAAGCCAGTTACGCTGTCTTAAATTTTTTAAACCTTGAAACATCCCGCAATCGAAGAGTATATTCATCTCTGAAGTTTCAATCAGGAATTTCGACCCGGTAACGACGCCTGCGGCCCCTAAAAAATGTATTCTAATAGAAGGTTTCATGGCACGTTATGCTGACAGAGCATTTTAATTTCATTTAAAATATGGTTCTTTCTCGTTTCTGAAACACCCAAATGGTCTAAGTAATAGGCATCGCGTACCAATTCCCTGCAGAGTACGATATTCCTACCGAGCAGGAACTGTTTTTCCCGACCGGTCAATAATGTAGATACCGTAATGGGGTACAAACCCAATCGGTCAATCCGATCTTTTAAGCCGTCATTTTTTGGGTAGTCCCAACTCAAAAGATATAAATTGGCACATTGCCCATACATTATGGCATCTTCTGTAAAACGTGTATTTGTAACCACCCAACCCCTGGTGAGATCAGCGTCCTTTTTGGGATCTGCATCCCAGAAGGATTTCACATCATTGTATCTGGAATGGATATAGAGCGGAACCTTAACATTACATTTCAGGCCTTCCTCACTGTGAAATTTGCATTCTATGAGAATGGCTTCTCCATTTTTATGGGCGAGCACATCAATTTGATGTGTTACGCAATGGCCGTTTAGCACCCTGTCAATTTCAACACTATAACCGGAATATTGTAAAATGGCACCTATAAAGCGCTCGAAAGGAAAACCCGTGGGCCCGAGTTCATAAATGGCCTTCTTCAATTTATATTTTGAGGCCAATATCCCTTTCTTCTTTTTAAGTAAGGCAAATGCCCTGTTGTAAATTTCTTTGGTACTAATACCGTCATACAGTTCGTCGTTAACCTTATCGATAATGCGATTGACGGTATGGGAATCGGCACCCGTTCGATTTAGAGAAGCCCTGAGTTTTGCTAATGAAAATTTAACCTTTTCACCGGAAGATTTTGTGATATCAATGGGTTTTGTTTTCACAGGATTAAGTTTTGTTAGCGGTTTGAAGACAAGGACAGGGCGGCAGCATAACGACTCATTCCGGTATGACTAAAAACGGAATCCTGATATGAAATCCCAGTTTTTTAATCACCGGTTCATGGGTGATGCGCTCTATAAAGCTATGGGCGTAATTGACCATCGCCAGAATACTGATATCATATTCCTTTATAAAATCATTGATTTCTGTTGTTTTATCATCGTATTTTGGGAGCCAGTGGAATTCGCAGGTGTAACTATTCAAATAGTATTTCAATTTGGTGAGATTATACTCTTGGATATCAGTGAGCTTTTCCTCTTCATTAATGTGCATAATCCTAATCCTGGCATCATACAGATCTGCCAATTGCTTGATACCTTTTAGCTCTTTATTGCTGTAGAAGCGATTGTAATCAGTGGGAAAGCCAATCTGTAAAGGCCGCGTAAATTCGCAGGTTTCCGGAATGATTAAAACCGGACATTGTTTTAAATTATTTACCAGATGAATGGTATTACTGCCAAAAAATACTTCTTTAGCTCCACTGGCACCTTTGGTTCCCATGACTACCAGATCAATTTCCTGTTCCTTAACCGCTTTTTTTACCGCATCTATGAGATTATCCCGACTCAGGATAATCTGGAACTCGTGATTGCTGTTGGCATCGGTAGTTTCAACGAGTTTCTCCAATTCCATAAGCCCTTTTAAAGCATCCTGCTCAATGGATTTCAAAATTTTATTCGAAAATTGGGATAGGGTCGATATCTGTACGAAAGTGGAGTTTAAAAAATAAAACGTACAGTACTCATGCTTAAAAAGTTTTAAGGCATAGACAATAGCATTCCAGGCATTATCTGAAAAGTCGGTCGGCAACAGTATTTTCCGTTTCATGGGTTCTCGTATTTAAGGTGTTACATGGCCTCGGGAATAACCAAAAATGGCACGTTAAGGTGAAAGCCTATATGATTTATGGTGGATTTGAAGAACAGTTTTTCGAAAAAGGAATGCCTGTTTTTCATCATAACCAACAGGTTTATATGTGTCTTTAATTGAAACTTAGAGATGCCTTCTTCGACCGTTTGATTGCTGACATGGTAATGCAGATGGGCGATATCCTTAAGATGCTTGTTAAGGCGTCTCTTATTCTTTTTCTGAGATTCTGATAAGTCGTATCCGTAAGTGGCATGTAAAATATTTATTTTCGAATTGTAAAGGGCGACAATATCGATCAGGGGCTTTAGATGTTTGGCTTTGAAGTTAATTTTATAGTCTGTAGGAAATAAAACAGCTTCGGGCTTTTCGAATGAATAATTGTCCGGAATGGCTAATATGGGGCAATTCATATGCTTCATGGTATGCACGGTATTGCTTCCAAATAACAGTTCCTTAACACCGGATGCTCCCTTGGTTCCCATAATAACATAATCGATCTGCCTGGCCTCAACCAAATCTTTAATTTCCGTCACCAGTGTGTTAAAGGAGGCCACCTCCTCAAAGCTATGCCTGGAGCTGGGTAATTCCTTCAGAATCCGATGCTTTAAGGTATCCAGGTTTGTAATGGCGTTGTCTCTGGCATAATTTTGCATACCGAATTGAGAAGGTTCTCCCAACACATATTCCAAATGGTAAATTTCGGGCGTATAGGTATGGAGTAAATGGAATTTACAATCGGCATGTTCAAAGAGCCTAATGGCATATGCGATGGCATTCCATGAGTTTTCGGAGAAATCGGTAGGAAGAAGTATGTTTTTCATGAGCTTTAATTTTAGAATTGAACAGGTATCTAAGTTCCCCTGTTTTGTAAAATGAGATACGGGATGTCTAAGGTCATGGTAATCTCATCCAGAATGGTATGGAATACGATGTCGTCGAACGACAGGTGTCTTGAATTGACGAGAACAAGCAGGTCTATAGTATTGTTCTTGATATATTCGGTTACCGCATCGACAATAGCCTTGGTACTGGATAGTTTAAAATTAATTTGATTTTTCCCCAATTCTTCCCTGAGCAAGCGTTGATTATCCTTTTGATGTAGGGATAAGGTTTCACATTTCGAATTGTAGAGCACATCAATTACGGCCCCGTGCATATAGGCTAAATCACAAAGCAGTTCCAACTCCCTTGTTTTGTAGGGTATTAAATAATGGGTCGGAAAAAGAAAGTGTTTCGGTGAGGCATAAACGGCGTGCTCCGGAATGACCAGAACAGGGCATTTAACAAATTTTATCACTTGAGGTGTATGACTGCCGAATGTTATGGGTTTTGAATTATGGTCGTCCTTGGAACCCATAACAATAAGATCTATATTATGAGCATCAACGAAGCTGTCAGCCTCCTCGAGCAATGTTTTGTCAGTTGATATCACATGATACTTATGTCTTGAATTCGGAAATTCAGCGGTCATGGCCTCCACAATACCTTCTAATTTCTGTTTGGAGAGGCGACCCGCACTGGGGAAAAGGTTATCAAAGTGTGAGGCATTAGACAGAGTTTCGGTGTAAATAGCATCCTGGTAGGCATGCATGATAAAGAACTCGCAAATCGCCTCCTTAAACAAATTGACAGCATAGGGGAGTATATGATCTGAAAAATCGGTTAAAATCAATATTTTTCTCATGGGCCGATGAAATTATCTTTAAAGTTAACCACTACAACACCCCAAAGCAATGATAAATATCAGGTTGAAAGCAGTCCTTTCAATACATTTTCATCTAAAGCATATCAATAAAAAAGAGGGATGTCAATGATCACCCCTCTTTTTCTTCACCAATTTAATATATGCGAAATGATTAATAGCTGCGGTAAAAAGAAACAGGAAGTTTTATCTTCCTGTTTCCATCTTAGAAATGTCTGATTTTATTAACCTTCCTTTTCAAATCCTCAATATGCCTCGATAGAGTTACATTAATTCTTCAGATAGTCAATACCGCCAAACACTCCTAAAAAAGTGTTTCTAATTTTCATCTTAAAAACACCTTATTTTTACAAGAAACAGGAGATCGAAATCTCCTGTTTCCCCAAAGTGTTTAATCTTACTAATTAACGCTCGGTTTTCTTCAATAAAGTTTTATTACAAAATCAATACTACTGGGTTTTCCTGCTAAATAATACTTTCAAACACTTTGATAGGTTTTATCATTTTTCAATAACAAAGCCTAGATTTTAAGATAACTATTATGTAAAGAACGTTTTATATAGCCCCTAATGTAAATTAACTTTTACATTAAAAAAATGATATTTATCAGTTTCTGGAATTAAATCGGAATAATATTGTATGCCACGTTTAACAAAAACAATCCGGTAAAAAATAATAAGGTATAAATGACCTGCACCAATTTTATGTTAAGTAATTCCAGCAGCGCTACAGTGCGTTTTGGGAACACAAAAAGGAATAGTCCCAAAAAGATTGAAATCCAGCCAATTATGGTAATAATGAATTTCCAGTTCGGTTCCCAGATGTTGTGAAATAAGATATTCAACAGGCCCACTAAAATGGCCATAAAGGATGAAACAATTAGAAATTTTTCATCTTTTAAATCATTAAATATTTGTTTTATTCGCTTAGGGTTCAGGCTTAAGATGAAGAAGAATATGATAAGATACCATCCCCAAAACTTTGCCAAAAATAGTGACGTATCCATAATGCCTTAATTTATTTCATGTAATACCAGAAAGGGTATATTAATATGATAACTTATTTTTTCGATTTTGGAATGAAACAATATCTGCTGACAATAATTCAAATTTTTGGCCACCATGCAGATTAAATCAATCTTTCTGTTCTCGACAAAGCTTTGAACCGCATTTTCCAATTTTGAATTGCTCACATAGTGAAAACTTGAATCTGTGTTATTGAAATATTCCTGTAATGTTTCACGATTCAGTTGTTGTTCGGTATTTAAATTTGTTTTGTTCTTACTCATGTGAAGGATGCGCAATGCGGCCGTATTGCGATCAATGATCTCCAGAAGGGGACGTAAAATATTCAAATTGTAATTCAAGGAAAAGTCGGTGGTAAATACTATTTCATTGATGTTCCGGTATTGGGCCTTCTCCGGAACAGCCAGCAGATTGCATTTTACCTTTGTAATGACATCGCCCGTATTGCTTCCAATAATTATTTCCTTAATGCCTGAAGCACCTTTGGTTCCCATGACTATGGTGTCTATGTTCTTCTGTTCCACATGCCTTCGTATGGCATCGATAAAAAAATCATAGTCGGACAAGCTGTAAAATCGGTGATAGGGTTGTATATCAGGTAACTCTTTTTGTATACGCTTAATTAATTTGAGTAATTTTTCTTTCGCAGGTTTCTTATGTACCGCTTCTAAAACCTCCTGATCTGCAATGTAAGGCGAACCGTCCATGATATCTTCCCTTACCCTGTGAACATGCAACAGATAAAAATTGCATGGGATATTATCATAAAATTGAATCGCATAGCTTATCGCATTCCAGGAATTCTCTGAAAAATCTGTGGGTAGTAAAATGTTTTTCATCAAACTGTATCTTTTCCTACTAAATTAGGTGGAAGATATCTCAGCTGAAATGATATTCATCATTTTAGATTAATAGCATATCATTTCAGGTGATGCTTTTTAGTTTTTCAAGATCAATTACTTTTATATTCCTGCCTTCCGCTTTAATAATACCCAGCTTTTTGAACTCTGTTAATGCCCTGATTAATGTTTCGGGTGCAATTCCAGCCACACTGGCCAGATCACTTCTGGAGATTTTTATGAGATCATCGGGCCTGCGATTTATTTTTTCAGCAAATTTTAAAATGGTAGAGGCTGTTTTTTTATTTACCGTTCCATAAGCCATTTCAAGGAGCTGTTCTTTAATTGTAGATAAATCCTCTGTTAACAGTCCTATAAGTTCTAATACGACCTTATGATTTTTACTCAACAGGTCATTGAACTCCAAAATGGAAATACCATGTAATGTGGTATCTGCAATGGCCACTGCGGTTTCCTTATGCGGAATCGTATTTGTAAACGAGGTATACCCGAATAAATCATCCTCCTTGTATAAGGCAGTGACCAATTCCTTTCCCTGTTCATCGATCCTAAAGCTTTTTACAGTGCCGGTGTCGATTAAATAGATGTAATTAGAGTGATCGCCTTCACGATAAATAACATCATCCTTGTTAAATTCAAGTTCGATGCCATAATCGGCAAAAAAGTTCTTTAAGTCGTTGAGGGTCTTGATTTCATCCTCTTCAACAGAGATGCTATTGCTGTATGCATCAAAACCTTTTAATTCCTTTAAAATAGAAACCTTTGCGAGTCGACTCTCAATGGCACTTATAAGATCGTCCTCTGTAAACGGTTTTGTTATATAGTCGTCTGCTCCCAAATTCATACCTTTTCTGATGTCCTGACGTTCTGTTTTTGCAGACAGAAAAATAAAGGGAATAAACTGAGTTGTTTTTAGTTTCGATAACCGTTCTAATGCCCCGTAACCGTCCAATTCGGGCATCATAATATCGCAGACAATAATATCAGGTAAATGTTTTTTAGCCATTTGAACACCAATCTTTCCATTGGAGGCTGTAAACACCTTATAGTTTGAAAGCTCTAATAGTTCTGCTGTATTTTCCCTAAGAACCGCATCATCCTCTATGAGTAAAACAGTTTTCATTGTTGTGCTCTATTTGGAAAGGCTATTACAAATGTCGTCCCCTTGTTTTCTTCGCTTTCAAAATATATGGAGCCACCCAGGTTCTCAAGATGATTCTTAACAATATTCAAACCGATACCGGTACCCTGAATATTAGTTACGTTGTGGGCTCTGAAATACCGCTCAAAAATGTGTTTTTGATCCTCCTCCGGAATACCAAATCCATTGTCCTTTACAGTCACGGTGGTCGTTTTTTCATTCTGCCTGACATATAACTCAATGGTCGATCCTTCAGGGGAGTAGTTCACGGCATTGTACAATAGATTCGACAGGATCAGCTGAATTATTTTTTCATCCTGGTAAAGGGATAAGTCATCAATGTCCTCAGGATATTTTATTTGCTGTCCTTCCTTTAAAAGCATATTGGCATCGTACACCACTTCATTGACAACCTTACTGAGTTTAAACTGGTCGAACCTATAATTTACTTTACCTGTTTCGAGTTTTTCAACAGAGAGAAAGTCGTTTATGATGTTATTCAAAAAGTGAACTTTATCATCTATCGTTTTAATGTGTTTCTCTCTTTTTTCCTGTTGTTCAGTTAACTGGTATTTACTCAGGAGCTCGCTGGACGTTAAAATGGCACTTAACGGCGTTTTAAATTCATGAGAGACCAGTGATAAAAATTTGGTTTTTAATTCGTTGAGTTCTTTTTCTTTGTTCAATGCTATTTCGAGCTGATGTGTCCTTTTTTCAACTTTCCTTTCGAGTTTTGTCGTATAGTTCTTTCGTTCGGTAATGTCGAGGATGATAGCCGTAAATACATCCTTTCCATTCAAGGTCGATAATTGTAAATGCACTTCAACCGGATAGGTCGATCCATCTTTACGCCGATACATACTTTCAAATTCTAATTTCTCGACATTCCCTTTTAACAATACATCAATGAAATTTTTAAACTCGGGCTCCTCTCCATTTGCAATTAAATCTATTGGAGTCATTTCTTTTAATTCGTCCAAACTGTACCCAATGTTTTTCTGAGCACCATAGTTCACATTGATGAATTTTAAGGTTTCGGCATCAAAAACATAAATTTCATTTAAGGATTCATCGAAAATGGAAGCGAGATGCACCCGTTCCTCTTCTTCTTTTATGCTTAAGGTGATATCATTTAAAATACCAATAAAATTGGTAACAACACCATCGCCATCTGTAATGGGAAACACATACAGATCATTCCAGAACATGCTGCCGTCCTTCTTATAATTCCGTAATCGGGCCTGGCAGCTTTCCCCATTCTTTATGGCTTTTCTAAGGGCATCAAGGCCTTTTTGCTCTGTGTCTTCGCCTTGTAAAAAGCGACAGTTCTTATGAAGAATTTCTTCCTGAGTATACCCGGTAAGCTTTTGGAAGGTGGAATTAAAATAAATTACGGGATTGTCGTATTTCAACGCATCAGTAATCACGATACCATTGTTGGAAGATTGCAAGGCCTGGGTTCTTAACATGAGATTTTTTTTAATCTCTTTTTTTTCAGAGATGTCCTTTATCAATCCGATGACATAGGTTTTATCATAAATTAGAAACGGATTTAACTCTATTTCTATAGGGAATATGGTACCATCTTTTTTTAGTGCATAAATATCTGAGGCTTCGGTCATTTTACGGCGTTTACCCCGTTCAATAAATTTTTTGAAATACGTTTTATGATTTTTGTGATAATTGGAAGGGATGAGTAAATTGAGGTCCCGGCCCATTAATTCTTTTTTTGTATACCCAAAAATACCTTCAAAGGCAGCGTTGACCTCCATTATTCGCTGATGACTATCTACAATGATAGCCCCTTCAGAGATCATTTCTAACAGAATATTAAATATTTCCTGATCTTGTTGAAACATAAAAGGACATGATTTCGGATAGTACTTAAAATATACTAAATAAGGGCTTTTTTATCTTAAAATGTATGACTTATGTCATAATTAAAAGGTATCCGACAATTTCAACATGCGACTCGATTATTTTATAACGTTGCTCTTTGATTAGCTAAGGATTTTAACACATTTAGAGACCAACTGTAATGTGAATTCATCGCACTCTTTAGGTAATGCGCGGTTAGAGTTAAATGAGCGGACCAAATACAGACCGGGCATGGCACGCCATAATGATGAATATCATTTTATAAAAGGCCTCATCAACCTACCTTTATAGACTACTATTATAAATATTAATGTCATGAAAAATCTATTTATTATCATTTTGTTATGTCCGCTTTTCGCAGTGTCACAGATAGCGGAAGAATTGGATTTCATTGCACCCTTTAATGATGGGGTCGCAGCGGTTAAAAAAGATAATTCCTGGGGCTTTATTAACCATGAGGGACAATTGGTGATTGATTTTCGGGATGATTTGGTTACATCCTACGTTGATGGTTCTCGATATCCTGTTTTTAGTGATAACCGATGCTTATTCACCACAAAGAGAGACGGGATTACCTACTTTGGTTATATCGATAAAACCGGTAAAACGGTCATAGAACCCATTTTCCTAAATGCTTTGAATTTCAACAATAACAAGGCTCTTGCTCTGCATATTTTGAAGGAAGAACTCGGAGATAATGATGTTTTGGGGAAACATGTGGTTAACTATAAATATTTCGAGGTGGTCCTGGATGTCAATGGAAACATTACCTACTACCTAAATCCCAAGGGCGTGAATGTCATATTGGATAAGGCCTATTTAAATTCGCCTCCAGAAGTGACTTCAAAACACATTTCCGAAAACCTTTTTGCTGTTCAATCCGAACATAAAAAATGGCATTTGGTTACAACAACTATGGAAAATGGTTTGAAATGAAAGCAAACCTGAATTTAGGTCGTATTGCAGGAATTAAGATACTGGTGCACTGGACCTTCTTTTTTTTAATTGCCTGGATTGTATTCATCGAATTAAAGCACGATGGTAATGCAGGTCGTATATTTTTTAACATTGTATTGCTGTTATCCATTTTTGCCTGTGTTGTATTACATGAGTTGGGACATGCTTTAACCGCAAGACATTTTGGAATTCGCACAAAAAAAATAACTCTACTGCCCATTGGTGGTATGGCGAGTTTAGAGCGTATTCCGGAATCCCCCAAGCAGGAGCTCCTGGTTACTCTGGCAGGCCCCTTAGTCAATGTTGTCATTGCTTTGTTATTGTATATAATTATTCCGGTAGAGGCCTTAATGAAGTCCAACTTTACGGAAACTTTTGAGATTTTAATGAGTTTCTCCTTTCAAAATTTTCTGTTTTATTTGTTCCTGGTGAATCTGGGATTAGTCCTTTTTAATGTTATACCGGCCTTTCCAATGGATGGCGGACGTATTCTACGCGCTTTACTAGCCATGAAAATCTCACGTGTAAAAGCCACAAAAATAGCCGCTAGCGTCGGACAGTTCTTTGCCTTACTTTTTTTATTGATCGGTCTGTTATATTCTCCTTTTTTGGTTGTTATAGCCCTGTTTATTTATCTAGGAGCCTTTGCAGAAAATCGATTTGTTCAACATTTGGATGTATTGAAAGGTCATAGCGTTGAAGAAGCAATGATCATAAACATGACCACTTTTGATCCTGAGGACCCTTTGGATAAGGTCGTAAACACAGTTATTTCAGGAACAGAAACGAATTTTATTGTTGTAGAGGATCATAAAATAAAAGGGATTTTATACCTTGAGCATATTATCGGTAATTCCAATAAAGATGTTTTGGTGAAAGATGTTATGGTGACACAATTTAAAACGGTCAAAAATACAGACCCTCTCAATGACATCTATAACATTGTCTTTTCCAATAAAAAAGCCTTTATACCAGTTACAAAAGAGGATAAAATTGTCGGTGTAATTGATGCCATAAATTTAAATGAATACCTTCTTTTACAGCAAAAATTAGCCTTTTGATTATGAAGCATGTTCAGTTGATAACTTTATTCTTACTGCTTTTATCATGTGGTAGTAAAGATGAGGGTACTTATCCTCAGGTGAAGTCCTTAACCGAATTGGTTTATTCGTCGGTTACGGTGCAGCCGGATAGTTTATATCAGGCCTATGCCATCGTTTCAGGGATACTTGACCGGAACTTAGTCGAGGAAGGTGATGTGGTTTCTGAAGGGGATACGCTGCTTCAAATTATTAATAATGCCCCTAAGCTTAATGCATTAAATGCCAAATACAGCCTGGATTTAGCCAGAGAAAAATACAAGGGCAAGGCAACGGTTCTGAATGGTATTCATGACCAGATTAACGCTGCTACCTTGCGATACCGGAATGATTCCTTGAATTATTTCAGACAGAAAAAGCTTTGGGAGCAAAATATTGGGTCTAAAATTGAATTCGACACCAAGAAATTAGCCTATGAACTCTCATTAAACGAACTGCACAGTCTTCAAAATACCTATGAACAAACCGAAAACGAACTTGAAACAGCAGTAAAGCAGTCGGAGAACAATTACCGAACCGCCTTAATAGGTACCCGGGATTTTTCTGTAAAAAGTAAAATAAATGGGAAGATATATGCGCTTTACAAGGAACCCGGTGAAATCGTCAACACCATGGAACCCCTGGCATCAATTGGAAGTGTCAACAATTTTGTCATTGACATGCTGGTAGATGAAGTCGATATTGTCTGTGTTACACCTGGTCAGGACGTTTTAATCTTTTTAGATGCCTACGAAGGCACCTTGTTTGAGGGACATATCTCGAAAATTTACCCCAAGAAGGACGAACGCAACCAGACCTTTAAGATAGAAGCTGTCTTTAAAAATCCTCCAAACGTACTGTATCCTGGACTTTCCGGTGAGGCCAATATCATTATTTCAAAGAAAGACAGTGCATTAACCATTCCGAAGGCCTACTTAATAGATGGCAGCATGGTTAAAACCGAAGAGGGTTTAATTGCGGTCGGCACAGGATTACAAAACCTGGAATTTATTGAGATTACATCAGGAATATCGGAGGATACTTTTATTTATAAACCGCAGTGATGACCAATTGGCCTTTAATTTTAAGTATTTCCAAGACCCATTTATTGACAAAAATAAAACAAACGGTCATCGCCTCCCTAGGTGTTACCTTCGGTATCGGATCCTATATTACCTTGGTTTGTTTTATGACGGGTTTAAATGGTATGTTGGATGATCTCATCTTAAATCAAACACCACATATTCATATTTATAATGAAATTGAACCCTCTGAACAGCAACCTGCAGATGTGTTCGATGCGTTTAAAAACAGCTTCAATGTGATACATTCCATCAAGCCGAAATTAAGTCAGAAAAAAATACACAACGCCAGGCCACTTGTAAAATATCTGAATGAGGATCCTCGTGTTTTAGGCGCCATACCTCAGGTGAAAACCCAAATTTTTTATATTGCCGGATCCATTGAAATAGGAGGTAATCTAACAGGAATACACCCGCTTGACGAAGCCAGGTTATTTAGAATGAGCGATTATATTGTGGATGGTTCGGCCGAAGCTTTACATCAGACCGATAATGGTATTATTCTGGGTATTGGAATCGCAAAGAAGATGTCTTTGAAAATTGGTGATCGCGTCCAGGTCAGTCCGATTAATGGCGGAATATTTTCTTTGAAAATAGTGGGATTCTACCAAAGTGGCATTGCCGATGTCGATGCGATTCAAAGTTTTACAACCATCAAGACGGTGCAACGTATTTTGGGCCAAACCAATAGTTATATTACCGATATTAATGTCAAACTCCACGATATTGAGGAAGCCATTCCATTGGCGAGGAAAATTGAACAACAATTCAACTTAAAAGCAATTGATGTTAAAACCGCCAATGCCCAATTTGAAACGGGAACGACCATAAGGAATCTCATTACCTATGCTGTTTCTATAACATTGTTGATTGTAGCCGGATTTGGAATTTACAACATACTGAACATGCTCATCTATGAGAAAATGAATGATATCGCCATATTAAAGGCTACGGGGTTTTCGGGTAAAGATGTCCAGCTTATTTTTATGAGCCAGGCCATGATCATCGGATTTATTGGTGGGATACTTGGGTTACTCATTGGATATGGCTTAGCCAGTCTAATTGATACGATTCCTTTCGAAACAGAGGCATTACCCACTATTACAACCTATCCGATAAATATGAATCCCCTGTTTTTTTTAATTGGCTTTTCTTTTGCCATGCTATCTACTTTTTTAGCCGGTTATTTACCATCTAAGAAATCAAAGAAAATAGATCCGGTTCAGATCATAAGAAGACAATAAAATGAGCCCTGTACTCGAAGCAAAACATATTCATAAATATTTTAAGAAGCCTATTTTATTTCATGTGCTGAAGGATATAAATTTTAAGGTTGATAAGGGTGAGTTCGTTTCCATTATGGGCAAATCTGGCTGTGGTAAATCTACCTTATTATACGTGTTATCGACTATGGATACGGACTATGAAGGCGACCTCTTTTTAAACAATAACCGCCTTACAAATCAGAGCAGAGACCAGCTTTCCTACATTAGAAACAAACACATCGGATTTGTATTTCAGTTTCATTATCTCTTATCCGATTTTACAGTCCTGGAAAACGTCATGTTACCGGCCAAAAAGCTTGCCGAAAAATCGTATCAGGAAATTGAACATGATGCGATGGAAAAATTAAAAATGCTCAACATAGATCATTTGGCAAAGAAACGGGCATTCCGTATTTCCGGTGGAGAAAAACAGCGTGTGGCCATTGCCAGGGCTTTAATTAACAACCCGACTTTAATCATGGGGGATGAGCCTACCGGAAACTTGGACAGTCATAATTCAAAAAACGTATTCGACATCTTTAAAAGACTGAGTGAAGAGATAGGTCTGTCGCTTTTGGTAGTGACACATGATGAAGATTTTGCCAGACAAACCAATAGAATCATGACAATGGAGGATGGCAAGATCATATCATAAAGTCTTTTAATATGATGTAAATCATTTTTTTTCATCGGTTTGGGTCTTAACTTTCTAGTTCATATTCAAGCACATGTCTTTTATCGATTATTATAAAGTACTTGGTTTATCCAAATCTGCTTCTGAAAATGATATTAAAAAAGCCTATCGGAAATTGGCCAGAAAATATCATCCTGATTTAAATCCTAATGACACCCTCGCCGAAAAGAAATTTAAAGAAATC
Source organism: Aestuariivivens sediminicola (assembly GCF_022662015.1). Lineage (GTDB taxonomy): Bacteria > Bacteroidota > Bacteroidia > Flavobacteriales > Flavobacteriaceae > Aestuariivivens > Aestuariivivens sediminicola. The sequence goes on along the minus strand of NZ_JAKMCM010000004.1, from coordinate 57,293 downwards.
AATGAGGCCCACGAAGTACTGAGCAATCCGGAAAACCGAAAGAAATACGATCAATATGGCGAACACTGGAGACATGCTGAGGAGATTGAAAAAGAACAACAGCGTTCACATTATCAAAAGCGTTATCAAGGTGAAGACAGAAGCTACACGGAAACAGATTTTTCAGATTTTTTTGAACACATGTTTGGAGGAAGGGCCACGGGTGGTCGAGGGCGGCAGGTAAAATACAGGGGGCAGGATTTCAATGCCAAATTGCAGCTGAACTTAAAAGATGTCTATACTACGCATAAGCGTACCCTTACAGTGAATAATAAAAATATACGAATTACCATTCCTGCCGGTGTTGAGAACGGTCAGATCATAAAAATAAAAGGCCACGGTGGACAGGGCATTAACGGTGGACCGAACGGCGATTTATACATAGAGTTTTCAATAATAAACAATACAAAATTCAAAAGAGATAAGGATAATCTCTATGTGACCGTTGATCTCGATCTCTATCTGGCCCTGCTTGGAGGCAGTTTAATGGTTGACACCTTTAGTGGAAAAGTAAAACTCAATATCAAACCGGAGACTCAAAACGGCGCTAAAGTCAAATTAAGTGGAAAAGGATTCCCAAAATATAAAAAAGAAGGACACTATGGAGATTTGATCATAACCTATCAGATCAAATTACCTACGAACCTTTCCAGCAGGGAAAAAGATTTAATAAAAGAGCTTCAAACCTTACGTTCATGATGGAAACAACTGATCTCATACCAATTCAAATTGTATGTAAATATTATAACATCCCCGTTGCCTTCATTTACAGGCTTCAGGAATTTGAACTGATCGAATTAACGGTCCTGAAGCGTGATTTTTTTATTCATAAAAAAGAACTGAGGAAAGTTGAAAGGATCGTAAGACTGCATTACGACCTGGACATAAATTTTGAGGGAATCGATGCCATAAATAACCTATTGGAACAAGTAAACGCCTTGAAGCAGGAAATCATAACACTCCATAACCGATTGCGATTGTATGAAGATATTTAACCTTTGAAATGGAACAAATTAGAAAATGGATTGCCGAAAACCCTACAATATATAGTATTGTCATCTATGTATTGCTGGCCATATGTGTTCTTATTCTCATCCAGTTGCTCAGACGCTTTTTAAGGAAACAGGTCACAGATACCACCGCCAGATATAAATCCCAAAAGGGGATTGAGATTATTGGCTATATCGTTCTCATATTTTTAACGGTATCCTACTTTACCGGTAACATCCGTGATTTTACGCTGGCTGTAGGCTTATTTACAGCCGGAATTGCAATAACGCTTCAGGAACTTGTGCTAAGTATTGCAGGGTCTTTATACATATTTATCGTCAAGGTGTATCAACCGGGAGACAGAATTGAAATTAATGGCATAAAGGGCGATGTTATAGATGTTGATAGTATCTATACAACGATGATGGAAATTGGCCAGTGGGTGAGTAGTGACAATTATAGCGGGCGTATTGTTAAGCTGAGTAATGCCTTTGTGTTTAAAGGTCCCGTCTATAACTATTCGAAGGACTTTCCATTTATATGGGATGAGTTTAACTTACCCTTCACCTATGATTCGGATATTGAGTTGGCCAAATCAATCGTTATTAAAATAGCGTCTCATGTGCTATCCGAATTCACTGCCAAATCCAAATCGCAATGGAAAGCCGTAGTAAACAAATACTACATTGAAGATGCCCTACTGGATCCAACACTCGCCATTTCTTTAACAGACAATTGGATTGAATTCAATTTGCGTTATATCGTGGATTATAAAAAGAGACGGGCTACCAAGGATGTGCTGTTTAATGAAATTCACAAGGAGGTAAAGCAATCGAACGGAAAGGTGGCATTGGCCTCCACAACATTAGAGCTTGTTAAAATTCCGGAAATAAAAATTGATATGAATAATTCGTAAATGCATATGATTAAGTCGCATATAAACAGCTATTTAACTAACAACTGGCAATTGTCAGTGAACCCATTGAACACCCTGTAATTCAATTAAAAAATCGAATAAGATGCTCACCTTCAAAAACTTTAATATTGCCGACTGGTTTTCATTTTACAGGATCGCAGCTGCACCGGTTCTTTTGGGTTTAATCCTATTGGATGTTCGTTTGATTTTTACATGGCTCTTATTAATAAGTTATTTAACAGATGCCATAGATGGATTTTTGGCCAGAAGATTGAACATTGCCAGTCCCAGAGGTTCTCAGCTGGATTCCTTTGGTGACCAAATCACCTTAATAATTGGTCTTATTGGTTTATTTTATTTTGAAACCGAATTTATTATTACACACATTATTTTAATCCTCATTGCCTTTATACCCTATGTTATTCAGATGATCCTGGCTTATATAAAATATGGAAAAGCCACATCATTTCACACCTACCTTGCTAAACTTTCCGCGGTCATGCAAAGTATATTCATTTTGTGGTCCCTGTTCTTTTACCCAAACCTGACCTTGTTCTATGTCATGATCATTATTGGAATTTTGGAGACTGTAGAAGAAATCACACTTATTTTTCTGTATAAAGACTGGGCTTCAGATGTCAAAGGTATTTACTGGGCCTTACAGGATAAAAGGCGAATGAGAAACGAATTATCTAAATAATGCCTTATGCGAAGTTATTCCTTATTTACTATTTTACTGCTCTGTGTGGCCATTTTAGTGGTAGATATAGTCTCGTTTTACTGGCTTCAGGATATCACGCAACTCATAATTTCGTCGACTTTAAGAACTACCATACATGTTTTATTCTGGTGTTTTACCATAGGACTCATTACGGCCATAATTGTTCTAAAGGTGACACTTGACAATATCAACCCAAGAAGAAAACAACTGTTGATCTCCTCTCTGTATGGCTTAACGGTATCGTCATTTATACCTAAAATAGTATTTGTCATTATCATTTCAATATTATTCTTTGGGAACTTCATTATTGCAGAAAAGGAATCGCAACTGATTGTGCCTCTGATCGGTTTATTATCCGGTTTCTTACCATTTTTTATAATTGTATACGCCATTTTTAAATCTGTTTTTCATTTTAAAGTCCATGGTCATAAACTATTTTTCGACACCTTGCCACCAGCATTGGAGGGTTTAAGGCTGGTTCATATTTCCGATCTGCATATAGGCGGATTTAACTACAGATACAAGATCCTGGAAAAAGCTGTTAAGATCATAAATGATTTACACGTTGATTTTATTTTCTTCACGGGTGATATCGTCAACAACTATGCATGGGAACTTATTGGTTGGGATAGAATATTCAAACAACTCAGGGCAAAAAATGGAAAATACGCGGTATTGGGTAACCATGATTACGGCGATTATTCCGAATGGAATTCTGGCGAGGAAAAAGCAGAGAACTTTCAAAAAATCAAAGATTTTTTTAAAAATGTAGGCTTCAAATTATTGATGAATACAGCTGAGATAATCGCGTTTAACAACGAAAACATTGCCATTATAGGTGTTGAAAATTGGGGGCGTCCCCCCTTTAAACAGTATGGTGATCTCGATCAGGCGATAAGAAATGTAAAGCATATCCCTTTTAAACTATTGCTATCACACGATCCCAGTCACTGGGGTGATGAAGTTATAAAAACCACTGATATTGCATTGACCCTTTCCGGCCATACCCATGGCATGCAATTCGGTCTTAATTATAAGGATTTAAGCTGGAGTCCAATTAAGTACAAATTTAAGCATTGGGCGGGTTTATATAAACATAACCAACAGTATCTCTATGTGAATAGGGGATTGGGATGGATTGGATTTCCCGGTAGACTCGGCATGCGACCGGAAATTACTCTTATAGAGTTTCGGGTAAAATGATTTATATCATTTTATAACTTAATGCTATCCGGTATTTTAGTCTTACATTAATTGATCCTAAAACAATGATTCTAAAACTGGCAAAATCCAAATGCATAAGACTTTTGCGAGATAATTACATCGGGCATCTCGCATATATTTATAAAAACCATCCTTATGTTGTACCCATAACGTATTATTATGATTCAAGTTCACATGCCATCATTGGGTATTCGAGTATTGGTCATAAAATTAAGGCCCTCAGAGAGCATCCCGCCGTATCATTGGAAATCTCTGACATTGCTTCCGTTAACAATTGGAGGTCTGTTGTTGTTTATGGTAAATATGACGAATATCTTGGCAGTACCGCCAAGATAAGTTTACATAAATTTTCGGAAGGTGTCAAGGAGGCCATTAAATTAAAGGAAGGAAAGGATTTAAATTTCCTAAGTGAGTTCTCCAGTAAGATTTACAAAGACGGTATGCCGGTTGTTTTTAAAATTGATATTGATGATATGACCGGACGAGAACGGCAGTTTATTTAATTGAAATCATTCTCTATTTTCAACAAACAGGTCGAAATCAACCCATAAAATAGCAGCACTCAAGCTCTTGCCGAATGCTTAGGATTTGGCTTTCTTTTTTTGTTGCTTCTCTAATTTTCTGAAGTAGCGCCTGGTTAAAAAACTGTGTTTTAACGCTTCCATATTCTGGTTGAACTTATTTGTTCCCTCGTTTATATTAATAAGAGACTGTTCCAGATTTTTAACGAACTCTTCATCATTAAAAAGATAATTAACGGCGCCTTTGCTATTTTTATAATCTTCTATGGTTTCGTTTAAGTTGCTTATTACCGAATTAACACCTGCGGTTGTAGCTTCCAGATTTGTAAGCAAAACACGAATTTTCTGAGCTTCAATTGAATCGTTTAACAAGACACCCGCCACACTTTCCTGAAAGTTGATGGTATTTATAATGGTATTCAGCGATTTCATTGATTTATTCGCTTCAATACTCATAATTCGTAATTGATTTACGGTTTGTTTCAGATTTGAAGACACTACTGTATCGTTGATAAGCATACCGAAGGTCCCTTTACTATCTGCCATGGCATCAGCAATATTTAGCAATTTCGCGGTTAATAAGGCCGCGTTTTCATTGGTTACGTTTAAGGTGTTAAGCATTTCATCTGTACCAATTTTTGTATACGACTGAATCACATCTCCCGGTGCGATCATTTCTGAATCGCCTTTTCCGGGAATAATGTTTACAATCATATTGCCGACCAAACCATCTGTGCCAATAGTCGCTATGGCATCCTTTTTTATGTGCTGTACCATTTTTTCTTCGATTACCATATCAACATTAATGGTAGAATCATTAATCATAGATATCGTTTTTACAGTCCCTATATTAATCCCTGAATAGCGCACATTGTTCCCTTGCATTAAACCATTAACATTATTGAAGTTGGCACTGATATTAAACGTTTTAACAAACATGTTTTGACGATTGCCAATTAAATAAACGGCGACTACAAAAAGTATCAAACCAATGACAACAAATACGCCTAATTTCAATTTTTGGTTATGTGTTTTTTTCATGACAAAAATGATTTATTTAAAAAATGCCTTTACTTTTTCATCATCCGAATTTTTTAAGGTCTCATAATTTCCCTCGAGATAATTAATTCCATCAATTAAGAGAATAATACGTTCAGATACCACACGGGCGCAATCCACATCATGTGTAATGATAAGCGAAGATGTTTTGTATTGACGTTGCACGCGCCTCATGAGTTCGATTATCTCCTTTGAGGTGATCGGATCCAGGCCGCTGGTTGGTTCGTCATATAAGATAATTTTGGGTTTTAAAATTAAGGTCCTGGCCAAGGCAACACGTCTTTGCATGCCCCCTGAAAGCTCGGCTGGCATAAGATCAATAGCATGAACTAATCCCACACTTTCCAATACTTCCAGAACGAGTTCAGTAGGGTCCTTTATCTGAGCAAATTTTTGTTTATGTCGTCGCAATGGGAATTCCAAATTTTCTCTTACGGTCATAGAGTCGTATAAGGCGCTGCCTTGAAACAGAAACCCGATATCGGTACGTAAAGTGTTTAAATCTTCAGGATTAAGGGTACTTATTTCCTTGCCCATGACTCTAATGCTACCCGAATCAGGTTCCATCAGGCCGACCAAACATTTTATCATAACCGATTTACCGGAACCCGATCTGCCCATTATCACTACATTTTCACCTTCAAACAGTTCTAAATTGAATCCGTTTAAAACATGATTTGCCCCAAAGGATTTTTTTAAATCTTTAATTTCGAGAATAGGTGCTTGTATGTTGTGCATCTGAGTCATCATTAGATTTCAAAAAATATATCGGTTATAAATACCGCGATGAAGTCTATTATAAATAGAAGCATAGAAGAGAAAACGACGGCAGAGTTCGCCGCCTTTCCAACGCCTACGGTACCCTTTTCACAGTAATATCCCTTAAAACAACCAACCAAACCAATGGCAAATCCGAAAAAAAAGGTTTTAATTGTTGCCGGGATAATATCTCCAAACTCGAGGGCATTGAACACCTTGTTAAAGTACAATTGAAAAGAGACATCTCCCTTTAGATTTTCTACCACGTAGGAACCATAGAGGGCAATAGCATCCCCTAAAATGACCAACACGGGAAGCATCAGGGTCGCCGCCAAAACCCGGGTTACAACCAAGAAGTTAAAGGGGTTTGTACCGGAAACCTCCATGGCATCAATTTGCTCTGTGACCCGCATGGAACCCAATTCTGCACCTATTCCTGATGCAATTCGCCCTGCAAATGTTAAGGCGATAATAACGGGACCCACCTCTCTAATAATGGATATACTAACCATAGAGGGCATCCATGATTCGGCCCCGAATTCCTCTAAAGTGGGCCTCGTTTGTAAAGTAATCACCAAACCGATGATAAAAGCGGTGACCCCCACCAAAAGAAAGGAGCGATTTCCAACCTGAAAGCATTGTTTTAAAAACTCATTAAACTCAAAGGGTTTCTTGAAGATTTCTTTGAAAAATCTTCTGGCAAAATAGGAGAGTTCCCCAATTTCAATGAAGAATGACCGTATAAGATTTAATTTCAGCATAAAACCTGGATTCCTAAACATTTAAAGTTATGATAAGCCCATTAGATATAAAATGATTAAAATCATTATGCCAGACGGAATCTGTTAATGTCATTTTGAACACTCCGAAAAGTCAGGGGTTATTGCTTAGCGTTACATGGACATATCCATCAAAACTTTAAAACTGATACGCGTCATTGTACACATTCGATTTTGTATGGATATTTAATCTAACACTAAATACATGTATCATGAAAACTAAAGAGGATAACCAATTTGTGGATAAAGTCATAAGGGCACTGCGAAAATCTGCAGTAGAACTAGAAGAATTCCAGGTTAAAGCTGCTTTGGGTAAGGCAGAGGGCCAGGATAAATATGAGGAAGTGAAGAAGAAATTTAATAGCTATCTTCATGAAAGCGAAGAAAAAATTAAAAAAGTAAAGGAAAAAATTGAAGAACTTCATACCAAGTTCGATGAACTTAGAGTGCAACTGGCATTAGGAAAGGCTGAAACAAGGGCAATCTTTAAAAAACAAAAAAAACAATTGCTGTTGCTATTACACGATATTGAGGTAAAAATTAAAACAAACGAGACTTTGAATAGAATGTATGCCTTGACCTTAATTGAGATAGAGCAGTTTAAGATTCAGCTGGAAATATTAGAGCAAAAATTTAAAAAGGACAGCAACACTGCAAAAGATTCATTTGAGAAAGGAAAACAAGATTTCAACTCATTTATCAATTCATTTAAAGGAAAGTATACGAAGAAAAAAGAGGAAACGCGGCTTGAACATTTCCAAAATGAAATCTCTGAGGCCTATGGACATTTCAAAAAGGCATTCTCAAGGTCTTAGATCAAGATAAAACGAAGCAAAATAAAAAGAGCACCACAAATGGTGCTCTTTTCTGTTTTTAAGATAGTCTTATTCATTTTCAGTAATCATAGTCGCCTTTTTTAATATTTCTTAACATGCCGAAGCCCAATATCACGGCAATGGTAAAACTGGTCATTCCCAAAACAGATATACCATTCCATAAAGCGCCTACTTCGAATATAATGAACAGCGCGGCTCCGATAATTAAAGCTACCATCAAAAAGGCAGTAATGAGCTGTTTTGTGATTCTTTGAAGGGTATGAACCATAGGGTCAATGCCTTTGTGAGTCAGATCGACCTTGATTTGCCCCGTATTTATTTTGCGTATGGCATTTTTTAAATCTTGAGGAAACTCATCTATGTAATCGGTAAGTTCAACAAATGAATTCACGATTTTCACCCCCATTTGCAAAGGATTATACCTCCTTGTAACACTGTACCTTAAGTAGGGTTTAACAATTTCGAATTGTTCCAGGTTTGGATCCAATTTATCGAGTACGCCCTCAATCGTAACCAAGGATCGGGCAAATAGGAAGAAATAGGTCGGTACCTTCAGACCATGCGCGATGATGATATCTTTTAGTTCCAACAATACGGTGCTCATCTCATTTTTATGGATATCTCTGACATAATATTTTTCAACGAATTCATTAATATCCAACTCTAATTCCCGACGGTTCAAAATAGGGGCATTATTGGACAATTGCTGTAAAACCCTGATAATCTTTTTGACATCCCTTTCGGTAATGGCCATAAATAATTTTCCGAAAATTAAAATATCCCTGGGGAGCATGCTGCCCATCATACCAAAGTCTAAATAACAAATATGATTATTTGGAAGCACCAGCAAATTGCCCGGATGTGGATCGGCATGAAAAAAACCATATTCAAAGATCTGTTTGAAAAAGCTTATCGCCAGGCGTCTGGCCGTGACCTGAATATCCATGTCATGCGATTTCAATTTGTCAATTTTATCAATTTTAATACCTGAAATAAATTCCAGAGCCAAAACTTTTGAAGTTGTATATTCCTGATACACTTTTGGTGCAAGGGCAAATTGCTCTAAAGACCTATCCTTAGCCAGGTTATTATAAAATCTTTGAACATTGATCGATTCATTTATAAAATCAAGTTCCTTCAATATGGAAACTTCAAAGTTTTTGACCAGGCCCACCGGATCAAAATGCTTTAGAGAGGGTATCCTTTTTTCGATGAGATTTGCAATTCTGTACATGACCTTGATATCCTCGGTGATCACCTCGAAAATACCTGGTCTTTGTATCTTTAATGCAATTCGTTTGCCGGAAGGTAAAGTCACTTTATGTACCTGAGCCACTGAGGCCGAGGCAAAGGGAACCGGTTCGAACCAGGCGAATAAGTTGTCGACATTATCCTTTAATTCGGTTTCAACAACTTCCCGAGCCTCACTTTCCGTCATCTGCGGAACATTATCTTGAAGTTTTTCCAGTTCAAAGGTTAATTCAAGCGGCACTAAATCCGGACGGTTACTCAGGATTTGGCCAAATTTGATAAATGTTGGTCCCAATTCCTCGCAGACTAACCTCATTTTTGCCCATTTACTGTACCTGGCAACACGTCGCTTTGTGGAATCAGGAATGATCTTATGAATCATTCTATAATGATTGTTCTCCTCGAGGTATTGAACAAAATCATCAAATCCATATTTTAAAAGGACCTTTAGGATCTGGTTATATCTGGAAATAGATTTAAACCGCTTTATAGTAGTCATAAGCACTCCCATTTCTATGCCTCTATTTTATTCAGTCTCGCCTCCAACAGGGCAACAGTCTGATCTAATTTTTCAATTTTTTCATTTAAAGCCTTGATTTCATCCAAATGGGTAATGTTCATTTTTTTGTAAAACTTGGCAATTAATTCTTCAATTTTATCATTCAGTTCCTCTTTGAGGTCATTAACTTTTAATATGATCTTATCCATGAATTCAAGTTCATTCCCATTTTCATCCAACATGGATTCCGCCATCGATTTGTTAATGTTATTTTTTCCTTTTTCAGATAGCTCATTTATCCTGTCCAAAAATTTAGTGTCTCGCGCCAAGACATATATACTCGAACTTAATGTGAGTAGTTCTAATATGGTTTTCGTTTTCATAACCTTAATTATTTCGTTTAATCAGTATTAAATGTATTAACAAATTCTCTCATGTAATATGACCTACATCATTTTAGAACGGATGTTTATGTATTAATTTTAAAATGAAAATAGTAACCTGTTTCCCCTTAATTCAATGAAAGCAAATTCAATAATACCCGTCATGACAAAAGAGGTGGTCTCTATTTCCCCAAATCAAGATCTTCTCGACGTAAAACACATTTATGAAAAAAAGAAATGGCATCACCATATTCCCGTTTTAGAAAAGGATAAACTGGTGGGTATGGTAAGTCTGGTTGATTTTATGTATCATATTGCGGGAGCCGGTATAGACGACGATCATGAGGTCTACAAAACCCTAAAGGTTAAAGATATTATGACCCCAAACCCCTTTTATTTGACCACAAAGTCCAGCGTCGAGGATGTGGCAAAAGTCCTTTCAACACAGTACTATCGTGCTGTTCCCATTCTTGAGGATGATAAATTAGTGGGTATCGTCTCAACAGCAGATATCATTAACTATTACCTAAACAACACCTTATAAGTGCTCCACTTCGAACTGTAAGGCATTGCGATCATTGTATCTTACATTTTCCTTTGTTAAAATGTCAATTGGAAGATAGATTTTCCCATGGGGTATTTTCTTTTTAATCAAATAATCTGCCATGAGTTGAATAGATTCATAGCCTTGATCAAAGGGCTTCTGGGATATTAAAAAGGACACCGTTTCATTTTCTAAACAGGCAATATTAGGCGGGGTATTATCAAAGCCTATTAGTTTATATTTTTTTAAAACTAAGGGATCTATGCAGTCAACAATGCGATTAATTCTGCTCGATGGCACAAATATCCCATGAATTGAAGGGTGATCGCTTAGGAAGGTATTTACGGTATCGGCAGTTGCATCCATGTGGCTAAAGTCATCCACTCTCAAAGATAATGGTGCATCATAAAGCTCCTGACTTTCAAAATAATCCTTAAACCCTTTTATTCTTCTTAACACTGTATTATTTACAGTTAAATTGTGTTCAGAATAAACGATGAGATACTTTGCATCCGATTGACCACCGGAATGCATGAGTTTGGCAGCGATATAGCCGGCGGTGTAGGCGTCCTGACCTGTAAAAGCTATATTATTAAACCCCTCAAGGTCAATATTCATAAAGACGTAGGGGATATTAGAATCCTCTAATTCTGTTATCATAAATTTGGTTTCATTTATAAAAAGGGGGACAATAAGCGCCATTGACGGATTGCTTTGCAGCATGGATTTAAACTTACTGGTATAAGAACTTGAATCGTATTGGTCGAATCTGTAGACAGTGACCTGAATACCAAAACTATTGAATTCATTAGAGGCTTTGAGAATGCCCATATAAGGTGATTTCCAAAAGATATCGGAGTCGCTGTGCTCAGGAATCAAAACCGCTATAGTGTATTTATTCTTTGAAGCCAATGCACTGGCAACAGGATTAATGCTGTAATTATGTTTTTTTAGGATGTCTTTAATTTTGGCCTCTGTTCTTTTTGAAACACCACCACGGTTATGCAATACCCTGTCGACGGTACCTTCTGAAACCTGAGCTTCCTTCGCGATGTCCTTTATAGTGATCATATTACAACTGAAATCCTGTTGATGTCCTTACAGATAGATAAACCTATTACCTGAAATTTGATAGCAAAATAACAAAAATAAATGAATAACGTGTGCGCACACAATTTATTTTATATCTTTGCGTGGGCGCACACGAAAAGTCATTATTTTAAAACAATTTATAACGAAACTAATATGAGTAAAGTAATCGTAATTACCGGTGCCGGAGGAATCCTTTGCAGCACAATGGCCAAAGCTTTAGCCAGAGAGGGCCATAAAATTGCCGTTTTAGATTTAAACGTGCAGGCTGCAGAGGTGGTTGCCGATGAGATTAGGAAAGAAGGTGGTGAGGCTATTGGTGTAGCAGCTAATGTTTTGGATAAGGCCGCCCTGGAAACCGCCAAAAAGAAGGTTAACGAGATTTTGGGAAATTGTGATATACTGATTAATGGTGCAGGAGGGAACCATCCCTTAGGCACGACATCCCAACCCTTTTTGTTTGAAGAGGACCTTAAAAATACAACCGAAGGATTTAAAACCTTTTTCGATCTGGACCCGGAAGGTATCAAATTCGTATTCAACCTCAATTTTATAGGAACGTTGTTGCCCACTCAGATATTCGCACAAGATATGGTTGGTAGATCCGGATGCAGTATTTTAAACATATCCTCCATGAACGCCTTTACGCCGCTCACAAAAATACCCGCCTACAGTGGTGCAAAGGCAGCCGTTTCTAATTTTACCCAATGGCTGGCTGTACATTTTTCAAAAGTCGGTATTCGGGTAAACGCCCTGGCCCCCGGGTTCTTCTTAACGGAACAGAACAGAACATTACTAACAAACAGTGATGGTAGTTTAACTCAAAGAGGACAACAAATTATTGATCAAACACCAATGGGACGCTACGGACAACCTGAGGATTTAATAAGTTCGACATTGTTTTTATGTAATGATGCGTCTTCTTTTATCACGGGGGTAGTTATCCCCATAGATGGCGGATTTGCAGCTTACAGTGGCGTGTAACAATTTTTAATAATCAGATAACTATGGAACAAACATGGCGATGGTATGGCCCTAACGATCCCGTATCACTTTCGGATATCAAACAGGCCGGAGCCACGGGGATCGTCTCGGCACTGCATCATATACCCAACGGGACCGTTTGGACTAGCGATGAAATCAACAAGCGAAAAAGAATTATTGAGGATGCCGGATTAACCTGGAGTGTTGTCGAGAGTATTCCGGTTCACGAAAACATAAAAACCAGATTGGGGAAGTACTTGCACTATATTGAGAATTATAAGCAAAGTATTCAAAACCTGGCGGATTGCGGTATTAAGGTGATATGTTACAATTTTATGCCCGTATTGGATTGGACCAGAACAGACTTGGAATATGAGGTTGAGGATGGTTCGAAAGCATTGCGGTTTGATGTTAATGCTTTTGCGGCATTTGAATTGTACCTTTTAAAAAGACCTGGCGCCGAAGCCCTTTATTCTGAAGATCAGAAGGAACGCGCTAAAACCTATTTCAATACCCTGACAGAAATTGAAAAACAAAAGTTAATTAAAAATATCATTGCGGGATTGCCCGGTGCGGAAGAAGGTTATACTCTGGAACAATTTCAGGACGTTTTGAACACCTATGCGCATGTTGATGTTGAAAAGCTTAAGGAAAACCTTGTTCTATTCTTAAAAGAAATTATTCCGGTGGCCTCAAAAAATAATGTCTTAATGTGTATACACCCTGATGACCCACCCTTTCCCATTTTGGGCTTACCGCGAGTCGTAAGCACAGAGGCTGATTATGCCTATTTATTTGAACAGATTCCAGACAGGTCGAATGGCATTACGTTTTGTACAGGGTCGCTCGGTGTAAGGGCCGATAATGACCTGGTGAAGATGTTTAAACGGTTTGCCGACCGCGTTCACTTTTTGCATTTAAGAAGTACAAAGAGGGACACCCAGGGCAACTTTTATGAAGCCAACCATTTAGAGGGCGATGTCGATATGTTTGGGGTGATCCAGGAGGTGTTGAAAGAAGAAAAAAAGAGAACATCAGCAGGAAGAACAGATCATGTCATTCCCATGCGACCGGATCACGGGCATCAGATGCTGGACGATCTGAAGAAGAAAACCAATCCTGGGTATTCCGGAATTGGCAGATTGAGAGGTTTGGCAGAATTACGAGGTCTGGAACACGGAATTTTACGGGGTATGCGATCCTGAAGCAATTTCAATTGAGCCTATTCAGTTAATCCTTTTATAGCAGGTGCGTCTAAGGTTTAAAGGGTTTAATTACATTAAAGTCCATCCCTTATTTCTCCGTTTAAACTGGTTGTGGTTTAAAGGTGTTCGACTATTTTATCAGCTTCTGGGTGCATTTAACATCATGTCTTTCCTGTAACTTTAAATTTTTCACTTATTTTTATTTTATAGTTTTGATCTTTTCCCAAGGTTTAATCCTAATGGGTTAATCAAAACATATAATGTACTACATTAAAATTTGACGGCTATGAGATGGAGCGTAGTAATGGTTTTTTTAGGTTTAAATACCCTCATGGTTTCGCAGAATAAGGTGACTTACACTTATGCAGTAAAAGATTCTGTAAAATTGGAAATGGATGTTTACACGCCAATTGATATCAAAACGAATGACAGTTTACCTGTAGTTTTATGGATGCATGGTGGTGGTTTTGAGGGAGGCCAACGTGATAATCTCAATGATGTTCAATTTATGCATTACTTAACTGAAAATGGATTCATTGGCATTTCCATTTCATACAGATTACTGCTTAAGGATTTAGGCATTGGAGCGGGTTGTGACTGCCCAAAGACCATCAAGCTAAACATCTTTAGACAAGCCACCATAGATTATCTGGATGCCGCAAAATATGTTATAAGTAACAAGGACGAATTACGGATAGACCCGAATAGGATAATTGCAGGTGGCAGCAGTGCAGGGGCAGAGGGGGTTTTAAGTGCGGCGTATTTAAAACATTTTTTTGTGGATGACACCGCTCAATATGACGAGGTTAAATTTGCCGGTGCCATAGCATTGGCGGGTGCTGTGGTCGATGCCGATTATATCACAAAAGATAATGCCATCCCGACAGTACTATTTCATGGTACAGATGATAATTTAGTGCCCTTTGGCAAGGCAACACACCATTACTGTTCGACAGACAGTTTAGGGCATCTTATTTTAGATGGGTCGCAAATTATTGCTGATAAATTGCACAATTTAGGGACATCCTATTATTTCCATCAAAAGTTAGGAGGCGGACATGAACTGGCCGAAATACCATTTTCACAATTAGATGCGGTTTTTAATTTTTTTAAAAGGGCCATACATCATAATGAAATCATACAAACTACGATTACTATTCCAGAATAATATGAAATTATTGCCTCGTATCTGTCTAAAGTGTCTTTCCCAAAATGATGAATTATAAATGAACGCCATTATGAAACACCTGTTAACCTCGGCTATATTTCTATTCATGTCACTATCGGTGATGACACAAAATATAGATGCACCCAATGTGATCATCATTTTTGTAGATGATATGGGCTACGGTGATCTATCCTGCTACGGACACCCTACAATTCGAACACCGCACATTGATCGAATGGCAAATGAAGGTATGCGATTTACCCAATTCTATGTCGCCGCTTCTGTATGTACCCCCAGCCGGGCGGGTTTACTTACCGGAAGATATCCCATTCGCACCGGTTTGGTCGGTGGTATTATGAGAGGCCGCGTCCTTTTTCCAAATGACGATAATGGGCTTCAACCCGATGAAGTGACCATTGCCGAGGTACTGAAACAAAAGGATTATAAAACCATGGCCGTTGGAAAATGGCATCTCGGTCATTTACCCCAGTATTTACCCATGGTACACGGGTTTGACGACTACTTTGGAATCCCATACTCGAATGATATGGATTACATTCCTGCCAAGGATGGTCAGCCGGGGTATTGTAATGTACCTTTGATGTATAATACGGATATCATAGAACGCCCTGCTAATCAGCACACCCTGACACGACGCTATACTGAAGAAGCGGTAAACTTTATAAAAAACAATAAAGAGGACCCCTTTTTTCTGTATCTGGCCCATAGCATGCCTCATATACCACTGTTTGCATCCTCGGAATTTGAAGGCAGAAGCAAGCGCGGATTATATGGTGATGTTCTGGAAGAACTGGATTGGAGTACAGGTCAGATCCTCAATACATTAAAGGAATTACTGTTGGATAAACGGACCCTGGTCATCTTTACCAGTGATAATGGCCCGTGGTTAGTACAAAAACAAAATGGAGGCTCCTCCGGCCTGTTAAAAGAAGGAAAAGGCACCACCTGGGAGGGTGGACAGCGGGTTCCCATGATTGCCTGGTGGCCCGGTCAGGTTCCGGAAGGGGAAGTCAACACATCCCTGTCAACATCTTTGGACCTGTTACCCACAATAGCCGCCATTGCGGAGGTTGATTTACCCGACAAAATCATTGATGGACAAAATATTGTGCCCTTGTTAAGAAACGAAGAAGCAATTGATCATGCCCCATTTATGTTCTATCGGGGAAATAAAATATACGCTGTTCGAATGGGACCATGGAAAGCACATTTCATAACACAAACTGTATATCCCAGTGGGCCACCGAAATATCATAATCCACCCCTCCTTTACGATTTGGAAAACGATCCCTCTGAAAAGTACGATCTCAGCGCTATGCATCCCGATATCATTAAGACGATGACAGATGTGAAAACAGCACATGAAAAAGCCATGGGAGATGTTCTCAAAAATTAAAGTCTCAAGAAATACAAGTATGAGATATACTTAATTCGCTGCGGGTTATCCAATTCAGAGGCTAAACTCTTTCTGAAACAATGACAATCAAATTGTTCTGGTAATCGGTGGTAAAAAATAGGTAGGTATCCCCGCCGTCCCGAATATTCAATTTCTTTCGAATGTGTTGCACGGTTTCCGGAAAATTCCGTGTTGTGATATTAGCTTTCGTAATACCCAATTTTTTAAACAATTTTTTACTGTAGGGAAGGATCTCCGCAATCTTAAAGGTTCGCCCCGGAAAATCGATACGCTCATGACTCACATATAAATGCGAATGCCTATGCAATTTGGGAAGTGCAAAGGCATTGGATAGGGCATTAAACCCCCCGGACTTCATAATGGCACTGTTGGGCTCGTAAAGATAGCTAAGAGGGCCACTGAATTGGGGTTCTGTAGCGGTTTCCTCTTCCAATAAAAAATTGAATCTTTCAATGGTATCGCCTTTAATATTAACTGTGTTCATCTCAATTCCAGCCTTGTAATCACGCTCGAGGATCCACAACAATTCCTTGACCTCACTATGAACTGCTACAACGTGTATGGTTTTAACAAAGTTGAGTGCTCTTATCCCGGCGGATATATCCAAAAGGGGCGAGGTCTTAATCATAATCTGTTTAGAACGCTTAAAAAGCAGGTTTAAATGTATCGGAACGTTTGGCAGGCAATCCTTTAAAAAGAAGACTTTACCCTTTGTTTCATGTCTCCTGGAAGGATCAATGTAAATCCAGTCGTACTGCACATCACTATGTTGCAGATAAGCAATACCATCGGCGTTTATGCATTCAATGTGGTCACATCCCAGTTCCTTATAGTTATGGGAAACGATCTCATGCAAGGCCTGATCCATTTCACAATGAACGACATGTTTAAACCGTTTGGCAAAATAAAAGCTATCGACACCAAAACCCCCGGTAAGATCTATTAGAGATTGCCCTTCTATTAAATCTGATTTGTATTTCGCAGTAATTTCGGAAGACGTTTGTTCAATATGGAGCTTGTTGGGGTAATAGATGTTATCATGATGATACCAGGTCGGTAACTTTGTTACACACCTCCTTTTCGCCTCGATCTGTTCGATAACAGCCTTTGTGTCCACCGCTTCAAAAGCTGTTCCCTTTAAAAGTAATTTAGTAATATCCGATTTTAAATTACTATTTATAAAGTCCTGTATTTCAATATTTAAAATAGCTTTATTCAAATAAAAACTAGATGTCTTTAGTCAGCTTTTTCACAATCTTATTTTCGGATAGAAAGGCCTGTAGAATCACCTTAATGGCCGTGTAGGCGGGTACGGCAATGATTAACCCTAAAACACCAAAAAGGATGCCCGCTATGAGAATCACCAAAAAAATTTCCAGGGGATGCGATTTGACACTTTTTGAAAAAATAACCGGTTGACTAAAAAAGTTATCCGTTAACTGACCAACCGCAATAACCAATAGCACCCATAAGGTCTTGGGCATAATAACACCACTGAAACTTTCTCCCAGACTGCTGGTCATCGTCAAAGTGATCATTAAAAACGCGCCGATCAGTGGGCCGATATAAGGGATCAGATTCAACAAAGCACATAAAAAGGCAATGACTACTGCATTTTCTACCCCAATTATTAAAAGCCCTATGGTGTATATAATGAATAGAATGAATATTTGAAAAATGAGTCCGACAAAATACCGTGATAGGAGATCCTTGATTTTATCAGAGGACGCCTTCCAGCGCGATTCTTTGCTGTCCGGTATTAAAGTAAGAATGGCATTTTCAAAAAGTCTGCTATCCTTCAAAAAGAAAAAGGAAATGAATAATACCGAAAAAAGTCCGATACTAAAGCTACCCAAACCACTAACAATGGAATTCAGAAAATTAGGTATGATGGAATAATCAATTTTAGAAAGTAAATTCGAATCTTTCAAAGACCGCTCAACATCGATCTGATGCAAATTAAAATAACGGACTATTTCAGCGTAAAGATTCTCAATATTACCCTTCAATTCCTCAATATTCAAAAGCGACAGATTCTGTCCCTGTTTAATAATCAATGGAATAAATAAGCCCACCAGTCCAACAAAAATCGCCAGCATGAGCAGCATGGTAACGACCACTGCCACAGTGTTATTAAATTTTAATCGATGTCTCAAAAACAACACGATGGGTCTGCCAATCAATGAAATAACAACTGCAATAGCGATATAGGCGATAACCGACTGGATTTTAAATAAGAAAAATAAGATCACCGCAATCCCGATCAGGATAGCAACAGCCCTTAAAATACCGTTGGAAATTAGTTTTGAGTCCACGCTTATGGTTTGTTTAAGTAAAACTAGGTATTTTGGTTTATAATTAAAAGTGAAATGTCTATTAAGAATCCTTATCCCTCAATAAGGTCCTTGTAATCCTTAAAAAAAGCCTCGAACAAATCCATGGTATCGTAAAAAAACGACATGACGTCTCGCCAGGTTTGCTTATCATGAATGGAAACTTTTTTTTGCAACGGCACATAAATCCGGGAGCGTTCCTTTTGGTGCTCCGGAACATAAAATGCATCAATAATCGCTTCGGGCAGATACTCCTCTAAAAGTATCGGTTTTAAGGACATCAGTCTTTCCCAGTAGGAAGCTCTGTGGTCCAAACTGCCTTCCAAATCCATGGCTACCAGGGCGGAGTTGGTATCGAAATGAAATTTAAAGCTCAAGCCTTTAATTTTGGTATGATACAGGATCCATCTGCGTGGGTAAGACTTGCCGAAACTGGTCCAAAATTCCTGTCTTAATTGCTTTGATTCTTCCTTACTGAACATTAGATGAAGTAGGCTATTCCAACACCAAGCACAATGGCAACGAATTTAGACAGGTTGAACTTATGCCCATCACTGCTCTCAAAAAGAATGGTTGTTGATATATGAAGGAATATTCCAATAACAACGGCATTGATACTATAAATATAGCCGGATAAAGCCGATGTGTTATTTGAAATAAACGTTCCTAATGGTGTCATAATGGCAAACACGGAGAGGAATGCAGCAATCTGTAATGTTTTGAATTTTGAATGGAACAGATACATGGAAATAAGCACGGCAATCGGGATCTTGTGGATTAACACCCCATAGACCATATCGTTGTGTTCGTGAATCGGAAAGCCTTCGAGAAAACTATGAATACTGAGGCTGATAAATAAAAGCCACGGGAAACGCGATGCCTTTCGCTGAAAATGGACATGACCGTGTTCGGCACCCTTGGAGAACAATTCCAGGATAATCTGCAAAAGGATACCGCCCATTATAAACAAACCGGTAAGCTTGGCTTCTAAATGATGATACACCTCTGGAAGCAGTTCAAACAGAGTGAGTGCCAATAAAAAGGCACCGCTGAAAGAAAGGAGCAATTTCAAGTTCCATGCTCTTTTATCCAAGGTCAGACTGGCTATAACAACACCAAGAACAACAGCAAATATGGGTAATAAGTAATCATTCATAATAGCTCTTCATACTATTTAAAGATCATGATCAAACGTTCCGATGTACCGGCATCAAATGCATTGAGTTTATAATCACCAAAAACATCTAATAAATTAACATCTGCTTGTTCAAACAGGAGTTCGAAATCGTTCAAAGAAAAGGCTTTTACCCGTTCCGTAAAATTGAATTCCTCGCCCTGAGTTTTAAATGCAATATCCTTGAAAATGTAACCCTCTTTTACATGACGCTTCAGTTGAAACTCAATACCGTTAATCATTTTAGATTCTTCAGGCACCAGGCTATCCATAACAAATTGACTGTTCATAAAATCGATGACCCCGAAACCAAAGGTATTCAGATCTGCTTTTATCGCCTTAATGGTGTTTAGATTGTTGATGTCATTTTCAAAATAACCAAAGCTTGTAAACAAATTAAAAATAGCGTCAAAGGATTTACCCAGTGGCCGACTCATATCATGAACCACGAAGCGCAACCGATGATTTTCATATTGTTTAGCATAGTTTATGCTGTTTTCACTCAGATCGGCCCCGGTTACATCAAATCCCATTTTGTTCAAAAAACGGGCATGTCTCCCTCTGCCACAAGCTAAATCCAAAATACTACCGCCTTCAGGGATATTTAGATAATTGGTAAGCGTATTCATAAAGGCCTGGGCCTCACTGGCATCTCTGTCCTTGTACAAAATATGATAAAATGGTGTGTCAAACCATGACGAATACCATGCTGCAGTTTTGTTGACCATAATTTTTTGGGGTTACCACGCCATCGGCGCGGTCAGGCTTTCCGCTATATCCCCGATAGCCGGGGGATGTCACTTCAATCCTTAACCCATAATTTAAGTAAACCTTATGTTTGCGGTAAAATTACACTATTTTTGCAACCTATTGGTGTAAAACTATGGAAGAAAATTTTAAAATGGTGGCCAAAACCCTATTCGGTTTTGAGGAAATACTCGCTAAAGAACTTTTGCAATTAGGTGCCCAGAAGATTGAAAAGGGTGTACGCAGCGTCTCATTTTATGGCGATAAAGGCTTTATGTACAAAGCCAATCTCGGGCTACGAACAGCAATAAAAATACTTAAGCCGATACATGCCTTTTCAGTGCACAATGAAAACGACCTGTATAACGCGATCTATAAGATGCCATGGGAAAACTATTTGAGTCCTAAAGGCACTCTTGCCATTGATGCCACCGTACATAGCCCATTGTTTAAACATTCCTTATTCATCGCACAGAAGACCAAGGATGCCATTGTCGATAAATTTCGAAATACCACAGGTCAACGGCCAAATGTGGACTTAAAATTTCCTGATATCAAAATAAACATTCATATAGACCGGCACCAATGCACAGTATCTCTCGATGCTTCCGGCGAATCCCTGCACAAACGCGGTTATAAGACGGCTACTAATATTGCACCAATAAATGAGGTTCTGGCAGCAGGGATGATCCTACTGTCGGGGTGGGATGGTCAATGTGATTTCATGGATCCGATGTGTGGTAGTGGCACCATCCTCATTGAAGCGGCCATGATAGCCTGCAACATTCCCCCTAATCTGATGCGTAAGGAATTCGCATTTGAGCGCTGGCAGGATTGGGATGTGGATCTCTTTGAAAAAATTGAAGCCTCACTACTCAATAAAACCCGCGATTTTCATTACAAGATAACGGGCTACGATAAAGCGCCCAGTGCCATAGCCAAAGCCAGAGAAAATATTAAATATGCCCGGTTGGAGGATTTTGTTCATGTGCAGCACGAAGATTTCTTCAAAACACGAAAAGGGGGTCACCAGAAGCTCCATATGGTGTTTAATCCACCCTACGGGGAACGTTTGAACATTGATATGCAGGATTTTTACAAAAACATTGGCGATACGCTCAAACAAAATTATCCGGGTACCGATGCCTGGTTCATTACCAGTAATCTCGACGCTTTAAAACATGTCGGACTGAGACCCTCAAGGAAAATACAACTCTATAATGCCAAACTGGAAGCACGATTGGTGAAATATGTGATGTATGAGGGGAGTAAGAAACAGAAATACATGAAGTAATTTTCTCGACAGTATTCTTTCCTAAAAGCCCATATCAAGAGGTACGACGATCTTATTTTTTTAAAAAAAAAGGTGCTATACAGATACCATTATACATTTATGTTTATCGATAAGCCTGGCTTTTCAATAGATGGCAATATTTTCTTTAAACTGCTGTAGAATTTGCGCAATAAAATGGCGATCGGGACATTAATAAAATTATGTGCTATACACCTTTAAAGGTTCTCAACAATATTGTATTTTTATTGTTAATTACTTTGTTTGGGCGCTGTTTCATTTTTTACATTGAAATGTTATATTAGCGTTCTATCATTAATTTCACAAGTATTTATGGCAGTGCAATCCAACTATACCGAAGAGAACATACGCTCACTTGACTGGAAGGAGCATATTCGTATGCGTCCCGGGATGTATATTGGAAAACTTGGTGACGGATCGTCCCCGGATGATGGGATTTACATCCTGCTCAAGGAAGTGCTCGACAATTCCATAGACGAGTTTGTCATGGGAGCGGGAAAGACGATCGACATCTCCATTCAGGGAAACAAGGTCATTGTGCGTGATTACGGGCGTGGCATACCTCTTGGCAAAGTGGTTGATGTGGTGTCCAAGATGAATACCGGTGGAAAATACGACACCAAGGCCTTTAAGAAATCCGTAGGACTCAATGGCGTCGGCACCAAGGCCGTTAATGCCTTATCGAATTATTTCAGAGTGGAATCTAACAGAGACGGTAAATCGGCATCGGCAGAGTTCGAGCAGGGGAATTTGACCAACAAGGAACTGCTCGATGACACGACAAGAAGAAAGGGCACCAAAGTCTCTTTTATACCCGACGATTCCATTTTTAAAAACTATAAATTTCGCAGTGAGTATGTGGTTAAAATGCTTAAGAACTATGTGTATCTTAATCCCGGTCTCACCATCGTGTTTAACGGCGAAAAGTATTTCAGTGAAAACGGACTGAAAGATTTATTGACCGACAACACCAACGAGGCCGATTTATTATATCCCATCATACACTTGCGAGGCGATGATATTGAGGTCGCTATAACACACAGTAAAAGTCAGTACAGTGAGGAATACCATTCTTTTGTGAATGGACAAAACACCACCCAGGGCGGAACGCATCTCAATGCCTTTCGAGAGGCGCTGGTCAAAACGATACGGGAGTTTTACGGGAAGAATTATGATGCTTCAGACATCAGGAAATCCATCATAAGTGCCGTAGCCATAAAAGTGATGGAACCTGTTTTTGAAAGTCAGACCAAAACGAAACTGGGATCAACGGATATGGGCGGCGATTTACCCACGGTACGCACGTATATCAATGATTTTGTCAAGCGTCATCTGGATAATTACCTGCATAAAAACCCGGATACAGCCGAAAAGATTCAGCGCAAGATTTTACAGGCAGAGCGGGAGCGCAAAGAATTGTCAGGTATAAGAAAACTCGCCAGGGAACGGGCCAAGAAAGCCAGTCTTCACAATAAGAAATTACGAGATTGCCGGATTCATTTTGGGGATACCAAAGGGGAACGCAATTTAGAAACCACCCTCTTTATCACCGAGGGCGATTCTGCCTCGGGGAGTATTACGAAATCCCGGGATGTCAATACACAGGCCGTTTTTAGTTTGAAGGGCAAACCTCTGAATTGCTATGGCCTAAGTAAAAAGATCGTTTATGAGAATGAGGAATTCAATCTGTTGCAGGCCGCTTTAAATATCGAGGAATCCCTTGAGGATCTGAGGTACAATAATGTCGTCATTGCGACTGATGCCGATGTAGATGGTATGCATATCCGATTATTACTGATCACCTTTTTTCTGCAGTTTTTCCCTGAGCTCATTAAAGAGGGCCATCTCTACATTTTACAAACCCCCTTGTTCAGGGTGAGAAATAAAAAGGAAACCATCTACTGTTATTCGGAGGAGGAACGCATAAATGCGATTGAAAAGCTGAAACCAAAGCCGGAAATAACCCGTTTTAAAGGCCTTGGTGAAATTTCTCCGGATGAATTCAAACATTTTATAGGTGAAGACATGCGATTGGATCCGGTGATGCTCGATGATAATATGTCTATAGAGGAATTGTTGTCGTTCTATATGGGAAAAAACACCCCTTCCAGGCAAGAGTTCATTATAGATAATCTGAAAGTGGAAATGGATCTTATTGAAGAGGAAAATTAAATGCGAACCAATAACGGTAACATCAGAAACGTCATTATATCGGTCTATTTTATACTGATTGTTACGGCCATCATTTCATCGACCGTATTCAATGTATTCAAAGATCTCACAGACAATACAACAGTGACCTTCCTGGTGGTGTTGTTCGGGTTTATAGGCCTCTTTTTCCTGGTGCACTGGATTTCAAGATACTTTGAGTATGACAGTGATGGTATGAAGGTTATAGTTATCAATAAAGGTCTGCTGTTGTCCGACTACCTGAATTACAGGGAACACAAGGTTGAGTTTGAGAAGAAAGACCTCATATCATATAAGGTACACAACTATTTGTTTTATAAGAGCCTGGTGCTTTATTTGAGATCGAGAAATGGTGGCAGTAAACGCGTTAATTTTAATGTGACCCTGGTGGACCGACGAAAATTAAGATATATCAGGCAGTCCCTAAGAAAAATGAAGAGGGCGAACCAAAAGTAAGAGTTGATGATAGAAGAAGAGAACGACGATTTGAATAAGGAGCAGGACGAACCCAATGAAACCATCACCCGGGTTACGGGCATGTATAAAGACTGGTTCCTGGATTATGCCTCCTATGTGATATTGGAGCGGGCCGTGCCGGCAATCGAGGATGGATTCAAGCCTGTTCAGCGGCGCATCATGCATTCCATGAAAGACCTCGATGACGGACGCTACAACAAAGTGGCCAACATCGTGGGGCATACCATGCAATACCACCCTCATGGCGATGCCAGTATTGCCGATGCCATGGTACAAATAGGGCAAAAGGATTTACTTATTGATACCCAGGGAAACTGGGGTAATATTTTAACCGGCGATAGTGCCGCAGCCTCCAGATATATTGAAGCCAGACTCTCAAAATTTGCCCTGGATGTGGTTTACAGTCCTAAAATCACTGAATGGCAGGCAAGCTACGATGGTCGTCGAAAAGAACCGGTTAATTTACCGGTAAAATTCCCCTTGCTGCTGGCACAGGGTGGCGAAGGCATTGCCGTTGGACTGTCGACAAAAATACTCCCGCATAACTTCATCGAACTTATCGAGGCGTCCATAAAGCATTTGCAAGGAAAACGATTCAAATTGTTTCCTGACTTTCCTACCGCGGGAATTGCAGATTTTTCCAATTACAATGACGGACTCAGGGGAGGTAAGGTGCGTGTCAGGGCTAAGATCTCCCAGTTAGACAAGAATACCCTGGTCATTTCGGAAATTCCATATGGCACCACCACATCCTCATTGATCGATTCCATATTAAAGGCGAATGACAAAGGGAAAATAAAGATCAAGCGCATTGAGGATAATACCGCAGCCGAGGTAGAGATCCTGGTGCACCTGCCTTCCGGTTTATCCCCTGATAAAACCATTGACGCACTCTATGCCTTCACAAGTTGCGAGTCATCCATTTCACCTTTAGGTTGCATTATCGAAGACAACAAGCCCTTGTTTATCGGTGTTTCGGAAATGCTCAGGCGGTCTACAGATCACACGGTGCAGCTCCTGAAGCAGGAACTGGACATCAGATTGAACGAACTCGAGGAGCAGTGGCACTATGCCTCCTTAGAGCGCATTTTTATTGAGAACAGGATATATCGCGATATTGAGGAAGAAGAAACATGGGAGGGCGTCATTAATGCTATCGACAAGGGCCTGAAACCCCATGTAAAACATCTGAAAAGAGCCGTAACCGAAGAGGATATCGTACGACTCACGGAAATTCGAATCAAACGTATCTCTAAATTCGATATTGATAAGGCCCAGCAGCGCATTGATGCTTTGGAAGAACAGATAGCCGAGGTAAAGCACCATCTGGCCAACCTCATCGATTATGCCATTGCCTTTTTTACACGTTTAAAGAAAGACTACGGGAAAGGCAGAGGGCGTAAAACCGAGATACGCATATTCGATGACGTTGACGCGACCAAGGTGGTTATTAGAAACACCAAACTTTATGTGAACAGGGCGGAAGGATTTATAGGCACGGCCTTACGGCGCGATGAGTATGTCTGCGATTGCAGCGATATTGATGACATTATTGTCTTTACCAAACAGGGTAAAATGATGGTGACCAAAGTAGATACCAAAACCTTCGTTGGCAAAGATATTATTCATGTTGCGGTATTTAAAAAGAAAGATAAGCGTACCATATACAATATGATTTATCGCGATGGCACCCGCGGACCGTCCTACATTAAACGCTTTGCAGTTACCGGTGTTACAAGAGACAGGGAATACGATATGGCGAGCGACAGTAAGGGGTCTACCGTATTGTATTTTTCGGCAAATCCCAATGGTGAGGCCGAAGTGGTTACCGTCATGCTGCGGCAATCGGGTAGTATTAAAAAATTAAAATGGGATATCGATTTTGCCGACATCATGATTAAAGGGCGATCGTCCAAAGGTAACCTGGTCACCAAATATGCCGTTAAGCGCATTGAATTGAAAGAAAAAGGGGTTTCCACATTAAAACCCCGTAAAATTTGGTTCGACGAGGCCGTACAGCGCATTAATGTTGATGGAAGAGGGGAATTAATCGGTGAATTCAGGGGAGAAGATAAACTGCTCATCATTACGCAATCCGGAATTGCAAAAACCTTGACTCCGGAGGTTACCATGCATTTTGACGACGATATGATTGTACTTGAAAAATGGGTGCCCAAAAAACCCATCTCTGCGATTTACTACAATGGTGAAAAGGAATTGTATTATGTAAAACGGTTTTTAATTGAGAATGAGGGCAAAGAGGAATCCTTTATTTCGGATCACCCGAACTCCCAACTTGAAATTGTCTCCACCGACTGGAAACCCCTGGCCGACGTGGTCTTCGCCAAGGAGCGCGGTAAGGATAGAAAGGATAACATGACCATAAACTTAGAAGAATTTATTGCTATCAAAGGCATCACAGCCCTGGGAAATCAGTTAACCAAGGATAAGGTCAATCAGATCAATCTTCTTGATCCCTTACCCTATGAGGCTCCTGAAGAAGTTCATGCCGACGATCTGGAAGTTGTCGATGAAGAAGTGCTAAGTGACCCTAAGAAGGATTCGGATAGCTCAAGTAATGGTGAAGCCCGAAAGGATGATTTCGATATCGATGAAGAAGGACAGATCACCCTTTTTTAAACACTGATTTTCCAGAAACTAAAACGTCTTCTCGTCTTAAACCCTAATTTCAAATAGAGCCGGATGGCATTGGTGTTGGTTTCATCGACATGAAGAAAGGGGATTTTACCCTTTTTAAAAATACGATCCGCAGTATGGGTTATCAATTGTTTCGCGTAGCCCTTCCCGGTATGACCCGGATGGGTTATTATAGCGCTAATCTCAATAAAATTATGGGTTTGCATGCGTTCACCGGCAGCTGCAACCAATTGTCCTCCTTTATAAATACCATAGTATTGTCCGAGTTTCTGTGTTTTGGATTTAAAATATTCCGGGTAAACCAATTTTATCAACCGGATCAAATCATCATAATGGGCATCGGTGAGTTCAATGATCGTCTCAGTTACCGGATGGTCAATATTCTTATAAACAATCATTTGTAACCCGATATACTGCACAGGCGCCTTAAACTGCTCCGGCATTTGGGGCATCTCACCTACAATAAAAAAGTCCCGGATCAGTCGGGCATGTTTTTCTATGGCTTCTGAGGTATGGCCTCCTGGAATAAAGGCGCCAAACGGAGCATAATCAGGATGATAAAACTTGACGCCCCCATAATCTACAGCCACATGACCCTGGTGTTCCGTCAGGGCATACCAAACCGGATTATCTAAGGGTGTTTCATCAAAGGATGTCATGACAGATTAATTTTTAGTTTTATTGATCAGGCCATCAACAGCAGCTGCAATGTCGTCGAAATCAGAGCTATGGTTAAACCATACAATATGAGGGTTTTTACGAAACCAGGTGAGTTGTCGTTTGGCATACCGTCGTGAATTTTTCTTTATTTCCGAAATCGCGAAATCAAGAGACCATTCCCCGTTGAAATATCGGAACAGTTCTTTATAACCTACGGTATTCAAAGCATTCAAGTCCTGATGGGGTAACAGATTACGAACTTCATCCAACAAACCACTGGCTACCATCATGTCCACACGCCTGTTAATTCGGTTATAGATCGTATCACGGTCTGCCTGCAATCCTATGGTTAGTGTCTTAAAATCTCTTTGATCCTTCGCCTTATTCAAAAAGGACGAATACGGTTTTCCGGTTCCCAGGCACACCTCCAGTGCACGAATAACACGATGCGGATTATCTAGGGCAATGCTCGTATAGGTCGCTGGATCCAGTGCTTTGAGCCTGTTCTGTAAATGTTCAAGTCCCTCTGTTTCCAATTCATAATTTAAGCTGTCCCTTACTTCAGGTGCGATATCCGGAAAATAATCCAGGCCTTTCGTTACCGCATCAATATAAAGACCGGATCCGCCAACCATAACCACAACATCGCGGTGTTTAAACAGGTTTTCCAAACATTGCAAAGCCTCTTTCTCAAAAGAACCTACATTATAATCGTCATGTATGGATTTATGATGAATAAAATGGTGCCTGACCTTTTTTAAGTCCTCGGCGGTTGGCGCGGCGGTCCCAATAGATAGCTCCTTAAAGAACTGTCTCGAATCCGCTGAGATGATTTCGGTTTTATAATATTGGGCCAGTTTAATGCTTAACGCTGTTTTGCCGATGGCGGTCGGACCAATGACAGAGATCAAATACTTAGTCATGATGTAATTTGCAACCACATTTAAAGCAATATTCTGCATCATCGCGATGTGATTCATTAAGGCAATTCGAACAGCACTGTGAGTTCAAAGCTATGGATGACGAATTCTTCTTTCCACTGGATTCAGGTGCCTTTTCTTTGTTCAACCTGCTCTGACTTGTATATTCCGCCGAAACTATACCTGTTGGTACTGCTATAATGCCATAACCCAATATCATGACCAACGAGGCTATGAATTGCCCCAAGGGAGTCTGCGGGGCAATATCTCCAAAACCTACTGTTGTTAGGGTGACAATACACCAGTATACACTTTTGGGAATGTTGGTAAATCCATTGGCTTCACCCTCTATCAAATACATGATGGTACCCAAAATAATGGCCACTATGAGTACCGTGAATAGAAACACCGATATCTTGGCACGACTGGCCTTTATGGCATTGATTAAGGTATTAGAAGCACCCAGGTATCGCGCCAGTTTTAAGATTCTGAATACCCTCAATAAACGCAGGGCCCTCAGTGCCGCCAGAGCATGTACGCCGCCGACCAACAGGGATATGTACTTTGGAATGGTCGCCAGGAAATCGACAATACCGTAAAAACTGAAAATATAATTAAAGGGCTTTTTTACAGTAAGAATTCGGGCGATGTATTCTATACTGAATAGAATAGTGATCACCCATTCGGAAATGTTTAAAAATGCATGAAAACGTGCGTCAATGGATTTGACACTTTCCAGCATGACCAACACAATACTGGCCAGGATGGCAATTAACAAAACCACATCGAATAACTTGCCGGCAGGGGTATCCGCTTCATAAATAATTTCCTGAAGTCTTAAGCGCCATCGGTTTCTAGTGAATTTACCCATAAACTCAAAAATAAGGAAAGTTTTGCTATTTACAGTTCAACAACTTTTAATCGTTTATTTTTCCTCAAATAGCTTTGAATGATGTGCTGTGTGTCCCTGTTGTTCTGCATGGGCGTAATGATCGATTCCAATACTTCGATGTGGTTGATCTGATAATTTAAATTAAAAAAGCCAAGACCTTTGAATACGCCATTCTTAATCAATATGGCACTGCGCTCATCAATATCCCGTCCTGCATCAATAATGACCATATTTTTATTAGCATAGGAGTTTTTTTCGATTAAGGCTGCAACGCGCTTATTGTAGACCTCAGGGTCTTCTTCCTGAACACAAGCCCCATTACAGGTCTTGATATCATAATTGAAGCAGCTGCTCTTGGTTTTATAAAGCCCTGCCAATTTTTGACAAAGCTGATAATCCTCGACCGCCCTGGTCATGAAACTCTTACCACTCTGACGGTTACTAAAGGTGGTGATGGGATGTTTCCGCCCATCCGCAATATCAATTTTTAAATTGAGGTAGTCATTCTGATCCCTGAAACTGTAGAGGCCGTGCGTAAAAATAGTACGCCTCAAGGCCCTGTTAAAAATGGGCTTTATACGTTTTATTTCCTCGCTTTCCTTCAGTAGTGCCACCAATTCACTGCCCGTGGTTTCATAGGTCACCGTACTGACCAGCTGCTGAATTTTTTTTGATTTGTGACTGGTACTTGTAAAATGCTGGTTGATTCGCTTTTTAATGTTCTTACTTTTTCCAATATAGATGATTTCACCATCGGATTTGTGGATGTAATACACCCCGGTTACAGAGGGAAGATCTGCGATAATATCGATATGCTTGGGTTCTAACTGGTATTTCGGATCCAGTCGAATCTTATTTCGGATCACCTCTTTGGAGGTATCCTTATCCATTAACATTTTAAAGAGTTTTACCGTAGCCTGGGCATCACCGGCGGCCCGATGTCGGTCCGATACCGGAATACCTAAGGACCGTACAAGCTTTCCCAGACTGTAGGTGGGTTGTCCCGGTATTAAATGCTTTGCCAACTCAACCGTACACAAGGTCTGGCGTTCATATTCAAAACCAAGCCTACTGAATTCAGTGCATAAAATACGATAGTCGAACTTGGCATTATGCGCCACAACAACACACTCTGAGGTGATTTCAACAATACGTTTGGCCACTTCATAAAATTTAGGGGCATGACGCAGCATTTGGCTATTGATCCCAGTCAGGTTGATCACAAAAGGCTGAATCTCCCTTTCGGGATTGATCAAACTGATAAACTGATCTACAATCGTATGTCCGTCATATTTGTAAATCGCTATTTCGGTAATACCCTCTTCATTGTATTTACCTCCCGTTGTTTCTATGTCTATTATGGCGTAGATGCTATCCTAAATTTTCAATGTATTCGAGAATCACTATGCGTGACCCCGATGGTTTCCTAATTATTCTAATTTCTTTCCCCAAAGATACTACTTCCAACCCTAACCATGGTACTCCCACAGGCCACAGCAAGTTGATAATCCCCACTCATACCCATGGATATGGTCTGTAAATTACAATTGGGGGTCTGCAACGCTTTTAATTCGTCAAAAATAGTCTTTAGTCTTGTGAATTCCTGTTTTACCTGTTCCATGTTCTCTGTGAAGGTGGCCATACCCATCAACCCGACGATCACGACATTATCCAGCTGGGCAGTCTCATCGGACTTTAAGATCAGTGCTGCCTGTTCAGCCGACATACCATACTTGGACTCTTCTGCGGCTATTTTTATTTGTAATAAACACTGAATAATGCGATCATGCCTTTTGGCCTGCTTATCGATTTCCCTAAGCAATTTCATGTTGTCAACCCCATGGATCAGGTGGACAAAAGGCGCCATGTACTTCACCTTATTGCGCTGAACATGACCAATCATATGCCATCGGATATCCCTGGGCAACTGCTCCTGTTTTTCGACCATTTCCTGAATTTTATTTTCTCCAAAATCCCGATGACCTGCGGTATAGGCTTCCATGATATCATCTAAGGGTTTTGTTTTGGAAACCGCAACAAGGCACACATGATCGGGTAATGTTGCCTTTATTTGATTTATATTTTCTATTATGGACATGGTCTCTTTTTAATCCTTTACTATGCTAACTAAAATTCGTAAATGGTCACACCACTTCTCAGTTTCGGTGTAATGCATGTGCTTTTCGGAGGCATGGTTTCTCCAGCATCTGCAATGGCTTTCAATTCATTAATGCTTACAGGAACAAGACCGAAACCAACAGCAAATGCTCCGGAATCGACTTTAGCCTTTACGGTTACCAAATTATTTTTACCCTGAGAATAGGCTATGCGCGTGTCATTGCGCAAATCGGTAATGCCCAAAATGGGTTTTAAGACAGTGGTATATAAAATTTGCGTATCCAGCGCGTCCAGGGCTGTTTTCATGGCATAACTGCTTCTTAGATACAGGGAATAGAAACAACCATCCAAATACATGCTGAAATGATGCTTTTTGGAAGGTCGGTATAAATTCTTTCCTCTGTTTTCAATTCTAAAATTCGCATCCAACTGCATTAGAAAGGCTTCCTTACTCAAACCGTTTAAATCGGTAACCAGCCTGTTAAATTCAAAAATCCTTAATTCCGATTCCGGAATTAAATAACTCATAAAATAATTATAGGCATCTTTTGCATCCTCCAGGGCCATTTCCTTTGCCAGCAGATGTGAGGAGGCCAGGCGATGATGCCCATCAGCCACATAAACGGCTGGTATGGATGCAAAGGCCTTTTCGATCCTGTCAATTCGCTTGACGTCACTTAAAATCCATAAGTAATGCGTATCCCTGTAGGTTGTTGTAAACTCAAATTCGGCACGGACTTTTTGAGTTTCCTGAATAATTTCAGAAATCACCCTGTTATCGGGATAGGTAAGGAGCACCGGTTCGGCATTAAATTGCGTTATTTTAAGGTATTCCTTAAATATGTGTTCCCGATAGGCAATGGTATCCTCGTGCCTTTTTATAATACCGGCTTCGTAATCGGCAGTACTTGCCGCCGCTATTATTCCTGAAAATTCATGTCCCTCTCGGTTTACAATTTTATACACATAAAAACAAGGAGACTCATCCTGTACGAACACCTGATTTTCCTTAAACTCCAAATACCGGTTTCTCACCAATTCGTAACGTTCCTTTCCCGTTATCTTGTGTTCGTATTTGTAGCCAGGATTTATAATATGAAGGAAAGAAAACGGATTGTAGTCCAATCGTCCCTCTATCTCTTTTTTGGTGTAGGTCTGGTAAGAGCGTGATGCGACTAAACTCACCTTATCCCGTGTTGGTCTCACCGCTCTGAATGGTTTTATTCTCGTCATAATAAAATAAACGTGCTATCCCTACATTAGCAATTTTTCAAATACCAGTTAAATAGTCCTATTTTAAAAATTGATCGGATACATGCTCAGCTTTTCTAGATTCAGAATAATCGTAAAAGCCTTCCCCGGATTTCACGCCCAATTTACCTGCCTGAACCATATTTACCAATAAAGGACAGGGGGCATATTTAGGATTCTTAAAGCCTTCGTACATGACATTCAGTATTGACAAACACACATCTAGGCCAATAAAATCAGCCAGTTGAAGTGGGCCCATGGGGTGGGCCATGCCTAATTTCATAACAGTATCAATATCCCGGACACCGGCAACATTGTTATAGAGGGTTTCTATGGATTCATTAATCATGGGCATTAGGATCCGATTGGCTACAAATCCCGGATAATCGTTCACAATAACGGGTTCTTTACCTAGGGTTTTCGACAATTCCACAATAGTCCCGGTTACGGCATCACTGGTATTATAACCCCTGATAATTTCAACCAGCTTCATTATGGGAA
The DNA here is from genome assembly GCF_022662015.1 of Aestuariivivens sediminicola. Lineage (GTDB taxonomy): Bacteria > Bacteroidota > Bacteroidia > Flavobacteriales > Flavobacteriaceae > Aestuariivivens > Aestuariivivens sediminicola. Next base: position 23,655 of record NZ_JAKMCM010000004.1, on the reverse strand, counting down.
CCGGATTCATAAAATGCATCCCTATTACCATATCAGGTCGCGCCGTGGCAGCCGCTATTTGTGTAATGGAGATTGAAGAGGTATTGGTTGCTAAAATGGTGTCCTCGGGACAGGCCTCATTCAATTGCTTAAAAATATTCAGTTTTAGATCGACGTTCTCTGTAGCTGCCTCAACCACTAAACTTGCATATTCGACACCTTCCGTGATATTGGTAAACGTGGTAATGTTTCCCAGAGTGTCCAATTTATCGGCATCTGTTAGTTTCCCCTTGGCCACCATTCTGTCCAGGTTTTTGGAAATGGTTTGTACTCCTTTTCTCAAGGCATCGTCATTAACATCAATGAGTTGCACTTTAAATCCACTTTGTGCAAAGGTATGCGCAATACCATTACCCATGGTTCCTGCGCCTATAACTGCTACGTTTTTCATATTTGAAAAAATTATGATGAGTCATGAATTCACAAACGTCAGACATCTTGCTTTTTAACAAAACGTCAAACCCGTGGTTCAGGGCTCATTAAAAACAATCTATTATTTGGGTTGCAACACGAAGGGCTTCCGTGCCGTCACGAAGTGTTACAACAGGTGTGGTATTATTATTTATGGCGTCGGCAAACGTTTCTAATTCCTCTAATATCGAATTGATTTCAACAATTTTCGGGTTATCAAAATAGATTTGCTTTTTAACGCCTTCCGCATTTTGCAGGATCATGTCGAAATCATCAGGCTGTTCCGGGGCATCCTTCATTTTGACCACTTCACATTTTTTGGTGAGGAAATCCACAGAGATGTACGCGTCCTTTTGAAAAAAGCGTGCCTTCCGCATTTTTTTAAGCGAGATTCTACTGGCCGTTAAATTGGCCACACATCCGTTTTCGAACTCAATGCGGGCATTTGCAATATCCGGGGTATCACTGATTACGGATACACCACTGGCCGATATATGTTTGATCTTCGATTTTACAATACTCAAAATAATATCAATATCATGAATCATGAGATCCAAAACCACGGGAACATCCGTACCGCGTGGGTTAAACTCAGCCAAACGATGGGTCTCGATAAACATGGGTGATTTTATGTCGTTCTTAACCGCTATAAAAGCCGGGTTAAATCGCTCCACATGCCCCACCTGTCCCCGAAGATTGTGCTCGGCCAGCATCCGCCTGATCTCTTCGGCTTCTTCGACGGTATTGGTGATTGGTTTTTCAATAAAAATATGTTTTCCTTTGGCAATAGCCATTTTAGCACAATCGAAATGGGATAGGGTAGGCGTTACAATATCGACCATATCCACGGCATCAATAAGGGCCTCAATGGAATCAAAAAAGGTATAGCCGAATTCCTGTGCCACTCTCTTGCCATTTTCCGTATCGGCATCATAAAAACCGACAAGTCTGTATTTTTCGGACTGATTTAAAAGTCTCAAATGAATCTTTCCCAGGTGGCCAGCACCAAGTACACCAGCGTTTAGCATAATTGTATCATTTTTAGCAAAAGTACATGAATTTTTTCATTTGAAAGGAGACAAATATAAAATGACAACCGGAACCTTACCCGCAAAATGCTTCTTATATTTTTATAAATTGTTAGGGCTTGTTTTAAATGTTTATTTAATTTTAGCATGCTAAACCAAACCGAACATTGAAGGATACTTTTAAGCACCAAGGATTAAGACAAAAACTGGTTAAAACAGTAAAAAGTAAAGGCATAACTGATGAACGGGTTTTAAATGCCATCGGGAGCATTCCGCGACATCTGTTCATGGATTCCGGTTTTTTGGACCATGCCTATAAGGACACAGCCTTTCCCATTGCGGCGGACCAGACGATATCACAACCCTATACCGTTGCCTTTCAAACGGAACTGCTCGATATTAAGCCGGGAGATAAAATATTGGAAATCGGGACGGGGAGTGGCTATCAGACGGCCGTATTATGTGAATTGGGTGCACGTGTCTACAGTATAGAAAGACAAAACGAATTATTCAAAAAAACGAGTAAGTTTTTGCCTAAACTTGGCTATCGCCCCAAAAAACTCATTTTTGGAGATGGTTACCTGGGCCTTGAAGAAGAAGCGCCTTTCGACGGTATTATCGTAACTGCCGGTGCACCTCATGTGCCGAAACCCCTGTTATCACAATTAAAAACAGGAGGTCGATTGGTCATTCCCGTGGGTCGCGATATTCAGATAATGACCCTTTTTATAAGAAAGGGTCCCAAAGCATTTGAGCAACACGAATATGGCGAATTCAGGTTTGTACCTCTCTTGGAGGACAAAAATTAATGACCTCAGTCCCATACAAATTTCCAGCTGTTATCGGCCTGCCGCTTCCAGACGGTATGGAAAATACCCATGGCTGTTTGAACCGTACCGGTCGAATCGGTATAGGTGTAGGTGTACTCACCGTAGGTATAGCCCAGATCACCGGAAGCCGAAACATCTGCAAATTCCGGTTCCCACTGCAAGCCTTTTGAGTTGGCATTCTTCATATAATATGCGATACCCGGCCTCCCTTTTATCAGGCTGTCATTCCGCAGAAGAACGGCTTCATCCGCGGCGAAATTCAGAAATGCCGTTCTCATGCCTTCTTTTTGGGCCATAGCAGAGAATTGCCGCTCGGTTTCTAATAGTTCATTCTTCCAGATAGCGATCAGAGCCGTAGGATCCTTTACCTCATTTTTACATGACAGAAAACAAATGCTCACCAATATGATAACATAGGATTTCACAGGTTTAAATTTTAGTCATTATTTGATTTCATGTTAGTATAAGGGATTAGTTTACAGCCTTACTGTAGGCCTCCATTCCGCCAACCACGGGTAACATAAGATGCGTGCCATTCGGATCTATGGCCAACTGTGTCCCTGGCTTCGGGTGCAAGGTAAAGGCCTTGTCGCTCGAGAAAATCATGAGTCCAATCTGCTGACCCGCCTTAATGATCTGGTCATCCGGCTGGAGATCGAACGAGAGCTCATAATAGCGTCCCACCTCCAATGGTGTTCCATTGGTCAATGACTTATGGTTTTGTGGGTCTGCCCACCCTCTGGTGATGATATTATCGGTGGTTTTTGCATTTCTGCTGTCATCCCAGGGTAAGGACACCAACCACACCGATAGATTGGTAGCAGGCTTGCTGCTCGCCAGTTTTATCGTAATTTTTGGAATGCCTGAAATATGCAGATCCTCGGTAAGTTTGGGTGTGACATACAATAACCTATGACTCGTTATCTCAGCCTTTGCCAATGCCTCACCATCAAAAGAGTAGTTATCAATTAGCGTCTCCGGATCCTGATCGGGCACTTCCAATTTGGATAATTGTCCTATCTCCGGTGCGCCTCCTACCAGGTATAATGTAATGGCTTCAGCATCCGGATTGGGATAGTCCGTGTAAGGGGTTGGTTTGTCAATCGTGTCGTCCTCGCGAACGATCCAGGCCTTATGAGGTTCATTTTCGATGCCGTTATCAATGCCATGCAGGTAATGGGTAAACCATTTATTCATCATGGAGAGCGGCGGTGGTCCTCCATGTCCGAACTGATGGTAATAAATACCCGTTTCCAATCCCATCTCCCTGGCTTTATTATAGATGCGGTAGCTGTGTTCAGGCATCACGTTCCAGTCATTAAAACCATGGGACATCAAGAGCGCAGCCTTCATGGGGCCCATAGCGTTCAAATAGTCACGTCCGGCCCAAAATGCATTATAATCACCTGTAATACGATCCATCCCCTTCATCATTTCCCCATCTCTTACCCTGGCATTGTTAGACGGCCTTTTGGCTTCATCTCCGCTATTGATAAAATCATACAGCACATCGATATCCTCGCCAAGATAGCCTCCAGGAGAGCGCACCAGACCATTCGATCGGTAGTAATGATAGTACGAGGTATTCGGGGCCACGGGAATAATGACTTCCAAACCCTCCACACCGGTGGTGGCCGCAGCCAGTGGAATGGTCCCGTTATAGGATGTTCCTGTCATGCCCACCTTACCGGTACTCCAGTAAGCCTTCACCTCTTCATTACCATAGGGTTCGGTGTATCCCTTGGCACGGCCGTTTAACCAATCGATAACCGCTTTTGGCGCCAGGGACTCATTAACGCCACCCACTGTCGGTGCGCCCTGTGATAGCCCGGTACCGGGCGACGACGAATGCACGACAATATACCCGCGTGGCACCCACAGTCCGATCTGAGAATTCGATATGATGGGACGTTGGCCGGTACGCACCACGTCCGGATGCTTACGCGCTTTTCCCATTTCACCCAACTCGTGATGCACATCCCAGAACAAGCCCTCCACATCGGGAGCAACACCGGCGTAATAGGGACTCGATTCATAAATAACGGGGAGCTTGAGCCCTTCGGTTTCCGTTTGATTGGGTCGGGTCACATCCACATGCATGCGGTCTAATTGACCATCACCGTCCGAATCGAATGTAGTTTCTACAAAAAGATCATGACGAATCCATTTCTCGGGGGTGTTAAAGGCATCGACAATCTGAGCCTCACCATCTTTAAAGACGGGTTTTGCTTGTTCCTGCGCTGTCAGGCATGCTAAAGTCAGTACCTGGATACCAAATACTATGGCTAATGACCTGAATCTGAATGTAAAAAAAGATGTGTTCATCGGGACTGTTATTTAAGGTAAATAGGCTTTGGGAATCGGATTCAATTGGGTTTCCTGAGTCCAGTATATATTGATGATCCACCAGCGCTTACCATCATTAAACAGTTGAATGCTGTTTATACCCCGCATGAAAGGCGCTTCATCAGACGCAGTGTGGAAGGACTCATAGGTACTGAACACATGGGCAAGGTTACCAAAAACCTCCGTCTTTCTGTGGATCTCCTTTTCAATGAAACCGTGTTCCTCCAACCATTTACCTGAACTCTTAATGTATTCTTTCGGTTCCATATAATGCACCTTGTATTCTCCGAAGACATCACGGCCACCGGCTATTAATTTTGCATTAGGGTAAAAAAGGAATTTAAACTGTTTCCAAAAACGCTTCTCACCCTTTTCACCGGAAATGACGTCGTATAAGGCTTTAATCGTTTGATCTATGGATAACACCACGGTGGTGTCCAAGACACGCTCTATTGGCTTTTCCGGCTCTGTTTCCTGCGCATTTAGGGTAAAAGCCATACTGCATAAGCATAGGGTGATAAAAAGTTTTTTCATTCGATTTATTTTTATATTGTTTCTTTTTTTTGCCTGTTGTGTCTGTTGAGGTAATGGTTGAAATTCAGTATATCATCTCATCCTCCTGGGGGCACCTGAACCTGAATTAACAATCCAGATTTGTCCTGTCTCAACCTTATTATTTATAAATTTTCTTTATTCTGTCCAGATTCCGCTTATTGTCCCTGTCCTTAATGGTTTCTCGCTTGTCATAGAGCTTTTTACCTTTGGCCAAGGCAATATCCAGCTTAGCCAAACCTTTTTCATTGATGAACAAGCGCAGTGGGATAATGGTAAGTCCTGAATTCTGGACATCCTTGTTGAGCTTTTTTAGTTCTCTTTTGTTCAGTAATAACTTCCGTGTGGCCTTAGGTTTATGATTGTAATGCGTTCCAAAGGCGTATTCCTCAACGGTCATGTTAACCACAAACAATTCACCTCTCTCATTAAATTCGCAGAAACTCTCGGCAATAGAGGCCCTGCTGTTTCGAATGGATTTGATCTCGGTTCCGGTCAAGACAATACCTGCAGTGTACTTGTCCAGTATCTCATATTGAAACCGCGCCTTTTTGTTCTGTATGTTAATGGTCTTTTGCATGGCACACAAAACTAAGCAAATTTTATGTTTTACAATCGAAATATCAGTGCATTGTAAAACCAAGCTTCAGGGTCACCTGCCAATGCTGCACAGCACCCTCTTTAATGCTTCCCCTGGTATCGGTAACCTTGAACCAACGTAAGTTCTGAATGGTTTTTGATGCGCGCTTCAAGGCGTTCCTTATGGCATCATCACTTGATGTTTCGGAGGTGCCAACAATTTCCACGATCTTGTAAATATGGTCGTCCATTATAATAGGTATTTAAATTAGTGTATGCTTAAAATACAAAAAAATTGAAGATATGACCCGATGGCCTCTATTTTCAATCCATTTGATCACTTTTTATGCAAATGCCTTTGATATATGGTTATTATTACTTGTCTTCCCGTAAAACATTCGTATTTTTGAACTTCTATTTTTAAAATTCCTTTAGATACTATGAGTTCATATGATGTCGCTGTAATAGGTTCCGGTCCGGGAGGATATGTGGCCGCCATACGCTGTGCACAATTAGGCATGAAAACCGCAATTATTGAAAAATACACCACCCTGGGTGGGACCTGCTTAAATGTAGGATGCATACCCAGTAAGGCGCTTTTAGATTCATCGCATCATTATGAGGATGCCGTAAAACATTTTGAGGAACATGGCATTGATATCCCGGGGGAGATAAAGGTAAATCTTGAAAAGATGATTGCCCGTAAACAGGCGGTGGTCGATCAAACCACCGGGGGCATCGATTTTTTAATGAAGAAGAATAAAATTGACGTCTATCACGGTACGGGTAGCTTTAAAGATGCGACTCATATCCAGATTTCAGGAGACGAATCCACTGAAATTGAGGCTAAACATACCATTATAGCCACAGGGAGCAAGCCGTCCAGCTTACCCTTTATCAAGATAGACAAAGAACGCATCATCACCTCAACCGAAGCCTTAAAACTTAAGGAAATACCAAAGCATTTGATTGTCATTGGCGGTGGTGTGATTGGCCTGGAATTGGGTCAGGTGTACAAACGCCTGGGGTCAGAGGTTACCGTTGTGGAATATATGGACCGTATCATTCCCACCATGGATTCAGGTCTCTCCAGGGAGCTCAATAAGGTCTTCAAGAAATCAAAATTTAATATCAATACGGCTCATAAAGTGAAATCAGTCGAACTTAAGGGAGATGCCGTTGTGGTGAAAGCCGATAATAAGAAAGGGGAGGAGGTCGAATTTAAAGGGGACTATTGTTTGGTCTCCGTGGGGCGTCGCCCATATACTGATGGATTACAAGCTGAGGCCGCAGGTGTTAAGCTCAATGATAGAGGTCAGATAGAAGTGAATGACCATCTGCAAACAACGGCATCCAATATCTATGCCATAGGAGATGTCGTTAAGGGAGCGATGCTCGCGCACAAAGCTGAGGAAGAAGGGGTGTTTGTGGCCGAAACGATTGCAGGTCAGAAACCGCATATCGACTATAACTTAATTCCCGGAGTGGTCTATACCTGGCCGGAAGTAGCCGCCGTTGGAAAGACCGAAGAGCAGTTAAAAGAAGCGGGCATAGCCTATAAATCGGGTCAGTTTCCAATGCGTGCCCTGGGGCGCAGTCGGGCCAGTATGGATACGGATGGATTCGTAAAGGTTTTAGCGGATAAGACGACCGATGAGATTTTAGGGGTACACATGATTGGTGCCCGGGCGGCCGACATGATTGCAGAAGCGGTTGTCGCCATGGAATACAGGGCCTCAGCTGAGGATGTCTCCAGGATGTCACATGCCCATCCCACTTTTACAGAAGCCATTAAGGAAGCCGCCTTGGCGGCAACCGAGGACAGGGCCTTGCATATTTAAAATAAATCATTCAGTACTTTTGCCAACCGGATTCCGGCGATCTGCAATTGCTGACGTACCGTATCAAAATAGCGATAGGAATACGCATATCTCAGGTTTTGATTTGGTTCAACGGAGGCATACACCTGTTTCGTTAACTGATGGGTTTCATTTACCCAATCGATGATAGAACCTTCCTGAATGGCTTTCACTTCAGTTTTACTCAATGTATTCGCATTTTTAGCGAGTTCAGAATAACTCATTCCATATGTTTCAATCATCTCGCTATCCCACACGCGATGCAAATTGGAAGCCTTATAATGCCACTGTACCTTGAAATCGTTACCCCCGAGATCTTCTTCCAGAGCTACATGCATAGGCTGATGTAAGTCACCTATCAGATGAATGAGCAGTTTTAAATAGAATGCTTTGTCATCCATTGATGCCGTATCATCTTTAATAACGGATATACAATAGTTAATACCCGTAACCATATCCCCTTCAGGATTTTTGTCAGAACTTTCATAAGTCGATTCCAAAGGCATGTTGATATAGTGCCAGGTGTAGAATCTATCATATCGGTCATCAGATTTAATTTCATCGGCGTAGGTAGACACCAGAGCCAGAGATGTGTGATTGAGGAGCCGTGCTATAGCGCGTTTCGTTCTGCCTTTTAAATAATTATCCGCTATGACGCCTACGGTGCGATGCCCGGTACGTCCCCAGAGGTCATCCGAAGCGTTCATTAGTACAGGAAATAGTAAGAGTAAAGAGAGCAGATAAATGCGTAAAGGCTTCATATTTATTTTTTTGCAAATGTATCGTTTTCAATCCTTAAAAGGAATTTTCAAAGAGACTAAATATGCTATTGTGGTGTACCCTTTTCTTTGCCTGATTTCATGAGGTGCTGCCTTTGGTAATGCACTTGCGCATTAAGGTCAATGTTGTAATGTGATCCCGCTCTCGTAAGGATTTGATCAATGGATCGGCGCCGGAACGAAATCTGAATACTTCATCCGCCATTGGGATGCGGACTCGTTTTTTTAGAGTATTTTTTAAAGCCTGTTGCACATCTCCCTATTTTTTTTTAGCTTAGAACAGCTCTTGCAAGCACTATTGGTCTGATTAATAGCCGTTTCAGAAATAGTCCTTTATCTTCATATGTTTACTATTTGGCTTCATGTTATGGTCGGTATTAACGCTTTTAAACCACTGTACTATGAAAACAAGACTACTCCTATTATGTTTATTGATGGCCTCTTATCAAATCGATGCGCAATGCCCCGGAGGCACGCCGGATCCGGGATATACCTGTATTCCTGATGGGAATTTTGAACAGGCACTTATAGATTTAAACATTGATACCAATACCACCAAAGACCAGCAGGTGCTCACAAGCAGTATCGAGAACCTGACGAGTTTAGACGTTAGCGGATATTTTATCTCCGATTTAACCGGTATTGAGGGATTTACAAGCTTACAAACCCTGGATTGCAGCAGTAATAACCTTATTGCCCTCGATTTGTTTGAAAACACCTTGCTCACCGAAATCAATTGCAATAACAACAACATTGGAAATGGCGGTAATTTATTGGTTCTTCCCAATAATAATACTCTGACGGTATTGCGCTGTGGAAATAATAATTTAAGCAGTTTAAATGTATCCGGTTACCCGGCACTTGATGTGTTACATGTGTATAATAACACGAGTAATATCGGGGCATTGGATTTGACAAATCAAACCGTCCTGACGGATTTGCAGTGTCATAATTCGGGGGTAAGTTCCTTGGATATCGATCAATGTGCACTTTTACAGACCCTCGTATGTTATGGAAACAACCTGAACACATTGGATATTTCCGGAAATCCGGACTTGATGACCTTACGGTGTTATAATAATTCAATTGGGTCTTTAGACTTTACAAATAACACGGAATTGGTATATCTCGACTGTGGAAGTAATCCTCTGGGTGCAATAAATGTAAACTTGCTCACCAAATTGGAAACCTTATATTGTTATTATAATGGAATTTCATCTTTGAATGTCTCGAATAATACCCTTCTTAAAAGATTGGATTGTGGCGGTAACCCATCCTTAACCTCCATCAATATTACCATGCTCAGTGCTTTGGAAAGATTTTGGGGATATGAAAACGGTTTTTCATCGGTTGATGCCTCCTCAAACATGATGCTTCAATTGATTAACTGCAATTCGAATGCGAATCTCACTTCGGTCATGTTGCCTGATACGACTACCTTAATTGATGTTCTGCTTTGCTGCAGTAAGTTAGGTGATGTAACCTTTCTGCCAAATCATGTGAATGTTGATTACGTCGATGTTGGAATTAACGAATTGACCAGTCTTGATGTGAGCAACCTGCAAGGTTTGGTCACTTTGTGGTGTAACCAGAATCTGTTGACTTCACTGAATTTAAAAACCGGTAACATTGGTATTTTCTCCAGGTTAAGAGCTCGGGATAACGCATTGACCTGCGTCGATGTGGATGATGTGGCCTTAGCTCAGGGCAAATCGGACTGGCAGGTCGATAATGGTGTGACCTTTGCGGTGAACTGTACCTTAAGTAATGATGAGTTTACAGAAAATAAAATCGCCTTATTTCCAAATCCAACACGTCAGAGCATACACTTGCGACTTGCTGCTGAAGCCCGTTATTCCATTGTCAACATCATGGGAAAAGTTGTCGATGAGGGGATTTTGGGCTCCGGGATGAACACTGTGGACCTATCCCATACGGCCAATGGCATCTATTTTTTAACCTTGAGCAGCCCGGAGGGTAGGACTACAAAAAAAATAATGAAACAGTAACAGGACCATGATGTCGTGCAGTTTGATTTTTGAATCGCTGTCCTTCATGTGACTAAAAGCAGACACAAGGTCGGTTGGGAGATGTAACGCCGTTGTGGATAACAGGTGTTCGGTTCCTGTTCATACTAGAAGAACGGTATGTGTAAACCCCATTCAGCAACTTGATAGGAAGTAATGTTTTATTGCATTCCCCTAAGTGAAATGCGATGTATTAATTTCAGATTTTCACTTAAATTCCAGGGAGAATAGCTTACCTTGCTGATAAAAGTCCATTCTTATGCATAGCTTTATTTTACGAATAAAACCTGTCTTAGCCCTATTAGTCCTTGTGCTCTGTTCCTGTAAGGAATCAATTCCTGAAACCCCATCACAGGTCCTTTGGTACACCGAACCCGCAACACAATGGAATGAGGCGTTACCACTGGGAAATGGCCACCTCGGGGTCATGGTATTCGGACATCCAACACATGAACGCATACAACTCAATGACGATTCGCTTTGGCCGGCCGATAAGGAGGATTGGGATGATCCTGAAGGCAATCCAGACGACCTGAACACCATAAGAAGGCTCCTTTTTGAAGGGAAAAATGATCTGGCGGACAGTTTGTTTGTCGCTAAATTTTCGAGAAAACGCGTCGTCCGCTCGCATCAGACCCTAGGGGACCTTTTCATCGATTTCGAACATGATAGTATCACCGACTACAGACGTTCCTTGGATATAAGTAAGGCTACAGCTAAAGTAAGCTATAGATCAGATAATCATACAGTTACAGAAAGGTTTTTTGTGTCGCACCCGAAGCGTGTCATCGCTGTTGAGTTGAGCACGGATCACAGTAATGGCCTGAGCGCAAAATTAAGATTGAGTCGACCGCAGAATAAGGGCGTTCCTACGGCAGAGACCGTTGTTAGACATCCCGATCTACTTGTCATGAAGGGTGAAGTGACCCAACGTGAGGGTTTTTTTAATTCGGAACCCTATCCCTTATTGGACGGCGTTCAATTTGAAACCTGTTTAAAAGTGCGGCATGAAGGCGGGACCCTGATATCGGGAAGTGACTACCTGGAACTCAAGGACGTCCGAAAGGCCACCCTGTACATCCTATCGAATTCTTCCTATTACTTCGACGATTATGAAGGTCAGAACCAAAAGGATTTACAAGCCCTGGCGTCTCAAACCTTCGACGCCCTTGAAAAGGAACATATTGAGGATTACCAGAGCCTGTATTCCAGACTGTCATTTCATCTTGAGGACAACCAGCTGGATTCCATCCCTACAGATCAGCGATTGGAACGCGTAAAAGCGGGGCATGTCGACACCAATCTGGAAAGTCTGCTGTTTCAGTATGGCCGGTATCTGTTAATTTCCTCATCGCGGGTCGGTACCAATCCGGCTAACCTGCAGGGCCTTTGGAACGAACACATCAATGCCCCCTGGAATGCCGATTATCATCTGAACATCAATCTGCAGATGAACTATTGGCTTGCCGATGTGACCCACCTGGGCGAACTCAATGCACCATTATTTGATTATATAGATCGGCTGGTGGCTTCAGGGAAGAGCACCGCGCGTACCAATTTTGGTTGCAATGGTACCTTCATACCTCATGCGACCGACTTATGGGTACCCACCTGGTTGCGTGCACCCACGGCCTATTGGGGCTGTTCTGTTGGAGCAGGGGGCTGGCTGATGCAGCACTACTGGCAGCATTATGAATTCACCCGGGATCAGGCCTTCCTGAAAGAGCGCGTCTTTCCTGCATTACATGAAGTGGCCCTTTTCTACAGCGATTGGCTCATAGAAGATCCAAGGGACGGATCTTTGATCTCGGCACCCTCTACATCACCTGAAAACCGCTATTATAATAGTGAAGGCAAATCCGTGGCCACCTGCCTGGGCAGCGCTATGGATCAACAGATCATCTACGAGGTATTTGACAACTATCTGAGGGCATGCCAGATTTTGAATATAGACAACGCCTTTGTCAAAACTATTGCCTCTCAGAAATCACAACTGCGTTCGGGATTTGTTATTGGCAGTGATGGCCGCATTTTGGAATGGGACAGAGAATACGACGAGCCTGAGCCCGGTCACAGACACATGTCCCATTTATATGGATTCCATCCCGGGAATTATGTAACCCAAAATGAAACCCCTGAATTGTTTGAGGCGGTCAGGAAAACGCTGGACTATCGCCTTGCGAATGGTGGAGCAGGAACGGGATGGAGCAGGGCATGGCTCATTAATTGCAGTGCGCGACTCCTGGATGGGGATATGGCTCATAAACACATTCAGTTGTTACTGCAGAAATCCATGAGCACCAATTTGTTCGATTTGCACCCTCCATTTCAAATAGACGGCAATTTCGGATATACCGCAGGCGTTGCGGAACTATTATTACAATCACATGAAACCAATGGCATTCGAGTATTACCTGCTTTACCAACAGCGTGGAAGAACGGTTGTATAAAAGGCTTAAAGGCCAGAGGTGGTTTAACGTTCGACCTGCATTGGAAGGATCATGAACTTGAGAAAGCCATTATCAGTTCAGATTTTGACCAAAGCATACATCTGATTCACAAGGATCAAAGGATACCGATAGCTGTAACAAAGGACGAACCCCTGACCTACAAGCCCTGACCCCTTAGGGCTAAACATCAATTGGTGTTTAGCTTTAAAGCGCTAGTCATAATGCTGAAATGCTTTCCTTAGGTGTTCTAGCTTTTGTAGGCATGGGTTATCAAAATTGTCCTGTGAATTTTGAAAATTCACAGGACAATTTCAAAAATTCACAGGACAATTTGGAAGCATCGTGCTTATAGAATTAGAAAGCGCTCAGCAGAGAACACAGAACCTGTAACTGCAAATCAGTAATTTGTCAGCAAATAGGCTTTTAAGTCCTCGTAAGTCGTTATCTTTTCGGATACCTTCTCCTTATCCATCACCGCCTGTATCTGTTCCGGGAGCGGCTGGTCCTTTTTAATCACCGCTTCAACAACATCCAAAAATTTAGTGGGGTGCGCCGTTTCCAAAAACACACAATGGGCATCGGGATGGTCCTTCAGATAGGCTTTGGAACCCAAATAACCCACAGCACCATGAGGATCTGCCACATAACCGAAGGTGTTATATAGTTCTAGCATGGCCGCCCTGGTTTCATCATCCGTGAAGCTGTAGGAATACAAATGCTCCTTAAGCGTGTCGAATTTGTTCTTATAAATTTCCTGGATGCGAATAAAATTACTGGGGGCACCCACATCCATGGCGTTGCTTATGGTCTGCACCGAAGGCCTCGGTTCATACAACTCTGATATTAAATAGCGGGTCACCACATTGTTCACATTGTTTGATGCAATAAAATGGTGTATGGGCAAACCCAGTTGCTGCGCCATCATCCCGGCACAGATGTTACCAAAATTACCACTGGGCACAGAAAACACGATGTCGTCGTATGTTTTATACAAGTGCCTGTAGGCAAACATAAAGTAGAACATTTGCGGCAACCAGCGTGCCACATTAATGGAATTGGCAGAGGTGAGTTGCATGTTCCTGGTTAAGCTGTCATCCAGAAATGCGCGTTTCACCATGGTCTGGCAATCATCAAAGGTACCATCAACTTCCAATGCCCTGATGTTCTGACCCAGGGTAGTGAGCTGCTTTTCCTGTATTTCGCTGACCTTACCACTGGGATACAATATGACCACATTGACGCCCTTTACACCTAAAAATCCGTTGGCTACAGCGCCTCCGGTATCTCCTGAGGTCGCCACTAAAACGGTGACCTCCTGAGTGTTATCCTGATTAAAATACCCTAAACACCGCGCCATAAAACGGGCCCCCACATCCTTGAAGGCCATGGTGGGACCATGAAACAGCTCTAATGTAGAGATGTGGTCGTTAAGGGTGACCACAGGAAAATCAAATGATAAGGTTGATGCTACAATCTGCCTTAGATCCTTTTCAGGTATTTCAGGGAAGACAAACTGTTTGATGGCTTCATAGGCAATATCTGCATGAGACATGCTGTCTAAGCTGTTAAAGAAATCCTGCGGCAGGGGCGTGATACGCTCAGGAAAATACAATCCCTTATCCGGTGCCAGGCCCTTTATTACGGCATTTTTAAAAGAAGAAAGTGCTGCTTTTTTATTTAGGCTGTAGTAGTTCATCTCAAATCGTATGTCAGATAATGACTATCCTATGACTTTAATCCCCTGGGTGTTAATTTTTGACACATGTATATCGAAAGCGATATCAGAATTCCGGTAAACCGCCTCAATCTGTTTTGCAACTGCCTTTGCAGCGGCATGTCCTTCACAAAGGGTAAAAACCGACGGACCGGAACCGGAAATACCGGAGCCCAGAGCTCCTGCCTGCGCGGCAGCCTGAATGACTTCATCATAGAATGGGATGAGTCGGCTTCGATACGGTTCGACAATCACATCGCGTAATGAGGCCTTAATCAGATCGTAATCCGAGGTATGCAGTGCATGAATTAAACTTCCAAAATTAGCCCATTGCGTTATGGCATCACTCAAGGGAATATCCCTTGGAAGGATGGCCCTTGCCTCGGCTGTCTTAATCTCGATTTGTGGATGCAGAATCACCGCAAAGAGATTATCGGGTGTTGGAATTTCCAATACCTGCAAAGGCGATACGCTCTTCACCAGTGTAAAACCACCAAATAGGGCAGGTGCCAGGTTATCGGCATGTTCGCATTGACTGGCTAAGGCTTCACCCTTAATGGCAAATTCGGTTAACTGCGTTGTATTAAACGGTTTGTTTAAAAGTGCATTCATGCCAAAAACACTGCCTACAGCACTTGCGGCACTGCTGCCAATGCCACTTCCCGGTTTGATCTTTTTGTAGATCTCAATTTCAAATCCGAAATCAACGTCAATAGCCTCATAAAGGGCTAAGGCTGAAACGCCGGCCACATTGGATTTGGGATCATAAGGTAAGTCGGCGCCTTCTATATGGGTGATGTAGATTCCTTTTTTCTCAATTTTTCGAATCACCATTTCGTCACCCACACCATCCAGACAAAAGCCCAGCACATCAAAGCCGCAGGATACATTCGCCACAGTGGCAGGAGAAAATAGTCTTATTTCGTTCATTTTTTCTATTAAATAGTTCTCGGCTGCACTGGAGCAGTAACCCGAACCTTTTTTATACAAGTTCATTATACATCCTAAATGTTTCCTATTCTTATGATATCGGCAAATAGCCCTGAGGCTGTAACATCGGCACCGGCTCCCGCACCTTTGATGATCATTGGTTGCTCCGGATACCTTTGGGTGTAGAACATCACAATATTGTCCTTACCCTCTAAATTATAAAATGGATGCCCCTGCGGAATTTCCTGAAGCCCCACACTGGCCCGACCATTATTGAACTGCGCCACATACTTTAGCTGACACTGTTTCGCACTGGCGGCGGCATATATCTGCTGGTAGTGATCCTCATCCTTAATTAAGGTGTCAAAGAAATCCGCCACCGTATCACTTTTAAACCCGGATTCCGATAAGAAGGAGGTGTTTTCGATATCTTCCAATTCCATGCTTACCCCACTTTCCCTGGCCAAAATAAGGATTTTCCGAGCCACATCAACACCACTGAGATCAATTCTCGGATCCGGTTCGGTGTAACCTTCTTCCTGGGCCTGTTTCACCACGTCGTAGAACCTGGTCTGATCATTAAAATGGTTGAACACAAAATTTAAACTTCCGGAGAGCACGGCCTGTATCGAGGTGATTTTATCCCCTGAGGCCACCAGATTATTCAAAGTATCGATGACAGGTAAACCGGCACCGACATTAGTTTCGAAAAGGAAGGGCGCATTGTATTTCAAGGACAGGCGCTTTAGCAGTTTGTAGTTCTCCATATTGCCGGAACAGGCTATTTTATTGCAGGCCACAACAGCAATACTTTCCCTGAGGTAATCAGGATAGCGTCGCGCAACATCGGCGTTAGCCGTTATATCCATAAAAATACTGTTGCGCAGATTGAGCTTCAGTATGTTTTGGAAAAATCCATCGAGCGATGCCTTCTCACCACCTGCCAGTTTCACTTTCCAATCCTTTAAATCGATGCCATCCTCATTGAAATACATGGTTCTTGAGTTGGATAATCCGATAATGCGCAGATTGATCTTCAAATTCTCCTTTAAATAGGTACGCTGCTGTCTAATTTGCTCTACCAAACGTTCCCCAACGTTACCAACCCCTGTAATGAATACATTCAGCTGTTTGGTCTTGGCCTCAAAAAACTGTTCATGAAGCGTGTTCAATGCTTTTTTAACATCCTTATCGGCAATTACCGCCGAAATGTTCTTCTCTGAAGCGCCCTGGGCAATCGCTCGGATATTGATGTTATTCTTTCCCAGGGTGCTGAACATTTTACCACTAATGCCCTGGTGGTTCTTCATATTATCACCGACAAGGGCTATAATGGATAAGCCTGTCTCTACAACAATAGGATCGATTTTATGAAGTGCGATCTCATTTTCAAAGATCTGGTCTACCGCGTTTTTGGCGCTTTCAGCGTCCGCAGCATCGATACCAAGACAAATGGAATGTTCTGATGAAGCCTGGGTAATTAAAATCACATTGATCTTTTCCTGAGCCAGGGTTTCAAAAAGGCGTTTTGAAAACCCTGGAATACCCACCATTCCACTGCCCTGAAGGGTTAACAAGGCAATATTTCCAATATTGCTAATCCCTTTTACCGGATTACCATTCTGAGATTCCAGATTGGAAATGATGGTCCCCGTATCTTCAGGTCGGTTCGTATTCTTGATATGGATTGGAATATTCAGGTCCAGGACAGGCTGCACCGTAGGAGGATATAAAACCTTTGCCCCAAAGTGGGAGAGCTCCATGGCTTCCTGATAGGATATCGTCTCAATAGGGTAGGCCTGTTTTACTAATTTTGGATTCGTCGTGAACATGCCACTCACATCCGTCCAGATGTCCAGTTGTTCCACCTCCATGGCAGCAGCAAGTATCGCCGCCGTAAAATCGGAGCCCCCACGGCCAAGGGTGGTTTCCTCGCCTTGAGCCGATTTAGCTATAAAACCGGGTAAAATCGTAATCCGGGCTTTAGCCGATTTAAAATAGTCCCTAATGTTCGCATAGGTGGTAGGGTAATCGACTTCTGCCTTGGTATAGTTGGCATTGGTTATAATGAGGTCCTGAGTATTCTTCCTGGCTGCAGAAAGCGTCCTGTTTTTCATCGTTTCAGCCATAATGAAGGAGGACAGTTTTTCACCAAAACTTACCAGTTTATCCGATGTTTTAGGAGATAGCTCATTGATTAAATAAATGCCTTCCAAAAGATTCTTCAAGGCGTTTAATGTTTCGTCTAAAAAATGGAGTAGTGGTTGCTTGTTTGATGGATTGAGGTCCTCTATAATCTCAAGGTGAATTGCCTTAATACGATTAAAGGTCGCTTCGAATACCCTGTCCTTGTTCTTAGCCTGTTCTCCGGCTAAAAGTAATTTATCGGTAATGCCACCGACAGCAGAGACCACACAGGCCACTTTATCTTTTTCAGAATAGCTTTCTAAAATGGAAATAACATTATTTATATTTTGTGATGAACCTACAGAAGTTCCTCCGAATTTTAAAACTTGCATGTTTTAATACATTGATTGTTGTGAAAAATAATTAAAAATATGTGATTATAGAAATCACAAAAATAGTCCGAAGTATATGTAATTAGCAACCCCAAGGGGTTGTAGTACTTGTAGTAGTTCCAAAAAAAGATACGGCCTTTAGAGATGAAAAAGGCAAGGTAAAAACTATATTTTGGGCTAAAAGATTCATGGTATTACTGTATAATACAGTCCAAAAGTATTACTTTTAACTTAATAAAAAAATAAATCATTGCTTTTTATAAAATTCTTATTAAGCATGCATTTAATTAAACTATAACGGGCTAAAAAGCTGAAGTATTGATAAATTAACAACCGTCCCGGCGATGAAGCTATTTTCCAGAGAACAGATTTACACAGGCGACAAACTTACTGTTGAGCGCCAGAAGATCACTTCGGCCGATCTCATGGAACGTGCAGGAACCCAACTGTTCAATTGGATGCATTTACGCATGCAGGGGGCGCAGGTTCCAGTCCATATCTTTTGCGGAATCGGGAACAACGGCGGAGATGGCCTGGTCCTGGGCAGGCACCTCATAACCCATGGGTATCGGGTAAACACCTATATTGTCAATTACAGCGACAAGCGTTCAAAGGATTTTCTGATAAATTACGATCGTATCAAGACCGTTTCAAAGGATTGGCCGATATTGTTAAAGAAGGGGAAGGCCTTTCCGGAAATACATCCGGATGACATTATTGTAGATGCCGTTTTTGGCATTGGTTTGAACCGACCTGTCGATGACTGGGTAAAGACCCTGTTCCAGCATTTTAAAACCAGCAAGGCCTTTACCTTATCCATTGATATCCCCTCGGGACTTTATATGGAAAAGCCCATAGAAGATCCAGATGGAGTTGTACAGGCAGGGGATACCTTAACTTTTGCAGCACCAAAACTCGTGTTTTTTTTACCGGAAACGGCGAAATATACGGTGCAGTGGGAGGTTTTGGACATCGAATTTGATACTGAGTTCTTACAGAGCACTGAGGTCGAGGCGGAGTTGATCGGTAAGTATGAGGTCCTTACCCTATACAAGCCAAGGGATAGATATGCCCATAAAGGCCATTTTGGACACGGTTTGATTATTGGCGGAAGTTATGGTAAGATCGGTGCGGTTGTCTTGTCAACCCGAGCAGCCTTATCGGCGGGAGCAGGATTGGTCACTGCCTATGTTCCGAGATGTGGCTATCATACCCTGCAGTCTACTGTTCCTGAAGCCATGGTGATTACGGATAAAGATGAGGAAAACATCAGCTCTATAGCCTATGAGTTCAAGCCGACGGCCGTAGGTATAGGCATCGGGATGGGCACTCTTGATGCTACCGTAAATGCATTCGAGGCCTTCCTGAAATCGAATGTCGCCCCCCTGGTCATCGATGCTGATGGTCTGAATATCTTGTCTCAAAAGAACGCTTTATTGAAGTTACTGCCAAAGCACTGTGTGCTAACGCCACATCCCAAGGAACTCGAGCGGCTCGTTGGTCCATGGACAGACGATTTTGACAAGCTGCAAAAGGTAAAGGCCTTTTCAAAAAAATACAGCTGTATCGTGGTGATAAAAGGGGCACATACGGTAACTGTTTTTAAAGAGAAGCTCTACATTAACACCACCGGAAATCCGGGGCTGGCAACAGCGGGTAGCGGGGATGTACTGACCGGGATCATTACGGGACTGATGGCGCAGCGCTATGATCCCCTGACCGCAAGTATGTTCGGAGTGTACCTGCACGGCAAATCGGCGGACATCGCCGTTGAGGATTTTGGCTACCAGAGTGTAATGGCCGGTCATGTGATAGACTACCTTGGGAAAGCTTTTTTGGATTTGTTTAAGGCACCGGAACAGGCGGATCCAAACAGGAAAACGAACGCCGAGGACCAAAACGGCTCCTGAGGCCAATAAAAAAGGTTTCCCATTCGGAAAACCTTTTTCAATGTAATTTCGTTCCCTTTAACGGGGTTTAAATATTATATTCCGTAAATAATTCAATTAATTTAGGATCCGAGGGTCGCGGTGCATTGGCATTGATAATCTGACCTTCGGGGTTGATGAGAATAAAGCGGGGGATGCCCTGGATCTGGTATTCCTTTACAAATGCCGAATTCCAATCGTTATCGGCAAACAGCTGAATACCGCCGAGTTCCTTTTCCTCCACCATGGTCTTCCATTTCTCATGATCGCTCACCTTATCAATGGATATGCTCACAAAGGCAATGTTCTTATCGTGGTATTTGGCCTCTACTTCCTTTAGGAATGGGATTTCCCTTTTGCAGGGTCCGCACCAGGTAGCCCAGACATCGATGTAGACATATTTACCTTCCAGGTCGCTCAATGAGGTGGTTCCACCTGCATAGTTTTCGTAATCCGTAAATTTTGGTGAGGGACTGCCCTTGGAAAGCACCTTAAGTTTATCATAAGTCGCTGTAATTTCAGTTTTGTGCTCTTCGTTGGTTGAATGTGTCATAAACGAAGTGTAGTAGCCTTCCAAATCATCGGTGTAGGTAATACCCGTTTTAGCACTGTTGAACAGCAACTTATTCTTAATGAGCTCGCTCGTCGCAACGGAGATGGCCTTGTGAAGGGCCGCATAGTCGGCGAGTGAATCGGATTCGATAAGCTCCTGAGCTTTATTGTTATAGTGTCCTGTCACCAGATTGGCATAGGCATTTGAAAACTTAAAATCGTCCTCATTGTTGTAATCTATCTGATCCAACTCCTTTAAAAAATCCTCAGAGACTTCAAAATCAGGGTTCCCGGTATAATAGGCATGATAGGGCTGATATCTCATAAGTTGCCCCAGGTAACTGTAGTTGATATTTCGGGTTTCTTTTATCTTGTAAGATTCCGGTATACCGGCAGTTGCATCTAAATTGGCCAACAGTGAATCCCTGATGCCGGTAAACGTGGTTTTGAAAGTGGTCTCATCCAAGGTATATACATTTTCAGGACCCCTTAATTCCCGCTCTAGGGTGGATTTGTTTTTCAGATAGTCACTTATGGGGGCTCCATCTCCGGCAAAGGTTAAGGAGTTATTAAAATCGTTAGCATCATAGCTAATGTGAATGCTATCGCCCTTCTCGATGTAAACCGGTGTAAAGTTCTTTCCGTCGAAGAACATGAAATGACCAAAATCGGAAGAAATGATATCGCGAAAGGTCCCATTAGCATCGGTAGGCATGGTCATGGTAAAACTTCTGTCTAAGGTGCCAAGATTGACCTTGCCCGGACCATTGCTTACCGTGCCGGCTACAATGGCATAATCGCGAGATACTTCTTTCTGACAACTTAAGATGAATGCGATACATAAAAGTAAAATAATCGAATGTTTCATATCAGTTTTTTTGTTAAAGCGCTAAAGATAATTATTTGCACTAATCCATAGGGGTAAGGGCCTCATTTTTAAAATTTAATTAACATTTTTGATTTGAGACGGACCAACTGAAATCGGTATGTCATCTATAGCATATTTATGGTCAATGGAAGTAATTGTTTTCAGATCAGGATCTTAAACCTTTAGAACATCACTGTTCATTTGCAATACTGTTAATAAAGAGGCCTTCTGTTTAGGAAAACTACAATAATTCGGGTAGATAACTGATAATCGGTTAAATTTACCAATCGTCTAAAAATCGAAAAAAATCATGTCGATAATCTAATAATTCTAGCGGATGGTCTAAAAGTTGAATTACCTGTTTGTTAATGAAAAGGGGTTAGATTAACTTTGAATATCCCTCAAATCTGCATGTTTTAAACTTTCTCTACTTATTTTTCAGTGAAGAGCATACTTGATTAATAGCAGTATTAAGTAGCCCTGACTTACCAAAAATTTAGCAATGTGCTAGCGCTTTTTGTAGTGACACTCAGTGACGGCGATTGTCTTGTCTTATTTATGTTAACATCATTTATTAATTAAACAAAAATGTTATGTTAATGTACAATTTTACCCAATCTTTTTCACGAACGATACGCTGGTGCTCTCGAGTTAGTGGTATCATTTCAAAAAGTATAATGGGCTTCGGCTTGCTTATGCTTTTTTTGTTTGCAACAACGAGTTTGCAGGCGCAGACAGTAGTCCCTTGTATAAACGGTAATTCGTTCGAGTGGGGCACACCCCAATTGCAATCAGAGCCCACTTATTCTTATCGCTCGGATGTTTTCACCGGTAATCAAGATGATATTTATACCGGTTCAAAAGACTTTAAATTATTTGGGGATAATAACAACTCCAATGAATACAATGAGTGGACATTAAGTCCGATGCAGGCCAAGAGTGATATCATGAATGCGGCAGCTGTCATTCTTACAGGCCTCGTAAATGATCCTGATTGTGAATTACCAGATGGAACTACGGTTAATACAGATTATGATCCCGCTAAAACATATCTCTTTTTTGCTGGAGACCGTGAAAGCAATAATGGCGTTGGCTATATTGGGTTTTGGTTTTTAATCAACGGAACATCTGCTACTACAAATGCGGGAGGGCAAAATATTTTTTATCCAGCACATACCATTGGAGATTTACTGGTTTTAGCAGATTTTGAAAATGGAGGTAGGCAAGCAAACATAACAATTCTCAGATGGGTTGGTCCTGGTAATGGGACAGCTGGTAATAATCTTTCCCTTTTACCAATAGATGTTTCTCCAACAACTTCGATAGCTCAAAATAATGGAGGAACAACCCCTGTCCCTGCTGGATTTTCGGTTCCTGCAGGTCAGGTGGAATATGATTACAATGAATTCTATGAAGGGGTTATTGATTTAACTGACGCATTTGATGGGCTTCCTAATCCTCCTACAGTGCAAGATTTATGTAATGCCACATGGATGCTAGAAACCAGATCTTCTAAAGAAATTACTGCAGATCTAAAGGATTTTGTTGGGGGTGATTTTAATCTTCCTTTTACAATTGAGGCCACTGGTGATGAAGTTTGTGAGAATACAAGTGCCAGTTTATCGGCTACATTATTTAAAAACAATGGAGAGCCTATTAATAACATTAATTTCACAGATCAATATATCTACACGTGGTCTGGACCATCAGGTGTGTTGCCGGATGATTTCCCTGGACAAGGAACAAATACGATTGAATTTAATTCAGTGACGCTAGCCGATGAGGGATTATATTCAGTAACGGTATCTGGCCCAGGTTGCTTACCTGATAATCCAACTGCAACAGCCACTTTAAACGTTTTGGAAGAAGTGACATTTTCGTGTCCGGATGCCTATAGTGATAACGCTTGTAATCTTGAGGCAAATACGTTTTCGGATTGGTTAGCTGGATTTACAGTGACCCCTGGAGATACCCCAGTTACAGTAACTTATATGATAAATGGGCAATCAGCAAATGATCTTAATAATGTTTCACTGCCAGATGCTTGTGATGGCGTTGTATCAATAACCATGACAGTAGATGATGAGTGTACTGAACCAACCAGTTGTTCATCTTCATTTACAGTAGAAGCTGCTCCAGCAGTGACTATCGTTCAGGCTCCACAGAATGATTCAGTGAGTGCTTGTGATTATCAAGAAGGTGACTTTGGCGCTTGGATAGCAGCACAAGAAGCAGCATTAGGAT
>NZ_JAKMCM010000003.1 GCF_022662015.1 Aestuariivivens sediminicola | reverse complement strand
ATGTGATCCACAGTTATCCAATGATGCCGGTGAGCAAATGCCAGATGCCTGTGGTGATTCCATTACAGTGACCTGGACCATTACAGATACCTGTATCGAACCAATAACAGCAAGTGCTACCTTTACAATTGTTCCTGATTTGGAAAAACCAGTAATTACCTGCCCAGAACCAATGACCATATGCATGGAAGAATTTCCAACAGAATGGGCTGGAGGATCTTGGTCTGACAACTGTGATGGAACTGGACCGTTAAGTGGTGTTAAGGATGGTGAGATGAGATATAGTGAAGATGGTTGTGCTCAGTTGCAAGATTATAAGTTTATGTATACTGATTCTTGTGGTAATTCTGCAATGAAGATTTGCACAATAACACGTGAAATTGATAAATACGATAATTGTGAGACCGCCTTTGCTATGGATATGGAAACAGCGAGTTGCTTTATTCCTTCCTTTAAGCGTTGGGGATGGACGAATCATTATGACGAAGGAGACATTTCTGAATTACCATTGTATGCAGGAGCAGCACAATGTGATGTCTCCAAAGGTGCTCTAGTCGGTAGTGTTACTGTAGATTATTCCCAAGAAGGGGAGATAACGGTAACCTATGCTATTGACAATGATGGAATAGGTATGGATTATGCCATGAGTGAAGCCCATGTCTATGTCGGTTGTGATATGTACCCTGAAAAGAACGGTACACCAACCGTTGCACCAGGACAATACACCTTTAATGCAGGTTCATTAGATCATTCAACGGGTATTTCCGTAACATTCACCAATGTAAGTGGTCCCGTTTATGTAATTGCCCACGCTGTGACCTGTGAGGAATTGTGCAGATGCAGCGACAGACCTGGTGTTGATGACGGTAACACTTATACTGTTGATCTCGGTATTGACTGCGGTGAAGGAGCCAAAGAAGCGATAACAAAAGCAGTTGACTTCTTAGCGTATCCGGTACCATTTGATCAGGAGGTAAACATTAAGTATTCCTTCGATTACGATACCGATGTGAATATAGAGGTGTTCGATATTAAAGGTGCTTTGATCAGAAGTTCTGAGAACACACAATATATTAAAGGTACTGTGGACTCCAGTAAGATCGATCTTTCAGGAACAGACAACCAAATGTTCTTTGTGAGGTTAACGACTAAGGAAGGTACGATGATTAAGAAAATAGTATCCTCCAGTCCACAATAGATTAATTAACTAAATGTGATTGAAAAGAGCCGCTTGATGCGGCTCTTTTTTCGTTTATTACTAAATGTATTATCAAAATAGATTTAATATTTCATAACTTTAAAGGTCTTAGAACTAATATCGTTTTTAACTTTAACGACATATACGCCTCTGTTTAAACTTGATAAATCAATATATTCTTTTGATTGTACAAGCGGTTTATTGAGTACACGTTTTCCTAGTAAGTTATATATTTGGATGTTCTCGAGATTATGGTTGTTTTCTATAATTAATGTACTGGAATCTTTGTTATAATAGTGTTTGAAATCAAAATCAATGAATTCTTCATTATTTAATAGAGAATTACTTATTACAACGTCATCAATGTTTAATATAAATTGTGATCCAGCAATGTTTTCATGCCTGAAAGCTATGTAAATCATATTTCCAGCTAGAGAAGAAATGTCTAAGCTTCTATTTACAAATGCGCCACTAGCACCAACTTCATCTGCAAATTCTCCTCTAGAAACAGGACTTGATTCAAAATCCGAAATTTGATTACCTGGAGAAGCATAAACCGTGTAGAATTCATGTGCAAATGAAGGGTGTTCTGCTCTTACTTTATAATTAATATAAATATTATCATTTGTGTTAAACGTGGTTAAATCTATAACATGAGAAATGATCCAATTATCCGGATCTAAGTTTCCCGAAGAAGAACTAAAAGATCGGGATGTAAGACATTTATATCCACCGTTACTAATTCCGTAATCTCTCCAATACCAGTTTTTTCCGTCACCGTCGGCGTCAATAAGGTTCCAACAAACATCAATTACATTAGCATCATCAAAAGTCTCTGTTATTGGTAATGTCTCATCACATTGCTGCGCATTTAAAGTATAATTTACAGCAATAAAATAAATTAAGAGTAGTATTCTTTTCATAATTAAGTAGGTTAAATTCAAGCGAAAACTACAAAAATTTTTACCAATAAACGTATTAAATAGTATTTTATCGATAAACTGTATGTATTTTGTAAGTATTTTTGGGCTTAAAAGTGCATTTCGTCGATTATATCAAAAAAAGAGATTATGAGTTAACACTTCTTTTTGGGGACTTAAGGCATTTTGAATACAAGAGGGGATGGGTGCATTTATTTAGTACATAATAAAAAGAGCATAACCAAGGTACTTTTAAAACACGATCTATTCGTGCCAGGTTTGTTTTTAATAATTGGGATAGATTAAATCCTAATGGAATGTAAAGAAAAAGCCATTTGATTACTCAAATGGCTTTTTCACATTAGTCACAAATCAAATACTAGTCATTTATAGGGTAGGAGATCTCCTTTTTGAGGTGTTTTGCCAAAAATCCGATCATCGCTTCATATAACTGAATGCTATTGGTTTCCTTTGCAAAGCCATGACCCTCGTCATATTTAACCATATAGGGGACATCTACACCTTTTGCACGGAGTCCTTTTACTATCTGGTCGGACTCGTTAATATTCACACGAGGATCATTAGCCCCCTGTACCACAAATAAGGGCTTCTTTATTTTATCGATATGGAATACCGGAGATACTTCCTTCATAATTTCCTTTTCCTCCGGGATGTTTTCATCATACCATATTTCCTGAGCGATCTTTTTGTAGGGCTTCCAATATTCAGGAAAGGAATTAAAAAACGTAAAGATATTGGATACACCGACGTAATCCACACCGCAGGCATATAGATCCGGGGTTTTTGTCAGCCCCCTAAGCACGGCATAGCCGCCATGGCTGCCCCCGTAGATAGCGGCATTATTTATATCCACCCATCCCTGTTCAGCTACATAATGTAATCCGTCTTCCACGTCATCCATAGCCTTTCTTCCGATCTGTTTGAATCCTGATTCTAAAAATGCCTTTCCATAGCCTCCTGAAATTCTGAAATTGACCTGCAAGGTAGCATACCCGCGACTCGCGAATAGCTGCGCTTCAGGATTGAAACCCCAGGAATCTCTTATGCCCTGTGGGCCACCGTGGGGGTTTACAATGACCGGTACCTTCTTCCCATTAATCGCTTCCTTAGGGAGGGTGATATACCCACGAATCGTTTTTCCATCACGGCTGGTAAAGGTTATAGGACGCATTTCGGCCATATCGTCTTCAATGAGATTCGGCATTAAATCGTATAAAAATTCGAAGCTATCCTTTAGGGCATCATAGGCATAGTAGGTACCGTACAACTTATCGCTTTGTAAAAATATGAGGTACTTGCTCTCATCATCTGTGACATCGGCCAGGGTATAATTGTAGTTCGGAAATCGAGAAGTAATCTTTTGATGCAGCTTTTTGTAGTAATCGCTCACCGGAACAATGACCCTTTTTTCGCCTTCATAGGAAAAATAGTCCAGCTCATAGCCTCGGTTTCTTGATAGTCTTAGGTTCGAAACATCATAATCGTCATTCCAGAACAACTTCTCAATGACCTTATCTTCCTTAAGGTCGTATAACAGAATCTGGGCCTTATCACTCTCTAAATTCGATACCACATAGGCATCATGCGGATTTTCTGTGGCATAATTAAAACTCAAGGCATTAAACGTATCTCTCCAACTCAGTTCTTTATTGATTTCGTAGTTTTTGCCATCTATAGTGTAATAAAAATCGATATTCACCCCATCTCTGATCTTGGCAAATCCCCTGAGGTTTCCATCTTTATCGAACAAATAGGTGTTTATTGGATTGGCCACATCCTCATTCTTATACAGCTGAACGAGCTCGCCGGTAACGATATTGATTTTGTAAGGTTCGAAAATCTGCGGATTTGTTTTGTTCATGGATATGATCATATGATCCTTATCCTCTTTTAATCCTTCCAGTATATTTACTTTCACGCCCTCAAAAGGTGTGAGTTCTTTTTGGTTGGAACCATCAATATTAACTGCAAATAAATGATAGTCTTCATTACCGCCTTTATCCATAACATACACCAAACGGTTATCATTTGCCCATCCGAATCCCCTGATGAGTTCTTCCTTTTCCTCTATAACCCGAGTGACTTCATTGGTTTCAAGATGTTTTACATAAACATGGTTTTTGGTGTTTTCATCTTTCTCTCTGTAAGACAGATACTCACCATTCGGTGAAAAGCTGAAGGATCTTGCCTTGGGTCTGGAAAAATAATCCTTTACGCTGTATTTATAGTCCCCGGAATCCAGGTTGGCCAGCGCCTCCAGTTCGTCTTCCGTGCTCGGTAGACTGGTGTCGCCAGGTAAGGTTTTAATCGTTTTTGTCAGGATTAGTGGAAGTTCCATTCCACTTTGATAAAAGGTCCCTTCCAATTGATTTTCTTTCAGTGTACCAACATATTTAATACCGGCCTGGCTAAATTTTATGGTCACGGTATTGTCTACAAAGGTGGTTTCATCCATTTGAATCCCTGTTGCACCTTGCGATGGACTGTCCATAGTAGATGCATACGCATCCTCTTCCTGGCTAATATTAAACACTAAAGGGATCTCCGTTCCCTGTACTGATAACTTACCTTCCCAGGCACCAACCAGGTCCTGTGCGCTTAATTGAAATCCGGTACTTATAAAAAATACAAGTGCACCAAAAATGTTTGTAACTGCTTTGTTCATTGTGTATCGATTTAATTATATGAGTGATTTAAAATGTCTTTTCAGAATGTAAAAGTTTAGGTATTAGATGCCTGGTTGCCCATTTTGTTACACAAAATCTTAGTTTTTTTCAGAATGTATGATGCCTTGCACACGTTGTAAAAGTCGTCATTGTTAATATCCATTAATAATTTTAGAGACAATCATATACCATAAACTCCATAAAGATGTTATTTTTGCGCATTACAATATTTTTATGGGTGTTTCAACATTAGAATTAGAAGAACGTAAAACCGGCAAGGACTTATACAGCTATCAAAAAGGTGCCATAAATAAGATTTTCAAGGCCTTCGAAGAATCTCCGGAAGATTACCATCTTTTATATCAATTACCAACAGGAGGAGGGAAGACGGTTATATTTTCTGAGATTGTACGGCAGTATCTCAAACACCATGACAAAAAGGTCCTGGTGATGACACACCGCATAGAACTTTGTAAGCAAACCTCGAAAATGCTTACCGAGTTTAGTGTGGTGAACAAGGTGGTGGACAGCAAGGCGGATTTGAGTGACCAGGGGGAGTACAGTTGTTTTGTTGCCATGGTGGAAACCCTGAACAACCGTCTGAACGATGACAAACTGGACATTTCGGATATTGGACTGGTTATCATTGATGAAGCCCATTACAATTCGTTTACCAAACTCTTTAAGTTTTTCAGTAAGTCCTTTATTTTAGGTGTTACGGCAACACCGCTCAGTTCGAGCATTGAATTGCCCATGACCGACAATTACAACGAACTTATTGTAGGGGAAAGCATTGAGTCCTTAATACAGAATGGCTTCCTTGCCCGTGCGGAAATGTATTCCTACAATGTGGGACTGACTTCTCTAATTGTGGGCGCCAATGGCGATTATACCGTTAAATCATCAGAAGACCTCTACACGGCCGATGATATGCTTTCGAAACTCCTTTATGTCTATGAGGAGCGCTCCAAGGGAAAAAAGACCTTGATTTTCAACAATGGTATCAACACCTCATTGCATGTTTATGAGACCTTTAGACGGGCAGGGTACAACATTGCGCATTTAGACAATACCAATACCAAAAAGGAGCGCGCCATGATTTTAAAATGGTTTAAAAATACGCCTGATGCCATTTTAACCTCTGTAAGTATTTTGACCACAGGATTTGATGAGCCCACGGTCGAAAGTATCATCCTGAATCGGGCAACCAAATCCCTGACCCTCTACTATCAGATGATTGGTCGTGGTTCGCGAGTGCTAAAAAATAAAAACACCTTTACTGTTGTCGATCTGGGAAATAATTTTCATCGTTTTGGTCCCTGGGGCGATAATTTGGACTGGCAGCGCATTTTTAAATCTCCAAATTATTATCTGGACTCCCTGTTAAGCGATGAAGAACTGGAAAGTAATTTCAAATATGAGATGCCTGAGGAACTGCGTGCCGAGTTTTCAAATTCTGAAGAGGTGTATCTCGATATCCAACAGACCTACGTGGATTGTATCAGGCAAGGTAAATCTTCGAAAGCGGTTTTGGAGCAATCCATAAAACAACATGCCACAATATGCATCGAGAATAGTGAGGATGTCTATGATGCCATTATGCTGGCCAAAAAACTTGGTGACGATATTGATTTCAGAATTAATCGCTACACGAAATGCATTAGTAAAAGTACCTTTAATTTCGTTGAATGGCTTAAAGGCGATTATCGGAAAAAGTTAAATGCCTACATTCGTTTAAATTTTGATGTGCTTTTCGAACGCATACATGGATATGCTCCCGAGGAATAGTACCTCGGCATAATAAGGGTATTGAAAATAAATGTACATTTGCCAAATCTTAATCCTTTTTCAAGACATTTTATTTTTCTTATATGGCCGTTTCCCGTAAAAGCATTACCATCATACTTGCATTTTTTGCGATTTATGTTATCTGGGGATCTACCTATTTATTAAATAAAATAGCCGTAAGTGAATTACCTCCCTTTAAATTGGCCTCCATACGATTTCTTGTTTCCAGTATCTTTATTTTTATCATTGCCAAAGTGCTAAAGGTGAGTATTGCAATTACCAAGAGACAATTGAAAAATGCGATCATTGCCGGTTTTCTATTTTTAACCTTTGGCAATGGGGTAGTGGTGTGGGCACTCAAATATGTAGACAGTGGATTCGCCGCATTGGAAATATCGGCACAGCCTTTAGTTGTCCTTATATTAATGTGGCTGTTGCAGGGCAAGAAGATATCCATAATGTCTTACATAGGCGTGGTTTTAGGTTTTATTGGTATTTATCTCCTGGTGAGTCAAAAAGAACTGATTAGCCAAGAGAATCAAATCATCGGTATGATTATGATTTTTGTTTGTATGGTAAGTTGGGCCTATGGCAGTTTGTTTGTTGGTAGGGCAGACATGCCCTCAAATTATTTTGTGAATACCGGATATCAAATGCTAAGCGGAGGTATTATGCTAGCCATTACGAGTCTGTGTTTTGGTGAAACCTGGTCATTACCATCCTCCTGGAGCTCTGATGTACAATGGTCTATGCTATTACTTATTTTATTTGGAAGCATTATCGCATTTACGGCATTCAATTACCTGTTGAAGGAGGTCTCTCCGGAGAAAGTAGCCACAAACACCTATGTAAACCCTATTATCGCACTTATCCTGGGATGGTGGGTCCTGGATGAGAAAATAACCCTGCAGTCCGTTATAGCTGCTATTATTTTGCTTACCGGGGTCTACTTCATTAATTCCAAAAGGGTGATTACAAAACCTCGTATTATCGGTCGATAAAATCAAAGATAAACAACCGTTTTTTCTACCATTTATTTGTAATTTGCGCCCGTTTAAGCATTACCATGAAAGTACCCAGAAGTATCAATGAAATCCGCAGAAAGGTCATGCACAGCATCACCAGAAATGTAGGTCGTTCTTACAAAGAACCAGTTTATGGTTCACTAAAGGTTGAAGATATCAAGAGGGTGTTGATTGTGAGACCAAATCACCGTTTAGGGAATCAATTGCTGTTAACACCAATCGTTCAGGAAGTCATTGATACCTTTCCAGGCTGCCAGATTGATCTGTTTGTAAAAGGAGGGGTAGCCCATGCGGTTTTTCAGAATTACACACAGATCAGGCATATCATGCAGCTTCCCAAAAAGCCGTTTAATAATTTAATCTCCTATATAGCACAATGGTTCAAGCTTACGAGAAGACGCTATGACCTGGTTATTAATGCGGACAGAAACTCATCTTCAGGTCGGCTTCTGACAAAAATTAGTAAGGCCTCTTTTAAGGTTTTCGGAGAAGTATATGAGGCTATTGAAAAAACCTATACGGATTACCATCATATCTCAAAATACCCGGTATACAACTTAAGATATTATCTGCATCAGATTGGACACCGGGAAAACACCGGGAAACTACCACTTTTAAACATCAAATTGAACAGGGAAGAATTATCTGCTGGGAAATCCATTTTAGACCGTATTGTTAACAATGAAAATCCAACCATATGCATTTATACAAATGCAACCGGTGATAAATGCTATTCCGAATCCTGGTGGCATTCCTTCTATGAACGACTGCTCACAGACTTTCCAGACCATAATGTTATCGAAATGTTACCCATTGAAAATAGCTCTAAAATTAATTTTCGGGCGCCACATTTTTATAGTAAGGACATAAGGGAAATGGGTGCTATCATTGCCAATACCTCAATCTTTATAGCTGCAGATAATGGCGTGATGCATTTGGCCAGTGCTGCTTTAACACCGACCATTGGATTCTTCTCAGTAACCAATCCATTGGTTTATGCACCGTATGGCAATGGGAGCCTGGCTTTCGATACCAATAAAACGGCCATGGATGAATGGATGGACGCGATAAGTAAGATTTTAAAGCCTTAGGCGCTTTTCTTATTCTGAAAGGTTATGTTGTTTTTGATGTGGAGCAGGTGATTGACAACCGCAGCCAGTTCAAACTGTAGGTATTTTTTATTTTTTTTACTCAGGCTGCTAATCTCATGCGCATATAAAATGGCATTACCTTTTTTAATGGAAATAAAAAACCGATCCTCATCGGCATTTAATTGCACACAACTTCTGTAATTGCTCTCAAGCAATAACCAAAAGGACAAACTGTTAATCTGATTAAATAAGGAAAAATGAGTATCCATAATAAATAGGTTTTAAAGATTTGGTATTCTAAAACTAGATAAGCGCCTTTTTGAAAGCAAAATTTATTGACAGGTGACGCATTATTTCGGTAAATTGTTGGTAGAATACACTTTATCTATAAAATATGTATTTGATGGATGAGTTAATTTATCGTTCTTGGACACTTTATTAGAGGGTATAGAAGTATGATTTTAAGCTCTAATTTTGTAAATTAGTGAAAACTAATGTATTATATATAATAAGTGTCATGAAAGCCCTTAAGCTCATAACTTTTCTATCTATTTTTTTAATTGTCTCCTGCGGCTCTAAAAAATCAGTTGCTACAGTGGAGGAACTCAAAGTTTTGGAGTCGATAGTGCAATCCAAAGCCTACGAAATTGACTCCGACATGGCCTATCCTCAGGTTACAAATGCCGTACAACAAGTCTTTAATTCAGGCCTGATGCAGCCCGGTAATACGCCAGGTAACATAAATTTGATAGGCAATCCCAATTATCTTCGCATTCATAACGACAGTGTTTATTCCTATTTACCTTATTTTGGTGAACGTCAAATGCGCGGTGGATATGATGCTGGTGATGGTGCCATAGAGCTAAAAAGCCTGATGAAAGATTATCAGGTGAACCAAAAAAAGGATGGCAGCTATCGCATCAGTTTTACTGCCGAAGGAAATCAAGAGTCTTTTCAGGTCTATATCAACATCTTTCCAAGTTTAAAATCCACAATGTCGGTAAATGGTGTTTACCGTTTTCCCATACAGTACAGTGGCATGGTAAAACCAAAAGAAGATAAGGACCTTTAAGATACACTCTTTAGTCCTGACCTAACACATAAATAGGACCATAATTAAAATTAGGGACTAGTTTAAAAACCTATTTATCCGATGAACGAAACGGCTTGTTTCTGCGCTCCGCTTTAATTTGTTCATTTCATCGTGTATTTCATGAGTTCATATGATTTTTTGTGTATTAACCTATTGTATTATATAGTTTTAAGGAAGAATACAATATGTATAAACCATGAAAAATCTATCTGCCCTAATTTGTTTTACATGTTTTTTGAGTGTTCAATTCTTGTTTCCACAAGAGGCTTCAATAAACGATAAAAATCGGAGTCCACTTTATGATTATTCCGAAATTCATCTGAACAGCACCGATACGATTCCGAGTTTTGAAACTCAGGAAAATAAGTTAAAAATTACCGGGACCATTTATTACAGTGACGGAATTACCCCTGCAAAAGATGTCATTTTATATATTTACCAACCGAATGCCGATGGCGATTTTATTACCCTTAAGACAAATGGGAAAAAATACATTGAGCATAGGGCATGGGTAAAAACCAATGCCGAAGGTCAGTATACGATTTATACCTTCATCCCAGGTGCACCTTATGAACCGCTTACTTATCCTCGCAGACGCGGTATGAAGCAAATTCTTCCCGTTATCAAGGTACCGGGGCAACCGGAATACGATTTCGATGCCTTCATCTTTGATGATGATACGGCAATATCAGAACGCTGTAGAAAAAAACTGGAGCGTATCAACTATAAGGGTATGCTTAGCCTTAAGAAAATAGGGGATATGCACGTTGCAGTTAAAGATATTGTACTAAAAGAAGAAAACCCTTCGAATACGGTGGTGGCATCACTGTAACACCTTATTTAAAAACTCACTATAATTCGTAGAATGAAGAACGAAATATCATAATATTACGATAATTCGTTACTAAATTCGCCATTAGTTTATATTTAAACTACTGATATTCTGTTTATTACATATTTGGCACGCCCTTGGAGTTAGAAATTAGGTCATCCTAATTTATCGACTCATGAAAGCATATGTAAACTTTAAACGTATTTCCCTTCAGATTCTAAGCCTGTCTTTATGTGTGTTAAGCGTATTATCCTGTAAGGAAAAGAACAACAATCTCACACTGGTTTCGGATACGCCTTTTGAGCGGAATCTTATAAAAGCTCCTGATTTCAAGCTCATGTCTATTGAAGACGAATTAATTAGTCTAGGCGACTACAGTGGCAGAGTATTGGTGATTCATATCGCAACAACCTGGTGTCCATAC
Source organism: Aestuariivivens sediminicola (assembly GCF_022662015.1). Classification (GTDB taxonomy): domain Bacteria; phylum Bacteroidota; class Bacteroidia; order Flavobacteriales; family Flavobacteriaceae; genus Aestuariivivens; species Aestuariivivens sediminicola. Next base: position 507,349 of record NZ_JAKMCM010000003.1, on the reverse strand, counting down.
TGTAATGCTGAAGCCCCGCATTTGGAACAATTATATAAGGACTACAAAGACAAGGGCGTGGGTGTTTTAATTATTGATGTAAAAGAATCGAAGAAATTAATAATAGACAAATTGGTAAAACCACACGCCTTGAGCTTTCCGGTAGTATTGGATACGGATGGAGCAGTAGCGGGCAGTTTTGCACCCCATGATGTTCTGCCTGAATTGGCGCGAGACGAAATTATGTTAGCCTCGAACATCATTATAGATCAGCAGGGTCAGATACAATTTATGAGTTTGCTGGATACAAAGAATTTTGATTCCAAACTCATACATGTTAAACAGAAACTCGATGAATTACTTCGTTAAAAATTGTATCGCAGTTGTTTTAGTGCTCTTCATATTAAGCTGTGGCACAGAGTATAAGAAACCTGAAGAAGCGCAAAGACAGCGGCCGATAAGCAATTCGAAACTCAAACAGTTTGTCAACTGTAATGGGAGCAGTATTGTAGCCAGGCATGATAGGGGACTGGAACTCAAGTTTTCATTTACAATAGACTCGGGGTACCATATTCAGCCAGATAATGTTGCCGATGAGAACTTCATCAAGACCAATTTCAAGCTCAAATCATCGCCGGAATTCACTGTGATATCATATGTATATAAGTATGAGCCCAAACCGTGGCACCTTGATCACTATGGTGAATTCATGGTGATTTCAAATGATTTTTCAATACAACTTAACATAGCGTTTACCAAGGCCAACAGATTCGATATAGCACCATTCTTGGAAGGCGAATTAGTTTATCAGGCCTGTGATGCAACAAAATGTTTTTTTCCAAGGACTTTAGCGGTGCGATGGGATACAAAAATGAATTAAGTCTCATAATTACGAGAAGTAGAGATGTTTGTCGTTACCCGTGATTCCGAGAACTCGGGGTATTAGCGATAGGAAGTCGTATGATACCTATTCTATAGACCGAATCATTAAATGACGCACTGAACACCAATAACACTCAGCCTTGTAGCCATCTTTTACAACCAAAAAATAGATCGCGTATTGAGCCGGGTGAATGCCAATGCGTTTGTTTCATGAGGGCTTCTATAATGTATTCACAGACGAAACCTGTGATCTCTTTTACATGACGAATGTCATGAAAAATAATATCCTCCTTTTTTAACTTTAGGTAATTTTAAAGTTACTGTAACAATGAAAACTTCAACCCATTTTTTTATTAAAACAACAATCCATAATTTGTTTATTCTTGGCTTTATGTTTTTAATAGTGGCCTGTAACAATGCCCCATCAAAAGAAAAAACAAGTAAGGAAGATACTTCGGAAGATGTTGTAAAATTTGAGACTATTTATTGGAATGTGAAAGCCATCCAACCAAACGGACAGACATTGGATATTAAAATGATCGATAATGCCGGAGATGGTTACGATGTTAAGGCCATTCAAGACTCCGATCAGGATAACCTGATGGACGTCAAAGCTTTTGTAAACGGTGATATCTTACCGGTGAAGATATTGGTGAGTAAAAATCAGTTTACGCCTGTTGTGGCCATTACCGAAACAGGAACGGCCTACAAGCTGAAAGCTGTAACTCCGGAAGGAGAGGATCTGGAAATAATTGGCGTAGCGAGATATGATAATATTGTCATTGTGAAAGCCCTGACCAAAAAAGGTAAGTTCTATGGGGTTAAGGCCATTGCACCAACGGGAGAACTTAATGATATAAAAGGCATAAAAATTAATTCCCAGGAAAGAGAGATGACTTTAAGGAGCCATAGCATCTTTGCACATGTTAAGGCGATGCATCCGTCTGAAAATGAAGATAATTTTAAACTGCCTAAAAAAAATGTAGAGATAGGGCCATATCAGAGCGATTTTGAACGGATTGCATGGCGTATACAGGCGATAACGCCCGAGGGTAAAAATCTGAATGTAAAAGCTATTGATGCGGCTGGCAACACTTTTGATGTCCTGGCAACCCAGGATTCGAAAGAACATAGTTTCCTGAACATTAAAGCGTTTGTGGATGGAGCAGAGTTACCCGTAAAAATAATGCAAAAATCAGCAGAGGATAAATATGCTCCAATTAAGGCTATTGGAAAGGATGGTACGATTTACGACGTTAAGGCCTTAACAGAAGACCAGACAAAGCTGGACGTCAAAGGTATCAGCAGGTCGGGTAATATCATCCATGTTAAAGCGGTTAACGAAAACGGCGATCTATATGGTGTCAAAGCCTTTGCTCCGGATGGCAAACTCAATGCCGTAAAAGGGATTAAGATTTTTGACAGGGCAGTGGAAATGAAAATACAGGGACACCCGGTTTATGCGCATTTAAAGGCTATTAATCAATAAATAGTACATACTGAATTACCAGAGGTTTCTGAACCTATCACACCAAACAAAAATTGTGTTAATTACAATACCTGCCTGCCTGATGCAGGCAGGTATTTAAGTCCTACGATATTTTATATACAAATAGAAGAGCAACTTGCATATTATTAATAGTTGCGTCTGTAAAACTTTTATCACGATCTGATATTCACAATTTCTTTTTACATAATATCTATCGATATAGCGCTAAAGCCACTATATCTGATATTATGATAAAATAGCGAAGCTATATGTAATACGATTATAGCTGATTTTATGTACAAACAGAGACGAGATTCACAAATAATGAATAGATGCGTTTATAAAACTTTAATAACCATCTGAGATTCACAATTTACTTTTACATAATATCGACCGATATAGCGCTAAAGCTGCTATATCTGATATTATGGTAAAATAGCGAAACTATACGTATTACGATTGTAGTTTGATTTTATATACAAATAGAAGAGCAATTTGTACAGTATGAATAGATGCGTTTATAAAACTTTAATAACCATCTGAGATTCACAATTTACTTTTACATAATATCGACCGATATAGCGCTAAAGCTGCTATATCTGATATTATGGTAAAATAGCGAAGCTATACGTAAATTGTTTAATAAGGGAATTATAATTTATATTATGTAAAATAGAAAATACTATTATAAGGCGACGACCTTATGTGCTCCACTCCTACAGATTCCGGAACTATTTCTCAGATTCATCTGATTTTTTATATTTTAAATCTCCGTTACCTTTCAATTTAAAAGATTTATAGTCCTCCTTACTGTACGACATAAAATTAGACGATCGTCTGTATGCATCCTGAAAATCAGCGTGCTTCTTTTTGCGGGATGTGATGTTCTTGGTTTCCATTGACACGATTTACACAAAATTTTTAGATTAATTTTCGAAAATTTGAAGCAGGCCCTATTGGTAAATTCTATATAAATATAATATTTATTATTAAACGGTCAATCAAATATTTGATCTTACATGCACTATAAAATAAAAAAAAGGTCTATAAAGACCTTTTTTAATGGATTATACATCCGTTCTAGTTCATTGACTGACCAATGGTTTAAACTACCTGTTTTAAATTGTATTTAACACATTATAAGATAGTTAAACACACTAATTAAAGATATTGTCTGAAGAAATCCATCATTTCCTCTTTCAAATCATAATGCAATTTGATATAAGTACGCATATCGTCTTTAAGCATGTTCTGTTCTCCTTGTAAACGACCATCAATGTTTTCATTATAATCTGCCTTGTAAATATTGGCTAATTTATTTCTGCAGCGATGCTTTAATTTTGAAATCGCCGCTTTTTCAATCATGATTCTATTTTGGAAATTTTCAATCATTATGGTTGCTCTTTTGTCATATTCACGGCTTGCAATTTCTTCTAATTTTTCTTCAAACGTATCCATTTCATCAAAATGAAAACGCAGTTCTCTCTTCCAGGTGTCCAAATTAAATTTGAGGTCACTTAAATAATTTGCTTTAACTATCATGCTTTTACTTTTTAATTACACTTCTGCTTTTACTAATTGTTGTTGTATATTACTCGGTACCAATTGGTACGACGAAAATTTCGAACTAAAGGTTGCCTTTCCCTGGGTCAACGACCTTAAATCGGTTGAATACCCATATAATTCAGCGGCAGGAATGGTACATTTCAAAATTTGATATTTATCAAGATTATCAAAGCCCTGAATTATAGAACGTCTGGATTGCAGGTCGGTCATGACATTACCAACCATATCTTCCGGTACCTTCACCGTTAACTCATTAGTCGGTTCCAGCAATTTCGGATTGGCATTTAAAAAGGCTTCCTTAAAGGCATGAGCCCCAGCTATTTTAAAAGAAATGTCGTTAGAATCAACCGGATGCATCTTGCCATCATAAACCATTACGCGAACATCCCTGATGTAAGACCCAGTCAGCGGTCCTTCCTCCATAACTTCCATAATACCTTTCATGATGGAGGGCAAATAACGTAAATCAATGACACCTCCAACAATACAGTTGTAAAACACCAGCTTACCTCCCCAGGGTAAATCCACTTCTTCTTTACCCCTGATATTAAATCCTTCAGGCTCCGGCATACCCTCATACCAGGGTTCTATTTTAAGATGTACCTGCGCAAACTGACCCGATCCCCCCGACTGTTTCTTGTGTCGATAATTCGCTGTTGAAGAACGCTGAATGGTTTCTCTATATTTAATTTTTGGTTTGTTATAGGTAACACTTATTTTATTTTCGTTTTTGAGCATCCAATCAATAATGGCAAGATGGAGTTCGCCCTGACACCCCAGTAATAGTTCCTTAGATTCCTTCGAATAGCTTATTACAACAGTAGGGTCCTGCTTGTGGATACGTCTCAATACTTCGCTGAGCTTTTCATCATCTGCTTTGTTCTCAACCAAAACAGCTTTATGAATCCTAGGATCGGGGTACTGAATTGGTTTTACCGTTATTGGTTTATTTCCACTGTATAAGGTATCCGTTGTTTCAGTGGATTTCAACTTCAAAGTAGCGCCTATATCACCAACGGTTAATTTGTCTACAGGATGACGGTTTTTTCCATCCATAATAAATAACTGGTTAATAACCTCAGTCTCCCCTGTTCTGGAATTGGTCAATTTGTCATTGACATTAATTTCACCGGATTTAACCTTAAAAAAGGTAATTTGTCCCAAATTGGATTGGTACAATGTTTTAAATACAAATAGCGCAGTTGGAGCATCCACAGAAGGCACAATCTCATCCCCTTCCAGACTTTGTTGAGGCTTTAAATCGGCCGCAGCAGGGGCCACATTATCTATAAAACCCATAAGACGACCACTACCCATATCCTTCAAGGCAGAAACACAGAATACCGGAAATAAGTCATGGTTCAGCATCCCAATTTTTATGCCCTGGCGCATTTCGTCCTCACTCAATGTACCTTTGTCAAAATACAATTCCATAAGCTCCTCATCGTTCTCAGCAGCCTTTTCTACAAGTTCGTTATGCAGGGCCTCTGCTCTCTCTTTTTCATGATCCGGTATGGCTAATTTTTCAGGCTTCCCTCCTTCAGGACCAAATTTGTAGCACTTCATTTTTAAAACATCAATAATGCATTGTGCTCCGTCCAATTTTATAGGGTACTGGATTTGAACCGCGTTATTGCCCACCAGGGTTTTAATACTTTTGTAAGCATCGTCGAAATGACAATCCGGATGATCAATCTGGTTTATAATAAATAAGGTTGGCTTGTTATATTTATCGGAGTAATTCCAGATAATTTCAGTGCCAACCTCTACGCCTTGCCTACCGTTTATAACGGTGGCAATCGTGTCTCCCACCCTGATGGATGAAATAATTTCACCTATAAAATCGTCCAAACCGGGCGTATCTATAATATTGATCTTATAATTTCGCCATTCCGTATGTATTGGTGTTGCAAATACTGAAGCTTGACGCTCATGCTCTACCTCGTGATAATCAGATACCGTATTTTTATCCTCAATAGTTCCGCGTCTGTTTATCAGACCTGCCTCAAATAACATGGTTTCACATAACGCGGTCTTTCCACTGTTATGTGCACCAACAAAGACCACATTCTTTATGTGCTTATCGTCAAATATTTTCATAGTATGTACATTGTTTAGTTTGACATAAAACTACTAGCTTTTAAAGCGATAAAAAATGACCTAAGTCATTTCTAAAAAAGATAATATTTATATACTGTTAGTACCGCACTTCGTCAATTGTAGGCATACAAACTTCGAAAAATCATATGATAATGATATGAAAGTTTAGTTTAACGCTTGAGGCTTTGTTCTTTAGTTTCTAAAATTGGTTCTGCCCTGACACCCTAAAGGAATACATCAACATCTGTAGTGTCTCCTTAAAAATACGTTTATTTCAATAGGTATGCAATTTTTTTTCGTTTTTTAGACTACTGTTAATGGTAAGCTATTCGCGCGCTTACCGGTAAGACGTCGCAATGCATTTCCAATGGCAGCTGCAACTGGACCCAGAGGCGGTTCCCCTACAGGGCCTGGTTTGTCAATCCCCTGCAATAAGATGACATCGATTTCTTTTGGAGCATGTCTCATTAGCGCCATATTATATGGTCCGTACATAGTAGGTTGCAATGCTCCATCTTTGACATACATACGCTCATATAATGAAGCACTTAATCCCATTATAATTGCTCCTTCACACTGCGCTTTGACCTGATCTGGATTTACGGCTACCCCAGGATCCAGAGCACAGGTCACTTTATGAACTTTTATTTCGTTATCGACTATGGAAACTTCTGCAACCTGTGCACATGGCGTGCCTGTATCGACTGATGCTGCAAGCCCCATGGCACTATTATTAATAACCTCATCGGTATATCCAGAGGCCTCAGCCGCTGCTTTTATAACCGCTTTTAAACGTGTTCCGGCTGCATCATCATTGATTTGTCGAAGACGGAATTCAACAGGATCAAGTCCACTTTTAATGGCTAATTCGTCCATAAAACTCTCAATAGCAAAAGTATTGGCCAACAAACCCAAACCACGCCACCAACTCGTGGCAAAGGGTAAATCGACATGCCATGCCTTAACCCTCTGGTTTGGAATCCGGCTGTAGCGAATATAAGCCCCTCTGACGGCTCCAAAATCAGTTCCGATGACAGGAAGTGCACTGTTGGGTATAAAAGCAGAATTATGGGCTACATCACCACTCGAAAACTGGTGTTCAATAGTTTCTATAAGTCCATCATGCTTTAATTTCCCCCTTAGAATATGATGCGTAGGTGGTCGAAACATATCATTCTGAAATTCTTCTTGCCTGTTGAAAAAATATTTTACCGGCTTAGCAACAGCTCTTGACATAAGGGCAGCCTGTACGGCATGAGGGGTATGCAAGCGTCGCCCGAATCCACCACCCAGATGAGTCGGAATAACATTAACCTGATCCTCCTTAAACCCTAAACTCTTTGCTACTTCCTTTCTTGTAATACTGACCACCTGTGTAGAAATTATAATAATTGCGCGGTCTTTTTCAACCGAGGCTACTACTCCATTAGGTTCAATCTGTGCATGAGCCCCAATGGGTGATTTAAATTCCATCGTTACAACATCATCACCTTCTGAAAACGAATCCTCTACGTTACCTTTAACCTGAATCACCTGGGAGGATCCCCTTCCCACTTTTAGCATATCCTCGATATCTTCGCTCTGCCATTTACGCGATACCTTCCATTTCACTTTTATAGCATGTTTCGCATTTTCCGCTTGCATATAGGATTTGGCCACAACACCGACAAAATCACGTTGTGTAATTATTTTAACTACACCGGGCATTGATTCAGCCTGAGCAGTATCGGCTTCAACAAAAATCGCTCCTATTCTATTTGGCCTTACTACAGCACCATAGAGCATTTCGGGCATTTCAGCATCCATTCCAAAGAGCGGTTTTCCGAAAACTTTATCCTGCAAATCAATTCTTGGAATGGGTTTCCCTATAAATTTATAATCCTTTAGCTCCTTTAAAACAGGAGTCTCTTTAGGAAGCTCCCATTTCTTTACACCGGCCATGATTTCGGCATAACTCATCGACATACCCTTAAAATGTATTATTCCATTGGAAACCTGTAATTGACTTATAACCGTACCGAACTTTTTAGCAGCTTCTGCTTTAATAACTTCTCGCGTAACAGCAGCCAATTCTCTTAGCGGATACCATAAACTGGAAATAGAAAGGCTTCCTCCCGTGCTGATACCATCAATATTGCCACTATCCGTACTTGCATGAACAACATTTATTTGATCCATGCCAACCTCAAGTTCATCTGCTGCTATCTGAGCCAACCCTGTAAAGACACCTTGTCCCATTTCCACCTTGGGCGAATGAAGTACAACGGTATTTTTTTTAGTGATTTCGAACCATAACATAGGATCACTGATATTCCCAACATACAAGGAATCCAATGTATCAACCAATTGAAGCGCTTTACGTCTTAAAGGATTTCTAAATACATAAGTCCCTACGGCTAATACACCGATAGTCCCCAGAGCGCCGCGGACTATAAACTTTCTTCTGGAAATCGTTTTCTTACCCATGAATTAGGGGTCTACTTATTATCATTAGATTCAGATTGCAATTGTGCAGCCCTGTGTATGGCCTTTCGCATTCTGTAATAGGTTGCACATCTGCAAATATTACTAATCGAATTATCAATGTCTTCATCACTGGGGATGGGATTGTTATTCAAAAGGGCCGCAGTCGCCATCATAAATCCGGGTTGACAATACCCACATTGAGGAACGATTTCATCAATCCATGCCTTTTGAACAGGATGTGGATCGTCAGGAGTTCCCAGGCCTTCAATGGTTGTAATAGTTCGCCCCTCCGCCAATACTACAGGAAATGAACATGACCGAACAGCCTGGCCATCCACATGAATGGTGCAGGCTCCACATGCAGATCTTCCGCATCCAAATTTTGTTCCTTTTAAATTCAGCACATCTCTGATAATCCATAATAACGGTGTTTCACCATCGTCTGTATGTATGGTTTGTACTGTATTATTAATCCTAAAGGAAACTTTCATAGTTCTGACATTATTATAAACTTCTTAACTTTAAGTATGATCGACCTCATCTCAAACGAACCACTACAGAATCGCAGTGTTCATTATCCGAACAGGACACTTGTAATAGCCGTGTTATGAGCATTGACAGGGCAATTCTAAATATCACGTTTAAGGTTCTGTACATTACACTAATTACTATTTTGAAGTTGATAGCTCAACCGTCCGACTTTGCACATACCAAATCTGCCGTTTCCATTATTAGTTTCTCCTGATAGCTCCATTTACGCGTAAATACTCATCTAAATATACTACATATACTAAACAACGGAGGATATGAGATGGCCTAATTTCGTATCATTAAAACCATACCTGATTAAATACCATGATATTGATCCATTCTAAGATAAAGCTTAAATTAATATAATATTAAGATGATATTTTTAAATTGAGATGTATTTTTGCAAAAAAAAAATTGAAATGTCGAAAGTTAAACTTTTTAGGATAGTTGGCTTCTTGGAAGGCTTGTCGTATGTGCTGTTGTTATTTATTGCGACTCCTATAAAATACACCATGGGCGATCCGCAATATGTGAGATTTCTCGGTATGCCTCACGGTTTATTATTTATTACCTATATCGTTCTGTCGATAATCCTAAAACCTGAATTAAAATGGAACAGCAGACAATTTAATCTTGTACTATTGGCTTCTGTGATTCCATTTGGCACCTTTTATATTGATAAAAAATTTTTAAGTTTCAACAATGAATAGATTGACGCATCTTGTTTACGATTACCTTACAGGTCAAGGTCTGTCTGAGACAGTAGCTACCTATTTAAATATGATTGCCCTGCTCATAGGGTTACTCATTGTCGTTTCTCTGACAGATTTTATTGTTCGAAAAATTATTCGGATCACCTTCACCAAACTGGCTGTAAGAACTAAAACGAATTTCGATGATTTGTTAGTAACTAATAAGGTCCCGAGAAACATTGCGCATATTATACCCCTGCTCATTGCCATAAAATTTATTCCTATAGTCTTCTATGATTTTGAGCAATTTGAAAACGTCGTTGAAAAAGGTTTGAAGGTCTTTGCAATTGTTTTGACCCTTTGGATTATTCGAAGTGTCTTAAATAGTATTAAAGATTATTTAAAAAAACTTCCACGATATAACGATAAACCTATCGACAGTTATATTCAGGTCTTTATGATTTTTGCCTGGATATTGGGCATATTTTCTGCGTTTGCCATAGTAAGCGGCATAAAATTTATTGAATTCTTAGCAGGAATAGGAACGGCTTCCGCGATTATTATTCTCGTCTTCCGAGATACCATATTAGGTTTTGTGGCCAGTATTCAAGTCTCCATTAACGACATGGTGCGTATTGGTGATTGGATCACTTTCGAAAAATACGGTGCCGATGGCGATGTTATTGAGATCAATTTAGCCACTGTGAAGGTTCAGAATTTCGATAAGACCATCACTACCATTCCAACATATGCTCTTATTTCTGATTCCTTTAAAAATTGGCGCGGTATGACCACCTCTGGAGGAAGACGTATTAAGAGAGCACTCTACATTAATCAAAGTAAGGTTAAATATTTAACCAAACAAGATGTAGATCGTCTTAAAAAAATACAACTACTGACCTCCTATTTGGAATCGAGACAACAGGATATTGATGACTATAATAAAGACAATGCCATTGATAAAGAGATACTGTTGAATGGAAGAAACCTGACCAATATCGGGGTATTTAGAAAGTATATCGATTCCTACTTGAAGCATCACTCTGCCATAAACAAGGACATGATGATTATGGCCAGGCAGTTAGCACCGACCACACAAGGTATACCTATGGAGATTTATGCATTTAGCCGTGACAAGCGATGGGAAAATTACGAATATATCATGTCAGATATTTTTGATCATTTGATTGCTGCTCTCCCCTATTTTGACTTAGAGATTTTCGAATTACCAAGCGGCACGAATTTTTCATTAATCAAATAATAAGGGGTGTTTGTTGGAAAATATTGTTTCCAAGTTTTAAAATAAGGTACTACAATTTCGTGCCGAATTGAACAGCTAGTATAACAAAAGCCATCTATTTGATGGCTTTTGTATTACAGCATAATTTAAATTTTAATTCTTTATAATGAGCTTTCGCACTTGCAGAGGCTTACCTTCTATTTTAAAAGCGACAAAATACAGATGCCCCCCGGCTAAATTATGAATATCAATTTTGAATTGATTGGAATTCACAATATGTTGCTCGCTAAGCCTTTTACCCAGAACATCTGAAATGACAACTTTGACATTCGCCCTATCAGCAATCCGTGCAAAAAGTTGATCACTGGCTGGATTAGGAAACATTTTTAAGTTGGGTACAGGGAGGTTAGTCAAACCGTCCTCAATTGAATGTTCCGGTATTGTTGTCGCAGAAATAGCATTACAATAAGATACCTCACTTAAGGAAATACTTAATGGGCCGTCAATGCCTCCATTATAACCATTGGACAATGAAACGGTGACGGAGGCCACAACACCTTGTATTTCTACCAAAGCATTACTTAGGCCTTCATATATACCAAAGATTTGTGAACCCGTTCCATCGTTGTACGATACCGTTACTTTTTCAGAATACCGCGATGATGGTTTTCCATTGATTCGCTGATCCATATCCGATATGGTAAATGAAACATCGGTAATTACAGTATCAAAGATTTTAGTTACTTCGCTTACACCGTTCAATGAAGTAGGATTAAAGAGAGTGTATCCTATATTTTCGCATGGAACGTCAGGCGTATCACAATCATCAGGAATGCCATCGCCATCTGAATCTACGGTATCGTCTCCATTAGGACACACATCATCAGCATCGCATACACCATCTCCATCGGCATCAGGACAACTTATCAGCGTACTGCAATAGTTCACGATAGACGTTGAAACAGAAATATTTCGATTGACATCACCATCGTAACCATCATATAAGGTTATGGTTACAGATTCCACATCATCCATAATGTCTATGTCTACAGACGAAAAACTGGATGCAGAATAAGACCCAAAATTATGTAGAACGTCATTAGCATCAACATAACTCACCTCAACGACATCAATAAATCGATTCGTTGGTTTTTTATCAATAACCTGGTTAAGATTGGATATCGTAAACGTAGCATTTCTACTTCCTGAGGGTAGAGTTACTGTTACAGATGTACTTTCTGGCCCTGAATGATTCACTGAATCCCCTGGGAAATTGGTGGTTGCCAGATTGCAATCACAATAATCAGGTATACCATCCCCATCTGTATCGATCGTGTCATCGCCACCCGGGCAAATATCCAATGCATCACAAACGCCATCATTATCTGTATCGAAGGTTAAAGTACCCGTGCATCCACAGTTTTCATCTATGAGATCATTAATTGTACAGGCATTGCCATCATCACAAATAGCCCCAACATAAATGGTACTGTCGTTATCGTTGCAATCTGTATTGTCGAGCACATAACCGGTTAGCTCGGTACAGGCAGAAATCACATTGTTCGGATCGCCAAAGCCATCACCATCCGTATCGGCATAATAATTCGTGTAAGTAATCCCATTATCAATTTGTCCGTCGCAATTGTTGTCCAAGTCATCACATAATTCAGGTGCTCCGGGATAAACTGTTGCATTCGTATCATCGCAATCGGAGTTATCCAACACGTAATTTTCGGGTGTGGTACAATCTAAGAGCGTAACATCGGCATTTCCATAGCCATCCCCATCGGTATCGGCATAATAGGTGTTATTATTATCACTAATTGTAACGATCGTAGAAGCTGTAGAAGATCCATCATCCACGGTAACGGTATAATCACCAGCAGACAGCCCTGAAATACTTGGGCCCACAGCTCCATTATTCCAATTATACGTATAGTTTCCGGATCCACCCGATGCCTCCACGGTAGCATAGCCGTCGTCCACACCACCACACGACACGTCAGAACTGTTAATTACTGCAACATCCAATGGAACTGGCCCGCAAGATGAGAGACAGGAAGCATTGGCTACACGCGACCGAATTAAATCTCCCGGTTGCGGACCAAAACCAAGGGAAAAATCAATACCGACACTATTTAAGTGGCAATAGCTCATAATGGTACCCCCGCCACTCGGTATCATATTATCAACATTATCAAAACACGGCGAGTAATATTGGGCATCAGATAAATTATCCACAATTCCGTCGCCATCATCATCCTTATTGTTTGACATATAATAGACATTACCACAATCGTCAATCACTGTATTATTTCCGTTCCACCTACAAGAATGTGTATGCGGGGACCCAAGGTTATGGCCGATTTCGTGAGTTATGACTTCAACCGTCCAGCTATATGTCGGTATGTCCTGATAGCTGGTACTTATACCACTCAGACCTACGCCATAAAAGGAATTACAGAGAACATCAACGTAGGCGATGCCTCCACCCCCGCCTGAATGAATAAAATGAGCGAGGTCTCCATTGTAATTACCACCAAGCGCATCTCTAAAGTCATAAAGACTGTTATTATAGGGATCCTGGGTATCCCAAACCACTAGTTCATTTATGTTAACAGTTATCCCCTCATTGGCATACAATAAAATAACTTGATTAAAGGCGGCAGTAACATAATCTGATGTGGCACTTACAGAAGATCCCTTTTTTTGAAATAATGAGTAGCCTACTTCTAAATACATTTGAACACAGTTATCCACAGGTGTTGATGCGCTTGCCTCTATTATTGACTTATTTTGAATATTTTTTCTGCCCTGTCCATCGGGATCCGGAGCTTCACATGCAAAATCAAATTGTTCTTTGATGTCTTTGTTTTCATAAAGAATATGTTCGTTTTGGCTATCGTTCTCAATACGTCCCAGGTCTAGATTTTTTCCATTGACATGAATTGCCCCTGTAATTTGATCGTCAAATATGCTTATGGTAACCATAGAATTAGGATCACCTTTAACCATGCCCCAATAGTAAGCACCTGGTTTATATGTAATTGGATTTTTGCGATCGCTGGCCTTATACAGATTAAATGATTCTGTAAATATGGGTGCTTTTGTTAATTGTAAGACCAATGTTTCGTTGGATTGAAATGGTAAATTAAGGGTTAAATTCTCAGGTTTTTGATTTCTTATTTCAGCGACCTTCTGGTTATCTAAGCTTAAAATAGTGGCGTTGTCCAGCTCCACTCCCTTCTTTAATTTACTTTGCTTGGCACTGGATAAAAGGTCTACTCTTGAAAACGGATTCAATACCGGGGCATTTTCAAGTTCCTGTTTTTTTTCTAATACCTGTTTGTGATTTTTTAGCTTGTTTTGGGAAGCAACAGGCTGAGTCGAAAAGATTAAAGCTAAGAATGACAAGCAGGAAAGGATTCTCACTGCTTTAGATAAGTAGTGTGGTTTCATCGTAAATTGGGGTTTAATTTGTGTCATTGAAATTATCCCAATACGAAAAGACTAAAAAAAATAATCGATATAACACCCGCAAAACTCTTTTATATGCGCGTTATGTCAGTTCATCGATTAATATATAATCCTATAATAATCACTATTTTGAAATGATAAGGCCTATAAACAGGTCTCCCAATGGGCGACCCTATTCTCTAAAAAATTACTTTGATTTAGAGGTTGGCTGCAAGCCAATCCCCTACTTCAGCAGTTCCGTAAGCTTTACCTCCATTTGCCAGGTCTTCGGTTACAATACCCTGTGCAAGGGATTTATTTACGACGGCTCTTATGGCCTTCCCTTCTTCAGGTAATTCAAATGCTGTTTCGAACATCATGGCTGCCGATAATACGGTTGCCAATGGATTAGCAATATTTTTACCTGCAGCCTGCGGATAGGATCCATGAATAGGCTCAAACAATCCAATATCGGAACCAATTGAGGCGGAAGGCATTAATCCCATAGAACCTGAAATAACCGAAGCCTCATCCGTTAAAATGTCTCCAAATAAGTTTTCAGTAATAAGGACATCGTAGCTATTTGGCCATTGTACCAGGCGCATAGCGACAGCGTCTACAAATTCATAACTCACCTCTACTTCAGGATAATCCTTCTCCATGGCCTGAACTGTCTCTCTCCAGAGTCGTGATGTTTCCAAAACATTTGCTTTATCTACACAACATAACTTTTTACGACGCATCATGGCCATTTCAAATCCCTTTTTCGCCAATCGTTTAACTTCCTCACGGGTATAAACACAATTGTCAAAGGCTGTTTCTCCTTCATCTCTTCTTCCCTTTTCACCAAAATAGATACCTCCAGTAAGTTCCCGTAAAAAAACTAAATCCGTCCCCTCAATACGATCTTTCTTTAAAGGTGATTTATCAATTAAGGAAGGAAAAGTAAAGGTGGGTCGGACATTTGCAAACAAGCCCAATTTTTTACGCATTTTAAGCAGCCCTTGTTCCGGTCTTACCGCGGCGGATGGATCATTATCGAATTTTGGGTGGCCTATAGCACCAAACAATACCG
The DNA here is from genome assembly GCF_022662015.1 of Aestuariivivens sediminicola. Taxonomy (GTDB): domain Bacteria; phylum Bacteroidota; class Bacteroidia; order Flavobacteriales; family Flavobacteriaceae; genus Aestuariivivens; species Aestuariivivens sediminicola. The sequence continues at coordinate 491,873 of NZ_JAKMCM010000003.1, read as the reverse complement.
CATCGGCATTTGTACAAACCTCATGTGTTTCATCCGGATAAGGTTCTCCAACCGCATCGATTGCGGCTGCACCTGTCAAGGCTGGTTTCCATGTAATATCATGTCCAAATTTTTCGGCAACAGCATTGCATACTTTCACCGCTTGATCGATGACTTCAGGGCCAATGCCATCTCCGGCTAACAAGGCTATATTAAATTTCATTTAGTGTGATTTTTTTTGGTTTGTTACTTTAATTAATAATAATGTTCAGCATTTTTTCGGTAGCTTTTATCGCTGAAACTGTTTGATCCGAATCCAAACCGCGTGTTTTAAATTCCTTATCTGGATGCTTCCAGGTTATAATAGTCTCACAAAGGGCGTCTGATCGGCTACCGGGCGGTATCCTAACGGCATAGTCGATAAGATCCGGCAATGTCATTTTTTTTCTTTTAAAAATATGTCTAATCGCATTCATGAAGGCATCAAATTGACCATCCCCTTGTGCATTTTCCTCGTACGTGTCACTTTCAATGGTGATAGACACCGTTGTAGATGGTTTCAGCCCTTTGGAATGTGTTAATACATAAGAATTCACCTTCACCTTTTCTTCGTAACTGTTATCCAATACATCTGAGATGATATAAGGTAAATCTTCTTTTGTGACTACCTGTTTTTTATCACCCAATTCAATGATTCGCTGGGTTACTTTTTTAAGGTCGCTATCATTTAACTGAAGACCTAATTCCTGTAAGTTCTTTTGAATATTAGCCTTTCCAGACGATTTACCAAGTGCATATTGACGCTTTCTACCAAAGCGTTCAGGCATTAAATCACTAAAATAAAGGTTCTTTTTATTATCTCCATCAGCATGAATACCGGCGGTTTGAGTAAACACATTGGCTCCTATTATCGGCTTATTGGAGGGAATCATTACGCCTGTGAAGTTTTCAACCAGTTTGCTAACCGTGTATAATACTTTTTCGTTGACCCCAATGGTAATCTGTGGTAAAAAATCATTTATAACGGCTATGGTGCTCGCCATCGGTGCATTACCAGCGCGTTCTCCCATACCATTAATTGTAAGATGCAGACCATCTACGCCAGCTTTTAAGGCCTCCATAACGTTGGAAACACTCAAGTCATAATCGTTGTGCGCATGAAAATCCAAATGTAATTCCGGATAAGCATCGCGAATTTCCTTTACAAATTCAAAAGATTCTCTAGGTGTTAATACTCCCAGGGTATCCGGCAACATGATACGTTTTACAGGTTGGGTTGCCAAAAAGGACATAAACTCTAAAACGTAGGACTTGGAGTTACGCATTCCATTGCTCCAATCTTCTAAATAAACATTGGTTTCAATGCCTTTTTGTTTCGCGAGCTCTATTGTATCTGATATTTCTTTAAAGTGCTGATTAGGTGTCTTTTTTAACTGGTAAGTTAAATGGTTCAATGAACCCTTAGTTAGTAAATTTTGCACCTTTGCGCCTGCTTCAATCATCCAATCTATGGATACACCATTATCTACAAAAGTAAGTACTTCAACAACATCAATAAAACCTTCATCCTCAGCCCATTTTGTAATGGCCTTTACGGCTTGAAACTCTCCTTCCGAAACTCTTGCTGACGCAATTTCTATGCGATCAACCTTTAATTCCTCCAAAAGGAGCTTTGCAATAGTCAGTTTTTCAGAGGACGAGAAGGACACACCCGAGGTTTGTTCACCATCGCGTAAAGTCGTGTCCATTATTTCAATTCGCTTTGGGTTGGCCATTTATAACATCAAATCGTTAGCAAAAGATTCAATTTCGTCTTTCATATTTTGAAGATAATCAATATCGTCAAACCCATTGAGCAAATTTTCTTTTTTGTAGCTATTGATTTCAAATGTTTCCTTTGCTCCCGTTGAAAGGATCGTAATGGTTTGATTTGGAAGATTTACTTCAATTTCAGTTTTAGGATCTTCGTAAATCGCGTCAAAAATTTGCTTTAAGAACTCAGGGCTTACCTGAACCGGCAGAACACCAACATTTAAGCAATTGTTTTTAAATATATCTGCAAAAAAACTTGATACAACACAACGAAAACCATAATCATAAACAGCCCAAGCGGCATGTTCTCTAGATGAACCAGAACCAAAATTTTTTCCTCCAACCAATAGTTTTCCTGAGTACATCGGATTATTTAACACAAATGATTCCTTCGGTGTATCATCAGAATTATACCTCCAATCTCTGAATAGATTGTCTCCAAATCCTTTACGCTCTGTTGCCTTTAAAAAACGAGCGGGAATAATTTGATCTGTATCTACATTTTCCAATGGTAATGGAACTGCAGTGCTGGTTAAAACTTTAAATTTATCGTAAGCCATATTTTAATATAAATCAGCGCCAATATAGGTTTGGCCGTTACTATTTTCTTTTATTAAGTTATTTTCGAGGTCACTATTTATTTTAAAAAGCAATACATTCTAAAATAAGCTATCATAACAGGTCTCTGGGATCTGTTACAACACCCTTTACCGCGGCAGCAGCAGCAACCAAAGGACTCGCTAACATTGTCCTGGCACCAGGACCTTGACGTCCTTCAAAATTTCTATTGGAAGTACTTACAGCATATTTCCCAGCTGGAATTTTATCATCGTTCATAGCTAAACAAGCAGAACACCCGGGTTGTCTAAGCGTAAAACCTGCCTCAGTAATAACATCCAGGATACCTTCCTTTTTAATTTTTTCCTCCACTTCGTGTGACCCTGGCACCAACCATGCCGTAATATGATCTGCCTTTTTACGTCCTTTTACAATTGAGGCAAATGCCCTAAAATCTTCAATTCTTCCATTGGTACAACTTCCGAGAAACACATAGTCTACTTTTTTACCAATCATGACATCATTTTCATTATACCCCATATATTCAAGGGATTTTCTATAGGTCGCCTCACCCCCTTCAATCTCATGTGCAGCGGGAATGCTTTTTGAGATACCTATTCCCATCCCCGGATTAGTGCCGTAAGTAATCATAGGCTCAATATCCTGAGCATTAAAGGTAAACTCTTTATCAAACACGGCATCTTCATCTGTCTTAAGCGTCCTCCAATGGGCTACTGCTTTATCCCAAGCTTCTCCCTTTAAGGACATTGGTTTATCTTTTAAATAGGCAAAGGTTGTTTCATCCGGGGCAATCATACCACCTCTAGCTCCCATTTCTATTGAGAGATTACAAACAGTCATCCTACCTTCCATAGACATATTCTCAAATACATCACCGGCATACTCCACAAAATACCCAGTGGCACCCGAAGTCGTTAGTTGTGAGATAATATATAGGGCCACGTCCTTAGGTGTTACTCCTTTACTCAACTCACCGTTTATATTAATGCGCATTTTTTTCGGCTTAGGCTGCATTATGCACTGAGTTGACAGTACCATTTCTACCTCCGAAGTTCCAATACCAAATGCAATGGCTCCAAAAGCACCATGTGTTGATGTATGTGAATCCCCGCATACAATGGTTGCCCCCGGGAACGTAATACCATTCTCCGGTCCCACGACATGAACAATACCATTTTTTTCATGACCCAGGCCCCAATGACTGATACCGTGTTCCTTGGAGTTTTCTTCAAGTGCTTTCAATTGATTCGCAGACAGCGGATCTTCAACTGGCAAATGTTGGTTGATCGTAGGCGTATTATGATCAGCTGTGGCAAATGTGCGCTCCGGATACAATACTTTAAGGCCTCTGTTTTTTAACCCTAGAAATGCTACGGGACTCGTTACTTCATGTATAAAATGGCGATCTATAAAAAAGACGTCAGGACCATTTTCAATTTTTCTTACGACATGAGCGTCCCAAACCTTATCAAACAATGTCTTACTCATAAATAGATGTAATTGGTTCAGTGTGCAAATTTATAAAATACAGCCTGTTTAAAGGAGAAATATTCTAATCTATGATACGATGCCCAACATTTTTAAATAATTCTTAATCATTATGCATAAATCGGGCATAACTTTAATGAAATAAAGCGTTTACTGAAAATATATTAACACCTGAAATTTACGAAAGTCAATAAAAATCAGTTTATTTTAAATCTAATTTCTTTTTGCAAACTTGTGTCCATGTTGTTCTTCGACGACAAATCTACATCAAAAAGCCTATTTAAGTTATTCCCCGCCAAATCCTCCAAACGTGTATCTACCAGCAGCTTGTATTCTCCTTTATTTAGCTGTTGAGGACAAACTAAATGGAGCACCTGTTCTTTGGCTTCTATTTTAGAAAAACAAGGAATTTCTTTATTTTCTGTATTCACTATTCTAAAGCACTCCTTTAGCAGAATTGCATCCAGGGGCTCGTTAAATTCAATGGAAACCTTATCTCCGGATACACTGATTTCCCAATCTTCAGGGGAGGGCTTCATTTTATCGCTTTTACCAACTTTAAACGATTTGGTATATTCGTTTTTGAGAGGTCTTCCATTGGCCCCTCTGAAATTCGCATCAATCCTAATTTCATATTCATGTTCTTCTAACAAGGGTAAACCATATTTCCGATTCGGAATCAAATCGGTCTTTATTCTTCCGGGATCTAACCAAAGCGTGAGCAGGGAATGGTCTTTATTCCATAACTCGGATTCCAATTCAAGAAAAACAGCCTCTTCTTTATTTAGAGTTCTATTAAAAACCGTGATATGTTCTAAAGATTCCCCCAATTCTTCCATAGGCTGAGAGAATTGAAAATACATCTTTAAAAGATTCTCGGGAAGCTCATTTGTAGAAGGGTAAATTCCAACTAATTCAGGTGATTCAACGGTATCGTTTTTAATTGAAAATATGGAAACAACCTTTTCATCCATTACAACAGCATAGGTTAATCCATCAGAAAAAGGGACAACAGGTGTAAAGATCCGTGTGACACCTTCTGTCTGATATTCCCCTAAGATTGGAGTGGCTCTGTCTTTTAAATGGACGGAGAACGCTTTAGTTGACGCAAAATCAAAAGATACGCTAACGGCTTTGGCGTTTTCATAATTAACTGTAATATTTCTGATCGCCGGTTCATCTTTACAATTTATAAAAATCATAAAACAAAAAAAGACCAAGATAGCCCTGGTCTTAAATGTATACTTCATTTGAATTACATCCATTTTTTTGATCTACTGGTTAATACCAGATTTCCGGAACTCGTTCTTCTCAATAATAGTGCGTTGTCTTGGTCGAGATTATCCATCTGCAAGACATTAACAAAGGGTAAATTATCGTAATCTAATCCATCACTGGCACCGAATTCCGAGACTTCATGAGTAATACTGTCCTTAAAGTTTATGATGTCATCATATTTAAGACGCATAACAGGTCTATTTGAATTTGAGATGTAAACCAATAATTCACCGTTTTTTTCATACTGAATCATATCGATTGGAGAATTTCCTGCTCCGAGTTCTGCAATGGTCCTTCCCTTAAGATGTGTCCCATTTTTAAGGTCGTTCAAAGGAAAGAGCACTAATGGTGTACAGGTATAACCAGCCATTAAATAGTCCTTATTTTCGATCGAAATAATGTCAAACGCTTTTATTGGTGCATACGTCTCGAACCGACCATGTGCAGCATGCCAGATTTCTAATGATGCATAATCCTGTTCTTCGTTAAAGGGAAAAGGAATGCTTCTAAATGTTGATTTAAATTCTTTATTTGATAATCCCGAAACCATGACATTACCTTTGTGATATTTCATATCAGCTATGGCCCAGTTTCTTATAGAGCGTCCCCTTCTATCTTTTTCGTCTAAACCAACGGGATTTTCCAAGGGCATTTTGGAAAAGGAGGTACTTTTTAAGGATATATTTTCAAAACCATCTCCCACTAATTTTAATACTACTGGCGTGCCATCGGTCACATTTACTGAAAAATAAACCGATTTGGATATAGGATTAACGGCCATATCCGTAATGGCAATATTTTCTACCTTATGTCCCAATGCTTCCGCAATTTTGATATCAAAATCATCTACATTTATATCTTCTGATTTTTCCTTTTCAACACGATCTTTGGTGTCAATCGCATATATTGCAGCATTTTTGGAATCACCAATAAAAAGTATTCCTTCAGGGCCAAAAGCAAGCTGATTTATAGAAGCAATTTGTGCATCCCCAAAACTAAAATTTTTGGTTAAACCTGATTTTTTATCTGTTAGGGAAAGTGTAAAAAGAGCAATTGCGCAGATGACAGTAATTGTAACTAGTTTTTTCATAATAAATTGATTTGAAACTAAATATATTTATTTACTGCATCAGTTCATGTCATATTAACGATACTTTAACGTCAATCAAACCTTACTGATCATTGCCGGGCACCTCTAATTTACACCCTAAATAGTGATTCATTTTTTTAATAAGGTAAGCTGATAGCAACGGAACATCTTTTTTGATATTTTGATGGATAAAAAAATCTATTTCCTTTATTCCTTTCGATTTCCATTGATTTAAACGGATGACCCATTCGTCAAGTCGTTTGTAATCTATTTCATGATTTGCAGCAACAAATCTCACAAAAGTGGTTGTATTCGTTAATCGCATATGCAGAAGATCGCGTCTGCCAGCAGTATCGACAATCACATTGGAAACACTATTAAGTTCAAACAATTGATATAATGCTTCCGCTATTTCCTTGTTATTGTACCAATCTGAATGCCTGAATTCTATGGCCAATGGTATGTCTATGGGCCATTCTTCAACAAAATTAACAACCCTATTAAAATCCCTGGGCGTAAAATTACCTGGCATCTGCAAAAATACAGTTCCCAACTTTTCCTTTAGATTTGCTGCATTATTGATGAAATGTTCAACAATAGCTCCTGTACCTTTTAATCGCTTCCAATGACTAACTTCTTGATAAAGCTTTGGAAAAAACTTAAAGTCTTCAGGCGTTTTATCATACCAATCCGAAAATTGTTCCGCTGGGAAAATCCGATAAAATGTAGCATTAAGCTCAATAGCATTAAATTGAGTAGCATAATACGACAGTTCATCCTTTGTTCCTCTCGGGTAGAATCCCTTCAGCTTTGTCCTGTTCCAATTGGGAAGACCTACATAGATTTTAAGTACATCATTTTTATTTGACCTTTGAAGCACACTTTCTGTTCCGGGGTGATCCTCAGGTAAAGTATGGCTAATCTGTTCGGGATGATCTACTTTGCCGAATTTCATTTCAATTTTAATTAAAATTTTATTTTTTTATTACAATGATTCACTTGAATGCTATGTCTGTAACATTCGTCAAACCAACACTATAAAAGGTCATCTTTTCTAGTCGAAAAATAAAGAAAATGTTCCTGTTAATAACCCGGTTAATAATTAGAATTTTAAATAGGTTTATCGGATTTAATAATCTCTATTTTTAATCAAAACACCGAATCATGAACACAAGAGACCTTAGTTTAAAACAAATGAGGCCCGAAATTTTAACTGCCACTATTAATGATAATATGAGTATTGAGGAGCGTTTTCAGAATCTGGTATTGCGACCGGTAATAAAGTTACAAAACGGTTTGTTAATTGCAGCTTTCAGAAATTACATCTTAAAACATAAATCTGTATTTTATGGTTTAACACTACAAAAAAGGATGGACTATATTGAAAATGCCATTCATAAGGATATGAAATTTAGAAACTCTTTAAAGGGAATGGTTATCGGACAGTTTACCTTGGAAGAATATAGCCTATACATAGAAAACTCTTGTGCATTAAACAAAAGGATGATGAATTTGGTCAAGGAACGATTACTATCTAACATACAGCTCTTTGAAAAACCGGAATTATTGACCGCTGTTTAAACTATTGCGCTGCCTTTTGCAATGGCGTTAAATATGCATTCATAGTCCTAGAGGCCTATCATCGATTATCTAAAAATAAACTGGAAGTCCTGAAATAGTTCTGTTCCTTGGCGCGATTAGATTACGGATACACCGTTTAAATCTGTTGTTAGTACATCACTCATATAATCAAAATAGGGACGAATTCCTTTAAATGCCTGATCTACTTCATCAATAAAGTTTGGACTTAAAACCTGTTTGTCGGTAAATCTTTTAATAAAAATGTACTGTTTCTTTTTAATTAAATCTATGGCCTTGTGGTCCCTGCTAAATCCTTTCGGAGCTGTTTTGACCTCATCGCCTACTAGTTCTCCCCAAATACGTTTAAAGGATTCCTGATGCATTATATTTCTGATTTCTCCATCATCCATTTCAAATTCCTTACGAATGCGGAATAAATCAGCAGGAGCGGGCTCCCAAAATCCAGTAGCTATAAAACTTTCATCTTGAGGTTTAATATGGAGGTAATATCCCCCTCTAAGTTGTGGTTTTATTCTATGAAAAGACCCACCAAAATGGGTTTTATAAGGCATTTTATTTTTTGAAAAACGAACATCCCTGTAAATACGAAACATTTTAAGTCTATCTATGTTGTCATGTTTATTTAAGTTATTCATTACCGCATTGTAGACTGCCTTTATTTCTTTCTCAATGGTCTTAAACTCCTTTTTATTTTCATTAAACCATTCACGATTATTGTTATTTTCTAATCTTTTTAGAAAGTCAAAAGCTGCTTTAGGAACTGTGATATTCATGAGATTTAATCTTTGTTGTTTCTAAATTAAAAAAAAGTACACACTTAGTCGTGACTTTTAGTATTTCCTAGCATTTCGATGTAAAGAAAATGTGTTTTATAGGAATTCAATGTGTTTTAGGATGAGCCCTGAGGCAGGAGCGATGTACTCTCTTCTCAAGTCATTTCCTGGCATTAAACTTTTTTCAAGATCTTCTAATGTTAATTTACCTTTACCCAAATCTATCAAAGCACCCATCATTAGCCGTATTTGATTTCGCATAAAGCCTTTACCTTTTACGCGATATAAAAACGTTTTCTTGGGAAAATAATTCGCTTTGTAAATCGTATTTTCATTTAGTTCAGAAAGCATAATCTCCCGTGTATAGAGGCCATGATCTGTAGGTTTATAACAATAGGATTTAAAGTAATGTTCGCCTTCAAACCGTTTTGCTCCCTGTTTCATCAGATCGATGTCCAGATCATCTAAAATGGTGGTCATAATAGGTGCACAAAAGGGATGGCATTTTTCACCATAGGTAAATAAATAATGGTATTCCTTAATTTTCGAATGCTGAATGATGTTAAACTTTTCATCCACCTCTTGAATGTCCAGTGCGCGAATATCCTGCGGTAAATTATAATTGAAAAGTTCTAAAAAGGAGTTGGGATCTTCAATTGGTTCTTGAAGAAACAATTCGAAAGCGGCTTGTTCGGCAGACACCATGGCATCTGTTCTCCCAGCACATAATGTTTTAAATGATTTTCCGTCTAAAATATAATTCAGCGTTCTGTCTACCATTAAGTGAAGCGTCTTTAGATTCGCTTGTTTCTGCCAACCATGGAAACGATACCCCAAATACTGGATAGAAATAACGTAAAAATATTTTTTCAATATCAGATTTTTAAATTATCAAATGTCCTTTCGTTTACCAACTGTAATTCTAATTCTTACATTTTGAACCAATAGAAATAAGGATTCTGCAGCTTTTAAAATTATTTATGTCTGCTCTTTAATTCTGCTTCAATGTCCTTAAAAGAAAAACCCTTGGCCTGCAATAGCAAAAGATAGTGGAACAACAAATCGGCTGATTCATAAATAAACTGCTCATCATTGTTGTCCAAGGCCTCTATTACTGTTTCAACGGCTTCCTCTCCAACTTTTTGAGCCACTTTATTAATCCCCTTTGCAAACAGACTAGCGACATAAGATGTGTCGGTATTTTCATTAGCAATGCGTTCCGAAATTATGGTTTCTAAAGTGGAAATAAAACCAAATGATGAAGTGTTTTCCTCTCCCCAACAATTATCTGTCCCTTTGTGACAAGTGGGTCCCACAGGGTTTACCTGAACTAATAAGGTGTCATTATCACAGTCGTTCTTTATATTGACCAAGTTTAAAAAATGCCCACTCTCCTCCCCTTTGGTCCAAAGGCGTTGCTTACTCCTACTAAAAAATGTCACTTTTTTGGTCTCTATTGTTTTTTGATAAGCGGCTTCATTCATATAGCCCAACATTAACACATTTTTGGTCACGGCATCCTGAATAATCGCCGGGACTAATCCATTATCATCATATTTAATTGTCATAATATCTTAATTTAAAAACTGAAACACCAATTCAATAGGATTGTTCTTTAGCAATCAGGTTAAACCACTATAGTCTTACTTCTATATTATGCCGTCTTAAGGCCTCTTTTAATTCAATAATAGGTATTTCATCAAAATGAAATACACTCGCAGCCAATGCCGCATCAGCCAGTCCTTCTTTGAACGTATCAATAAAATGTTGAACATTTCCCGCTCCTCCTGAGGCAATGATGGGAATATTCAGCGCTTTAGATAATTTGGCAAGGGCCACGTTGGCAAAACCGTTTTTCGTTCCATCGTGGTCCATAGAAGTAAATAAAATTTCCCCTGCTCCTCGTTGTTCCACTTCATGCGCCCATTCATATAAATCAATATTGGTAGGAACGCTTCCACCTGCTAAATGCACTTTCCATTCACCAGCAATTTGCTTTGCGTCAATAGCAACAACAACACATTGACTGCCAAATTTATCGGCCAATTCATTTATTAATTCGGGTCGTTTTACTGCAGATGAGTTGATGGAAACCTTATCAGCCCCGCATTTCAACAAGGCATCTACATGCTCAACACTTGAAATACCGCCTCCAACAGTAAACGGTATATTCACCTGTTCTGCTACGTGCAATACCATATCCAAAACAGTTGCACGCTCCTCCAACGTAGCCGATATATCCAAAAAAACAAGTTCGTCTGCTCCACGTTCCGCATATTGTTTTGCCAATACTACAGGGTCGCCTGCATCACGTAAATCCACGAAATTAACACCCTTTACAGTGCGTCCGTTTTTTATATCCAAGCATGGAATGATTCGTTTTGTTAACATTGTTTCAACATAAAATTAAGATGATGAAATTCAATTTAATGCATATAGTAATTCGCTTTCTACTTCCCTCGACATGGAATCCTTGCTCTATTAAATGAATTTTTCCAATTGCTTTAAACTAATTTTATTCTCATAGAGTGCCTTACCAATAATAACACCCTCACAGCCGATTTCCTTTAAAAGCGGTATCTCATCTATTGAAGAAATCCCTCCTGAAGCAATGAGCTTAATGGATTGATCGCTGCTACTATTGGTACATTCAGCAATAATAGTTTTGTAAAGATCTGTTGAAGGACCTTGCAACATACCATCTTTTGATATATCGGTGCAAATTACATATCGTATGCCTTTTTTCTGATACCCTTTAATAAAAGGCATAAGATCCTTTTCACTTTGCTCAGTCCATCCGCTGATCGCTACCTTACCATTGTCGGAATCTGCGCCCAATATTATTTTTGCTGACCCATATTTTGAAATCCATCCTTCAAATGTTACAGGATCCTTAACGGCAATACTTCCTCCGGTAACCTGTCTTGCTCCCGAATTAAAAGCAATATGTAAGTCCTCATTGGTTTTTAATCCCCCACCAAAATCTATTTTTAAAGCGGTTTTTGAAGCTATTTGTTCCAAAACTTTATAGTTTACAATATGCTGTGCTTTTGCACCATCTAAATCTACCAAGTGCAAATTTTGTATACCTGACCCTTCAAAAGTCTTGGCAATTTCCAATGGGCTTTCACTGTATATTTTTTTTGTGCCATAATCCCCTTTGGTCAAACGAACGCACTTTCCTTCAATAATATCTATGGCGGGTATGATCCTCATGTTCTTTTTCTTTTTAGACAGTTATGGTATTAATCTTATAAAATCCAAACTTTTATAACTCTAAAAAATTCTTTAATATCTGTTCGCCTGCAACACTGCTCTTTTCAGGATGAAATTGGACACCATAAAAATTTTCATGCTTCAACGCCGTGGCATAATTTATTTCGTAATCGGTGGTAGCAATAGTTTCCGCACAGTGTTCCGCGTAATAACTATGCACCAGGTACATATATTCCTTTTCCTTAATACCCTTAAATAAATCTGATTTTAAATCTTTAATAATATTCCATCCCATTTGCGGTACTTTAACAGAATTCGAAAATCGCTTTACATCGGTTTTAAAAATGTCCAAACCCTTTGTATTACCCTCTTCCGTATGTTGGCACATCAACTGCATACCTAAGCAAATGCCCAGGACCGGCTGTTTGAGGGTGGGTATTAATCTGTCCAAATGGTTTTCCTTTAACATTTTCATGGCTGAACTGGCTTCTCCAACTCCTGGAAATATTATCTTATCTGCACTTCTGATCTCAACTGGGATTTTAGACAATACAGCCTCACATCCTAATCGTTTAAAAGCAAATTGTATGCTTTTAATATTCCCGGCACCATAATCTATTATAACTAATTTCAACTTTCGATTTATTAAGATTTTGATATTCAGCTTAAAAAATTAGCCTATTCCTTAATTATATTTTCATAATTCATCTTAAAGCATCCCTTTTGTACTCGGTAAAAACATCTTATTGGCATCACGTTTTACCGCCATCTTCATGGCTTTTGCAAAGGCTTTAAATATACCTTCAATTTTATGGTGCTCGTTGGTACCTTCAGCTTTAATATTTAAATTACACTTAGCCCCGTCAGTAAAGGACTTGAACAAATGAAAAAACATTTCGGTAGGCATATCTCCTATTTTCTCCCGTTTGAATTCGGCCTCCCATTCCAGCCAGTTTCTTCCTCCGAAGTCGACTGCCACTTGAGCAAGACAATCATCCATAGGAAGACAAAAGCCATAACGTTCTATGCCAAGTTTATTTCCTAAGGCCTTATGAAAAACCTCACCCAGGGCGATCATAGTATCCTCAATGGTATGATGCTCATCAACTTCCAGATCGCCGTCTACCCTTATGGTGAGGTCCATAGCGCCATGGCGTCCTATCTGATCCAGCATATGGTCAAAGAAAGACAGCCCGGTATGGATTTCATTGCGACCCGATCCGTCTAAGTTCAACTTTATATAAATTTTTGTTTCATTGGTATTACGTGTAATTTCAGCCACACGATCCTGCAATTTCAAAAACTCATATATTTCGCTCCATTGGGTTGTGTTCAATACAATACAATCTAAAATTTCTTGTTTGGACGACTCAATTTCGTCACTCCCCAAGCCCATGTCTTGAATTTCGGATAGATAAATTCCCTTTGCACCTAAGTTTTTAGCTAATTCCATATCGGTAATTCGATCTCCCAGGACGAATGAATTCTCTAAATCGTAATCATCAGAGAAATACTGTTTCAATAAACCCGTTTTTGGTTTACGCGTTGGGGCATTCTCATGTGGAAAGGTTCTATCGATGTGAACAGCAGAAAATTCAACGCCTTCATTGGCAAAAGCATTAATAATTTTATTTTGTATCGGCCAAAATGCATCTTCAGGAAATGATGCTGTACCAAGACCATCCTGATTGGTGACCATAACCAGCTCGAAGTCCAATTCATGAGCAATTTTTGCCATATATTGAAATACTTTAGGGTAATATTCCAGTTTTTCCAGACTGTCTAGCTGATAGTCTACAGGAGGTTCTATGACCAATGTACCATCTCTATCGATGAATAATATCTTCTTTTTCATGGCTTTATTTCTAACATTTCACTTTCCATTGAGATCAACAATGATTGCTTACTGTTTTAATTATTCTGTTTATTAACTCCAATACTACTCGTGCAATCCCATGTTTATTCTTATAAAACATCATTTAAATCATTCAAGGCTTCCAATAATGCTTTATTTTCTGCTGATATGCCCACCGTAAATCTAAGACAGTTTTTGCAACCCGGCTGGGTTGTTCTGTTTCGAACCACAATTCCTTTCTCTATCAACTGATTGTAACGCTTTGTGGCATCATCTACTTTTACCAGCACAAAATTAGCATCGGTCGGGTAAACCTTTGATACAAATGAAATTTTCTTCAATCCTTTAATCAATGCATCCCTTTCCTTCAGGATATATTGAACCTGACCTTGCATTACCCTTATATTTTGTAATTGCTCGATCGCACGCTTCTGGGTGAGCTCATTCACATTATATGGTGGTTTAATCCGAGTTAAAACAGAAATAATGGTTGGGGAAGCATAACAGATTCCTAAACGAATACCTGCCATTCCATAAGCTTTAGAAAGCGTTTGCGTTACAATTAAATTAGGGTACTCCTGTAATCTGTCAATCCAACTTGTATGTTCGGTAAAGTCAATATAAGCCTCATCTATCACTATTATACCCGGGAATTTTTTTAATAATGCCTCAATCGATTCCTGTGAAAAACTATTCCCACTTGGATTATTAGGTGAACATAAAAATAATAATTTGCTCTTAGCATCAGCGCGATTCAAAATTTCCTCAACTTCTGGTTGAAAGTCCTCTGATAACTGCACCTCTTTAATGTTCACAGCATTTATATTGGCCAGTACACTATACATACCATAGGTAGGTGGCAGTGTAATAATATTATCTTGATATGGCTCACAAAACACACGAAGAATTAAATCCAAGACCTCATCACTACCATTACCCAACAAAATATGATCTTCCGAAAGTCCCTTTATTTTAGATAATACAGATTTCAGGTTTTTCTGTAAGGGATCCGGGTATCGATTCACACCATTGTCAAATGGATTCTCGTTAGCATCTAAAAATACCATAGGGTCACTTGTACCTTGAAACTCATCTCTCGCAGATGCATATGGTTTAAGTGTCAATATATTCGGTCTTATTAATTCTAAAACATTCATTTCTTTATACTTAGGCTATAGAACCGGCAACTTTATAATTTTATTTTATCACTATTAACAACAGACTACTTTTGTAAATCCTTTAAACGTATACTCACCGCATTTTTATGGGCCTGAAGCCCTTCCGCCTCGGCCATTAGCTCAATAGTTTCTCCTATATTTAAAAGTCCTTCACTTGTAATTTTCTGGAAGGTCATGCTCTTAAAAAAGCTATCCAAGTTCACACCGGAATAGGCTTTACAATAGCCGTTGGTGGGTAGTGTATGATTCGTACCCGAAGCATAATCACCGGCACTTTCCGGAGTAAACTGACCAATAAATACAGAACCTGCGTTATTAATTCCTCGTACATAAAAATCTTCATTTTCAACACAGATGATAAAATGTTCCGGACCATATGTGTTTATCAAATCCAGCGCAACTTCATCATTTTCAAGAAATAGCAACTTAGAGTTAGCAATCGATTTTTCAGCAATCACCTTTCTCGGTAGCGCTTGGAGTTGTACATCTATTTCTTCAGATACCTGATCTAATAATTTTTTACTGGTTGACACTAAAATTACCTGGCTATCTGTACCGTGCTCTGCTTGACTCAATAAATCCGAAGCTATATAAGCTGCATTGGCAGATGCATCTGCGACAATCAACAATTCACTGGGTCCTGCCGGCATATCTATAGCTACACCATAGGTTGTAGCCAATTGTTTGGCGACGGTTACAAATTGATTTCCAGGTCCGAAAATCTTATATACCTGAGGTATCGTTTCGGTTCCAAAGGTTAATGCGGCTATAGCCTGAATTCCTCCAACTTTAAAAATCTGATTTACACCGCAAAGTGCTGCTGCATACACAATTTCTGGGGCCATTTTCCCGTCCTTATTCGGGGGTGAACACAATATCACCTCTTTACAACCTGCAAGTTTGGCCGGAATGGCCAACATCAAAACAGTTGAAAATAAGGGTGCTGTTCCCCCAGGGATATACAATCCCACACGTTCAATAGGTCTTTTTTCCTGCCAGCAACGGACCCCATGAGATGTTTCAATTTCGATTCTCGAGGTTTTTTGAGCAGCATGGAATAATTCAATATGCTGCTTTGCAGTTTTGATGGCTGTCTTTAATGCCTTCGATACCTTTTCGGTCGCTTCTTCAGTTTCCTCTGAAGACACTAAATTATTTTGCAACAAAACACCGTCAAATTCCTTTGTATAATTCCTTACAGATCGATCTCCGTTTTGCTGTACGTCTTGAAAAACCGTATTTACAATCCCTTCGATATCTTTTACGGTCTGTGTCGGTCTGCGCAGGATATCGGACCACAGGTCCTTATTTGGGTTATCTATTATTTGCATTTTATAATACCATTTTCTCAATTGGACAAACTAATATACCTTGCGCACCCTTTGCTTTGAGGTCATCTATAACATCCCAGAATTCATTTTTACTTATTACAGAGTGAACAGAACTCCAACCCTCTTCCGCTAAAGGCAATACTGTCGGGCTTTTCATGCCCGGCAATACACTAATAATATCATTTAACTTATCATTGGGCGCGTTCAAAAGGATATATCTTGAATTTCTTCCTTTTAATACCGATCGTATTCGAAATTGTATGGTGCTTAATATGGATTTTTTATCTTCGGTTAAAACAGGTGAAACTGCCAATACGGCTTCAGATTTCAATATTGTTTCAACTTCCTTTAAATTATTTTTAAATAAGGTGCTTCCACTGGAAACAATATCACAAATAGCATCAGCCAATCCAATATTGGGCGCAATTTCTACAGAACCATTGATGATGTGCAGGTTGGCTAAAACGTCATGCTTGTCCAGAAACTTTTGAACAGTAACCGGATAGGACGTTGCGATACGCTTTCCTTGCAGGTCTTTGATATTCGAATAGTTCACAGATTTAGGCACCGCGATACAAACGCGACATTTTGAAAAGCCGAGCCGCTCAGCTATAGCAATGCCTTCTCCTTTTTCTATCAATACATTCTCACCTATTATGGCCGCATCAACGACTCCATCTTTTAGGTATTGCGGGATATCGCCATTTCTCAAATAAAACACCTCAACGGGGAAATCCCTCGCTGACGCTTTCAATTGGTCCTTACCATTGTCAATGGCTATACCAATATCCTTTAAAATCCTCATGGAGTCCTCGTTTAATCGTCCAGATTTTTGAACTGCTATTCTTAACTTACTCATTTTATATTATTTGTGAGTCTGAAACAATCCTCTAAAGTTTTTAAATGAAAAACCCGCTTGATTGTCTCAAACGGGTTTAAAATATCTTGATTTTATTCAATACATCTTCACTTCGCTTGAGTGCAAATTAGAGAATGATGATGTGTGTGAATAAAGTTCATGTTTTCTTTTGAGCTACAAATATCTGTAAATAATACTTAAATATCCAAAAATTTAAAGGTCAATTTTATCAGTTTTTAAAAATCAACATAATTTTCAATTCTATTTTAGTTAAAACGTAATAGAATAATTAAATAACTGATATATTAATTACTGATTTCCCAAAATTATAGGCATACCGGTATCCCCGGACCCAATAACTACCACCTTACTATTAGGCGATTCAGCTAATTTTATAGTCGCTTCAATACCTTTGTCTTGCAATATTTTATCGGTTAGAGAGGCACTTAAAATTTTATTGGCATCAGCCTTTCCCTGAGCTTCAATACGCTGACGCTCTGCTTCTTTTTGAGCTGTAACCAGTCTGAACTCATATTCCAACGACTCTTGTTCTTGTTTTAATTTTCGTTCAATAGCTTCTTTTATAGTGGGCGGTAAGGTAACGTCTCTAACCAATATTTCATCAAGTACAATGTATTGGTCATCCACAATCTTTTTTGTTTCTTCAAAAATTTCACGTTGTATGGCATCACGTTTACTCGAGTATAACTGTTCGGGAGTATAGCGCCCCACCACACTACGTGCAGCCGATCTAATGGTTGGTAAAATTATACGTTGTAAATAACTCTCACCTATTTCCTGATGCAATTTGCCCAGCTTGGCATAATCCGGTTTATACCATGCCGAAGCATCCAATTGTATATCCAATCCGTTAGACGACAGTACTTTCATTTTTTCAAATATTTCTTGACGTCTTACTTCATAAATATAAACTTTATTCCATGGGGCTACAATATGAAATCCTTCTCCTAAAGGTGCTTCATCCGTTACGACACCACCTCCAAAAGTCTTATACAATACACCTGCCTGACCAGAGCCAATAGTAACTGCAGATTTTGCAAGTAATATGAGCAACACGATTGCTGAAATAACAAAAGGTAATGCGATTTTTGGTAATTTTTCCATTCTATATCTATTTAAATTAATCCGTTATATTTTCTTATAAACCACTCTATCGATAAGCTTAAAACAATAATCAAAAGTAGGTATTTCCAATCTATCAAAGGTAAGCTATTTTTATGTCTTTTCTGAATAGGTAAATACCGATTGTCAACGATTAAATCCTGTATGACATCTGCTGCATCTTCGATAAAATAACTTTTCCCTGAACTTTCTGCAGCCAGCCGTTGCAACTTCATAACATTGGCATTTAAAAATTGTTGCTCCACATTATATTCCAGAATTTGAAAGGTTCCTGATTTAGATATGTTGTCACCGGCGGCGCTAACTGAAAATGCATATTTCGATGGTGGTAAGTTACTCAAATCGACTTCATAACTGTTTTTTTTGAGTACCAGGGGTATGGTTTGCATGTCTTCAGACACCTCGTCTTTTATCGTGATCGTCAAGGATTCTCTCGGATCAAACTGATAGTTCTTATCAAAATATTGGGCTTTTACAATGACACTTGTACTGCCATTATAAAATGTTTCATAATCCAGGTTTAGGCGTGTTCTCTGTGTATTTGTGGATAAATATTGAATAATTTTGCTAATAAAATCATCAAAGGGATTGAAGGATTTAGACATAACAAAACTCTGTGCCCTCCATTGCCATAGATTCTCTCCCAAAAGGATGGCCTCTCTTCTAGAATTGGTATCAAAAGTGGCGAGCAAAGGCTCAAAAGTATTTATACCATTAATGGTTTTGGTCAGTATGGTTTCGAAAGGAATATTAAAATTCAGGGTGCCGTAACTTGACCTCAAGGGTGGTAATGATTCAAAATTAATATCATCAACCATAAACGGTGTATAATTCATATTCAGTTCGGCCTGGTACTCCTCCAACTGTCCGGTAATTTCATGTTGAAAGTAGGTAGTGACACTATTTAAAAATTCCAAGTCGGTTTTAGTCCCTACAACAATCCATTTATTCTTATTGGAAGTATTCAACTCCTCCATCAGTGCTTTAAACTCATAGTTAGGTTGATATAATATAACTAACTGAAAATCATCTATTTCATCTATTAACTGTTGTGGCTCTAAAAAGGATACCGAGCGTTGTTCATTACGTTCTATCGTTTTTTTAAATACGCCTAAATCGGGATGTAAAAAACTACTGACTATGGCTATTTTTGTTTTCTGGTCAATAATATCTACCGCAAATTCCCTTGTATTATTTAACTTATTTTTTTCAATCTCCAATGGTATTAATGATGCCCTATATGAAGTCACTCCAACATTCGAAGCCGGCAAAGTGAAATTAATGACTCTTGAATTATCGGATTTCGTAAAACTGAGGTTTTGAGAATAAAGGACATTATTCCCTCTGTAAACGACAAACCTGGAATCGATATTTTCATTGCCGTTATACATTAATATAGCTTCAACAGGAAATTGATTTTTTAAAAAGGCATACTTGTTGACGTTAAGCTGTTGAATTTTTAAATCGGTATAGGTAATCGTATCGCCTAAAATTACCGGATAAATCGGTTGCTTGTATTTCGAAAATGAAAATTCATAATCATTGCCATAGGTCTGATTCCCATCAGTGATTATAAGTGTTGGTGAGCTGCTGTTTTTATATACCTGATTCAGTTGATTGAATACCTTATCTATATTCGTTTGTTTGTCTAAAAATGCAAGAGAATCTAAGTTTTTAAGCTCATTTCCAAAGGCATAAAAATCTATATTGAACTTATCTGCTAACACCTTGTTATTAGCAATCAGTTGAACTAAATTTTCGACATTTTCTTCCTGATCTAAATAATTAACGGAGTTAGAATTATCGACAGCTACAATTAAATTCGGTTTCTCTATAGACTTAGAAATCTGTTCAAATTTCGGATTAATAAGCAATAAGCCAATTGAAAAAAAAGATATAAATCTTAAAAACATAAAAAGCATGTTCTGTTTAGACATGCTTTTTGATTTTCTAAAATATTGAAACCCCGCTAACAAAATGGCAGTAATTCCGGCTAATATAATCAACAAGAGGGTTTCCGAATTCATTAATCTACGGATTAGGACGCTTCCATTCTATTTCTGCGAGGATGGACACGATACTTTATGACATTTCATATGGCAATTCAAAAATGACGTTCTACGTCAACATTCCGCCATCCACATTAAGTGTTTGCCCTGTAACATAGGCACTCATGTCGCTGGCCAGAAAGACACAAACATTGGCGATATCTTCCGGAGTTCCACCACGTTTCAATGGAATAGCATCGCGCCATCCTTTCACAACATTTTCATCAAGTTTCGCAGTCATCTCGGTCTCTATAAATCCGGGAGCAACCACATTACTCCTTATATTTCTTGATCCCAGTTCTAAGGCTACGGATTTTGAGAACCCAATAATTCCAGCCTTGGATGCAGCATAATTGGTTTGTCCTGCATTACCTTTAACACCAACAACCGAACTCATATTGATGATCGATCCTTTACGTTGTTTCAACATGGTCCGCTGAACAGCCTTGGTCATGTTGAATACCGATTTAAGGTTGACCTCAATAACCTTGTCAAAATCTTCTTCTGTAATGCGCATAAGAAGATTATCTTTTGTAATACCAGCATTGTTTACTAAAATATCTATACTTCCAAATTCTGCAACCACATCTTCCGCCAATTTTTGAGCTTCATCAAAACTCGCGGCATTACTTTGATATCCCTTTGCCTTAACCCCTTTGGCTATCAATTCATCCTCCAATGCTTTAGCAGCATCAACTGAAGAACTGTAAGTAAACGCGACATTCGCTCCATGATCTGCAAAGACCTGCGCGATACCTTTGCCTATGCCTCTGCTGGCCCCAGTAACAATAGCTGTTTTTCCTTCTAAGATTTTCATGTTCGGTAATTGTTTTTAATGAAATGATTAAAAATCAAATATACTAATAACAAAATTGTATATATTAAAAAACCCCACAAAAAATGTGAGGTTCATATCTTTTAAAAAGGGTTTTCTAAGATAATACTTCAGCGACCTTTTTTCCTATTTCCGCCGGGGAATCTACAACATGAATTCCACAGGCTCTCATAATTTTCTTTTTTGCCTGGGCGGTATCATCACTACCACCGACAATAGCGCCGGCATGTCCCATAGTGCGGCCGGCCGGAGCAGTTTCTCCTGCTATGAACCCTACGATTGGCTTCTTACTTCCACTGTCTTTATACCAATTCGCGGCATCGGCTTCCAATTGCCCACCTATTTCGCCAATCATCACCACAGCTTCGGTCTCCGGATCGTTTACAAGCAGTTCGACGGCTTCTTTGGTAGTCGTACCGATAATAGGATCACCGCCAATACCAATGGCTGTAGTGATCCCCAAGCCCTGTTTAACAACCTGATCTGCAGCTTCATATGTCAATGTTCCAGATTTAGAGACTATACCAACCTTGCCTTTTTTAAATACAAACCCCGGCATAATACCAACTTTTGCCTCTTCAGGAGTAATAACACCCGGACAATTTGGACCAACTAAGCGACAATCCTTATTCTTTAAATAGTTTGAAGCGATGATCATATCCGCAACAGGAATGCCTTCCGTAATAGTAATAATCACCTTAATACCGGCATCAGCGGCTTCCATAATGGCATCAGCGGCAAAGGCCGGAGGCACAAAAATAATGGTCGTATCCGCACCAACCTGTTCTACCGCTTCCTTGACGGTATTAAAGACGGGTTTACCTAAATGGGTTTGACCACCCTTTCCGGGTGTTACACCGCCAACTACATTTGTACCGTATTCAATCATCTGTCCGGCATGGAACGTTCCTTCACTACCAGTAAAACCCTGTACAATTATTTTGGAATTCTTATTTACTAAAACACTCATGTTTTTCTTATTTATTTAATCATTTTAAAAGGCGTCACAAAAGTAGTATTTAGAAATGGTTTAATAAAGTCTACTTTCTGTTTTTTAATTGCTCTAATATTTCCGGGATTTTTTTAATTAGTGCCAATTCCTTTAATTTCAGTCTCGATTCTTCAGCCGGATAACCAAAATATGTTTTATGCCCCTCCAGAGATTTGCTGATTCCTGACTGGGCTAAAATGACAGCTTTTTCACCAATAGTGATGGCACTCGTACTGCCTACCTGACCCCATATCGTAACTTCGTCTTCAATAATTACACAACCTGCAATACCCACTTGTGATGCAATCAAGCATTTTTTTCCGATCACCGTATCATGTCCAATTTGAATTTGATTATCCAATTTTGATCCCTCTCCAATAATGGTATCTCCCGTAACACCGCGATCTATGGTGCATAATGCACCGATATGAACATCGTTTTTAATAACTACCCTACCACCCGATAACAATTGATCAAATCCTTCCGGGCGCTTTTTGTAATAAAATGCACTTGCTCCCAGGACAGTGCCTGCATGAATGGTAACATGATCTCCTATAATAGTGTCATCGTAAATACAAACGTTCGGATGAATAACGCAATGCTTTCCTATGACCACATTGTGTCCTATAACACAATTTGGCTGGATAATCGTATGTTCACCGATTACCGCAGATTCTGAAATGGATTGTACGGCAGGTTTAAAGGGTTTAAAGTATTGGGTTAGTTTATTGAAATCGCGAAATGGATCATCACTCACCAACAATGCTTTCCCTTCAGGGCATTCTACCTCTTTATTTATGAGGACGACGGTAGCCGAAGACTGTAGGGCTTTATCGTAATATTTTGGATGATCAACAAATACGATATCCCCCGGTTCCACAACATGAATTTCATTCATGCCTAATACCGGAAAATTATCTGCACCAATATAATTGCATCCAATTAATGTCGCTATCTCCTTTAGAGTATATTGTTTTGGGAATTTCACGTTTTAGTTTTAAAATCAACTGAAGTTAAACATGCTGTAGCCATTTCGACAGACCTTTTATAAGCACTATTCCTTGATCCGTTCCTTATAGGTTCCTTTTTCAGTTTCTATTCTAATCTTGTCGCCTTCATTGATAAATAAAGGAACATTAACTTCCGCTCCAGTTTCTACCGTAGCCGGTTTTGTTGCATTTGTGGCCGTATTGCCTCGAACTCCGGGTTCAGTGTGTGTGATTTCCAGGATAACACTCGAAGGCATTTCTACCGAAAGCGGCATATTGTCTTCAGTATTTATCAACACGGTAACAATTTCACCCTCTTTCATTAAATCCGGTCTATCCAAAACAGCTTCTTGTAATTGTATCTGCGTGTAATCTTCGGTGTTCATAAAATGATATAACTCCCCATCATTATATAAATATTGAAACTTATGTGTTTCAACCCGAACATCTTCTATTTTATGACCTGCAGAAAATGTATTATCAATTACTTTTCCCGTCGTTACACTTTTCAATTTTGTTCTTACAAAAGCAGGTCCCTTACCTGGCTTGACATGCAAAAACTCCACAATTTTATAAATATCATTATTATACTTAATGCATAATCCGTTTCTAATATCACTTGTACTTGCCATATATTTAATTTGATTTGAAATAGCCTTTCATAATACCGCGATGCGAATTCTTAATAAACTGAAGGATCTCATCGCGTTCCGGTGTTGCCTCCATTTCGGCTTCTATGATTTCCGCCGCCTGGGTATTGTTATAGTTCTTTTGATATAATATTCTGAAAATATTCTGAATTTCACGTATCTTTTCTGATGTGAATCCGCGTCTACGTAATCCAACTGAATTAATCCCCACATAGGATAAAGGCTCGCGAGCGGCCTTTACATAGGGAGGCACATCCTTGCGAACCAACGATCCGCCTGTTACGAAGGCATGGTTTCCAATAGAACAAAATTGATGTACAGCGGTCATCCCGGCTAAGACCACATAATCGCCTATGGTAATGTGTCCTGCTAATGTGCTATTATTAGAGAATATACAGTTATTACCCACAATACAGTCGTGGGCAATATGGCAATAGGCCATAATGAGACAATTATTTCCAATGACGGTTTTCATTCTATCCGCCGTACCTCTATTAATGGTCACACATTCTCTAATGGTTACATTGTCTCCGATCTCAACTGTAGTTTCCTCATCATTGTATTTTAAATCCTGGGGTACCGCTGAAATAACCGCACCAGGAAATATATTACAATTCTTACCTATTCGAGCACCTTCCATGATGGTAACATTACTGCCTATCCAGGTCCCTTCACCAATCTTGACATTGTTATGAATGGTAGTAAAAGGTTCAATAACGACATTTTTCGCGATTTTAGCTCCGGGATGCACATATGCCAAAGGTTGATTCATTTTTTTTAGAAATTAAATTTTTTAAAAGTGTAAATGGTCCACCAACGCTATTTTACCTTCGTGATCTGGGCCATAAGTTCTGCCTCTGCACAAAGTTTCCCATTTGCATAGGCATATCCCTGCATATGACAAATGCCGCGACGTATCGGAGTTATTAAGGAACATTTGAAAATTAACGTATCTCCTGGCATAACTTTTTGTTTAAATTTAACATTGTCCATTTTCATGAAAAATGTTAAATAATTTTCGGGATCAGGTACCGTGTTCAAAACTAAAATCCCTCCGGTTTGTGCCATGGCCTCAACTATTAAAACACCAGGCATTACAGGAGCCCCGGGAAAATGTCCTTTAAAGAACTCCTCGTTCATGGTAACATTTTTTGAGGCCGTCACATAGTTATCGGTAAGTTCAAAAACTTTGTCAATCAATAAAAATGGCTGCCTGTGAGGTAACATGGCCATGATTTGAGTGACATCCATTAATGGGGGCTGATTCAAATCGATATTCGGTACATTATTCCGCCGTTCATTTTTTATCAGTTTTGATAGTTTTTTGGCGAACTGCGTGTTTACAAAATGTCCTGGTTTGTTGGCAATCACCTTACCTCGAATGCGCGTCCCCACTAATGCGAGATCTCCAAGGACATCCAACAATTTATGCCTGGCAGCTTCATTGGGATAGTGTAAGGTTAAATTATCCAGAATTCCATTAGGCTTTACCGCTATATTGTCCTTTTTAAAAGCCACCCTTAATTTATCCATCGTTTTGGGAGACAATGGTTTATCCACATAAACAATTGCATTGTTCAGATCCCCACCTTTAATCAGCCCGTTTTCAAGCAGCATTTCTATCTCATGCAAAAAGCTGAACGTTCGTGAATTTGAAATATCTTTTTTAAAATCGGATATATGGTTTAAAGTCGCATTTTGTGTACCTAAAACTTTGGTGCCAAAATCCACCATAGTGGTGATTTGGTATTCTTTTGCCGGCATCACCAGAATTTCACTGCCCGATTCTTCATCCGTGTAAGACACAATATCTGTTACAACAAACTCTTCTCTAAAAGCATCCAATTCAACTATTCCGGCCTTCTCAAGGGCTTTGACAAAAAACTTGGAGGAACCGTCCATAATGGGCGGTTCAGAGGCATTAAGTTCAATAACAGCGTTATCGATATCCATACCTACTAAAGCTGCCAAAACATGCTCCGATGTCTGAATAATAACCCCATTCTTTTCCAGACACGTACCGCGTTGTGTATTGGTCACATAATGGGCATTGGCCTCAATAACAGGCTCGCCCTCAAGGTCTATGCGCTTAAATGATAAACCCGAATTTGCAGGAGCCGATTTAAAAGTTAAAGTAACATTCTTACCGGTATGTAATCCAACACCGGTTAATGAAACTTCTTCCTGTATGGTTTTCTGTTTAATATCTGTATTAACTATTCCCATTCAATTTTTTTTCTAAAGCATTAATATCTTTGACAATCTTCGGCAGATTTTTGAAATGCACGTAGGACTTATTAAAATCGCCATAACCAAGCGCTGGTGACCCCTGCAGTATCTCATTGTCCTTAACATTTCTTATAATGCCCGACTGTGCTTGTATCTTTACGTTGTTTCCAATTGAAATATGTCCAACTATACCTACCTGACCACCAATCTGACAATTTTCACCAATTTTAGTTGATCCCGCAATACCTGTTTGAGCTGCAATCACTGTGTTTTTACCAATTTCAACATTATGCGCGATCTGAATCTGATTGTCAAGTTTAACCCCTCTCCGGATTATCGTCGATCCCAGGGTCGCTCTGTCTATCGTTGTTGCAGCGCCTATATCCACATAATCTTCCAAAATGACGTTGCCCGTTTGAGGCACTTTTATGTACTCTCCATTTTCGTTCGGAGAAAACCCAAAACCGTCTGCCCCGATTATGGCTCCAGAATTTATGACGCAGTGCTTACCTACAACGGTTTCGGAATAAATTTTAGATCCCGAAAACACAACCGTATTGTCCCCGATCACCACATTATCGCCAATGTAAACATTCGGGTATACTTTTACCTGATTCCCCAAAACAACATTTTCACCTATATAGGAAAAGGCGCCTATATAAACATTTTCACCATATTTTGAAGATTCCGAAATAAATGATGGCTGCTCTATTCCTGTTTTGTTGAGTTTAACGAGATTGTAATATTCCAGGACTTTAGAGAATGCGGAATAGGCATCATCGACTTTTATCAGTGTCGCAGCAATGGAATATTCCGGTTCAAATGTTTTATTCACAATAGCGACAGAGGCCTTTGTAGAATAAATGTATTGGGTATACTTTGGATTAGCAAGAAATGTAAGGGACCCTTCAGTTCCCTCCTCAATTTTTGATAGCCTCGAAACTTCCACTTCAGCATTCCCTACAACATCACCTTCTAAAATTTCTGCTATTTGTTGTGCCGTAAATTTCACACGATATAGTTTGTTGGTTTGGCTTAATTTTGGCAAAAATATGAAAAATGTCCCAAAGTATTGCCTATTCCACGATTTGGATTAAAGGATACATTTATAACCACATGCCGAAATAACACTATCAATTTCATACCATTTCTACTTTTTCCTTAGGATAGCAGATATAATATTTTGTTACCGTTTTTGATAAGGGCAGTAAATTAAGCTTAACCGACACGTTATCAATATTTTCGATCTTACCAGATTTATATAAAATGTTAATTACCTTCTGTTTTGGTTCATAGGCCTGATTCGAAACCTCACCATTAAAAACAAAATATTTTGCTTCATAATCAGAAACGCCATAGGTCTTTACAAAATCATCTATATGCATCTGGAGTGTTTTGTGCTTTACCGGTTCATCCTTGATCTTTATTTTTAACAAGTTTCTGTTAATGATCATGTTACACAAATTTTTCAATACAAAATCATCTTCCTTTTGCCATTCTTTCATGGCCGAGACGATATCATAATCATCCAATTGTGCAAAAACATTCAGTACAGCATGATTAAAATTAAGGTCGTTAATATCGTGTTTCAGAAAAAAGGCAAGGGCTTCACTCGATGGAAGGTGAATCCCTCTTCCGGTGAGCTCCTTTGCTCTTTGCAGCACCCTTATGAGTAATTGCTCGGCCACCAATCCTGTTTTATGTAAATAAACCTGCCAGTACATAAAACGTCTGGCAATAAGGAATTTTTCGACACTGTAAATGCCTTTTTCTTCAACAACCAGTTCATCATTAACCACATGTAACATGGTAATCAGGCGCTCACTATTAATATTACCTTCCGAAACCCCCGTGTAAAAACTATCGCGCTTCAGGTAATCCGATCTATCCATATCTAATTGCCCTGCCACGAGTTGACACATAAATTTTCTGGGGTATTCTCCTTTGAAAATTTGAATAGCAAGGTTTAATTTGGAGTTAAATTCCAAATTGAGCTGTTCCATGAATAACAAGGAAATTTCTTCATGTGATACCCCATTTACAATGCTGTGTTCCATGGCATGTGAAAATGGTCCGTGACCAATATCGTGCAACAATATGGCAACATATAAGGCCTGTTCCTCTTGTTTTGAAATGCCCACCCCTTTAAATCGAAGGACGGTTACAGCTTTTTGCATTAAATGTAAACATCCAATAGCATGATGAAAACGCGTATGATGCGCACCCGGATAGACCAGATAGGACATACCCATTTGGCTGATCCGCCGTAAACGTTGAAAATATCTATGTTGAATTAAATCGAAAATTAATGAATTCGGAATAGTAATAAATCCGTAAATTGGGTCGTTTAATATTTTAAGTTTGTTCAAACTGTGGTCGTTTTTAGTAACTCCTTACAAATATAAACGATAAGACGCTCATATTGAACATTTGAAAAATAAAACCCTTGCCCATTTTAAGGACGACGATTGAACACATTTAATAACAGATTGCATTAATATGATAAAAATACTTTGGGTTGATGATGAAATAGATTTATTAAAGCCCCATATTTTATTTCTTGAGAAAAAAAATTACGAGGTCATCACCTGCAGCAGCGGAACCGAAGCCATTGAGACTATCGATCAACAAAATTTTGATATCGTATTCCTGGATGAGAACATGCCAGGGCTTACGGGACTTGAGACCTTAAACGAAATAAAGGAAAAACAGGACAGTCTTCCCGTGGTTATGATAACGAAGAGTGAAGAAGAGTATATCATGGAAGAGGCTATTGGTAATAAAATAGCAGATTATTTAATTAAACCGGTTAACCCAAACCAAATCTTACTGAGCTTAAAAAAGAACCTGGACCACTCGAGATTGGTTTCCGAAAAGACAACATCCAATTATCAGCAGGAATTTCGAAAAATAGCTATGGAATTGTCCATGGTCAACTCCTATGAAGAATGGGTTAACCTTTATCAAAAACTCATTTATTGGGAAATGCAATTAGAAGATATCGAGGATGCCGGGATGTTCGAGATTCTTGAGTCTCAGAAAACGGAGGCCAATATTCAATTTGGAAAGTTTATCGATAAAAACTATGCCAGTTGGTTCCGGCCAAATAGTGATTCCCCGACCATGTCTCACACACTATTTAAAGATCATGTGGTTCCAGAGATTAACAGGGAGCAACCGACCTTATTGATAGTTATCGACAACTTGCGTTACGATCAATGGAAATCTTTTGAATCGGTTATAAGTAACCATTACAAAAAAGATAAGGAATTGGCTTTTTACAGTATTTTACCGACAGCCACACAATATGCCCGCAATGCCATTTTTTCAGGATTAATGCCTAGCGAAATGGAAAAATTATTTCCTCAATTTTGGAGAAACGATACGGACGAAGGTGGTAAGAATTTGTATGAAGCAGAGTTTTTGGATGCCCAGATGAAGCGACTTGGCCTTTCCCATTTAAATTACGAATATCATAAAATAACAAATTTAAAATCGGGTAAGCGCTTAGTTGATAATTTTAAGACACTTAAAAATAACGATTTAACCGTTGTAGTTTACAATTTTGTAGATATGCTCTCACATGCCAAAACAGAAATGGAAGTCCTGAAGGAATTGGCGTCAAATGATAAGGCCTATCGCTCTCTGACACTGAGCTGGTTTAAGAACTCCCCATTATTGGAAATCATTCAGAAATCGCAGCAAATGGGTTTTAAATTACTGTTGACAACAGATCACGGAACGATTAATGTGAAAAACCCGTCGAAAGTTATTGGAGATAAGGACACAAGTTTAAACTTACGCTATAAAACCGGAAGAAGCTTAACCTATGAGTCAAAAGACGTCTTTGTTGCCAAAGATCCCGGAGCGATTCATTTACCTTCCATAAACATGAGCAGTTCTTACATTTTTGCCAAAGGGGATCTGTTTTTTGCCTATCCTAATAATTATAACCATTATGTGAGTTATTACAGAAATACCTATCAGCATGGTGGTATTTCATTAGAAGAAATGATTATTCCCTTCATTGTTTTCAATCCTAAATAACTCCATGAAATGCATATTTAACCGATGAAATACACATTTTTCTAGGTTTTTCTAAATTTAATTACTAATATTGCATATAAATTTCGAATAAAATTGAAAATTAGTTTTGACCTCAGTGAGGTGGATGATGTCGGAAAATGGCTGAAAGCGCACGTAAATTCGAAAATTTTGCTTTTTCACGGAGCTATGGGTGCCGGTAAAACTACGGTGATTAAATCCTTAGTTAAAGCTCTGGGGAGTGAAGATGAAGTGAGCAGCCCTACGTTTTCGATCGTTAACGAGTATGAATCAAAACATGGGACCATTTACCATTTTGATTTATACAGAATCAAAGACCTGGAAGAGGCCTATAATTTCGGAATTGAAGATTATTTCAATACAGGCAATTGGATTTTAGTCGAATGGCCTCAGTTGTTAAAGGATATGCTAAGTGAAAACTATAATGAAATAATTATTAAGAACAATGTGAATAATTCGAGATCCATAGAACTTAATTACACTTAAAAATGTAACATTTTATTGAACATCAATCAAGCCTCAGAATCACCAGAACTAAGATGAAAGAAAATTATCGAAAATTAATAAAACCGGGAACCAGTAGAAAGAATTTAATTCTAGGGAGTTTAATTGCAACTCTAGTGGCCATTACCCCATATTTGTTCTATTTGTACGAAAGTGTTCCTGATTCTAAGGTTTGGAAAACCCTTTTATTTGAATACAGTGCGAATCATTATGAAAGCGCCTATGTTGCCATGTGGTTCTTGGCCGGTAAATTGATTCCGCTTTACATTTTGTTTCTTTGGTTTTTCACTTGCAAGCACTGGTGGTATCATACCTTGTTAGTTCCAATTTCAATGTACGCCTATCAAACCTTCGATGTCATTAATAAGGATGCCGCTTTTGTTGATGCTAATCAGCTCATTTATTTAATCCCAATAATGGCAATCATAATTCCTTCGATATATTTGATAAGGGCACGAATCTTCAACAAAATAAACGAAGCCAATAAATCTATGGAGGAACTCGAGGAAGAATTCAAAATTTCTCCTAAAAACTTCTGGGATAAGATTTCACAATATTTTTAGACGCATAACCATCGCCACCGAATCGGCGCTAAGGAATCCCGTTTTCTCAGCAAGAGTGGCTTGCCAAGTAGTTGATAAAAACACTGTGGAATTTAATAAATTAAGTACTTAAATTTTAATATAATTTGGCTTTTGGATACTTAGTTTCCTTGCAATAAATCGCATTTTACGGTAAAACCACAGCAGTATTTTTCAAATTCTTTGTTTTTAACATTATTTTAACATTTAAGCAAAATCCTAAGCATGCTTTGTCGTTACATTTGGGTTAATTAATTAATTAATCCCTATTATTATGAAAACTAAAAAGTATTTAATTGTAGCGGCAATTTTAGGTGGTGTCCTGTTTATGGCACAATCTAAAGATGAAGCTAAAATTGAAAAGGCAAGGATCACAAAACAAATGATCGCCTCGAAAATTGAAAAGGCAAGGGTCACAAAACAGATGATTGCTGCTAAAATCGAAAAGGCGAGAGTTACAAGACAGATGATCGCTTAAATGATAGTTTAACTTTTAAAAGTTCATTCCCGAAATACTTTTTATTTCGGGTTTTTTTATTTTCTTTTTTTGAATATCTGAATTAATCCAACCGTTCTCTTTCCTCTAAATCAATAACCCTTTTAGAGGACTTTAACTTATAATTTCCAAACTTGTAATTGAAACCAAAAGTAAACAACCTGTTTTCTTTACGCGACCTGTAGATCATATCCTGATTTAAATATTGTGTCGTCGATGTTACAAACTGACCATTAAAAACATCTTGAACACCAATATTAAAAGACGCCCGGTTATTCCATAGTGATTTTCTCAAATTGAAGTTTAATCCTGAAACAGCAGATAATTCCTTTGGCCCGTCATATATTTGAGAAATGTATAAATAGGAAAGCTCCAAATTCAAACTCCTGTCCTTCAACAAAGAAAAGTAGTTAACCACATTGCCATAAAAGGTCCATTTTTCGTTTGTAAATAGTTGATTCCCGCTTTCTAATGCGTAAAACTGATTTTCATAAAAAAACAAAGACGACAGTACGTAAAAACTCCATCTGTCCGTTAATTGTGAAAATGTGGTGAAATCCAAACCATAAGAAATACTCCTGTCAATATTAGTCCCGCTATATTTTAATATATTTTCATCATTATCCTGGAACACAATTTCTAAAGTTGGATCATTTTCATAGCGATAATAAAGTTCAAAAGTATAGGCATTTTTAAAGGTATAGCCTAAGGTAAAGACATCGTCTATCTGGGGTTTTAAGTTAGGGTCCCCTGTTACATAGGCATTATCATTCAAAAAGTATTTAAAGGGATTTAACTGACTGTATCTGGGACGATAGATGCGCTTGTTATAATTTAAATAGATCTGATGGTTCTCATCGATTTTATTTAATAGATACAAGGATGGAAACAGCTTTAAATAATCCGTATCATTATTCTGACCAGTAGCAACAGAATTCCCATTTATGGTTGTATATTCTGCCCTGAGTCCGGTTTTCAAACTCCAGGCTTCCCAATCTTTACTGTAGCTCATATATGCGGCATAGTTGGTTTCATCATATAAAAAGGTATCGGAATTGTCCGCGTCGATCGCCCGCTCACCATTATCAAATATATATTGCGTAAGAATACTTTCGGAGTTGATACCGGACACCTTGGCACCCGTTTCAAATTGCCAGGAAGAACCCGGCAATACGTAATCAATCTGCCCTGTATTCAATTTTATGACCTGGCTTGAAAAGGTCTGAAACCTGTTATTTCGTATTAAAGTGTTATCGGGAAACACATAATCGGTATCGACATTTTGAAAACTTGAGAAATCATAATTGGTATGATGTGCACTGACCGATAACTTCTCACCTTCCTTTTTTAACTTATGGACATAATCTAGTGTAAATGCTAAATTAAAGGTTTCATCGACCAACCTGTTATCTGTTATGAATGTTGAATCCAGAACCATATCCCGATCAAATACTTCTGTATCCGAATTCACAAATGTTTTTGTGCTCTTCCTGGGGGCAATTAACATTGTTGTGGCCAATCCCAAACTATTACGGTCATCGATGTCGTAATCGATGTTTGCATTAATATTTTTATTTGATGTTCTTCGTGTTCTTCTGTAATCCGTCTGCCAACTTGTGGCTAAGGTCTCGTCACTCGCAAAAAAATTAATGTTTTCTTTATTGTTTCTAAACTCTCTTTTCGGGCTATCACTAAAATTTAAGTAGGTACTTATTTTTTTGGTCTTAAAATAATGGCTTGTTCCATATGCATATTTAGGAAACTCACTCCCCTGCTTGTAATTGCCGAAAACACTTCCATTATATCCGGTGATAAGATTTTTTCGCATCACAATATTTATGACCGCCCCTCCTTCCGCCTCATATTTGGCCGGCGGATTGGTTATCACTTCTACGGATTTCAAATTGGTAGCTGTTGTACCCTCCAAGAGTTGCTGTATTTCTTCAATGGACAGATACACCCTGCGATCATTTATATATATCGTTGGTATAGATTGTTTTACCGTAATTTTACCGTCATTAACAAAAACACCAGGTGTGTTTTTTAATACATCCAGGACGTTGTTATTTGAAAGGGTTGAATTTTCCACATTAAAAACCAAACGGTCCACTAACCTCTTAATCGTTGGTCTTTTAGCGATAACCGTAACACCTTCCAATTGTTGCGCATCCTCTATTAGTATTATAGGTTCTAAGGTAACACTGGATTGGATATCCAATTCGATACGTTTTGTTTTAAATCCCAAAAAACTTATTTCAATAGTATAGTTGTCCGGGCTGAGGTCCATAAAGCTGAACGCCCCTAGGTCATCGCTAGTTGTACCTATAGTAGGCTGTGATCCATCCTGTGTTTTTAGAATAATATTGGCAAAGGCTATGGGTTGATTGTTTACATCCTTAATATCGCCCTTTATGTAGAACTCTTGTGAAAAGCCAAAAAAGAAACCTAATAGGAAGAGGACCAATATTAACTTTAAGCGCATAAACTCTTTTGTATATACAAACATAAAATAATTAATTTAATTCCCTTTATGGAATTCCCACAAGTGCTCTAGAATTAATTTCTTACATATGACCTTGAGCAAGGGAGAATTGTGAAATTCTTTACACCCTCCGGCTTGACATTAAAAATTTATTTGTAATTTCATTTTCTGAACCTTATTGGATATGTCAAAATCGTTGTCTCCCTTTACAAAGCAGCAGCTTTTACCCCAGGAAGAAAAACTTGAAATTTTAAAAGGAAAGGGAGAGTTGTTTATCGGAATCCCTAAAGAAACCGCTTATCAGGAAAGTCGGGTGTGTTTAACCCCGGATGCGGTGTCGGCCCTAGTGAGTAATGGCCATAGAGTGCTTTTGGAATCCGGTGCGGGTGATAATGCGAGTTTTAGTGACAAAGACTACAGCGAGGCTGGTGCGGAAATAACAAAAGACAAAGCAAAAGTGTTCTCATGTCCGATGATCTTGAAGGTAGAACCTCCTACCCTCGATCAAATTGAACTTATCAATCCGCAAACCATTTTAATTTCTGCCCTACAGCTAAAAACACAAAACAAGAAATATTTTGAGGCTTTGGCATCCAAGCGCATTACGGCTTTAGCTTTTGAATTTATCCGGGACGATGATGGCACCTATCCTGCGGTACGCTCGTTAAGCGAGATTGCCGGAACGGCTTCCGTCTTAATTGCAGCCGAATTACTGTCTGATCGCAAGGACGGAAATGGTTTAATGTTTGGCAATATAAGTGGGGTTCCTCCCATTGAGGTTGTCATTCTTGGGGCTGGAACAGTTGGACAGTATGCCGCTCGGAGTTGTATGGGACTTGGAGCAAACGTCAAAGTTTTTGACAATTCTATAACCAAGCTCCGACGCATACAGAATCATCTTGGTAAACCCCTGCATACCTCAACATTGCAACCCAAAAACCTGACGAAGGCACTCAAAAGATGCGACGTGGTTATCGGGGCGCTTCGCGGCACAAACAGAGCTCCTGTGGTGGTTTCGGAAGCCATGGTTGAAACCATGAAAAAAAGGGCCGTAATCATCGATGTGAGTATTGATATGGGCGGTTGTTTTGAAACAAGTGAAGTCACCTCCCACAAACAGCCAACCTTTATTAAACATGGTGTTATCCACTATTGTGTTCCCAATATTCCTGCGCGATATCCCAGAACTTCATCGGTTTC
This sequence comes from Aestuariivivens sediminicola, assembly GCF_022662015.1. Taxonomy (GTDB): domain Bacteria; phylum Bacteroidota; class Bacteroidia; order Flavobacteriales; family Flavobacteriaceae; genus Aestuariivivens; species Aestuariivivens sediminicola. The sequence continues at coordinate 456,620 of NZ_JAKMCM010000003.1, read as the reverse complement.
CATAAGCAATATCTTCACGCCTTATTTATTAAAGATCGCCGAGGAGGGTGGAATTGAAAATTCCCTTCGTTTTGATCGCGGTTTAAAAAATGGATTGTACTTTTATCACGGAATTTTAACAAACAAACCCGTTGCAGAGTGGTTTGATTTAAAATACAGTGATATTAATTTGTTAATCTTTTAAGAAACAGATCTTTATTAATTCAATACTACTTTAATGCGATTAATTCAAAGAATTGGATACTATTTGGGTGGACTTTCAATTGGGCTGATCATTTTGGCCTTTTTCTTTAATGCCAAAAGAACATCTTGCAGCTATGGTCCTCAGGCGAGAGTGTTAAAAAATATAAATTCCAAAAACATAAAGTACAGTGAAGGAATACGTTTAGGCGACTCTGCTATAGTTCAGCAGGTATTGCAGAATGGTCATATAAATTTTTCTAAAAGCAGTCCAAGAAAAGAACCCTGTGGGCACTATGTTGTAGAGGCGATTCAGGAAGGTCAGTCCAGGTCAGTAACCTTAAAAAACTGTGATAGTATTGTGGTTATCGAATCTCTGAAAAAATAAATCAGCCTATTCTTCGAGCTTCCTGCGCTTCTTTTCCTTTGACAATAAACTTAATTCCCGTCCCGTCTGACCCGCAACCGAGGTGTTTTCTTCTGCCCTTCTGATTAAATAGGGCATCACATCCTTAACCGGACCAAATGGAACATACTTTGCTACGTTATACCCTTTATCTGCTAAATTAAAACTAATATGATCACTCATTCCATACAATTGTCCAAACCATATCCTGGGATCGTCATTTGGAATGCCTTTCATCTTCATCTGCTCCATAATCAAATAGGTGCTATCCTCATTATGGGTGCCGGCGAATAAACAGATATCCTCCAAATGGTCCAATATGTATTGCGCTGTCTGGTCAAAATTCGTGTCGGTAGCAAATTTATTCTTACAAATCGGAGATTCGTATTTGAACTCTTCCGCCCGTTCATTTTCCTTTTCCATATAGGCGCCTCGAACAATTTTATAACCCAAATAATATCCATTTTGACGCGCTAGTTCATGTTGCTTTTTCAAATAATCCAGCCGGTCATGTCGGTAGAGTTGTAAGGTATTAAAAACGACTGCTTTTTCCGTATTATACTTTTGCATCATTTTAGTAACCAGTTCATCGGCAGCATCTTGCATCCAGCTTTCCTCCGCATCGATTAAAAGTGCCAGTCCATTGTCCTTAGCTTTCTTACAAACGGTGTCAAATCGCGATTCAACCCGATGCCACTCCTCACGTTCCTCTTTGGACAAATCATCTCCCCTGCCTAACTTTTCAAACAATTTGAATCTGCCAAATCCCGTTGGTTTAAATACGGCAATAGGCATGGCCTTTCGCTCCTTTGCAAAATCCATAATACGAAGAACTGTCGTTAAAGCTGAATCAAATTCGGCTTCATTTTCTTTACCTTCTACCGAATAATCCAAAACGGAACTAACACCCTTTTCATACATCTTGTCAATAACAGGAAGACAATCTTCTTCATTCACACCACCACAAAAATGGTTAAAAACAGTAACTCTAATTAACCCTTCTACAGGTAAATTTGCCTTAATTGCCAAATTTGTAGCAGCTGTTCCAATTTTTACCAGTGGCTGAATGGATATCATTTTGAACAGAAAAAAGGCACGTTCAAGTTCCACATCACTTTTAAGCGCAAAAGCAATTTTAGTATTTTCAAAAATGGGTTCGGTAATCATTGTGAAATTTTATACAAATATATGTGAGTTATTTATAATTTTATTCAAAATCTCCTTAATTTCACTGCCTCTAAAAAAGAACATTTTTTATGGATCCTATTCGAGCAAATAATTCTATTATATATTTCGACAGTGCGGGATATACGTCGCTTAATGACTATATCGAAAAAGGGAAATTCTCTAAAATATTTATATTGGTCGACGATAATACACATGTGCATTGTTTACCCAGCTTTCTCGCACATTTGAATACCAATACCAGCATTGAAATCCTGGAAATTGAAGCTGGTGAAATACATAAAACAATCGAAACGTGCTCTGGGGTTTGGAACAGTCTTTCTGAGTTAGATGCTGACAGAAAAAGTCTATTGATTAATTTAGGGGGAGGCGTTATTACGGATCTGGGAGGTTTTGTTGCCTGCACATTTAAACGGGGCATAAAATATATCAATATTCCAACCACCTTATTGGCAATGGTAGATGCCTCCGTTGGTGGTAAAACCGGTGTTGATCTGGGACATTTAAAAAATCAGATTGGTGTCATTAGTTCACCCGATATCATCATTATCGATACCTCATATTTAAATACGCTTCCGAAACATCAGATGAAATCCGGAATGGCGGAAATGTTCAAGCATGGTTTGATAAGCGATAGTAATTATTGGAAAAAATTGAGTGATTTGAGTCGTTTAACGATTGAGGATCTGGATGGTTTGATTTACGAATCGGTATTGATTAAAAAGTGTGTTGTCGACAAGGATCCTGACGAACAGAACTTAAGAAAAACACTTAATTATGGCCACACCTTAGGTCACGCCATTGAATCCTATTTTTTGAGCAATGCAGACAGGACCTCACTGCTACACGGAGAAGCTGTTGCAATAGGTACTGTAATGGCATCTTATATTTCCACACAATTAGCTGGACTTCCCGAAAAAGACACCCATGAAATTAAATCCGTCCTAAAATCATTCTATGGTCACATCCCTATTGCTGAAAATGAGTACAAGGCCATTATGGACTTACTCAAGTACGACAAGAAAAATGTTCATGGCAATATTAACTTCGTATTGCTGGAGGCCATTGGAAGTCCGAAAATAGACTGTATTGTCCCTGATGAGATCATCCTAGAGGCCTTTAAATATTACGCTGCCTAGAATTTCATGATGATTTTTTGTAACTTTAAACTATAGCTGTTTAGATGCGTATTTTTATGGTGGCAGGCCTTTGTTGAGAAAGGCACTCACATTAACGGCGGTTTTTAGGAGGCATTATGAAACGAATCATTGTGGACTATAAAAAATTGAAACCCGAGGTTTTAAAAGCTTTAACGGATAAATTTCCCGATGGATATGGAGATGATGATATCATTACTTTTGATGATCATCATAACCAAACCATTGAAGCTGTTGAGATTAGAACTGAGGATACCATCTTTCTGGTGAAGGTACATAGTAAATTACATTACACGATGACCAATTTTGATAACGACAACTTCGAAGTGGACGACATGGGTCATGTTGTAGTAGATCCAGATCCAGATAATCCTATCATACAGGATGAAGAGGAATAAAAAAGGCTCTTAAAAAAGAGCCTGTTTATTGTTAAAAGAAAGTGCGCATCACATATCATTAAATATAGAATGCATTAGACGCTTCTTATCGTTAATACTTTCTTCGAGAGAAATCATAGTTTCGGTTCTGTATACCCCTTCTATATCATCCAGTCTAAAAATAACCTCTTTGGCATGTTCGGTGCTACGCGCCCTAATCTTGCAAAAGATGTTGAACTTACCTGTGGTGATATGCGCAACCGTTACAAATGGAATTTCATTAATGCGTTCAAGTACAAACTTGGTTTGGGAGGTGTTATTTAAAAAAACACCAACATAGGCGATAAATGAATATCCAAGCTTTTTGTAATCTAAAGTTAACGAGGAACCTCTAATAATACCAGCCTCTTCCATTTTCTTCACCCTTACATGAACAGTTCCTGCAGAAATCAGTAATTTTTTTGCAATATCCGTAAATGGAATTCTCGTATTATCGATAAGCATATCAAGAATCTGGTGGTCGATTTCGTCTAATTTAATTTTCCCCATATCAATTATTGTTAAATAAAAACCAAAATTAACATATTTTTATTAATAATTATGCATAATTACTGCAATTTATTTTAATTTTAATGCGATTTTCTCATTTTTTATCATTACGAAAACGTTTTCGTCGCCCAGGTGTAAGGTCTTGTGGTCTTCGGATAAGACTACATGTTTATTGGCATCGTATTCCTTGTGGGCGTAGTACCGAGATAAGCCTTCCATTTTTTCAATTTTCGGAATGAATCTAACTTCATTATCGATCAACTTTTCCTGATACATGATCCCGATATCCAACAGATCACCATCGGCTTTTATTCTGGCATTCCTGATAATAATATCAAAGAACAACTTCTGGTTTTCGGGAATTTCAAAATAGCCTTCGTGATTATCGCCCGTAACATCATGTTGCGAAATATATAGCAATGCGCTTAGAAGTGCCATAAACATATATTTCCGGGTGTTCTCACGTTCATAGTCTCCCTGAAAATGACCCGCTTCAAAAAGCATGGTCGGTACCTGTTCGCTTTGAAACGTGTCTCCGACGCAATTTAAATTAAATGCATCGTCGTAAACGCCAATCTGCCCCGGTATGACCTGCTGCAAAACTCTATTCATCGCAGCAATAACCTCCATGGCCATCTTGCGGTTCGGTGTAACACTGCATGCTGCATCCTGAGCAGGCGCCAAAAATGAGATGGTAGCGGGTTTGTTGAACGCTCCTGCGCTAAAAATGGTACGCTGACCATGGAGGTTACAACAAAAATCCGGCTTAAAGGTGTCGAAGACATCTCTTAACACTTTACTCTCAGGCTGTGTAAGTAGCTGAGCATCCCTATTGAGATCGATGTCATTGGCATTGACCCTCGTGTACCTTTCAGCACCGTCCGGATTTAATATGGGGATGATGTATAGGCTACAGGAAGAACGTATTGAAGACAGGAGGTCATTATCAGACAATAAGGCATTCAATACATCAAAGAGAGCCTTGGTTGTGGTGGATTCGTTACCGTGCATTTGAGACCACATCAATATTCTTTTTTTGCCATCTCCAATTTTCAGGGCATATATCGGAGCGCCAAGTACAGATTGACCGATAGTCTCCACCTGAAGGTCTTTTTCTAATCTTTTCAATAATGGAAATATGTGTGAATTGGTAACATAGCGATGAGATAAGCCCTGTTCTTTATACGACTCAAAAAAAGCTGCAATTGTATTTAATTCCATTTAACTTTTAGGTTAGCCACAAATGTAAACATTTAGATATTTACAATTGTAAACAACTTTTCAACCCTTTTCTGGTTACAACCATAAACAAAAAAACGCGATGTTACGACTCATCCTAAGAGTGGCAGCGGGATTTTATATTTTATAGCATAAAAACTTTAATATCAGTATTTTATAATACAATAAGTAAAGTAACAATTTATTATTGTAATCCTGCGATCCATCGATTAAACTGATATAATTTAAAATGTTTACATTTGTATTTTAATAGTGTGATTTAAATTGTTTACAATGATAAACAGCGAGGCATTTGCCAAGAGGTTGCAGCGTGTCATGGATTATTACAGTGAATCGGCCTCCTCATTTGCTGAAAAAATTGGCGTACAACGGTCTAGTATTTCCCATATACTTTCAGGACGGAATAAACCCAGTTTAGAGTTTGTACTTAAGATCATTTCCCACTACCCCGAGGTAGGTCTGTATTGGCTATTGAACGGAAAGGGAGAATTTCCCCAAAAGAAGGATTCCGTTACCGATGCTCCTGAAGTATCTCCCGAACCAACAGTTCCGGAAAAGGAAACACCACATCAAAAACTCAGGCAATCTCCAAAGTCTATCGAGCGTATCGTAATATTTTATAATGATGGCAGTTATAAAAACTACACGAATGATTAGTACCTTTGTTGAAATTGTTAACTCATGAGACTCTTATTGTTTTTCACTGTGTTTTGTTTTATGGGATGTTATCAGGTCGAACGAAATTGCAAAGCGTTCAGAACAGGGCACTTTTACAGTGAAGTAGTTATAGATGGCAGTATTTATAGATCTGAATTTAAACGCCTTGATGATCTTCAGATAGAAACGTACAATAATCGTATCGACTCCTCACGCTTGAGGTGGATCAACGACTGCGAGGTGGTCTTTAAAACCATCAATCCAAAAAATATGGCGGAGCGAAAGGATATTCACTTAAAGATTTTAGCCACAACAGACACTTCTTATACCTTTGAGTACGCCTATGTTGGCGAAACCAAAAAACAAAAGGGAATAGCCTTTACAATGGATTAATCGAAAGGATACAGAAACGATTCAGCCAGATTAAACACAACCGTACCATCGGTGCTCACCTCATAGGTTAAGAAAACCTCACCCCAATAATCGCCATCCGAAAAATCAGCGATAATCCATTTGTGATTCAATATTTTAACGGTATTCATCAGCATTCTTCTACCACCTGATGAGGCGTAAGGTATCAGTGGATGTTCGCCATCTGTTTCATTAAGCCTGTACAGTTCATCTTTAATGTAAGGGATGAGTTCGGTGACATTATGACCATCGTTTTCAAAATAGGTCAAAGCATCTTCATTGCCTTCTATACCAAAGTGAGATCGATTGGCCAACACGTTCTGCAGGTCGGCAATCGAGTCCTTATAGGTAATGTTAAGCGCTTTATGTTTTTCCAGTTTCGTATTTAAATCCTCAAATATCCGTTTCGAATTTACATACTGAAACACTACTAAAAGTAAAGTGAAAACGAATAAATACATAAATAGTCTCTGTTTCATAAATGGATTGTTTAAACGGTTATCTTAAGGCCATCATAAGCTAAATATACATGTTTCGGCAACATTTTTTCCACCTCATTATGAAAACCCAGAAGATGGCTAATATGCGTTAAATATGCCCTTTCAGGGTTGACTTCTTCTATAAAATTTAAGGCTTCCTCCAGATTAAAATGCGATAAATGAGGGGTAATTCTCAGGGCATTAACCACTAGAACCTTTGTGTTTTTAAACTTATGCATTTCCTCCGCCGGGACAGATTTAACATCGGTCAAATATATAAAATCCCCAAATCGATAACCAAATACGTCGACAAAATAATGGTTTGCGCGAATGGGAATGACCTTCATTTCAGGCAAGGCAAATGGCTTATTTTTTATGACGTTCACAATAATTTCAGGTGCACCGGGGTACTTATTATGCGCATCAAAGATATAATCGAACCTTCTTTTTAAAGAGTCCACTACCCTTTGCTGGGCGTAAATAGGCATGCTACCATTCCTATAGCACAAAGGTCTGATATCATCTAAACCCGCAACGTGATCGGAATGTTCGTGAGTAAAAATGATACCATCAATTTTTGAGCAATTTTCTCTCAGCATTTGTTCTCTGAAATCGGGACCGCAATCTATGACGTACTTATAATCGTCCCATTCGATTAATACTGATACCCTAAGCCGACGATCTTTAGGGTCTTCACTCAAACAAACAGGATGGGTACTACCAATAATAGGTATACCTTGGGAGGTACCGGTGCCTAAAAAAGTTATTCTCACAGAACAATCGCTTTACGAACAAAAATAAGTTTATTTTTTTGTTTGGTGTAGTTATTTAATACCTTTGTATGGTTAGTTCATAACCTATTTAAGCATGGAAATAACCATAAAAGGAGATAAGGAATTCGATGATGTTCCTTCATTAAAATCCAAAGCACTTCGCATTAATTTAAACGAAAATATTTACGGGACTTTTGCAGAAATCGGAGCGGGCCAGGAAACCTGCCGACATTTTTTTCGAGCCGGTGGCGCCTCCGGGACCATTGCCAAGGCGATGTCGGCCTATGACAAGGATTTTAGTGACGCCATTTATGGTGCTGAGGATGATGGACGTTATGTAACAGAGGCGCGATTGCGAAAAATGCTGTCGCATGAAATGAACCTCATTGAAACACGGTTAACCCGTGAAAAAAATCCAAACAAGATATTTTTCACTTATGCCAATACTGTCGCCACGATCGATTTTGCGAAGCAGTACAAAGGCCATGGTTGGGTGGGTATAAAATATCAGATTGAGGCGAAAAGCGAATACAATGAGATCATTTTGCACATACGCTTTAAAGAGACCGATGCAAGGCTGCAACAGGAGACTCTGGGTATTTTGGGCACCAATCTCATCTATGGGGCGTTTTATAAATACAATGAACCAAAAAAATTACTGCGGTATTTATACGATCATTTAGATAAGGATCAATTAGAAATAGACACCATCAACTTTTCAGGTCCGGTCTTTAAAAATGTAGACAATAGGCTAATGAGTTTACAGTTGGTAAAGAATGGAATGACAGATGCGGTGATGTTTGGTCCGGATGGAACGAATGTGTTGCCTGCAAAAGTGTTTTACAAGAAAAATATATTGGCATTGCGCGGTAGTTTCAGACCGGTAACCAAGGTGAACATGGCGATGTATGAGAAATCATATGAAATGTTTATTCAGGAAAATAAGGTGAATAAAGACCAGACTGTAGTCGTTTTTGAAATCACACTCTCAAACCTCAGATCAGAAGGCGAAATTGACGAGCAGGATTTTATGGATAGAGCTGATTTACTCTGTGCCTTGGGCCAATCGGTTATGATCTCCAATTTCCAGGAATATTACAAGGTGGTTGAATACTTTTCGAAATACACCAAAGCCAGAATGGGATTGTCAATGGGTGTGAGTAATTTGGTGGATATCTTTGATGAAAAATACTATCGCCATCTTAGTGGTGGTATTTTGGAAGCTTTTGGAAAATTATTCTTTAAAGATCTCAAGGTCTACCTCTACCCCATGTTAGATCCGGATACAGGGGAACTTTTAAATAGTGATAATTTAAAGGTGTATCCAAGAATGAAGGAATTGTATAAATTCTTTAAATATAACGGTAAGGTTGTTGATATAGAAGATTATGACAAGAGCATTATGAATATATTCTCCAGGGAAATTCTCGATATGATTGACAATGGAGAACTCGGGTGGGAAGACAAACTTCCTGAAGGAACAGCAGACCTTATCAAGGATTACCGCTTGTTTGGATATACCAGAAAGCCATTAAAACCGCACTCCATAAAGAAACGGGTAAAACATTAATTTAGTATTCCTTTAGAACCGAACCTGTTTGGATGTTATCCTGACCTATGCAGGCGTTCAATACAACGATGAACGCCATCTATGTCGTACCAATGTCTTATAGGCCTTCTAATATTTGATCGGCATGGTGTTTGGTCTTTACCTTATCAATAACTCGTTCTATGGTCCCCTTTTCATCTATAAGGAAAGTCACGCGGTGAATACCGTCGTATTCCCTTCCCATAAATTTTTTCGGTCCCCAAACCCCGAACGCATTAATAAGCACTTTGTCGGTATCGGCTAATAACGGATAAGGAAAATCGAATTTTTTCTTGAAATTAGATTGTTTTTGCTCGGTATCGGCACTTACACCAAGAATTTCATATCCCTGCTCCTTCAGTTTACTGTAGTTATCCCTTAAATTACATGCTTCGAGGGTACACCCCGGTGTATTTGCTTTTGGATAAAAAAACAGGACCAGTTTCTTTCCTTTGTAATCTGATAGTTTTACGCTATTTCCCTGGTCGTCATTCACTTCAAAATCCGGAGCCTTGTCTCCTACTTTTAATGTATTCATATTTTAAAAATGTTTTTCATTATGATATACCCCGATAAACTTACTATTTTTGACTGATTTTTTGCCTTTGATGTCATGGTATATCCTTCTTACAACAAAAATACAATTGTATGACGAAACAAGAAAGCGTAGACTTTATTATTAAGACCTTAAATGACCTTTATCCGAACGTTCCTATTCCTCTGGACCACAAGGACCCCTATACCTTGCTAATTGCAGTGCTACTATCTGCACAAAGCACAGATGTGCGGGTAAATCAGATTACACCCATACTGTTCCGAAAAGCAGACAATCCTTATGATATGGCTAAGCTATCTGTTGATGAAATTAAAGACATCATTAGACCGGTGGGACTATCACCCATGAAGAGTAAAGGGATCCATGGCTTATCAAAAATTCTAATCGATAAACATGGTGGACAGGTTCCTAAAAGTTTTGAGGCCTTGGAGGCACTGCCGGCTGTCGGACATAAAACAGCCAGCGTGGTCATGTCCCAGGCTTTCGGTGTTCCCGCATTTCCGGTAGACACCCATATACATCGCTTAATGTACAGGTGGAATTTAAGTAATGGGAAAAGTGTTGTACAAACCGAAAAAGATGCCAAAAGACTCTTCCCTAAGGCTTTATGGAACGAACTTCATTTACAGATTATTTGGTACGGAAGGGAATATTCTCCGGCACGAGGCTGGGATTTGGACAAAGATATCATCACAAAAACTGTTGGAAGAAAGTCGGTAATTAAAGACTACCTGAATTCAAAAAAAAAGTCCTGATGCTTTAAATCAGGACTTCCTAAAGTTCAATTAAGAAATGTCTCAAACTTTAACTTATTACAATTTATAACACTTAAAGCCTTGGAATAATTTAGAAGAAAATTAACCGTTTCTTCTTTCGGTTTCAAATCGTTGGTACTTTCAATAAAATCTTTAGAGTAAATTTTTGCCATTAATATAATTTTAGGGTTACTAAATCTATTAACGCAACAACATTTACTTTATTGTATCAATCTGTTAAAACAATATTATGTTTGTCTATTACCTTTCTCAAATTAATGAGCGCATAGCGCATACGCCCTAAGGCCGTATTTATGCTAACACCTGTCACCTCCGATATTTCCTTAAAGCTCATATCCTTGTAAATACGCATTAAGAGCACCTCCCTTTGATCCTCTGGTAACTCATCGACCAATCGTCGAACATCATTTTCAACCTGCTCTTTAATGATGCGCTTTTCCGCATTCAAATCACCATCACTCAACACAGAAAAAATGCTAAAATCATTACTGTTATCAAACTTAGGCATTCTGTTATTCTTCCTGAAATAATCGATGACCAGATTATGGGCAATACGCATCACCCAGGGCAGGAATTTACCTTCCTCATTATAGGCATTTCGCTTAAGGGTTCGGATAACTTTTATAAACGTGTCTTGAAAAATATCTTCGGCCACATCGCGGTCGTACACCTTGGAAAAGATAAAACTGTACACCTTTTGCTTGTGTCGCGTAATTAAGGTTTCTAAGGCATTTTCACTACCGTTAATATAATTGACAACAAGGGTCGCATCTGGAATAATCTCGTGTTGCATAACTATTACTTTAAATCCAAGAAGTCTTCTTCTTAGCTTGGGGTTAACTGTTTAAAAGTAATGCTATGCGATAGGCAAGTCGTGTTTATAAAGATTAATAGATATCTCAAATATAGTAAGATTCCATTCTAAAAAACAAAAATTTAGCCGATTTTTTGACTTTTTTTGATTAATTCAGCATTTTTTTCGATCAACGTCAGGATTTCAATTTACTGTAATAGGCACAATGTAATGCTTATAATGATACGGTTTGACCTATTCCTTACTGTGTCGTATACAAAAATGTCGAGCATGATTTATTTATGTTTTAACTAAAGCTTAAGTGTATGAAATACTTATGTTATCTTTGCAAGATTATTTTCTGAAGTGACCCATGAATACCAATATTTCTGCTGTTGATCCTAAACATAATATCATCATTAAGGGTGCAAAGCTGCATAACCTAAAGAATGTAGATGTCGTTATCCCCAGAAACAAATTGGTGGTCATTACTGGTGTTTCTGGCTCCGGTAAGTCAAGTTTAGCGTTCGATACACTGTATGCTGAAGGCCAAAGACGGTATGTCGAAAGTCTTTCGAGTTACGCGCGACAATTTCTGGGTCGTTTAAATAAACCAAAGGTTGACTTTATTAAGGGGATTGCTCCTGCCATTGCCATAGAGCAAAAAGTAAATTCAACAAATCCTCGCTCGACGGTAGGCACGACAACCGAAATCTATGATTATTTAAAGTTGCTATTCGCAAGAATTGGTAAAACCTTCTCGCCAATTTCTGGACATGAGGTAAAAAAGGACACGGTTTCAGATGTCCTTGATGTCATTAAGACCTGCGCCGAGGGTGAAAGGTTATTATTGCTCGCACCTGTTCATTTGGAGGAAGGCAGGGCTATGAATGACAAACTTAAAGCACTGCAACAGCAAGGATATTCAAGAATTAAGATGAATGACAAGGTTGTTCGAATTGATGAAATATCAGAAACAGACACTCAGGATGCCATTCGTTTGGTTGTTGATCGCATTATTATCAAAGACGAGGAAGACTTCTACAACCGATTGGCCGATGCCGTAGAATCCGCGTTTTTTGAAGGTAAAGGCGAATGTATCATCGAACGCCTGAACGATGGCTCAGAACGCCATTTTAGTAACCGATTCGAATTGGACGGACTCACTTTTTTGGAACCAAACGTCCATTTGTTCAGTTTTAACAATCCCTACGGAGCCTGTCCAAAGTGTGAAGGCTATGGTGATATTATTGGAATTGATGAAGACCTGGTCATACCCAATACCGGATTATCTGTTTACGAAGAGGCCATTTTTCCGTGGCGAGGCGAAAGCATGAGCTGGTATAAGGATCAGTTGGTTAATAATTCTCATAAGTTTGATTTCCCAGTACACAAGCCCTATTTTGAACTTAGTGATGCTCAAAAACAATTAATATGGGACGGTAACGCCTATTTTGAAGGTCTGCATTCCTTTTTCGCCGAGTTAGAGGCGAAAGCATATAAAATACAGAATCGGGTCATGCTTTCGCGCTATCGTGGCAAAACACGATGTAAGACCTGCCGGGGGAAACGGTTACGGCCGGAGGCCAACTATGTGAAAATTGGGGGTGCCTGCATCACCGATTTAGTAGAAATGCCTTTGGATAGGCTCTCTAATTTCTTTAAGCAACTAGAGCTCAGTGATTATGATGAAAAAATAGCCAGCAGATTACTAAAAGAAATACATAACCGATTGCGATTTCTGATCGATGTTGGTCTTGAATATTTAACATTGAACAGAAAATCGAATACCCTTTCTGGAGGTGAAAGCCAACGCATTAATTTAGCCACATCATTAGGGAGCAGTCTGGTAGGGTCGATGTATATTTTAGATGAACCTAGCATTGGCCTGCACCCCAAGGACACGGAGAGGTTAATTTCAGTTTTAAAATCATTGCGCAATCTGGGTAATACCGTTATTGTGGTCGAACACGATGAAGATATCATGAAAACGGCCGATACCATTATTGACATTGGCCCTGAAGCGGGAACCTTTGGGGGGCATGTGGTGGCCTACGGGGATTATGATGGTATCTTGGGGTCGAAATCCTTGACGGCCCAATATTTAAATGCCACTTTGAAGATTGAAATTCCTAAAACAAGAAGGGTTTCCAAATATTACGTTGATATTCTCGGGGCCCGCGAACACAATTTAAAAAATATAGATGTGCGCTTACCTCTGGGGTGTCTGACCGTCATTACCGGGGTTTCGGGAAGTGGAAAAAGTACCCTGATCAAAAAGATTCTCTACCCGGCATTGCAAAAAAAACTCACCGATTTTAGTGACAAGCCGGGACAGTTTTCCGGATTGGAGGGCCATTTCGACAATATTAAACAGATCGAGTTCGTAGATCAAAATCCCATTGGGAGATCGTCCAGATCCAACCCGGTAACCTATATTAAAGCTTACGATGATATAAGAGCGCTTTTTGCAAGTCAAAAGCTGAGTAAGATTAGAAATTATCAGGCAAAACATTTTTCGTTTAACGTCGATGGCGGGCGGTGTGAAACCTGCAACGGCGAAGGCGAAGTGACCATAGAAATGCAATTTATGGCCGATGTGCATCTCGAGTGCGACACCTGTAACGGGAAACGCTTTAAGAAAGACGTTCTCGAAGTGACCTTCGCTGGTAAAAATATAGATGACATCTTAAATTTCACCATCGACGAGGCCATTGCCTTTTTTGATGCCCATGAACAATCCAAAATCAAAAACAAACTTCAACCCCTGCAAGACGTCGGCCTGGGCTATGTGACCTTAGGACAAAGCTCCTCAACCCTTTCCGGGGGTGAGGCACAGCGTATCAAACTCGCCTCGTTTTTAAGTAAAGGTAATCGATCGGATAAGACCCTTTTTATTTTTGATGAACCCACTACGGGTCTCCATTTTCACGACATTAAAAAACTTTTGAAATCGATCAACGCCCTCATCGATAACGGACATTCGGTTATGGTTATTGAACATAACCTGGAATTGATAAAATGTGCGGATTACATCATCGATCTGGGACCTTATGGCGGTGAAAAGGGTGGTAAAGTTGTTGCCCAAGGTACACCTGAAGAGCTTATTAAGGTACCGGCTTCACAAACCGGAATCTACTTAAAGGACAAACTGAATACCTAGTCTGTCCTTCCTTTGACTTTCTATCAGTAAAACAAAATGGCCGTTAGTACAAGGACGATTAAGGCGGCCGGAACAATGAAGCACAGGTATAAAAAGGTCGTCATTCCCGCTTTAAAAAGTGAAATAAAATACCCTTGCTGATAAAATCGTTTCAATCCCAACCACAGATATACAAAAGTAGATAGCATGATAAGCCAATCTATGCCATCCGGAATGTCTATTAGCCATTGGTTCACCGTTATTATAACGCCCAGTACAATGAATAAAAATGAAAAATAATAAAAACTGAATACCAGATGGTGGGCAAATTGGCCTCTTCTCCAATAGAACAGTTTAAGAATAGAGGCAAACAATGGCAGTAAAAAGAATAGGGCTACCGGTATACTGTCAAAAAAGGCCTGTACAATACCACCCCCTTTCTGTCTGTGAAACTTTAATCCCTGCTTTAAAAATGTACGCTCAAAAAATCCGGTATTTTCATCGACTCCAATGAATTTCAACTGCTCTTCTTCCGTGGCACCTGAGGCATTCAGAGAATCCAGTGCTTTAAGGTTGAGATTCCAATTAAAGATCTTTGTATTTGAAGCGCTGGTACTCGTTTTTATGGTCGAGTCTATTATTTTTAAATCTTCTTCCGATAAGCCGGTTTTTATATCCGGGTTATTTAAAATAGGTGCAGCAGTTATGGCCGCTGCGGTAGAATCTATGCGTTTTATATCCAATGAGTCCACCACGGTATCAACAGACTCAAAACTCGACTTTAAAACCTTATCAACGCTACTGTTCATTTCTCGGACCTTAAATGAAAATATAAAAAAGAAGACCACCGAAATAAATAAATAATATTGAGCGGGATGCAAATATTTGAGTCGTTTTCCTTCAACAAAAAGTTTGGGCACCAATCCGGGCTTAAAAATAAGTGGGAAAAAACTCTTGAAAAATCGAGCATCAAATGAAAAGTAATTACTGATGGTGTTATAAAATAAGACGCCTACGGTCAGATCTTCCCTGGCCTGTTGCCCACAATACGGACAGAATTTATAGGCGGGGTCAAAAACCTTTTCACAATTTTTGCAAGACGTTTGCTGCTCTTCCATGTTTCGTATTAGAAAGGATAAATGTAATAAAATTATTGCTTCATTGAATAAAAATGAAGACCAAACTGCAAGGTATACATATTACACCATTAAATTTCAACTACAAGATATTCAACAAGTTATATCGTTTTTAAACGTTAATGTTTCGTTAATCAGTACACTGCAATTTTTATTTGGCATGCCTATTGAAAATCCTTGAACACAGCGGAATCCGAAAAGCTTTAAGAGTAGGTTAACTTTAAAAATGACGAATTATGAAGCAGGTATTACTTTTTTTTACAATGTTGTTAGCGGGATTAACAACGGTATCGGCAACAATTGACAACCATGACCATGGGCAATCTGTGACAAAAAACATGAACAGATATGCGGAACCCATAATTTTCATGGAACGCGGTATTGAGTTCCTGATTTTTCCAGATGGGAGCTTCGATTTTGATGCCCATAACTATAATGATATCTACAGAGATACCTATTATAGATCAAATACAAAACGGAGCAGGATCAGTGCCAGGCAAAGCGGTCCCCATTTAAGCCTGGGCTACACCTCTCATAAAAACTATGGCGTATATATTTCAAGAGATCGAAGTGGAAAAATTAGACGTATCGGCAACGTATATATCAATTATGATCGCAAAGGAAAGGTAAGCCGTATTGGATCGGTTTTTATGACCTATGGCAGAGGTAGAAACGGAACGTTAAGACAAGTTGGTGGACTACAGGTGAATTATAATCGCTGGGGCGAAATTGTATCCCTTCGCGGACAGGTAAATCACAATACCCCGTGCAATTTATGCAGTGACACATCATGTCATGGATCTCATTTATTCGGCAATCATAATCAGAATGAATCACCCTGGTTCGATGAGCCGCATGACGATAGGTACTACTATTACAAAAGGAATGGTAAAATCAAAAAGCAAAAAAAGCGAACATTCTAAACCTTGAATTGCCGGTTTTTACAAATGGCTTAAGCACGATAGTTATGGTATGTGCTTAAGCCTTTTAAATTTTGTATGCAAGGGAAAAACAAATTCACAGGACAATTTTGAAAATTCACAGGACAATTTTGAATCATCGTACTTATGTTTTTTCGAAAAGATAAGCAGAGCGCTACGATTTTTTGCTTGTCATTCCGAAGTAATCACCAAATGGAATGGCATCATATTCCGAACACACCTCTATCCTATCACCACCACATAATAAACTGGTGTTTTTAAAAAACAAATCTTCAACCTTGATTATCAGTGTGTTAAATTAATATTTTCGTTTTGGCACGCTGTTTGTATTCTTTAAAATGTAATTATTTTAAACCCTTATTATTATGAAAAAATTAGCATTAGTATTAGCAGGTCTACTCTTAATGGGATTCCCCCTTAATGCCATAGCAACGACTGGCACAAGTAGTCAAACGTCCTCCATCTTTTCAAGAGGTTATGGTAATTCTTTCATATTTGTAGAGGGTGGGATAGAATTTTCTGTATTTCCCGATGGTCAGTTCGATTTCAATATGTTGCGCAATAACTCGCAACTGCATGTCTCCATTGGCTCTCCTCATCTCAACCTTAGTTTTAATTCCGGCTTCAATTACAACGCCTATGTACAATACGATGAATTTGGCGCCGTAATTCAAATAGAAAATGTTCCAATTTATTACGATCATTATGGCCGTATAATTCAGGCGGGTAATGTGAATATATTTTACAATAATTTTGGCTATGTGTCTCGTGTTGGTGGCTTATTTGTGCACTATAACAGGTACAATAGGTTCAGTCACTACACAGGATTTATAAATATTTACAACAGGCACTATGTTTACAGACCTTGGCATCGCTTCTATAGCATCCCTGCATACGATTATTGTGTTGTTTACAACAGACCTTACAGACGTTTTTACATGCCAGTAAGATATGTTTACAGCAGACCCTTCTATAACAATTACAGGCCGCGCACCTCTGTTGCGAGCAGAAGAGGCCATACCGTGACACGTAACAGAAGTTATGCGACCGTTAACAGAAGCAGAAACAATGTAACGCGGATTAATAGAAGTGCAAATGTGGCTTCATCAAGACGACAGTATGCCACTCATACAGAAAGGACCAATGGAACGGATAGAATTGCTGTTTCAAATCGTCGTTCCAATGATAGGGCTTATGACTCAAACACCAGAGACAATGTAGCCCCAAGAAGAAGTACGAATTCGCATGCTGTGGATACTAAACGGGCTAATAATAACGTTAGAAGAACAAATGAATCCGGTTCAAGGAATACAAGAATGAACTCGGTTGATCGGACGCGAAATAATTCAAGAATGAATTCGGTTGATCGCACTAGAAATAATGCTACCGTTCGACAACCAAAAAGCGTAAATTCTCGTACTTACAAAAGAGATAACACCAGAACTGCGCCATCCATGACATCAAAAAGGACGGTGCAAAGCAAGCCGAGAGAAGTAAAAAGAGAATTTACCGGCTCAAAGCGCAACACTAAGACTCGAGTGACTCAGAACAGAAGTAACTCGAATAACAATACAAGATCGAATAGAAGAAGATCTTAACCTCTTTGGTTGGTTAGTTGGAAAGCCCTGCGATAAGTTTGCCTCAAAGCAACATCGTGGGGTTTTCTCTTTTCTTATTTTAAACTATTGAAAAATCGAATGAGTACCCGGTTAATATCATTCGATAACTTAAAACGGAATATCAGTACCAGATACAATACAATGATGACTACCGATTTCAATGCGATGTTCAGTACCGGATGAAATGGAAAATCCCAATAATAAAACAGGCCGAAGAACACTGCTAAAATGAGACATACCTTTAAGGTGTTCAAGCAAAACGGCGTAATTTCAAACCTCAACTTCACAAAAACCAGTTTTGCTGAATTATAAGTTACTATTGAAATAAATGTGGCATATGCCGCACCAATGGTACCGAAATGAGGAATGAAATAGGTATTTAATACTATGGTGAGTAACACCAGCCCGAGTCCCAGAGCCAAAACCACTCTATAATAATCGCTGTTAAATAATATGGCATTATTGTTTCCCATAAAATTATCGAAGAGCTTGGCCAAACCGATGAGGATGACCACACGGATGCCACCCTGATATTTCTCAGGAATCAGGTAATAGAGCTCATTAATATTCAGCACGATCAATAGAAAAATCAATCCACCCACTATAAGAAGGGTTAAAGAGCTTTTCCGGTATAAAAGCCTCAACTCTCGTGTATTTCTTTCATTTAATAATTTCGCGGTAAGGGGATTTGTAATCTGGTGCATGGCCCGTGAGGGCACCGCAATGACGCTTGCTATATAAATGGCCACCGCGTAATAGGCCACATTTTCAATTTCAATGTAAAGTCCGATCATAAACTTATCCAACTCTAGAATTATATTGGCCACAGAACCAGCCAATATGATCAGGGCGGAATAGCTCAAAATCGAATTCATATTAAGTAACCGGGAAAAACAAATTACAGGCAGTCTTAAACTGAATGCATACAAAGCCATGGTAAGCATACGTAAAGCATGCACGATAACCAACGCATATATGAATTGGTTGACCGAAATGATATCAAAATATAAAGTAAACAATAAGACCGTGGTGCACAGCCTGTGAAAAATCTCTTTCATGAAATTCCCGAAAACACTTCTCATCTGCACCTTACTCCAGGCATAAAACACCTCGAAATAGGCCAAAAAAATGGCAGAGACATAAATCAACCATATATAATCTCTTATAATGTCATTTTTTGAGCTCATCCAAACACTGATCCCTTCGAAGCACAGATAACCAATAAGCCCCACCGGCAGGGCAACACAAAGTGGTAAAACAAGCATTATCGTTAAAAAACTATTCTGAGACTGCCGTGTTTTAAAAGACGAATAAAACTTTACTAAAGTATTGTGCACACCAAAAGCCATTAGCGGCATCATTATGGCTGCTGTTGAAAAGATATATTGGACGAGCCCAAAATAGGCATCACTTAGAAAATTAGTAAATAAAAACAATACATTCACACCTCCTATTACAAATCCGATATAGGTGGTGATGGTGTTTTTTATCGATTGTGTTACAACTAACCCCATTAGATTAATTTAGATAATGCACCGGTTAACGACTTCCTGGCATATTTTTGAAGTCCAATACCATGTGACTCCAGCTCGCCCTTTTTGTAGGCCGTGAAATAGTGCAACAGGACGGCTTTTAACCTGTCGCGATCCGAATATAGCAGGTATTTTCCTGTATTGGTGTCCTTAATGATACGCTCCACTTCCGAACCCTCTGGCCCCAATGCCACTATGGGTCTGTTTGAAACCATATATTCAAACAGTTTTCCAGGCACAATACATGTGGTCTCCTTAGAATCAATTTCAATCAATAGCAATAATTGCGATTGCCTTTGATACCGCAAGGAATCCGCATGTGGGATATAGCCAGTACTATTCATGTAGTGCTCTAAACCATACTGATGTATTGACCTCACCACCGCTTCACTCACTGCGCCAACGAGATTCAATTGAAAGCTGCTGGCGAATACGTCGTTTTCATCAATGAGTTCCCTTAAAACCTGCCACAAAATTATGGGATTACGCTCCGAAAGCAAGGATCCGATATGTGATAGGCTAAACTTCTCATCTAAAGTTATATTGGGCAGAGGTTCATAATCATAGCCATTGGTAATGACTTCTACGGGCACATTTGTAAGGTTTTCAAAATCTAATTTGGTGATATTACTGGTCACGATGATTTGATCCGCAGTCTGCAATACCTCACGCTCTAATGCTTTATGCTTTCGCTTCGATCGCTTCGTTAATTTCAGATGTTTTTGATATCCTATGCTTGTCCAGGGATCTCTAAAATCTGCTATCCACCTCAAACCTAAGGTTTTTTTCAGTTCTAATCCTATTAAATGTAAACTATGGGGAGGTCCGGTGGTAATCAGGGTTCCAATATTGTTTTTCTGTATGTAACCGGAGAGATATTGAACAGAGGGCCCTACCCAACCTACCCTCGCATCAGGGATAAAAAAATTGCCGCGAATAAAAAGCATTAGTCGCTCGATTAAATTCTGGTTTTCAGGATCCGGTATGAATCCCTTGCGCATTGCCATTGATGTTTTTTTGGAAATCAAACCGGCCAATTTATAAGGTTCCCGAATCGGCCGCTTCAGAATGGTGATGTTTTCGGACACGCCATGCAGTAAACTATTGTCCACTATGGGGTAATTTGGGTTGTCCGGCGCATAGACAATCGGTTCTATATTAAAATCAGGAAGGTATTTTACAAACTTAAGCCAGCGTTGTACCCCGGGACCCCCTGCCGGAGGCCAGTAATACGTAACAATTAACACTTTTTTTTTACTCATCCCAACAGTAATGTTACCTGGAGGCATTCTATAAAGAACTCAAAACAGGACATTGCACCCCACCTCACAGGTCATTCTATAATACGTTATTTAAAATCGCAATACCATTCAGGCACAACGCATGAAACAATTATTGCCTTTTAAATTTATATAAAACCCCAACAAAAAACAGAACGACAAATAAAACCGAACTGGCTAAGGTAATTTTACTTCCGGTTTTTACAACCTCCGGGTCGAATTTGAATTCGATGACATGTTTTCCCTTTGGTATTTCCATTCCTCTTAAGGTATAATTGACGCGAATATGATCTGCTTTCTGTCCGTCAATATAGGTTTTCCAACCTTTTGGATAGAATATTTCTGAAAACACGGCAAATCCGTCATGATTATTATGAGATCGGTACTTCAGATAATTCGGCTGATGATCGATCAGTTCTATAGTCGCCAATGAATCGACCACATACTTTGGATATCCATTGTTCGCAAAACGATCCCCGAATTCCTCACTATTTAAAATCGCAATATTCTTATTGTCCAGGCTGTCTAAAGTTTTAATTTCCTCATTGACCGAATTCACTGTTTTAAATTCCCTGATGAACCACGCATTTCCGTTCGCCTCCTCATTGAGATAACGCACCGGGTTTCCATTTTCATCCTGAGCTATAATGTATTTGGTATTCAACAGGTTTAAAACGTCCATGTGATTTTTGGTAATGTAAAAATCGTATACATCTTCATACCGTCTGAGCTTGGCGGCGTGATAACCGTTTAAAGAATTGTGGAAATAGGAGGCTCTGGCACCGGACGAGGTAAGATCTAGCACTCTGAAATGTGTGGTGTCCCGAGCAATTTCTTTATCGGCCGCATGCATCTGATAGGGGTGCTTTACCTGTTTGGAAGCCACAAAATCATCATTGTTAACATAACGTCTGTCGACACCAATTAAATCGATGCCAATAAGTATAGCAAAGGCCACTATTACCCAATGCTCTTTTAATTTGTTTGTTATATAAGCGAATATAAGCCCAGCCGAAACCAGTACCAATAGTAAGGTTCGCAAGGTATCAGATGAAAATACGGCCCTTCTGTCGGCCTTGAGGGCATCCACAAAATCCTGACCATAGTTTTGACGATAAAAGGCATCGTTCACACCGGCAAAGTCGAAGGAAGATTTAAACAACAGCAATAAAACTGCAATGCCGCCGGTAATGAAAACCGCATACTTCAGGGCTTTTAATTTTTCGTCCTTCTTTAATTCTCCATTAAACAGGCGGGCCAGGGCGAAAACAGCCATTACGGGCAAACATAACTCCAAAATAACCTGAATTGAAGTTACGGCCCTAAACTTATTATACAGTGGCACATTATAAATGAAGAAGTCGGTTAAAAATTCCAGATTCTTACCATAGGACAGTAATAAGGATAAAAGTGTACCGCCAACCAACCACCATTTCAATCGGCCTCTAACAAGAAATAATCCAATAACAAACAGGAAAATAACAACCGCGCCAACATAGGCCGGTGCCTCCACTATGGGTTGATCGCCCCAATACAGTGGTGCATGTCTGGATGCCTCTAAGGCCTGACTCGGTGAAGCACCTAGTTTTCTAAAGGCCTCATAGGTATGGGATCCCTTGCCCATTTCTTCCCCGTTGCCGCCACCAGTCAATCTGGGAATGAACAAGTTTAAGGACTCAAAAAAACCATAACTGTACTGCGTGATATATGCTTTATCCAAGCCACTGGAGATTTCCTTCGTGGTGCCGTCCGGGTTTATGGTGAGTTCGCTTGTTCCACGAGAGCTTTCCTTGACATATTCCTGGGTGGCCAGAATTCCGGAGGCGTTCAAGGCCAGGGCCAGAACTACAGCCAGGGTTAATACCCCCAGAGATTTAAAATAATGCTTTAACAGGCCCTTTTTGTAGGCATCGACCAAATAAGCAATACCTAAAACCAGGACCAGGAGTAATAAATAATAGGTCATTTGGAAATGATTGGCCACCAACTCCAGAGCCATTGCCAATGCAGTTAACAAAAATCCTGCAACATAGTTTCTTCGAAAGGTCAACACAATACCACTCAACACTAAGGGCATGTAAGCAATTGCATGTGCCTTACTGTTATGGCCAACACCCAATATGATGATCAGATACGTAGAAAAACCAAAAGCTATGGCTCCCAGAACAGAGAGCCTGTAATCCACTTTAAGAACGAGCAGAAAAATATAAAACCCTAAGAGGTATAAAAACAAATAATCGGCCGGGCGCGGTAAAAAGCGAAGCGCTAAATCGAGCTTTTTAATATAATTATGAGGGTATTTCGCTCCTAATTGATACGTAGGCATGCCTCCGAAGGCACTATTGGTCCAATAGGTTTCGTCTCCTGTAGCTTCCCTGAAGTCGGATTGCTGCTTAGACATACCTATATACTGCATGATATCGCTTTGGAAAATAGACTGTCCTTTTAAAACCGGATTAAAATACGTTAAGGAAAGTAATATAAACCCCAGAACAACCACTACGTGGGGTAGTATCTTTTTTAATGTAAACGACATACAACTATTTTAAAACTACGCGGTGGACAAATTAATCAATTTCTTCGTAATCCACATAGTCCCCAACATCTTTATTGGATGCTTTTGTCTTTGGCATTTTATCTATGGTCACTTCGCCTTCTTTTGCAGGTTTTTCGCGTTGTCCTCTATTTTGAAATTGACCAAATTGATCACCAAATCTTTGTTCTGCTTTTTTGGAAACATATTTCATTAAAAACGGTGTAAGCAGGCGCCCGATTATTTTTATACCGAAATAGATAAGCAGAATAATAAGCAGCGTTCTTACAAAACCCGTCACAGAAGCCTCTTGTAGCATAACTCTATATTTTGTGTAAAAATACAATTCTGCGGCCTTAAAAACCGTTTATAAATGATAAAAAAAGTATAAAATATCTATATTTGAGAACGCATTAACAACGGTAGTATGACTATTATTAATTTAAATATGCATCAAAGACACCACTAAATGTAATTTTATGAAGCCTATCCAATCTACACCAACCTTAATCTTGTTATTCATTTTTAACCTGTTGCAGGCCCAATACACGGATGTTATAAACTCGAACAGACCGGGAGTTTCCAGGAGTGCTTTTTCCGTTGGAACCAATGTTCTGCAATTCGAGGTTGGTCCTTTTATCCTAAAGGAAAAACGTACGCCGCCATTACGCAATGAAGTTTCAGGTTTTGGGGTCGACTTTGCCGCCCGCTACGGGTTATTTTTTGAACAATTGGAACTTAACGTGGAGGGGACCTACCAGAATGATACGAAGACCTATTTTTCGAGCATTCCTTTTGAGGAAGATCGTTCTAATTTTAAATATGTTGCTCTGGGGGCAAAATACTTAATTTATGATCCGTATAAAAATGCGGATGACAAGCCCAATCTGTATAGTTGGAAAGCCAACCATCGATTTAAGTGGCGTTCTTTAATTCCTGCTGTTTCAGTATATGTCGGAGCAAACTACGATACAAAATACAATCCATATACCGCATCGGGCATTGAAGGATTCAGTCCAAAGGTCATGTTGGCAACACAAAATAATTTTTCCGGTGGATGGGTGTTCGTATTGAACCTCATAAAAGATAGGATAGGTACAGATCAATCTGATTTTCAATATATTCTGACCCTTACCCATTCTTTCGATCCGCAATGGGTTATTTTTGGAGAAACCCAAGGTATTAAAAGCGATTTTTATGCAGATAACCTGTTCCGGGTTGGCGGGGCTTATCTATGGAATGCGAATTTTCAGTTGGATACGGCGCTCACCTTTAATACCAAAGATACGCCATCGGTGTTTAGTGTCAACTTTGGGGCCTCGTATCGTTTCGATTTTCATCAGGACAAAGAAGAAGAGGAGATAGATAATGGTGCTTCTGTTATGGACGGGGGCAGACGTAAATCGAGGCGTAATAAAGGGAATAAAACATCGGGGTCGACGATAAAAAAACAGAGACGCGATTCTATAGATTTCGATTAAATACTGGATATGGTTACACTTAAAGAAGTAGACAGCAGGAAGGATTTGAAGGCATTTGTAATGTTTCCTTTTTCGTTGTACAAGGATTCGAAATATTGGGTCCCACCAATTATTAGTCAGGAGATGAAAACCTTTGACAAAAGCGAAAATCCGGTTTTTAACGATGCAGAAGCCCGATTGTTTCTGGCTTACCGCGATGAGGTCATTGTAGGGAGAATTGCCGCCATAACCAACTTTATTGAAATTAATGAGCAGCAGGTTCGAAAGATGCGTTTTGGTTGGTTTGATTTTATTGATGATTTTGAAGTATCGAAGACCTTGCTTGAAAAAGTAGAAGAAATTGGAACTGCCAACCAGTTGGATTACGTTGAAGGCCCTGTCGGATTTTCAAATTTAGACAAGGTCGGCGTCCTTACGGAAGGATTTGATTCTATCGGCCCGATGATTACCTGGTACAACCATCCCTATTATGTAAAGCACTATGAGGCAGCAAATTATAAAATAGAAAAGGGCTATATCGAAAGTAAATTCGATTTTAAAAATGTAAACCCTGACACATTTTCAAAGGCCAATGAGATTATAAAGCGCCGTTACCAAATTAAGGCCTTGAATTTTACAAAAACAAAAGAAGTTATACCTTATGTGGATAAAATGTTCGATCTATTTAATGAAACCTATGCCTCATTATCCTCATTTGTAGCCATAAACGATATTCAAAAGGCCTATTTTAAAAAGAAA
Source organism: Aestuariivivens sediminicola (assembly GCF_022662015.1). Classification (GTDB taxonomy): domain Bacteria; phylum Bacteroidota; class Bacteroidia; order Flavobacteriales; family Flavobacteriaceae; genus Aestuariivivens; species Aestuariivivens sediminicola. Next base: position 431,092 of record NZ_JAKMCM010000003.1, on the reverse strand, counting down.
TTTATAAGTTTTGTAAATCCTGAATACATTAAATTTATTGTAGATAACGAAGACAACCTTATTGGATTTGCCATTGTTATGCCCGGTTTTTCAAAAGCCATTCAAAAAATTAAGGGAAAGCTGTATCCTTTTGGTTTTCTGCAGATTCTAAAGGCTAAAAAACACAGCAAAGATGCAGTCTTCTATCTTATAGGTATCCGTCCGGATTATCAGCATAAAGGGGTACATGCGGTCATTTTTAATGAATATTACAAAGTGTTTAAGGCAAAAGGAATTGTAACCTGTTACAGGACACCGGAACTTGAGGATAATATAGCCATACATCAGATTTGGAAACACTTTTCTCCGGTTGTATTCAGACGTCGTAAGACCTTTAGGAAAAATTTAAAATAAAAAAACCGATTGAAAGACCAATCGGTTGCAATATCATCTGTATGTGCTTTCAATGTTATTCCCCCATAGCTGCCATCACTGCCGCGGACAAACGCTTGTAAGTACCATTATCAAGTCGATCTCTTATGGCGTCGAAAGCATCTAAAGTTTCCTCAACATCCTGGAGTGTATGTGTGGCAGTTGGAATCATTCTAAGTAAAATTAATCCTCTAGGTATTACAGGGTAAACTACTATAGAACAGAATATTCCGTAATTTTCTCTTAAGTCCTTGACTAGCGCCATAGCTTCAGGAATACTTCCTTTTAGATACACTGGGGTAACACAGCTTTGTGTGGTTCCGATATCGAATCCTCTGGCCTTCAATCCGGATTGAAGTGCATTAACAATTTTCCAGAGATTTTGTTTTAGCTCCGGCATTGTTCTTAACATCTCCAATCTTTTTAAAGCCCCAACCACCAGTTGCATCTGTAGTGACTTAGCGAACATCTGAGATCTTAAATTGTATTTCAAATAATCGATAATCTCCTGGTCTCCGGCAATGAATGCTCCGGTACTTGCCATAGATTTCGCGAAAGTTGCAAAATACACATCGATATCGTCCTGTACACCCTGCTCCTCACCGGCACCTGCGCCGGTCGCACCCAAGGTTCCAAAGCCATGAGCATCATCAACAAAAAGTCTGAAATTATATTTCTTTTTGAGTGCTGCAATTTCTTTTAACCGTCCCTGCTCACCCCGCATTCCAAAAACACCCTCAGAGATCACCAAAATACCACCTCCGGTTTGCTCTGCCATTTTCGTAGCGCGTTCAAGATTTTTTTCAAGACTTTGAACATCATTGTGCTTGTAGGTAAATCTTTTTCCCATATGCAGGCGCACGCCATCTATAATACAGGCATGTGCATCAACGTCGTAAACAATAATGTCGTCCTTGGCCACTAAGGCATCAATAGTAGAAACCATCCCCTGATAGCCAAAATTCAGCAAATATGCCGCCTCTTTCTTAACAAAGGCAGCCAGTTCATCCTGAAGTTTCTCATGAAGATCCGTGTGACCGGACATCATTCTGGCGCCCATCGGATATGCCGAACCATATTGCGCTGCAGCCTCTGCATCGACTTTGCGTACTTCAGGGTGATTTGCCAATCCCAGATAATCATTTATACTCCATGTGATCACATCCTTCCCCTGGAATTTCATCCGGTTTGAAATTTCTCCTTCCAATTTCGGAAAAACATAATATCCCTCAGCCTGCGAAGCCCATTTACCTAAAGGTCCTTTATCTTTATAAATTTTATCGAATAAATCCTTCATCTATATATAATGTTAATGCGGTTAATACCAGGTAAAGTCACTAATTGTCGCTACGTGACAAAAATCAGAAATCGGCTTAACACACATTGTTTCAATTTGCAAAATTAAGTATTTAAATGAACTATGCATAATTTTTTAAAAGACAAATCATGAAGATGTATCACAATGCAATAAAATGCTTGACGCACAAGAGATACGGGTCATTCTTGCGTTGAAAATAGCATTTCTTATTTGATATATTGAATCTTTTCAGGAACCTCGTTAGAACTATCGAAGAAACCTTGTTCACTCATCCATTTATCGCTGTAAATTTTACTCATGTACCGCGAGCCATGATCTGGAAAAATGACAACAACTTGATCTCCCTTTTTAAATTCGCCCTGATCATTTAATTGTTTTACGGCTTGCATTACAGCTCCGGAGGTATACCCTACGAATAACCCTTCAGTTTTTGCAATTGTCCGAGCCGTGTGCGCACTATCTTCATCCGTAACTTTTATGAACGCATCAATGGCATCAAAATCTGTAGCTGAAGGAATTAAATTTTTCCCTAATCCTTCAATGCGATAAGGGTAAATTTCCTTTTCATCAAACTCTTTGGTTTCGTGATATTTTTTTATCACCGATCCAAAAGCGTCTACGCCAATGACCTTCACGTTCGGATTTTGTTCCTTAAGATAGCGGGCCGTACCGGAAATGGTTCCCCCTGTGCCACTGCAAGCTACCAGATGCGTGATTTTTCCCTGAGTTTGTTTCCATATTTCAGGGCCTGTACTGTGGTAATGCGCATCAATATTCAATTCGTTAAAGTACTGATTGATATAGACCGAACCTTTTATTTCATCGTGCAATCTTTTGGCAACCTGATAATAGGAGCGCGAATCGTCTGCACTTACATGAGCGGGGCAAACATAGACCTTCGCCCCCATGGTTTTAAGCATATCGATCTTGTCGGCTGAGGATTTAGAACTTACTGCCAAAACACAATTGTATCCCTTTATGATACTCACCATGGCAATGCTAAAACCGGTATTGCCAGAGGTTGTTTCTATAATCGTATCTCCAGGCTTTAAAATACCCTGCCTTTCAGCTTGTTCAATAATGTAAAGTGCTATTCTATCTTTTGATGAGTTGCCCGGGTTAAAAGATTCTACTTTCGCAAAGTAACTCCCTTTGAAGTCCGCCGTAAATTTATTAAGTCTTACTAAAGGTGTCTGACCAACTAAATCTAGGACGCTATCATAAACTTGGTTGCTATGTTTCATTAGTTCGCTTTATTGTTTCTAAAAGCAAATTGAAGTATTCGCAATTATCAATTCAAAACGAATTCAATAATTATGGTAATTTCAAAAAAGCTTTTACAGAGCCAATTTCTTTCTAAAAATAAAGATACTCTAAAACCTTGCAAAAATAGTACATTTTTTTTTATTAGTTACCGATTCCTTCCAAATCTAATAAAAAAGCATATTCCAAAGCCACTTCTTTTAAACTTTCAAAACGGCCTGAGGCCCCACTATGCCCTGAATCCATGTCAGTGTGTAACAGGAGTCTATTCGCATCTGTCTTTAAGGCTCTCAGTTTAGCCACCCATTTGGCCGGTTCCCAATATTGCACTTGCGAATCGTGCAGTCCCGCTGTTACCAGTAGATTCGGATAGGCCTTTGCTTCAACATTATCATAAGGCGAATACGATTTCATATAATTGTAATATACCGGCCTATTCGGATCTCCCCATTCATCGTACTCCCCTGTGGTTAAGGGAATGCTATCGTCCAACATGGTCGTTACGACATCCACGAATGGCACAGCGGCCAACACCCCATGGTATAATTCCGGATTCATATTAATTACAGCCCCCATGAGCAATCCTCCCGCCGATCCGCCATAGGCATACAGATGTTCTTTCGAGGTGTAGGACTGCTCAATTAAATGCCTGGAACAATCTATGAAATCGGTAAACGTGTTTCGCTTTTTTAGAAGTTTTCCATTCTCATACCACTGCCGCCCTAAATACTCTCCTCCTCTGATGTGAGCAATGACATAAATAAATCCACGATCTAGCAGACTCAAACGAATACTCGAAAAAGACGGATCTATGGTCGAACCGTAAGATCCATACCCATATTGTAATAATGGATTTTTACCATTGCGCTTCATCCCTTTTTTATAAACCAGCGACATCGGAATTCTTGTACCGTCACGAGCCGTTGCCCAAATCCGTTCGGACACATAATTCTCCTTTTTAAAGGTACCGCCTAATACGATTTGCTCCTTTTTTACTTCACTTTTTTTGGTCTTTAGATTATAATCTATGATGGCACTTGGAGAGGTTAAGGAATTAAATCCATAACGCAGGGAATCACTTTCAAAATCGGGGTTATTCCCTATAAAAACGGTATAAGTTTCACTATTAAATGGCAAATAATAGTCCTCTTTACCATTCCAACTCCTAATTCGTAATCGATTCAACCCATTTTCACGCTCATTGATGACCAAATGGCTTTTAAAAATTTCAATATCCTCAATCAGCACATCATCACGATGCGGAAGCACTTCCTCCCAATGCTCCTTTTCAGTTGCATTTAGTTTGGTCTTTAAAAGTTTAAAATTAGTGGCCCCGTCGCTATTGGCAATAATATAAAAGTGATCTCCGTAATGCGATATGCTGTAATCCAGTTCCCTTATCCGTTTTTGAAATAAATTAAACTCGGCATCAGGTGTATCGGCATCAAGAAAGCGATATTCCGTCGTTAAGGTGCTTGATGAACCAATGACAATGAATTTTTTGGATTTTGATTTATAAACAAAGGTATTGAAGGTTTCGTCCTTTTCATGATACACCTCAACGTCCTCGGTTTCAGGAGCGTTTAATTGATGTTTAAAGATTTTGTGTGAGCGCAGTGTCTGTTCGTCCTTACGCGCATAAAACAAGGTCTTGTTGTCATTTGCCCATGTCGCACTTCCTGTGGTATTTAAAATCTTGTCGGCATAAATTTCTCCGGTCCTTAAATTCTTTATTTGAATGGTATATTGCCTCCTGCTCACAATATCCGTTGAAAAAGCCGCTAAGGTATTATCGGGACTGATGGCAATTGCACCAAGATTAAAATAGGCATGCTCCCTGGCCATGACATTACAATCGAAAAGTATCTCCTCCGGTGCCTCCAAAGATTCTTTTTTGCGAACAAAAACAGGATAATCCTTTCCAGTTTCATATCGTGTTGAATACCAATAACCGTTTAATTTATAGGGAACAGTGGTATCGTCCTCTTTAATCCTTCCTTTCATTTCTTCAAAAAGCGTTTTCTGAAAGGTTTCGGTATGTTGCATTAATCGCTTTGTGTAGTCGTTCTCCGCAGTTAAATAGGTCAAAACATCCGGATTGTCCCTGTCGTTCAACCAGTAGTAGTTATCAGTCCTTTTGTCTCCATGGATTTCAAGTTCCTTTGGAATCATTTTAGCCATCGGAGCTGTAATATCATTTTTCATATGATTCATAGAATGATCTCCTTTGCAGGAAACTGCAAAAATAAAATTTAGGCATATAATACATAGTACATTTTGATATTTTAATTGTAAAACACAAATCATTTCGGCTGATTATGGTAAATTTGTGAATTTAATAATAAAAGAACAATTATGTTTGGAGAAATGATGAAAATGATGGGTAAGCTCAAAGAAACCCAACAAAAAGTAGACGAAACCAGAAAGCGCCTGGAAACGGTTTTAATTGATGAAATGACTACCGATGGTAAACTAAAAGTTACATTGACCGCGAACAGAACGCTAAAAAGCATCGACATAAGTGATGCACTATTACAAGATAAGGAACAATTGGAGGACTATTTAATTATTACTTTGAATAAGGCCATTGAAAAGGCCACAAAGATAAATGAAACCGAGCTCGCATCTGTTGCTAAGGAGGGCATGCCGGACATCCCGGGTATGGACCTATTTAAATGATCCTGCTAGGTATCAAAAGTAATGGTGCTTAGGATGGCCAATAAGCGCTCATGCATGGTCTGGGTGTAATCTAAATGGGTAACCATTCTTAGCTTTCCTCCTCCCATAGCGATAATTTGAACCTTCTGACTGTCTAATAGTTTTATAAATTCCAATTCATCAATAGTATCTTTTAATTCAAAAATCACAATATTGGTCTCTATGGGATCAATGGTTTTAACCACCGGAAGACGCCCCAGAGCCGCTCCGATTTCTTTCGCTTTACGATGGTCTTCTGCCAGTCGTTCCATATTGTTGTCCAAAGCATACAGTGCTGCCGCGGCCAAATAACCTGCTTGTCGCATGTTACCACCGAAAACCTTTCGTATCCTAAGCGCCTGTTGCATCTTCACTTCATCACCCAACAAAATAGAACCGACAGGACAACCCAATCCCTTGCTAAAACAAACCGAAATACTATCAAAAATGTCGCCGTATTGTCTTGCCGATTCATTTTTGGCCACCAAAGCATTCCATATTCGTGCGCCATCAAGGTGAAATCGAAGGTCATGCCTGATGCAAACTTCCTTGATATTCAAAATTTCCTGAAAATCCCAGCAAGCCCCTCCTCCTTTGTTTGTGGTGTTTTCAATTTCAACCATGCTTGTTTTGGCGTACCAGTATTCAGACGGATTGATGGCGTCAGAAACCTGTTGCGCAGTAAACATCCCCTTCTCTCCATCAATCAATTTGCAGGACACGCCACTGTTGAACGAAAGGCCTCCGGATTCGTAATTATATACATGTGCGTATTTATCGCAAATCAGTTGCTCGCCCGGCTGGGTGTGCAATTTAATGGCAGTCTGATTTGCCATGGTTCCACTTGGAAAAAACAGCGCCCTGTCCATGCCAAACAGCGCAGCTACGCGCTCTTCTAATTCCCTGACCGTGGGGTCTTCTCTAAACACATCATCTCCTACTTTTGCCGCCATCATGGCATTAAGCATTTCGGTCGATGGCTTTGTTACCGTATCACTTCGAAGGTCGATGGTCATTTTTTTAGTTTTGAATGTAAAGCTATAAAATTATACCTAAATTTATTTTCTCCTCCTTCGATAAATCCTATTTTTGCTCAAAATAAACTGGCCAATGATAACTTCAGATCAGATAAAGACCCTTAATACCCGCCTTGACAAACTAAGGCACTATCTTTGACATAGATGCGAAGCTCATAGAAATTCAAAACGAAGAAGAACAGACCTTCGATCCCGATTTCTGGAATGACTCGAAAGAGGCAGAAGCTATTATGAAGTCGCTTAGGGTAAAGAAAAAATGGGTAGAAGACTACGAAACGGTCAAAACACTTGTAGAAGATTTAGAGGTCCTTTACGAGTTTTATAAAGAGGATGAATCGTCGCTTGAAGAAGTTGAGCAACAATTTGAGAAGGCTTCTACTTTTTTGGAAAATATTGAGTTTAAGAACATGTTGTCAGGCGATGGGGATAGCTTAAGTGCTGTACTACAGATCACCGCTGGTGCCGGTGGAACCGAAAGTTGTGATTGGGCCAGCATGCTCATGCGCATGTATCTTATGTATGCTGAGAAAAGTGGATTCAAGGTGAAAGAATTGAACTTTCAGGAAGGTGATGTAGCCGGTATTAAAACAGTGACCCTTGAAATTGAAGGTGATTTTGCATTTGGTTGGTTAAAGGGTGAAAACGGTGTGCACAGATTGGTGCGTATATCGCCGTTCGACAGTAATGCCAAAAGGCACACGAGCTTTGCCTCTGTTTATGTGTATCCCTTGGTGGATGATACCATAGAAATAGAAATTAACCCTGCCGATATTGAAATTACCACGGCACGTTCGAGTGGTGCCGGTGGCCAAAACGTTAACAAAGTAGAGACAAAGGTGCAGTTAACCCATAAACCAACGGGCATACAGATATCGTGTTCCGAAACGCGATCCCAACATGACAACAGGGCTCGTGCTTTACAAATGCTAAAATCACAACTCTACGAGATTGAATTACAAAAACAACTGGAACAACGCGACGATATTGAGGCCAGTAAAATGAAAATAGAATGGGGCAGTCAAATTAGGAATTACGTCATGCATCCCTATAAACTGGTGAAGGACGTTCGCACCAATTACGAAACAGGAAATGTCGATGCCGTCATGGATGGCGATATACATGCTTTCCTGAAGGCATATCTTATGATGATGGGACAAAAACAAGAAGATCACAATACCTTATGACGACCAAGATAGACGCTGTTATATTCGATTTGGGCGGGGTGCTCATAGATTGGAATCCGGAATATGTCTTTCTTGATGTCTTTGATCATGACCGAAAAAAAATGCAATGGTTTTTTGACACCATTTGTACACACGACTGGAACGAGAATCAAGATGCCGGCTATCCATTGGCAAAAGCCACTGAGGATCGTGTCGCAATGTTTCCTGAATTTGAGAATGAGATTAGAATGTTCTACGGACGCTGGGTGGACATGTTGGGAGGCGCCATAGAGGAATCGGTAACCATTTTAAAGGAATTAATTAATCTGAAGCGACACAAGGTTGTAGCGCTGACCAATTGGAGTGCAGAAACCTTTCCCATTGCTTTAGATAGATTTGAGTTTCTGCAATGGTTTGAAGGCATAGTGGTTTCAGGAGAAGAACAAACCAGAAAACCATTTAAGGACATATACGACATCACCTTGAACCGATTTGACCTTACTCCTGAACATACCATTTTTATTGATGATAATCTAAGAAACGTTGAAGCAGCAAGACAAATGAACATTAAGGGAATTAAGTTTGATAATCCAGGACAGTTAAAACAGGAGTTGAAAAAATTTAATATTGAAGTGTCATGATAACAATTTACCACAACCCAAGATGCAGAAAATCTCGTGAAGGTTTGCAAATACTCGAAGATTCAAATGAACCATTTCAAATTGTTAAATACCTGGATGACCCTTTGTCGTTTGAAGCATTAGAAAAAATAATTGACACCCTGGGGATCCTACCTTTGGAACTGGTAAGAAAAAATGAGGCTATCTGGAAAGCTAACTTCAAGGGAAAGGCGCTCAGTGATGATCAAATTATAGAGGCGATGGTTGCATTTCCAAAGCTAATCGAACGTCCGATTGTTATTCATAATGATAAAGGAGTCATTGGAAGGCCCCCTGAACGTATAAAGTCTCTTTTCTAGGGGATATCCAGTAGCCTTAGCGATACGAGCCTTAATTATGATGTTTTTATTTTGTTTAACCTTATTCCTAATTCTTTTAACAAAGTATTAACTGGAAGTGATTAAACTAAATCCTATTTTTGTGGTCTAACAGAGAAACTGACCATGCATCAACATTTTTACGGTATACTTTTACTTCTATTTTCCTTCGGCAATGTCTGTGCCCAACCAAGTAATCCAGTGACCAGCTCATCCAATGTTAAAAAAGTAAGCATCTCGGGTATCGTTCTTGATAAGGAAACACAACAGCCGCTTGAATACGCCACAGTCTCCATTTACAGTCACAAGAAAGAAAAAATTGTAGATGGTACGATAACCGACATCAATGGGGCCTTCGAATTAATTACAACGGCGGGTGTGTATGATATAAAAGTAGAATATATTTCATACAAACCTTATATACTCCTAAATCAAAACATTGAATCAGACCTGAGTTTGGGCAGCGTTGCACTTGAGCTTAATATTGCGGCTTTAGATGCCGTCGAGGTCATAGCAGAACGTACCACGGTTGAAATTAAACTGGATAAAAAAATATACAATATAGGTAAAGACCTGACCACTGCCGGTGGTACTGTAAGTGACGCCTTAAACAATGTTCCATCCGTATCGGTTGATATCGAAGGCGCTATAAGTCTCAGGGGAAATGAAAATGTAAGAATACTGATTAATGGAAAGCCTTCGGCCATGGCAGGGTTCGGAGATACCAGGGTTTTAAGTCAGTTGCCGGCCGAAGCCATTGAACGGGTTGAAGTCATTACCTCCCCTTCCGCCAGATATGATGCAGAAGGTACTGCAGGCATACTGAATATCATTTTGAGGCAAAAAGAGACCCTGGGCTTCAATGGATCCTTGAATCTAACAGTGGGAAACCCTGACAACGCAGGTATTGCCACAAGTCTTAATTATCGTACCGATAAATTCAATCTTTTTTCAAATTTGGGTTACCGCTATTTCGATGCGCCCAGGAATAGTTTCAGTGATGCACGATATTTTGATATCAACGATAATGGCACACTCATTTCACCGGAATTTGAAAGAATAAGGGAAGACCAGAAAGTTACACGGTTGAACAGGAATTATAATGCCAGTTTAGGATTGGAATACTTTCTATCTAAGAAAACGTCCATAACAGGGAATTTCTTCTATCGATACGGTGAAGATGCTGACGAGATAAGAAACAATAGTGAACGCTTTAATAATGGCAGTATCGAAGAACGCACCTTGAGAAAGGAAAAACAGGATGAAGCGGGTAACAATTATCAATTCGCCTTAAATTATATCACCAAATTCAATGAAGTAGGCCATCAGCTCACTGCCGATATTCAATTTGGGGAAGGCGCTGAAGACAAATCCACATTCATCAATGAAGACTATACGGTAACCAGTCAAAACAGCCCGGAACCATTTCAACAGGAACTCGTAGCAGAAACGGAAGATGAAAAAGAATCCTTGTTTCAAATCGATTACGTGCTTCCAATAGGAGAAGACGCCCGGTTTGAAGCCGGATATAGAGGTGATTTTGAAAATGACGTGACGGATTATGTGTTAGAGCAGGAAGATCTTAATGATGGTAGTTTTTTCATAAATGATACCATATCCAATCGTTTTGATTACTCTGAGAATGTCAATGCCCTCTATTCGCAATACGGTACGAAAATTGGAAAATTCTCTTTTCTATTGGGACTGCGACTGGAAAATACACAGCTCAAGGGAAAAATCGATTCGCGATTAACAGAATCAGAGCTCATTGAGGCTTTTGGTTTTCCGATAGATACTGAATTTGACAATAATTATTTGGGCCTCTTCCCTACCCTGAATCTTATTTATAATTTGGCTGAATCGGATGCGGGTTCGGAAGAAAGTGTTACACTGGGTTATAATCGAAGGATAAACAGACCCAGAGGCTGGTACATTAATCCATTTCCAACACGATCCAGTAGAACCACTGTTTTTCAGGGAAACCCGAATTTGAATCCGGCGTTTTCAAGTGCTTTTGATATCGGCTATTTGAAACGTTGGGAAAAATTAACCTTGTCCACTTCAGTATATTATCAGTACGAAACCGATTCTTTTGAACGTATACAAGAAAATACAGGACAACAAACGACAGATGGCATTGATATTATAAGAACCATTCCTGTGAATTTATCGACTAATGAAAGATCTGGAGGTGAATTAGGTATTCTATACAATCCGAATGACTGGCTCAGGCTGAATTCGAGTTTTAATATTTTCCAGTTTAAAACTGAAGGGGAATTCAATGGTGTGGACTACGGAGCGAGCAATACGAGTTGGTTTGCCAGGTTAAGCAGTAAAATAACCTTACCGTCGGATATAGATTGGCAAACGAATGCCTATTATAATGGCGTATACGAAAATGCCCAAACCCGAAGAGAAGGTATTTTTTCCATGGACCTGGCTGTTAGTAAAGAAATATTTAAGGATGATGCGACGCTCTCCTTGAATATTAGAGATGTTTTTAATTCAAGAAAGAGAAAATCCCTAACCAATACGGAATTTTTTGAACGCTACAGTGAATCCCAATGGAGACAGCGTCAGGTCAACTTGTCTTTATTAATTCGATTTAATCAACAAAAAAAACGTAATGGACGGTCGAATTATAACAATGGAGGCGGAAATGATGATATGGACTTCGAGGGGTAATACGAAATGGCGAAGAAGCTATGCCCTCTTCTATTTACGTAAATGTTCACAGTTTTTATTTAACTTTTCTTTAACCGTACCACATAGGCCTTATTCATAATTTTGTTCCGAAAATTTAATCTCACATATGAAGATATTCTGCTCCCTTGCCCTTTCTCTCTTTATTTTGAGTTCCGTTCATGCGGACCCGGAAAATTATAAAAACCGTACCGTAAAAGGGACCGTTATAGATAAGGATAACAAGTTGCCTCTCGAATATGCCACGATTTCATTTTATAGTATAACCAAACAGAAAATGGTGGATGGAACGATTACAGACATCAATGGTAATTTTGAAATCAAAGTATCAGAAGATATCTATAATATAAAAATTGAATACATCTCCTACTCCCCAATCGAATTTAAGAATAGAAAGATTGATTCCGATATAGATCTGGGAACGATTGAACTGTCGATCAACCTCGAATCTTTAGATGAAGTAGAAGTCATTGCCGAACGAACTACAGTCGAAATTAGATTGGATAAGAAAATTTATAATGTGGGTAAGGACCTGACTGTGAGAGGCGGTAATGTGAGCGATGTTTTGGATAATGTGCCCTCTGTTTCGGTTGATGCCGAAGGAAATATTGCATTGCGTGGAAACGAGAATGTCAGGATTTTAATCAATGGGAAACCCTCTGGTTTGGTTGGATTGGATTCCAGTGATGCTTTGAAGCAGTTACCGGCTGAGGCCATTGAAAAGGTAGAGGTTATAACCTCACCCTCCGCGCGATATGAGGCAGAAGGAACAGCGGGTATACTCAACATTATCTTAAGAAGAAGCAAGTTGTTAGGCCTTAATGGCGCTGTCACGGCCAATGTCGGACATCCGGATCGCGCAGGAGTATCAGGAAATATTAACTTCCGGACGGGTCAGGTGAATTTATTTAACACCTTGTCCTACAGATATAACGAATCTCCCGGTCTATGGTACACCTACACAACCTTTAAAAACAGTGGCAATGTAAATGACGAAAAAAGAGATTGGATTGACACCTCTAAAGGTATTACCAACAACTTGGGGATTGAGTGGTATATTAACGAGACCTCTTCCATTACGACGGCCATGGTATATAGTGATAATAGTGGCGATCGAAATTCTACAAACAGATTGCTGCAATACGACTCCAATGGCAATCTCCTAAGTGAAAATCTAAGATTGGATCCACAGTTAAATGACTCCAAAAACATACAGTATTCCTTCAATTATACCAAGGATTTCAAAAATGATGGTCATAGATTGACATTCGATTTCCAGTTTGAAGATAATAATAATGATGAATTTTCATTAATAAATGTGGATGGCATTGATACGGATATTCTTACCCAGCTCGTGGACAATTCCAAAATATTCTTGAGAACGGATTACGTTTTACCCATTGGTGAAAACAGTCAGTTTGAAATGGGATACCGCGGTGATTATGACGATAGCGTAACAGATTACAAAGTTGAGTTATTGAATGAAAATACAGGGGAATTCGAAATAGACAGAGGTTTAACCAACGTATTTAATTTTCGAAATTACATTCATGCGGCTTACATGCAATTTGGTAGCAAAAAAAATAAGTTTTCTTATTTACTAGGGCTTCGCATGGAAAACACACAATTAACATTGGACCAACCCACTTCGGGTGATTTTGAGAAAAGAAATTTTACCGGATTATTTCCATCCATTAACTTGACCTACGAATTCGACGAAAATGAAAGTTTGACTTTTGGATATAACAGACGGTTAAGAAGACCATATTCTTTTTTCTTAAATCCGTATCCAAACAGAAGCAGTTTAACCAATATATTTCAAGGAAATCCCGGGTTAATACCGACTTATACCGGGTCATTTGATCTGGGCTACTTAAATCGATTCAATAATTTTGTATTGACGTCATCGATATATTACCAGCATTCCATAAATGTTATAAAGTTTATAAGCAGGGAAACCGGTGAAACTGTAAATATTGATGGACAGCCCATACCTGTTATACTGAGAGGACCGGCTAATATAGCGACAGAGGATCGCTATGGTTTGGAATTTAATCTGTCTTACAGTCCGAATAGAAAGTGGCGTGTGAATACCGACTTCAATATTTACAATTCAATTATAGAAGGCAATTTTGAAGACACGAATTTCGATTCTGAAAACTTAACCTGGAACATACGACTTAATAATAAGCTCACTTTACCCGGAATGATTGATTGGCAGACCAATATAAATTACAGGGGTCCCAGTGAAGATGCCCAAAACAGAAGAGATGGGGTGTTTTCAGCCAATCTTGCGTTCAGCAAAGATTTATTTAAAGAAAAGGCCTCTCTCGCATTTAATATTAGTGATTTATTTAATTCACGGGCATACACTGGACAGGTTGAAACTGAAGATTTTATCAATGATAGAGAAATAAGATACAGAGGCGTGCGTACCTATAATTTATCCTTTACTTACAGATTTAATCAGAAGAAAAAGAGAACCTTTCAGAGAAACTTCGATGGAGGTGATATGGAAATGTAATATACCTATAAAAAAAGGAAACCTTCGGGTTTCCTTTTTTTATATTTATTTTATATCAAACTTATTTCTTAGCTTTTTTTGCCTCCTTTATTTCCTTCAATCGTTCCATTAACGAACCACCGATCCAATAAGGAATAACAAAAGTGATTAAAAAGATCATTAACCAAAAACCTATAGTTAATATGGTTAAAAATGCTAAAAAGCCTAAGTATTGATCAAATTCAAACATAATAGGTACTGTCTTTAAAGATATTTTGCAAAGATAATGCAAAGCTATGGCTTTCACAATATCAATTCAAATTTTATCAACAGTATTTTTAACTAATTCAAATTTGGTTGTGGTGTCAATCGCAAATACGGTTTTACCTCCTTATACCCCTTTGGAAAAAAATTAGGTATGTCTTCAGTAGCCACTGCAGGAACAACAACACAGTCATCACCATTATTCCAATTGGCAGGAGTGGCCACCTTATGGTATGCGGTTAACTGCAGAGAGTCAATAACGCGCAATAACTCATCAAAATTTCGGCCTGTTGAGGCAGGATAGGTGATGATAAGCTTAACTGTTTTGTCCGGAGCGATAACAAATACAGATCGTACCGTTAACTGGCTATCCGCATTCGGATGAATCATATCATACAATACGGACACCTTACGGTCCTCATCAGCAATAATCGGAAAATTGACAATTGTGCCCTGAGTTTCGTTAATATCCTTGATCCATCCATTATGGGATGCAATTCCATCAACACTTAAAGCGACAACTTTAACATTCCTTTTATCAAATTCAGCCTTGTATTTTGCCACCGTCCCCAACTCTGTGGTACATACCGGGGTATAGTCTGCCGGATGCGAAAATAAAACGCCCCAACTATCTCCTAGCCACTCGTGAAAATTAATCTCGCCTTCTGTAGAATTTGCTGTAAAATTTGGAGCTACATCTCCCAATCTAATTGCTGCCATAATATAATTTTTTTAATCCTACTAAATTAGTATATTTAATTGGTTTAACAAAAGAATGAAGGGTCTAATCTCTGTTAAACTTTCATTAAAAAACTAGACTAAATCAGCAATCAAAACATTTCAAAACTTTAACTTTGTATATTGACTTTAAGCATTTACAAAATGAAATATAGAATAGAAAAGGATACTATGGGCGAGGTAAAAGTACCTGCCGATAAATTATGGGGTGCTCAGACAGAGCGTTCCAGGAACAACTTTAAAATAGGACAGCCGGCATCCATGCCGCTGGAAATTATATATGGCTTCGCCTATTTAAAAAAAGCCGCAGCTTTTACGAATTGCGAGTTAGGCGTTTTACCGATTGAAAAACGTGATTTAATTTCGAAAGTATGCGATGAGATATTAGAAGGTATGCATGATGACCAGTTCCCATTGGTAATATGGCAAACGGGATCTGGTACCCAAAGCAATATGAATGTCAATGAAGTTATTGCTAACAGAGCCCACCAATTGGCTGGGCATGTGATTGGAGAAGGTGAAAAATTTGTATTGCCCAATGATGATGTTAACAAATCACAATCCTCAAACGACACCTTTCCAACAGGTATGCACATTGCCGTTTACAAAAAAGTTGTAGAAACGACTATTCCCGGTATAAAGCAATTAAGAACTACCCTACATGCAAAGGCTGAAGCGTTTAAAAATGTAGTGAAGATTGGTCGAACACACCTCATGGACGCAACCCCCCTAACCTTGGGTCAGGAATTGTCCGGATATGTAGCTCAATTGGATCACGGATTAAAGGCACTCGAAAACACCTTGCCTCATTTAAGTGAACTGGCGCTTGGAGGAACAGCAGTTGGGACAGGCTTGAATACTCCAAAAGGGTACGCAAAAAGAGTTGCCGAGTATATCGCTAAATTTACAGATCTGCCCTTTATAACAGCTCCGAACAAATTTGAGGCTCTGGCAGCACATGATGCTCTCGTGGAAACACATGGGGCTTTAAAGCAGCTGGCAGTTTCTTTAAATAAAATCGCAAATGACATACGCCTAATGGCATCGGGACCGCGTTCTGGAATTGGTGAAATAACGATTCCGGCCAACGAACCTGGAAGTTCCATAATGCCTGGTAAAGTTAATCCTACGCAATGCGAGGCCTTAACAATGGTCTGTGCCCAAGTTATCGGTAATGATATGGCAGTTTCAGTTGGCGGTTTACAAGGCCATTATGAGCTCAACGTATTTAAACCCGTAATGGCTGCTAATGTTTTACAATCAGCCCAGTTATTGGGAGACGCTTGTGTTAGTTTCGATATTAATTGTGCGATTGGTATAGAACCTAATCATGAGGTTATCAGGAAATTACTGAATAATTCTTTAATGCTTGTTACGGCACTTAATACTAAAATTGGGTATTACAAAGCAGCAGAAATTGCTAACACTGCACATAAAAATGGCACAACGCTAAAAGAGGAAGCTATTAATTTAGGTTATGTTTCTGAAGAAGAATACGATGCATGGGTGAAACCTGAGGATATGGTTGGCAGTTTGAAATAAGGTATCCTAACAAACAAAAACAGGCAGTATTCATATAGTGCCTGTTTTTTTTGGTTGGTTAGCTATCAATCTTTTTTAATCTAAAAAGAAATCAAGATAAAATTATAGTTTATAAACTAGAAATTCGTTAACATTTGTTAATGTCCACCCATTTTCTTCCTGATTCTACTTAATTGAACCGCTGTTATACCTAAGTATGAGGCAATATGGTACTGCGGAATTATGACATCCAATTCTGGTATTTGTGCCCTTAAAGCCAGATAGCGATCTCTTGCATTGAGGGATATAAGTTCTACCAAACGCCTTTCATATTTGGTATATAACATTTCCAATACTTTCGTATAAAGTCTATTGACTTGGCTGCTTTGCTTACACAATTCCATGAGTCGACAGTAGTCGATCTCAAATAATTCACAATCGGACAGACACTCAAAAACAAATTTTGATGGCTTCTTATTCATCAATGCTGTAAGAGAAGCAACAAAACTTAAGGGCAGATAAAAACTTTTATTGTACTCCCGGCCTTCTTCTGTAGTTAAATAACATCTCACCAATCCGGAAACCAACATATAGACTTTTGTTGGAACTTCATTAAACTTAACAAGTTGAGTGCCTTCTGTCATAATTTTTAGCTCGGAAATATCTTTAAGCAAGTCAAAAACGTCCTCAGAGATGTCAGCGATAGAGTTTAAATATTGAAAATTTCTATTCTTCATGTGACTTTAGAGTTGTATTTTAAGAGCCAAATAAGACCTTTGTCACTACAATAGTTAAATTTAGTGATTTTATTGCTTCGATTAATTATTAGACGCGAATGTTTTTAAATTAAAAGTTGTGACTATTCTAATAACCAACATTAAAGAGTTACTGCAGGTTAGGGAGGAAAATGTGTCTCTGATTGCAGGTAAATCCATGAAGGAACTACCAACAATAAAAGATGCATATCTTTTAATTGAGAATGATCGGATTGCCGATTTTGGAGCAATGGAAAATTGTGTAATCAAAAAATTTGATCAAACTATTGATGCTCGTGGAAAAATCGTTTTACCAACCTGGTGTGATTCACACAGTCATATCGTTTTTGCCGGAAATAGAGAACAGGAATTTGTCGATAGAATAAATGGCTTGAGCTATGAAGAAATCGCCAATCGTGGCGGAGGAATTTTGAATTCAGCAAAAATACTTGGACGCACCGATGAGGATGATTTGTTTAACCAGTCCCTTAAAAGAGTCCATGAGGTGATGAAAATGGGAACAGGCATTTTAGAAATAAAATCCGGTTACGGGCTTACACTCGAATCTGAACTAAAAATGTTACGCGTCATAAAAAGAATAAAAAACACTGTACCCATTAAGATTAAGGCTACATTTTTGGGTGCACATGCGCTTCCATTGAAATTCAAGAATACTAAAAGGGCCTATGTTGATCATATTATAAACGATATGCTTCCTGTTATATGTAAGGAGAATTTAGCCGATTACATTGATGTCTTTTGTGAAAAAGGCTACTTTTCCTTGGAAGATACCGAGCGATTGTTGGTTGCGGGAAAACAATTTGGACTGACCCCTAAAATACATGTAAATCAATTTAATGCCTTTGGAGGTGTTGCTCTTGCCGTTAAACATGGTGCGCTATCTGTGGATCACCTTGAAGAACTAATAGATGATGATATTTTGGCCCTGACAGGTTCGAAAACAATGCCTGTGGCCTTGCCCACATGTTCTTATTTTTTGGGCATCCCCTATACACCGGCCAGGCAAATTATTGATGCCGGTTTGCCCCTTGCTTTGGCGACCGATTATAATCCGGGTTCTACTCCAAGTGGAAACATGAACTTTGTGGTCAGTACGGCTTGTATTAAAATGAAGATGACACCTGAAGAGGCGATCAACGCAGCCACAATTAATGGTGCCTATGCCATGGGATGCTCTAATGAATATGGCAGTATAAGTATTGGTAAAAAGGCCAATCTCATAATTACCAAAGACATACCAAGTTATAATTATTTACCCTATGCATTTGGAGATAACCATATTGAAAAGGTTATCATTAATGGTCAATTAATAAATTAAAAAGACCCCAAACTCAAAGTCTGAGGTCTTTTCTTAAGAATTATAATCAAATTTTTTATTTCTCTATTTAAGTGTGAACTCTGTTGAAGAAACTAAATCTTTCTCGTTAAACACATTCACAACATAACGTCCTTTTTCAAATTCACTTTTCGAAGTCACAAATTCACAAATATTCAGATTACTATTTTCGTAATTAAATTTACTAACAATGCTATAGTTAAGTGTCTTTTCACCAAACTGAACCTGCTCATTTAAACCAAGCGTGTTATTTTTAGGATCAATAACCTGTACGTATAATTCCTGATCACCAGCCTGAACCAGTTTATTTTTGGCTACTGTAAAGCAAACTCTTATCTTATCTGTGCGTCTTGCTCTTTCTGTAGGGATTAATTTTCCTGTTGTTCTCTCAATAACACCAAAGCCTTTTAAACCAACGGTCGACAAAACAGCTGCATTCTCCATGACTTCAGCCAGGGCCGTATTTTGAACCAATAAGGAATCTGTGAATACCGTACGCTCCTCCAATCGTACACGTGTGCTGTCAAGTGATGTTGCAAGGTATGAGTTCTCAACTCGCAAAGAATCGTTCTGGGCTAGAAGAACATCCATTTCTTTCTGCAGGGCCAGATATTTACTCTTATATCGCCACAAACTTTTAACGTTCGTTTCAGAAATCTTTAAAGAATCAATTAATCCCTGTATACGGGCTCTGGCCTCGACCAAGTCGGCATTGGCTATTTCATTTTCACTAATTGCTTCATCATATTGCTTGGCCATGGCGTTTAAATCGTTCATAACCAATTGTTTTTCCTCAGTTAATTGTTTTCTGGTATCGTTACTTTCCTTATACAGATTCATTGTGTAAAAGGCTGTGCCTAAAAACAATACCAGGGCTATTCCCAAAGCTACTTTTAACCCCATGCTACTTTTGTTACTTTCCATAATTCTTTTGTTTTAATCTTTAAATTGATAAATGTTTTCTAAATTTTAATGTAAACGTAATAATTGATGTATTTTTATTTTATCAATAATTTAATTAACCATTACCTGTGGATAAACTCATTTTAATTAACAAACAGTTTAAAAATAAACTCATTAATAAGCGTATCGGTGAATCCAAGTTTGGTGAACATGTTCAAATACTACCTAACATTACCCCTATATACGAACAACTTAAAAATTTAGATGTTAAGTATGTCATTTTTGGTATCCCCGAAGATATTGGTGTGTTCGGCAACCATGGAAAAAGTGGCTCTTCAAAAGCATGGGATGCCACCCTAAACGCTTTGTTGAACATCCAGAGTAATGCTTATACCAACCCAAAATCCGTTTTATTATTGGGCCATTTAGACTTTAGTGAAGAATTAGAGCGTGTTTCCCAATTGAACCCATCTAAAAAAAAACACATTAAAATAGCTAGATCCATTGTCGAAAATATCGACAATCATGTTTCGAATTTGGTGTATCAAATTGTTCGAGCAGGTAAAATACCGATTATTATTGGTGGAGGTCATAATAATGCCTATGGAAACATCAAAGGCACTTCCCTCGGTCTGAATAAAGCCATTAACGCGATTAATTTTGATGCCCATTCTGATTTCAGACCCGAGGAAGGCAGACATAGTGGAAATGGATTCAGTTATGCCTATGCTGAAGGATTTTTAGAGAAATATTTTGTTTTTGGACTACATGAAAATTATACCTCAGCCAAATTATTTGAATCGTTAAAAAAGTTTAAGTTTATTCGATTCAACACTTTTGAATCCATTGAAATAAGAAAAGAACTGAAATTTAAAGCAGAAATGAATCGCGCGTTAAATTTTGTATCTGAAAATTCTTTTGGTATCGAAATTGACTGTGATGCCATACAGAATATTCCCAGTAGCGCCGCGACACCTAGTGGTTTTAGTGTGAATAAGACACGCACATTTTTAACCTATTTTGCTCAACATGTTAACGCATCTTATCTTCATATTTGTGAGGCCGCTCCGACTAAAAGAACCAATACTCAAATCGGTAAACTCATTTCTTATTTCATAACAGATTTTATTAGGGCTCATGACAATTGATATTGTTCCTTATGATAAAAAGTATGCAAAATCATTTTATGATTTAAATATAGAATGGCTTAAAAGCTATTTTTATCTTGAACCCTATGACGAAATTGTTCTTAAAAACCCTGAAGATTTCATTATAGATAAAGGTGGAATCATTTTTTTCGCACTTCAAAACAGCAAGGTCGTAGGAACAGTTGCATTAATGGCTTTTGATAGAAACGGCACATATGAACTTACAAAAATGGCGGTTTCAACGCAATACAGAGGCCAAAAAATTGGCCAGAGGCTGATGCAATATTGTATTGAATTCTCTCGAAATAAAGGAATTGATAAGCTTGTTCTATATTCCAATACCCGGTTAAAGAATGCGATATACATTTATAAGAAATACGGTTTTAAAGAGGTTTTTCTCGAGCCCGAAAGTCCTTATAAAAGGAGTAACATTAAAATGGAATTGTATTTATAACAGTTCGTGAATGATCGCATATTGCAACAAGACTATAGTCCTGGAATCTTTTATTTCCCCTTTATGCAACATGGATACAGCCTCTTTAAATGAAAATTCCAAGACCTCAATGTCTTCATGCTCGGCTTCCAGCCCTCCTCCCTCATTAACTTTCATATCACTGGTATATTCTCCGATAAAAAAATGCATCTTTTCGGTCATCACTCCGGGAGATGAATAGGCCTCATATACTTTTTTAACATGAGAAACCCTATATCCTGTTTCTTCCTCTGTTTCTCTTGTAATACATGCTATCGGGTCTTGATTGTCCAAAAGTCCCGCACACACTTCAACCAAAAATCCATCCTCATTGCCATTTAATAATGTTGGCATTCGAAACTGTCTCACAAGAATAATTGTTTCTTTGCTTTTATTATATAATAATATCGCTGCTCCATCTCCTCTGTCATAGCATTCTCTGGACTGCGTTACCCATTTTCCTTTACTCAGTTTATAATCGAAGGTAATATTATTAAGGGTATATGCCTTTTTTGATAGAAGTTCAATTTTCATGTTCTTAATTCTTGTGCTTTTCATCTCTAAATTTTTATGTTGTTTAAGCCTTAATAATAATCTATATTTGTTTTAACTTTCAACCACTTTTAAATAATTACAATGTATTGTTTTCAAATTATTTTTCTCATTAACCAAAGTGATATTGTTACCATTTTAACAGTGGTTTTGATTTTCTTTGGAATTCTATTATTCCTGGGGGTAAGAAAGTCTTATAAGCTAAAAAAGGAAAACGATCGCCTCAATGAGGTAAAGGATTTAGAAATTGATGAGAATAAACCCTATCAAGATTTCACAGAAGGTCACATGTACCAAGACCACAGTCCTAAAAATAAGGAATAGCATGTCATTAATGTGCTAAAATTACCTTACCAATTTCTTATATTTTATCCGTTTTGGAATCAAATCTCCTCCAAGTCTCTTCTTTTTGTTTTCTTCATAATCACTGAAACTGCCTTCAAAGAAATACACCTGACTATCTCCTTCAAAAGCGAGGATATGGGTACAAATCCTGTCTAAAAACCAACGATCATGACTAATTACTACAGCACATCCTGCGAAATTCTCTAACCCTTCCTCGAGAGCACGTAAGGTATTAACATCAAGGTCGTTTGTAGGTTCATCCAAGAGCAGTACATTGCCCTCTTCCTTCAAGGTAATTGCCAAATGCAAGCGGTTACGCTCACCACCGGAAAGCAATTTGACCTTTTTATTTTGTTCACTTCCCGAAAAATTGAATCGACTGAGATAGGCACGCGAATTGACCTGCCTGCCTCCCATCATGATCAATTCTTGCTCCTCACTGAAATTTTGCCAAATGGTCTTTTCGGGATCGATATTGGAATGGCTTTGATCGACATAGGCTATTTTGACGGTATCCCCAACGATAAACTCACCTCTATCCGGGCTCTCCTCTCCCATAATCATTCTGAATATCGTCGTTTTACCGGCCCCGTTAGGTCCAATAATACCTACTATTCCCGCCTGAGGTAATTTAAAATTTAAATTCTCGTATAATAATTTATCACCATAACCTTTAGAAACATTTCGAGCTTCTATAACATTGGTTCCTAATCGGGGTCCATTAGGAATATAAATTTCCAGTTTATCATCCAGTTGCTTTTGGTCCTGATTGAGTAACTTATCATAATTACTTAATCGGGCCTTTTGCTTTGTTTGCCTACCTTTAGGCGCCATACGCACCCATTCTAATTCCCTCTCAAGAGTTTTCTGGCGTTTACTGGCCTGTTTTTGTTCTGAGGCTAAACGCTGTGACTTTTGCTCTAACCAGGATGAATAATTGCCTTTCCATGGAATACCCTCACCTCTATCCAATTCTAAAATCCACCCGGCTACATTATCCAAAAAATACCTATCGTGCGTCACAGCGATAACAGTTCCTTTATATTGAGCTAAATGATGTTCCAGCCAATGCACGGATTCGGCATCCAAATGATTAGTAGGTTCATCCAACAGCAAGACATCCGGTTCTTGAAGCAGTAATCTGCAAAGCGCTACGCGACGACGCTCACCACCCGATAAAACCTGAATTTTTTTATCGCCTTCCGGAGTGCGAAGCGCATCCATAGCTATTTCAAGTTTAGTCTCTAATTCCCAGGCATCTGTAGCATCTATTTGGTCCTGAAGTTCGGCTTGACGATTCATTAACTTTTCCATTCTATCCGGATCGGAATAGACTTCTTCAAGCCCGAACATTTCATTTATTTTATTGTACTCCTCCAGTATCGCTACAGTTTCGGCAGCCCCTTCCTTTACCACTTCCAAAACTGTTTTATCATCATCTAATTGAGGATCCTGTTCCAAATATCCGACAGAATATCCCGGTGAGAAGACAACGTTTCCTTGATGATTTTTATCAATCCCGGCTATTATTTTCAAAAGTGTTGACTTACCGGATCCATTGAGCCCTAATATGCCAATTTTAGCACCGTAAAAAAAGCTGAGGTAAATGTTCTTAAGTATAGGAGTGTTGGCATTTTGAAATGTTTTGGTAACTCCGGACATCGAGAAAATTACCTTTTTATCATCGCTCATTATACCCTGCCTTTTAATGCATTAAACACCCATGCATTCGCCAGAAAACCTATGCCAACAGAAGCAAATCCCCAACCTGCAATTTCATCGTATCGAAATGCCCCTAAAGCAATTAATGCCAGACCTACAAAAATCATTATCCACGTGGCCCAGGCCAACACTGTATTTTTATTCATCGCCATAATATATTCGTTTTTCCTTAGTTACCTAAAAGCAAATATCGCATTTTTAAATAAAAAAAACATCCGGATATCGGATGTTTAATGGTAATAAATGGTATCACATCTTAAAAATGCATAGGAACTTCAATGAACAGTAGACCAGAATCGTCTTCCGCATTTAAAGTGAACCTATCTGTTTCTGTAATTCCGACCGCATCGCGTGTTTCTAACAAATGCTCATCAATACGAACAAGACCATGAATATTCATCACATAAACACCGGAATTCGGATGTTTTATTTCATATTCAAATGACTTGCCCTTATCTAAATCTATTCTTGAAATCACTGCATCCTGATGAATTTTCAAACTCCCCTCATGATCTTGATCCATAGAAGTTACCAATATTTGGAGCTTATTTTTTCGATCTGATGCGTTAAATTGTTTTTGATCATATCGCGGTGCCACGTGTTGCTTATTCGGGATGATCCAAATCTGGAACAAACTTAAATGCTCATCGTTAGAACCATTGATTTCTGAATGCTGAACACCGGTGCCTGCACTCATAACCTGTACTTCTCCGGGCAGTATAGGCTGCCAGGTATTGTGCATGTTATCTCTATGCTTCAGGACTCCTTTTAATGGAATGGTTATTATTTCCATATTATCATGCGGATGGGTACCAAAGCCCATTTTTGGTGCTATCACATCGTCATTAAGGACTCGAAGTGCCCCAAAATGAATTTTCTCTGGGTTATAAAAATTGGCAAAGCTAAAAGAGTGATTGGCCTGTAACCACCCGTGGTTTGCGTAACCCCTGCTATCTGATTTATGAACTACCGTTTTCATTTTAATGTTTCCTTTGTCTTAAATGTTTATCTCATTTTATCAAGAAGATCACTTAACTGAGATGCTTCTTCTTCTGTTAACTTGTCAATGTAATCATGACTCAAGTGCGCGTCAATCTCTTCTAAGAGACTTAAACCCGAGTCACTAATTTTAACGTGTACAACACGTCTGTCGGTTGGACAGGGTATTCGTTTGATCAACTGTTTGTCACAAAGTTTATCCATGAGCCGCGTCGTATTTGGTGATCGTTCTAACATACGATCTTTGACAGTCTGTACTTTCAGTGGTTTCTTTGCACCTCTCAGAATCCTTAAGATATTGTACTGTTGCGGTGATATTCCATAGGGCTTAAAAAATGCATTGCGTTTCGTATTAATCCAATTCGCAGTGTATATGATATTCAATAAGGCCTTCGTCCTATTATTTTGAAAGGTTGATTTTATATCTTCTGAAATATTCCCCATACGATTAAACTTTACAATCTAAAAATGGTATTAGGATTCAATAACTGCCTCCAAGGATGCCTGAAACTTTTTTATTTTGCCGATTAGCGCATTATTTAAATCGACATCTGTTATTTTTCCATCTTCAAACTTATCCTTAAAGGAAGGCAGTGAAAAGGTCTCAATGATATGCGCACCATGTCTCGGAAATCTGCTTTCAGCAATTTCCAATACAGACTTACCTCCTCGACCACCGGTCGATGTTGCCATGAGCAACATAGGTTTCCCTAAAAAAGTTTTACCCTCAATCCGCGACATCCAGTCCAACAAATTTTTAAAAACTGCTGCATAAGCACCGTTGTGCTCGGCCAAAGAAATAATAAGACCGTCGGCCTTTCTTAGTTGATCCAGGAATCTGTGGGCGTTCTCAGGCTGACCACCGAGTTTCCTTTCCAGATCAACACCGAAAATAGGTAACTCATAATCGTTCAAATCTAAAACCTCAACTTCAGATTGTTCTACTAAACTCGCAGCATATGTTGCCAACTGTTTATTGATGGAGTTTTGACTGTTACTCCCTGCAAAAGCTATAATTCTATTCATTTGTGCTATTATTTTATTACGCAAAGATAGTATAAATAATTTTATTTACCAAGGTAAATAATACCATGTTAATTATTTTATGATTTAGTTAACATAATCGAATTAAAAATTTGAAACTTTTGTACATTAGCAACAAACTAATTACCGCATGGATATAAACTTCAACAAAAATGAAGACCATAATAAGTTATTACTTTCCGATTTAAAATCGAAATTTAATAAGTTACAATTGGGTGGTGGAAAATCGCGAATTGAAAAACATCACGCTAAAGGAAAAATGACTGCAAGAGAGCGCATTGCCTATCTATTCGATGAGGGTACCCCCTCTATTGAAATTGCGGCTTTCGCAGGAGATGATATGTATAGCGATCATGGCGGGTGTCCTTCTGGTGGTGTCGTTGTAAAAATAGGCTATATCAAGAAGAAAATGTGTATCGTAGTTGCTAATGATGCTACGGTTAAAGCGGGTGCATGGTTTCCCATTACAGGTAAAAAAAATTTAAGAGCCCAGGAAATAGCCATCGAAAACAAATTACCTATAATATATTTAGTCGATTCAGCGGGGGTATATTTACCCTTACAGGACGAAATATTTCCGGATAAAGAGCATTTCGGACGTATTTTCAGGAATAATGCCGTTATGAGTAGCAAGGGTATTACCCAAATTTCAGCGGTAATGGGAAGCTGTGTTGCCGGTGGTGCCTACTTACCCATTATGAGCGATGAAGCTCTGATTGTAGACAAAACAGGAAGCATATTCCTTGCGGGAAGTTATCTGGTCAAGGCAGCTATTGGTGAAACTATTGATAATGAAACCTTAGGAGGTGCCACGACGCACTGTGAAATTTCCGGAGTAACGGATTACAAAGCAAAAAACGATAAACATGCCTTAGATACCATCAAAAATATTGTAGATAAGATTGGTGATTATAATCCTGCAGGATTTAATCGCGCCCTTCCTATGAAACCCAAAGAGAATCCTGAAGAAATCTACGGGATTATCCCAAAATCCAGAGCCGACCAATACGACATGTATGAGGTTATTAAACGCTTAGTCGATAATTCAGATTTTGAGGAGTACAAAGCGGGGTATGGACAAACCTTGATAACCGGCTATGCCAGAATAGATGGATGGGCCGTTGGTTTCGTCGCAAATCAACGTAAAATGGTAAAAACGAAAAAGGGTGAACTGCAATTTGGCGGCGTGATTTATAACGATAGTGCGGATAAAGCCACACGATTTATTGCCAATTGCAATCAAAAAAAGATACCCTTGGTTTTTCTCCAAGATGTTACCGGATTTATGGTTGGAAGTAAGAGTGAACACAGCGGTATTATTAAAGACGGCGCTAAAATGGTAAATGCCGTGAGCAACTCGGTTATACCAAAATTTACAGTAATCGTCGGTAATAGTTATGGCGCTGGAAACTACGCCATGTGTGGCAAGGCTTATGATCCGAGACTTATTGTGTCATGGCCTAGTGCAGAATTAGCGGTGATGAGTGGTAACAGTGCGGCTAAAGTATTGCTGCAAATTGAAAAAGCGACATTGGAAAAAAGAGGTGAAAAAATCACACCGGATAAGGAAGAGGAGCTTTTCAATAAAATAAAAGCCCGCTATGACAACCAGGTTTCTCCTTATTATGCAGCGGCGCGCATATGGACAGATGCCATAATAGATCCCTTAGAGACGCGAAAATGGCTCAGTTTGGGCATTGAAGCTGCTAATCATGCTCCAATTGAACGATCCTTTAACATGGGTGTCCTGCAAGTTTGATTTTAGTTTCCCATTGATTTTTCGTACCTTTTAAAGTATAAATCAACAACTTTAGTCATGGGAACAATTAAATCTTTAAACAAATGGGCAAATGCACACACCTATTTGCCACTTGATTTGCTGCGAATTGCCCTGGGTGTATTTTTATTTATCAAAGGGGTTAATTTTATGTCCGATTCTGAAATACTTATGAATCTCTTCAAACCTTTCAATAGTATGACGGGGGTTATGCTCATTGTGCATTATGTTGCTCCAGCTCATTTTGTTGGAGGTACATTAATTGCATTTGGTCTTTTAACGAGATGGGCTATTCTTGCTCAAATACCTATTTTAATCGGTGCCGTAGTTATTAATTTTGCCGGTGAGATGATTGTAAATAATTTGATCATGGCAAGTATTACACTTTTGGTTTCCATCTTTTTTATTTTTTACGGTTCGGGAAGACACTCTGCTGATTATTATCTTAAGATGCAGCAATAGTATCCCAACTTTACGGAATACTGAGCCATTATTAAACCGGTAAGACTAAGAAGACAACAGGAAATAAGATTATTTGCATAAAAGAACACCAAGCTCTTATGGTAATCGCTTTGCTGTTTTTTTACCTTAATTCCGTCGTTCAGATTAAGGTCATTGTTCTAAATTATTTTTCAATGATTACAGCAATGCTAAAGTCTTCTTTCGATGTATTTTACCAGACTTGGTTAGAATGAATTTATTCAGGGTATATATCTTTTTGGGTACCTCATATTTTCCAAGACCTTCGAATACCGATTCATCCAAGGTATTCGCGTCACTCTCCAAAACTAAAATTAATCGTGATCCGAGTGTATCATCATCCTCTGAGGCTATAAAAAATTGTTCTTCTATCCTACTCCTTAATTTAGACTCTATCCTCTCAGGGTGCAACTTCACACCTCCTGAATTGATCACGTTATCATATCGTCCCATCCATTCAAAAGAACGATCGTCATGAAGTTTGATGATATCATTGGTCACAATAATATCATCCGAAAGTTTAGGTGCATCAATAACCAGGCAGCCTCTTTTATCCTGACTTATTTTTATATCCGGTAAAACCTTAAAGTGAGCGTTCGATATATCGCCGTCTTTAAAATTATTTAACTTTTTTACTGCGATATGCGTTATGGTTTCAGTCATCCCGAAGGTTTCATAAACATTGGCCTTCACATGTTGCATGTCATCAATCAAGGATTGCGGCACTTTCGAACCCCCAACAATTATAATTTTCAAATTATCACTGTACTTCAAAAAGTTTTTAAGCTGCATGGGTGTCATCGCACAGAAATCATATTTCTTTTCATAATCTATCAAAGGAAAGGCAGAAGGTCGGATTAAATCTAATTCCATTCCTAAGATAATAGCTCTGATGATCATCATTTTACCCGCAATAAAATTGGATGGCAAACAGCTCAATACCGTATTACCCGGCTCCAGACCAAAGAAATCACCTGTCATTATAGCCGAATTGACCATGTGTTGTTTTTTAATTTTCAATTTCTTGGGTGACCCTGTTGAACCCGAGGTCTGGGTGATAAGAAAATCGTTGTTGTCAAGCCAGTCCAGTAAAAAATTACCCAGGGCCCGTTCGAATGGTTCCCCTTCCTTTACAAAACTGTAGGCCACTTCCATTAAATCATTAAAATTATAGTGATGATTATTGAGTTTAAACCTGTTGTGAACTTTATTATATTCTGGTGTCATGGTAATTTTAAGCTTATCAATTTAAAACAGTTCATTCCGTAGACCTAAAGATGGGCTTTAAACGTGTTTGTGCTTCGAAATTAAGGAATTTTAAAAGGAGAATAAAATTATGGAGCTGTTTTAAGCCATCGTTACCTCAAGATTCAGAATTATAAAAAATAATAGGGCAAATCTAACCCATATAATAAGGTCGTAGCTCCTATTTTGTAAGTTCAAAGGAGGTTACTACAATACCATGATCTGAAGGAAAAGGTATGCCTTGATTTTTAATGCTTAAGGTATCTCCTAAAAATGCTTTATATGATTCCGATTTCAGAGCTTTAATTTTGGGCCCCTTGAAATAGATGTAATCAATTCTATGTTCGTCTCTTTTACCTTTCGTATCCCAGGTTATCCCGGGATGGGTTGTTGGATTTGGATGTAATAACCGATAACTATCAGTTAATCCGATGTCCTCTAATATTTTTGTTGCATACCATGGTACGACTAAATTATTGTGCATAGAGGCCGTATTTTCGGACCAATCCAAATGCGATGGAGAGTTCATATCGCCACCTAAGACCATTGGAATAGAGTCCGTTTCAGCGGCATATGCCTTTAGTTCTGGTAAAACCTTCTGAATCATTTCGTATCGGGTACCCGATGTCCTTTCCCAAACTAATAGTTCTTCAGTGGTCATGCCCATAGTTTCAGGCGCATCATTCCAGGGTAAATAATGAAACCAATTTGAGAAAAAGCGAATCGTTTGATGGTCAATTACAACCTCTCTTCCACCCAGATAAAACGGAAAATCTGTGTCAATTCTTCTGCCAAAGGGAAATTTTGACATGATGGACAGATTCACATGCTTGTCGTTCAATGCGGTGCCTTCCGGCGCAATCAAATGAAAATTGTAACCTAAGGCATCAGCTATTTTTTTACCTGAGCCATAGGTTTCAACCATCAATATGACATCTGGATTGATGGCCTCTATGATATCGATAGCATGCGCAATGCCATTCGGGATATCATTGGCCCCATGTAAAATGTTCCAGGCCATAACTTTGAACCTTACCTGGTGAACATCTTTTTTACAGCCAAGCAGTACGATTAGAATTGTAAAAAGCGTGATTATAAGCCTCATAAAAGTAAAACTTAAATTAGATCATCCCTTAAACATCACCAATCCCGAATACATATATCACAGGTTCAGGATGACGTCATTCCACAATGTCATCCCGTGAATTTTGAATCACTTCGACTTTTCCGAAAAGTTTCTCCTTCCAATTGGACCATTTATACTTTTTGGATAATATGAATAATAAAATAGGAAATATCACAAAAACAGGGACAAAAATTTCACCCATTCCCATCGTTTCCGGATCGTTCATATCCTTTAAAATGGAGTGCGTTTGAAATGCGGTCCAATCTGCGGTTACCAAAAGCGCAGTGAATAAATTATTGGCGGCGTGAAAACCAAGTGCTAACTCAAGACCTTCATCCATCAGGGTCATAATACCCAAAAACAGGCCTGTCCCTATGTAATACACCATAATGACATGACCGAGCTTATCCACTTCCGGGTTTGCAATATGCAATAAACCAAATATAAGAGAGGTTATCACAAGGGGTATCCATTTGTTTTTGACGAGTACGCCTATACCCTGCATTAGATAGCCCCTGAACAAATACTCCTCAAAACTCGTTTGCAAGGGCACCAACAAAATTGCAATGAAACAAAGAATAATAAATGGAACCAGTTTAAAATTAAGTTCATAATGATCAGGATTAAAACCATAGTCCAAAAGCACCAAACTACTAGACGTCACACCCCAAAGAACGAAAACGAACCAAAACCTACTCCAATCGATTTTTGGTCTCGTGGTTGACAAATTGGTTATAGATTGCTTGTGCAGGTATTTACTCACCAAAAGCACCGCAACCAGACCAACCGCAAAGGGAATCAACATTAAAAACAGATTTAAATTTGGCTCCAACAACTGCATCATACGCGTTTCATTCAAATCACTTAACCCTTCACCATTCTTAAAGGCCTGAAACAATACTGCTGCTGTAAACGGCAATTGACCAATTAAAACAGCGCCAATCACAATAAAAATACCTATTAAATAGCGCCACCAGTCGTGTAATACTTTAAATGCTTGTCCTATGTACATATTATAAGTTTTAAGTTCAGAGATCTAAGTTTAACATTTTAAGATTGAAAATCCAGTCCTTTTTAATATTATATTGCAAGGTACCATTTTTTACTTGTAACGGACACTCAATATTATTTGTAAAAAGCCCTCCAGTACCTAAGCCCTGAGGTCTTTTAATTGATTTGGTATAGGTATACTGCGCAATGGCATTTAAGCCTATATTGCTCTCCAGAGCACTTGTAATCCACCAACCTATACCCTGTTGCTCCGCCAATTGTATCCACATATCGCTTCCCAAAAACCCACCAATGAGGCTCGGTTTTAAAATAATATAATCCGGACTTATTGTTTGTAACAATTTGTGTTGTTCCGTTACAGAAAAAACCCCAATTAATTCTTCATCCAAAGCAATGGGTAACGGACTATACTCACATAAACGGGCCATTTCATACCTCTGCCCCTGTTGTATAGGTTGCTCAATGGAATGTATTTGATACTCCGATAATATTTTTAATTTTTCCAGTGCCTCTTCCGGTGAGAATGCACCATTGGCATCTACCCTTAATTCGATATCTCCTGAGGTATATTCCTTACGTATGGATTTTAAAAGATTAACTTCAGTTTGAAAGTCGATAGCTCCAATTTTCATTTTTAAACAGGAAAAGCCCGCTTCGATTTTACTTTTTATCTGTTGCTTCATAAATGCCTCGCTCCCCATCCAGATCAAGCCGTTTATTGGGATATGATCCTGTCCATCTGTAAAGGCAGACGGATATAACAGGTAGGGATTTTCAGCGTGAAACGAATTAAAGGCCATTTCGAGGCCTATTTGAATACTGGGAAACGCATCCAGCGCCATCGTCAAACTATCGCGGCCTAGATTTATATTATCACAAACCCACTGAAGCTTTTCCTCATAATCTGATCTGTCATCAATCGAAAGGCCTCTAAACAGGCCACATTCCCCGATACCAAATTTATCGTCCTCGAACAGCACGAGATAAAACGTATCCTTCGTCCTTAAAATGCCCCTGGAAGTACCGCTGGGTTGCTTGAATTCTAAGGTGTATTTTCTATAACTGGCGGTCATAACGGTTCCAAAAATACTCAATTAATTTTGCAATTTAGAACCATAAACGCAATTAAACCTGACCCCATTTCCCGACATGCCTTGTGGTACACATCCGATTTATAATGTGAAGCCCAAAATTCGTCGTACAGGAAAGAAAACGCTATAAGACAGCTGGTTTTATTTATTTAATCCCGCGCGATGTCGGCCTATTATCAACAGAAACATGCGCAGGTTTTAAAGAAAAAGGCGGGTTGAAGAAACGCAATTTACAATTCGATGCTGGAACCTATGTCCAGTAACATCAAATCCTTATTTTTATCAAAAAATTTACGCTTGGCCTCTTCATGATCTATTTCTATATAACCGAAGGTATCATAATGGGAACCTAATACCTTATCACAACCCACAAAATCACTGGCCATAATGGCATCATCAATCCCCATGGTAAAATTGTCCCCAATGGGGAAGATCGCCAAATCCAATGTAGTTTGTAACGGGATTAATTTCATGTCATAAGTCAGAGCAGTATCCCCGGCGATATAAATATTTTTGTGTTCCCCTTCAATTACAAATCCTCCAGGTTGTCCGCCATAACTTCCATCCGGAAAAGATGAGGTATGAATGGCGTTGACATATTTTACATTACCGAACTCAAAATCCCATTGTCCCCCATGGTTCATCGGATGGCCTTCCAATCCCAGTTTTTCAAAATGTGAAATAATTTCAAAGTTGGAAATGAGCACGGCGTCGGTACGTTTGGCTATAGCTTCAACATCCAAAATATGATCCTGATGCGCATGCGTAATCAGAATATAATCTGCTTTAAGGGTGTTAATATCGATATGTGAAGCCTTTGGGTTTCCTGTAATAAAGGGATCCACTAAAATAGAAACCTGATTTACTTCTATTCCCAAACTCGCGTGTCCAAGATATGTGATTTTCATTGTGATACAGTTTTATTTAGAAAAATACTGATTTTAGTTTAAAATTAAAAATTGCCCTTTTGGAAAATCTTTCACTCTATCCAATACGGAAAGTCTCATTATAATAAATGACCTATACCCATAAGTATGGCCAATAAAAAGGTGGAAAGTGCAATTTTTTTTAATTCCGGATCCAACAACTGTAACGCTTCAGTTTTACTGACCTTAACAAGGTGGCTAATCAGGGGTATATAAGCCACAATAAAAATAAAATTTAAAATATTGGTGTAATATAGAATACCAAACAATGCCGAAAGCACAATAGCCATAACGACCAGGGCATAATGATAAAATCTTACCTGTTTCGGTCCTAATTTAACCGCCATGGTAATCTTCCCTGACAGTTCATCGGACTTCATATCCCGCATATTATTCAGGTTCAATACGGCCACACTCAAAAGTCCTATGGTACAGGCTGGCAGAAAGACCACATGATCGATGGTTTTGGCATAGAGCACATAGCAACCAGCAACACTGATAAGACCAAAAAATATAAAAACAAATAAATCGCCTAATGCTCTGTATCCGTAGGCACTAGTACCGATGGTGTAGCGCAATGCTGCGGCAATGGAGGCGATTCCCAAAAGAAAAAATAATAGGGTAAGAAAAAAATGCTTCACACCAAAAGCGGTAAAAATCAGTAAAAATGAAAGTCCGATAGCGATGAGTATATTTATCTTTATGGCATTAAACATTTCATCGGGTGTTATTCTACCACTTTGAATAGCCCGCTCCGGACCTACCCTGTCCTCGTTATCGGTACCTTTAATGCCGTCGCCGTAATCATTGGCAATATTCGATAATATCTGAAAGCTCAAGGTGGTAAGTATGGCAAGTATAAAAATGGGCCATTCAAAATATCCGTTATAGGCTGCCAAACACGAGGCCAATAGGATACCTGAAACCGACAAGGGCAGCGTCCTTAAACGCATGGCGGATATCCACAATAATGACTTTTTCATATTAAGGAATCCATTTTTTTTCGAAGTTAGGTTTTCGTTTCTCCAGGAAGGCATTTCTACCTTCAACCGCTTCATCGGTCATATAGGCCAAACGTGTGGCCTCCCCGGCAAAGACCTGCTGACCAACCATACCATCATCCGTTAAATTCATTGCAAACTTCAGCATTTTTATTGAAGTAGGGGATTTTGCCAATATTTCCTGGGCCCATTCATAGGCTGTCGATTCTAATTCATCATGAGGTACCACAGCATTTACCATCCCCATTTCAAAGGCATCCTGAGCAGAATAATTACGTCCTAAAAAAAATATTTCCCGTGCCTTTTTTTGACCTACCATTTTCGCCAGATACGCAGATCCATAACCGCCATCAAAACTGGTTACATCAGCATCAGTTTGTTTAAATACCGCATGCTCCTTGCTTGCCAGAGTCAAATCACATACCACATGAAGACTATGTCCTCCACCAACGGCCCATCCCGGTACAACGGCAATGACTACTTTTGGCATGAATCGAATCAGCCTTTGAACCTCGAGAATATTGAGACGATGGTAGCCATCTTCGCCTACATAGCCCTGATGCCCTCTTGCTTTTTGATCTCCTCCACTACAAAACGAATATACCCCGTCCTTAGTTGACGGGCCTTCGGCCGATAAGAGCACCACTCCAATGTTGACATCTTCGTTGGCATCATAAAAGGCATCGTATAGTTCGCTCGTTGTTTTCGGTCTAAATGCGTTGCGCACATTTGGTCTATTAAATGCTATTCTAGCAACGCCATTACTTTTTTTATAAGTAATATCTTCGTATTCTTTTGCGGTAACCCAATGCGCTTCTTTCATATGTGTTATTTTAACCAAAAATAATTCTTATTTCATAAATAACGTCCTTCCGATGCTAAAATAAATTATTGATTTTACTTTACAATATCAGCTTTGTAATTGTTCCTTTATCGGAATCACGAAACGTTCAGACCCTAATTTTTAACAGATCATGGCGCTGCAGTACTTTACCCCTGTTAACAGTTCGAACGGAGCACAACACGGTGATACCATTTACCTATGTTCTGAGCATCCGATTAACCTCGTTATCTGTTAAAAGTTTGTTAATGATTTTCTTAATGCAGACCCATATTATGTAATAATTATTCATTATTATTGTAATAAAGTTACATCAATCATTTAATTTTTGCATTTTATCTGATTTTTATGTATTTTGTCGACCAAATTAAACCCAACTACCTATGTTTCTAACTATTACCATTTGTCTTCTGGCCTTAGTTGCGCTGAATTTTTTATTGCTCTTTTTCAGTTGTTCCAAAACAACGAAAGTCACTACATCCGAAAGTAAAAAACCTGTTGTTATTCGACCTACACTCACCAAAGTATTGTCGGAAGAGACGCTTGCTCCAACAGGGAGTTAGTCTTACTAAAATGCCGGTTACCGAACCAATAGCCTCGGTTTGCACTTAAAGGTGAAGGATGCCCGGCTGTTAAAACATGATGTTTTGCCGTATTGATTAAGGATTGTTTTTTCTTCGCATAGCCGCCCCACAGTAAAAACACGACAGGTTCCTGTTTTTGTTCACTGATTGTTTTAATCACAGTATCGGTAAAGGTTTCCCACCCTTTGTTGTGATGACTTCCGGCCTGGTTGGCCCTGACTGTCAAGGTAGCATTCAATAAAAGTACACCTTGATTGGCCCATCGCAAGAGATTACCGCTTTTGGGGTATGGAAGTCCCAAATCAGATTCAATTTCTTTAAAAATATTAATCAGGGAAGGCGGGTGCGTCACACCTTCATTCACCGAAAAGCAAAGCCCATTTGCCTGACCATTCCCATGATAAGGATCCTGACCAATAATAACGACCTTGGTATCACTAAAGGGACACTGGTTAAAGGCATTAAAAATGAGTCCGCCGGGAGGGTAACAAGTATAATTTCGATATTCGTTTCTAACAAACTCAGCCAACTGACCAAAATAAGGTCTGCTAAATTCCTCCTCCAGGTATATTTTCCAGCTCGTTTCTATAGCAACATTCATACATAATTTCTTATATCAGACTAAAATAATCTTATATTTAGTTCTGCAAAAATGTATTCCTTTGAAAAATTTAAAATTTCCTACTGCCCAGAGTATTTTGTTAATTATTGCCGGATGTGTTGCCTTACTGACCTATATGGTCCCGGCAGGACAATATGATACCCTATCCTACAATAAAACTGAAAACACATTTCTCAAAACAGCTGCCTCGACAACAGTTGTGCTTCCGGCTACACAAAACACGTTAGACAGTTTACAAATTAAGATTCCCTTGGAAAAATTTACCAGTGGCGATCTCTGGAAACCCATTGGCATTCCGAATACTTATAAAAGACTTGAATCCAGACCTCAGGGACTGATAGCACTGATAAAATCGCCCATACAGGGTATTATTGAGGCCTCTGATATTATTTTTCTTGTTCTCATCATTGGTGGTTTAATTGGCATCATTAACCATACAGGTGCCTTTGAAGCGGGAATTTCCTGGTTATCTGTGACATTAAGGGGAAGAGAATACTGGCTTATTATTTCAGTTACCTTTTTAATCGCGCTTGGAGGAACGTCCTTTGGTTTAGCCGAAGAGACCATTGCCTTCTACCCGATTCTTATTCCCGTTTTTCTAGCCGCAAAATACGATGCCATGGTCCCTTTGGCATCGATTTACCTGGGATCCAGTGTCGGCACCATGTGCTCCACGGTTAACCCTTTTAGTTCCATTATTGCTTCAGATGCTGCCGGGATCAATTGGACTGCGGGTTTAAATTTCAGACTTGTCATGTTCGTCTTATGTACGGCGATCTGTTTAATTTATATTCTGCGATATGCCAGACGTGTCAAACAAAATCCTTCAGTATCTATCATTTACAATCAGAAAACTGAAATTGAACAGCTTTTTGGAACTGTAGTGCATTCAAATGCAAAACTGAATCATCGGATGCGATTCATACTCCTTATTTTCATATCCTGTTTTATTGTTATGATCTATGGGGTTTCCAGATTGGGCTGGTGGTTTATTGAAATGACCAGTGTCTTTTTTGTTGGCGCTGTATTAATTGGCCTGATTTCCCATATTAAAGAATCTGAATTTGTTGATGTCTTTGTTCGGGGAGCTGGCGATTTGCTTGGTGTGGCATTAATTATAGGTATCGCCCGTGGCATTTCGGTACTCATGGATAATGGTCTGATAAGCGACACGATGCTCTACTATGGCAGTCAATTGACGGACAACATGAACAAAGGGATATTTGCCAATGCGATGATCTTCGTGTATAGCGGCCTATCCTTTTTTATACCCTCGTCATCCGGAATGGCCGTCCTAACCATGCCAATAATGGCCCCATTGTCGGATGGCATTGGTGTAAGCCGTGAGGTTGTTGTGAATGCGTACCAATATGGTATGGGCCTCTTTGCCTTCATTAATCCCACCGGGTTGATACTTCCCTCCCTGGCCATCGTCAAGGTTGGCTTTAACAGATGGCTTAAATTTGTTACACCACTCCTCATTGTGCTTACGCTGTTTACAATGCTAATGATGACAGTATTGGTTTTTATGTGAAAATAGCCCTGTATCCGATCATTTTTGGTTTACAAGATTTTAACCAATAACTCTTTGAGTAAGTCACCTTGAGAAACCGCATTAGAGCCCACCCCTTTACTTTTAACATCAAATTCTCTGAGGGTGGCTACAATGGCACTGGCTTTTTTCATCGGATAATTTCTAGCCGCTGTTATATACTCATTCACAAAGTAGGGGTTTATTTTTAAGGCCGAAGACACACTGCGCGGGGATTTATCATGCAGTCCGTGAAAATGCAATAACTGGGAAAAAAAACTGAATAACAAGGAAATGGTTACCACTATGGGGTTGTCCTTAGGGTTTTCGGAAAAGTACTTTACGATTTGATATGCCTTAATGACATCCTTTTGACCAATGGCCTTTCTGAGCTCAAAATTGTTAAAGTCCTTACTAATTCCTATATTTTCTTCAATAGCTTCCGGAGTGATTTGACTGCCCTCAGGTAATACAATCTGCAGCTTTTCCAGTTCATTGTTGATTTTACCCAGGTCCGTGCCCAAAAACTCGACAAGCATTTGGGCCGCCTTGGGCGTAATCGTGTATTTCTTGTTGGACAGTACACGTCGAATCCAATCGGCAACCTGATTTTCATAGAGCTTTTTGCTTTCGAAAACCACACCAGCCTTGTTAATGGCTTTATAAAGTCCCTTTCGCTTGTCTATTTTCTTGTATTTATAATTGATAACCAGAATAGTGGTTGGCTGCGGATGTTGTACATAGGAGACTAATTTTTCGATGGTACGTGATAAGTCCTGAGCCTCCTTAACGATCACAACCTGATATTCTGCCATCATTGGGTAGCGCTTGGCATTGCTCACAATATCTTCAATGGTGACGTCCCGACCGTAAAGCACCACCTGGTTAAACCCACGCTCCTCCTCAGATAAGACATTATCCTCTATAAAATCTGATATCTTGTCGATATAATAGGGTTCCTCTCCCATCAAAAAATAGATGGGTTTTAAATTCCCATTCTTAATATCTAAAACCAACTGCTTTACTTCGTCCAAATCGTACGCATTTACAAATAAAAAATCAAGGTAGAAACACCGAGAGCGCAGCGCCTCCGGATATGACAATTAATGATGTGATAATTGTAATTTAGGATTCAGTAAACTAACTTTGAAAAAATACGATAACCACATCTTGCAAGCACTCCATTTTCCCCGATACAACTTCCGTTTCAAAAATAGCGAAAATAAACGTTCTATTTTTGATATCATTCGCAAAAAATATGTGGTTTTACAGCCGGAAGAATGGGTGCGGCAACATTGTCTTCACTTTCTGATTTATGATAAGGGATTTCCCAAGTCATTAATAAATGTGGAAAAGGAGTTAAAGGTAAACAACATTCGGAAACGTTATGATATTGTTGTTTTTAATCCAGATGGCAGTATCCATTTAATTGTTGAATGCAAAGCACCTGAAGTTACCATAAACCAAAGTGTTTTTGATCAAATAGCCCAGTATAACCTCGCATTAAAGGCCACCTATTTAATGGTAACAAATGGAATTAATCATTATTATTGCACTATCGATTTCAATCGGAAATGCTATAACTTTTTGAAAGCGATTCCAAACTATCAACGATGAAAATAGCGGTTGTCATATTAAACTGGAATGGAAGGCCTCTGTTACAACAGTTTGTTCCAATAATTGTAGCGCATTCCAAGGCAGCGGACATTTATGTCGTTGATAATGCCTCCACAGATGATTCCGTAAGCTTTATCCAACAGCAATTTCCCGAGGTTACGCTTATTCATAACAACAAGAATTATGGTTATGCGGGAGGCTATAACGTGGCATTAAAACAGATAAAAGCGGATGTATTTTGTCTGATTAACAGTGATGTTGAAGTAACACAGGGCTGGTTGGATCCGGTAATGACATTATTCGATTCCGAACCCGGGACTGCCGTGGTTCAACCAAAAATACGCGATTATAATAACAAGACCTATTTTGAATATGCAGGAGCCGCCGGTGGATTTATAGACCAACTTGGTTATCCCTATTGCCGGGGAAGAATTTTCAATACCATCGAAGAAGATCAGGGTCAATATGATGACCATGCTTCTATTTTCTGGGCCTCTGGTGCCTGCCTTTTTATCAGAAGTGCCAATTTTCATAGCCTTGGAGGTTTTGATGAATCTTTCTTTGCTCATATGGAGGAAATAGATTTATGCTGGCGCATTCAGAATACCGGATTTAAAGTAAAATTTTGCTCTGATTCATTGGTCTATCATGTGGGTGGAGCGACATTAGATCATCAGAATCCTAAAAAGACCTATCTGAATTTTCGGAATAGTCTATCAACACTCGTAAAAAATGCCAAGGGAAACTTAATTGCAATTTTACTCCCAAGACTCCTTATGGATGGTTTAGCCGGACTCAAATTCCTGTTGGCGCTAAAACTGCGACACTGCATGGCCATCATCTACGCCCACCTGTCGTTTTACGGCCGCTTAAACACGCTTTTAAAGCAGAGAAAATCCTCAAAAAACAGAATCGTCTACTTCAAAATAAGATCCATAGTGATTCGCTATTTCGTAAATGGGAAAAAACATTACGAAAGTTTATGAAATATTCGTAAAAGTTCTGTTAAAATGTTTAAAACAGCTGAATTTTATATACTTTTGTTCAAACCTTATTTTTAAAATTAATCCTAAAGACAATTATGAAGAAAGTTGTATTACTCAGTTTATTATCAGCTATATTTCTGAGTTCATGTGTATCACAAAAAGAATTTAAAGCCCTTCAAGAAAAACAACAAGAAACACAAGATTTACTTAACTCAGCAACAGTTAAGTTAAATGCGTGTTTGGAAGAGAGAGCAGCAGCAACTGCACGAGCAACTACGCTTGAAGAACAAGTTGCCGATTTAAGAAAGAGCAACGATAATTTACAAGTTCTGTCTGCCAAGGGAGCCAGCAATGTTGAAAAAACATTAGAGAGCATCCGGGAAAAAGACTTAAAGATTTCGCGCTTGCAGGATGCGATAACTAAAAAGGACAGTGTGACATTGGCATTGGTGACCAGTCTGAAACGGGAAGTAGGAATCAACGATCCTGATATCGAGGTAAATGTTGAAAAAGGCGTGGTGTTCATTTCCATAGCAGACAAGTTACTATTTAAAAGTGGCAGCTATATCGTAACCTCTCAAGCCAAAGATGTCCTGGCCAAAGTCGCCAAAGTGGTGAATAGTAAGCCTGATTTCGAATGCATGGTGGAGGGTCATACGGATAATGTCCCTTATCGAAAAGAACCATTATTGGACAACTGGGATTTAAGTGTAAAACGATCTACCTCAATCATAAGAGTTTTAGAGGAACTGGGTGTTAAATCCAGCCAGTTAATTGCTGCAGGACGTAGTTTCTATGTGCCATTGGTTGAAAATGACACAGCCGAAAACAGAGCTAAAAACAGACGTACCCGCATCGTCATTCTTCCAAAAATCGATCAGTTCTACGATATGATCGAGAAAGAAATGAAAAATTTAGCCGCCGGTGGTAATTAATTAAAGGTATCATACAGTTTAAAACCCAACTTCATAAAGTTGGGTTTTTTTATTGCCTTTATATACACCTTTGTACTGCAGGCCAAGGCGCAGCACAAATACCACGAAACTTGCTAAGCAAATCATTAATAATCTGACACGACCAAAACCGTACAGATCTGATAACCCACCGTTACCCCTTGCAACCTATAACACGGTTAATCCACTGTAAAACCTGATTTTTATTAAAAAATAGTTCTGATTTGTGAATTCAAACATATTCCCAATACCTATGCAGGGTTCACAATTCTTGTGCAGCTATCTTCGCAGCATATTTTTTAAATAAAAACGACACAAATGAAACGCATCCCATATTTCCGCCAACTATTCTTGTCCTTTATACTAATCGCACTAGCATCCTGTGATTGCTCTGACGACGACCAACATACCCTTGTTTCTCAAACCGAATTGAATAAAGCTATCGTAAAGACCAATGTCATCAATGTTGCGACCGGCCTGCACGCTATCTATCAGTCATCATTTAACACGGGGTCTGCACTAGAGGATATAAGCCGACATTTTATAAAAGGGGCTCGTTTTTTCGATGATAATTCCGGATATCTTTTCATTGAGACACTTGATGAGGCCTATGTTATCGCCCATATAAAAGAAGATTGGATAGGCACTTCAAGAATACATGCTCAGGACGCCAATGGCAAATATCACGTTCAGGAACTCCTTGAAATTATCAATACGTCTGGTTTTGGTTTTTCACAATATTATCTGGAAAACCCGGCGACAGGCCTTATTGAAGCCAAAACGAGCTTTGTTTCCGGGATCAGAGATGTGCCTTGGTTTATCGGTTCTGGCTATTATGGACACCATTCTGCACCCTATTATACGGAAAAGGAATCCAAGAGCCTGTTGATCAAGGATCTAACCCGAACTATGGCCGGTGGCATAGGCAGTGTTATCAATGCTTACCTCAGCTCCGAAACCGATGCCACTGCATTTTGCCGTTCTTTTATCGACCGCATTCGCTTTTTCGATGACAGGTCCGGATATTTTTTTATTTATAATACGGAAGGTCTGTGCATTGCCCATGGCACACAAAAAGAACAGGAAGGTGAAAATCAATGGGATTTAAAAGATGTAAAAGACAACTATGTGTTGCGGGACATCATTGATGTCGTCAACTCTAACACAGATGGCGGGTATTACAGCTACTACTGGTGGAACCCTTCAAAAGACAAGATAGAACCGAAAACCGCATTCGCCATGAAAATTCCGGGGACCGATTATTTTATTGGTACAGGCATCTATCACGAGGACTAATTCC
This sequence comes from Aestuariivivens sediminicola, assembly GCF_022662015.1. GTDB lineage: Bacteria > Bacteroidota > Bacteroidia > Flavobacteriales > Flavobacteriaceae > Aestuariivivens > Aestuariivivens sediminicola. The sequence continues at coordinate 388,089 of NZ_JAKMCM010000003.1, read as the reverse complement.
AGGCAACATGACATTAACTGCCATCTGAACACAGGATGAACGATGAGCCAGTGGTACTAAGGTGTTTTAAATCTAGAATATTTCTAAACTCCCTTTACCCTCTCGCAAGACCATTGGTTCATCACCTGATAAATCTATAATTGTGGAGGGTTCATTGTCCCCATAGCCCCCATCGATGACGCAATCTACCTTATCGCCCCATTTTTCAAGAATAAGTTCGGGGTCGGTGGTGTATTCCAGGACTTCATCTTCATCACGAATGGAAGTCGAAACAATGGGATTCCCCAATTGTCTGACAATTTCCAGTGCAATGGCATTTTTAGGGATACGGATCCCCACCGTCTTTTTCTTTTTGAATGGATTTGGCAGGGTTCGGGAACCTGGCAACACAAAGGTATAAGGGCCCGGTAAAGCCCGTTTCAATATTTTAAATGTTCCCGTGTCTATTTGCTTTACATAATCACTTAAATTACTTAAATCGTGACACACAAAAGAAAAATTAGCTTTCTCTAATTTTATACCCTTAATCCGTGCGATCCGTTCCAAAGCCTTTACATTTGTAATATCACAACCCAAACCATAGACCGTATCGGTGGGATAAATAATCAATCCCCCCTCCTTAAGAATGTTAACCACCTTGGTTATTTCTCTCGGATTAGGGTTCTCTTCAAATATTCTAAAAAATTTTGCCATATCAGTATACCTGCAAAATTACGCACTAATTTTTAACAACTTAAGGTTTGCATGAATAAGATTTCTCGCGCCATAAGTTGTAACAATTACGTTTAAATGCAGTCTTAATGATATGAATAGGTACCTATTTATCCTAATCCTTCTATTTTTCAGTTTTCATCTGGCCATTGCCAAAGATGATACGCATTTCCCCATTCAACTTACCAACGCAGAAATAATAAACGAATACACCACCAGAATTCCGTTTAAAGTGGTAGATCACCTTATGGTCATTGAGGGGCAATTGTTAGACAAGAAGGGCAATTTTATAATCGATACCGGTTCAGAGCGTATGATACTCAATAGGGTTCACTTTCCAAAACTTTATGAGCATCAAAAAAAGAAGAATGCAACATCCGGAGTCATAAATACGATCGACAATCCCTACGAAAAGCAAATTAAGGCATTTTTTTTAAGCCATTTTAAACTTGAAGACACCACCTCGGATGTCATCGATTTATCACATATCGAAGAGGCAAAAAAGATAAAGTTATTGGGTGTCATCGGATACACTATTTTAAAGGATTATGAAGTTTTTATCGATTTGTACCTCAACCAGATCACCCTTACAAAAACAGATCACCTGGGCATAAAACGCACCGATAAGGTCTATCTGGAAAAAATAACCGACAGCATTGATTTTACCTTAAAAAACCATACTATTGTGCTTCAGGCGCGTATAAATAACCAGAGTGTAAAATTAGGCCTCGATACCGCTGCAGAATTCAACCAAATCAATAAAAACATCAGCCGCAAGGCACTGAAATATTTTATTCCGACCAAACGCCTGAACCTTCTGGGTGCCGGCCAAAAGGAAATTGAAGTGCTGGCGGGAAAATTACATCGTGTTAAACTGAGCCATACCCTTTATTTCGGACCAATGGATACGGTATTGACGAATTTGGAACAATTGAATGCAGCATTTGGAACGCCATTGGATGGTGTTCTTGGTTATGAGTTCTTCATTCAGAAAAGAACCATCATAAACTATAAAAAAGAAAAATTATATTTTATAAATTATCCCGTAAAACGATTTTGAATAGCTTGAGATTACATACCCTAATATTCATCCTTTTGACCGTACCCCTAATGGTGCTTTCACAGGACAGCCCGTTCAAAGGTTACCGCCTTGAAGGTGATGAGGTGGTGTTCACTTTCGACCGTCGGGACTATGATAAAGTGACCAAGGACGCTTCCAGACTGAAAATGGATTTTAACGATTTAGATATTGAGAATGTAGTGGTGTCGGGCGAGTTCAATGATTGGTCCATGAAGGCATGGCGCATGACCAAGATTAATGACACTATCTATGAACTGCGGAAAAACATAAGCGCCTTTTCGGATGCTTTTTCCTGGGAATTCAAATACGTTATCAATAATGCCTATTGGGCTGAACCGTCGCGGCATGACCCTAACATTGCCAAGGCTACGAAATACGGATTACCACTCGGAGGTATTTATAACTTGAAAATGTACATGGCCTACCCGGACATCAACGGTAATGCGGATTTTAAGCTAAAAGGCCATACGAGCGCCGAAGCGGTAATTGTGGCGGGGAGCTTTAATAAATGGCATCCCTCTTTATTTAAAATGAATAAGGTGGCAGATGGCTGGGAACTCACCTTAAACATGAAACCGGGAGTCTATACCTACAGATTCATTGTTGATGGACACTGGATGGAGGATCCACATAACGACAACAAGGTTAAAAATGAATTTGATGAGTACAATTCTGTAATTGATATCAAAAAAGCGATCACCTTTTTTCTGCCCAACCACGATAACGCGAGCCGGGTCATATTGGCCGGGTCATTTAATAATTGGTCTGAAGACGAACTCAAAATGGAAAAAACCGAGGAAGGCTGGCGCTACACCATACGACTTTCCGGAGGGAAACACCATTATAAATTTATAGTTGACGGTGAATGGCTGGTCGATCCGGAAAATCCGGTGAAGGAATATGATGGTGACGGGCATATCAATTCAGTCTATATGGTACGTTAACCAATGACCTTGAGTTTGGCAAAGCGTAATAACAACTTTTTTACGCCACCATGACTGAACTTAATTTCGGCTTTCGTATCGGGACCCGTCCCTTCAATTTTCAGCACCTCGCCCGTTCCAAAACGCAGGTGCTCTACCCGATTCCCAATGGCCAGATCAGTAGCGACTACATTTGAATGTCCACTTACTTTGGAAACCGGCTTTAAATGTTTAGGTGTACGCAGCTTAAATTCCCCGGATGTCTTCTTAGAGTCCCCACTTTTTATGTTACGGCTTTTCGCAGGTTTATATCTGAAGGTATGAGCTGTTGAACTTCGCCCTTTATCAGGAAGCACATCTCCAAAAATATCGGCATCCAACATAGGATTAAATCGACGCTCTTCAATGGGTGTTACAACGTCCAGATAGGTTTCATCAATCTCCTCTATAAAACGACTCGGTTCCGAATCAATCAATTTTCCCCAACGGTATCTCGACAGCGCATAGGTTAAATAGGCCTGCTTTTCAGCTCGTGTTAATGCGACATAAAATAGGCGTCGTTCCTCCTCCAACTCACTTCGAGTGTTCATGCTCATGGCGCTGGGGAATAAATCCTCCTCCAGACCGACGATATAAACATAGGGGAATTCCAAACCCTTCGCCAAATGAATGGTCATTAAAGCAACACTATCTCCTGTGTCCTTGTCATTATCTAAATCCGTGGCCAGGGCCACATCTTCCAGAAATTCGGCCAGAGATCCCGTAGAGTCTACCAACTCCTTCTGTCCCTCAACAAAATCCTTCATTCCATTCAGGAGTTCCTCAATATTTTCCATCCTGGTAACACCTTCAGGTGTACCGTCCTTATTGTACTCCCTTATCAACCCACTGGTTTTGGTGACATGTTCGGCCAACTCAAATACGTCGGCGGACTGATTCATCACCTGGTAACTTTTAATAAGCGTCACAAAATCCTGTAATTTCGTTTTTGTACCACTGTTAATTTTCAAATCCAGGCTGTCGATGTTCTCCATGATCTCAAAAATAGACTTATCATAACCATTCGCGGCAACGATCAGTTTATCGATCGTGGTCTGTCCGATACCACGTGCCGGAAAATTAATGACCCGTTTCAGGGCTTCTTCGTCTGCCGGATTCAAAACAAGACGCAGATAACACAAGACATCCTTTATTTCTTTTCTTTGGTAAAAGGAAAGACCGCCGTAAATACGATATTTTATATCACGTTTTCGCAAGGCATCCTCTATGGCGCGTGATTGCGCATTTGTACGGTATAAAACAGCAAAATCGCTATTCTTAAGCTGATGCTGCATCTTATTCTCGAAAATTGTACTGGCTACATAGCGTCCTTCGTCACTATCAGTTAATGAGCGGTTTACCTTTATTTTTGAACCCTCTTCATTGGCCGTCCAAACAATCTTGTCCAGCTTCGTCTGGTTCTTATCAATAATGGAATTGGCTGCGTTAACGATATTTTTGGTAGATCGGTAATTTTGTTCAAGCCGGTAAACACTGACATCGTCATAATCTTTTTGAAAATTGAGAATGTTATTGATATTGGCACCACGGAAAGCATAGATGCTCTGTGCATCGTCGCCCACAACGCAAATGTTCTGGAATTTATCGGATAATGCTCTCACAATTAAATATTGCGAATGGTTGGTGTCCTGGTACTCATCGACCAGAATATATTTAAACCGATTCTGATATTTCGCCAGGACTTCAGGAAAACGGGTTAGCAATTCATTTGTTTTTAACAATAAATCATCGAAATCCATGGCACCAGCCTTAAAACACCGCTCAACATAGGCTTTATATATATCTCCCATCCTGGGCCGTCGTGCCATAGTATCGGCCTCAATGAGTTCGGGATTTTGAAAATAAGCACGAACGGTAATCAAACTGTTTTTATAGGATGAAATGCGAGAACGGATCTGCTTGTACTTGTAAATATCCTTGTCAAGTCGCATTTCTTTGATAATGGATGCAATTAAACGATCGGAATCCTGTGTATCATAAATGGTAAAATTACTCGGGTATCCTAACTTATCGGCTTCAATTCGTAATATCTTGGCAAAGACAGAATGGAATGTCCCCATCCATAGATTCTTTGCCTCACTGGAACCCACTATACCCGCAATGCGTTCCTTCATCTCACGAGCTGCCTTGTTCGTAAAGGTTAATGCCAAAATATTAAAAGGATCTATCCCCTTACTCATCAAGTAGGCTATTCGAAACGTTAATACGCGTGTTTTTCCTGAGCCGGCACCTGCAATTACAATCATGGGCCCATCAATCTGCATGGTGGGTGCCAACTGCGCTTCATTTAACTGATCTAAAAACTCCTTCAAATCGTTTTCATTTTAAGAAGTGAAAATAACTAATGTTCCGCTTTTAAATAAGTCTATTTATGAATAATTATAAACAATCTTGAAGGGTGATCTGTATTTAAAAAAATGTACCGATTTAGAATGCCTGTGCAACTTGGCCTGTTACTTATCATAATCCAAATCTATGTAAAGTCCCTATATAGGACCTCATATTTTTTACCTCCCACGCTATGGTCCTCACAAGCGTAAAACTTTTAATCAAAGCGTTACATGAACGAATTGTAAAAGCCCGGGTAACCACGCAGAGATATCACATAAGCATCGCGTAGCCATAAGCCATAAAACGTCCGGTTATAAACCATGTGTTTTGTACCTAAAACTTTAAAATTTTGTAAGCATGAATCGTTGAAATTGTCCTGTGAATTTTCAAAATTGTCCTGTGAATTTTGAAAATTCACAGGACAATTTTAGAATAGCCTGCTTATATTTCTGAAAATTGGTAGTTACAACCTCATCAAAACATGTTGACGCTGGAACAACTCTTTAAGGTTCTTTGATACAGTTGCTCATACCTGACCGCATTTCTTGCCGTACGACATATAACGGCGGTTGCAGTCCCGGTCTTCATACGGTCCTTCTACCCGAGATCGGAGAGATCCATTCCAAAAGGAAGAAAAATTTACCCATATCATGGGAGGTCCTGTCAATCTTTAGAATCTTTTCGAGACTACCGATAAATTTTGAATATCTTTAAGCGAAATATATTGTAAGAGATCACGAATTATGAAACACATTTTGCCCTTTTTTATTCTTATTGGAACGATTAGTATTTATGGACAAACCCTCACAGAGGAAGCATACAAGGACATAGAACCAAAGGTTATCGAATGGCGTCGTCATTTTCATGAAAATCCGGAGTTATCCAACAGAGAGTTCAAAACAGCAGCGAAAGTCGCAGCACATCTCAGGGCTTTAGGCCTCGATGTACAGACGGGTGTCGCCCACACCGGGGTGGTTGGTCTGTTGCATGGAGACATGCCCGGTAAAGTCATTGCCCTCCGTGCCGATATGGATGCCCTGCCTGTATCGGAGCGCAACGATCTCCCATTTAAATCGACAGTTACAGCAACATTTTTAGGTACGGAAACCGGTGTTATGCACGCTTGTGGACACGATGCCCATACGGCGATATTAATGGGTGTTGCTGAAGTATTATCGAAAAACAAGGACAAGATTAAAGGTACGGTAAAATTCATTTTTCAACCTGCAGAAGAAACGGCCCCACCGGGTGAAGAAGGCGGTTCCAGGCTTATGATTAAAGAAGGTGTGCTGGACAATCCAAAAGTAGACGCTATTTTCGGTTTGCACATACGCTCGGGTGTTCCTGTTGGTGAAATCCATTATAAACCGGGGGGTGCCATGGCAGCTGTAGAACGCTTCGTAATAGAGGTAAACGGCAAACAGACCCACGGTTCGGAACCCTGGAACGGTATCGATCCCATCCTTATTTCTGCAAAGATCATAGACGGGCTTCAAACCATAGTGAGTCGTGAAAGCGAATTAATTAACGAAGCTGCCGTCATTTCAGTAGGTAAAATAACCAGTGGTGTTCGATTTAATATCATTCCGGAATCAGCCGAACTCATTGGTACGGTGAGGACTTTGGATCCCAAAATGAAGTCGCATATCATAAGGCGTATGACCGAAATGACGGAAACCATTGCCAAGGCCTATGGAGGTACGGCGAGTATTTCATTTTCCAACGAAACGGCAATTACCTACAACGATCACCAGTTGGTCGCCGCTATGTTGCCTTCATTAAAAAAAGTAGCAGGTGATGCCCATGTGCAACAAATTAAAGCAGAAACTATTGGAGAGGACTTTTCTTATTTTCAAGAACTGGTTCCCGGTTTTTATTTTTATTTAGGTGGAATGGCGAAGGGAAGTACACAGGCCTTTCCTCATCATACGCCGGACTTTTACATTGATGAAAGCGGATTATTACTCGGTGTTAAAGCCTTTACCCAGATTACGATGGACTATTTGAATCATTAAAATTAACGCCTCATGCTTGCAGATCTTTTAAATATGCCCTGGTGGGTCTGGGTCATCATCATTTTAGTGCTCATCGGGATCAGGGATATTTTTTTACAACGCAAACACACCATAATCCATAATTATCCTGTTGTAGGTCATTTGCGGTACTTACTTGAAAAAATTGGCCCCGAACTGCGTCAGTATCTGGTGGCTAATAACAGAGAGGAGTTGCCCTTTAACCGCATTGAACGAGGATGGATCTATGCTTCTGCCAAAAAAGAAAATAACTATGAGGGGTTTGGAACGGATCAGGACATCTATGCCCATCACCATATTTTTATCAACAATGCCATGATGCCCTTCAAATTAGAGGCCGATCACCCTAACAGTATCGATAAAACCTTTTTACCCTGTGCTAAAATAATGGGGGCGTTCAACAAGCGCAAAAGACCCTATCGTCCGGCCTCTGTCATTAATGTGTCTGCCATGAGTTTCGGTTCGCTTTCAGCCAGGGCCATTGCGTCTCTTAACAAAGGCGTTAAAATGGCGCACGCCTTTCACAATACCGGTGAAGGCGGCCTGTCGCCTTATCATAGCTATGGTTCAGATGTTATCTTCCAGTTTGGAACGGGATACTTTGGGGTGCGTAATGAGGCGGGTGATTTTTCAATGGACAAGCTCAAAGAACTTGTGCAAGGCAATTCCTTTATTCGCGCCATAGAGATTAAATTGTCCCAGGGGGCCAAACCGGGTAAGGGCGGTGTTCTGCCGGGGGCCAAAATAACGAAACAAATTGCCAAAATAAGGGGTGTTGAGGTGGGTAAAGATGTGATATCGCCGCCTTATCACAGGGCCTTTTCCAATGTACAGGAGATGGTCGATTTTATTGAGGCCATTGCCTCTGAAACCGGATTGCCGGTGGGCATAAAGGCGGCTATCGGAAAATTAGATGAATGGGAAGCGCTTGCAGATATCATGAAGCACACCGGGAAGGGTCCAGATTTTATCAGTATAGACGGTGGTGAAGGTGGCACGGGTGCGGCACCTCCGAGTTTTGCCGATCATGTGTCACTGCCCTGGGTATATGGGTTTAGCGACTTATACCGAGTATTCTTGAACAGAGGGCTTACCGATCGAATCGTTTTCATTGGCAGTGGAAAACTCGGATTCCCCGCTAAGGCAGCCATGGCCTTCGCCATGGGTGCAGATTGCATCAATGTGGCCCGCGAAGCCATGATGAGTATAGGATGCATTCAGGCCCAGGTATGCCATACCAATCGCTGTCCCAGCGGTGTGGCGACACAAAGCAAATGGCTTCAAAATGGCATAGATCCTAACTTAAAATCCATTCGGCTGGCACAGTATTTTAAAACCTTTAGAAAAGAGTTGATAGAAATTACGCATGCCGCAGGCTATGAGCATCCCTGTCAGTTTAGAATGTCCGATATTGAAATGAACGTCGACGATCAAAATTTAGCCAAACCCCTGAATAAGACCTATATTTACGACAAAAGTCCGGTCCCCTTCGATGGGATGCAAAACCTAAAAGATTGTGTATATTTGGGAGGTAACTACCAAAGGGACCTCAACAGGATTGTTCTGGATGGTAATTGAGATGCCGAACAGAAGCGAAACATACAGAAGAGCACATTGAGCTCTTGCATTAATAAAATTAATGAATTAAAAAATTAAAGGCCTATGGATGCCGATCGCGTAGTTGATTTATTTATGTTTATGATTCCATCACTGGTGGTTGGAATTTTAGCTTATTATTTTTTTAAGGAACACACCAAAAATGAAGATGGCCGAAGACGCTATTTACTCAAAAAGGATTTAGAAGTGACGGCACTTCCTCTGCGCTTGCAAGCCTATGAAAGAATGGCCTTGTACCTGGAACGTATTTCACCAAATAAACTGCTCATCCGGGTAGTGCCTGCATCCTCAAATAAAGAGGAATACGAGGCTTTACTCATTCAGGCCATCGAACAAGAGTTTGAACACAATCTGGCCCAGCAAATCTATATCAGTGAGAAATGCTGGAGTATTATCTCAGCGGCAAAGAATGCTACCATTCAGTTGATTAGAAAGGCGAGCTTATTGAAAAAAACGGAAAATGCAGATAAACTTCGGGAGGTTATCTTAACTGAAATGATGGAGCGTCGTGCACCAAGTGATGCTGCTTTATCTTTTATCAAGGAGGAAATACGCGACTTATTCTAATCGATTCGTAACTCATTGTGCTTTGCCTGAGACAGCTTGTCTTTGGCATAATCAAATCCCTGCTGCCACCATGAGGTCATCAATTTTTTGTTAAAAATCAGGGAGTTCTCGGTAAGTTTAGATGGCGTATAATACAGGTTCAGTCTTACATTGTTATTCTTAGCGGCCAATTTTCCTATGGTGATATCATTGCGCTCTATTTGATCGGAAAGGTGACCGAAAAGATTGATCAGAAGCGAAAAGGGATTTTTACCCAGAATCTTGTTGTATTCCATGGATTCCGATTCTAAAACGATGGCATCAACTTCAGTCGCGCCTCTTAATATGGCCTCCCGAATGGGAACCACACAGCCCAATCCACCATCGGCATACTCAAAACCGTTCTTTTTCACCAGAGACATGAACGGGATATAATTGCAAGATATCCAGATCCAATCGCAGAATTCATCATAGGTAAATTCCTTTATGGACTTATATTCGACCCTATTTCTGGATAAATTTGAGACCGTGACCACGACATCATCTTTGGTGTCTTTCACAACATGGTATTCCTCGGGTGTGAAGTTCTTTCTAATATGTCTCCTTAAGGATTTGCTTTCACCAAAAGTGCGTTTCATTTTAATGAACTGCCAGAGCGTATTGATAAAATCTATGGAAACAAACTCCCGTTTACCCTTCTTCCGTATTATAAAGGGATTTACGCTAAAAATATTATGCTGCTGAACATTGGTGTAGATATGATATAACTTCTCAATTTTTCCCGCAGCCAAATGGGGTACGAGCAAACTGCCTGTCGATGTCCCTAAAAATAGATCATATTCGTACCCCATCTCTTGAATGAGGTATTGCGCCACACCTCCCGCGTAGGCGCCCTTACTTCCACCTCCTGAAATTACCAGTGCTTTCATTCCTTCATTTCTTTTAACAACTGTTTCGCAAATTTTGAGAACTGCCAGACGTGATGTTGCTCCGCCTGCTTTAAATTATTTTTACAAACCGCATCGCAGGCCTGTATAGAATTAAGATATTGAAATGCATTCTGTCTTACCTCGAAATGAAACCTTGGATCCGTATAGCCTCTCAATTCTCTTAAAAATTGTTCTTTGTTATCCTGTTCAAACTCCGGAGTCACCAGAGCCAGGGTCAACCACAGCATTCTGATATTTTTATTGCTAAATCCAAGGATTCCATCAGTTTGCTTTAGATATCTGACTCTGTCTTCCGGAAAATTAACCCATAGATTATAGAGAGCCGCTTCGATAGTCAGGTACGATGCATCATCTAACAGCGATTCGTACTGGGTCTTTAGTTCCAGAGGAATTTGAGATAAGGACTGGGCAATGGCCTGACGTACCCTTAGACTATTTTTAAAATCTTCCCGTTTCAGAAGCGTTTTATTTTGTCTGATAACCTTTAATTTGGCCTCATCTGAAATCCCTGAAGACAAATAGGAACTGCATTTCGAGGAGGCCAATTCGCAATCGACCATAAGATATTCCTGAATAAATGTCGATTTTTCAAGACTTTCCATGGCCTGGTCGTAGTAAAAGACGCTATCCTTCAACCATTGGGCAACAAAACCATCCAGGGCTTTGCCACTGGCTGTTTCAAGTTCATCAATGAAATTTTCGGTGGATACATTCTTGAAGCGATGGTTGATCAAATAATTCCTTATTGCCTCTTTAAACGCAGTGGGTCCAACTTTTTCCGCTAAGAGATGCAGTACCCAGGCTCCCTTTTTGTAAAATGTGGTACTGGAAGATCTCGGGTCTAAAAGCGAGGTGCTTTGTCCCATGCGCTCCTGTGCCACTAGTTCCAGGGCATACTCATACAATTGCCAGTAATAATAATTCTCGCCAAAAATATCCTTTTCGGCTAAAAGTGCATAATAGGTGGCAAACCCTTCTTGCAACCAATGGTGGGTTCCGGAGGTTTCTGTCACTAAATTACCAAACCACTGATGCGCCAATTCATGGGCGTTCACATTAACATAGTTCTTATCCATAAACCCTAGGGAATCGGTTATATAGCTGTCGGTAAAAATGGTAGTTCCCGTATTTTCCATACCTGCATATAAAAAGTCCTTAACGGGTACCTGTTTATAGTTCTGCCAAGGGTACGGCAGGCCGATCTCATCCTCTAAAAAATCAAAAATCTGTTTGGTATAACGGTAGGTAGGTTCAACCTTGAAAGAATCCTCAGGATAATAATACATCTCCAAAGGGACCCCGGATTTAGAATGCACAACTTTTTTATCGTACTTCCCTATCGCCAGGGCCACCAGATAACTGGACATGGGTTGCTGCATATCGTAATGCCAGGTAACTGTCGAATCACTGCTGTGTTTGGAATTCAGATGACCATTGGCGATTACCTCATAGCCTTTGTTAAATCTAATGGTAAGATCAAATTCTATTTTATCGTTCATATCATCAATACTCGGCAACCAATTGCTGGTATATTTTCCCTGACCTTGTGTCCATACCTGCTTTCTGATAACGTGTTCTTTCAAATTGAATGGATTCTGTTTATCTGTCAGATCGGTATCCCAATCAATAAAATACATGGCCTTGGCAGGATAGGCAACATAATGCAGCCTTAATTCGTAATGTCTGTCTTTTTTAAACGCATTAAAAATTATGAGCTGTTTTTTGTTGTTTTTAAATTTTACAGCTTCAGGTCTGGAATTTAAATCTTGTCCTGACATGGTTAGATTGACCTCATCCAATTCCATTTCCACGGCATCCAGAAAGATAGAATCGGTAGATTTTAGAATGTCGAAAGCCACTGTCATTTGACCCTCCACCTTTTTGCTCTCAGGATAGATTTGAATCCTGGCCTTAACGGACCTAAAATCAACCCATTCAGTTTGCTGTGCCCAACACAGCATAGCGGAGAAGTAAAAAAAATAATGGAGCAGGGCCTTCATACTTCGAATATAGCAAACTTTAATCCAAAATGCCACTTGATAATACATTCAAAAGAATTAATTTAGTTATATGAATATCACCAACCTCCAAACCCCTATCAACTACTTGAAAGGTGTTGGCCCGAACCGAGCCGATTTACTGAGTAAGGAACTTGGTATTCACACCTACCAGGATTTAATCAATTTATTCCCCAACAGGTACTTAGATCGCACCACATACTATAAGATTAACCAGTTACAGCAGAACAGTTCTGAATTACAGATTATTGGAAGTATCACTGCATTTAAGGAGGTGGGCACCCATCGTGGTAAACGTCTGGTAGCCACCTTTCAGGACGCTACAGGTACGATGGATTTGGTCTGGTTTCGAGGCCATAAATGGATTCGAGAGCAGTTAAAGCTCAATACCCCTTATGTAGCCTTTGGAAGGGTCAATTGGTTCAATGGAACATTCAATATGCCTCACCCTGAACTGGAACTCCTGGAAGATCACGAAAAGAGTTTGCGTTCTGCTATGCAGCCTATTTACCCGTCGACCGAAAAATTAAGCACTAAAGGGATCACCAATAAGGTAATCAATAAAATAATGCAGACCTTGTTTATGGAGACCAAGGGTAAATTTGTTGAAACCTTACCGGAATTCCTCCTCTCCGAACTAAAGCTCATTCCTAAAAGCGACGCCCTGTTCAATATCCATTTTCCAAAGAGTCAAAACGAATTGTCTAAGGCACAATACAGGCTAAAATTTGAAGAATTATTCTATATTCAATTGCAGTTAATCCTGAAGAACTTAATGCACAAATCGAAGATTAAAGGGCTTTCATTTAACCATGTAGGACACTATTTCAACACCTTCTATAATAAGCATTTACCATTCGAACTGACCCGTGCACAAAAGCGGGTTTTAAAGGAAATACGGTCTGATCTGGGCAGCCGGGCACAGATGAATCGCCTTCTACAGGGCGATGTCGGATCGGGTAAGACGGTTGTGGCCTTGATGGCCATGCTAATTGCCCTTGATAATGGTTTTCAAGCCTGTATGATGGCCCCCACTGAAATTTTGTCCATTCAACATTATACGAATTTAGTGTCCTATTGTAATACCTTGAACATCCGTATAAAGTTGTTAACGGGTTCAACATCGGCTTCAGAAAGAAAAGACATTCAGGAAACACTGGAAAATGGTGACCTGCAAATTCTAATCGGCACCCATGCCCTACTTGAAGAAAAAGTGAAGTTCAAGAACTTAGGACTTGCGGTAATAGACGAACAACACCGTTTTGGTGTTGCACAACGCAGTAAATTATGGAAAAAGGGACCTGTAAGCCCTTCTCATGCTACCCAAATGGAGGAGGCCAAGCAGGTAGATGGCCCTTCTATTCCGCCTCATATTCTGGTGATGTCGGCCACTCCTATTCCACGTACCCTGGCGATGTCGGTTTATGGCGATTTAGATATTTCGATTATCGACGAACTCCCTCCGGGAAGAAAGCCGGTAAAAACAGTACATCGTTATGACAAGAACCGCCTTAAGGTATTCCGATTCATTAAAGATGAAATTGCCAAAGGCCGACAAATTTATATCGTCTATCCGTTAATTCAGGAAAGTGAGGCTCTCGATTATAAAGATCTCATGGATGGATATGAGAGTATTGCGAGGGATTTTCCGCCACCGGAGTATCAGATTTCCATTGTACACGGAAAAATGAAACCGGCCGATAAAGATTATGAAATGCAACGCTTCACGAAAGGCGAAACGCAAATCATGGTATCTACCACTGTCATTGAAGTGGGTGTAAACGTACCCAATGCTACTGTCATGGTAGTTGAAAGCGCCGAGCGTTTCGGTTTATCGCAATTGCATCAATTACGAGGTCGCGTAGGACGTGGTGCAGACCAGAGTTATTGCATTTTAATGACCGGACATAAATTGAGCAATGATAGCCGAACCCGTCTTCAGACCATGGTGAGCACCAATGACGGATTTGAAATTGCGGAGGTCGATTTAAAACTTCGGGGACCTGGAGATTTAATGGGCACACAACAGAGTGGTGTTTTAAATCTTAGAATTGCAGATATTGTAAAAGATAGGGACATTCTGCAGACCGCACGCTACTATGCCAAGAAAGTCCTAAGGGATGACCCTTCTCTTTCAAAATCGGATCATGCTGTAATATTAAGCACCTACCGATCTATGGGCAAATACAAGAATATCTGGAATTATATAAGTTAAACGCCCAACACGAGTGTGCCGGGCGTTTTGGAAAACTGCTGTAGTTTGATTGATGACAGTTCCTATATGGCCTCTAATTCGGCTAAAAGTTTTTCTGAGTTTGCCTTCACATTTGCCGGTGGGTTAAGCGATAGTGATTTTTTTAAATTCTTTATGGCGTTCTTTTTGTCGCCCATGGTCTTATAACATTCACCCAAACTATCATAGGCGTTGGCGTCGGTAGGATGGTTAGCTACATTCAGTTTAAAGTATTTTAAAGCACGCTCATAGTCCTTCGCTCCCAGCATCTGATAGCCCAGGGTATTGAGTTGCCTTTTATTGGCCATACCCGCAGCTTCATCCATGAGTTGAGCATAGGCCTCAGCTTTTCCCATTTTATTCAAAATCTGCGCTTTAATGGCTATGTTATTAAAGGTTTTCTGACTGTAGAACTGACCGGATATGGCATTATCGATCCACACTAAGGCCTCCTCTAAATCGCCACCATTGTTCAAAGCATAATTTGCAGCACGCTCCCAGTTTTGACGTTGAAATCCGGCCTGTCCACTAAATTTGGATCTAATGTCGTTTAAAACAATCGTTGGAACATCGACTTCTATCTTAAAAGGGAAGGCTTTGCGCTCCCATTTTAAGGACGCTGTGGCGGCATTGGCCTCAACCTCATCGAAAGCAAAGGTTAACAATTCGGTATGCGGAATGGTTTTGGTTTTAATATCGACCCTTAAGGCATCTTCCTCAGGCTTGTAGAAGTAACTGCCCCATGACGAATGGTTGTTGGAGAAAATAAGTGTGGCGGTATCATCCGGGTTGACAATGATGTGAAATCCATATTTTCCGGCTTGAAGTGGTTGCCCCTCAATCTTAACATCATCGGAAAATTTAATGATCGTATTCTCATCTGCTCCAGCCCGCCATGGCGATAATTCCGCCGTACCAAAACCCAGGTTATTCATACCGTAGGGCACTAACTTTCCGTAAACTTCGCGACCCTTTACACTGGGTCGGGAATACATGATAGTGACATCGGTTATGCCTACGCGCTGGGATACTTTAGCCTGCTGGCTTCCACGGGGAAAATTTAACTGGGCAAAGGAATTAATACTCAATGCACATAATAGACCTAAAATTAGTTTGGAAATGTTGTTCGTTTTCATGTTGATTGATTTGAATTAGTTGTTTAAAAGTAGACCAAAAAGGTACGTACAGGTGTTAGGAATATGTTAAAGGAAACTTGGGTAGTGTTAATTAACGTTCCTTTAAGAAAAG
Source organism: Aestuariivivens sediminicola (assembly GCF_022662015.1). Classification (GTDB taxonomy): domain Bacteria; phylum Bacteroidota; class Bacteroidia; order Flavobacteriales; family Flavobacteriaceae; genus Aestuariivivens; species Aestuariivivens sediminicola. The sequence goes on along the minus strand of NZ_JAKMCM010000003.1, from coordinate 372,338 downwards.
CATCCATGATCCTGTCATGATGCATAAAAAAAGAGGTTTAACCATTTCGTTAAACCTCATTAAAATACTTGATCGTTTTTTACATTATAAGTCTTTGGTGTGGAACGGAATTAACCGGTCGATAGGTCTTCGTATAAAATTTCCTGTTGTAAAGCCCATTTCTTCTGCTACTTCCTTGATTTCATTCTGCGCAAAAAAGGCTATTGAACCGGCAAAATGGACGGGAACTGTTTTCAAATGATCCTTAAACTGCAGAATCATGTTTTCCGCAAAAAGCCGAATCCCTTTTTTTATTAATTCTATTGTATATTCCGAATCTTTATGCAAAAACATAAATTCTGCGAAATTGGCCAAATAGGCATTCGGGTTAGGTTGTTTATACAGGTTGTATTTTATATAATCGGCGTCCATATTGTATTTGCTTCCAAATGCAACCCGAACATTTTCCGGCATCTTATTAAAATAGTAATCCCTGATGAGTTGTTTCCCATAATAATTGCCAGAGGCATCATCCATTAGGGTGTAACCTAAAGAAATGACCTTCTGATGCAAGTTTTCGCCATCGTAATAACTGCAATTCGATCCGGTTCCCAAAATACATACCACTGCAGCTTCCTGAGGATTGTTGATACAGGCATACACTGCCGCCATGGTATCCTCATTCACCTCAATCTGGGCATTTATAAAAATGCTCTGAAGTACCTCTCTCAGGGTCTGTACCGGTTTTTCGGTACCACATCCTGCCCCGTAGAAAAAAACATGAGAGACAATTTCCCTGTTGTTCTTTAGATCTTCACTGCCCTTAATTATTTTCTTTAGCTTCTTTTCCGGCAAAATAGCTGGATTAAGGCCTTTTGTACGTATCTTCTCAAGTAATTTGTTACCATTATTATCTACTGCAATCCAATCTGATTTTGTAGAACCACTATCAACAATTAAAATCATAAATCTAAAGTTAAAAAAACTCCACAGCATACTGTGTGATTCACACAAAAGTGCTGTGGAGTTGTCGTATTATTCGTTTTCAATTCCCATTTTTAGTCTCAATGATACGCAATCATTTGGGGAATGACGTCCATTTAATCAACATTCATTTGTATTCCACTAATAAGGTGTAACTACAAATGATCTCCGTCTAACTTAAATAGAAGCTATGTGTTGGGCCAGATCAACCAATTTCGTTGAATACCCGAATTCATTATCGTACCAGGACACTAATTTAAAGAAATTATCGTTTAGCGCAATACTCGCACCGGCATCAAAGACACTGGTCTGTGTTTCTGAAACAAAATCCTGGGATACCACAGATTCTTCGGTATACCCTAAAACACCATTTAATTCATTTTCAGAAGCCTTCTTCAAAGCGGCCTTAACCTCATCCCAGGAAGCAGATTTTTCAGTTCTTACGGTGAGATCGACAACAGAGACATCGGGTGTAGGCACTCTAAACGCCATTCCGGTTAATTTTCCGTTCAACTCAGGAATCACTTTCCCCACCGCTTTTGCCGCTCCCGTAGAAGATGGTATGATGTTCGCCAAGGCGCTTCTGCCACCTCTCCAATCCTTTTTTGAGGGACCGTCGACAGTCATTTGTGTAGCCGTAGTTGCGTGGACTGTAGTCATTAATCCTTCCACGATACCAAAATTATCGTTGATTACTTTAGCCAATGGGGCCAAACAGTTGGTGGTACATGACGCATTGGATACGATGGTATGTTCCGACGTAATCTTATCGTGATTTACACCCATCACAAACATAGGTGCATCTGCAGATGGCGCTGATATCGCTACTTTTTTAGCACCGGCCTTGATATGGGCCTGGGCCTTGTCTAAAGTTGTAAATATACCGGTACAATCCAAAACAACCTCGGCACCAACAGCATCCCATTTTAAATCTTCAGGATTGCGCTCTGCTGTAATTCTGATTTCATTACCATTCACTACTAAATTTCCATTATTGATATCGACTGTACCACTAAATCTGCCATGTACAGAGTCATATTTTAGTAGGTATGCAAGATGGTCAACATCGAGTAAATCATTTATTCCTACCACTTCAATATCTGGTCTCGAAGCCGCCACTCGAAAAGCGATTCTACCAATTCTACCAAATCCGTTAATTCCAATTTTTAATTTTGACATGTTCTTATATATTAAATTTTATGTGCTCATGATATCAGAGACACGAAGTAATTCTAAATTTATTTTTGTTTTTCCTTTTATGGCTTGATCCAGATGGGTCAGTTCCATTTTGTTGGACAGCAGTCCAACCATGTAATTGGTTTTGCCTTCTAAAAGCGTCTCCACAGCCTTTACGCCCATCCTACTGGCCAAAACACGATCGAAGCACGATGGGGCGCCTCCTCTTTGCATATGACCAAGAACCGAAACCCTGACGTCATATCCCTCCATATTTTCATCGACAAACTCCTTGAGTTCGAAAATATTCTTTCCAATTTTGTCTCCTTCTGCCACGATAACAATACTCGAGGTCTTGCCAGACTTCCTACTTTTATTTAAGGAATCGACCAGACGATCTAAGCCCAGATCTTCTTCAGGTATCAATATTTCCTCAGCACCACCGGCTATGCCAGTATTAAGGGCGATATGTCCCACATCGCGTCCCATGACCTCAATAAAAAACAATCGGTTATGTGAGCTTGCAGTATCCCTTATTTTATCTATGGCATCAACTACGGTATTTAAAGCGGTATCAAAACCCAGGGTGTGTGATGTTCCGAAGATGTCATTGTCTATTGTACCTGGAATACCCATGACCGGAAAATCGAATTCCTGATTAAAAATAAGTGCTCCGGTAAACGAACCGTCTCCACCTATGACAACAAGTCCGTCAATATTGTGATCCACTAAATGCTGATAGGCTTTTTGACGACCTTCGACTGTTCGGAATTCTTTCGATCGGGCCGATTTCAGTATGGTACCTCCCTTATTGATGATGCCCCTTACACTTCTTGCACCCATGAGTTTGAAATCACCTTCAATCAAACCTTCATAGCCACGATATACCCCGACGCATTCAACGTCATGGTACGCACAGGTTCTAACCACAGAGCGAATAGCGGCATTCATGCCCGGCGAGTCGCCACCCGAAGTTAAGACAGCCAGTTTCTTTATTTTATTCGGCATTAAACTATTTCTAAATTTTCGGAACGTAAAATTAATAAACAAATATAATATATCGATAGCATTTACAGTATTTTAATACATTACTATACTATAACGTTTTAGTTCTTTTTACCCTCATTTCTTAGGGACAACATGGTATGGGCAAGCGCAACAACAATCTATTTCTGGGCCTTTACGTTCGTTTTGATATCAATAAAATCGGGAAAGGAGGACGTATCATTATCGTTGGAAGGTTCTTCGATAACGTCATCTTTTTTTCTTGATTTTGATGTCTTAAATAAATTTTGAATGAGCTCTTTAAAGGTATTAAAATCTACATTATATGAAATTCCCACACCTTGAGTATACCCTATAGCCTCGCCAAAATTTTGGATGCTGTTCTCCCTGTTAAACACTTTTGCGGTTAGTGTGCCCTCCTCATTCAGTAAAAAGTCTATTTCTACATCTCCGGCAATCACGGTTTCTGTAGCACTGGCCCCACCGATGGGCACCCCCACTTTTCCATTGATCAAAACACGATCACTAATTTGGGTTTGTAAGGTGACACCCACGCGGTCATTGGTTCGATAATCGGGTCTGTTCTGACCTGCTTCATAATTCAATCCTAAGTTAAACTTACTGTCCCCACTCGAAAAAATGCCATTAATAATTCCATTGAGTCGTTCGGCAATGGTACCTGAAAAATTCAATTGGTTGAGTCCTCTTGAAAAAGATCCTGTTGAAAGCAGATATAAGGCTTGATTCTGCCTGTCGTCCTGCGATTCCAATCGGTATTGCAATTCTGATTTTATGGTGGAATTCACATTTGGAAAATCGAAGGTAAAATCAGGATCCGGTTGGGTTAAATCCCCATCGAGCTTAATGAACAATTCAACGGGAATACTCCTGTTTATCGGATTATCCAATAACGGCGACGGATTGGCCTGCGTTTTATATACAGCTTCCATATTAATAATGGCATCCAAAGGTTCCCCCTCCCAGGCTATGGTTCCGCCGGGTTGTACGATAAACTCCTTTTGGACCAAACCCCCATAGGCAAAATTATAAACGCCTCTGAATACAGAAAAATCACCCCACATATTGAATTTTCCATTCGTGTTTATTTCTACCAATAATCCTCCAACACCGCTTCCCCTTAAGGAATGTCCCGTGTTCTTATCTATGATAATTTCAACCTCGGCATCTTCGGTGACGTCCAGATCGAAATCTAACTCCAGGCCTTTAATTTCTTTAAAGGTGACGGCTTCTCCTTTCTGTCTGGCCTCTTTTTCCTCTTTTGTTACAAATCGAATATAGGTATTGTCCCCAAAGGATTCGGTATCCTTGATGGGTATCTTAAATACGGTACCATTTTTTGTTTCCCCAATGACATCAATGGTTAACTGATCCGCTGGACCATAGAGGCTTGCCGACCCACCAATGAATCCCGTTCCAAAATATAAGGATTCATCAGACTCCTCGGTATCCAACACCAACAAGCGGGGTGTGGTAATATTTAAATCCAGGTGCCAATCCGATAGATTCACATGACTCAGCGCCCCACTGAGTTCACCCACCGAGTTATATTTCGTATCCGTAATTTTTAAATTTTTGAAATTAAAGGTTTGGTTTTTTAAAAGCACCTCAACATTGTTATTAAACTTGTAATCCACATTCAGGTAAGGAATTCCCAGTCCTCCATTATTGAGGGAAAGCCTGCCATCGATATCGGGTCTCTTAAGATTCCCCCGAATGTTAGCATCCCCCGAAATCGTTCCTCTTATATCGGTTAACACATCATATAAAAGCGGATTTAGCGGCACTAAACTGAATCCATTAAAATCGATATTCAAATCAATCAAGGTTTGTTTCCCTACCACATCAATATCGCCACTGGCCCTGAACGATTCCAGGGTATTATTTTTAATTGTGGCATCAATATTATAATTGGTTAAGGTCTCATTTCCCTTAATACTGGCATCGAAGGACCCAAATAAAAAATCATTGACTTTAAAATTATCAATAATGATAGTTGAATTGGGTAAATAACTTCCATTCTTCTGGAGAATATCCAATTTGCCATTAACATTTCCTGCGAGCGAGAGACTATCAAGGTCGGGCGTTATTTTGGCCAAGTCCACATCCTTAAAATTCAGCCTGATATCCTTTTGAGTAGAGTCCTGAATGAAACCCGACAACTGGATCACCTCGGCATTGTGATTCACTTTAAGCTGATCCATATGAAACTTGGTCAGGGCCTTATTAAAGGCTATTTTATTGAATTGGTCCTTAGCCTCATTGATAAACCACTTATTGTCCTTAATGGTAATATCCGATTTCTTAAACCCAATTACAGACTCATTTTCTTCGTTTATGGTATGGTAAAAATTTAAATTATAGATGTCTTTATTGCGCTTACCTCCTGTAAATTCAGATCGCATAAAAAGCGTGTCGTTAAGGGTGGCGTTGATTAAACGAAAATCCGATACATTGTAATATTTGGTACTTATACTGTCGAGCTCCACGTAAGTATTGAATAATGGATTTTCATTGTCCACCTGCAGCTCTATGTTGCGCACTAAATTTTCCGCTAATTTAATTTCCGGCGATTTGAACAACAACTTAAATTCCCGGGCATCGCTTTCAACAGTGCCTTTTATGAACGTGTTCTTTCCAACCTGAATTTCCGGTATAAAAACTTCAAGTATCTTGTTGTATATGGTAAAATTAAAATCGAAATATTGATTATTACCCACTTCATTCGGAATGTAGTTGGTATAGATGTTGCCCAAAGAATTCTCAAAAAGCTTTTTCAGGTCGTTGAACTGAAATTTCCCCACCATGCTGCCACTAATAATATCGGGAGAGTTTATGCTGATATATCGTACACCTTCATTAAATCTTGAACTGGTTTCAAAACGTTCAAAATAATAGGTATTATATTCATTTTTATAGGTTGTGTTGGTAAACACAATGGTTCCGTAGGCATCGTCAAGGCTACTGCCATTCATATTCATTTTTACAGCGCTTTCAAAGAGGGAGATACTGTCGTTTTTAACAAAATTGAGCGCCTTTAAATTGGCATAGTCGACCTTTGCCTGAAAATCATATTTTCTGACATCTTCCGAAAAATCTACCAAACCATTAAAATTAAAAACGAGATTCCTGTCACTGGTTACAAGATTTCCATCAAATATCTTATTTCTTACCGTTCCTGCGACCTTTGTGTTTTTATAATCGTAATTGTTATATACGGCACTCGAAATATCTCCTTTAACCTCAGTGTTTACAGTTTCACTTAAAAATCCTTTACCATTGACATCAAAATTCAATGAAACAACCCCTATTTTAGGCAGCTGTACAAAGGTGCCCATATCGAATGCCTCAAGCACAATGTTACCCTTGTACTTCGCATCGTCGATAGTTTTCACCTTCGAAATGTCCAGATTCGATTTAATAACTCCTAACTCGGTCTCAATAGTCACGTCAGCCTTAACATTGGAGGCGGTTACCTCCGAAGTTCCGGTAAGCGTAAAATAACCCAATCTCTCAAAAGAACTCGGAATGGCAGCACCCAGGACGTTCGGTAACATATTCGTTAAATCGGCATATGTCGATGATAAGTTATTGAACCTGCCATTCATATAAAAATTATTGGGTTCCTTGTTAAATAAGTTTTTAAAATTAAAATTACCAAACACTTTGGTTCGCCTGCTGGAGTACATGATCAGGTTTCGAGCGAACAAATTATTCAGTGTTCCCGAGAGTTCCACATCAAATCGAGCTCTCTGATTGGAACCGAACTCATTGTAGATGGTATTAAGTTCATCCAAATACACATTGGAATCTTTAAAAGCGGCCGTAATATTAACCTTATCCGTAAAAAATTGAAGATCCTCCCGGTTATAGTCAAACTTTAAATCGCCCTTTAAAACAGATTGCTCAGTTTTTATTTCTAAATCATCGAAGGTCATATCTGTTAGGGTATATTTAAAATTGGTCATCATGTTTTTAATGGTTACCCCCCGACTATCCTTAAGTGCCAATGTATTAATGCGTGCACTAACATCACTTCCATTAATTAAAAAATTTGTGGCATTAATATTTAAGTTACTAAAATTGAAGATTTCAGCTCGGTCTTTATTTTCATTGGTTATTTTAAAGACCCCGTCATACACTGATACATCACTTGAAGACAGCAAAAACCCTTTTTTATCCGCTCTCGGATTATCACTTTCGAGTTTCTTTACAAAAATGTCCAGATTGGTGTCCGACTCACCTTTATACTTTTTGATGTGGAATATTAATCCTTCTATATCGATATCGCCAAATGTTAAATTGCCTTTATAAAGATTTGGTAAACTTAAGATAGAGGTGTTGAGTTCCGATATACTGATTAAGGTATCCTGCCTGTAATCTTCAATATATATTTCCTTGAGTTCTATATCGCCATTAAATTGTAAACTGACACGATTGACATTGATATTGGTTTTAAAATCTTCATTCAATCGATTGGTAACATAATTTCCAAGTTTGGTTTGGACAGAAGGAATGGATAGAAACAATACCAAAATAATAAAGAGCAGTAATAGGACGACCGCAAGCTTTGATACTATTTTAAATACTCTTTTGATATTCAACTAACTTAAATTATTCAGTATATTACTTTAACATATAACACCCTCTGATTATTTCACACCTGTTACACAGCTATTCCTATAAAATAAAAAAAAGACTAGTTTTGTGTTTTGTAAAACAAGAACAAACCCTGTTTCATTGTTTTCAAAATTAACAATTATTGTGCCTAAAATTCAGTAATGAAGGAACAAAATATTTACATCTTGGGAATTGAATCATCATGCGATGATACGGCAGCGTCCATAATGCACAACGGGAAAATATTAAGCAACGTCATTGCAGGACAAAAAATACATGAAGCCTACGGCGGTGTCGTACCGGAGTTAGCCTCTCGGGCACATCAGCAAAACATTGTCCCTGTGGTGGATCAGGCACTAAAACAGGCCCGGATTTCAAAAGATGATCTCAATGCCATAGCATTTACTCGTGGCCCGGGTCTAATGGGCTCGCTGCTTGTAGGAACCTCATTCGCCAAGTCTCTGTCCATTGGTCTGGGCATTCCGCTAATAGATGTCAACCACATGCAGGCGCATATCCTTGCTCATTACATTGATGAAACAGGCTATGCTAAACCACCGTTCCCCTTTTTAGCCATGACTATTTCCGGAGGCCATACACAAATTGTTAGAGTAGATCACTATTTTGATATGACCGTAATTGGTGAGACCATCGATGATGCTGTAGGTGAAGCTTTTGATAAAAGTGGTAAGATCCTGGGGTTAGGCTATCCCGCCGGACCGGAAATTGATAAACGGGCCAGGAATGGCAATCCCAAAGCCTTTAAATTCACCAAACCAAAAGTCGATGGTTTGAATTTCAGTTTTTCAGGTCTAAAGACGGCAATCCTATATTTTGTGCAGCGGGAAACCCAAGCCAATCCAAATTTCATAACGGAAAACCTGGATGATATTTGTGCCTCAATACAATATACCATCATTCGAATCTTAATGGATAAATTAAAAATAGCATCCCATCAAACCGGCATCAAACATATTGCAATTGGTGGGGGTGTTTCAGCCAATACAGGCATTCGCCAGGCTTTAAAAGAAGGTGAAAAAAAATATGGATGGACCACGTATATCCCTAAATTTGAATTTACTACCGACAACGCTGCGATGATTGCCATTGTCGGGTATTTAAAATATTTGGAAGGTGAATTCACCCAACCGAACATTGCGGCTTCAGCCAGATTAAAAATTTAATTGTGTTTTAATTGTATGCAACTCTTTTACCATTCCGAAATAAATGAAGACACCATTGAGTTTGGCTTCAATAAAGAGGAGAGTCGCCATATTACTAAGGTCTTAAGAAAGCAGTCAGGAGATCTGTTGCACATCACCGATGGGAAAGGATGGTTATATACTGTCGAAGTGATGCACCCTGACCCGAGGCATTGTGTCGCTCAGGTCACTGACAGATCCAGGCAGGCCATAAGACCCTACAGGTTACACATGGCAGTGGCTCCAACGAAAATGAATGAGCGTTATGAATGGTTTCTCGAAAAGGCTACTGAAATAGGTGTAGATACGATAACCCCTCTTGTCTGTGATCATAGCGAACGAAAAGTCATTAAAAAAGAACGCTATGAAAAAATACTGCAAACGGCATTGAAACAATCTCTCAATTGCTATTTGCCAAAACTGAATGACCTAACGCCCTTTAACGATTTCATTTCAGAAAACAGGGATGGTGATTTGTTTATTGCCCATTGTGAAACAAACCAAAAAAACCACATTAAGCAGCACCTTACACGGAATGGCAACACGACTATTTTAATTGGACCGGAAGGGGATTTTAGTGTTAAAGAAATTAAAATGGCTCTGGAAAACAATTATATTCCCGTAAATTTGGGTGCATCGAGATTACGGACAGAAACAGCTGCCATCGTCGCATGCCATGCCGTCGCTTTTATAAATGAGTAAATGAAAAGAGTACAATTTTTAATTATTTCCCTTATATGTGTCCATATAAGTGCTCAGGATATTGCTGTTTTAAAATATAAAGGTGGTGGAGATTGGTACAGCAATCCTACGGCATTACCAAATTTAATTTCATTCTGTAATGAACGGATCAACACCAAAATCAAGGCCAAACCTGAAACGGTAGAAGTAGGCAGTAATGACATTTTTCAGTATCCATTCATTCATATGACAGGACATGGTAATGTTTTTTTTAGTGATGAAGATGCGGAGAACCTTCGCAACTATTTGATCTCCGGCGGTTTTTTGCATATTGATGATAATTATGGAATGGAGCCCTTTATTACCAAAGAGCTTAAGAAGGTCTTTCCGGATCTTGATCTCATCGAACTCCCCAAAGATCATCCTATCTTTAACAGTGCCTTTTCGTTTAAAAATGGTTTGCCTAAAATACATGAACACGATGGTAAACGACCCCAGGCCTTTGGTCTGTTTTATGAAGGGCGACTGGTACTGTTGTTCACTTATGAATGCGATCTAGGAGATGGCTGGGAAGATCAGGTGGTTCATAATGATCCTGAGGATGTCAGAGAAAAAGCCCTTCAGATGGGGGCCAATATTGTGAAATATGCATTTGAGAATTGAGATGTAGATAAGCTCGTATTGATAACTCACCCTTTAGCGTCGGCATGCAACTCAATCATTACAACTCGAAATTTGAACCACAGGACTTCCCTGTTACATTGGTGACTGATAATGTGTCTGACGCAGCCAATATCGGGAGTTTATTTAGAGCGGCTGATGCATTTGGGGTTGCGCAACTGTTTCTTTGCGGGGATCGCATTCCCCTGGGTAAAAAAATGTCTCGAACGGCCCGAGCCTCAGAGAAAAGCGTTCCTTACCAAACGGCAGCATCTGCATTAGCTGTGGTAAAACAGTTAAAAGAAGAGGGTGCTGTAATTCTATCCCTGGAAATAACAGATACAAGTCTACCCATTCACTCCTTCAAATTCTTAAAAGGCAAACCCATAGTTCTGGTGTTGGGTGATGAGAATTTCGGGGTTTCCGATGCCATCTTAAAATTATCCGATGCCCTGATACACATCGACATGTTTGGTGTAAACAGCAGTATGAATGTCGTCCAGGCCTGTACCATCGCCCTTTATGAACTAACCAGACAGCTCAGAGTGTTTTAACCATTTTGAAGTCGTCCATCACAAAGCCATTCCCTATTTCGGCAACTACAGACCCCAAATTGACAAACTCCAGACTCAGATAGGCATTTATGGCCTTATGGTTATTCTTATTGACCGTTAATGTGATCGTTTTTAAACCATAACGCTTTGCCTGTTCCTCAACAAAATGCATTGCTGCGGCTCCAATTTTTCGTCCGCGATAGGAGGCTAACACATATATTTTACTTAAAAACAAACTGTCCTTTTCTAATTTGTAGGCCATATAACCAACAGGCATGCTTTCAAATTCTATCCAAAAATATTCAAAACCAGTGTCAATCTGTTCCTGTATGGCGGATGTCGACTGGAATTTATCCAACATATAGTCTACCTGTGCCTTTCCAATAATTGGAATGTAGTGTTCTCGCCATATGGTATGTGCGAGCTGTTCGATTACCTCGCAATCTTCAATTGAATCTGCCTGCTTAAACCTGATCATAATCTGTTATTTATCAGCACGGTCATCGGAATTAAGCCATTTATCGGTGAGTTCGTAAAAATCATACTCAATGGCAGACTTTTGGCGCTCCAATACACCACTTTGAAAATTGCGCTGTAAAATATCTTCAATGAGATAGTCTTCCTTGTTGTTGTAAGGATCGAACCGCTTCTTAAGTGAAATATCAAACATACTGGCTGTTGTGTTGTACCAAAAGGCACGCCAACCATTGCGCAGTTCCTTAACCAGATCGAAAGTCGTCATACCCGTTTGCCTATGTATCAGTTTTACCAGAATCTGTCCTTCCGTACGTGTTAATTTCTTTAATTCATCTGAGAATTCACCCTCAATATATTTTTGTATTATCTTGGTATATCTCTTTTTCTCGCGCCGTTTTGTCAACGATGCCAAGCGGGTGTTAAGCGAATCCAGGCGATCGGCAGCCATTTTAGCATAAGGATATACTTTGACGGTTTTTTTACGCAGAATTAAATATCTAATGCGATCCTTCCTGCTATTGAATTTTAACTTGTGCAGGAGCATTACCTCCTCCAAATCAATTGCTGTCCTAGGAATGGAATCGCCTTCAATAATAATATACTCGTAATCGGAGGTCTCATCAAATTCATTTCTAATTTGAGAAAGCGAAATTAGGGGGAAAAGTATAAGTATATAAAAAACTACATTCTTCATAAAACCATTTGGAGCAATTACTTCTCCAAAATTAATAATTTACCTCATGCAAACCACGTTTTTAACGGTTTATTAATAGCTTTTCAGAAAAACCGGGGTGTCCATTATTACCCATTCCAGGTACTTGTTTTAAAACCTGATTTTAAAGTTTAAGTATTTCCATTCGCTTTTCCGGAAAAGGCCGTGAAAAACTAAAATCTAATCTGCGGTATGTCGTTAATATTCTTATTTTAGTACAAAACTTTAAAACATGGCAAAGACGCGTATTCTTGATAAAAAATCATTGGAATTTCTAGAAAACTATTTAAATAATGCAGCTCCCACGGGTTACGAATGGACGGGTCAAAAAATTTGGATGGATTACCTTAAACCCTATGTGGATGAATTTATAACAGATACCTATGGTACAGCGGTTGGGGTTATTAATCCAAAAGCGAAATATAAAGTCGTTATAGAAGGCCATGCCGATGAAATCTCCTGGTATGTCAACTATATATCTGATAACGGACTCATTTACGTGATTAGAAACGGCGGTAGCGATCACCAAATTGCCCCGAGCAAAGTGGTAAACATCCATACCAGGAAAGGTATTGTAAAAGGTGTTTTTGGTTGGCCGGCAATACATACCAGAGATAAAAGTAAAGAGGAAGCTCCGAAGCCGGATAATATTTTTATTGATTGCGGCTGCAAAAACAAGGAAGAAGTAGAAGGTTTGGGAGTCCATGTGGGTTGTGTCATTACCTATCCGGATGAATTCCATATTCTTAACAAGGACAAATTTGTTTGTCGCGCCCTGGACAATCGCATGGGAGGATTTATGATTGCCCAGGTGGCGAGGTTGCTCAAGGAAAACAAGATAGCCTTACCATTCGGACTTTATATTACCAATGCCGTTCAGGAGGAAATTGGTTTACGCGGTGCTGAAATGATTACGCAGACCATTAAACCCAATGTCGCTATAGTCACCGATGTTACCCATGACACTACCACACCCATGATAGAACAGAAAAAAGAGGGCTATTTAGAACTTGGTAAAGGGCCCGTGGTAGCCTATGCACCGGCAGTACAGCAAAAGCTAAGAGACTTAATTACCGACACAGCCGAATCCAAAGGCATCCCTTTTCAGCGATCAGCGTTATCCAGGGCTACCGGAACGGACACTGATGCCTTTGCCTACAGTAACGGTGGTGTGGCCTCTGCATTAATATCGCTTCCCCTGCGTTATATGCATACCACAGTGGAAATGGTACATCGTGATGATGTTGAGAATGTGATTCGCCTAATTTATGAAACCTTACTTAACATAAAAGAAGGTGAAACCTTTAGTTATTTTGAATAGTCTTAAGTTCATTCCTGTTTGACGCGATCTGACCCTGTATGGACGAGTACATCGATATAGTGAACAAAGCGGGTTTGCCCACCGGGCAAACTGCATTGAAGTCAATCATACACCAAAAGGGCTTTTACCATAATACCGCTCATATATGGCTTTACAATAAGGATAGTCAAATTTTATTATCACAGCGTTCAGCCAAAAAAACCATTTGTCCCTTGCTTTGGGATGTATCGGTTGCAGGCCATGTGGATGCCGGCGAGACCATAGAGCATGCGGCCATTCGTGAAACCAGGGAAGAAATTGGACTGCATATCACAACATCCCACCTAAAAAAAATTGGTGTATTCGAATGTTTTCAAGACTACCCGAACGGTATAAAGGATTACGAACTGCACAATACATTCATTTGTGAATTACAGGTCCCCCTGGTCCGACTTAGGCCCCAACCCGATGAAGTTGAAGCGATAAAAATGGTGAGTTTCTCAGAATTTGAAAACCTTCTCGAGAACAGTAGGTTTAACAATCATTTTATAGCCTCTAACAAAAGCTATTATAACGTAGTTCTGAATGCCATTAAAAACCACCTGACCTAAAAGTGTATTTATTATTTGCCGCCATAGCTCCTGCTCTGATCATTATCCTATATATCTATTACCAGGATCGATATGAGAAAGAACCAAAGCATCTCATCATTTATCATTTTGGTAATGGTGCCATTTTAAGCATTCTGATTACATCAATACTCTATTTTGCATTTGACATCTCAATGTTTTCTCATTTGTGAAGCTTTAATATGTGCATAACTAAATGCATCCAAAAAAACAAACGACATCTGTCAACTTTCCCTGCTGGAGCATTTGAATTATCAAACCGAATAGCCCTATTGGTGATTTCATCAAAATGGTTGATTTTGAAAAATCATCCGAAATCGAGCCCAACATCTGTATAATATGATATAGGTGTCTATTAAAAGACTCCAACTTGTTTTCTCAATTAAAATTACTAACTTTAAGTGTCTAATTTTTAAAACTTTACCTTATGAAAACTCAACTGACCGTGATGCTATTCACTTGTCTTTGCTTTGTGTATTCTTGTAAACAAAAACAGACCGAAGTAAACAAAGAACATAGCGAAGAACTGACTGAAGTACAGGAAGAAACAAAAACGGAACCAATGGCATATATAGATCCTGAATTAGATGTATTAGCAATTGGTAAGGAATATACCAATGTACTGTCAGACACATTAGGCATACAACTTATGGAATTCACTATGAAACCAGGAGATTCCATCGGATTACACGAACATTATGACCATACGTTTTATGTTTTAGAAGGAGGGAACATGATGCTTTACGTCAACGGTACTGAAGCAGTTGAGCTTGACCTCAAGCCAGGAATGGGTCAAGTCTCCGGACCATTAAAGGATGCTGCTAAAAATGTTGGTAACACGACCATCAAACTTTTGATTACAGAGGTTCACAGACCAAGAGAATGATTCTGACCTGAACAGAACATCACTTTTACAACGTGTTCAAAGAAAAATGGTTGAAACAAAGGCCCTTTATTCACACCGATTTAAAGCAGTCACATCTGTGAATATAATTAATGTAGGGGTAACTAAAAACAGCTATTTAAAAAACCTTTTTAGTATGGCAATGAGTGCGCCTATAGCTATAGCTAAAAGAGCTACGCCAACAAGACATAAGAAAATAACAAATAGCCAACCTTGAATGGCAACTGATGCTGGATGATCTGGAGTAGTTCCTTCTATAATTTGTGTGATTCCTTCAACTAAGTGCGCAAAACCAAAAATGAGGGGAATTGGACAGGCAACCGCTGCAATGATTATAATAACAACATTCCACAAAATAGGTACTTTTAAGAATGGATTTTTCATAACCAATTAATTTTTCATTTTGAAGATCTTAGGAAAGTACTTACTAAAAGTACAAAATATTTGTGTCGTACAATAAAATAGAAAGGCCTTTTTCCATATAATCTGATCGCCTAATAATACTGTTATTGACAATTTATTGTAGCCATAGACAAGACTGTCATATGGTATTTTAATGGGTTACTTTATGGGTAAGGCTAAATTTTCCAAAAATAAGTTCATCCTAAATTTAATCGGTTTAATGGTAGCCATTTTTTTTCATGGCGCATATGATTTCTTTTTATTTCTAGATTTTGTTCCGGGGATATGGTTAGGCGCTTTGGTTTCTTTAATTTTAGGTATCGTTTTATCAAGAAAGGCCATTAAAAGCCATCAAAATAACAGTCATTTTAAATCCTTTTAGACGCTGATGGAAAGGAGAATTGCATTTTAATCTTATATTTATATCACAATAAGGTTCCAACCCATGGGTTTAACAGCAAAAGTTAATAATTCATTTGAATTTGAAGTGTCACCGGAGGCTATCGCTAATGTGGATGCCATCTACCTGTCTGAAAACAAACTCCATGTCATACACGATCACCGGTCCTTCCATGTTGAAATTGTAAAATCTGACTTCAATTCCAAGAGCTATACCATCGTTATTAACAATGCCACATACGAGGTTGAGTTAAAAGATGAATTGGACCAACTCATTGGTGAAATGGGTTTCAATTCCGGATTGAAGCATCAAATCCGCAACATTACCGCCCCGATGCCGGGGTTAATTTTAGACATTGCGGTTACAGCCGGACAGCAAGTAAAAGAGGGGGATACACTGTTAATTTTGGAAGCCATGAAAATGGAAAATAGCCTGACCGCGAGTTTTGACGGTGTGATCAAATCTATTCCGGCATGTAAGGGCGATACTGTAGATAAGGATCAATTGCTCATTGAATTCGAATGACCCCTACTCCAATATAAAATGAACGTATTAACATTAATGCACCTAAATGAATAAGATACTAGTAGCCAATCGAGGTGAAATTGCGATAAGAATTATGAGAACTGCCCAAAAAATGGGCATTAAAACAGTTGCAGTTTATTCGACTATCGATAGGAACGCACCTCATGTGAAGTTTGCAGATGAGGCAGTATGCATAGGTGAAGCACCATCGATTTCCTCCTACCTGAATGCAAACAGGATCATAGAGATGGCCAAAACCTTGCAGGCCGATGCCATTCACCCCGGCTATGGTTTTCTTAGTGAAAATGCCGCATTCGCCGAGTTATGCGAGACGCATGGAATTACCTTTATCGGACCGAAATCCAAAGCCATTAAAATAATGGGAAGTAAGCTCGCGGCCAAAGAAGCGGTCAGTCAATATAATATCCCTTTGGTTCCGGGCATTGATGAAGCCATCACAGATACCAAAAAAGCGAAGGAAATAGCCAAATCCATAGGCTTTCCTGTACTTATCAAGGCCTCGGCTGGCGGCGGCGGAAAAGGCATGCGTATTGTTGAAAAAGAAAATGAATTGGAGGCTCAGATGAAAAGAGCGATAAGTGAAGCGCATTCTGCCTTCGGAGATGGCTCTGTTTTTATTGAAAAATATGTGAGTTCACCCAGACACATAGAAATTCAAATTATGGCTGACGGCCATGGCAACATTTTGCATTTCTTTGAAAGAGAATGCAGCATACAGCGACGACATCAAAAGGTTATAGAAGAAGCACCTTCTTCAATTTTAAATCCGGAACTGAGAAAAAAGATGGGAGAGGCAGCCGTGAAAGTAGCGCGTTCCTGTGATTATCTGGGAGCGGGAACAGTTGAATTCCTGCTTGATTCACATCATAATTTTTATTTTTTGGAGATGAATACCCGCTTGCAGGTCGAGCACCCGGTGACAGAACTCATTACTGGTGTGGATCTTGTAGAACTTCAGATCAGAATAGCCCGAGGGGAAAAATTACCCATGGCACAAGACGATTTAAACATTAGCGGACATGCTTTGGAATTGCGCGTTTACGCTGAAGATCCCTTAAATGATTTTCTGCCCAGTGTAGGACATTTAAAAACGTATAAGCTCCCCTCAGGGCCGGGTATTCGAGTAGATAACGGGTTTGAACAGGGTATGGATATTCCAATATATTACGATCCCATGATTTCAAAGTTAATCACATATGGTAAGAATCGTGAAGAAGCCATACAAACCATGATTGATGCCATATCAAAGTATCGCATCGAAGGTGTGGAAACCACCCTTGATTTTGGCAAATTCGTTTTTGAACATCACGCCTTTAAATCCGGTCGTTTCGACACACATTTTGTTCCGAAGTACTATACACCGGAATCTATAGAACAGCATAAAAAGAATGATGCTGAGATGGCAGCACTCATAGTGGCAAAACACTATATGGAAGCTCAAAATAAACTGCGTTTACCCCGTTAATAACTATGAATTCGAAAGACAAAAAAATAGCAAAACTCAAGGCCCTGGAGGCCTTAGCGAAACAGGGAGGCGGTCAGAAACGCATAGACAAACAACACGCCAAAAATAAACTAACGGCAAGAGAGCGTATTGATTATTTAATGGATGAAAATTCCTTTGAAGAAATTGGTCTTCTGGTGACGCACAGAACGACCGATTTTGGCATGCAGGACCAAATTTATTACGGTGATGGCGTTATTACCGGTTACGGCACCATTAATGGACGCCTGGTGTATGTTTACGCACAGGATTTCACTGTTTTTGGAGGATCCTTGTCAGAAACCCATGCCGAAAAAATTTGCAAAATTATGGACATGGCGGTCAAAGTTGGTGCTCCTGTTATCGGTTTGAATGATTCAGGCGGTGCCCGCATCCAGGAAGGTGTCCGGTCCTTAGGTGGTTACGCCGATATATTCTACAGAAATGTCAAAGCGTCAGGGGTTGTCCCTCAAATTTCTGCCATAATGGGTCCTTGTGCAGGAGGTGCGGTGTATTCTCCAGCTATAACGGACTTTATTCTCATGGTTGAAAACACCAGTTATATGTTTGTTACAGGTCCCAATGTCGTAAAGACAGTTACCAAAGAAGACGTTACAAGTGAAACTCTGGGTGGTGCTGAAACCCATGCCATCAAATCCGGAGTGGCCCATGTGACATCGCCAAATGATGTGGCCTGTCTTGAAGATATTAAGACATTATTAGGTTATGTACCACAGAATAACACCGAAACGACCAAAATCCTGGATTTTGACCTGAAGGATGAAATAAGAACAGAACTGTCCCATATTGTTCCGGACAATCCGAATAAACCATACGATATGCATAAGGTTATAACGGGGATAATAGATCAGGATTCCTTTTTTGAAATCCATAAGCGTTATGGTGAAAGTATCATCGTTGGTTTTGCCCGATTAGGGGGACGAAGTATAGGAATAATTGCCAATCAACCCATGGCATTCGCCGGAGTTCTGGGTGTTAAGAGTTCGAAAAAAGCGGCGCGTTTCACGCGTTTTTGTGACTGCTTTAATATCCCTCTTCTGGTTTTGGTGGATGTTCCTGGATTTCTGCCGGGAACAGATCAGGAGTGGAATGGTATTATTGTTCATGGCGCCAAACTTCTATATGCGCTAAGTGACGCCACTGTGCCCAGGGTTACAGTGATTACGCGAAAAGCCTACGGAGGGGCCTATGACGTTATGAACTCAAAACATATAGGCGCCGATTTCAATTTTGCCTGGCCGGGAGCAGAAATCGCTGTTATGGGTGCTAAAGGGGCCAGTGAGATAATATTTAAAAACGAAATTGCCGAATCAGACCATCCGGAGGATAAGATCTTAGAAAAAGAAAAGGAATATGCCGATAAATTTGCCAATCCCTATGAAGCCGCGAAGCGCGGTTTCATAGATGAGGTCATTCTTCCGGAAGAAACAAGACGAAAAGTTTTAAAGGCCTTTGCAGTTCTTGAGACGAAAAAAGAAAACCAACCGTGCCGCAAACATGGTAACATCCCCTTGTAATATAAAGATGACTTGTTAATGCCGGTATCCTGTAATTAATACATAACCTCATGTTTCGATGAATTGGGAAAAAATAAAAAAAACACTTGGGCCTGGAATTTTATTTGCCAGTACCGCAATTGGGGTGTCCCATTTGGTGCAAAGCACCCGAGCCGGGGCAAATTACGGTTTCGCTTTACTGATATTTATCATTGCCGCCAATGTCTTGAAATTTCCTTTTTTTGAATTTGCAGCGCGTTACGCCAGTGCCACCGGTGAGACCTTAATTGACGGGTATAAAAAACTTGGGAAATTTGCAATCTGGCTCTATTTTATAATTACGATTTGTTCAATGTTCTTTGTAAGTGCTGCCGTTGTTTTGGTCACTGCGGGATTTATGGATAACCTTTTTGGACTCTCTGAACTTTGGAGTCATTTTCAGTTGTTTCCTGTGGCTCTGGTATTTGTTGTTACTGTGGGACTTCTCCTCTCCGGGAAATTTAATTTTTTGGACCATCTGATAAAGATCATAGGAACGACACTCCTGGTTTCCACATTAGTCGTTTTTATTATGACCTTATTGAAAGGACCTGCGACACATGTCCCCGACTTCACCCCTCCGGCCATCTTCGAGGAATCGAGCTTATTGTTTATCATCGCCCTGATGGGTTGGATGCCAACGGCCCTGGATATGTCGACCTGGGTGAGCCTTTGGGCTGTTGAAAAAATGAGATCAACCAATTATCACCCGAGCCTTAAAGAATCCTTAATTGATTTTAATTTAGGGTATTGGATCTCTGCGTTTCTTTCTGTGTGTTTTGTCACTTTGGGCGCCTATCTCATTTATGGGACAGGAAGGTCATTGCCAACCGGCAGTGTCGGTTTTGCGGATAGTGTCATAAAACTGTACACCACCACCATGGGCAACTGGAGTTATATTATTATTGGAACGGCGGCTTTTTCCATAATGTTCGGTACCTGCATTGGGCTTTTTGATGGTTATGCCCGAACCCTGGAACGCACTACAACCCTCATCTTTGCAAAAAAGAGTCAACCTATTAAGAATTCCAGAACGGTTTATATTTGGTCTTTAGTCCTACTTGCCTTGGGTTCGTTTAGCATCAATGCCTTCTTTTCGGGACAATTTAAAACACTCATCGACCTGGCAACAACGATTTCCTTTTTAATTGCGCCACTCGTCGCCATAGCCAATTTTAAACTGGTAAGTAATAAATATATCGCCAAATCCTTTATTCCTGGTAAATTAATGACCTTTATAAGTTACCTGGGTATTGTTTTTTTAACAGGCTTTGCCGTGTTCTATATTTATGTCATGTTCCTCTAAATTTAATGTTGCTTCACGAGAAAATGGAAAAACACTATGCACTTTCAGACCGGGAATTTGAGAAGCAATTCGCGCAATGCGATCTGGACCCCAGTTTGTTTTCACATACAGCTCATTTGAGACTGGCATGGATACATTTAAAGCGTTATGGCCCGGAACAGGCCGAGAAAAATATTACGGACCAATTAAAACGCTATGTGGCATTCTTCGGCCAGAAAGATAAATACAATGCAACCCTGACCATTGCTGCGGTAAAAATGGTGTATCATTTTATGTGTAAATCGACTTCAAAGACCTTCAGGGATTTTATCTTAGAGTTCCCCAAGTTGAAATCTGACTTCAAAAAACGTATTGCACGCCACTACACCATGGATATATTCAACTCTGAGGAGGCTAAAAGGCACTACTTAGAACCAGATATTCTGCCTTTTTAGGTGTAGCGCTTTATTGTAAACCAATATTCCTAATGCATCTGCGATTACCATTTAAAGCTTATTTGGGAAATTTGCTTTTATCCAATCCCGGAACAATACGAAGTGCATTCTTATAATATACTTTCTTCAGTACCTCATCCGGTAAATCCATTCCATACATGGCCCAAAAGGCATGGTATTTTTTGTGGTATGGAAAATATTCATCATCACTTTCCAATACTCTGAAATAGGTGGGAAATTCGTCCGGCTTCCAGCTATCTTTTCCAAATAAGATCCTGTCCTGATACTTTATAAAAAATGCTCTGGCAAACTTTGGCTGTCTGCCCAGTTCAGCAATTATAGCCGCAATACCGACATTCATATTGGGGATCTCATCCATTAACTGTCCAAGTCTTCCAAGGTCGTTGGCAAACCAACCCATATGCGCATTGATGAAGGTCGTTTCAGGGTGCTTTTTAAACATACGGTGTTGCTCGGCTATAATTTGTTCCCATGGCGCCGGATTATCATCACTACGTTTTCGTCTTGGATGGGTTTTCAATTCCAGCCACCGTTCATTATCCGCATCAAATGCTTCCCAAAATGGTTTGGGATCGGCTGCATGAATTAAGACCGGGATCCCCAGCTTCCCACAGGTTTCCCAGATCGGATCCAATCGCGGATCATCTATAGCCAGGCGTTTCCCATCAACGTCTTTATTATACATGCCTAAACTCTTGTACACCTTAAGTCCTCTGGCACCCTGTTTGACATCTTCCTTTAATTGGTTTACCGTCTTATCAATCCAGCCGGCAGCACCAGCACCATTAAAATCGATATTAGCAAAAACTACAAATCTATTTGGGTAATTATCCTGAATATTCTGTACGGCCTGTTTTAAAATCGCTCCTGATCGCCCGCTTAGATTCACCATAATTTCCATATTCAGCGTATCCATGGCTTCGACCACCGGTCCTAAATCCTGTGTTGCCATTCGATATTGATGTCCATGTATATCAATGAAGGGAAATTTTGCCTTATGGATTACCTTTCCAGGAACCACTAAGGTTGATTTGGGATTGTATTCTTCAAAGCTCAGGTCCTGAGCTAAAAGCATTGAATTTGTACAAATTAAAGTATATAAAAATAGATGAAGTCCTTTCATTACAACGTTGAATTAGTGACCCTAAAAATACATATCTCTTTGTATAAGTTATCGTTTTTAAGAAGGGTTTAACAAGTAAACTCAGTATAAATAAAAAAAGCGTTCAATATCTGAACGCTTTAAAACTTTTCTTTTTCCAGCTTAGAACTGAATTTCAGTTATTAAATCGAATTCATCATAAATGGCCTTATCCTTTAAGTTGTCAAAGAAACTTGTAGAGCCATATCTGACATTGTATTTTGATCTGTCAATCTTCAAGGCAGCAGTGGCTTTGTTACCGTAGATAGACATTGTGAATGAGATCGGGTTTGTAATTCCTTTTATGGTTAGATCGCCTGTAACATTGTAGGCATTCTTACTGGATGCTTCCACATTGGTAAACACTAAACTGGCTTTCGGATGATCCTGTACACCGAAAAAATCATCTGACTTTAAGTGTCCTTCCAATTTACCTTTGTATTCACCTTCTAAATCCGTAACGGTGATAGATGTCATATCGATAACAAAACGTCCTCCAACAAGTTCATCCTCTTCCATAATTAATTCACCTGTTTCCAATGCTATTGTACCTTCATGCGATCCGGTTACTTTATACCCTTTCCAAATGACCTCACTGTCATTTGTTTTGACCATTTTTTTCACTCTATCAATTCCCGTAAAGGAAAACGCAATAAATGCGATTAATGCTAATGTAATTCCAACTGACTTTCTCATTTTATTTTTTTTAGTTAATAATTAATTTCTGGTACAAATTTCGGATGAAACAGCCTAAAAAAAAATGAAGTAGTTTATAAAAAAAAGTTAATCTAGTTTAACTTTTTCATTCCAGAGCAAGTTGACTCTTGATTTTACTCAAAAATTCCTTGGTGATTCCGAGGTAGGATGCAATCATATATTGCGGTATACGTTGTTCAATTTCAGGATATTGCTGTCTGAAATGCAAATATTGTTCTTTAGCCGTCAAACTAAAATTTCTTACAATTCTCTTTTGGGAAGCAATAAATGCCTTTTCAATGATACGTCTGAAAAAGCGTTCTAATTTTGGGACTTTAATATAAAGGTCTTCAATGGTATCATAAGAAAACATGACCAGTTCTGTATTTTCCAAGCACTGAATATTAAAATCGGCCGGTGTTTGATCGATAAAACTCCCCATATCTGCCGCCCACCAATCTTCAATGGAAAACATGATAATGTGTTCCTGACCATCATCATCCAAATAAAAAGTCTTCGTACATCCGGAAATGACATAGCATTCATACCTGCAAATATCGCCTTGTTGCAATATGTATTGGCCTTTTAAATACTTCCTAAACGTAATATGAGATAACAGGGTGGACTCTTCCTCTTTAGTAAGAGATACATGCTTGTTTATGTAATCCAGCAGGGGTTGGGCTTTTTGAATATCCATTCTATCGATTAACTAACTAACCATATGAGATACTAAAATAGTAAATTCTAATTGGGTTTAAAGCCAGTCTATTTAAAAAGATACAATTGATGTCTTGATTAGATAAAAGACAAAAACTAAGCTTAAGGTATTACCTGATGGTTAATCTTCGGGGTCCAAATAGTTTGGAATTCCGTTATTATTGGTGTCGTCATTAAAGAGGTTACCATCCTCGTTGGCATCTTCATCTCTCGTTAAAATGCCATCACCATCGTCATCATTATCAAAATAATCCGGCACTGAGTTACCATCGGTATCATCGTCGGTATCATCCGTCAGATCCTGAAAATTAACCGTAAATTCACCGTCCCCATTTAAGTCCTCCAAATAGGATGGTATACCATCGCCATCGTGATCATTCTCAAATTTCTGAAACAATTCAAACTTAAAGTTAATTGGTGTATATGCAGGTATACCAGATGTTGCATTCGCAAAATAGGCCAGTCCGGAAGGCAAAAACATGACACCCAGTCCCGTATTCACATAGTCGACGGTACCATCTCCAATTTCGATAAATGACTCCGCCACATTAAAATCTGGAAGCACCTTTCTCCAGCCGGGAATAAGTGCGGTCAAATCAAAATCTATAGGATTAATTGCACTGTCAAAAATACTACCATCAAACAAAAATCCTTCGTAAGAAAGCCGGACACCATCAGCAAAAGTTGGCGACGCCATACCTCCTCCTTGATTTAATCTTAAAATATACAATCTGTATTCTGTATCTGCATATTCGAGATCCTTCATCTCAACATCATCAATGAGTAAGGTGTGGCCATCCGGTAGGGTCTGGCCTTCTTCCAATTTAGAAATAACAATATCCGCAATGCCTGGATCAGTAAGTCCTGCCAACAGTTCAGAATTATAATAATGCCCGTTTAAGTATTTTTGAAGTGAGTCATTATCTGCTTGTTGTTGCTCCGTCCTATCCCTCAGCTCAACAGGCGTTATATCACCACCACCATCATCTTTTTTACAAGAATAAACAGCAAGAAATAAACCTAAAACACATAAACCTATTCTTTCTAATGTCATTATTGTTATTTTTGGGGCGCAAGATACAATTTAAATATAATTTTGCACAACAACCTTAACGTAGTTTTTAGACTAAATGTTATGCGAATAGACAAGTATTTATGGTGCGTTAGATATTACAAGACCCGGTCCCTGGCGACAACAGCCTGTAAAAAAGGTCATGTGCGTGTAAATAACGATGTCGTAAAACCGAGTAGAGAGGTTTATCCGCAGGACAGTATCGAAATCAGAAAGGACCAAATTAATTACACCTTCACCATTAATGCTATTCCAACAAGTCGTGTTGCTGCCAAGTTAGTGGCTATTTACAGAACCGACACCACGCCTAAGGAAGCGTTTGAAGCTCAGGAGTTGTTGCATTATGCCAAAACTTACTACCGGAAAAAAGGCATTGGACGTCCCACTAAAAAAGATAGACGCGATATTGATGATTTTACTTTAGAAAATGAGTAATTTTATGCTTTAAATTAAAGTTACCCGTATGAACATTGATAATAATTTATTTTTAACCCATGAGGATATTAATAACAAAATTAGACGTATAGCCTATCAAATATATGAAAGCAATATTGAAGAAAATGAAATCATCATAGCCGGTATTGCCAAAAATGGTTTTGTGTTAGCTAAAAAGTTAAAAGCGACTTTGGAAAAGATCTCCGAGATAAAACCGACACTTTGTGAAGTACATGTAAATAAAAAGGAACCACAAGCTGAAATCAGGACCTCTCTCCCTCCGTCTGAATATATAAATAAATCATTAATTCTTGTAGATGACGTTCTAAATTCAGGTGCGACCTTAATCTATGGCGTAAAACATTTTTTACAGGTTCCCCTGAAACAATTCAAGACTGCAGTTTTAGTTGATAGAAATCATAAGAAATATCCTGTAAAGGCTGATTTTAAAGGGATCTCTTTATCGACATCATTGCATGAGAGCGTTCAAGTTATTCTGGAAGGAGAACGTTTTGGTGCCTACCTAGACTAATAATGACCGTATGGATTTTACAATCTCCTTTTTCGTTTTATGATCAACTGAAATACTAAAATCTGCCTGCTCGTAATACGGGGCACGTTCAAATAAATGCTTTCCGATAAAATCTCTTAACTCCTCTTTAGATTCGAGATGGGCAATCAAAGGACGTTTGTTCTTCTTCTTAAACAACTTATTGACCAAATGGGGTAATGTGGCCTTCAAATAGAAACTTTTTACACCGCTTGTAGCAGAAATTAAATCCATATTATTTCCGTAACACGGGGTACCTCCCCCTAATGCCAGAACAATGTTATTTTTTGTTTTCAGTATATTGCTCAGGTATAGTGTCTCCGACTTTCTGAAATAAAGTTCACCTTTTTTCTTAAAAATATCCTTAACCGACAGCTTCTCCTGCCCCTCTATATAGTCATCTAAATCAATAAAATCATATTTTAGTTTTTCAGCCAATATTTTTCCTAAGGTTGACTTCCCAGATGCCATATATCCAATTAAAATAACAATCATTTCAACAGCGTAATTTGTACATTAAAAGTAGCGTTTAAAGTGGTACAAAAAAACGAAAATTTATTCTAAAAAAGCATTGTTTTGTTAATTAAACATTATATATTTGCACCCGCATTGCAGAGCGTCTCTGCATGAGACCGGGTAGCTCAGTTGGTAGAGCATCTCCCTTTTAAGGAGAGGGTCCTGGGTTCGAGCCCCAGCCCGGTCACTACAACGAATATACGGCCTATAAAAAACCTTGCTAAAATTGTTTAGCAAGGTTTTTTTTATGTTTTTGCATCCTGACTTTTAACTGATTTAGGATTTCTGCTCTAATGCATCCGGTAGCTATAGTATTATTATTTTCCTTTTAGCTATCTTATTAAATGGTTCGGGAAATCGGTCGTCCTTTCACAACACAATTGCTCCATGATTTGCTGCAGTTCTGCCTTCAACAGGGAAATCGTATGATCGCCTCCTTGTTTTCCAAGGGCCGATACCCCATACATGAACGAACGGCCCATGAATGTGAATTTGGCACCACTGGCCATGGCCCTGGCCACATCCGGACCGGATCGAAGGCCACTGTCCATCATCACCTCGATTTTATCTCCATAGGTCCTGGCAATGGTAGTTAATGGCTTTATGGTCGACTCTCCCGCATCCAACTGACGCCCG
Source organism: Aestuariivivens sediminicola (assembly GCF_022662015.1). Classification (GTDB taxonomy): domain Bacteria; phylum Bacteroidota; class Bacteroidia; order Flavobacteriales; family Flavobacteriaceae; genus Aestuariivivens; species Aestuariivivens sediminicola. The sequence goes on along the minus strand of NZ_JAKMCM010000003.1, from coordinate 345,526 downwards.
CCATGATTCGAAACGATAATCCCATCTATGCCCAGTCGTATGGCCTCTTCCGTGTCGTACTCCGAAGCCACACCCTTGAGTACCAGCTTACCCTTCCACATATCGCGTATGGGTTTTATCTTTTCCTCATACAAGCGACCGCTAAAGGTGGCGTCCATAAACTTACCCAGCTGCTTCAGATCCAAGCCCTTGGGCATATAGGGCTTTAAGGTTTCAAAACTCGGTTGTCCATACTTTAGTGTTTGTAGCGCCCAATGCGGACGCCCGAATACCTGAAGGATATTGCTTAAGGTCATTTTTGGAGGCATGGCCAAACCATTTCTAATATCCCTGGGACGAAATCCAAAGGTGGGCACATCACACAGGATCACCAGAACCGGACATCCTGCTACCTCTGCCCGTTTAATGATATCATCCCGTAACCGGTCCTCGGCGGGATGGTATAACTGAAACCAGGCCTTACCCTCCGTCAATTCGGCAGCTCTTTCAATACTGGTGGTGGTGACGGTGCTTAGAATAAAAGGTATATTGTGCTCGAAGGCAGCTTTGGCCAATATTTCAGCCGAATTCGGCCACATCAATCCCTGAAGCCCCACAGGTGCGATTCCAAAGGGTGCATCATAGGTCATACCAAACAATGTGGTCTTTAAAGAGGACTCATGATGTGTTTTAAGGTAGGTCGGTTTTAACTGAACTTCTCTTAACTCCGACGTATTCCTTTTGATGTTCACATCTTCATTACAGCCGCCATCCAAATATTCAAATGCAAACTTGGGAATCTTCTTTTTTGCCCTGATCCGAAGATCGTCTATGGACGGATATCTCGTGTCAAATTGTAGTGCCATATGTCACTGAAATAGTATTTCTTATTCATCAATAAAAAGCTCCCCAACACTAATGCAAAGGAGATACCGTTTTTAAAACTGAAAATCCTTCTTCCATTTAACAACTTCATTATTATACATGGCATCCAGGGCCATTTGAACGCATATCGCGGTTTGGGCCCCGGTATAAATATTGGATAAAGGTTGCTTATTGTTAAGTATAGCGTCTCTAAAATCGATTAAAGCCTGTTTAGTGGGCTCTAAGTGTTCCTTGCTTATGGGATAGCCTTTATTTTCGTCCCAGGATACTGTTGCTCCACTCACACCATCTACCTCTCCAAGAGTCTTCCGTAATTTACCCTCAGGATAAAACCAGGCTTTTGTATAGTCAATCATTAGTGTTCCTTTGTCTCCCATAACTTTAATTTGATAGCCGTCTTTTGCATTACTTATGATAGAGGTAAAGATACCTTTTACACCACCTGGATATGAGAACACCATATGAACATGATCAAAAGTCTCTCTGCCATCCTTCCAATAATTTATACCACCGGTACCCATGACTTGATCAGGTGTTTCTCCTAATACCCAATTGGCAAAGTCTATTTGATGTGAGCACAATTCCGCTGTTAATCCTCCAGAAAATTCACGATACATGCGCCAATTAATTGCTCTTTCAAGTTTTGGATCAGGTACCGGACGTCGCCAATTACCATTGCGATTCCATTGGCATTCTATGGCCGTGATTTGCCCCACCTGTCCCCCTTTAATTAATTCAAGAACATGGTTATACAAACGTGAACTATGATATTGATGACCGGTTTGGAATATGGACTCAGTAGCTTTGGCCTTGTTCACCAAGTTTTGTATTTCTTCGTAACCCTTAGCTAAAGTTTTTTCACAATACACATGTTTACCGGCATCCAAAGCGTCGATGGCGATCTGGGAATGGGTGTTAAAAGGCGTAGCCACTATAACGGCATCAATAGCCTTATGATCCAAAAGCCTGCGGTAATCTTCATAACCTTTAGCCTTTGTTTGGATCTTGGATAATCCTTCCTCCAATCGAAACGGTAACACATCACAAAGTCCGATAACGTTTATATTTTCAATACTATTGATTAAAGATGCCAGGCCCTTGCCTCTATCCCCTGTTCCGATGATCCCTAAATTAATCGTATTATTCGCATTGTGTCCTGAAAGGACTTTCGAATACATCGGGGCCGCGGATACTATACCAGCCGAAGCCAGCCCTGTCTTTTTTATAAATGATCGTCGTTTCAATGTGTTATAATTTTGGTTCCCATCCCGGTTCATATTCTCTCGACCAAAGCCCCATGGCTTCTCTGTCGTAGATCCTACCCGATTTTTCATCCACCTCAAACCCTTTACCTATGCGATAGGCCACATTGGCATAATGGGTCAACATCTGAGATATGGCCCCGACATCAATAGGTGATGTCAATTCGGCCTTACCCCTTATCGCATCGAAAAAGTTTATGGTATGCATGGTAGTCAGATCGCCTCCCCCACCAAGGGCTGTGCCGGCTTCCTTACCCTCAGATTTATGTTCTTTTATTAATTTTCCATTCAGATCATATAGCTCATAACCGCCTCTATCGATCATAACAGAGCCTTTGGACCCATATATAAGTGTGCCCCTACCTCGTCCATATTTTGAATAGCCATTTCTACTACTGCCATCCCATTGTATCACACGGTTATTGCTGAACCTGTAGGTCGCCTCCATCGTATCATACATCTCCCATCCATCGTCAATAAACTGATGCTTTCCGGCAATAACGTCAACATATTCAGGATAATTGACGTCCAATGCCCAACGGGCAATGTCCAGTTCATGCGTGGCATTGTTGCCCATTTCCGCAGTACCATAATCCCATCCATACCAATGCCAATTGTAATTCCATGTATCATGGGTATAGGCCCTGCGGGGTGCCGGTCCTTGAAATAAGTCCCAGTCCAAGCCCTCTGGTGGTGCGGTCTCAACCTGATGGGGAACCTCACCTCTATTATTGGTGTAAAAGGCAATGGCCTTGTAAGGTACACCAATAATACCATTATGGATCTCTTCAATGATCTCAATACTCTGAAGAGAAGACCGCTGCTGGTTTCCCATCTGTACGACCTTGTTATATTTCTGTTGAAAGGCAACTACCAATTCGTTCTCAAGTGGATTGTGACTACAGGGTTTTTCCAAATACACATGCTTCCCTGCTTGCATGGCCATACAAGCGCCCGGGGTATGCCAATGATCCGGGGTGGCCATAAATATGGCATCCACATCAGCATCATCAAAAATCTGCCTGATATCATTTTCCAATGATGGTGTTTTACCCGATAATTTATGAACTTTGGCTCCTGCCTTATCGCGTTGACTTTTAAGAACATCACACAGGTAGATCAAATCGATATTGTTCTTCTTTGTAAGTATAGCCTCTAAAAAACCGCCATAGCGCCTTCCAAGGCCCTGTATGGCCACACCAATCCTATCATTGGCCCCAAGTATTCTTGAATAGCTTTTTGCTGATAGCGTACTTGCATTGAGTTTCGAACCCACTATAATTCCAGATGCCCCGGTGGCCAATTGTTTTATGAACTTTCTTCTATTTGTTCCCATTCTGTATTGATTTAATTTTTATGTTTCTGAATGAAACCCGGTCACCATGATCCTGAAGCAATATGGGACCCCTGTCGGCCTCTCCAAAATTTTCCCATACTTTATATTTACTCTCCGATACCAGTTTCCTGAATTCAGGACCTCCGCGCTGATACTCCAAAACTTTGACACCATTTAACCAATGCTCAACATGGTTGTTAATTGATTTTATATGGGCCGTATTCCATTGTCCGATTGGCTTTATGGGTTTGTTGGGATCGGCCTGAATTAAGTCGTAAAGGGAGCAAACCGTCCTACTTCCATCGTGATTACCCAATTTAGCATCTGGATGTTTAGCATCATCTAAAAGCTGGTATTCCAATCCAATGGCAGACCCCTCTTCTTTGTTCAGATCTGTATCAACATAGTATTTTATCCCACTATTTGCCCCTTCCGTCAATTTAAAATCCACTTTCAACTCGAAATCACCAAACAACTCCTTGGTGACAATATCACCTCCATTTGTAGATTCGCTTCCATCGGAGGCTAAAACCGTAAGCACTCCATCTGATATTTCCCATCCTATTTCGGGAAACGAATCCAATTTTGCACCTCTCCAGCCTTCACTCGTCTTTCCATCCCAAAGCATTGTCCAGCCAGTCTTCTTTTCGTCTATGGTCAAATTGTTTTTCGTAATAACAGGCTCCAGCGGGGTCTCTCTACTGTAATTAGAAAGGTTGTCCGTTAAAATTTTCAGGTTTTTCCATTGGACCTGCTTACCTAGTTTCTCAGTGCTCTTCCCGATGGAATGTACCTGTAATCCAATAAAACCTGTAGCGGTTTTATCATCGATCAGATGGGCCGCCGGAACGCCATTGACCCATGTTTTAATCGTATCGCCGATGGCCTCAATGCGATACTGGTTCCATTGGTTTTGCTTAAAGGCTTTTTGGGCTTCAGGATTGTTTTCCAGAGTGTTTAACCATTTGCGTCTGCCTTCATCATAAATACCCCCACTCCAGGCACGTTTGGAAGGATCTATTTCTACCTGATAGCCATGCACTCGTCCGTTCTGATAGTAAGGAAAACTATTACTTCGTATCTGAATACCCGAATTCATGATAGAATCTACTTTCAATTCCAATTCAAGGATAAAATCACTATACATTTCATTGGTCGTTAAAAAGGTGTTAGGCGTATTTGCAGCTGTTGTACCTGTAATGACGCCATCACTGTTCTGGTAGGTTGCCGCTCCTCCCAATATGGTCCAGTTCGATAAATCCTCTTGAATTAAATTATGCCAGGGCACTTCCTGTTTGTTATCTTGACAACCATAAATTACACAAAACACTAGAAGTAATTTTACGATTAAGGAATAATTAGAAATTTGTTTCATTTAGTAAACGTGTTTATAAGGTTTGACAATTTAAAATTTTGTACTTAATTAATCGACGATATTCCAAGAAAAATATTTTAAAAAATCCATTCAGCATTCGTGTCATTCTCATTTATCTTAAAGATGATTTTCGTTCAATCAGGTTGGCCTTTAAAATTATGGTCTCGTAAACCGGCCTTGTTGATGTTCTGTCAATTTTAGACAATAAGAGATTCGTTGCCGTTTTGCCAATTTCGAACCCTGACTGATTTATTGTAGACAGCGGCGGCTCGATAACAGATGAAATAGTTTCATTGCTAAATCCAACGATAGCGATATCTTCCGGGATGCTTATGCCCTGGGCCTTTAAATACTGCATTGCACTTATGGCAGCCACATCATTGGCAGAAAAGATACCATCTATGTTGTTGGGAAGTGCTAAAACTTTCTTTGCATTTTTAATTCCATCCTCATGCATAAGCCGAGAACTTAATACAAACGTTTCTCGAAATTTTATGTCATGCCTGGACAAGGCCGCCTTATAGCCTTGAAATCTATTTTTATATATTTCTAAATTTGGGGTTCCTGCAAAATGAACAATGTTACGACATCCATGAGATATGAGATGTTCGGTGGCATCAAAACCTGCCTGAAAATCATCAATGATGACATTGCTGTTATTGGTTATATTGCAATGTCTGTCAAAAAAGACGACAGGAATATTTCGCTGTTTTAATCCCTCCAGATGATCATAATTATTGGTTTCCATTGATATGGAGATCAGAACGCCATCGACCCGGTTGGCCAATAAGGTCTCTGCTATTGTCTTTTCTCTTTCTAAATCTTCCAATGACTGACATATGATCACATTATAACCGGCATTATAGGCCGTTTCTTCTATTCCTGAGATCGCAGAAGAAAAAAAATGCCGAGATATCCTGGGAACAATAACACCAATGGTAAAGGTTTTACTTTTGCGAAGGTTTGAAGCCAGGTGATTTCTTTGATAACCCAGTTCATTGGCCTTCATCAAAATTTTGTCCTTGGTTTTTTGTGTTACCCTCGGACTGTTATTTAGAGCCCTTGAAACAGTAGAACTATCAATGTTTAAGGCTTTTGCAATATCGTGAATAGTGGCTTTTTTATGTTCCATTCAAAACTCTATGAGTAAATCGTATTCCATGGGATTCCAGAACACCATTTTCTTAATTATATCGTCAATTAGGTTTTAAAATTCAAATTTAATAAATTAAATACAATCGATTGTATTTCTGAAGAATTTTATTAATTTTGTACACGTGAAGATGCAAATAATTGCACTAAATGTTATAAAAAATTAGATATAAAATTATGGCTACCCACTATGAAGTTCGATACGCAGGATCCCCGAGAGATGTTAAATCATATGATACCGAAAGATTAAGAAATGAGTTTTTAATTGGTAAATTATTTTCAGAGAATGACATAAACCTGTTCTATTCTCATTATGATAGATTCATTACAGGAGGTGCATTACCTAAAGATAATCCTGTTATACTGAATCCAATTGATCCGTTAAAGGCCGATTATTTTCTTGAACGCAGAGAACTCGGTGTAATTAATGTTGGTGGTCCGGGCAGCATATCTGTAGATGGCCAGAACTATCCTCTTGACTACAAGGAGGCTTTATATGTTGGCAAAGGGAACAAGGACATTGAATTTCGAAGTGATGACCCATCCCACCCCGCACTATTTTACTTAAACTCAACCCCTGCTCACAAAGTATATCCCATAAAAAAAATAAGCAGAGAAGAAGCGGAAGTGGTCGAACTCGGTTCACTGGAAACTGCAAATGCCAGAACCATAAGAAAACTTATTGTAAATAGTCTTGTCGATACCTGTCAGTTACAGATGGGTATGACAGAATTAAAAACAGGAAGTGTATGGAATACCATGCCTGCGCATGTTCATGACAGAAGAATGGAGGTATATTTTTATTTTGAAGTTCCGGAAGATCAGGCTGTTTGTCATTTTATGGGGCAACCACAGGAAACAAGACATATCTGGATGTCTAATAACCAAGCTGTCATTTCACCGGCTTGGTCTATTCATGCGGGTTCTGGTACAAGCAATTATACCTTTATCTGGGGTATGGCCGGTGAGAATTTAGATTATGGCGACATGGATCATTGCAAGATAACCGAATTAAAATAAACCATGAGTACATCACTATTTAGTCTAAAAGGTAAAAATGCGCTAATAACGGGAAGTACGCATGGGCTGGGGATGTCCATGGCGAAAGGTTTAGGCATGGCAGGTGCTAGGATTATTGTCAATGGAAATTCATCACAGGAAAAAATTGATAAGGCCATCATCGAATACAAAAATGATGGCATTGATGCCGTCGGATATCGATTTAATGTGACCGATGAAACTGAAGTCAAGGCGGCCATTTCCAGGATTGAAGAAGAGGTAGGGCCTATCGATATTCTGGTGAATAATGCGGGTATCATAAAGCGTATGCCATTAGTTGAAATGGCGGTTTCTGATTTTAAAGAAGTGATTGATGTTGATTTGGTCAGTCCTTTTATCGTATCCAAACAGGTGGTAAAAGGGATGATAGCACGTGGTGGTGGAAAAATAATAAATATTTGTTCTATGATGAGTGAATTAGGTCGTAATTCTGTGGGTGCCTATGCGGCAGCGAAAGGTGGACTTAAAATGCTTACACGGAATATGGCGACCGAATGGGCCAAATACAATATTCAGACCAATGGTATTGGACCGGGGTATTTTGCCACGAGTCAGACCGCTCCCATACGAGTTGATGGTCATCCATTCAATGAATTTATCGTAAGCAGAACACCAGCAGGTCGTTGGGGTGATCCTGATGATTTGAGAGGTGCTGTCATTTTTCTGAGTTCACAGGCTAGTGACTTTGTCAATGGTCAAATTGTTTATGTTGATGGTGGTATTTTGGCAACAATAGGCAAACCAAGTAATGAATCCTAATAACTAAGCACCGTTTTATTTTACTTTTCACTAGGTAAAATTCATGGGTTTTAAATATTAAATTAAAGTGAAATATATCAATATGTATTCCTTCAGGTCATTTCGTTTAATTGGATTTGGTATTCTTTTAGCTTCATGTGCTCCTAAAGAGAAATTTCCTCAGATTGTAGTCACCAACACACTTAATATTGACAGAGCTTTTGAAACGGTAGAGCTTACCAAAGATTTTCTCAACATTGAAAACCTTTCGGAAGTCAGAATTATGGATCCTGTTACCAAGGAACCTGTAATCTCGCAAACAGTTGATCTGGATGGCGATAGTATCTATGATAAACTTATATTTCAACCCAAAATAAAAGCCAATTCAAAAAATACCTATACCATAGTTCCAGCATCGCAAATAGGAGCATCGGATATAGAGACCTATTGTTATTCAAGATTTGTACCTGAACGCACTGATGATTATGCATGGGAAAATGACAGAGTTGCATTTCGTGTTTTTGGGCCGAAAGCTCAAAAAATGGTGGAAGACAGCATAAAAGGTGGCACACTTACCAGTGGTGTTGATGCCTGGTTAAAAAAAGTTAATTATCCTATCATTAATAAATGGTACAAAAAAGAGTTAGAAACCGATGGCTCCTATCATGAAGATACCGGTGAAGGTTTGGATAATTTTCATGTCGGCATTAGTCGCGGTGTTGGAGGTTTAGCTGTGAAGGTGGACTCGGCATTTTATTTTTCCAAAAACTTCATTAATTACCGTACAATTACAACCGGGCCTTTACGAACCAGTTTTTATTTGGAGTATGAAAACTGGAATGCTGCAGGACAAATTATAAAGGAATCGAAAATTATAAGTTTGGATTATGGCTCGAATTTATCCAAATTTGAGATTTCAATAGATGGTGTTGAAGAGATTGCCGCGGGATTAACTCTACATGAAAACGATGGTGAAGTAACTGCAAACCAGAAAAACGGATGGTTAAGTTATTGGAAACCCCATGGTGATTCTGAACTTGGCATGGCCATTCTCGCACCGGTTGATCATTTTATTGGCGTTGAAAACTATGTAACGGAAAAGAAGGATCTAAGTAATTCCTATGTGCTACTCAAGGTTGAAAACAATAAAGTGGTCTACTATGCTGGTTTTGGATGGAAAGAGAGTGGGCAATTCAATAGCAAAGAAGAATGGCAAAGCTATCTGAACCACTATTCCATGAAAATAAATTCACCGCTTGAAGTTGCGCTAATCAATTAGGTTAGTTTTATTCTGTTTATACGATTAAGAAACCTCTTTTTGGCCCATTTAAAGCTGTTTTCTTATGCACTGTTTTCTTCATTTTATATAGGGACAGCTTTTCATATGGCATATATGATCTTATGAATCTAATGGAACTTATATGCAATATGTATTGAAAGACATATTACACCGACGATACTGGAAAAAAGTTAAGCTTTATTGCTTAACTTTTTATATTTTTGCTGACTTCACAGTATGCGCACGTGGCGGAATTGGTAGACGCGCTGGCTTGAGGGGCCAGTATCCGTTTAGGATGTGGAAGTTCGAATCTTCTCGTGCGCACAAATTGATATCAATTAGGAGCATTTAACTGATTGTACAAGGCCCTGTAATTTGAATTACCAGGGTACAATTCAACCAATCTTTGAGCAATATTTTTAGCCTTATCAGGCTGATTTCCTTTTGAATAAATATAGGCCAGAATATAGAGTAAACTTTCCTCCTGAGGATTCTTTTTAAGTCCCTTAACAGCTATGGCTTCTGCATTGTCTAAATCATTCATCTTATCGTACAACAAACTTAAATTGTAATATACTCTCAAGTTCTCAGGCATCAAAGTAATGGCTTGGTCCATTTGATATATGGCCTCCTCTATTCTATTTAACTCCGCTAATAAAAGGCCATAAGAATAATACGTTGGACCATATTGAGGTTCTTGACCGATAATCGTTTTAAAAGCGGTTTCAGCATCAACAAAATCACCGTTCCTATAGTAAAGATTAGCCAGGTTTGTTCTTACTATATTATTCATGTTATCTATTTTTAAGGCTTCCTCGTAACCTTTAATTGCTCCGGTTAAATCGCCCTTTTTAAGCAGGTGATCTGCTTTTTTTACCTGACCACCAACAAAATCGGACGTCACATTTAAATACGTTTCAAATTCCTTCTTTACCTTATCATAAACGATCCTGTATTGCTCCGGCACTAAATCCTCATCCAGAGGTGCCAGTGCAAAAAAAGCTTTAACCCTAACGGACCGCTTTTCGTCTTCTAACAGAGGTAAGAAATAATTTAAGTAATCAGAAGCATTAATTTCTCCTAGTGCATCCAAGGTGGCTCCCTTCACCAAAGGGGACTCATCTTTGAGGAAAGTCAACATCTCGTCTATAACATTATTCGCTGGATAATGCACCATTCCCCTTACCGCTGATGCTCTTGCTATATCCGGATATATAGTGTCTTTTGCCAATTCTATTAATTTATTTAAACCGTCATTTTCACCACGCAACCCGGGTATGAGCAGATCTGAAAAATGTTTAGTTTTTGGATTACCATACTGGTCGACGTAAACACGCCATGCCCATTCGTTATCCTTATCTGTATGGCATTCCACACAAGCATTCGGTGTCCCGTAGGTCATACTTTGATCGGGTCGTGGAATCCTGAAACTGTGGTCACGTCGAAAATCGTTACCCATATAGTATTTTCCAGTCATATGACAATTTATACATTTTGAACTTTCCGTATCTACTGGATGAAAATGATGAGCGGGGGTATCATAAATATTGGGGGCATGACACTGTGCACAAAGCGTATTCCCCTCAAATCTTAGTTTAAGGGAGTGGGGATCATGACAATTATTACAAGATACACCGTTGTGATACATTTTACTTTGAATAAAAGAACCATATACATAGTCCTCATCCAAAATTTGACCATCTGGATAATAAATGGGTTCTGCAATTAATTGTGGAAAATAATGATCCAACATGCTGCCTTCAAAATTATAAAATTCTGAAATTTGTTCTCTTCGCATATGACAACGCGCACATTCGTCGACTAATTCCATCGAGCTCAGACTTGAAGTCATCTTTAAATCCCCCGAAACTTCATAGGCCTCACCAAACTCAGATACACGTTCCACATGTGTCTTTCCGGGTCCATGACAAGCCTCGCAACTTACATTAATAAGTGCATATTTCGTATCATACCGTTGCTCTTTTATATTAAAGTTCTTCCGTACGTTTGTTGAATGACAATCGGCGCACATGTTATTCCAATTCAATCCGCCACGGGACCAGTGTAACCATTCGGTATGTACAATCTTAAAATCCGGATATAAGTCGAACCATTTATTTTTTTTTGTATCCCATGCCGTTCGTAGGCACTGATAGTGGCCATTCGGGAACTTAACGATATATTGTTGAAGTGGCTCGACACCAAACGTATATTCAATCCTGTAATCATGATAGTTACCATCAGGACCTTCTGTATTGACATAATAGGCATTGTCCCTTTTAAAAAAATGGGAGGTTATGCCCTGACTGCTGAACTTAGCATCTTCAAAATCTCCGAGTACAGTGGTATCCGTTGCTTTGTCCATAGCTTTATCATGATGAGAACCTTGCCATTCTTCGAAGGCCTTTGAATGACATTCAACACAGGCTTTGTCTCCCAGGAAATCACTATCGGGTATTTGAATCGTTGAAACGAAAATATCTTTCTCAACCTCAGTAAGCCCAACATAATCTGGTTTTTTCTTTATACATGAAGAAAGGATCAAAAAAAATACAGCATAATAATAATACTGCATTGTTAGAGAGTGTAAAATTTTAGTATTCAATATATTTCTTTTGAAAAGAAAGGATTAATTTAATTTATTAAACGCTACCTTCATCTTTTATATGTGTAACGCTTTTAGACCTCTAAAATAGTCAAAATTAGTGTCTTTTGGTTCTATTTCTAAATTTGCATTTTCATCTTTTCTAAGAAGGCTTAAGTTAAAATTTAGCAAAAAATAGAAGATTTTGTTGTTGTGTTATTAAAATTATGTATTTTTGTTTAATAATTAGAATAAAATAATGAACAATATCCAGGTTAATTTCAGTATTAAAGATTTAGAAAATCTTACGGGTATAAAAGCTCACACCATAAGAATTTGGGAAAAGCGATATAGTTTGTTAAGTCCGAATAGGTCTGAAACTAATATTAGAAACTACAGTTTGGAGAGCCTTCAGAAGCTCTTAAATGTATCGTATCTCAACAATAACGGATTCAAAATATCTAAAATCGCTAAGTTAAAGGAAGAGGAAATTCCCGCTGCTGTCCGAGAGATTGCCTCAAGAGCCAAAGAGGAAGACCACGCAATAAATGCGCTGAAAATAGCAATGATTAATTTTGATCAGGTTTTGTTTTACAACACCTACAACACGTTAATTCAAACAAAATCCTTCAGTGAAATTTTTTATTCTGTATTTCTCCCCATTTTGAATGATATCGGGTTATTATGGCAAACCAATACCATTACTCCAGCACATGAACATTTCCTATCGGTACATATTAAACAAAAAATTCTTTTGAATATTGAAAGGCTTCAGAGTTTGGAGCCGAGACCGACAAACAAAACCTATATTTTATTTTTACCGGATAATGAAATTCATGATATCGGATTGTTATTTATTAACTACCAGTTGCGTAGTAAAGGTAACCACACTATTTTTCTGGGTGAAAGTGTTCCCATGGATAGTTTAACAGACTTACATGAATTTTTTGATGAGCTGACTTTTATAACGTATTTTACCGTATATCCTGAACCGGAGCATGTTGTAGATTATCTCAATGAATTTAGTGACATGCTTCTGCTAAAAGACAATACCAAACTTATGGTTTTGGGACCGCGATTAGCTGGCATTGCTCCCGATGAACTGCCTCAGAAAGTATCAACTTTTAACTCTATTGAACAATTAGTAAAAGAATTTTAAATTAAATTTTATTTTTGTTTAACTTTGTTTTATATTTGTTAAACACATGAAACAAAGTATTTCCATTATTGGTTCTGGTTTTTCATCTTTAGCCGCTTCTTGTTACTTGGCTCAAGCAGGTTTTGATGTCACCGTATTTGAAAAGAACAAAGACATAGGTGGTAGAGCGAGACAAATAAAAAAGGATGGGTTTACATTCGATATTGGCCCCACCTGGTATTGGATGCCCGATGTTTTTGAGCGGTTTTTTACTGACTTCAATAAATCAGTTTCAGACTATTACACTTTAGAAAAATTAAACCCTGCTTATTCGGTATATTTTGGGCGAAATGATAGTATAACAATTGAAGATAGCTTAGAGAAGATATGTATTGCCTTTGAAAAAGAAGAACCAGGGAGTTCTGTTGCACTAAAGAAATTCATTGAAACCGCAAAATCAAATTATGAGATTGCAATCAAGGATCTTGTTTACAAGCCGGGCGTATCTCCTTTAGAATTGATTACCCCTTCTACCATCTTAAGATTAAATCAATTTTTCAGCACCATTAAAAGAGATGTGAGAAAAGCATTTCACAATGACAAATTGGTGAAAATACTCGAATTTCCAGTGTTGTTTTTAGGTGCCAAACCAGGCGATACCCCTTCGTTTTACAATTTTATGAATTACGCCGATTTTGGATTGGGAACGTTTCATCCGGTTAAAGGCATGTATCAAGTCATTTTGGCATTGGAAAGTCTGGCAAAAGAACTCGGTGTAACTATTAAAACTGAGCATCCGGTAGAAAAAATTGTTATCGAAAATGGACAAGCCAAATCCTTGATTTCAAAAGGGAAGGCCTATGATTCAGATATTATTGTCAGTGGAGCCGATTATCATCATACAGAGCTATTGCTCGACAAATCGTACAGACAATACTCAGAGAAATTTTGGATGAAGAAAACATTCGCTCCTTCAAGTTTATTATTCTACGTAGGCTTTGATAAGAAGTTAAAAAATGTCGATCACCACACCCTTTTCTTTGATACTGATTTCGACCGTCATGCAGAAGCCATATATGACCGGCCAAAATGGCCCGACAATCCTTTGTTTTATGCTAGTTTCCCGAGTATAACCGATGCTCATGCCGCACCAAAAGGTAAGGAGGCAGGCATTTTTTTAATACCTCTAGCCCCGGGACTAGAGGACACTGATGAACTGAGATCTGTGTATTTTAACAAAATAATAGAACGTTTTGAAGATTTAACCTCCCAGAATGTCAAAAATCATATTATATTTAAAACATCCTTTTGCATTAATGATTTTATTAATGATTATAATTCATATAAGGGTAATGCCTATGGCATGGCCAATACGTTAATGCAAACGGCGTTTCTAAGACCCAAGTTAAAAAGTAAAAAAGTAAAAAACCTCTTTTTTACTGGACAATTAACAGTACCAGGACCTGGAGTGCCTCCATCGCTCATTTCAGGTAAACTTGTTGCTGAATTAGTAATAAAACACTTTAGTCCGAAAAAATGAAAGCACTATTTGACTCCGTATCGTATGATTCCAGTAGGTTGGTAACCAAAACCTATAGCACATCCTTTTCTTTAGCCACAAAAATGCTATACCGATCTATCAGATCAGACATCTATAATATTTATGGTTTTGTCAGATTAGCTGATGAAATCGTTGATTCCTTTCATAATTACAACAAAGAAGCATTATTTTCCAAGTTTTCTGATGACTTAAACCGTGCCTTGGAAGACCGAATCAGCTTAAACCCTATTCTTAACGCCTTTCAGTATACTTATCATAAGTGTAACATAGAACGACATCTGGTTGACGCCTTCATGAACAGTATGAGATTGGATTTGCACAAATCTGAATATTTGACTGAAGAGGAATATAAAAATTATATTTATGGTTCTGCTGACGTTGTTGGTCTTATGTGCCTTAAAGTTTTTGTAAAAGGAGATCAAGAGAAATACGATGAACTTAAGGATAGTGCGATGTCATTAGGATCTGCCTTTCAAAAGGTAAATTTTTTGAGAGATTTAAAAGCTGATTTTGAAGGATTAAACAGGACCTATTTTCCAAATACCGATCTAAATAATTTGGATGAAGATGCGAAACAAGATATTATTAATGATATTGAAAGCGATTTTGAACGGGGTCTTATGGGTATAAAAAAGTTACCAATCGAATCAAGGTTCGGTGTGTTCATGGCGTACAGATATTATCGTCAATTATTGAAAAAATTGAAGAACACTCCAGCTATGAAAATTAAAAATTCACGCATAAGAGTATCGAATCATAAAAAAGTTGAACTTCTGATGCGCAGTTATGTAAAATATCAATTAAATTTACTGTAAAAATAAAACATGCAAACAGTATATTGGATATTGATTTTTTTGACGGCTTATTGCATAATGGAGTTCATGGCTTGGTTTACCCATAAGTACATTATGCACGGTTTTCTCTGGCATTTACACAAGGACCATCACCATAAAGATCATGATAGCTGGTTTGAACGAAATGACGCATTTTTCCTGTTCTATGCAGTAGTGAGTATAAGTTTTATTTTGCTATGGGAATTTAAAGACTTTTGGCCAGGTTTGCCCATTGGTTTGGGTATTTTCTCTTATGGTGTATCCTATTTTTTAGTTCATGATATCTTTATACATCAGCGATTCAAACTATTTAGAAATGTAAATAACTGGTATGCGAGAGGTGTTAGACGCGCACACAAAATACATCATAAACACCTGGGTAAGAAGGATGGAGAGTGCTTCGGAATGCTGTTCGTACCATTTAAATATTTTAAAAAATAGTTAATGACTTCTTTGTATTTGTTCTTGAATCTAGGTTCATTATCTATTCCTTTTATTTTTAGTTTTCATCCAAAGTTAAGATTTTACAAAAATTGGAAATCTCTTTTTACGGGGATTTTAATTAGCATGCTTGTTTTTATCCCATGGGATATCGTATTTACAAATCACGGTATTTGGGGATTTAATAGTGATTATTTTTTGGGTTTAAGGCTGTTTAATTTACCCATTGAAGAATGGTTGTTCTTTGTTTGTATTCCGTATGCATGTGTTTTTACACATTATGCACTGATTCATTATTTTCCTAATCGAAGGCTGTCCAAAAGTACAACTAAAGCCCTCGGTACTATTCTTTCTATAATATTTGCGGTCATCTCAGTTTTTAATTACGATAAATGGTACACCGTTATCAATTTTACTGTAGCATTGATGGTGTTAATATTGGTTATGATAAAAAACTTAGAACTTCTTCGCACCTATTATCTCACCTTTGTAATAATGCTCATCCCATTTTTTATTGTAAATGGCCTATTAACAGGCAGTTTTATAAAAAATGAAGTGGTTTGGTACAACAATTCTGAAAACCTAAACATGAGATTGTTTACCATACCTGTAGAAGATACGGTTTATGCCTTTACACTTATTCTTTTAACATTATTTGTAATGAATTTTAATCGAATAAAAAGTTCTTAAGAACTTACAACATTAATAGGGTCATCGTTTAAATAGTGTTCAAAATTCTGTACTGCCAATTGCATTAAACGCTTTCTAGCTTCAAAAGAAGCCCAGGCAATGTGCGGGGTTATGATACAGTTTTTAGCCTTTAACAAAGGATTATTCTTATCTATGGGCTCTGAAGAAACAACATCGACCGCTGCAGCATATACTTTACCGGAATTTAAAGCCTCCGCCAATTCTTTTTCTTTAATAAGACCGCCCCTGGAAGTATTTATAATGATAACCTCATCCTTCATTTTATCAATATTCTTTGAATTGATGATGCCCTCAGTACCCTCCAAAAGCGGGCAATGAAGACTTATAATATCGGAATGGGTTAAAAGTTTATCAAGATCGGCGTAGACACAATTCTCGGTTTCTAATTCATTTTTTCGGCTTCTGCTATTAAATAATACGTTCAAACCAAAAGCGTTAGCCAATTTTGCCGTAGCTTGTCCAATTCGACCAAAACCAATAATGCCTAAGGTTTTTCCTTCCAATTCCATCAATGGGAAATTCCAAAAAGAAAAATCCAATGCATTAGACCAATCCCCATTTTTTACGGCCCTATTATGTGCTCCAACATGATGGCAAATTTCCAATAGCAAAGCCATTGTAAATTGGGCCACGGCAGAAGTGCTATAAGCAGGTACATTAGTCACTGTTATGCCAAGGTTATGAGCCTCCCTTACATCTACCACATTATAGCCCGTGGCTAGGACACCAATGTATTTTACATGTTTTACTTTTCTAAGAACAGCCTTTTCCAATGGTGTCTTATTGGTAAAAACACATGTGGCATCATCAATATTTTTAAGAATTGCCTCCGTATTATAGGCCGTTCTATCATAAATAATGACCTCTCCAAATTCCTTGAGACCTTCCCACGACAAATCTCCCGGATTCAAAGTATAACCATCCAATACTACAATTTTCAAAATACGAGTTCTTGATATTAATTCAGGTAAACTAACAAAAGATTATTGGTATTTCAAAATCATCCGGCATTACCAGAAATTAAATCATCAATTATTTGTCTAACTTTTTGACTGTTCCAATTGGAAGCTCCTGATTTATCAATAATAATTCCTCCTGTTTTATCTATTAGGAATGTTCTCGGAATACTTTTTACATTAAACATATCCCTATCATTGGAAAGGGATCTGTAAACTGGAAAACTATAGCCATTTTTCTGTAAAAATTGATTTATGGTACTGAACTCGTCATTCGTGACAAAAAGAAATTCAACTCTGCTGTGATAATCATCATATAACCTCTGAAGATTCGGCATCTCGGCAATACACGGAGGGCACCAGGTGGCCCAGAAATTAACCAATACCACCTTGCCCTTAAATTCTTTAAAATTCAGAACATGACCCTCTTTATCTATGAGATCCCAATTATAAGTTGTTAATCTATATTGATCTTCAAGATTTAAAACTGATGGACTGAAAATGGCTATCCCTTTATTTAAAAAAATTTGAACGGGTTGTCGTGTTTGAGGAACTATCAGAACGACTAACAGAAGAATAAATAAGATATCCTTTAATTTTAGCTGAGGCAAATGCATTTACTAATGTTGAATAACACAGGTTTAGAATCAAATTTAACTTAAAATCAAAGAATTAAAGGTGTTTTTAGCAACTTAATCCTAAAGTGACAAATTACATAATACCTATAAATTTACAATGGGTTGGTAACATTAAGCTATCTTTTTTCGGATTCTTATTTCTTTCCTGTGGAATTCAATAATTTTTTCATCCTTAAGTTCATTAAGCAATACATTTAAGGTTGGTCTCGATGTCCCTATTAAGGAAGCTATATCTTTTTGAGTATAGGGATGGTGTATCACCTTATCACCGGTTTTCTCGCAATCGTATCCATAATCGGCACAAAGTTCTTCGAGAAACTCCATTAATCTTGTTTTAGCATCCTTAAACAATAATAACTGTAAGCGCCTTTCCAGACGTTTTAACTTGAACCCTATAAGTTTATATATTTTAAAACTAAACGTTTGATTATTTCTCATTAAGTTGTGCATCGTGTCAACCCCTATCGGGCAAATACTTGTAGCATTGTCAATGGATTGGGCAAATTCTTCTCGCCTCGATTCTCCGAAGATAGCGGTTTCACCAAACAAATCTCCCCGAGTTAAAATGGCCTTAATCACCTCGGTTCCATCTTCATTGTAGTATCCAATTTTTACCTTACCCTTTTCAATGAGATACACTTTATTTGCATAATCTTCCTCAAAATAGATATAATCTTTCTTTTTATAGGAATCGAATTTATGGGAGGCTTTATAAGCTTTAAACTTATGCGGACACAATACTTTAAAAAGATTGACGTCATCAAAAAACCAAATTGAATTCATGGCGAACGGAGTGCACGGGTTAATCAGCATTTTGGTCGATAGGTTCTATCCTAACTTACATCAGCCCATAAAAAAACCTCCAAAGGAGGTCTTTATTTAACTATTCTTCTTCTTCAGACGAATCTGGTTTATCACTATTCTTAGCATCTAAATCATCCAGCAAATTTTGCTCTTGCAATAAATTATACCACTGAATAACCTTTTTAATATCGCTGGGATACACCCGGTCTTCATCATAATCCGGTAATATATCAAAGAAATATGCCTCCAATTTATCCCGGGAATCACTCGCCCTGACACTAGCCTGTTCTCCATTTTCCTTAGTTTTTATTTTATTAAAAACGTCCAGAAGGGGAATCTCTTCTGATAAAGTATAAATGGCTATTTCACTGAGTAAACTGACATTTTGTTGAATTCTTACGGAAAGCCTCTTTCTGTCGATTAAAGACTCCGCCACAAAACCTCCCCTTGTTTGTGTTATTAACCTGTATAAACCAGGTCTTCCAGAAATTGATAATATTTTTTCTAAACTCATAATTTCGTGTTGAAAGGGCACAAATATATTTGTTTATCAATCCAAAACAAATGTTATCTTTTCTTTTTTTCATTAGGGAACTTCATCTTATAATCCACCTTTATTTTACCTTTTGAAATATTGGCGAGTTTACCCTTTAACAATCTTTTCTTGAAACCGGACAACTTATCTGTAAATAATATCCCTTCAATATGATCGTATTCATGTTGAATTACACGAGCTATCAAACCATCAAATGATTCTCGATGTAAATTAAAGTTCTCATCAAAGTACTCCACAGTAATAGCAGGATGTCTTGAGACGTCTTCCCTAATATCCGGAATACTTAAACAGCCTTCATTAAAGGCCCATTCCTCCCCCGCTTCGTCGGTTATTTTCGCATTGATAAAAACACGTTTGAAATCCTTTAAAGCATTTGCCTCCTCCGCAGAAAAGGCCTCATCCTCTGCAAATGGAGCTGTATCCACCAAAAATAATCGAATGGGCAAGCCGATCTGAGGTGCGGCCAAACCGACGCCATAAGCGTTATACATCGTTTCGAACATATTCGCTATAAGAACATCTAAGTTCGGGTAATCTTTGGTTATGTCGATTGCCTTTTTCTTCAATACAGGATCACCATAGGCTACAATTGGTAAAATCATTTTTATTGATATACATTTAATGAAGCAAAAATACAACTCTTCCAACGGATAGAAATAAATAAGCAAAAAAAAACTCCTTTATTTAAAAGGAGTTTCTTTTTTTAGGGTAAAAGTATTACTTCATGATAACTATTTTCCTCGTTACCATGGCGTCTCCTTTTGCTATTTTAAGCATGTAAACACCGTTTGATAAACTTGAAAGGTCAATATTCTTACTTGCACTATCTTCAATTGTCAACTCTAATGCCTTTCTGCCGGTAACGTTATACAAACTAATCTCAGCATTAGTAGGTGATCCAAAGGATAAGGTTATATCATTTCCATATCGTAAAGGATTGGGATAAACCTGAAGTACCTTATTTAAAATAAATTCTTCTATTGGTAAAGTTCCATCAGCTTCGAAGTCACAAGTACCAATGGTTCCACCAAAATCTGCAGTGAAGGCCGCATTATCAGGAATTGGAGTGTCACTAGTTTCGTACGTCAACAAATCTGTTGTGCACTGTGTACGTACATAATTAATACCATCAACAGTAATGTTTATAGGCCAATCACCACAGTTGAACATATTGTCGTCATCAATAAAATAAACTAAATTTCCAGAAGCGAATCCCTTATCGGGGCAAACCTGTCCAGAAATTAAATTAATTCCAAAAAAAATAAGTAGTAGGTAAAAGTGTTTCATAGGTTGGTAAATAAAGTTCGACGATTAAAATTAAACAAAATTTTACATCTATCTAATTTTATTCCGTATTTTTTGAATACAAATAACTTTGTAAAATAATTGTAGCACTAATTTTATCTATTAGTGCTTTGTTTTTACGTTGATTCTTCTTTAGTCCACCGTCAATCATTGTCTGAAAGGCCAATTTTGAGGTAAATCGTTCATCAATGCGCTTAATGGGGATATTCGGAAATTCTGTAGTTAATTGTTTTATAAATTGCAGAATATGGATTTCACTTTGAGAAACCGTGTAATTCATTTGCCTGGGCTCTCCGATCAGAAACAAATCAACAGTCTCATTTTCCAAATACTTCGTTAAAAAAGAAATCAAGTCCGTGGTATTAACGGTCGTTAATCCGGATGCAATAATCTGCAATTCATCAGTAACCGCGATACCGGTTCTTTTTAAGCCATAATCTAAAGCTAATATGCGTCCCATTGGATTTTAAAATTCAAAAATAATGATAAAAGTAAAAAAGACCATCTTTAGGAGATGGTCTTTAATCAATAGTTAACCTTATTAATATTTGAATATGAATTATAGCTTATGCGATTTTACGTCTGTGTATTTTAGGAAAAACCAGTTTAATGTTGTCAACCTTACGCTCCATATTTAAGTAATTTTTGATATCACTGGTTTTAGAAATAGCTTCATTTAATTTTGTAGTATCAATTTCTACTGTATTATCTGTTGAAGGCGTTACAACTTCTTGAGCTGCTTCAGTTGTAGTCTCTACATTACTCTGAGCGTTTGATAACGTAAAAGAAAGTACTAAAGTTAAAGTTATAAATAAAGTTTTCATCAGATTTGGGTTTTGATTTCTGATTCAAATATAGGGCGGGTATTCACCAAAAGTGTAAAAAATTAGTTGTAGTATTTAGTATTTTCGATTATTAGAAAATGTGATGATTTCTACCGATTAACTGATGAATAACACCAATTTACCGACCAACTGACAGGTAAATTGCACTTCATCTTAAAAGTAATTCCACTCAAAGGAAAAAACGAAGAATTAGTATTGCGAAATCCCCATTTTATCCCTTAAATTTTTGTCAACTTTTAAACCCATATAGTACGTTCAAAATTCTATTTTTAAATACTTAGAAGTTATATTTGTCAAAATTTAATGACTAATGACAGATTTACAACAAATTATAGAACAGGCCTGGGAAGACCGATCGCTTTTACATGATGTAAAGACAACAGGTGCCATTAAACGTGTTATCGACTTACTTGATAAGGGAGAATTACGTGTTGCCGAGCCCACGGCAGATGGTTGGCAAGTCAATGAATGGGTGAAAAAAGCTGTTGTTTTATATTTTCCAATACAGAAAATGGAAACTATTGAAGCCGGGCCATTAGAATTTCACGATAAAATTCCATTGAAGAAAGGTTATGCCCAAAAAGGGATTCGAGTGGTTCCTCATGCCGTAGCCAGACATGGTTCCTATATCTCCAAGGGTACTATTTTAATGCCTAGTTATGTGAATATTGGTGCATATGTAGATGAAGGTACTATGGTAGATACCTGGGCTACCGTTGGCAGCTGTGCTCAAGTTGGCAAGAATGTACACCTTTCTGGTGGTGTTGGCCTTGGTGGTGTATTGGAACCATTACAGGCTGCTCCCGTAATTATTGAAGATAATGCATTTATTGGCTCCCGCTGTATCGTAGTTGAAGGGGTTCGCGTAGAAACTGAGGCTGTATTAGGCGCCAATGTGGTATTAACGGCATCTACAAAGATAATTGATGTGACAGGCAACACTCCTGTTGAATTAAAGGGTCGTGTTCCTGCTCGTTCCGTAGTTATTCCCGGAAGCTACACGAAATCCTTCCCGGCTGGAAACTATAACGTACCCTGCGCCCTTATTATTGGTATACGGAAAGAGAGTACAAATAAAAAGACCTCTTTAAACGAGGCACTGCGCGAACACGATGTAGCAGTATAGCTTATTAAGAAGTTATTCTTTTAGAACTTTCAATAACCAAAACAGCAAACTCTTTAGCTTGCTGTTTTGTTATTTATAGAAATGCTATTGAATTCCTTTTTAAATATGGATTTAATTTTAGTAATAACGTATTACTCAATCATTAATTACCAATCTAAATCCTTCACCATGAATATTAAGGATTTCTACCTTTTCATCGGGTTTTAAATATTTGCGAAGTTTAGCAATATAGACGTCCATACTTCGCGATGTAAAATAATTATCATCGCGCCATATTTTAGTAAGTGCTAATTCACGAGGCATTAAATCATTTTCATGCAATGCCAACAATCGTAAGAGTTCATTTTCCTTTGGTGACAATTTAATCGGTTCACCTCCATCGAAACGAAGAAAACGGAGTTTTGAGTTTAAATCAAATCGACCAATCTTAAATTCAAACTGTTTGCTATCAGAAATAGTCTCCGTAGCTTTTCGCTGCATGATGGCTTTTATTTTCATTAATAAAACCTCACTATCAAATGGTTTATTTAAATAATCATCGGCTCCCACCTTATACCCTTTAAGCACATCTTCCTTCATTGCTTTGGCCGTTAGGAATACGATTGGTACATCAGAATTCTTTTCACGAATTTCTTTGGCGAGGGTGAAGCCATCTTTATAAGGCATCATTACATCTAATATACATAAGTCATAATCGTCCTTTTTAAATTTTTCAAATCCTTCCATACCATTTTTGGCATGAACCACATCATAATCGTTCATCATTAAATAATCCTTCAGTACCGTACCAAAGTTGGGATCGTCTTCAACTAATAAAATTTTCTTGTTTACTTCTTCCATAATTATGTTATTATAGGAAGTTTAATAATAAATGTACTTCCTTTATCTTTCTCTGTTTCGACAGAAACATGACCTTGATGGTCTTCGACAATACGCTTAACATAAGCTAAACCCAAGCCATGTCCCTTAACATTATGTATATTTCCCGTGTGTTCTCGATAAAATTTCTCAAATACACGTTTGGCGGCAGCTTTGCTCATTCCACTGCCATGATCTTTTATTTTTAATAAAATATTTGTTCCCACATTCTCGGTGTATACCTCTATTTCCGGAGAATCAGGCGAATATTTAATCGCATTGTCTAAAATATTAACTATCACATTGGTAAAATGTGTCTCATTAGCTAATATCGAGGACTCATCAGCCTCCAGAAAAGTCTTGATATAACCTTTCCTGTTTTCTATTATAAGCTCGACATGAGTTATAGCATCTACAACTAAGTCGTGTAAATTAACCCTGTCCTTACTAATGTTGAGTTCGTTTTTCTCAAGTTTAGATATTCTAAGTACATTTTCAACCTGTGCATGCATACGCTTATTTTCATCCTTGATCATGTTGAGATAACGTAATACTTTTTCCCTGTCGACGATTATTTTCGGATTCTTAATTGCATCCAAAGCTAAGTTTATAGTGGCAATTGGAGTTTTAAACTCATGTGTCATATTATTAATAAAGTCCGTTTTAATCTGGGAAATCTTACGTTGCTTTACCAATTGAAATAGGGCACTTGAATAAGCAATAATTATCACCGATGTGAATACAACGGACAATAAGATCATTCCAATTACTGAAGATAAAATAAACTTTTTATCATCAGGAAAGTTTACATAGAGCTTATAATTACTCACATTATTTTCATCATAAAACATAGGAATGTTATATGCAGAAGTTTTATCAAATTCAAAATTGTCACTTTGTACTTTAGTTGCCAAATCGTTACTATATATGGCAAATTCGTAATCTATGTCTATATCATTCTCTTTTAATTTTTTTGAGAGCAAATCGGCTATTTTCTCCTTCGAAACACGCTTGTGAATGGGTGTTCGTTTTGAAATTGCCTTAAAATTTTTCTCAAAACTTAATTTTTGTGCCTCATTTAAACTCCCACTATTTATGATACTTAAAATAGGTGCCTGATTAGTGTTAGACTCAGAAAATTCGATGTTTTCATATATCTCAGCATTTGAACTTCCAAAAATGCTTTGGATGTTAATACTATCTAAACCAATGTCAAAGAGCGATGAAGATAACTTGTAATTATCTTCCAAAACACCACTTTTGTAAATAAGTGCTTGTTTGGTATTGTTGTTTTGTTGATAAATGAATAATTGTGATACAGATACAGAATCGGCCTCTTTTTTTTCACTTATCAAATTCTGATATTTCTCAAAATAGGTAGCCAATTCATCATCTTGAATTTGGTTAGATACATTGGCCAAAACGGTTTGCACTTTAAATTTAA
Source organism: Aestuariivivens sediminicola (assembly GCF_022662015.1). Taxonomy (GTDB): domain Bacteria; phylum Bacteroidota; class Bacteroidia; order Flavobacteriales; family Flavobacteriaceae; genus Aestuariivivens; species Aestuariivivens sediminicola. The sequence goes on along the minus strand of NZ_JAKMCM010000003.1, from coordinate 320,661 downwards.
ACCTGTTTTCTTCATTTTTTACGGACCCTTTAATATAGTAAGCCTGAACAAATATAATTCCTATAAGAGACAAACTCATTAATAGAACCAATAGGCTAAATATTCTCCTGCTCATTAGTCAAATTTAACATTTTAACATTTAGAAAAGTTACCATTTAACCTAATGTTAACAAAAATGTTAAAATTTGGCTGTCACCTAATTCTTTCAAGAATTTTATGATGAATATTTAAAACTTGCTTTTTTGTATTTTCCAAATCTGTATTTTCAATCACAAAATCAGACAAAGGTATTCGATCTTCATCGTGCCATTGATTTTGCATTATGGCTTCAATTCTCTCGATAGAAGTCTTATCTCGAGACAACAGGCGCTGCATTTTTACATCTTTTGGAGCAGTTACGGTAATGACGTAATCGCATGCCTTATACCCATTATTTTCAAACAAAATGGCTGCTTCCTTTACAACATACGGCCCATTTTGAGCTTTAACCCATTTTTTAAAATGTTTGGCTACTTCCGGGTGTACTATGTCATTAATTTTATTTAATAAGGATTTATTCTTAAATATAATATTGGCAATAAAAGACCTGTTTAAACCTTCCTTTGTATAAACTTCCTCCCCAAACAAACCAATGAGCTGCCGTTTTATGACTTGGGATTTATTCATGAGTCTTTTTGCCTCCTCATCTGCGATATAAACAGGAATACCCAAAGCATTAAAGGCATTTGCGACAGTAGATTTACCACTTCCTATTCCACCTGTTAGTCCGACAATAATCATTCTAAAATAATAATTTCAACGCGTTGATTATTAATTTTTACACTTTTCACATGCTCAGAAGTTTTCACAATCTCGGGAATAAAAAAAGAGCCCTCACTATTTAACTTACTATAATCACAGATTACTCTAAAATCATTCGGTTTAACCAAATTAAATTGATTTAAACTGGTATAAAAAGATATTGTAACCTCTTTTGGAAAATAATTTAATTTCAAATCATCCGGAGTGTTAATAACAGTTATTGGAATTTTTAAATTCCCTTCAGTAAACCGTTCTACCTCGGCATTCAAATTTACATCTGAATTTGTATAGCGTACCTCTTTTAATGATTTGGGCAAATCTAATTTTACGGTGATGTCAATATTGGATTTGACATCTTTTAATGAAACCATTTCAGTTTCTATTGCGTTAATTGTATCTATAACATGCTCTGGCCCTACAACTTTAATGGAATCCGGGCTAATCAAAAACCCACTAAAACTATCATATCCTGGACTAAACGAAATATTTTGTCTTAACTCTACCGGTATTTTTCTGATGGAATTCACATCAAATGTAAAATATAAGGTATCCGGGTAAACCGCAATGATTTTAACTTGATTTGTGAATGTACTAGTGTTAAATAAGCGCGCCTTATTCCTGGTCCAAATATATTTTGAACTACTTTCGATGACATCTTTTGAAAAATCTATGATTATCTCTGGTCTGTTAAAATAATAGCTCAACCATTTAAATCCATGCGTACTTAATGTCATATTTAAAGTCGAATCAGAAGTATTCAAAACTACTCTTTCTTCCGGCACATTAACGCGTTTGATTTTAAATGCTATTGTATTCGTATAGGTCTTAGAAAGCTTGGTGAAAATTAATATGATGAAAGATAAAATCAAGAACAATAAAAAAATGTTGATTTTTTTATTCTGTATGGCACCCAGAAATTTAGCTCTCAATGTGTTAATCATAATTATTTATAAAAAAGTTCTGGAAAATGTGTTCGGGGGTCTCTTCCTAATAGTATCAGGGCAATAGTTGAATTCAAAAATCCAAAACCATACCCGAAAAATTGAATTCCAATGGCGATTAATGAATAAATAGATACTATAAAGTTTTTCGTTGATGCCAAAGCCTTAAGGAACGCAATTAAAAAATACAATGCATAAACTAGAATAAACCAATAATATCCTAAAAGAAGCAAAAATATTGAAACCACAAACCCCAGACTAAAGACCAAAGGAAACCAATAGGTCAAACTTCTTGTATTTGGATGCCACTGTGTTAATATGGGTCGTACCATGCCGAACTTTTTGACCTGTTTATAAAATCCATTCCATGAGATTCGTCTCTTATGATATACAAAAGCATTTGGTATTAGCCTGGTTTTATAACCTAAATTCCATAATCTGATCGATAGATCGGGATCTTCCCCGGGATGAATGGAACCAAACCCATTTGATTCTTTAAACGCTTTTTTCGAAAGACCCATATTAAAGCTCCGGGGTTGAAACTTTTTAATACTCTTCTTTTTTCCCCTGATACCTCCGGTTGTAATAAAAGACGTCATGGTAAAATTAATCGCCTTCTGCAGATTTGAAAATGAATCCAGGGCTTCATCAGGCCCCCCAAAACAGTCAACATATTCCATTTTTAACTCTGCATCAACTTCTGTAAGATAATTATCTGGCAAAATGCAGTCCGAATCCAGAATTATAAAATAATTTCCCTTTGCCCGTTTCATCCCATAGTTTCTTGAGTCACCGGGACCTGAATTCTTCTTATAGAAATAAGAAATCTCTAACGTATCCATAAAATTATCTACTATAGCTTTTGAGGATACGGTAGAGCCATCCTCCACTATAACCACTTCAAACTTTATATCGGTCTTCAAACGAACAAAACTTTCCAATAGCTCCTGAATTTCCTCAGGACGGTTATAAACAGGAATAATAAAAGAATAGTTAATATGCATCACACAAATGTAACCAATACAAATAAAAAAGCCACCTTAAAAAGGTGGCATAATGGTATTTCTGGTTTGAAAATCAATAATGAAATGATCTCATTTCATTTCACTATTTACAATTTTTCTATTCTTCGCCAATAAATGTAGACATGACCGCATCACTAACACCCATATTACTAAATCCACCATCATTGTATAGGTTCTGTAAAGTTACCCTTTTTGTTAAATCACTAAATAATGTAACGGTATAATTAGCACAATCCAGAGCGGTGGCATTGCCTAAAGGAGACATTTTTTCTGCATAGGCAATAAAACCGTCAAATCCCTTTACACCACTGCCTGCTGTCGTTGGTGTTGGAGATTGTGAAATGGTATTAACTCGAACTTTCTTATCGCGACCAAAGAAATAACCAAAACTACGTGCTATACTTTCTAAGTAGGCCTTATTATCAGCCATATCATTATAATCTGGAAATACCCTTTGAGCTGCCATATAAGTTAATGCAACAATGCTACCCCACTCATTCATAGCATCTGATTTGTATAAAGTTTGCATGAGTTTGTGGAAGGAAATTGCAGAAACATCCGTTCCTTTTTGTGTCCAATCATAATTTTGATCGGTATAATGTCTTCCCTTTCTAACATTTATAGACATACCGATGGAGTGTAAAATAAAATCTAATTTTCCTCCTAAAATTTCCATTGATTGGTCTATGAGATTTTGTAAATCCTCGACTGATGTCGCATCAGCCGGAATAATCTTAGAACCTGTTTTACTTGCCAAGTCATTGATTTGTCCCATTCGCATCGCTACTGGTGCGTTTGTCAGAACAAATTGCCCCCCTTCTTCATGTACGCGTTCAGCTGTTTTCCAAGCAATTGAATTTGAATCCAAAGCTCCAAATATGATCCCCTTTTTTCCTTTTAATAAATTATACATTAGTTAAGATTTAATTAATTTGTGTACGTTAAAATTATCGCAAAGATCTACTTCATTAATTATTCTTTGTATTATAACCCTTCGATAACATTAGAACATTACAGTATTTTTTAAAAAATAATTTTAATAAAGCATTTGTTAAATAATAACAAACATATTGTGGCAAAAGTAATAAACTTTAAACTTCAATAGCTAATATTTTTAATTGAGTAATTCCTTGGCATGGGCAATCGCTGACGATGACATTTCTATTCCTCCTAACATCTGGGCTATTTCAACAATCCGCTCATCATGGTTAAGTCTAATTAACTTGGTTTGTGTAATATTATTAATATCCTCTTTATATACTTTGAAATGATAATGCCCTTTTGCCGCTATTTGCGGTAAATGGGTTATGGTAAATACCTGCATGCTCCTGCTCATATCTAACATTATTTCACCCATTTTATTAGAAATTTCACCGGAAACCCCTGTATCGATTTCGTCAAACATAATGGTTGGCAACTTGATATAATTGGATAAAACCCATTTTATGGCCAACATGATTCTTGACAACTCCCCTCCTGATGCTGCCTTTTTCAATTCTAAAAAGTTCCCGCCCTTATTAGCTGAGAATAGAAATAATAATTCATCCTTTCCATTCGAGAACAAATTAGTGGTGTAATTTAATTGTATAGAAAACTTTGCATTAGGCATACCCAAATCTTTTAATATGGTCTCCAATTGTTGTTTAAGATTTGGAATCGCTAATCTTCTTTTTTCATGGATATCCTTTGATAAATGGTCGAGAGTTTTTTGTTTTTCTAATAACTCGGCTTCCTTTTTTAAAATAGTATCATCTAAATTTTCTGTAACTGAACATTTTTCCAGAAGCTGATCGCGAATTGAAATGAGCTCTCTAAGATCCATTGCTCCATGTTTCAATAACAAATTATTTAATATTCCCAAACGCACATTTACCTGCTCCAGACGTTCTGGATTTGCTTCTAAATGCTCTAACAAGCGATCAATCTCTATATGAATATCATCCAATTCAATAAAGCTGCTTCGGATGCGCTCAAACAAATCATTATAATTCGATGACAGATTGGCGAGTTTGGTGAAATTAGTCTTTAGTTCTGATAAACGAGACATAACACCTTGTTCTTCGTCATTCAAAATCTGAGAAGAGGTCGCCAGTTTTTCCTTGATGTCCTCTACATTATTGAGTGTTTCGTATTCTTCTTCAAGTTCCACCAACTCATCTTCAACCAAATTCGCCTCAAGCAGCTCATTTAAAAGAAATGTATTATAATCCTGCTCCTTAATGACCTCAGACTTTAATTTCATTAATTTATCCAGTTCTTTCCGTGCTACTCTAAACTGATTCAATTCCTCTCTGTAACGCTTTAACAAAGAAGCATTACCAGCTAAAGCATCAATTACTTTAAATTGATAATTATCATCTACTATCTGCAAAGTTTCATGTTGTGAATGAATGTCTATTAATCGCTCCCCTAGAAGCTGTAAACTCTTTAATTGAACAGGTGAATCGTTTACGAATGCACGTGATTTACCAGAGGGCAGTATTTCACGTCTAATAATCGTCTGATCATCAAAATCGAGAATTTCATCCTTAAAAAAAGATTTCAGATCGTAATTAGTAATATCAAAGACCGCTTCAATAATACATTTAATAGAATTGTCTTTTAAACTGCTGAAATCAGCTCGTTTTCCCAAAATTAAAGACAGTCCTTGAAGTAAAATGGATTTCCCGCCTCCGGTTTCACCGGTAATTATTGATAAACCATTATCAAAACTGACATGCAGATTTTCAATCAGCGCATAGTTTTTTATGGAAAGTGATTTTAACAAATTGCCAAAAACGTTATTGTTAGGAAATAAATATAGTAAATGAATTCAATAAATAATAGACCCTAAAACTTAATATTAGCCCATTTGCTGGAATGCATTGGCGCGACATTTTGCAGAGTTTCCTTTACACTAGCAATATTTACATTGGGGCCATCTGTAAATATTTGTTCGATCTCATCCGACTTTGCATCAAAAAAGGTTCGCAATAAAAACGAATTGGGTCTTCGACTATTCATTGCATCAAATAATTTAAGCGAGGAGGCTATTTCTTCTTTTCCTTTTTTGGGGTTTTCACTCATAATGTCCAATCCTAAACGATGGTATCTGTACATAACTTCTCGGTAAGCCGAAAATGTCGGTGATAACAAATTATCAATTAAGGCAAATCTACTTTGAAGGCCATCTTCAAGTTTCCAACCTTTATAATTTTCCTGTTGAGAATAATTTAAAATAGTTTGAGCCTGCTTAAAAAGGGTTTCACCACCTTTGGTCGCGAAGGTCTCGGCATCTAATCCCAACATTATGTAAATATGGAAAGTCAAAACAGAAATAAGATTGGATTCGTACTGAGATGGGTTAAATATTAAATTTTGAAATTCTAAATATCGGAATGAAAAATCCCTGTCATTAAAATTATAAACCGGCGTTGTAAATGAGGAGCCAAATACAGGTCTTGATGATTGCACCTGAATCGTCCCCTGAAAGGATTCTCCACTGTACTCGGTTATGGTAATGATCATACTGCAATCAATGCGTTCCTGAGGTGCAACAGTTCTATTGGTCCATTTCGTATTGTTGACAAACTCGGTCAATTGCTTTTCCAAAGTTTTAAAAATCGTTTGATTATCGTTTCCAGTTTGCCTTGCATTGACCACTAAGTTGCAATTTAACTCCTGGGCAAAACCTACAAAACCAATATAAAAAAAGAGACTAAAAAATATGTTACGCATGGATCTGTTTTATAATTTCATTACATAAATCTTTGGCTACTTCTGTTTTATCCTTTAATTCAAACACTGTTTTACGTTCTTTATTATCTATAAAGGTAACTTTGTTTGTATCACTTTGAAAACCAGCTCCCTGATCATTTAACGAATTTAAAACAATTAAATTTAAATTCTTTCTTTTTAGTTTCTGTTTTGCATTTTCTATTTCATTATCAGTTTCTAAGGCAAAACCGACCAAATACTGATGTCTTTTTAATCTGCCCAAAGATTCCAAAATATCTTTAGTTTTTTCCAATTCTATGGTTAACCCAGCATCGTTCTTTTTTATTTTTTTACTGGAGGGGTGTTTAGGTCTGAAATCTGCTACTGCCGCAGATAGAATGGCAATGTCTGTGTCCTCGTAAAACTTATGGACATTATCATACATTTCCTGGGCACTGACAACAGGAATAATTTTGATTAAGCTGTGTTCAGCCTTTTCGAATGTAGGACCTGAAATCAGTGTGACCTCGGCACCTAAATTTGCAGCCACTTTTGCAATTTCAAAGCCCATTTTACCGCTGGAATAATTCCCGATAAATCTCACAGGATCTATAGCTTCATATGTTGGCCCTGCCGTAACAAGTACTTTTTTTCCTCTTAACGGAAGGTCTCTCAAAATATTATCTTCAATAAAGGCCACTATGTCCTCTGGTTCTGCCATTCGTCCTTCTCCAAATAAACCACTGGCTAATTCTCCGCGTGTAGCAGGAATCATAATATTTCCATATCCTTCTAATACTTCCAAAGATTTTAAAGTGCTCTGATGTTTATACATATCTAAGTCCATTGCTGGAGCAAAATAAACTGGACACTTGGCCGATAAATATGTTGCCAGCAGCAAATTATCGCAAACGCCATTTGCCATTTTTGACAAGGTATTAGCTGTTGCGGGGGCGATGACAAAAAGGTCGGCCCACAATCCAAGGTCAACATGATTATTCCAAACGGCATCACCTTCGTCGTCATTAATGAACGAAGAGTAGACCGTATTTTTTGAAAGGGTAGAAAGTGTTAAAGGCGTTACAAAGTCTTTGGCGGCAGGAGTCATCACTACCTTCACGTGAGCACCGGACTTAACAAACAACCGAACTAAAAAAGCACTTTTATAAGCGGCAATACCAGCAGTTATGCCTAACAGTATATTTTTGCCACTTAATATTGACATGATGGTTCTATTCCTGAGAATCTTCCTCAGTATTTCTAAAGTAAACTTTCTCTTTTAACCATTCTTGAATAGCTAAGGCATGCGGCTTAGGAAGTTTCTCATAGAACTTAGAAACTTCAATTTGTTCTTTGTTTTCAAAAATTTCTTCAAGGCTGTCATTGTAGGTAGCAAACTCCTCCAATTTATCAATAAGCTCCTTTTTAATTTCCGTATTAATTTGCTCAGCTCTTCTAGAAATTATGGATATAGCTTCGTAGATGTTTCCAGTTTGTTCATCTATTTGATTTCTATCATAGGTCATTGTATTTACCGGAGCCTTAGTTTTTTTTAAATCCATTTTATCTTTTAATTAATTTTGGCTGATAGCCTTTACTATTTTTATTTCTTAATTATTCTATTAGGTACTCTCTATTGTTTTCAAATTAACTATTCGCAGTATAATACTTTAATTGATTATCAATTTCTTCTACCATTTTATTCACTTCCTCGAGGTATTTTGAATTTACAAAAGACTTTTTGAAAGCATCCGAACTGGCTTTAGCCTCTTTCAAGCGCTCTTCTTTTTTATATTCTATACTATTAATGGCCAGTTTATATGAAGAATCCAATTTATAAAACATAGCATCTTCACGCAAAGAAGATCCGGGAAATTCAAAAATAAAATTTTCAAAAGATTTTATGGATGCAGGATAATCCGATATATGATTATACTGTTTGGCTATGCTGAAAGCCTTTTGTTCTAGCTTAAATTCCAATTCCTTAACCAATTTATTTGCCTCCTCCAAATACTGAGATTCAGGAAATAAATTAATGAAATTTTGAAGTTTTTCAATCGCTTCTTTGGTTTCTGTCTGATCCTTAGTATAAACTGGTGATAGCATATAATAGCTCTTAGCACTTAAAAAGGAGGCTTCCTCCACTTTTTCACTATTAGGGTAGCTGGTTGCAAATCGCTCAAACTGATACCCTGCCACATAAAAATCCTTCATTTTGTAAAAGGAATTAGAATACAGATACATCAATTTTTCTGCTTGAGGTTTCCCTCTGTAATTGGGAACAATCTGAGCAAAAAGACGATTAGCCTTGTCAAATTTACCTTCATCATATAAGGCTTCACCCATTTTGAATTTAGGGGCAATATCCTCATTTTTCAACACCTTTTGATATTCGCTACAAGAGCTTAAGGATATGAATACCAATAATATGTAAGCAAGAGTCCTCATAACTAAAAAACAGGATGCAAAATTAATGTAATAATATGGATTTTAAAAATATATTTTAAGTGCTAAATTAATCCCTGTAATATAGGAATTGTAAGGATTAAGTTATATTTAACACTATTAGAACTCCTTAACAAAACGTTCAATCTTTGCTTTTAATTGCAAGGATGCCGGAACTAAAGGTAATCTTACCTTGTCACTGCATAAACTTAAGGCTTCAAAAACGGCTTTAATTCCTGCGGGATTATTCTCTTCAAAAATATAACCTATGACATCCATAAGCTTGTAATGTAAGGCATAAGCTTCTTTAGCTTTACCTTGAAGACCCAATCGAATCATATCAGAAAATGGTTTCGGAAATGCCTGACCAATAACTGAAATAACACCTGCTCCTCCTGCTAACACAACCCCAAGGGCCAAATCGTCGTCTCCAGATATAACTAAAAAATCTTCGGGTTTGTCCTTTATAAGCTGTAAATACTGGGCCACATTGTTCCCAGCCTCTTTTACTGCGATGATGTTTTTGAAGTCTTTTGCCAATCGCACGGTAGTTGAAGGTTCCATATTTTTGGAGGTTCGACCAGGAACATTATAAAGGATAACATCAATGGGACATACTTCTGAAATGGCTTTAAAATGCTGGTAGAGCCCTTCCTGGGTTGGCTTACTATAATAGGGTGCGACCGACAAAATAGCGTCCATTTCACTTAAATCCGTAGTTTTAATTTCTTCAATTATCGAAGCTGTATTATTTCCCCCAATACCCAAAACCATAGGTACTCTTCCATTGTTGGCATCTGAAATGGTCTTAATGATATCTTTTTTTTCTTGCCGCGATATCGTTACACTTTCTCCGGTAGTACCTGAAATTACCAGGTAATCTGTACCATTTTCAATATTAAATTCCACAATGTTTTTTAGAGCTTCGTGGTCAATGCTCAAATCTGAATTAAATGGCGTTACTAAAGCCACTCCAGTTCCTACAAACTTTCTATTCATTATTTAATTTGTTTAAAATGGTTAAGTATTTAAAAATTTCTTTTTTAAACACTTCAAATTCTTCCTTATTGGTTTTGATTATGAGATCGTTTAACCTTTCATCTTTCTGTAAAATACCAATCTTAAATTGGGCTTTGGATAACCCTGTGAGTAACCTAAGCTCTACTTCATCACTGGTGTAATAACTAATTAGAGCATCAAATGGCCTATCTAAAAACGATTGTAATTCTATTTTCTTAATCGAACCATACCAACCAATATCCCTGGAATTGAAACAGACCTCCCAAAAGTTAGGTTTTTCACTTTTTGTAGGGGAATAGGCTATGATCTTAAACTTATTCGGACGCACTCGCAAAAAAGTCGCTAGATTTCTGAATAATTCAAAATCCTCAACCTCATCAATATTCAAAATAACTCCTAAACTTTCAACCTTGCTATCGTCAACATATATTTTACGCTCAGATAATATTTTGTTTAAATACTTTTTAATAGATTTTTCCTTGAAACCTTTTAAAATCATCTATATTTATACTTTGGACAAAGGTAGCAAAAGTACCATCAACATTTTTGCATTAGATATGAGGATTACACATTTGATTTTTTTGTTAAATTTTTTAATTTTTTTAAGCTGCAAAAAACAATCATTCACACTTACAACAATTGAAGGTAAATTAATTGAAATAAATGATTCCATCCCCAAGAAAAATGACATTGAGTCTTTTATAGAACCTTTCAGAACTCATCTCGAAAAAGATTTAGATAGTGTTATTGCTTATGCCAAGGACACTTATTCAAAGTCAGATGGAACGCTTAATACGGCTATAGGGAATTTCATGGCTGATGCAATCTTTAAGCAGGCAAACCCTATTTTTAATCGCAGAACCGGTAATAATATTGATATGGTTTTATTAAACCACGGTGGTATACGTTCAATTATTTCGAAAGGCGATGTTACCGTTAGAAATATGTTTGAACTCATGCCTTTTGAAAACAAAATCGTAATAGTTGCATTGAAAGGGCAACAGATGGATAGTATGGTAGATTATCTTTGTAATTCAAGAAGAGCAAACCCTGTCTCCAACCTTAAACTAACAATTGATAACGACTTCAAACCAGTTGAAGCCCTGATAAATGGCAAACCAATAATTAAAAATAACACCTATTTTGTTGCAACTAATGATTATCTGTACAACAGCGGTGATAACATGAGATTCTTTAGACCAAATGACAGTGTGTTCGACTTAAACTACAAAATACGTAATGCATTAATTGACTACCTGAAAAAAATCGATACTTTAAAACCGATCATTGATGATAGGTTTACTCAAATCCATACAAAATAATGAATCGAAGAGATTTTATACAGCGCGCATCAGCCGGTGCTGCTGCAACGGCATTAGGGCAACTTAGTTTTCAATCCTGCAGTACGTCTAAAACGAAAAAGATAACAATTCTTCATACGAATGACGTCCATAGTCATATCGATCCGTTTGGACCAGAAGATGGGAGAAATCCCAACAAGGGAGGCGTGTCTAGAAGAGCAAGTTTGATAGAATCTATTAAAAATGAGAATCCAAATACGCTTTTATTGGATGCCGGCGATATTTTTCAAGGTACTCCATATTTCAATTACTATGGTGGTGAATTGGAGTTTAAATTAATGAGTAAAATGCAGTATGATGCCGCTACGATCGGAAATCATGATTTCGATAATGGTATTGACGGACTTTATGCCCAACTTCCGCATGCAGAATTTGAGTTTATTTCTGCAAATTATGATTTTACTAATACGATAATGGACTCACATACCAAACCATACAAGGTATTCGTTAAGGATGGAATTAAAATAGGTGTTTTTGGACTTGGTATTGAATTAAATGGACTTGTAGAATCTTCACTTTACAAAGAAACCCTTTACCTAGATCCTGTAGAAACGAGTCAAGAAATGGTAAGAGTTTTAAAAACAATAGAGCAGTGCGACCTGATTGTATGCTTATCGCACCTAGGCTACCATTACAGAAATAATCCGAAAAAGATAAGTGATTTGCGTCTCGCAGAAGCCACTAGTGGTATTGATTTAATCATAGGAGGACATACCCATACTTTTCTCCCAAAACCAACTGTAGTTAAGAACAAAGATGGTGAGAATGTATTGGTAAATCAAGTCGGATGTTATGGGATTAACCTGGGAAGAATAGACTTTTATTTTGATTCTGAAAACAATAAATCTGCAAATGGGGTATCCATTCGTGTTTAATTTATAATTTTTTTGAAATGTAGGCGCGTGTTGTCCGTCTAATCTCAAAATTATAGTTCAGAATTATGAAAAGACACTTTCCCCTGCTTTTGAGAATTTTTGTTGCGATTATTTTAATTCAAACTCTTCGATTTAAATTTGCAGCACATCCAGACAGCGTATTTATTTTTGAATCGCTAGGTATGGAACCCATTGGTAGAATTGCAACCGGTATAATAGAGCTAATCGCAGGGGTGTTGCTGATAATTAGAAAAACTGCCTGGGCTGGGGCATTATTAAGTATTGGGGTATTAGCCGGTGCAATCATTGCACATTTAACCGTATTGGGTGTAGAAATAAATAATGATGCTGGACTGTTGTTCTATACAGGTGTTATTTCCTTTACAATGTCTTGTGTAATATTTTATTTACATAGAAAGGATATCCCGTTATTAAAATTCTTCAATCAATAATTTTCTTGGCTCCTCTGCTCTGACCTTTGACTGCCAAAACAAAATATAGAAGGCTAATAAAAATAAGGTAGTTGATATAAAATTTAACAACCCTTCATTTGTCACATATAAATAAGCCACTCCAAGAACTTCTGCAAAGACAATACACAATGAACCTATGAATAACAATAAGGATTTTTTGTCATCTCTATGAAAGAAATTAAGTAAGGATAGTGATAGCAAAACTAACATGACAACATTGTATATTAATTCCATTATATATTCTCCTGACAATGGTGACAAATGAGGTGTAACAATAACTTGTAACACGTAGACAATATAAATATTCAGTGCCGTTAAAACGAACACATGTACCTTAAGATTTTGAAGAATATGAGCGATACAAGTACTTTTACATATTTCGAAAATTAAGGAAAAATAGGCACAAACATATAAAGCATTCCCTATAAAATAATTTAGCTCATAAGAAATATAATCTGCAAAAAGTACCATTATATCCGATGTAGAAAAAAATATTAAAAATAGGGAAACCGGAATCGTTCTCTTTTTAACAAATGAAAAATATAATACCGTTATGGCTGGACTAAGTAAAGCACTTATTTTTAATGCCAAATCCGCCTTATTAAATAGCAAACATACAATAAAAGAAATGTAGATAATTGGCACAAAACTCATCAAGACTTTCGACTTGTACATAACGTAGGTTTAAAGTTATGTGACAAACATATAAAAAAAAATGCAATTAAACGTATTATTTTTACTTTTTATCGATTAAATTTAAATATTTATTTATTTTTGTAGGAATTTTTATTTTATATTTTTTATTATACTTACAAAAAGTGATGCTTCTTCAATAGATTTAATCGGTATCACTAAGAAAATTGATTTTTTTCAAAAAATCAATTTCAGATAATAATTGAATATTTAATTTCATGGCCTTTTCCTTTTTACTTGGCCCCATGTTTGTCCCCGCAACAATATAGCTTGTTTTCGAAGATATTGAGCTACTTACTTTACCTCCATTATCTTCTATTAATTTTTTTAATTCGCTTCTGGATACGTGCTCAAACACCCCCGATATAACGATAACATCTCCTTTTAATTTATCTGTTAACCCAACTAGTTCTTCTTCTGAAATTTTCAGTTGGACACCAAAGTTTCTCAATCTATCAATTATGTAGTTATTCTCGTAAGAAGAAAAAAATAACACCACGCTCCTGGCTATTTTTTCCCCAATTTCATCTAAATGAACCAGGTCTTCCTGAGAGGCCTTGGCTAAGGCATCTAAACTTCTAAAATGCCTTGCTAATTTTTTCGCCACAGTTTCTCCAACATATCGAATACCTAAAGCATAGAGGACGCGCTCGAAGGGGATGGTTTTCGAATTCGCAATTCCTTCGATTAAATTATTAGCACTCTTTTCCGCCATTCTTTCTAAGGGAATAACTTCCTCCACAGTCAATTCATATAAATCTGAATAATTATTAATTAGCCCCTCATTAACCAAAAGTGCGACAGTCTCACCTCCTAGTCCTTCAATATCCATGGCCTTTCTCGAAATGAAATGCTGTATACGACCAATGATTTGAGGTTTGCACCCGTTGTAGTTGGGACAATAATGCTGTGCCTCACCTTCCTGTCTCACTAATTCTGTTCCACATTCTGGACAGTGTAAAATATAAGTTGTAGGCTTTGAATCAACGAGTCGTTTTGTGAAATCAACTCCAAGAACTTTTGGAATGATCTCACCTCCCTTTTCAACGTACACCACATCACCGACCCTAATATCTAACTTTTCAATTTGATCGGCATTATGCAAGGAAGCTCGTTTTACAGTAGTTCCACTTAATTCCACGGGTTCTAAGTTAGCCACAGGGGTTATTGCACCTGTTCTACCTACTTGGTAGGTAATACTATTTAGCCTGGTTGAAACACGCTCAGCCTTAAACTTATAAGCTATGGCCCAACGAGGGGATTTTGCAGTATAACCTAACTCATCCTGCTGTCTCAAGCTATTCACCTTGACGACAACACCATCAGTTTCATAGGGAAGTTTATGCCGCTCTTCATTCCAATAGTGGATATAGTCGAAGACCTCTTCCATAGATCTGCATACCTTTGCCGCTTCAGGAACCTTAAACCCCCAATGCTTTGCTTTTTCTAAGCACTCATATTGCGTATGTATACCTAAATTGGTTCCAACGATATTATAAAGTAAACACTCTAAAGGTCGTTTAGCTACCTCAGCACTGTCTTGCAATTTTAAACTGCCTGATGCGGTGTTTCTAGGGTTTCGATAGGGTTCCTCACCAATTTCAATTCTTTCTTCATTCATTTTATGAAAACCCTCAAATGGTAAAATAATTTCCCCACGGATATCGAACTTTAATGGAACATCTCCTTTTAATTTTAAGGGGACTGACCTAATGGTCTTTACATTGGCTGTAACATTGTCTCCTTGATACCCGTCTCCACGCGTAATCGCTTTAATTAATCTACCTTCTTCATAAGTCAGACTTATTGAAGCTCCATCATATTTTAATTCGCAAGTATACTGTATTTCACCTTCAATGATTTTATTAATGCGCTTTTCCCAATCCAATAGATCATCTTTAGAATAGGAATTATCCAATGAATACATACGGTGCTCATGTGTAACCGTTTCAAAATTTTTGGTGATTTGACCTCCTACCCTTTGGGTCGGCGAATTTTCGTCATAAAATTCAGGATGTTTTTCCTCGAGATCCTGAAGTTCCTTTAATTTTAAATCAAACTCATAATCGGTTATGATTGCTTGATCGAGTACATAATAATTGTAATTATGCTGACGTAGTTCATGACGTAATTTTTCGATTTTCTGTTTAATTTCATTCATTACATGGATGCTATAATCATTCTATCCTTTTTAAAAAGATCTTGTTTTAATTCCGTTTGGGTGAAATCATATTTTCGCATAAGTGTCATTATTTCCTTCCCAAGATACTCATTGATTTCAAAAAACAGTAAACCCTTACTTGATAAATTATGCACAGCATATTCTAAAATGGATTTATAAAACAAAAATGGATTCTCACTATTGACAAAAAGTGCTAAATGAGGCTCATGGTCTAAAACATTAGCTTTCATCAACAGTTTTTCTTTTTCAAGGATATATGGTGGATTAGATACGATAACATCAAATTGTTCCTTTTTAAATTCTGTATCCCAAGTATCGGAATTTAAAATATCAGCTTCAATTAAAGTTATTTTAACATTATTGAGTTCGGCATTCGATTGTGCTAATTTCAATGCCTCTTTTGAAATGTCTAAAGCGTAAATTTTTGAATTAGGTAAATGTTTTGCCAGAGAAATAGCAATACAGCCACTACCCGTTCCAATATCCAATATTTTCAAATGTTTCTTACTTCTTTTTAATTTCTCTATTATTATTTCTGTCAATTCTTCAGTCTCAGGTCTTGGAATTAACGTATGGGCATTCACTTGAAAAGTCAAACCGAAGAATTCGGTCTCCCCGAGAATATATTGAATAGGATACTCCTCTTTCAACAAGTTTAGAGCGTCAAAAAGTTTCTGATATTCCTTAACTTGATAATCCGGTTGCACAGCCAAATCCAAACGAGATACTTTGTAATATTTGGCCACCAACAAATAAAAAAAACTGTCGATTTCCACTTTATCATAAAGCCCATCTAACACTTTATGAAATGATTTAAGACTTTCTTTCAATATCATAAATCCTTTATCATCCAAACACCACAGGCATAATGTCCGGTATTTCCCAAAGCACTCTTTAGATGATTAAATCCAAATTGTTCATAAATATGGATTGCGGCCTTAAGTTGAGAAGCAGATTCTAAATAGCATCTTTTATAACCAAGTTCCGCTGCCTTGTTAATACACTTCTCCAGAAGTCGCCTTCCATAGCCTTTTCCTCTAATTTTAGGAGAGAAATACATTTTCTGAATTTCACACACCTTACCTTTGAATCCTTTTAAAGGCTTTAAACCACCACCACCAAGGATTTCACCATTGAAATCTAAAACATAATAGATATCATTGTTATTTTGATAGGATTCATACATACGTGGGGTTTCTTCATCTGCATAGGCTGTGCCTTCAAGTGGTATATTAAACTCAAGGAAACATCCGCGAATTATAGCTTCAATTGCCTTATTATCTCGGGATTCAATTTTCCGAATTATGATATGGTCATTACTCATTTTAAAGCCTTAATTTTGTGATGACTTTTATCCGGGATGAATATACATGAAAAATATATAAATCGTTGTATTGAAATTGCTAAAAATGGTCTTGGCTCGACCCGACCAAATCCAATGGTGGGATGTGTAATTGTTTATGACAATTCCATATTATCTGAAGGATTCACGAGTGCTTACGGAGGTAACCATGCTGAAGTGAACGCCATAAATGCAATTGCTAACAAAGATCTATTAAAACATTCGACCCTATATGTTACTTTGGAACCGTGTTCTCACTATGGTAAAACACCTCCATGCACCGACCTGATTATCCATTACGGTATTCCTAAAGTAGTTATAGGTTGTTTGGATAAGGACCCAAAGGTATCTGGAAAAGGAGTTAAAAAGTTAATTGAAGCAGGGTGCCAAGTAGTCGTAGGAATCAATGAAGAAAGTTGCAAAAATCATCATAAAAGATTTTTGACCTTTTATAATAATAAACGTCCCTATATTATTTTAAAATGGGCTGAAACTAAGGATGGCTTTGTTGCACCCAAATTAAGAAAAGGACAAGGTCCGGTTTGGATAACGAATAAATTTTCAAGACAATTAGTACATAAGTGGCGTTCAGAAGAACACGCTATCTTAGTTGGTTTAAATACAGTTTTGCAGGACAATCCAAGCCTTACAGTCAGAGATTGGTCCGGAGAGCAACCAATTCGCATTATTTTAGACAAAAAGAACGTTTTATCTAACAACTTTAAAGTTTTTGATACCAGTGCCAAAACTTTAGTTCTGAAAGAAGATACTGCTCAGGCGATTTGTGACAAGTTGTTCGAAAATAATATCAATTCTGTCCTAATAGAGGGTGGAACCAAAAGCTTACAAATGTTTATCGATGCCAATTTATGGGATGAAGCCAGATTGTTCATTGGTGATGTTTCTTTTGAAAATGGCGTTAAAGCACCAAAATTATCCGGAACATCAATAACAGAAAAAAAAATAATTACAGACACTCTTAAAATCTTTAAGAATGATTCAAGCCATTATATTTGATTTTGGAAATGTCTTTATAGATTTGGATATAGAAGGGGCCTTAAGAAAAACAAAGAACCTAATCCCTTACGACAAGTATTCCAGTTCATTGGTAAATATTAATCATTCATACGAAATGGGATTAATCTCTACCGAGGAATTCATTGCCGCTTATTTAGATTATTTTCCGAACCTTACCAAAATAGAGGTAATGAATATTTGGAATTTTATGCTTAAGGATTTTCCAAAATACCGACTGGAGTTTTTAAAAAGATTAAAATTGTCTAATCTATATCAACTTATTTTATTGAGTAACACCAACGAACTTCATATCAATTGGATTAGAGAACATGTGCCATTTTATAATGAATTTAAAAATTGTTTTGATTCCTTTTATCTATCTCATGAAATTCACTTAAGAAAGCCAAACCGGGATATTTTTGAATATGTTTTGTCTGAGAATAATCTGGATCCATCAGAATGTTTCTTCATTGATGATAGTAAGGATAACATAAATACAGCACAGAATATAGGGTTATACACCTGGAACATTGACCCTCATACAGAAGATATCACTCAGATGTTAGAAAAAAAATCCAGTTTATTCGAGAATTCATGAGCCCTAGGGACCAGTATAAAACAATAATAACCGCCTCTGAGATGACTCTTTTTAAAGAAAAAAAAAGTAAGTTTTATGGATATGCTTTTCCATTGTCGAATGAAGAAACTTTGAAAACACATCTTGAGAAAATAAGAAAAGAACACCATACTGCAAGTCATTTTTGCTACGCCTATCAAATTGGAATTGAAAATACTACTTTCAGAACTAATGACGACGGAGAACCTAATAATTCTGCTGGTCTGCCAATATATGGTCAAATTCAGTCCTTTGGAATTACGAATGTTTTAGTGGTTGTGGTGCGCTATTTTGGCGGCGTGAAATTAGGGGTTGGTGGTTTAGCCCAAGCGTATAAAACAGCAGCCAGATTAACATTAGAACAATGTCAAATTGTTACAAGGACTTTAAAAATTACCTTTCTTGTTTCCTTTCCTTATGAGGAAATAAACAGAGTCATGAGAATTATAAAGGAGAATCGTCTTAAAATATTGGATCAGAATCTCCAAATTGATTGCAAAATTAAACTATCAGTAAGAAAGAGGGATGCTGCAACTGTTTTTCGATTATTCAACACCTCACAAAAAATTCAAATAGCAAAAATTTAGACTTTAATAGCTTCGATCAAATATTTTGGAGCACGAATAGGTTTGTTGGTTACTTTATCTAAAAAAACAAGTGTCGTTGAAGCTGTACTTAAAATTTCACCTATCTCGTTTGTAATTTCATAGGCAAATTCGATCTTTGCAGTAGGCATTTTTTTAAGTTCAGTTTTAACATAAATTAGGTCGTCGTAACTCGCTGATTTTTTATAATTTATATTAAGAGAAATTACAGGAAGCATAATGCCATTTTCTTCCATTTTTTTATATGAAATTCCTAAATTTCGGAGCCATTCAATACGTCCCATCTCAAGATATAGCACATAATTACCATGATAAACCACTCCCATTTGATCAGTTTCACCATATCTCACTCTAATTTGTATTTCATCGAATTTCATGGGAATATTTAAATAATTTTTTGTAGCTTCGGCTAGTGCTTAAACATGCAGAAAAAATTCTAGAAATTCAATAGTAAATGATTTTTTTTTTAAGAATTTTGTTCACATATTTGCCTTGCTATTAAAGGGTAATTCGAAAAGCCATTTTTCATTCGAATTCTAACTAACTAAAAACCAAATAATACTAAAAAATGGGTAAGACTGCGCAATCGGTATGGAATAATTGTCTGGAATTTATAAAAGATAATATTCAACCGCAAGCTTACAAAACATGGTTTGAACCCATTGTTGCAGTTAAACTTACAGATAATGCCTTAAGCATTCAGGTGCCGAGTAAATTCTTCTATGAATGGCTTGAAGAGCATTACGTTAAAATATTAAAAGTTTCACTTACGAAGGAGCTAGGAGATTCAGCCAAATTAGTATACATTATTAAAATGGAGAACACCTATGGCAACAAACAACCTTTCACAGAAAAAATACCAAGTTCAAACAGGACAGCCGTAAAGTCGCAAGATGTCGATATTCCTTTAAATAATAAGAGTCCAGAACTAAGAAATCCCTTTGTTATCCCTGGCATCAGGAATGTAAAAATTGAATCACAGCTCAATCCGAATTACAGCTTTGAAAATTTTTTGGAAGGCGATTCCAACCGTTTAGCTAGAAGTGCGGGATTGGCAGTAGCAGTAAAACCGGGAGGCACATCTTTTAATCCTTTATTAATTTTTGGAGGGGTTGGATTGGGTAAAACTCATTTGGCACATGCCATTGGTGTCGAAATAAAAGACAAGTATCCTGAAAAAACTGTATTGTATATTTCAGCAGAGAAATTTACTCAGCAATATATAGAATCTGTAAAGAAGAATAACAGAAATGATTTTATTCATTTTTATCAAATCATTGATGTGCTCATTATTGACGATGTACAATTCTTTTCAGGCAAGTCTGGAACCCAAGATGTTTTCTTTCATATTTTCAATCATTTACATCAGAATGGAAAACAAGTCGTTTTAACCAGCGATAAGGCCCCTGTTGACATGCAGGACATTGAACAACGACTACTGTCTCGATTTAAATGGGGATTGTCTGCTGAATTGCAGCATCCTGATTTTGAGACTCGAGTTTCCATATTAAAGAACAAACTCTATCGTGATGGGGTTGAAATGCCTGATGATATTATTGAATATGTTGCCAAAAACATAAAAACGAATGTTCGGGAATTGGAAGGCGCTATCATTTCCCTTATTGCACAATCATCGTTCAACAAAAAAGAAATTACCCTAGACCTTGCTAAGCAGATTGTAGAAAAGTTTGTAAAAAATACCAAAAGGGAAGTTTCAATAGATTATATTCAAAAGGTCGTATCAGATTATTTCCAAATGGATATTGACACGCTCCAATCCAAGACAAGAAAACGTCATATTGTACAGGCGCGACAATTGGCGATGTTTTTTGCCAAAAAATTCACAAAAGCTTCTTTAGCAAGCATTGGTTCTCAAATTGGAAAGCGCGATCATGCTACCGTACTACACGCTTGTAAAACAGTTGACAATTTATCCTCAACCGACAAACAATTCAGAAAGTATGTTGAAGATATCACAAAAAAATTATCTGTTTAAAAACAAGAACAATGACAAAAGTTTTAATGGTATGCCTGGGTAACATTTGTCGTTCACCCCTTGCTGAAGGCATATTGCGATCAAAACTGCCATCTGAAAACTTTTTGGTTGATTCGGCAGGTACCGCAAATTATCATGTTGGAGATCGCCCGGATAATCGATCAATCCGTGTTGCAAAAAAATATGGTTTAGATATCTCTAGTCTCCGAGGACGTCAATTTGGTATTCATGATTTTGATTTATTCGATTATATATTTGTAATGGATGAATCCAATTATAATAATGTTATTTCTCTCGCGAGAAATGAAAATGATACGAATAAAGTTAACTTTATTCTAAACGCGGTGTACCCTAATCAAAACTACAGTGTACCCGATCCTTATTACGGTGGAGATCTCGGTTTTGAAAATGTATATAAAATGCTGGACGAAGCCTGTACTACAATAGCCAATCAGTTGATTGAAATTTAGTATTTTAGTTCCATATCTATTCAAAGCACGGAAATGGAAATTAATCCCGGTAAATTATATTTAATACCCTCAACTCTAGGGGAGACGGCCCCATTGGAGGTATTACCCATTTCAGTAAAGAAAATTATTGAAGAAACCAATGTATTCATAGTCGAAAACGAAAAAACTGCGAGAAGATTTATAAAAAAGGTTAGTGCAGGTAAACAACAATCGGCTCTTCAAATATTCCATTTAAATAAATTTACTAACCCAATTGAACTTCCCGAATTTTTGGAACCCTGCTTAAAAGGAATTAATATCGGTTTACTCTCGGAGGCTGGATGTCCGGGTGTAGCTGATCCCGGTGCGGAAATAGTTAAACTGGCACATGAAAAAGGTATTAAGGTAGTTCCGATGGTAGGCCCTTCTTCTATACTTATGGCATTAATGAGTTCGGGTATGAACGGGCAAAATTTCGCATTTAATGGTTATTTGCCCATTGATAAGGATGCCCGTAAAAAAGAATTAAAACGACTTGAAAAATTATCCCTCGACACCAACCAATCACAGATTTTTATTGAAACACCTTATAGAAATAACAATTTATTGAAGGATTTAATCAATGTTTTATCTATTAGCACCCAATTATGCATCGCCTGTGAAATAAGTTTACCTACAGAATTCATTCAGACGCATAGTGTAGGTTATTGGAAAAAAAATATGGTAGATCTTCATAAAAGACCTACCATATTTATTATACATAAAAGCTAACTCGCTAAATTATATAGCCTTAGCTTTTCTTTCAGGTTTCAGAAATGAGGTATCATAACCGGAAAATTTCTTCATATAATACGATATCGTAGTACCATAACCATCGGCAAAATTATTTAAGCCATAACTCCGAAGGTATTTTTTAACACTACCTGGTCCGGCTAAATGGGCCGCTGCCAAAATTCCAGATTCTGTAACTATCACGCCATTGATACGTTTACCTACAAAATTCTTGATATCTTTTCTTAAAATCCATTTATTCCGTTGCGCATTTGCTATAAAAGCACGTTCCTGCAACTTTGCATCCTTTAAAAAATTATTTGGATTATGTATTCCAATTAATTTTAAGGTTTCCTTACCAAATTGGTATTTACCCAGATAACCAAAAGTATTCACACACGCATAGTTACCTCTGGATTCTTTAAAGGCCAGTGCCTCTTTAAATCCAACAAATGATTTTCCTAAATAAGGGGAAAACGTTTGGGAGTTCTCTTTCGATACATCGATATTGCCTGCAATATCTTCATCAAGGCCAACACTGTAATTTAACTCTAGGCCTTCGGTTGAATATTCACTCAAATCTATCGTTTCATTTACTGAAAACGATGCGTACAATAATATAGAAATTGTAAGCGTTAGGGCTGAATAACTTGCAATATTCTTTACCATAATTTCTAAATTTCTTCAGTGAATTTCCAATGGAATTTCACCTGAAAATTTGAGCGTGCAAAATTAGATATTTTTTTTATAATTTCAAAATTACTCGATTATGTGTCATTTTTAGATGTACAATAGATGAAATGCACTCCCTTTTTTGCTTATTTCAAAAGCAGGAAATGGCACTTTAAATACGTTTAAAACACTAAAAACAGTCCTTAAAAAACGAGAATCCGTTCTAATTTTGTTCAAATTTACATCGAAACTGAATAAGATCTGTCGCTTCCTCACCGTATTTGTCAACAAATTACTGTCAATATCTCCCGAACCCCTTAACATCCCATCAGCACTGTAACCTAAGGCGAAATTTAGCCATTCAGGTAAACCAGTCTCCCCAAAAAAATCATTTATATTGATACTGAGCCAATAGGATTGCCCATTGTAATCCTTTAACATTTGTTCTAATAAACCATGACCAAGTTTATCTGGATTTAAAGAGGGGTACCTCGTCTGATGATAAGAATATTTAAAAAGAATACGTTGTTCCTTCCAAAGTAATTCCTGACCTACAAATAGACCCGTACCTGCTGCATTAGCCATAACGTCACCCCATGAATAACCCCATTCCTTAGAATAACCATCAAAAATTTCTACTGCAGTTAAAAATCCAAAACCCAATGTGGCACCATAAATTAGTTGGTCTTTTTTTGATACTCCAGACCAATTTAGAAGATCAGCGCCGACCCTCCCTATTTGATAGGAAGCAAAAACATGTCCCATCTTATCCATTTGCAACCATTCATTATTATCATTAACTGTATGAAATTTAGACCGTCTGTAATCTGCATACCACAATTGATCTAATGCAATCAAAGAAACCGCTGCAAGAGATGCTTCAGTAATTACTAAAGACTTTACTCTTGAAGTGTTAAGTGTGTCAGAAGGTTTTAAAAAACCATTAACCTTTGATTGAGAATATGTGAGGGAAACAAACAGGTAAAGACCATATATTAGCTTTTTGGTCATATGCTACCTGATAATTCCTTGTGAAGAAAGATATCTATGATATTCTCTGGCGTTTTTATTGTGTTCTGAAAGGGTCCTAGCGAATTTATGGTATCCTAATCTCTCGGCATCGGCAACAAAATACAAGAATTTATGCTTTTCAAAATTTAAAACAGCATCTATTGCAGATATATCGGGCATCGTTATAAGTCCGGGTGGCAACCCTAATCTTTTATATGTATTGTATGGCGACTCTATTTCCTTATGCACATTTAGGACCCTTTTAATGATTGTATTTTTATATTTTGGCAATTGATACGCTGCAAATTTAATGGTTGGATCCGCCTGCAATGGCATGCCTATTTTTAACCTATTCATATACACCCCAGCAATTCGCAATTGCTCATTTGCCTGCTTAGATTCTTCATAAACGATTGACGCCAAAGTAATAACCTGATTTGGAGACAAACCTATCTCATGGGCCTTATTTGTTCTGTCTTCATTCCAGAAACGATTAAATTCCTTTAACATTCTATCTCTAAATCCATTTGCCGACGTATTCCAAAAAAATTCATAACTATTGGGAAGGTACATTCCTAAAGCTGTAGCTTCATTAAAGTTATTCTTATTCAAAAAATCAGCATCCTTCATGGCCTCAATTAAAGACAAACTATCGGCTTCAATCTGATTGGCAATTCTTCCAGCCAATTTTTCGAGAGAGACTTGATTGTTAAATGAAACCTTAACCGGCAAATTGTTAATCCGGATGGAATTAATAATATCATTATTGCTCATACCCTTTTTAATAGCATATTTACCGGGTCTTACATTATCAATATATTTTTTTTGTTTTGCCAAGGTATGAAAGGATCCTAAATCATTTAACAACGGTTCCAATTGGTTGGCCACGTCATCAAAGTTAGCGCCGGTAGGTATGTAAATGTATGCCTTGTCGTTATTAAAAGCCGTATTTGGTCTTAACATAGCATTATAAACAAAATATGCGAATATTGCAGATACAAACAATCCCAATATGGCCAAAGTCCAAAGTATTTTTTTTATGTACATCTAACTATTAATAAATTGGAACATATATTCATTTTTAAAGTAACCTTCTGTCCTATTCCAGTCTCTTTTTAAACCAACCTTACGAAAACCAAGACTCGCAAACAATTTTAAACTAGCCTCATTGTCTTCCGAAACATTGCAGTATAACTGATGAAGATTTAAATGTGAAAAACAATAATTCATGAGTATTTTAAGGGCTTCTTTACCATACCCTCTAGATCTGTTCTTTTCGTCCTTTATCAAAATACCAACTCCAGCCCTGGCATTTTTAAAATCATAGTCAAATATATCAATTAACCCCATGGCCTCACGGTCGTAATTTGAAATAACCAATCGAAGCTGTTTAACCTCAAATATATCCTTATGTGCCTGATCTAAATATTGTTTGATAATATATCTTGAATACGGAGTTTGGGTATTACTGATTTCCCAAAATGTTTCATTGTTTTCAATACTAAAAATAAGTTCTAAATCCTCGGGCTCTAAAGCACGTAAAAAAATATGTTCGCCTTTTAAAGTAATCATATAACACCCTTAAAAACAAATGTTGCCGGACCAATTAGCCAAACGTTCTCATAGGAGCCGTCTTTAACATCAAACATGACTTGTAATGGACCCCCTTCAGATTCCAGGGTTATCTTATTTTTAGAGGTCTCCCCTATGGCATTCATCGCTATTGCCACAGCAGTAACACCGGTTCCGCATGACAAAGTTTCATCTTCTACTCCGCGCTCATAGGTTCTAACCCGAAATAGGGAATCCGATATTTTCTTTACAAAATTAACATTACTCCCGGTCTCATTGTAAGGAGTTCCATATCGAATTCTAGATCCGGTCTTTTTAAGATCAAAATCCTCTATTTTATCCTCAAACTGCACATGATGTGGCGATCCAGTGTTCAGAAATACATGATTCGGATATTTTTCAATAGCATACACATTTTGCATCTGCAACTTTACAATCCCGTCATCAATGATTTCCGCATGGTGCACGCCATCAGTGGCCTCAAATACCGCTTTATCGCTAATAACACCTAAATGTTTGGCAAAAGCAACAATACACCTGCCTCCATTACCACACATTGAACTTTCATTACCATCAGAATTGTAATAGACCATTTTAAAATCCAATGTATCATGACCTTCAAGAAGAATGAGGCCATCAGCACCTATGCCAAATCGTCTGTCACAGAGCTCCTTGACCAATTTGGTATTCTTTTTGTTAAACGTTTGTAGACGATTATCAATCATCACAAAATCGTTTCCTGTTCCTTGATATTTGTAAAAGGTTTGTCGCATTTTTAAAGCACAAAAGTACATGAAATTTTTCATTTTAAAACGGGTCCCATTTGAAAGGTATTGAAACTCTATTCGAGTGTTAAATAGTCGTTAAATTAGACGTTAAAAATCGTTAAAAGAGAATTGTAAGCTCAATAAATAGTTAATTTTAATCGTTGTTAATAAAATTTAAATAAGAATTATCATGAAGAAGATTTTATCACTTGTTTTAGTCTCGGCTCTAGGTGGTATCATGACCTTGGGAGCCTATAAACTCTTTTTGGAAGACGACAATAAAATGGTGGTCACTCCTTCCGAAACAACAGCATTTTTTCCAACAACCAATTTAAGTTCCATTAACAATATTTTGGAGGCCCCGGATTTTACAATTGCAGCCGAAAATACTGTTCACGCAGTAGTCCACGTTAAAAATGTAACCATTAGCTCCGGACAAATGACTTTCGAAGATTTATTTTTTGGCAGAAGTCCTCAAAGAGCCCAGTTAGGTACCGGTTCTGGTGTTATTATAAATGCAGATGGGTATATTATCACAAACAACCATGTCATAAATAATGCTCACAAATTATCTGTTACCTTGAATAATAATGAAACCTACGATGCAGAAATTATTGGTACAGATCCGAAAACGGACATTGCCTTGTTAAAGATAGATGCCGATGAAGATTTACCTTATGTAACGTTTGGGGATTCTGACAACGCCAAAGTTGGTGAATGGGTACTTGCTGTTGGTAATCCTTTCAATTTAACATCAACAGTAACAGCGGGAATCATAAGTGCAAAATCGAGAGATTTAACGGGAAGATCCTCCCAGTCCTTTATTCAAACTGATGCCGCGGTAAACCCAGGTAATTCCGGAGGGGCCTTAGTGAATACCAACGGTGAGTTAATAGGTATTAATACTGCCATAACCTCTCAAACCGGTTCTTACATTGGTTATTCATTTGCGGTACCAAGTAATATTGCTCGTAAGGTTGTTGAAGACATCATGGAATATGGTAATGTTCAAAACGGAGTTTTAGGAATTAAAGGAGGTACATTTAGCAGTGAAGCTGCAGAAGAAATTGGGATTGATTACACCAAAGGCGTATATGTGGCCGAGGTTATTAGAAATTCCGGCGCAGAAAGAGCTGGGATTATAAAAGGAGATATTATAAAACGTTTGGATAATATTGAAATATCAAAATTTGAAGACTTGAGTGGTTACATCAAGACAAAACGTCCTAATGACATGGTTAATGTGGAATTACTTCGAGATAATGAATTCAAAAAATTTACCGTTATGCTTACCAAACCAGATGTGTTTTCCGTGTATTTTATGAATATGGAGTTGCAAGATGTTCCGGACACCGTAAAGGATAAATTAAATATTGATTATGGGGTCAGGGTAAAAAATTCTCAAAACAAATGGTTATATTCTAATTTAGGAATTACTGATGGTTATATTATTACAGGTATTAATGACGTGAAAATCGAGAATCTTGAAGATATCTCTAGATTAAAACAAAAATATGGTGAGAACCTGGATGATAACATTGAAAAATTGGAGTACATTAATCTTCGAGGTGAACATAAAGAAGTGATTTTTCGATAAAATAGCAGCTTAACATTTAAAAATCCCATCAAAATAGAAATGATTGATGGGATTTTTTTTGTCCGCTCATTATATTGATTCGATAAGCCAAGAAAATCCATAGTATTAACCAACCATTTATTTTTCAACAAAATACACGTTTTACTGATAATAGTAACTTAGGAAATTATTTGTAAAAAGTACTTTTACCAAAACTATTAAACCTCCAAAAAATGCATTTTTAGACGCGTATAAACGAGTTAGCCTTTCTGGTAATTCCTGTGATAGCCTAAGTCCAATATATAATCAGAGTAAATTATTTATGGTAAAGTAAGTACTTAGAATTGGTGCTTTTTAGAAATCAACTAATAGACAGTACCACAAATCAAATTCTAAATTTACTCAGGTATGTCCGTTATGAAAGGAATACAGTTATAGTTATTGAGTCAACAAGTATGCAAAATATTGTCAAACTTAGGGTCATGCCAATTGCAAAAAGTAAACATCCTTTTTTACTGCTATAACGTATATAGTTGAGCCTCACAAAAAGTGAGGCTTTTCATTGATTCATGGTTGAATCTTAAAATATTTTTTAAATTCGTAATATCTAACATCTCAATTTAAACCAATCTTAAATGAAACCTATCGCAAATTTACCCAACTTAATACTACTGTGTTTATTCTCCCTGCTAGCGTATGGTCAGAATACCAATGATGTTCAAGAAACTGAATTGTCATTGGACAGCAGTACCATAAATGACCAATTTGAATACGTTCTGAAAAAATCAGGTAATTTTAGAGGAACGAATGGACAAATGTATGAAGCTGTGAAACTTAGTATGCTTCTAACCCTTAAAGCTCATACAGTAGATTCACTAAAAACGTTTCATAAAGAATTATCCGACACCCAGGCTATAGTTCAAAATCAAACAGTGGAAATCTCAAATTTAAAAGAAAGACTTTTAACCACGCAAAACGATTTAGATAAAACAAATGCCGAAAAAAACAGTATGGCCCTTTTTGGCTTACAGATGAGTAAAACTGGTTATAATGTTCTCATGTGGTCAATAATTGCAGGGCTGATGGCTCTACTAATTTTCTTCATTTACAAATTTAGAAGCAGCAATACAATTACAAGAAAGGCAAAACTCGCCCTATCTGAAATTGAGGATGAATTTGAAGAACACCGTAAAACAGCTTTAGAAAGGGAACAAAAAGTAAGGCGGCAACTTCAAGATGAAATAAATAAACAAAAAGGGGTTTAGTAAAACTAACTTACGTTTTTTATATCTAGGACTTTATATTTTTTTCTTTAAGTCTCTAGAAAGTATCTTTGCTTTATGAGAATAGATATTATTACGGCATTACCCGATCTATTAAAAAGTCCTTTCCAAGACTCTATTTTGCATCGTGCCATTGAAGCCAATATAGTCGAGGTCTACTTTCACAATTTGAGAGATTATACATCAGACCGCTATAAAAGCATAGATGACTATCAGTTTGGAGGTGGTTCTGGTATGGTCATGTTAATTGAACCTATAGATAAATGCATTTCTAAACTGAAAAAAGAACGAAGCTACGATGAGGTTATTTATATGACACCAGATGGAGAAACTTTAAATCAAGGTATAGCAAATCAATTATCCCTTAAAGAGAATTTAATAATTCTTTGTGGTCATTACAAAGGTGTCGATCAACGCGTTCGTGATCATTTTGTTACTCGAGAAATTTCTATAGGCGATTACGTTTTGTCCGGTGGTGAGTTAGGTGCAGCTGTGCTGTGTGACGCTGTTATCAGGTTAATTCCCGGTGTTTTGGGAAATGAGACATCGGCACTGACCGATTCTTTTCAGGACAACTTATTAGCTCCTCCGATATATACACGTCCAAGAGATTACAAGGGGTGGAAAGTACCAGAGGTACTTTTTAGCGGAAATTTTCCTGAAATTGAAAAATGGCGAGAGGACCAGGCTTACTTGCGTACAAAAGAACGCCGACCAGATTTATTGGACAACTAAGAAATCCTGAGGATGACCAAACATATCGTTGTACTTACAGGGGCAGGAATGAGTGCTGAAAGTGGCCTCAAAACATTTCGTGATGCAGATGGTCTTTGGGAAGGGCACGATGTCATGCAAGTGGCCTCACCATATGGTTTTAAAACAAATCCTGAATTAGTATTGGACTTTTACAACCAGAGAAGAAGACAACTTCTTACTGTTGAACCGAATAGTGCCCACTATACTCTGGCTCAACTGGAACAGGACTTTCGAATATCAATTATCACACAGAATATAGATGACCTTCACGAACGTGCGGGAAGCAGTAATATTATTCATTTACATGGGGAATTATTGAAAGTGAGAAGTACTTTTGATGACACTGATATACTCGAATGGAAAACAGACCTCTTTTTGGGTGATAAATGTAAAAATGGCTATCAATTAAGACCACATGTCGTATGGTTTGGAGAGGATGTCCCAATGATGAAAAATGCCATTGAAATATCCCAAACAGCAGATATATTAATAATTATTGGTACTTCTATGAAGGTCTATCCTGCAGCGGGATTAATACATTACATACCTGAAAATACACCAATTTATTTTATTGATCCAAATCCTAATATTAGTGGCCATAATTATTTAACGGTGATATCGGAAAAGGCTACCACGGGTATTCAAAGAGCGATTAACCTTATAACTGGGTAATCCCTAACTTCCTTTGTTATGCTCCTGAATGTGTTTCAATATTCCAAGAAATAAACATAATGAATACCAAGGATCCATATAGTTCAATTCATTTCAATACATATGCCTTATTATTATTAAGTCGCTTTAATAACGCGAAAAGTCAGGTTAATTCGTGGGTTTACTTTTTTAGTGGTTTTTGGAATTTTATGTTTCCAAAAATGTTGGGTTGTCCTCTTCATCAGTAAAAGGCTCCCGGACCTTAATGGGATATCTACAGTTTTTAATTGAGAATTATTAATGTGTTTGAGCTTAAATAATCTCAATCCTCCAAAGGAGACAGAAGCTATTATGGGATTTAATCCCAATTCCTTCTCATTATCCTGATGCCAGTCATTACTGTCGCTTCCAGTTCTATAAAGGTTTAATAGACACGTTGTGAAGGTAACTCCTGTGATTTCTTCTATTCTGTTCTTTATGATTAATAATTCTTTAGTCCATGGTTTTGGATACATTGATATACCTGAATAAGTGTAGGTCTTATCGGCATCACCATAAAGCGCTGTTAACCTGGGTACATTATATACTTTACCAAAAAATCTAATGATATCCTGTTGCCAGCTTATGGTTTGATATAATCTGCTATAGAGTTTTTCACTCTCGGTAATACCAAATACATTATCAAACAGTATGATATCAGCATCCGGCAAATCAAAATTGTGTGTAATTAATTCTTCCTGAAACAAATTAAATGCTTTTAGTCTATTTGATTTCTATTCTTCTCTTCAATCCACAGACTCATGTACTTGGTACTTTGCATCGTCTGATGTTGCAACAGTTGTCCTATAAAATTATTTTCTCTGTTTATGTCTATATCCAATAGGGCCTGATTTATCAATTCTGCGAACTTTTTCTGATGATGTGATTTTAAGAATCGCTTATTTATAACCTCAAAACCATGACTTTGACAATCATTCCAAATGCCTTCACTTTCAAATAATTGAATTGCTATATGAGCGAATTGCTCGGGACTATCTTCAATGAAACCACAGGGTCTCATATCTCCAAACATGCCTTCAGCCGCTATAGGTGTCATTATATTTGGTGTTCCATTGATCATAGCATCCACAATTTTACCTTTTAATCCCGCTCCGTAGCTTAATGGCACCAACGCAACCCTAGTATTCTTCATTACATGACTGACATCTTCAATAAAACCTTTTACCCTAAATCCTTCTTTTTCGTTATGTAATTGCTGAACTTTCCCAGATATATAAGCACCGTAGATATGTAATTCCGATTTTGGCAGTTTTCTTTTTATTAAGGGCCATATGTATTTTTTTAAATAAAGGGCTGCATGATAATTTGGATCGTGTAAAAAGTTACCTATGAATATAAAATGGTCTCGCTCCGAATATTTAGGTAAATTTTTTATTTCGACATTGGAAATACGATCCATCATAAATGGCAAATAACATAATAATTGATCGTCGACATTGAAATGATTTTTTAAAATTTCCATTTCAGTCTCCGAAATAATTAAACTCAAGTCGCTCCTTAATATACTTGCAATTTCTCGTTTTGATGTGTCATTAAATAAATACTTTAAACTAAAAGGTTTGCCGTCTTTATGAGCTTGCTGGCGCCCTTTTCTTAATCCATGCAGATCTTCAGTATCTAATATGCGTAAGGCATTCGGACAACATGTCGCAACGCGCCAACCAAATTGCTCTTCAGTCATGAAACGATCAAACATAACGATATGGGGATTTAACGGTTTGATAAAAGTATCAAAGCTGGAATGATTCAATTTTATCGCCTGCTCTGTAACACCAAGATCCTCTAAGTTAAATGAATTGGTCGTTTTTGTGCTTGCACTTGCAAAAATAACCCGATAGTTTAGGGAGAGAAATGTTTCAATGAGTTGTAACATCCTGCTACCAGCAGCAGAACTTTTAGGTTCCGGCCATACAGAGCCTATGATTAAAATTTTTTTAGACAAAAGAGATGGGTACATAAATTTTTGATGTGTTTCTAGAATATATTCTTGGGTTTAATAGGCATTACAGTACACTCAGACTCTGTAATCAAGGCATATTTTATGCGTACTAATTTAATCCAATTAATCACACTTATAATATGCTTACCTCTGAGCATGGACTCCAGGTGTGCCCTTATATATGAACGTTTTGGTATGGCTATTTTGACCAATTCTGACAGTTCCTCAAAATTACACACTTTTCATTTCTTCCAATTCCCTTCCATAACAAACATATTAAACTGTTTCTTACTATTTACGATATATCCAGTCAACCGATAGTTTACTATTGCTGTCTCATTATACCATGGGTATCTGGTATAACCTTCGTAACAGTCCTTATTCGGATTCTTTTAAAAAAAGTGACACAAATTTCGTCGTTGGGATTTATTTAAAAAAGACTCTATTTAACTTAAATCCTTCTGATTTTTTTCAGCTCCAAAAAATTGTACAACTCGCAATATCAAGAATAAAATCAATCCAATATTTTTTATGATTCTTAGCTCTTTTAATTTAATTTTAATCGCTTTTGATGAATAAAATTAATGATTTTAGTGCATGGGAATAGAGGAACTGTATAAAGAATTACATAATGTGAACGCATCTCGTGAAAGCCGTTTAAAATATAGCGAAATAATTTTAAACGATTTAACTCTTTTACCCCTACTGATTGACATCATGTTCTGGGTTGATGATAAAATATCTTGTCGTGCAGCCTGGGTTTTAGAATTTGTTTGTGTTAAATATGTATATGCAATAATACCATGCTTAGAAAAATTTACCCAAAATCTTCATAAGGTCCATTTTGATTCTGCCATGAGAAGTATATCAAAAATTTGCGCATTAATCGCCCGTGCCCACAATTCAAATGATCCCAATCCCTTGAAAAAAGCATTACTCCCAAGGTATAAGGAATACATTATTGAATCGTGCTTTGATTGGTTGATTAATGAGCAGAAAGTTGCGACCAAAGTACATGCCATGGAAAGCTTATTTCTTTTAGGAAAAGACAGTAACTGGATCCACAAGGAACTTGTCAACATATTAGTACGCGATTACCAAACTCAAAGTGCAGGATTTCAGGCCAGAGCAAAACGTATTTTGAGAAAAATTAAGTCCACCTTATAAGGCCATTACTTCTTTTAACTTGTTCTCCCCAATGAGAAGTAACTTACTTTTGACCAGTCTACCGGTCAATGTTTTCCAGTTTTTATCTTTTTGGAAAACGGACTTTAATATGGGAAATGCCCTATTATAATCCTTATTGTTCAATAAATTAATAGCATACCAATAGGTCATTTCTATATTTCCCGGAAAAAGATTTTGAGCTTGCATATACAAGTTTTCTGCTTTTTTTGAATCCCCTTCTTCCATAGCGAGATCGCCTTTATTCATAAAATCATAAGCAGAATGCATTTTTATAAGCCGTTCTAATTCTTGTAAGGGATTGTTATGGTCTTCAACACGAAGGTCCATAATCACATCTTCCCAAATATGGCCCGTGGCTTCTCCTTTTACAATTAAAATAGCAGCGGATTGTTTTCCTCTAATATCTCCCTTTTCAAGTTCAGCAGCCTTTAAAGCTGCCATAACCCGAGTACTCAAATCGCCTTCTGTAATTTGAAAAGCCCGTGCCATAGCATCCCAAACGGTAGGATTCAACATCATGTTAGCCTGAACAGAAAAATAGGGTCCTTGGAAATGCCCTGCCTCATCAATGCATAGACTTCCCGTGTGAGTTGCGACTTGACCTTCATGGTTTAAAAATGCAACCTGCCTGTACATCTCTCCAGGATCGTTATCCAAAAGCGACTTTAAGGCCTGATCCGGGGATAATCCCTGTTCCATCAAGGCCAATCCCTTTGGCCCATAACTCGGATTGACTAAAGACTGTGTTGCCACAACACCAACCCCCGCCTTCCCATAGGTCACCACACTGCCAACACTAAACCAATGACTCTGGACCGCCACGGCCATATCGCCAGTTATCGAATCCATAGCCACTACAGAATAGGTATGTACGAATGGATCTGATTTCTTATAAAACTGGGCCATTAGACCTTGAGAAATCAGAAATGGCAATAAAATTCTGATAAGTTTCATATTGTTTTAATTTAAACTAAATATACAATTTAAAGTAAGAACCTGGTTAATAAACTTCCTTTCAATTCCTAATATCTTCAGTACAAAAAAACTATCTTTGCAACTTCAACAATAGCACATAATATGTCATTATCTGTTCTAAATGCCATTTCTCCAATTGATGGACGATATCGAAATAAAGTGAAGGAATTAGCAGGCTTCTTTTCTGAAGAGGCTCTTATTAAATATCGCGTTTTAGTAGAAATTGAATATTTTATTGCACTATGTGAATTACCATTGCCTCAACTAAAGCATATTGATGCTGAACTTCTTGAGGGTTTAAGAGGAATTTATACAAACTTTTCCGGTAGTGACGCTATGGTCATAAAGGATATAGAGAAAATCACCAATCATGACGTAAAGGCCGTAGAATATTTTTTAAAAAAGAAGTTCGATACACTAGGATTATCCGATTTCAAGGAATTCATTCATTTCGGTCTAACTTCCCAAGATATAAATAACACTGCTATTCCTTTAAGCCTTAGAGCGGCTCTTGACGCCGTTTACATTCCTGAATTTAAAAATCTCCTAGGTAAATTAAAGGAATTGGCTGAAGAATGGTCTCAAGTTTCAATGTTGGCCAGAACACATGGGCAACCGGCATCACCTACCCGTCTCGGAAAAGAAATTGAGGTGTTTGTTGTACGTATGGAAGAGCAATTTAACCTGTTGAATAGTATTCCTCATGCCGCTAAATTTGGAGGTGCCACAGGAAACTTTAATGCGCATGATGTTGCTTACCCAAAAATTGACTGGAAAGCATTTGGAACCGCATTTGTGAACGATAAATTGGGACTAAAACACTCGTTTCCAACCACCCAGATAGAACATTACGACCATATCGCTGCTTTATTTGATGCGCTAAAACGTATTAATACTATCATCATTGATCTCGATCGTGATATTTGGACCTATGTTTCGATGGATTATTTCAAACAAAAAATTAAGAAAGGTGAAGTTGGCAGTAGCGCCATGCCCCATAAAGTAAATCCCATCGATTTTGAAAATAGCGAAGGGAATCTAGGTATAGCAAACGCCATTTTTGAACATCTCTCTGCAAAGTTACCTGTTTCTCGATTACAGCGTGATTTAACCGATAGCACCGTTTTGAGGAATATAGGTGTTCCTTTTGCCCATACCCTTATCGGTTTTAAATCAACATTGCAAGGATTAAATAAATTATTATTAAATGAGGCTAAATTTGCGGAAGATCTGGAAAATAACTGGGCTGTGGTAGCTGAAGCCATACAAACCATCTTACGCCGTGAGGGATATCCCAATCCATATGAAGCCTTAAAAGGTTTAACACGAACAAATGAAAAAATAAACCAAAAGTCCATTTCTAACTTTATTGATACTTTAGAGGTATCTAAGAAAATAAAAGACGAATTAAAATTAATAACACCACAAAATTACACTGGAATTTGAGGTCAATAATAAATAGTAAACAATCGTTACTTCTTTGTGGGATTTTAGTATCAGGAATTTTCTTTTCAGGAATATTTGATGTTTTAGATCATTTTATTGTTATAACTATTTTAGTAGTAATGTACTTGCTAATTTTAGGCAATATTATTTATACCAAAAGTAAATCTGTAGTTAACTAGGAAAGACATTCAAACCGAATGAACAAAAAAACTCCTCATAGCAACTATGAGGAGCTTTAATATTTAAGATATATAGATTATTATTGAAAGAAACTCATAATATCCCCAACCTGAGATGCCTCAAAGTTACTATCTTTTAATGCGCTTCCCAGCGTCACCATCTTATCAGGACTCATATCATTTCCTAGTACACGAACTATAGCAAAGCCCAAATCCTTCGAATTACCAAAAACAACTACCTCGTCGGCTTCATCCTCATCACCTATATATTTCACAATAATTTTATTCCCCTTGTCATTGAATTCAATTAAGTCGTTGTATTTCTTATTGTTTAAAATAGATTTCACTTTGGTTAACTCTAAATTATACGAATCCATATTGGTCTCAGTAGCTTTAAAACCTAAAAAATTTAATCGTTTTACAGATTCATATGCTTCCAACTGATCGTTGTTAAAATTAGACTTGTCTAGCTTAACCATGGATAAGGGAATATCTTGTGAGATAAAATGAGCTGCCTCCTGGTTATCTACAAAATAGCGTTGAAGGCTTACACCTTCGCCGCAGCTTGTCATCCAAACTGCGGCGATTAGCGTTAAAAATATATGTTTAACTGCTG
The DNA here is from genome assembly GCF_022662015.1 of Aestuariivivens sediminicola. Classification (GTDB taxonomy): domain Bacteria; phylum Bacteroidota; class Bacteroidia; order Flavobacteriales; family Flavobacteriaceae; genus Aestuariivivens; species Aestuariivivens sediminicola. The sequence goes on along the minus strand of NZ_JAKMCM010000003.1, from coordinate 283,662 downwards.
GTTTCATGATTGATGAATTATTTATCTTTTTCTAAATGCTGTCCACCCGGTATGTTCATTTTTTGAGTGAGCTTAGAAATTTCATTTAAATCTATATTTCCAGTAAGTGATACGACAACGGTTTCAATTTTTCTTTCTTTACCATTAATTTCAATTTTATCGTCCATCACCTTATCTATACCATTCACAAAAATTAAAAGTTCTTCGACGTGATCTGAATCCTTACCTTCTTTCACATAAAATTTCACTTCACTTCCATCGTCCTTGACTTCCATAAGTTCTTCTAAGGCACCGGATCGTGATTTTACCCATTTTGAAATATCAGCAGATATCGATTGATTATCTGTTACAATTGTTTTGAAACTGGTAATGCTTTTTACCATATCCATATAGGCTTTGGCTTCAGCATCATCTGTTTCAATACCTATTTTAGCTATCATTTGAAACATTTTCGGTTTAATGTTCACATAGGTCACATCAGGGTTTTCGCTATACTTTTCGAAAACACTATTTTGTGCTACTCCTGTTAAAGGCAAAATCATCATTGCCATTATCAATATTAATAATCTATTTTTCATGTTATTTGTTTTTAAGGTTACTGTGTTAAATTTTTATTTGTTCGGTTTAAATATTATACGTGTTGTATTTTCAATCTCAGTAAGATATTCTAAGGTTGAAGTTCCTTTATTAACCTCATCTAGATAACTTACTGTCGAAGTTCCTTTGTTCATATGGTTCGAAATCATAGCTAATGATTTTGACACTTCGTTAAAAGCAACCTCGGGGTCATTTATAGTACCAACATCCCTAGGGTTATTGAAATAAATCCCTAACATCAGAATGGCAACTGCTGCAACAGAAATCCACTTGTAATCGAATATTCGTTTCGATTTTAACGGAATCGCTTTGGTAAACTCTTCCTGTTGACTTACTAAAAAATACGCAAACATGGGTTTATACATTTCTAAATGCGGGGCAACGCTGTCGCTGGTAAAATAGTTTTTCAACACTTGCTCTTCTTTAAGCGATGTTTCACCCATTTCGTACTTCTCTAATAATTTTTCTATACTATTTAATACCATAATTATGAGTATTAGTTAATTTTTCTCGTATTGTTTTTCTGGCTCGCGATAAATTCACACGGACTGCAGTCTGATTCATATTGAGCATATCCGCTATTTCGTCATAATCATATTCTTCAATATCCCTGAGCTGAATAATTAATTTTTGTTGTTCCGGGAGCTCTTCTATAATTTTTGCTACCCAACTCACACTATCGTTCAATTCAACCTGCCTTTGAAGTGTTGTATGCTTATCTTCATAATTGCTATGAACAATTTTCAAGTTCTGAGATTGCTTCGATTTCAGTTTATCAAAACAATAATTCTTGGTCATGGTCATAGAAAACGCTTCAACATTTCTATACTCGGCTATTTTAGCTTTGTTGTTCCATAACTTCAACATAACCTCTTGCGTAGCATCTTCAGCTTCTTCCGTAGATATCAATATCCTTTTAGCTAAGCGAAAGACTTTATCCTTGAAGGGCATTACAATATTTAAAAACTCTCGCTGAGTCATACTTTGGTTATGGTTTGGTTATTAAGCTATTTACTGCTCTTTGAAATTACGACGAACGATGATCTAATTTGTTACAAAAAAATTTTTATTGTACAATATTGTAAGTAAATTTAGGGTTTTATAGACTACTTGTATCAAAATATATTGTTATGAAAAATTGCTTGAAAGCCCCACTTTTACTGCTTTGTTTATTTTTAATTACCCAAAGTTGTTTTGAAGATAATGATGATAACACCATCAGCGCCAATGAAATAAATGATTTCATCTGGAAAGGGATGAACCTATTTTATCTCTATAAGGATAACGTTTCAGCCCTTTCAAATAACAGGTTTAGCAGTGATGCCGAATATGCGGATTACTTAAATTCCTTTTCTAAACCAGAGGAATTATTTGAAAGCCTGATATATCAGCGACAAACTGTTGATCGCTATAGCTGGATTGTTGATGATTATATTGCCTTAGAACGTTTTTTTGAGGGATGTACCATTATAAATGGTATGGAATTTAGCATTTTTATGGCACCAAATAGTACGAATAATGTGTTCGGTATTGTTCGCATGGTTTTGGCGGGTAGTGATGCTGAAAACAAAGGTATTAAGCGTGGTGATTTGTTTTATGAAGTTAATGGTGTTCAGCTCTATTACAATTCGGAAACGGATAACAATTTTAATTTATTCAATACAAACTCCTATTCCATAACACTTGGCACTTATAATGATCAGGGAACTTCAGAAACTTCGGATGATACAATAGATCCAAGAAATGAAACCATTACGCTTAACAAGCTTGAATTGTGCGAAGACCCTATCTTCAACACTTCTATTTTTGATGTTGGAAATAAAAAAGCAGGATATCTCATGTACAATGGATTTACTGCCGATTTCGATTCGGAATTGAATGCAGTATTCGGAAATTTTAAATCCAATAATATTACTGATCTTGTATTGGATTTAAGGTATAATCCAGGGGGCTCTGTAAATTCCGCAATTTTGCTGGCCAGCATGATTACTGGTCAGTTTACTGGAGAAATATTCAGTACCGAGGAATGGAACAGTGAATTTCAACAAGCTTTTGAAAATGAAGATCCGGAATTGCTGATCAATAGATTTGTCAATAATGATGATGGGGCGGGCCTGAACAGTCTCAACCTGGATAAGGTCTATATTCTGGCAACCGATTTTTCAGCTTCAGCAAGTGAATTGGTTATAAATAGTCTGGACCCGTATATCGATGTGATTCATATAGGCGAAAATACGGAAGGGAAATATCAAGCTTCAACTACACTTTATGATTCCGAAGATTTCACGAGGCAAGGGGTTAATCCGAGTCATTCCTATGCGATGCAACCTCTCATCTTTAAATCTGTAAATAGCAGCGGTTTTACCGATTATTTTAATGGTCTTACACCGGACATCACTCTAGAAGAAGATTATCTGAATCTTGGTGTTTTAGGCGATCCTGATGAACCCTTATTAGCGGCGGCATTGTCTGAAATTGAAAATGCCACCGGAAAACTTTCGAACATCAAATCTCAAGCCCCTATTCCATTAACATTAGTCAAAAAAATCAAAAATGGACCTCGGTTTGATAATGGGATGTACATAGATAAAAAAATTCCGTCTGAATTGATAAATAGATTCTTATTTGAACACTATTAAAACTTATTTTAATATGAAAACTATTAAGGATTCAGCAATGTGATTTAAAGGTTAATTTGTAAACCGAAATTAATATTTCTTCCTCTAGTCATAAATCCAAAAATTTCAAAATAGTCTTCATTCAGCAAATTGGTAACATTCGCAAAGAGTTTTACTTTATTGTTAATGATCCTCTGGCTAACATAGAGATCAACTAAAGAAAAGGATTTCAACTTAACGTCCCCAACATCAACTCTATCACCCACGAATTGATATTGGAGGGAAACATATGTCCTCTCAGAAAAATTATAGCCAATACCTGTATTAATTTTATGTTTAGGAACACGCAGCCGAATTCCATTTTTTAATTCGGTGAAGGTGTAATTTGCAGTGAGGTCAACTCCTTCCCAAACATCAAACTGACCTTCAATTTCAACGCCGTGTACCTCTGCTTCAGTATCTGCATTTTCATATCCCGTTGTATAAATAATCGTATTCTTCTCTGTTCGGTTAAAATATACCCCATTCAATTTAAAACCCCTTTTAGTATCGTATTCCAATCCACCCTCCAAAGTGGCATTTTCTTCCGGGGCCAAATCGGGATTTGCTCCAAAAAAACCATAAAGTTGAGATAAATTAGGCGCGATAAACGAGGTGGCGTAGGATCCAAAGGCTTTAATATAGCCCTTATTCAAAGTAACCGAATAAGAAGGATTGACGCTATACACAAAATGTGATCCATATTCACTGTGATTATTCAACCTGCCCCCCATGTTAAAATTTAAACCATGGCCCGAAATATAAACCACGTTCAAATAGGGATCTGCATTGGTAAAACTTTCCTCTTCAGAAAACAAACTGCTATAATGGCCATAATTCAAACCCACAATGGTATAAAACGTCTTATTAAAGATATATTTGTTATAGCCATCCACGATATAACTTTTAGCCTTATGGTAAGAGCTGAAATCCGAAACTGTTTCCCGATCTATGTCAGTAAAAGCGGCATTAATGTGAAAACTCCCTTTTTCATATACATATTGAGGGGATAGTCCTACTCTCTTTTGCTTGGCATAATAACGATCATCGGTATCTGAAAAGGTATAAGAAGGTGCCGGGTATCCATCGATATCAGTTTTAAGATCATCATAACTTAAAAAACCCTTAACACTAAAACCTGAATTAAAGTCATACCCGATTCGGACATTGGTATGATATCTCGAAAATGGGTCAATTTCCGGGGTATCTGATTGCGCTGCCGATAACCCATCAACAAACCGATTTCCAAAACTGGCCAGATAATTAAATTTATTTATAGTACCGCTGACAGTTACATTATTGCTAAAACTGGAAACATTATAATTTAGATTATCCTGTGATTGATTGGTCCCTACAACCGTTAAAAATTGACCCGAAATAGATTCATTCGAAGGCCTTTTACTCGTAATATTAATAACTGCTGTGGCTGCGGCATTCCCATAAAGCGTACTGGCAGCACCTTTAATTATTTCTATAGACTCTACGGAATTTAAATCCATAAGCCTTAAATCGAATTCATTAGCAACAAGGGAAGGGTCGTTAACTTGCACACCATCAATAAGTACAAGCACCTGTCTATTGTTTCCGCCTCGGACAAAATAACCCAAATTTTGTCCTTCTACACTTCGACTACCATTAATTTCAATGCCAGACTTGGTGTTAATTAATTCCGAAACTGTCTTACCCTGATGTCTTTCAATGTCCTGTTTTGAAATTTTAATGACCGTTTTTCCAGAATTTTCCCTTTTTAGGTTAAATCGAGAATCAGTAACAACAATTTCACTGAGTTGCTCCACTGTGGTTGAGTCGACTTGCTGCTGTGCAATTCCAATTAGGGATATACACATATACAATACACCAAAAACAGTTGTTCTTTTATTCATTTTAAACGACAAATTGTTCGAGAATTGCATGTGCATTCATACGCAAACTTTTATCCCGAAAGTTTAACTTCATTGTTTTGAAAATGGCAGGTCTCCTGACTTATAACACACTTATCAAACCTTCCCATTACCAATTGTAACAGTGGTCTTGAAGAAATAAGGTCTCCATTAAGGAGATGCGCAATACGATGTGCATGAAAATTACAGTTGCGGGAACAGTTCCGGATTTACACCGAATTCCCTTTTAATCGGTAACGTCAAAAATCTTTAAGTAAGCATAATTCCTAAGCCTTAAAGTTTCTTTATGAATTACCGAACCAAATTTCAGTACAAATGTAATCATCATTTTTATTTTACTGTTAGAACAATTAATATTATTTTTGAACATAAATAAAAAAACATGGATATGTTACGCAATAAAACACAGTGGATTATTATTTTATTTGTCGTGGTAGCCGCCTTTTTTAGATTGGTTCCACACATTCCGAATGTGACCCCAATTACAGCTATGGCCCTTTTTTCCGGTGTTTATTTCAGCAATAGAAAATTAGCGTTTATAGTCCCCTTATCGGCTATGTTTTTGTCGGATTTATTTTTGGGACTAACAACAATTAGCATATTTGTATACTTAGGGTTTGTTTTAGTTGGCGTGATAGGTATGATCACCAGGAAAATGAATCTAAAATCCATCCTGCTAAGCAGTATTTTATTTTTCTTAATTACCAATTTTGGAGTTTGGCTATTGTCATATCCAAAATCCATTAGTGGTATTATCGAATGTTACACGCTGGCCATTCCCTTTTTCAGAAATGCTTTGATTGGTGATTTATTTTTTGCTGGAGTCATGTATTACGGATATGAGTTTGTCTCGAAACGTATCGTTAAAACAGCCTGAGAAAACATTCACCAATTTATGATTTTAAAAACGCCTTGAAGGCGTTTTTTTATTTTTAAAGTAGTAATTTTATGAGCTACGATAATTGTCTCTAAGAAATGAACGATAACCTCATTTTAATTCTAACCATTTTAGTTTCTGCTTTTATTGGAGGTTTCCTCGGTTTAATTTATGGTAAATTAAAAAGTAAAAGTGAAAAAAGCACTTTACAGGAGCGACAAAATCAGCTGGGATTGACTTTAGAGGAATTTAAAAAGAACTTAACAAAAACAGAAATTGAACGGGATACCCTGAGGGATGAAAAGGAGCTCTTGAATACTGAATTTGTAAAGAAAAGTACTGAACACGATAATCTAAAACAGCAATTTTTAAAACAAGAAAAAGAATTAGAAGCACGCCAAGAACAACTGCGCAAGGATTTTGAACTTTTGGCAAGTAAAATCCTGGAGGAAAAATCAAGCAAGTTTACCGAACAGAATAAAGAAAACATTAAGAATATTTTAAATCCTCTTCAAAAGCGAATTGAAGATTTCGAGAAAAAAGTGAATGAATCGCAAAAGGAGAGTATAAGTATGCATTCTGCATTGAAAGAGCAGTTATTGGGATTAAAAGACCTCAATCAACAGATGGCCAAAGAAGCTACAAACCTGACACGCGCTTTGAAAGGCGATAGCAAAATGCAGGGTAACTGGGGTGAATTGGTTCTCGAACGTGTTCTGGAAAAATCAGGCCTGGAGAAAGACCGAGAATATTTTGTACAACAAAGTTTTACGCGGTCTGATGGTTCCCGTGTTATGCCGGATGTGGTGCTGTATCTTCCGGATAACAAAAAAATGATTATCGATTCGAAAGTATCTTTGACCGATTACGAACGATTTTCAAATGCCGATGAGGACAACAAGTTACCATTTTTAAAGGCTCATATTAACTCGGTTCGAAAACATGTGGATCAGCTTTCGGAAAAGAACTATCAGGATTTATACGACATTGAATCACCCGATTTTGTACTCATGTTTATTCCCATTGAACCTGCCTTTGCTATTGTAGTAAACGAGGACAACAGCATTTATAATAAAGCATTCGAGAAGAATATTGTCATCGTTACACCTTCTACGCTCTTGGCTACACTACGCACCATAGATACTATGTGGAATAATGAAAAACAACAGCGTAACGCGATTGAAATTGCGCGTCAGGCGGGTGCCTTGTATGACAAATTCGAAGGTTTGGTAAAGGATTTGACGGGTGTTGGTAAAGATATAGACCGAGCAAAATCAAACTATTCAGCTGCTATGAATAAATTAGTTGAAGGAAGAGGTAACATAATCGTGAGCATTGAAAAACTCAAAAAAATGGGGGCCAAAGCCAAAAAATCACTTCCTGAGGCCATTATTAAGCGTGCTGATGAAGAAGAGTAAGGTGCCTCTTGTGTTTAAGAAGTACCTTTACTGGATTAGACGATTGAAAATCAAACATATACCGTTTAAAGAATACAACATAAAAAACACTCCATCGTTTTTAAATTTCCGAATCAAACAGTACTTAATAATTTCAAATTCTAAAATTCCATGTTTAAAAGTGTAAAAGACTCTCAGGTGTCCATTACGGAACTCATGCTGCCGGCCAATTCTAATTTTAGTGGCAAAATACATGGTGGCTACATCTTAAATTTAATGGATCAGATTGCTTTTGCCTGTGCATCTCGTCATTCACAACACTATTGTGTTACCGCATCGGTGAACAGGGTCGATTTTTTAGAGCCTATCGATGTTGGCGAACTCGTTACTTTAAAAGCCTCTGTAAATTATACGGGACGCACGTCCATGGTGATTGGCGTTAGAGTTGAAGCCGAAAACATTCAGACTGGAATTACAAAACACTGCAATTCATCCTATTTTACCATGGTAGCAAAGGATGACAATGGAAGAAATGCACCTGTACCTGGTTTAATACTGGAAGACGAACAGAGTATTAGACGATTCTCGAGAAGCATAGCAAGACAGGAACAAGCCAGGCATCGAACCACTAAATTTAAATCATCTGAATTTAAAATTGAGGAGCATCTGGCAGTAATTAAAAAACATAATGCTAAAATCGATTTGTAATTCGCCCATTTTATACATTCACTTTTTCATTTAAAACAAAACACCTTGTTTATAAGTATAAGGTTTAAAAGTTATATCGTAAAAACGCGTTCGGAGTAAACCCTAAAGACCGTCGTAAGGTCTGAACAGTAACATTGTCTCTAATGACATAAAAATTATTAATCTCGTTGTTTCTCTCTCATAAATTCCATATAGAAAAAATAGATTAACAAAAAATCTCTATCTTAGAATACAAAATTCCCAAGTATGAATTTGAAACTAGCTCAGAACGGCTGCGATGTTGGAGCTGAGGCTGTTTTTTAAATTAAAATTAATATGAAGAAATTTGCTTTCATTCTAATCATCGGTATTATAATTTTCATCATTGGTTATAATTATATTTATCAGGACCACAGGAACATAGAAAAAGAAAAACCAGCCTTTGTAATAGATGCCAAAATACTTGCAGAGCAATTTGAAATAGATCCTGTAAGTTCTGAAACGAAATACCTTAATCAAACTATGGAAATTTCTGGTATTGTTACTGCGATCAATGAGAATACAATTATTTTGGACAACAAAGTGTTTTGTCAATTTTCTGAAGATATAGTGGCACTCCAAAAAGATAATTCAATAAAGGTGAAGGGTCGTTTTATAGGCTATGATGATTTGTTAGAAGAAATCAAATTAGACCAGTGCAGTATGTCGAACTAAAGTCAATCAAACCTTATGAAAAAGTTAGTTTTGTTATCATTATTTATTCTAGTATCCACCACAATATCTTCACAAATTACTGCAAATCAGGTGGATGATTTCGAAAATGGAACCGTACAATCATGGCAAGAAGGTGGCTTCACAATATCACCCAATCCTCCAACAAATATTTCAACTGGAGGTCCTGATGGAATAAATGATAATTATTTACAAAATGTCTCAAGTGGAGGTACCGGTGCTGGAAGTAGAATGGTGATGTACAATACCTCACAATGGACCGGTAATTTTAATAGCCAAGGAATTGTAGCTATAAAATGTTTTGCCAAAGCCATAACCAATAATTTAAATTTAAGAATCGCATTTGATGGTGATGGTGGTCAAATTTGTACTTCGGATGCTATTTTAATAACGGCCGGAAATTCTTGGGAAGAATTTATTATTCCAATAAGCGCTTCAGATTTTACACTTCTAGCAGGAGGAACCAGTATTAACAATACCCTTCAAAACGTAACTGCTATGAGAATTTTGAGTAGTTCTGTACCTTCTTGGCGCGGTGATTCTGTTGAGGCCACTTTACAAATTGATAATATTGAGGCCCTTACAACTCTTAGTACCCGAATAACAAATATTATTTCATTTGGTATATACCCTAATCCTACCACCAAGTATATTCGTCTTAAAAACCCGAATATGTTGGATATCCAATCCATTCAAGTAACAGACATTTTGGGTAAACAAATTGTTGATTACGCTCTTATTGATGCTGCCATAGATGTCTCTAATCTGTTAAAAGGCATGTATTTTTTGCGTATAAACACTGATAAAAACTATGACATAATACCGTTTATTAAACTATAACCAATATAAGATATGAAATACTTGAAGTACATTTTATGCTTAATTCCGTTATCGCTCTTTAGTCAAAACGATCTGTTGAATGAAATTGATATTGATACCGAGAGTAATGGCTATACCATTGCAGCCTTTAAGGGTTTAAAGATTGTGAATTTTGAATCCACCAAGCTAGTCGCCAAAAAAGAGTTTACGTTCATTGTGTCGCATCGATTTGGAAGCTTGGAAAATGGATTTGACAATTTTTTCGGACTGGATGAAGCGGTGACCCGACTGAATTTTGTGTATGGGATTTCAGACGGCATAAACATTGGTGTTTCCAGAAGTTCTTTTCAAAAAATCTATGAGGCCTCTTTAAAGTATCGACTCTTAAGACAACAAGAAAATGGATTTCCATTTACAATAGTGGGTTTTAACGAAGTACTCATTAACACGGCACTCGATAAGATTGACCTACCCCTATTGGAATTCAAACACAGGTTGAGTTATGTTGCACAACTTTTAATTTCAAGAAAGGTGAGTCCGAATTTTTCCTTTGAACTGGCCCCGACATTCTTCCATGATAATTTTGTTTTATTAGACGAACAGGATAATTCGCAATTTGCTCTCGGGCTCGGCGGGCGCTATAAATTAGGAAAGCGATGGTCTATCAATGCGGACTACGGCTGGCATATGAACAGAGCCGACAATTCCCCTTTTAAAAATCCTTTTTCGATAGGATTCGATTTAGAAACCGGTGGCCACGTATTCCAGATGCATTTTTCCAATGCACAAGGTATGAATACCAATACCTATTTGGGACAGGCATCAGGGGATTGGGGCGAGGGTGACATTTATTTCGGATTTAATCTCAGTAGACGCTTTTAGAATTGAAAATTTTATTAATTTAAATAAATAACGCTATGAATTTTAAAAATTTTATCTTCTTGTTTGCCTCCGTTCTTTTGGCTTTTTCCTGCTCCAGCAGCAGCAGTGACGATCTATCAAACGATCCGGAACCGGATCCGGATCCCAATCCAAATCCAATTACTTATGATATGCATATTTCGACGATAATGAGTAATAACTGTACGGCATGTCACGGTAATCCACCAACACAAAGCGCCCCTTTTTCATTAACCACTTTTACCGAAGTAAGTACTCGGGTAAATTCCATTATAAGTCGCATTAATAACACCTCTAATCCTATGCCGCCCTCCGGACTTATGCCACAGTCAACGCGTGAATTAGTTCAGCAATGGAAAGATGATGGCTTATTGGAAAATTAAATTCAATTTTTGGTAAGACTTTTGCTTACCTTTATAAAAACAGCAGATATGAAACCTTTAGCTTATTGTTTATTCTTAATAAGTGCCACCCTTATGGCACAAACTAAATACCTAACAAAAACTGGAACGGTTGGTTTTGAGGCCTCGGTACCCTCTTTCGAAGAAGTTAAGGCAAGTGCAAATAACGTTACCGCAATTCTTAATATTGAAAACGGCGAGTTTGCTGCCTTGGTTTTAGTTAAGGGATTTCGTTTTAAAAATGCCTTAATGGAGGAGCATTTTAATGAAAATTATGCAGAATCGCATAAATTCCCAAAGGCAACATTTAAAGGAAAAATTCAAGACTTTGACTTGTCGAAATTAGACCAGAAATCTAAGTTTATATTAACTGGAGAATTGAGTTTCCATGGAAAGACAAAGCAAATTGAAGATGTTGAGGTTACCCTATCTAGAACGAATGATACGTTAAAAACTATAGGTGAATTCACTGCGCAAGCATCTGATTTCGATATTGAAATCCCAAAAATAGTCAGAAATAAAATTGCTGAAACCGTTGAAGTTTCTTTTGATTTCGAATTGAAAATGAAATAATGTATCTTAAAATTAACGATTGTTTAATTGTTAATCAAAGTACATATCAGAATCTTATATTTTGTGCATTAAACTATTACAAAAAGGTGTTTGAAATATACTAAGAGCGATTATTCAATTGAATATCACAAATCTATCCAAGTTTCTGCACAAAAACGCAATGGCTGACAATTCAGCCTAAATATTGTAATTTTTAATAATACATCATATGAACAAATGGGAATCGCAATTACAACTCCAAAAAAAGTATTGGTAATATAAATATGGTATATTGAACATTCGCCTCATGAAATAAAATAAAAAGAGCACTTATTTAAATAAGTGCTCTTTTTAAGATTAATGTTTTACAGAATTATTTACTCAAATACATTTTTCGTCTGGAATATAAATCGTAAAACTGATCGTCTTTTAAACTATCTATAAACAGTATACTCTCACCTGTACTTTTCATCTCCGGCCCCAATCGTTTATCCACGTTAGGGAATTTATTAAATGAGAACACCGGTTGTTTTATCGCATAGCCTTCCAAATGCGGATTGAAATCAAAATCCGTAACCTTATTCACTCCCAACATCACTTTTGTAGCATAATTGACATAAGGTTCTTTGTAGGCCTTAGCTATAAACGGTACGGTTCTGGAGGCTCTTGGATTCGCCTCAATGATGTAAACAATATCATCCTTGATCGCGAACTGGATATTTATGAGACCTTTTGTATTCAATGCCCTTGCGATGGTATGGGTATGATCAATAATCTGTTGCATAACGAGATCCCCTAAATTAAACGCTGGTAATGTGGCATTTGAATCTCCCGAATGCACACCGCAAGGTTCGATATGTTCCATAATACCGATGATGTATACATTTCCATCTGCATCGCAAATGGCATCTGCCTCGGCTTCTATCGCCCCATCAAGATAATGGTCCAATAACAGCTTGTTATTGGGTATTTTTCGGAGCAAATCAACCACATGTTCAACCAGTTCCTCCTTATTGATTACAATCTTCATCCCTTGTCCCCCGAGTACATAACTCGGCCTGACCAAAATCGGAAAATTCAATTGATCTGCCAGGGCCAGCGCCTCATCTGCATTTTCCGCAACGCCAAATTCCGGATAGGGTATGTTGTGTTCTTTCAGCAAAGTGGAAAAACTACCCCGATCTTCCGCCAGATCCAGAGATTCAAAACTGGTGCCTATAATTTTAATACCATACTTCGTCAGTTTCTCCGCCAGCTTTAAGGCCGTCTGACCACCTAATTGAACGATAACCCCTTCTGGTTTTTCATGTCGAATAATATCATAAATATGCTCCCAAAAAACGGGTTCGAAATATAACTTGTCTGCCGTATCAAAATCTGTCGATACCGTCTCCGGGTTACAATTTATCATAATGGTTTCATAACCGCATTCGGCTGCCGCCAAAACCCCGTGGACACAACAATAATCGAACTCAATTCCCTGTCCTATTCTATTTGGGCCCGAACCCAATACGACAATTTTTTTCTTATCCGAGACTTTACTCTCATTATCGGCATAGCGCGTACCATCTGCCAATTCCATATCGCTCTCAAAAGTAGAATAATAATATGGTGTCTGAGCCCTGAATTCTGCCGCACAGGTATCGACCAGTTTAAAGACGCGCTGAATATTTAATTCATCTCTTTTGTTATACACCTGACTTTCCAGACATCCAAGCATATGGGCAATCTGTCTGTCACCATAACCTTTCTGTTTGGCCTCCAATAGTAGTTCTTTATCCAGGGTATCAATCGTGTACTTCGAAATTTCCTTTTCCAGTTGAAAGAGTTCCTCATATTGCTTTAAATACCACATATCTATCTTTGTGATATCATAAATTTGACTTAAGGGGATCCCCATGGCTATGGCATCGTAAATAACAAATACGCGATCCCATGACGCATGGGTCAGTTTATCAATAATCTGATTATAGTCTTTGTAGCCCTTACCATCTGCACCCAAACCATTTCGCTTTATTTCTAAGGACTGCGTTGCTTTATGAAGGGCTTCCTGAAATGAACGTCCAATACCCATAACCTCACCTACGGCCTTCATCTGTAACCCTAGTGTTCGGTCGGATCCTTCAAACTTGTCAAAATTCCATCGCGGAATTTTAACAATAACATAGTCTAAGGTAGGCTCGAACAATGCGGATGTCGACTTGGTGATTTGATTATCCAATTCATCAAGTGTATACCCAATGGCCAATTTAGTCGCTACTTTCGCAATGGGATATCCTGTGGCCTTACTTGCCAAGGCCGATGAACGGGATACCCTGGGATTGATTTCAATAGCAATGATATCTTCCTTTTCATCAGGACTCACAGCAAACTGCACATTACATCCACCTTCAAAATCTCCAATACTGCGCATCATTTTAATGGCCATGTCCCGCATCTTTTGATAGGTCCTGTCGCTCAGCGTCATGGCCGGAGCTACTGTAATGGAATCACCTGTATGAATGCCCATTGGATCCATATTTTCGATCGAACAAATGATAACGACATTATCATTCCTGTCCCGAAGCAGCTCCAATTCGTATTCCTTCCATCCCATCATGGCCTTGTCGATCATCACTTCGTGAATTGGAGAGATTTCCAATCCTCTGCGTAACAATTTGTCAAAGTCCTTTTCATCATGAACAATAGCAGCACCCGCACCCCCTAAGGTAAATGAAGATCGTATACATAAGGGATATCCAAACTCCTGGGCAATTTCCTTACCTTGTAAGAATGATGTAGCCGTCGCCTGAGGGGCCATGGCAACACCTATTTTCTCCATTAATCCCCTAAATTGTTCCCGATCTTCGGTTATATTAATGGCATTAATATCCACTCCAATTAATTCCACTCCAAAATCTTCCCATATACCTTTTTCATCGGCCTCTATACATAAATTCAAAGCCGTTTGACCACCCATTGTTGGCAGTACCGCATCGATTTGCGGATGTTCCTTTAAAACCTGAATAATTGATTTTGTATTGAGAGGCAATAAATAAACATGATCCGCCATAGAGGGATCAGTCATGATGGTTGCAGGGTTAGAATTAATAAGTATGGTTTCGATACCATCTTCCTTCAACGACCTCAGCGCTTGAGAACCTGAATAATCAAATTCACATGCCTGACCAATAATGATAGGCCCCGAACCAATAATGAGAATAGATTTTAATTTCGTGTTTTTTGGCATTTTAATAGGTTATATATGGTGTAAAAATTCGCTACAAAAATAGTAATCACTAGATATAAAAAAAGGCGTTACGCTTAAGTAACACCTTTATATTATTAACAATTGTTAATCATTATCTCTTATGTCTTGTTTCAGATGACACAGATAATTTTTTTCTTCCCTTAGCTCTTCGACGGGCTAAGACTTTTCTACCATTAGCAGAAGCCATTCTTTCTCTAAAGCCATGCTTATTTCTTCTCTTTCTTTTCGAAGGCTGAAATGTTCTTTTACTCATTATCTTATGTCTTTAAAAATCTAAAATTTCTACGGTTTTGTCGTTCGCATGATGCTTTTCCAAAACTGAGGGCAAATATACGAACCCTTTATTACTTTGCAAATCATTTCTGTAAAATATTTTTCAATTATTTTATTATCAGATCAAATACCATAATCCCTTTGTTTATTTGATGTAA
This sequence comes from Aestuariivivens sediminicola, assembly GCF_022662015.1. Classification (GTDB taxonomy): domain Bacteria; phylum Bacteroidota; class Bacteroidia; order Flavobacteriales; family Flavobacteriaceae; genus Aestuariivivens; species Aestuariivivens sediminicola. Next base: position 268,461 of record NZ_JAKMCM010000003.1, on the reverse strand, counting down.
AGCGTTTTTTTGTTGAAATAATATGCTACTGTTTTGATTAAATTTTAGTTTATTTGCAGTCTAACTTATGCTTTAAGTTTCTAATTTCAATATGTAACTTTGTGAAATTGCATCAAACAGAACGCCATGTACAATAAAATAATAAAACTTATCATCGCTATTGGCATATTTGCTTATGCCATATATCAGTTTACCGAAGGCTATATTGGTAACGGTATCATGTATATTCTTTTAAGCTCCATATTTATTTTTCTTTACTTTAAAAATGAATTCATCCTGTTGGCATTTTTAAGGTTGCGTAAACAAGACTTTGAAGGCGCAAAAAAATGGCTCGGAAAAATAAAAAATCCTGAAAGTGCACTCGTAAAAAAACAGGTGGGTTATTACAATTATCTTCATGGTATTATGGTGTCTCAAGACAACATGAACGAGGCCGAAAAATATTTTAAAAAAGCGGTTAGTTTAGGTTTAAATATGAAACACGATTTGGCTATGGCAAAGTTAAATCTGGCTGGCATCGCGTTTTCGAAGCGTAGGAAGCAGGAGGCTCAAAAATTACTTACAGAGGCGCAAAAACTAGACAAACAGGGCATGTTAACGGAGCAAATAAAAATGATGAAACAGAATATGAAACGCGCCCAGATGCCAAATCAGCATTATGGAGCAAGCGGTTCTTTAAGAGCTCAAAAACGCAGGTCCAAGTAACTCATCTGGCAAACTGTTATTGATAATACCCTTCTTTGGGAATTTCAATGTGGTATAGTTTTCTGCTTTTATTGTTCAAATGAGGTTCTCGCAACCAGGGATTATGAAGTTTTAAGACCTTGTAATTAATCCCAAACTGTTCGGCAAAATTAGTAAAATTTGTAACCGCTGTGTCAACTTCCACTGTGTAGGTTGGGACATTATCGTATAAATCTTTATCCCTGAAGTTAAAACCGTATTTGTTCGGATTGGATAAAATTTCTTTTAAAGCTACTATTCTGAAAAGATAGCGCCCCGTTTCCTCACCCAATAACAAATCATAATAATTGGACACTCCCTGTTCTCTTAAACGCCGGGAAATACCGGCATTACCGGCATTGTAAGCGGCTGCAGCCAGTGTCCATGATCCAAGTTGCTCTTTCGATTTTAAAAGGTATTTACAAGCTACCTCAGTGGCCTTTCCCAAATGATATCGCTCATCCACATTTGTATTGACCTCTAACCCGTTTTCGCGTCCTGTCGATTTCATAATTTGCCAAACCCCTCTCGCACCTACAGGAGAAACGGCATTGGTGAGCCCGCTTTCAATGACAGCAAGGTATTTAAAATCGTCAGGTACTCCATATTTTTCTAAAATAGGCTCGATGGTTGGAAAATACTTTTTGGCGCGTTTGAACATGAGCAAACCGTTGGACTGCCAATAGGTATTCACCAACAATTCCCTATCCATACGTTCATGGATATCAGGATTCTTTAGGGGCATGGGTTCTCCCGCAAAATCCAGATAGTCCGGAATTTGTAAGGCATACACATTATAATCGTTAATGACTTTCTTTTCGAAATTTTCGTCTGTAGGAGCATCTTGAAGGGCATGAATAAATAAGAAACACAAACTTACCAATCCCACCAGCGCCAAAGCTTTCTGTATTGTCTTCATTGCTAATAAGTTTTTGCTAAAATTATAAAAAATAATTGAACCACTATTCACTATCCTCCAAAATAATACGAGGTAAATTCGCATTGAACCATCGGTATTTATTCAGAATCATAACATGAGTCCCGCCTTTAATCAAGATGCAATCCTTTATATATTTGATCGGAAAAACGGCATCATTATCGCCATGAATATGAACAATATGGGGAATTTCTGATTTTTGATCCCAGCAGACCATTTCCCTAATGGCCCAATTTAAATACCTTGGATCGTTTACCGATAAATATTTTTTATAGAGGTCCAATCGTTTCTGAACGTTTTCTCCAATGGCGTATTTGGCGAACAACTCAATATTGGACGCCCATTGTGTTGGTAATAATTTATAAGCCTTTGTGGTTTTTAATATCATCATGTGCCGCGGCAATTCGGACATGGATTTGATACTCGAAACGATAATTAATTTTCTCACCTTCAAATACTTACTCATCTCCTGAACCAGAACACCACCAAACGACACCCCTAGTAACACGACATTTTTATGTTTCACAAAGGTATTCATTCGTTTTGCATACGCAGGAAGAGATTCATTTTCAAGAGGTAATATCCACTCCAAATAATGCATCCTGAATTGCTCCTTTGGTAAATTGATATATTCGAAAATTTCAGGACTTGCTGCCATTCCTGGCATGAGATACACATGTATTAACTCTTGACTCATAAGCTTTTAAGCTAATTTCTCTTTTATTGTGTGGTTTTTTTTTGTACTTTTGCAAAACAAATTTAGACAAATAGTTATCACTATTTATTACTCCTAAGAAAATTAATAAAAACACTTACCATGGTTGATGTAGATGAATTAATTGACAATGACTTTTTACGCCAGTACGAATTAAAAATTGATAATCATTTAGCTAAAATTGAATACTCATTACAAGAACGTAAAATCTTTTTAACGAAGCTTGTCATTCCCAATGAAATTAACAATGATAGTTTTAAAAAAGAATTTTTAGCGGCTGTTTTCGATCAAATTGAAGGGCGTAACCTTAGCATTGTCCCCACGAGTCCAGAAATTGCGAGATTCGTAAGAAGTAACCGAAAGTATAAGCGTATGCTTCCTGTCGGGGTAAGGATTTAAACTTAAATTCTTTCTGAAAAATTATAAAAAACTCCGAAGCAAACTTCGGAGTTTTTATTTTGTATTCGGTTAAAATGTTGTCTTCTAGTAATAGCGCCCGTAGTCGTTAGAAACTTTCAAATAAGATAGGTTAGCAGTATTTAAAACTAACTGTCCGTCTGCATTCATAATGTAGCTGCGTTGCATCGCATTGGCATCGGTTGTGACGACGTCCTTATTATTTCGGATCCAATTAAAGGGTACGGCACTTGAAGCGCCTTCAGAATCATTAACATTGGTCTCGATATGCAATCCGGTATTGTTTTCTCCGAAAACCAGTATATAGGTATTGTCGGAAACTGTGGTTTCCCAAACGCCCAGTACATTATGATCCGGATGGATATCCTCCTTGGTACAAGAAGAAAACAAAAAGAGCAGTGTAATACCAACAACTAATTTCAGGTAGGTTCTCATAACGAATAGATTTGGGTTCTTTAGAACTGAGTTCTAATTTCTCTCCAAACCTAATTTAGTCTTTGGACTAGATCAAATAAATCCGATTAACTTCAAGAAAACCATCCTAAAAGACGATAATACCCTTATTTTGAGTAGATTTCTGCATTTAGAAATTCAAATCTAACGGCACCGTCATCATCAATTTTTGTCAGTTCGATGTCGTGTAAGGTGTTGACCAATTCCGGATTCCACGGTGTTTTCACCTTAATATAATTCTCCGTAAATCCATAAATAAAGCCTTCCTTATTCTCGCTTTCAAACAAAACGGTTCTAATAGTGCCTAATTGACTCTCATAAAAGGCCCTGCGTTTCTTAACTGATAGCGCTCGCAACATCTTACTACGCTTACTGCGCACCTGTTTCGGAATAACACCGTCCATTGCAGCAGCCTCAGTAGCGTCGCGTTCCGAATAGGTAAAAACATGCAAATATGAAATATCAAGTGCATTCAAAAAATGAAATGTTTCCAAAAAATGAGCATCGGTTTCCCCGGGAAAGCCAACTATAACATCTACTCCAATACACGCATGCGGCATCACCTCTCTAATCTTGGCGACACGTTCAGCATACAGTTCCCTTACATAACGCCGCTTCATTTTCCTTAGTATGACATTACTTCCTGACTGTAAAGGAATATGAAAATGAGGTACGAATGTTCTTGATCTGGACACCAGATCAATGGTCTCATTCTGTAACAGATTGGGTTCTATGGAAGATATCCGTATACGTTCAATACCTCGAACCTTATCAAGTTCGGTAACCAAATCTAAAAAGGTATGCTCATGCCTCTTGTTTCCGAATTCACCTTTGCCATAATCTCCAATATTGACACCGGTTAAAACAATTTCTTTTATGTTCTGTTGCGAAATCTCCCTTGCGTTCTTCAGGACGTTATTCAAGGTGTCACTGCGAGAAATACCTCTGGCCAATGGGATGGTACAATAGGTACATTTGTAGTCACATCCATCCTGAACTTTTAAAAAGGCACGTGTACGATCTCCTAAGGAATAAGAACCGACATAAAAATCGGCTTCTCCAATCTCGCAAGAATGAATCTCTCCAAAATCATTTTTACTTAAGTCGTTAATATAATCGGTTATTTTAAACTTTTCTGTGGCACCAAGAACCAAGTCTACACCATTTACATCCGCTAATTCCTCGGGTTTTAACTGGGCATAGCACCCTACCGCCGCAATGAAGGCCTTCGGATTTGCTTTTTGAGCCTGTTTCACAATTGTCTTGAAACGTCTGTCGGCATTTTCAGTAACAGAACAGGTATTTATGACATAGATATCGGCCTTTTCGGAGAAATCCACCCGATCAAAACCTTCATTTGTAAAACGTCTTGCAATGGTAGAAGTTTCAGAAAAGTTGAGTTTGCAACCCAATGTATAAAATGCAACTTTCTTGTTCATTACCTTTTCTACTCCCTAACTTGTTTCAGGAGTTTATAAAAATTATATTTACCCTTAAAAGTCAGCAAATTTACAACTAATAAGTTATATGTTAAAACATGTCCTAAAACAATCAACGTTCTATACATCAATTAGTTGTGTTTTCGTTTTCCTTTTTTCATGTACCGGGGATCTCAATTCCAATAGAGACCATTTGGTTTTCAGGTTCAACGAGTATGCCAACCTAAATACCTTGGATCCTGCTTTTTCAAGGACCCTACAGGACAATTCGGCATGCAACCAATTGTTCAATGGCTTGGTTCAATTAGATGAAAACCTCAATATTCTTCCGTCAATAGCCAAACGCTGGACCATTTCTGAAGATGGGCTTTATTACAGGTTCACGCTGCGAAAGGATGTATTTTTTCACAAGCACAAATTATTTGGAGAAGATGCAACGCGATCCGTCAAAGCAGATGATTTTACGTACAGCCTCAACCGCTTACGAGACCCAGACTTAGCTGCTCCGGGAAGTTGGGTTATGAATAAAGTTGACGATTTTAAAGCCATTAACGATAGTGTATTTGAAATTAAGTTAAAACAACCCTTCCCGGCATTTATAGGCTTGTTAACAATGAAATATTGCTCGGTGGTCCCAAGAGAGATTGTCGAGTATTACGGTAATGAATTCAGATCACACCCCATTGGTACCGGTCCGTTTAAATTTAAACGGTGGGAAGAAAACATCAAACTGGTATTTCGAAAAAACGAACTCTATTTTGAGAAAGACGAAAAGGGAGAGCAATTACCCTATTTAGAGGCCGTGGCCATAACTTTTTTACCCGACAAACAGAGTGAATTTTTAGAATTTGCTCAAGGAAATATTGACTTTTTAAACAGTTTGGATGCCTCCTATAAGGATGAATTACTGACTGCCGACGGAAAATTAAGGACTGTTTATGCGCAAGAGATCAATATGATTCGCGGTCCCTATTTAAATACGGAATACCTAGGATTTTATTTAGATTCCGATGTCCCTGAAATTCGTTCTAAATTGATCCGTAAAGCCATTAATTATGGTTTCGACAGAAAAAAAATGATGATCTATATGCGAAACGGTATTGGAAATCCTGCCAATGGTGGTTTTATACCCATCGGACTCCCCGGATATAGTAAGGACATCGGTTATACCTACAAACCTGAAAAAGCGAAGCAACTTATCGAACAGTTTAAGAAGGAAACCGGTATTCGAGATCCTGAAGTCACTCTAAATACAACGAGCAATTACTTAAACTTTTGTGAATTCATCCAAAGAGAACTGCAAAAAGCGGGTCTAAAAATCAATGTCGACGTCATGCCCGAAGCCACATTGCGCAGCGGACGGTCAAATGGTAAAATAGATCTCTTCAGAAGCTCCTGGATTGCCGATTATCTGGATGCCGAAAACTATTTATCTATTTTTTACAGTAAAAATTTTGCACCTTTCGGTTCTAACTATTTTCATTTTAGAAACCAGTTATTCGACAGCTTATACAATAAGGCCTTCACAATTACCGATATCGAGAAGCGTAAATTACTTTATACTAAAATGGATTCTATTGCCATGGCGCATGCCATTATGGTTCCGCTGTATTATGATGAAGTTGTTCGATTTACACGAAAAAATGTTAAGGGGTTAGGTAACAATCCTATAAATCTCCTGGATTTGAGATATGTCACAAAGGATTGATTGAGACTTGAAGGTTTTTAAACTCGAACCAACCTGAATCTGAAGACATTAGTACTCATTAAAATAGTAAATATCATCATCCCCTTTTCCTCCGCCACGTTTTGACACAAGAAATCCGGAACGATTATCTGCGTTCATAATCAAGGAAAAATCATCCTTGTTACTGTTCAAAGGTTTAGGTAACTTTTCTGCCTTTTCAAAATTCCCATCAGCATCCATTACACTTTTGTAGATATCAAATCCACCATACCCCGGTCGGTTTGAAGCAAAATATAAGCTGTTGTCATGACCGACAACCGGAAACATTTCGCGACTGTAGGAATTAATTGTACTCCCCAGATTTACAGGTTCACTATAGGTGTTGTTATCTAAAATGGCAACCTTAAAAATATCTGAGCCTCCTTTGGTCGAATGTTTGCCCCCTCTGAAATTAGAAATAAAATACAAGGTTTTTCCATCTCGACTAAACGCAGGATGTCCGTAGGAATATCTGGGTTTACAAAAGGGCAGGACCCTAAAATTAGTCCACCCTAAACCGGTCTTGTAATCGCCTATTTCCAAATGAAAATTGCTTGCTTTAAACTCCCCGTCAGGTCTGTTTTTATTGGTATACAGTGTTGTAATAATCATGTGTTTACCATCAGGAGAAATCGCAGCACTCGTTATGGTCGGTATATTGACGTTCGGATCAATAACCACAGGGGCTAACGAATGGAGTTGATTCCCATTATCTGCTTTCCCTGAATATACTGTTAATACAGGATTACCCCCAACCGTTTCAACCTTCCCTCTTTTGTTCAGCGCATATGATGTCAATAGGATCTCACCGGATGGTATAGGCATCAAACCAAAATGCGGATGATCACTATTCATGTCCAAGTTGAGGATATTATATTCTGGCGATTGTGACAAGCAGGGCACTGCAAGTAAGAGCAATAATAAAAAAACAGGTTTCATGGTGAATGTGAGATTTGGATCGAGGTTAAATATAACATTTTACAGATAACCGAGAGCGGATAATCGTCGAGGCACAAAAAATTAAGCTCTTCTGTAAGGTCTCGTAAGTTCAAAGACCTGCTCCAATATCTTTTTTTCTTGCTCCGTAAACTCTAATTGACGTCTGGAAAAAACCCTCTCAACAACTTCAAAGGCCCTTTTGGTCTGGTAGGTGCTAAAACCACTGCTTCCACCCCAGCTAAAACTTGGAATAAAATTCCTCGGGAATCCAGAACCAAAAACATTGGCACTTACCCCAACAACGGTCCCGGTATTGAACATGGTATTTATGCCACATTTACTGTGATCACCCATCATTAAACCACAAAATTGTAAGCCAGTGTTCACAAAACCCTCCGATTCATAATTCCACAATCGGACCTGGGCATAATTATTTTTTAAATTGGAACTATTGGTGTCTGCGCCCAAATTGCACCATTCGCCAATCACGGAATTCCCCAGGTAACCTTCATGACCTTTATTGGAATTTGCAAACATGACAATGTTCTTAACCTCACCTCCCACCTTACTGTAAGGCCCAATGGTCGTGGCTCCATAGATTTTTGTGCCCAGTTTTGTTCCTGCACCTTCACAAATGGCAAAAGGCCCTCTAATAAGCGTGCCTTCAAAAAGTTCTGCGTTCTTACCAATATAGATGGGTCCTGTACTGGCATTCAAAGTTGAATATTCGACACTGGCCCCATCTTCAATGAAAATATGTTCGGCTCCTATAACGTTATTGCTCGATGGTATTGGACACGAGTGCCTGTCTTTTGTGAGCAAACCAAAATCTTCCAGGATGGCCTCCTCATTTTTTGAAAAAATATCATAGGTGTACTCAATCTTTATAATGTCTGCATTGTACTCCAGGGCCTCAAATCTGTTGAAATCAATATCCTCCTGAGCCTTACTTGTATAAAATGCTATGATATCTTCACCTTTAAAAATAGCCTGGTTTTCAGAAAGTTCCCTGACCATTTCAACCAGTTCAAGATTAGGCAGAAAGGATGCATTGATCATAATGTTCTCATCCATTTCTACCATGGGATATTTATCGGATAAATAATCCTCGGTAACCGTTGTTGTCGTGGTCTTTAAATACATTTCCCACTTTTCTCGTATAGTCAATATACCAACTCTTAGATCGGCCACGGGTCTGGTAAAAGTAAAGGGTAACAAATTGTTACGGGAAGGTCCATCAAAAAGTATGTAATTCATAAGCGGTAATTTCTAATTGTGGTAACGCTATCCTTCTCTAATGAATTCAGAACCTTAAAAGTAATCATAAAAAAAACCTTTCAAAAGTATCGAAAGGTTTTTTGTAATTTTTATATCTTAGTTCAGGTTATTTTTTAAACTTCGCATATTTATTTTTAAACTTATCAATACGTCCAGCCGTATCCACAAGCTTCGATTTACCGGTATAATAGGGATGTGACGTTCTCGAAATCTCCATTTTTACCAGGGGATACTCAACACCGTCAACCTCTATGGTCTCATTTGTGTTTGCTGTAGATTTTGTTATGAAAACGTCGTCATTAGACATGTCTTTAAACGCAACCAATCTGTAATTTTCGGGGTGTATGCCTTTTCTCATCGCTAAATGCTTTTTCTTTTCGATTTTCGAGCTGCAAATTTAAGTATTTTTTATTAATCAGCAATGGTTTTTAATATTTTTTATTTCCCCTTTCAACGTAACGATTTAGTATATTTGAGTACTAACCACTAGTAACCCATAAAATTAGAATTAATGGAAAAATCATTTAAGTCCTCAGCAAAAGATTACGGTATGTATTTAGGATTGGCTCTTACCCTGTGGACGGTCATCGCCTATGTCATAGATTTAGAACTGATGGTAAATTTATGGCTTAATTTATTAGTCTTACCCGTTGTCATTATTGGTTTTGGTGTGGTATCAACAGCCAAATCCAAACATATTCTTGGAGGATTCTTAAGTTTTAAAGAGGCCTTTACCTCCTATTTTATTACGATTGCTTTGGGGATTGGAATCAGTTTTGCCGTAAGTATTATTTTGTTTAATTACATTGATACTGAGGCCGCCATAACCATAAAGGAAATTGCCGTCGAAAAAACGATTGCAATGATGGAAGGATTTAATACTCCTCCGGACCAAATTGCTAAACAGGTTGAAGCCATGGAAAATAATGACCTGTTTTCATTTAAATCCCAAATATTTCAGATTGCTCAAAGCCTTGTTTTTTTCACGATAATTGGTTTAATCGTTGCTGCTATTATGAAAAAAAGCAAGCCAGACTCTCAATAAATTTTGTAGTTTTGAAATGTTAAATTTCAATCCTATATATGAATATATCCGTAGTTATACCGCTACTTAATGAATTCGAGTCTTTACATGAATTAAACGATTGGATTGTAAAGGTCCTGACAACCCATAAGTTTTCCTATGAAATTATATTCATCGACGACGGTAGCACGGATAATTCCTGGAGCGTTATAAAAGAACTATCGGAGCAAAATCCAAGTATTAAGGGGATTCGTTTTTTAAAAAATTATGGTAAATCCCAGGCATTACATGCCGGATTTGAACAGGCTCAAGGCGATGTTGTCATTACAATGGATGCCGATTTACAGGATAATCCAGACGAAATACCTGAACTCTACAATATGATCGTCAGCGATGGCTACGATCTGGTATCCGGATGGAAGAAAAAACGCTATGATGCTTTTTTTACTAAGAATTTACCCTCAAAGTTGTTCAATTGGGCTGCGAGAAAAACGTCTGGAGTCAAATTACACGATTTTAATTGTGGTTTGAAGGCCTACAATAAGGATGTTATAAAAAACATAGATGTCAATGGTGAAATGCACCGCTACATACCTGTGCTTTCTAAAAATGCAGGGTTCTCAAGAATAGGAGAAAAAGTTGTTCTCCACCAGGCCAGAAAGTACGGTGTTACCAAATTTGGTATGGATCGGTTCATTCATGGTTTCTTAGACCTCATAACCATTTGGTTTCTCTCCCGATTTGGTAAGCGCCCAATGCACTTGTTTGGCGCTCTGGGTGTCCTCATGTTTTCTATTGGATTTGCTTTTTCTGTATATTTAGGCGTTGATAAATTGTTTTTAAACCCTGGCGGGAGATTAATCACAGAACGACCGCAATTCTATTTGGCACTTTCAACTATGATTATCGGTACACAGTTTTTTGTTGCCGGCTTTTTAGGTGAAATTATTTTAAGGACAAAAGACAATAAAAAACGTTACCTCATTAAGGATAAATTAAACCTTATCTAACGTGTTCAAATAGTTTGAGATAACCTAAAATAACGGCGCCATTGAAGTCTAATGACACACAAATAATTAATTTTGTAAATACTTATTGATATTATGATACACATTGAACCTAAAATACTCGAGCGCATAAATACATGGTTAACCCCTGTATTTGATGAAGACACCCAGAATACCATTAAAGAAAGCATAGCCAACAGTCCAAAAGACATACAGGAAAGCTTTTACAAGGATCTGGAATTTGGCACAGGGGGTATGCGCGGTATTATGGGTGTTGGCACCAATAGAATCAATAAGTATACCCTCGGTAAGAGTACCCAGGGTTTAAGTCGTTATTTACGGCAACAATTCCCTGGCGAAACACCAAAAACAGTAATCGCCTATGATTGCAGACACAACAGTAAAACCTTGGCTAAAGTGGTGGCCGATGTATTCTCTGCCAATGGTATTGAAGTATTTCTATTTGAAGATTTAAGACCTACTCCGGAACTTTCATTTGCTGTAAGGCACCTCAACTGTCACTGTGGGATTGTGTTAACAGCATCCCACAATCCACCGGAATACAACGGTTATAAGGTCTATTGGCAGGATGGAGGTCAACTGGTTCCGCCACATGACAGTGCTGTAATCAATATGATAAATGATATCCGTTATGAGGATATCAAATTCAATGCGCAAGATCACCTTATCCATTATATTGGCGAAGGAATTGACGATGAATTTATTAAAGCCTCGATTAAAAATGGATCTGTAGGTGCAACACGGGAAGCAAAAGACAACTTAAGCATAGTCTTTACTTCATTACACGGTACATCTATCACTGCCGTTCCTGCAACCCTGAAAGGTGCCGGGTACAAGAATGTTCATATTGTAACAGAACAGGAGGTTCCAAATGGAGATTTCCCAACGGTGGCCTCACCCAATCCCGAAGAACCGGCAGCCTTGAAAATGGCTCTGGAATTGGCCGACAAGGTAGGGGCGGATATCGTCATAGGAACAGATCCTGATTGTGATAGATTGGGCGTAGCTGTAAGGAATAATGACAACGAACTGCAATTACTGAATGGAAATCAAACCATGCTAATGATGACCGATTTTCTCTTAAAACAATGGAAGGCCGAAGATAAATTAAAAGGTAAAGAATTCATAGCCTCGACCATAGTTTCGACACCCATGCTAACGAAACTCGCCGACGCATATGGTGTCCAAAGTAAAATTGTTTTAACAGGCTTTAAATGGATTGCAAAACTGATTAAAGATCATCCGGAATTAGAATTCATTGGAGGTGGTGAGGAGAGTTTCGGTTATATGGTGGGCGATTTTGTTCGCGACAAAGATGCGGTCACTTCGACATTGTTGGCCTGTGAAATAGCGGCTATCGCTAAATCGAGCGGCAGTTCCTTCTTTAATGAATTACTAAAGCTTTACGTGGAACATGGTTTTTACAAAGAAAAATTAGTGTCATTGACCAAGAAAGGCATCGAGGGGGCACAGGAAATAAAACAGATGATGATCGATGCGCGTGAAACCCCATTTAGTGTTATAAATGGTTCAAGAGTGATTAAAATAGAGGATTACGATGCTTCAACCTCGAAAGATATGCGCAGTGGGGAAATCAGTACAATCGATATCCCGAAATCCAATGTGTTGATATATTATACAGAAGACGGTAGCCAGGTGGCATTGAGACCAAGTGGAACGGAACCAAAAATCAAATTTTATGTGAGTGTTAATGCTGAATTGGACGCTCTGGATCATTTTAAAGCGATCGAAGCTGATCTGGATGCCAAGGCTGAAGCCATATTAAAAGACATGAAACTTATTTAATGAACCATTTTTTAAATATATTAAGGTACGCGAAACCTTATAAATACTTCGCCTTAGGACACATTATCTCTAATGTGTTTTTTGCTTTATTTGGAGCATTGTCCTTTGTGGCATTAATCCCCATGCTCGATATTTTATTTGAAAAAAAGGATGAGGCCCTTCAACTTGTCAAACCGGTCTACAGTGGTATCAGTAATCTCAAGGATTTTTATAAGGATTATTTGGCTTACCAACTCAGCATTTATGCGAAAGACGACCCTCAGAAAGCCTTACTTTTAGTGGTTGGACTTATTATTTCCCTCTTCCTTTTAAAAAATATTTTTGGCTATTTAGCCAATTACTTCATGGTCTTTTTAAGAAATGGGGTCGTTCGCGATTTAAGGAATCGTGTTTATGAAAAAATCATGGCCCTGCCCTTATCGTATTTCTCCGAACAGAGAAAGGGCGATATCATGTCCCGGGTGACAAATGATGTGTTTACACTGCAATATTCCATGTTACCCGTATTGGAATTGATCGCGAGGGAGCCGCTCATGATTATATTTACTGTTATCATGATGCTGATAATTAGTTTTAAGCTCACCCTTTTCGTTTTTATTTTTATTCCTTTGTCCGGATTGATCATCTCTCGAATTGGCAAAAGTTTAAAGCGAAAATCAGACCGTGTACAACGTGAACAGGGAACGATTCTCTCTATACTGGAGGAGACCTTAACGGGACTCCGAATTATTAAAGGGTTCAACGCCGAGGAAAAGTTCACCTCCGGGTTTAAGGCGTCCTCTCATCGCTTCTATAATTTTTCGAATAAATTATTAAATCGTCAAAACCTGGCCTCCCCGACAAGCGAGTTTCTGGGTATTCTGGTCATTTCCATCTTACTCTGGTATGGCGGACAGTTAGTCCTTGTAGATCAAACCCTGGATGGTGCCTCCTTTATTGCCTATATGGGCCTGGCTTACAATATTATGGTCCCGGCCAAAGCCATATCCAGAGGACTTTATAACATTAAACAGGGTAATGCAGCTGCGGAGCGTATCCAGGAAATTATTGATACTGATAACCCTTTAAAGGATAAAGCAGATGCCATTGAAAAACTTAGTTTTGATAAAGAAATTGTATTTAACGGCATTTCATTCAAGTATGATAATGAATACGTACTGAAAAACTTCTCCTTAAGCATTCCCAAAGGACAAACTGTTGCCCTTGTTGGTCAGTCCGGAAGTGGTAAATCCACCATTGCCAATCTCATTACACGATTTTATGATGTGAATAAAGGTGAAATCTTAATTGACGGTGTTGATATACGGGATCTGACCACCAGGTCGCTTCGCGGACTTCTCGGTATTGTTACCCAGGATGCCATTTTATTTAATGACAGTATAAAGAATAATCTCAAACTTGGTAATGATTCAGCCACTGACGAAGAGATTATTGAAGCACTTAAAGTAGCCAATGCATGGGAATTCGTTAAGGATCTTGACGGTGTGTTGGATTATAATATCGGTGATGCCGGAATTAATTTGTCCGGCGGTCAAAAGCAGCGATTAAGTATCGCAAGAGCTGTATTAAAAAGCCCGCCAATCATGGTCCTGGATGAAGCGACCTCGGCATTGGATACCGAAAGTGAACGCGCTGTTCAGGTGGCACTGGAGAACATGATGAAAAACAGAACTTCGATTGTGATAGCGCACAGACTTTCCACCATACAGAATGCAGATAAGATAGTCGTCCTAAACAAAGGTGAAATCGCAGAGCAGGGTAAACATAATGAATTAATAAGTAAAAAGGGCATTTACAAAAAACTGGTGGACATGCAGAGCTTCGACTAGTTCTAAATCGTATAACCCAAATACGCCGTTAATAACATTGGATTACAACCAAACTAGAGGACGCTGACAAAAGATTTGTAAGCGATTATAAAATCAAAAAAGGATAGAGATTTGGGCATCTATCCTTTTTTTAGTTCATTGCTAGATTTGGGGACAACTAACAACATAAGTAGGTTTCTGATACAAACATAGCATAAACCATCAAAGTAGGCAAGAAAAATGTGTATTTAATCGTAATAATATGCATTTCATCGATTAAGTTAGTTGTATGCTTCTAATTTTCAACTACTTATGAAATCACAAAACATACATTTAAACTTTTACTATATTTAGTAGTCAAATAAGAAAAAATTAGTGACCGACGAGGTAGCGTTAGTAAAACAACTGCAATCCAGTAAACACAAAGAAGAAGCTTTTAGGGCACTAGTCAAGCTCTACAAAGAGCGTCTGTATTGGCATATTAGACATATAGTGAAACTACACGATGATGCCGATGACGTGTTACAAAATACCTTTATTAAAGTGTTTAAAAATATTCATAACTTTAAAGGAGAAAGCAAATTGTTTTCATGGATGTACCGCATTGCAACGAACGAAGCCATTACGTACATTAATAAAAAGGCGAATCGATTGCAAATCACAGGAGAAGCAGTTAATGATTTGCTTCTCAGTCAATTGACATCCGATGTCTATTTTGAAGGTGACGCAATTCAATTAAAATTACAACAGGCCATTGCCACCCTCCCGGAAAAGCAACAACTTGTTTTCAATATGAAATATTTTGAGAACATTAAATATAAAGATATGGCGGAGATTTTGGATACGAGCGAAGGAGCATTAAAAGCATCCTATCATATTGCGGTAAAAAAAATAGAAGCCTATTTAACTCAAAATTAAACTTTTAATAGAAAAATGAGTCTTAATTGAAGAATGGGTAAAAGGAAAATAAATACGATTAAGGAAACAGGGTTTAAAACTCCGGAGGATTATTTTAATAATCTGGAAGATGCCCTTACACGTGAAACGCAACTCCGTATATTACTGGATGATTCCGATTTTAAAACACCAGACACCTATTTTAATCGTGTTGAAGACCGGATTATGGAACGTGTCTTTGAAAAAGAAACGCCAAAGATCATTTCAATTTTCAAGAAACATCAGCTGATTTATGCCTCTGGTATAGCAGCCGCGATTGCCTTGCTGGTCACATTTTCCATATTTAGTCCCAAAAAAGACAATTGGAACCGTATTGATACCGAAACCGTTGAAAACTATTTAATTGAGGAAAATATCGGATCCTACGAATTAGCTGATTTATTGCTGGATGAGGATATAGAAGAAGCGGATTTTATGGATGCTTCTTTAAATGAAGACCTTATTGAGGCCTATCTGTTGGATAATTCAGATGTTGAAAACTTATTTATTGAACAAAACATGAATTAATTATGAAGCGGTATTTTTTAGCCTTGTTTGTTTTTCTCTTTATTGCAACTGCTTATGCGCAATCAAAACGCGAACAGATCAAGGCGCTTAAAATTTCATTTTTAACCGAGCGACTGGCCTTAACAGAAAAAGAAGCCCAGGAATTTTGGCCGGTTTATAATGCGTACGAAGAGAAAACCATGCATATCAAGCATAAGGAGTTGAGAGGTATTCGTCGTGAAATAAGAGAAAAATTAAATACCCTTACCGACATGGAGGCTCAGGCCCTGCTGAACACATTGGCCGAAGCACAGGAAAGGCTGCATCAAGAAAATAAATTGCTGTATGCAAAATTAAAGGACATTATTCCCGCTCATAAACTGTTGATTTTAAAGGTAGCTGAAGAAGACTTTAACAGAAAGCTCTTCGAACAATACAAAAGAAAGCGCAGGGAGCAACGGCCTAAAGATTAATAAAAGCGCATTTCGCTCTTTTTTTATTTTTTAAGGGTCAGCTTTGAAATACGACCCGCTCCTGCAGCGTAAGCGACGCTATCATTTAAAAAACGAATGGTATAAAAGCTCTCATCGCTCAAATGCTGCCATGAGGCACCATAGTCATTACTGTAATCAATACCTTTAAAACCAACGGCTACCAGCTCTGTCCCTGCCCGACCTGGTACATATTGCACACAGCTTCGATAACCCGGATCTTCATTTTCTCCGACGAGTTCCCATGTCCTGCCTCCATCGGAGGTCTTCATTTTATTTGCGGAATTCGCCTCAGGGTTGGTATAATCGCCACCAATACCAAAGCCATGAGACGTATCATAAAAAGCGATGGAATAAATACCTTCCGTAGGTTTTGCCTTCACCATGGGTGTATCAAAGACCTCCCACGTTTCGCCCTTATCCCCTGAATAATAAATGCGGCCATTTGTAGTGGCCACCCATGTCTTGTCTCCTTTTACGGCAATATTGGTATTACTCGCTGCAAATGCACCCTCATTTTCCAATCCAGGCGGCAAATCACTGCATGGTATTTTGTTCCAGGTCGCGCCACCGTCCCGCGTTATGATTATCGATAGACAATCATCCACGCTGTCGCCTATAGCTATCCCTTCCAGATCGTTCCAAAAGGTCATGGCATCGTAAAATACCCCCTCACCCTCCTCTAAATAAACCACATCCAGTTCACCATTATTTCCGGTCTTGAATATTACGGCAGGGGTATCAATAGTCAACATAAAAAAATCAGTGCTGGTATGTGCCACAGACCGAAAATGCAGCTCAAGTGAATCCAGTTTCTGAATGCCGGTCTGCCATACCTTTGTTGTTGGTTGATACAAGCCAAAAACACCACGATTACCAGCAAAAGCAAGACTCTTATCATTAAGCAATTCAATGGCCCGAACACTTAAAAGTGAATCTTCATAAATGTTTATTACCTCGACATGCTTGATATTGCGAATCGAATTTTTAGATTTTACATGGCAGGAAAAACAAATCAAAACAAAAACAAAAGGTAATAATCGAAGCATGACAATTTTTTTATAAAAATAGGAAAGCGAGATGACATTTTTACCACCTTATCCAATTCTTTCGTCTCATGCGAATACGGAGCTCCTGAGTTTTGGTTATCCCGTGATTGTTTTTACTATTTTCAGGCATCAATTTAATATCAATTGAATCACATTATGATTATCTTTGCACCTTTATTTTAAATTCATGCGTTTACACAGAAATTTATGCTTTGCCGTTATCGATGGGCTCACTCAGATTTTTAATGACGACCAGTATGCCGATAAGGTGATCCAACAGTTATTGAAACGGGATAAACGCTGGGGGGCTCGCGATCGCGCATTTGTAGCAGAAACCACATACGATATTGTACGGTGGAAACGGTTATACGCAGCAATAGCCGAAGTCAAAACACCATTCGATCGGGATAACCTGTGGCGTATGTTTGCTGTTTGGGCTACTTTAAAAGGCATTGCACTACCCAATTGGAACTATTTTGAACATACTCCGACCAGAAAAATTAAAGGACGCTTTGATGAATTGTCAAAAATCAGAAAATTTAGGGAGTCCATTCCAGATTGGTTGGACAACCTGGGGCAGGCAGAATTGGGCGATGCTATTTGGACTCAAGAAATGGCTGCATTAAATGAACAGGCTGACGTTATATTACGGGTCAATACGCTTAAAACAACCAAAGAAAAATTACAGTCGGAGTTATTCGATATCGATATTGAAACCGAATTTCTGAAAGGCTATTCGCAGGCCTTGAAACTGAAAGAGCGCACCAACGTATTCGCAACAGAGACCTTCAAAAAAGGATGGTTCGAAGTCCAGGATGCCTCATCGCAGCTGGTAGCCGAACTTCTAAATGTGCAACCCGGAATGCGCGTTGTTGATGCCTGTGCAGGTGCAGGTGGAAAAACACTGCATATGGCGGCTTTGATGGAGAATAAGGGTCAAATCATTGCTTTGGACCTTTATGTTAATAAACTGAATGAATTAAAACGCAGGGCCAAACGCAACGGTGTTCATAATGTTGAAACCCGAGTCATCGATTCGACTAAAGTCATAAAAAAACTTTATGACAAAGCCGATCGTGTTTTAATTGATGCCCCCTGCTCAGGACTTGGGGTGTTACGTCGAAATCCGGATGCTAAATGGAAATTGAGACCTGAATTCTTAGACACCATCAGGAACACACAACAAGACCTCTTTCAACAATATTCCAGAATGGTTAAGATCGGTGGACAAATGGTCTATGCCACCTGTTCGGTATTGCCCTCAGAGAATAAGGATCAGGTCGAGACCTTTTTAGCCTCAGAACAGGGTAAAGGCTTTAAACTCATACAAGAGAAAAACATCTTGGCACACCAAACCGGATTTGATGGATTTTATATGGCACTCTTGGAACGAAAATCCAAATAGATCACTATTAATTAGATGCTCTTTCCTATTTTTAACCTGTGAAAGATCAACTCAAAGTCCACCTGTCTCAGCTTTTAGATAAACCCATAAGAACCCTTCTTCCCGTCTCCGGAGGTGACATTTCTGAGGCCTACCGCATTGAGACCGCCGATAACACTTATTTTCTAAAATGTAATAGCAGCCCCCGTGCCTTACACATGTTTGAAATGGAGGCCAATGGACTGCAAATCATAAATAACACAAAGACCATAAAAACACCCGAGGTGCTTCATTATGGTACCTTTGAAAATGCGGCGTTCCTGCTTTTAGAGTACATTGAAAGTAAATCAGCATCCGCTGAAGACTTTGCTCGTTTGGGGTCGCAATTGGCAAAATTGCATCACTGCACTGCGGATACTTTCGGGTTAGCACTTGATAACTACATTGGTAGTTTAGCACAAAGGAATACCCCGCATGAGCAATGGATTCAGTTTTACCTACATGAACGCCTCCTGCCGCAAATACATATGGCCACACAACAGGGGTTACTGGATCTCAAGGAATGTCCCTCAATAGGAACCCTGACCAACACCTTAGAATCCCTGATGCCCTCAGTGAAACCATCCTTGCTTCACGGGGATTTGTGGAGCGGGAATTACATCATCTCCAAAGAAGGGGTACCCTACCTTATAGATCCTGCAGCCTATTACGGGCATCACGAGGTCGATTTGGCCATGACCAGATTGTTTGGTGGATTTGGCCAGTCATTTTATGAAGCCTATCAGGCGGTCCATCCGAAGGATACACAGACCGCTTCGCGTATCGACATCTACCAGCTGTACTATTTATTGGTCCATTTAAATCTATTCGGATCCTCCTATCGCGCATCTGTGGTTTCCATTTTTAGAAAATACTTTTAAATGGAGCGTCAAGACTATAAAGATGGCCCCTTGAAATAGGTGACAGCCCACAAGAACTGTGACTTCAACTTGTTAAAAATCCTGTTGATAACCCCAATCCCTTTTTATAAAAAATCACATTTAAATGCATAAAAAAACGTAATTTTGGATTTTCAAAACACAACATAATAACCCTACAATGATTCATTTCTTTGGAAACGTAAACAGTAAAGTGTTTGCCGTTCAAACCACAAAAGAATTATCACACGATACGATTTCGAAATTAACCTGGCTATTTGGCAATCAACCTAAGATAGAACAGTCCGCCCTGGCGGATTTTTTTGTTGGTCCACGTGCCGCTATGATAACACCCTGGAGTACCAACGCCGTGGAAATTACCCAAAATATGGGTATTCAGGACATCCTGAGAATTGAGGAATTTCATGCCGTATCCGAGGATTTCTCAAATTATGATCCTATGATTTCCGAGAAATTCAATGGATTGAATCAGGACACCTTTACCATCAATATCACCCCGGAACCCATTTTAAATATTGAAGACATCGCTGCCTACAACATTAAAGAAGGCCTGTCGTTAAGCGATGAGGAAATAGCCTATTTAGAAGGTGTCTCACAAAACATTGGCCGACCGTTAACCGATTCTGAAGTCTTCGGCTTTTCTCAGGTGAACAGTGAGCATTGCCGCCATAAAATTTTCAATGGCACTTTTATCATTGATGGTGTAGAAAAACCGACATCACTATTCAAGCTTATTAAGAAAACTTCTGAAACGCATCCTAATGCCATTGTCTCAGCTTATAAGGACAATGTGGCTTTTATACAAGGTCCAACCGTTGAACAATTCGCCCCAAAACGTGCAGACATTCCGGATTACTACGGCACCCAGGATTTTGAATCGGTAATTTCCTTAAAGGCCGAAACCCATAACTTTCCCACCACAGTTGAGCCTTTTAACGGTGCTGCGACAGGCTCCGGAGGTGAGATTCGTGACCGGTTAGCCGGTGGAAAGGGATCCATTCCCATGGCCGGTACGGCAGTGTACATGACCTCTTACTCAAGATTAGAGGAAGACAGACCATGGGAACAGGCGTTTAAAGAACGGGACTGGTTGTACCAGACCCCAATGAATATATTGATAAAGGCTTCCAATGGTGCTTCCGATTTTGGTAACAAGTTTGGTCAGCCTTTAATCTGTGGATCCGTGTTAACCTTCGAGCATGAGGAAAAGCATAATGATCCCTCGGCCATCACTGAAACTGCCTCGCGCCAGCTTGGTTTCGATAAGGTCATCATGCTTGCGGGTGGTATTGGTTATGGTAAAAAGGAGCAGGCTATTAAGGACCTACCTCAAAAAGGAGATAAAATTGTGATTTTAGGCGGTGATAATTATCGTATTGGCATGGGCGGAGCCGCGGTTTCCTCGGCTGATACCGGTGAATTCGAATCCGGTATTGAATTAAATGCCGTTCAGCGCTCAAATCCTGAAATGCAAAAACGGGCGGCCAATGCGGTGCGTGGCATGGTGGAGAGCGAGGAAAACTTTATAGTTTCCATTCACGATCACGGGGCAGGTGGTCATTTGAACTGTTTGTCTGAATTAGTTGAAGCCACCGGAGGAAAAATTGATTTGGACGCCTTACCCATTGGCGATCCTACCCTTTCGGATAAAGAAATCATAGGGAACGAATCCCAGGAGCGGATGGGTCTGGTGATTTCTGAAGATCATCTGGAGACCTTACACAGGATTGCCGATCGGGAGCGTTCACCCATGTATACCGTAGGTAAGGTTACCGGAGACAACCGATTCACCTTTCAATCGAAAACCAAAGGGAACACCCCTATGGATTTGGCCTTGTCTGATATGTTCGGCAGTTCACCAAAGACCATTATGGCCGATAATACGGTGCATCGAAATTATGCGAGCCTGGATTATAACGTCAATAAGTTTCATCATTATTTGCAACAGGTATTGCAGTTGGAGGCTGTAGCCTGTAAAGACTGGTTAACGAATAAGGTGGACCGTTGTGTGGGTGGTAAGGTGGCCAAGCAACAATGTGTCGGTGCACTGCAATTGCCTTTGAACAATGTTGGCGTTATGGCTTTGGATTACAAAGGTATGGAGGGGATCGCAACATCTATTGGACACTCCCCCATATCAGGTCTTATAGATCCTGTAGCGGGGAGTCGGAATTCCATTACCGAGGCCCTAACCAATATCATGTGGGCCCCCTTGAAGGAGGGTTTAAAAAATGTATCTCTTTCGGCCAACTGGATGTGGCCCTGCAAAAATGAAGGTGAGGATGCCCGCTTATATGACGCCGTTGAGGCGGTTTCTAAATTTGCGATCGATTTAGGTATCAATGTCCCAACGGGAAAGGACTCCCTTTCCATGAAACAAAAATACCCGGATCATGAGGTTATTGCTCCGGGAACGGTCATCATTTCTGCCGCTGCCCATTGTACGGACATCAACAAAGTAATAGAACCTGTTTTTAAGATGGATGCAGGGCCTGTGTATTATATCAATATCTCTCAGGACGACTTTAAACTAGGAGGCAGTTCGTTTGCACAGATTTTAAATAAAATTGGTAATGAAGCGCCCACTGTAAAAAATGCCACTTATGTTAAAACGGTATTCAATACGGTACAGGAACTCATACTGAATGATAAGATCGTTGCAGGACATGATGTGGCTTCGGGAGGCTTGATTACCACTTTACTGGAGTTATGTTTTGCGGAAAACAATCTGGGTGCAGAATTAGATCTTTCCGATCTTGGTGAAACAGATACCTTGAAATTGTTATTTGCCGAAAACTGTGGAATCGTTATTCAGTCCAAAGACACCTCCATTGAACACAGCCTGGCTGAAGCTAACATCAGCTTCTGTAAAATTGGCAAGGTAAGTTCAAATGAGGTTTTGAGACTGGTAAACGGGACTGATGCATTCGATCTTTCCATAGCAGAACTAAGGGATGTCTGGTATAAGACCTCCTATCTCTTAGATGAAAAACAAACGGCTAATGGGCTGGCCCTGGCCCGATTTAAGAACTATAAGAATCAACCCTTGCAATTCAGCTTTCCTCAACATTTTACGGGTAAATTAGCGGATGTATCGGGACAGAAGATAAGGCCTAAAGCCGCCATATTAAGGGAGAAAGGAAGCAATTCCGAGCGTGAAATGGCCAATGCCATGTATTTGGCAGGATTTGATGTTAAAGATGTACACATGACCGACCTGATATCGGGTCGGGAAACCTTAGAGGACATACAGTTCTTAGGTGCTGTCGGTGGGTTCAGCAATTCCGATGTTCTCGGATCGGCGAAAGGCTGGGCCGGAGCCATTAAATACAATGAAAAGGCCAATAAGGCCATTCAGGATTTCTTTAACCGGGAGGACACCCTTTCTGTTGGTATCTGTAATGGGTGCCAGTTGTTTATGGAGCTGGAAGAAATTAATCCGGACCATGAGCTACATGGAAAGTTAACTTATAACGATTCCCACAAACATGAAAGTGCCTTTACTTCGGTGAAAATCAAGGAAAACAATTCGGTGATGCTCTCCACCTTAGGGGGTGCCACATTAGGGGTCTGGGTATCGCATGGCGAGGGTAAGTTTAGCCTGCCCTATGCGGAGGACCGCTATAACATTGTAGCCAAATACAGCTATGAGGCCTATCCCCATAACCCGAATGGCTCTGACTTCAACACGGCCATGATGTGCGATAAAACCGGTCGACATCTGGTCACCATGCCACATATTGAACGTTCCATCTTCCAATGGAACTGGGCCAACTATCCGGATGGCCGAAACGATGCAGTATCACCATGGCATGAAGCTTTCATCAATGCCAGAAAGTGGATTGAAAATAAAGAATAGAAATTTTAAGTTGAGTTAAATAAAATAAAAAAAGCCCGGGACTGTTTGAAGCCCGGGCTTTTAAAACTAATATTAATGACATCATTGAGCTGCTTTAATTGCGGCCTGAGCAGCAACTAATCTGGCAATCGGTACCCGGTATGGAGAACAGCTCACATAATCCATACCAATATTGTAGCAAAATTCTACAGAACTGGGTTCACCGCCATGTTCACCACATATACCAACCTTTAAATCCGGTTTGGTGCTTCTACCGCGTTCGGTTCCTAATTTTACCAGTTGTCCGACACCTTCCTGATCCAAAACTTCGAAAGGATCGACTTTTAATATGCCTTTATCGATATAAACGGGAAGGAACTTACCGGCATCGTCACGTGAATAACCAAAGGTCATTTGGGTTAAATCGTTTGTACCAAATGAAAAGAACTCGGCTCTTTCGGCAATGGCATCCGCCATTAATGCGGCCCGCGGCACTTCAATCATTGTGCCGACCAAGTAGTCTACGGTATCCTCTCTTTCTTCAAAAACGGTATTGGCCGTAGTTCGAATGATGTGCTCCTGAGCCTCAAACTCACGAACGGTACCTACCAATGGAATCATAATCTCGGGTCTGCAGTTAATCCCTTTTTCCTTGAGATTGAGAGCTGCTTCAATAATGGCCCTGGTCTGCATTTCGGTAATTTCAGGATAGGTATTTCCCAAACGACAGCCACGATGGCCCAACATCGGATTAAATTCTTCCAGTTCGGCTACTTTATTTTTTACCGCCTGCAATGAAATATGCATTTCTTCAGCCAGTTCCTTTTGGGTAGTCAACTGGTGCGGTACGAATTCATGCAATGGCGGATCCAATAAACGAATGGTAACGGGTAAGCCCTGCATGGCCTCGAAGATACCTTCAAAGTCAGAGCGCTGCATAGGCAGCAACTCTTCCAAGGCCTGTTTGCGTCCTTTAACCGTATCGGCTAAAATCATTTCACGCATGGCCTTTATGCGGTCTACCTCAAAGAACATATGTTCGGTCCTGGTTAAACCAATGCCCTGAGCACCGAAACTTCGGGCTACTTTGGCATCCTTGGGTGTGTCGGCATTTGTTCTCACATTCATTTTACCATAGACGCTGGCCAACTCCATAAGCTCGGCAAACTCGCCGCTCAACTCCGGCTCCATAGTAGCCACCTTACCTTCAAAAATATTACCTGTGGAACCATTCAATGATATCCAGTCACCTTCGTGGTATTCATGTCCATTTACGGTTAACGTTCTGGTTTTATAATTGATCTTTAAGGCGCCTGCACCTGACACACAGCATTTTCCCATACCTCTTGCCACAACGGCGGCGTGGGAGGTCATTCCTCCTCGGGCGGTCAATATCCCTTTTGCAATGTTCATACCCTCAAGATCCTCAGGTGAGGTTTCGATACGCACCAATATACTGTTTTTAAATTTGGAGGCCTCATCGGCGAAAAACACAATTTTTCCTGTTGCCGCTCCCGGAGATGCGGGCAAGCCCTGAGCCATAACATGGGCTCGCTTCAAGGCTGCGGGATCGAAAATAGGGTGTAATAGTTCGTCTAACTTGTTAGGCTCGATGAGCAACAGGGCCTCTTTTTCATTTATCATCCCCTCCTTGAGAAGATCCATTGCAATCTTCACCATGGCTGCACCAGTGCGCTTGCCATTTCTGGTTTGTAAAATCCATAATTTTCCATCCTGAATGGTAAACTCCATATCCTGCATGTCGCGATAATGCTTCTCAAGAATATCCTGATAGCCGTTTAACTCTTCAAAAATAGATGGCATGAGTTCTTCAAGGGAAGGGTAATCCTTTGCACGGTCTTCCTCCTCAATTTTAGCCAATTCCGCCCAGCGTTGAGAGCCCAGTTTGGTAATCTGCTGTGGTGTTCTTACACCGGCCACAACATCCTCTCCCTGTGCGTTAATGAGGTATTCTCCATTAAATACGTTCTCTCCCGTACCGGCATCCCTGGTAAAGCAAACACCCGTACCTGAAGTATCACCCATGTTTCCATAAACCATGGCCTGTACATTTACGGCTGTTCCCCAGTCGGCAGGATACCCGTGCATGGTTCTGTAATACACGGCCCGGTCACCATTCCAGCTATTGAATACGGCAATAATAGCACCCCATAGCTGATCCCAGGGATCGGTTGGGAAATCATGCCCTGTACGCTTTTTAACTGCTTCCTTAAAGTCGTAAACCAGATCTTTTAGATCTTGAACCGTAAATTCGGTGTCCAGAGTAATACCGCGTTTGTGCTTCAAATGTTCCATGATCTCTTCAAACGGATCGATGTCTTCCTTGGAGGCCGGCTTCATACCTAACACCACACCGCCGTACATCTGAATAAAACGACGATAGGAATCCCAGGCAAACTGCTCGTTGTTGGTTTTTTTTGCCAAACCCAGTACAACCTCATCATTCAGACCTAGATTTAATACCGTATCCATCATACCGGGCATGGATACACGAGCACCGGAACGCACTGAAACCAATAATGGATTGTCAATGTCTCCGAATGTAGACCCCATTAAGGTTTCAATATTATCTATGGCTTGTTCAACCTCGTCCTTAATTAATGCAACGACTTCCTCCTGACCCAAAGCATTATATTCAGTACATACCTCAGTCGTTATGGTAAATCCCGGCGGTACAGGAATTCCTATCGAACTCATTTCGGCCAAATTAGCGCCTTTTCCTCCTAATAGATTTTTCATTTTACTGTTGCCATCGGCCTTTTTATTACCGAATCGATACACTCTTGTTTTTACCTTATCAATTACTTCCATGATTGCTTATTTTTAAAAGTACGGGTAAAATTAACCTTAAATAAGAAGTAATTTAATGATAAAAATCATATAATGATTTGTTTATTCCATACTCGAGTATATGGCGATAGGCACATGAGGTTTTTAACAGATCTGTTTGAAAATCCTCCATAATTTTATACTTTGCAGTGGAGCTTCTTAAAAAAACGATTAGTGGCAATAACAAGACTTTTTGAATTTCCCTATTACCAGTTGGAACATGGTCCTTTAAAGGCATCGTTAGTAACGAAATATAACGGCGAATGGGTTGAAACATCGACACAGGAGTATATCGACAAGGCCAATGCCGTGAGTCGGGCACTTTTGAGGTTAGGCGTTAAAAAGAATGATAAGATAGCGGTTATCTCGTCGACCAACAGAACTGAATGGAATATTGTTGATATTGGGGTCCTTCAGGTTGGGGCCCAGAATGTTCCCATTTACCCCACTATAAGTTCTGAAGATTATGAATACATCTTAAATCATAGTGAGTCCCTTTACTGTTTTGTATCGGATGAGGAGGTCGTTGCTAAAATTAATAAGGTCAAATCCCGAACACAACTAAAAGGCGTCTATACATTCGATCATATTGATGGGGAGCAGCACTACTCGGAATTACTCGAATTGGGTGCGGACCGGTCAAACCAAAACGAGGTAGAAGAACGGAAAGCACAGGTGCAACAAAGCGATCTGGCTACTATTATCTACACCTCCGGAACCACAGGCAAACCCAAAGGCGTGATGCTGTCGCATTGGAATATCACCAGTAATGTACTCGATAGTGTCCCAAGAGTACCACTCCCGCAAGGAAAAACACGGGTTCTGAGTTTTTTGCCCATATGTCACATTTTTGAACGGGTACTCATATATGTATACCAACATGCCGGCACTTCTATTTATTTTGCTGAGTCGCTCGATAAGATTGGCGAGAATGCCAAAGAAATAAGACCGCATATGATGAGTGTGGTCCCAAGGTTACTGGAAAAGGTTTTCGACAAGATAATGGCCAAGGGCCAGGAATTGGGCGGTATAAAGAAAGGTCTGTTTCTTTGGGCCGTGGGCCTGGCGGAACGTTGGGAACCCTATGGTAAAAACGGTTGGTGGTATGAGTTCAAACTAAAAATTGCAAATGCCCTGATATTTAAAAAATGGCGTGAAGCACTGGGTGGGGAACTGAGCACAATGGTCTCCGGTAGTGCACCTTTGCAACCCCGGTTATCGCGCATTTTTTGTGCTGCCGGTATGCAGATAATGGAGGGTTATGGCTTAACCGAAACCTCGCCGGTAATTTCAGTCGGCATGTATGCCAATAACCATTTCAAAATTGGAACAGTAGGTAAGCCGATTGAAAATATTGAAGTTAAGATTGCAGAAGACGGTGAAATTCTTATAAAAGGCCCTAATGTGATGCTGGGCTATTATAAGGATCCTGAAAAAACGGCAAGCGTGATTTCGGGCGACTATTTTCATACGGGTGACAAGGGAGAAATAGATGAGGATGGCTTTCTGAAGATAACAGGACGTAAGAAGGAAATGTTCAAAACCTCCGGAGGGAAGTACATTATCCCGACGCTCCTGGAGAATGAATTAAAGCAATCCCGCTTTATAGAACAGGTTATGGTCATCGGAGAAGGTGAAAAGATGCCGGCTGCCTTAATTCAACCTAATTTTGTGTTCATCAGGGACTGGATTGCCAGAAAAGAACATGCGGTTTCTAACACGACTAATGAAGGGCTTATCAACTCGGAGATCGTGTGTACCAGAATGCAAAAGGAAGTGGATCGCTGCAACACCAAATTTGGCAAATGGGAACAAATAAAAATGTTTAAACTTACTCCGAATGAATGGTCTGTGGAGCATGGAGAACTTACACCAACTCTGAAAATGAAACGCGATGTTATTGCAGAAAAATACCACCATCTCATTGAAGAGATCTATCGTCCTTAACCGCCTGTGTATTTAAATTATTTTTAATTTTTTGTCTTGAAAATATCATATTCTCAAAAAAATACCGTCATATTTAGGATGTTGATATTTTTTTTATAATTTTAGTCGCATCTAACTAATTAAATTTTTTCATATGAAAACAAAAAATTTTTTAGCTGCCGGTATTGCCGGTGGTATCGTTGATTTTCTTTTAGGATGGTTATTCTATGGAATACTCTTTAAGGATTCCTTTGATCAGCCCGAAGAAAATTCTCAAGCCATGCTGTTCATATTTTTGGGTTGCCTGACGTTTGGTTTGTTTTTGGCCTATATTTTTGGCCAATGGGCCCAAATTTCTACGGCAAGCACCGGAGCCAAAGCTGGAGCCATCATCGGCCTGTTCATGGGATTGCTATTCAATTTCTTCCATATAGCAATGCATGCTGATGCGTCCTATCAGGTCGCCGCCCTGGATGTTGCAATTTCGGTGGTTATGGCGGCAATTGTAGGTGCAGTAGTTGGTTTTGTTAACGGTAAAATGGGATAAACCTTTTTCTAAGTCTTAATAGTGTAGAACCATGTCTTATCGGACATGGTTCTTTTTTGATCTCAAATTAAAATCAAATTTTATGGCTGATGGCATGCCTGTATATTTCATTTTTTTCACTACATTGTACACCATCTCCCGCGATCTTAATTTAATTTTTTAAAAAAAAGGCTCAATATGCTGTATCCCTTATGTTTCTTTTATGGTCTTAACAGTATATTCTCAAATGCCCTTCTTTATTATTATAAAACCACCGCTAAGACGCACCTATGTTACAAAACTCAAATGTAGGAATCCTATAAATCATTTAGTATTCAATATTAATTTCACCTAAAACCAACCAAAATGAAATCAATCAGCACACTCTTTATTATGACCATTTTTATTTTCTTTAGCTCTTGCCAGGATGCAAAAGTTGAGAAAAACATTTCCATGTACAGCGAAACCTGGGATCAGATCATTAACGATGCCAATCTGGATCTTATCAATGCGGATAACTTCACAGAGGACATTACCCTCGTTTCCAGTCCTGAGAATGTTGTAGGCATTGAAGCATTTAAAGCCTACTACTCCAACTTCATTACCGGTTTTTCAGATGTTAGCTTCAGCATTAAAAATGTGTTTGGCCAGGGTGATGACCTCGTAAAGCATTGGCATTATAAAGGCACCCATTCCGGTAATTTTTTCGGTATTCCGGCAACCGGAAAGACGGTAGACCTGGAAGGCGTTACCCTTGTTAAAATGAAGGAAGGGAAGATAGCTCAGGAGCAGGATTTCATGGATAACCTTCTTTTTATGCAGCAACTTGGTATTGATCCACTCTTGAATCCAGGCAATGTCATTACGATTAGAACTGTATATGAAAATTTTGCCAAGGGCGACATTGAAGCTGTGGGTGCGGTAATGGATGAGCAGTTAGTTTGGAACGAGGCGGAGAACTTTCCTTACGCCGACCGCAATCCCTATAATGGATTCAATGCGGTTGTGGAAGGTGTTTTTACCAGGATTATGAACGAATGGGATAACTGGACTTTAAAGGACATGGAATTTTATGAAATGACCAATAATCAGGTATTGATGACGGGCAGATATCATGCGAAATACAAAAAAAATGGTGCTTCGCTTAACCTGCAAATGGCGCATTTATGGACCTTAAAGGATGGTAAAATAATTGCCTTTCAACAGTTTGCCGATACCAAGGGCATAGCCGATGTCATGGCTAAATAATGCCTGCAGACGCAAAGTGTAACCAGAATTCAAATAGGCAGTTAGTTAACCTAAAACCTTCGTTTTTCTAAATGGCATTAGTTAAATCTACACGAATTGAGTCCATAGATCTGTTAAGAGGCATTGTAATGGTATTAATGGCCCTAGACCATGTTCGGGACTATTTTCATTATGATGCGTCGCTTCATGATCCCACAGATCTTGAAACCACCACACCCATTCTGTTTTTTACACGCTTTATTACCCATTACTGCGCACCCGTTTTTGTCTTTCTGGCCGGCACATCGGCCTTTCTCTATGGAAGCAACAAAACGAAAACCAAATTGTTCAGGTTTTTGTTTACACGTGGGTTGTGGCTTATCCTATTGGAAATTGGTGTAAACAGTCTTAACTGGACCTTCGATTTGAGCTATAGTTTTGTCGTTTTACAGGTGATATGGGCTATTGGCGTAAGTATGTTATGCCTGTCGTTTCTGGTATTTTTACCACGAAAGCTTATCGCGGTGATCGGTATTGTTTTAGTTGTCGGTCATAATGCTTTAGACCCTATTACCATGAAGGGGAATGCTATTGAATCGGTCATATGGTACATGCTGCACCAGGCCAACGGCATCCCTGTAGGAGACGCCACATTTGTGTACTTCGCTTACCCTGTTATCCCATGGATAGGATTGATTGCGCTTGGCTACTGTCTGGGTTCCTTATATACAAGAGGCTACGATAGATTCTTGAGAAAAAAGTGGTTACTGGGCCTCGGTTTTGGTTCCATAATTTTATTCTTTATTCTCAGAGGCATAAATGTTTATGGCGATCTGGTGCCATGGTCCGAACAGGATACCCTATCGAAGACCATTTTATCCTTCTTTAAGGTTACGAAATACCCGCCCTCCTGGGCCTATCTCCTAATTACGATGGGGCCGTCCTTAGTGTTGCTGCATTATTTGGAATACGTTAAAAACTACATCGGGGATATCCTTCTGGTATTTGGTCGCGTACCCCTTTTCTATTATTTCCTGCATGTTTTTGTCATTCATGTAGGCGCCATACTCGGCGTTATACTGTTTAATGAGAACGGTATGGCATTGGTATCGTCCATTTCCGGAAACCCTATTGCCGGACTTGCTGCGCATGGTTATTCCCTTTTTACGACCTATGTCATATGGATTGTTATTGTTACGCTGCTTTATTTTCCGTGTAGAAAATACATGATTTATAAAATCAACAACAAACATAAATGGTGGCTGAGCTACCTTTAATATCCCTGTGTTATGCCCCTGAAAGATGAAGGATTAAAAAGACGTATTGGTGTCTTAGGCTTATCGGCCAATATCATTAACATTATTATAGGCGCGGGCATATTTGCCTTACCTGCAATAATAGCCTCTAAAATGGGGGCCACCAGTATCTTTGCCTATTTGTTTTGTGGTCTGCTCATCGCCTTGGTCATGCTTTGTTTTGCCGAGGCCGGCAGCAGAGTGAACAATACAGGAGGGCCCTACACCTATATCGAGACCGCCTTTGGCGATTACGCCGGCTTTTTGGGTGGCGTTTTTGTTATTGTTAGCGCCTTATTCGCTGATGCTGCCGTGTCCAATGCATTAATTGATATGCTGGCCACCACATATCCCATATTTGAAAACAATGGGATACGATTGGCCTTTTTATTCGTCATTTTAAGTGGATTGGCGCTTTTAAACGTGATTGGGTTAAAACAAGGCATCGGGTTGGTAAAGTTTAACACTGTGGCCAAACTGATACCCCTGCTCCTAATGATAACCCTGGGGTGGAAAGGGGTCTCCATTGAAAATTTACAGTTCGATAGCTACCCCTCCCTCAAGACCCTGGGAGAAACCTCCCTAATTTTATTCTTTGCTTTTCAGGGAGCGGAAACCGGACTCATTGTTGGTGGTGAGATCATAAATCCCAAACGCAATGTGCCTCGGGGTATTTTTATTAGTATTGTGACGGTTGTTGGTATTTACATGCTTATCCAGGGTGTTTCTCAAGGTGTTTTGGGTGAAGACCTTCCTAATTTTACTGCAGCGCCCCTCGCCGAAACCGCAAAGGCTATTTTTGGATCTTTCGGTTTTACGCTGTTGTTTCTGGGAGCTATGATCTCCATGTTCGGCTACCTGAGCGGCTCGATACTCAACAACCCCCGGGTGCTTTATGCCCTGTCCCGGGACCGCGTGATCCCAATAAAAAAATTATCAAGGATCCATCTCTCGTTCACGACACCCCATATTTCAATTATTGTTTATGCGGCCTTATGCTTTATAATAGCCGCGAGCGGAAGTTTTAAACAATTGGCCGTGATTGCCAGTGGCTCCATGTTGATTATTTATTTTCTGGTATCTCTAGCGGTTATCCGACTGCGCTTTAAACAAAAACGACATCCCGCTGAATTCAGAATCCCCGGAGGGCTTCTGGTCCCTTTGTTGTCTATGGGTATTATTCTTTATTTCCTCTACCATCTGTCGAAGAACGAAATGATCGGGACCCTAATTTTCATTGCCGCCTTAAGTCTCATTTTTATGGCAATTAAATATTTTAAAACCGGTCATTAAGTTGGGTCTGCCCATCCTGTACCATTATCACGTTTCCCTTTTATATTTAGGAATATGTTTATCTTCGTAAGATCATATCGCTTTAACTCGTATACTGTGCATTTAAAATTCCTTTTCATCCTATGTGCTTTGTCTCTGGCATGGACCAGCGTTGCCCAGGAGACCTTGGGCTATCGGGAGGAGATATTAACCCATTCGAATGCGGATAGCAGATATGCCAGTTACAATTTTGATGGTAGTAAGATCGTATTTGAAACCAATCGCGACGGACGCTGGCAGATCTATACCATGGATATTAACGGCGGACATCAAAAACCGGTATTCAGAAGTAGCAGTAATGACAGGCGTCCCACCTGGCATCCCTATAAAAATATAGTGCTTTTCGAATCGGACAGAAGTGGTGTTTCGGAGATTTATTCCTATTCCTTCGAAAGCAATAGCACCAGTAAACTGCCCATTAATCTGGATGGTGAGAAAACCTATGCACGTTATGCCCCCAATGGTGTTGAACTGGTTTTTAGTTACAAAGTCAAAACGGGGATTTACGACATTTACAGGTGTTCCGTTAAAGGCAAACGCTTAAAAAAAGTCGTTTCCAACAAGCACATGAACATCTATCCTCATTTCACCCCTCGTGGAGATAATATCATCTATTTTTCAGATAGGAATACACAGAGCGATGGTCATATCATCTACTCATACAACATTATTACCAAAGACCGCGACCGCTTAAGTTATTTTAAAGATCATAGTGAATACCCTAATTGGTCGAACGTCAGAGCCGGTAGAGTCGTCTATTCGGCCAAGGTCGAAGATATGAGCCATTCCGAAATATTTATTATGCGAAATGACGGCACCCGTAAAACCCGGGTTACCTTCAATGATGTTGAAGATATACTCCCAACCTGGTCTCCGAATGATATCAATCTCCTTATTACGGGATACAGAAACGGACATTTCCAGATCTGTAAAATATTCTTGAAGGAACCCCTGAGTGAAAAGAACAAACCTTTGCACCATCAGCAGATTTAGAGGACTTCAATAAACGGATGGCACAGTGTCTTGAGTTCCATTCACTCAGGCGATGTACTTATTCTATGTCTGAGACCTGAATTTTAGTATATTTATGGAATACTAACCAAACTTCCCGCGCAGAAGTTTCCTAAACTAATTTACAATGAAAAATAAGTTTCTTGCCATTATCGGAGGCACTGTTGCCCTCTTTGGTCTCGGTTATTTGATTTACGTCGTTTTGGGTTTTAATGCTCATAATACGGAACTCTCCGAGACCGTATTCACAAAATTAGATCTTCCGTTCATCATTCTTATGGAAGTCCTATATGCCACCCTGCTTACTGTGATTTTCAGTAAATGGACGGAGATAAAATCCTTTTCCTCGGGGGCCCAGGCCGGGCTACTCATTGGAGCCTTTATCGGTGCATGTTCAACTTTGGAACTTTTTGCCACAAGTGAATTACTTGAATTAGGCGGTGTTGTAATGGCTGCCATTACTTTTGGAATACGATTTGCCGTAGCCGGTGGGATTATTGGCTATGTTTTAGGAAGGGATTGATCTGTTATTCATAAGGCGTTTTTGGTGTCCGACCAAAAACGTCTTTTACTCTTAATTTATTCCCTCAGCTTTCCCCAAAACACACTGACCTTTGAATTGAATGGATTACCGGAAGCACGTCTTAACATGACCACCTGTCCGCAATGCCATAGGGCATCAGCTATGGGTCCATTGATGAGATTCCAAAATGGGAAATTAGCATTATCGAACTGCTCTAAATTATCTGTTTTCTTCAGAATGTCCGAGGCAGTCTTAAGAAGCAACAAGGTCTGTCTTCGCTTGGCTTCAAATGAAAGTTCTTTCTTTTCGGCCTCCGCTTTAGGCGGTGAAAGCGTATTCACGATAAAGGTTGTTAGTCCCAAAATATGGTCGAGGGTTTCATCTGTTGTTCGACCCGAAGCACTGGGTCTGTAATTTAAATCCTCAGGCCTCAGACCTTCCGTGGCCCAATAGTACCTGAACCCAAGGCCATCTACCATTCGAGAGGCTACAGTTCCGGCAGTGTAGCTTTCGGCGGGATCAGGAATTTTGGAATATGGTAATTGTTCATGTGTTTGTACCATTGTAATCATGGTTAATAGGACTGCCATCAATAAGAAGTGCTGTTTCATCTGTTATATTTTTGTTGTTTTTCTTCATAGCGACCTGTTTTTTAGGCCAGGTCCATAGAATGTGCCATAGCGTTTGGTGATAAGGAAATGAGATAGGTTATGGCTCATGTCATGTGTTAATTCTTCAGACCGCCTGGCATGGTATTTACACCGTACTTATCGAATAAATAAACCAAACCTGTCATGGTAGCTGCCCCCAGTTCCAATTCTCTTTTGTTTACCGCATCAAAGGTGTCGTTACTTGCATGGTGATGGTCGAAATAACGCTGAGAGTCAGGACGCAATCCAGCCAAAACATTGGTGTTTGTTTTTAATGGACTAACATCTGCTCCGCTTCCCCCTTTTTCGAAAAAATGTATGAGGTAAGGCTTAAACAAATCTCGCCATCCCAATACCTGCTGAAATGTGGTTTCCGTACAATCGAAACTAAACCCTCGGGGTGTGAATCCACCCGCATCACTTTCAAGAGCAAAGACATGATTTTCCCCCTTTCTTTTGGCCTCTTCGGCATACTTGTTACCGCCGCGCAACCCGTTTTCCTCATTCATAAACAAGACCACCCTTATGCTTCGCTTGGGCCGAATTCCGGTTGCTTTCAATAGTCGCAACACCTCCATCGATTGTACAACACCGGCTCCATCATCATGAGAACCATCTCCCAGATCCCAGGAGTCCAGATGGCCTCCAACCACTATATATTCATTGGGATACTGGCTCCCTGTAATCTCGCCTATGACGTTATGGGACAAGACATCTTTAAACTGTTTGCAATTTTGCCTAAAAAAGAATTCCAGGGCATCGTCCAATTTGAGCATCGCACTCAACAATTCGGCATCATTCGTACTAATGGCTGCTGAGGGGATGCGTTTTTCCACCGGCAAATCGTTATAGGTCATGCTTCCCGTGTGCGGTAAATCGTCCAAACGTAAATTCATGGAACGCACTATGACCCCGACAGCCCCGTATTTTGTGGCCTGAACCGCTCCTTCATAACGCTGATTCACACATCCGCCATAGGCGTCAAAGGTTTGTATAAGATCAGGTTGCATCGGACGATTATAGAACACTATTTTTCCCTCAATATGTGCACTGCCAAGCGCCTCCAGTTCCTCAAAATCATGGACCTCCACCACCTGGGCCTTCAAACCTAATGCCGGAGTAGCAACAGAACCGCCCAATGCACAAATATTAACCGTAGTGGTCTTACCTTCGGAGGACTTGATATAGGCGTATTCCTTTGCCCCTCTCACCCATTTTGGAACCATAACCGGTTGTAACCATACCTTGTCCAAACCAAGTTTTTCGAGTTCTTCCTTGGTCCATGCAACCGCTTTTTCGGCGCCAAGGGACCCAGACAACCGACTTCCAATTTGGTTCGAAAGGTAATTCAGCCAATCGTAGCTCTTGCCATTGGTTAAGGTGGTTTTGTAAATGCTTTTAAACACCTCTTCATCGGTTTGCGCATATGAGGCCATCGCACATAACAGTCCAATACTTATACATATCGTTCTAAAATACATCATAGGTATCCAAATAACTTTACATTGTCGTTAACACTCATCTTTACATCCGGGTAAATATAGCGTTAATTCGAAGGAATTCATCCAAATGAAATCCTAAAAAAATTAGTTCTGCTCAAGTTGTTTTTTGTATAGAGCCAGGTTTTCCTTTATGTCCTGATCGAGTTCAGGCTCCTTAATATCGGTATACCCGATTAATGTCTCGTATAATACCTTGGCCACCAAATAACGAGCCGTGGATTTATCGTCTGCCGGTATAATGAACCAGGGGGCATGGGGCTTTGATGTTCTGTTAATCGCATCCTGGTAACAGGCCTGATAGTCGTCCCAAAGCTTTCGCTCTTTTAAATCGCCCGGAGAAAACTTCCAATTCTTATTCGGCTTGTTTAAACGGCGCAACAAACGGTTTTTTTGTTCTTCTTCCGAAAGGTGTAAGAAAAACTTAAAAATAATCGTACCATTTTCTGCAATGTGCTTTTCAAAATTATTGATCTGCTCAAAACGCTTGTCCCAAAACCCATCATTGATATCCTCAAGTCTATTGACGCTGGGAATCTTTTCGCCCAGGATATATTCGGGGTGGACCCTGGTTACCAAAACATTTTCATAATGGGTCCTGTTAAAAATACCAAATTTACCACGCTCGGGAAGCACCAAATAATGCCGCCACAAGTAATCATGGCCTAATTCGAGCTCGGTGGGCACTTTAAAACTGTGTACCGAAACCCCCCTAACATTAAAATCTTTGAACACCTCGCGTATGAGACTATCCTTTCCGGCCGTATCCATGCCTTGTATACAGACCAATACGGCATACTTGTCATGCGCGTACATGGTGTTCTGCAAATCTCCCAATTGCTTTCTGAGTGTCTTTAGATGTTTCTTGGCATCATCGATAACCAATTTGGTATTGGTGTCTTTGATAGTTATGGCCTTTGTAACCCTGAATTCATCCATCTGTTCGTGTATATCTGTTTAAATATATAAATTATGATTGATTTTACTAAGCATACCATTGAATGTTTCGATGTAAAAGAGCAAAACATTAGCCATAGGTTTTGTTCTTTTGATGTAAATAACAACCTAACTATGACAGGCACAGTGATAATCCAGGCCAGTTCAAGGAGCAATGGTGATACAGGACGGATCGTGGAATACATGGTTTCGAAGTATCAATTTGATAAAATTGATCTACAGACGAAAACCATTGGACATTACGATTATGAGTATAAGAATAAAGACGACGATTTCATTGGTCTGATAACCGATATGATCAATAATTATGATACCATTATATTTGCCACCCCTGTATACTGGTACAGTATGAGCGGTATTTTAAAGGTGTTCTTTGATAGAATATCGGATCTTCTGAGAGTTCACAAGGAAACCGGCCGGAAACTTCGAGGAAAGCGGATGGCCATGATCAGTTGCAGCAATTCGGATGACCTGATAGCAGGTTTCAATATGCCTTTTTATGAATCGGCCAACTATTTAGGTATGCATTACCTGGGTGATATTCACACCTATGTTAAAGATAATAGGCTAAACGAGGCGGTTATGGGTAAAATTGACCAATTTGTGCAGCACATAGAGGATTACAAGGCCGAACGGGTCAGGAATTAGGAGTTTTCGACGAACGGCACACATAAATGTCGTGTTTTTAGTACATTAGCCCTACCTATTTATGTATTAAACCCAAATCCCATGAAAATTTTCTTGATTTTAAGTCTGTTCGCAATGGGCCTCAATGCCTTTTCTCAGAACGAATGTGACGAAGCTAATTCCTATTTTGTCATTGCTTATTCTCACGTTAAGGAGGCCTATGACTCCAATAATATCAGTCATTTAAAATATTTTGCAGATCGTTCATTAAAGTCATTCAAACTGGCCAAGAAGGCAATGGGCAACTGTAACTGTGTAAAGGCCCTGATCCTTGCGAACAAAAGCATCGATCTACTGGCGAAAGTAGATACAGCAGAGACTTACGAAGACGGTCGTTTTTTTGTAAAAAGGGCACGCGATATCAGCAGGGAATGTGTGATTGAAATTGATAAATGTTCCGTGGCCTCAACGACACTGATTTCCGAAACGAATAAGTCGAGTACGCTGAGCGATTTGGAAAAAGAGCAATTGAAACTCAGGCAGCAGCAGGATGCCCTAAAGCGAAAGGAAGCAGAACTTAAGGCCAAATTAGCAGAACAGCAGGAAAAATCACTTCTTCTTAAGAAAAAAGAACTGATTCACTCTTATGAAATTGCCATTAGCTCCACCATTAAAACGTATAATGAAACCTTACATATCTGCAGTTGCAACCATGATACCTTAAAGGCTGAAGTAGCCACAGAAGACGAATTGGAAACCCAAAGTTTAGAAGCCATAAAAAGTTATTTTAACCAAACGATTAAAGGGTTGGCCTCTAATTACATGGCTGAACTTAATTCGTGCAGCGCCAATTGAAATAGAGAATTAAAATCTATTGTTATCCGGAGGGCACCCCTCATTAAAAGGGGTAAAAAGGCTCTACCCATCGAGGTGTCTTCTAATAAAGAATGAACTCCGGCGACTTTTTCTCCTTCTATTGGCACCGCTTTGCATTTCTATCGTCTTCGTGAACTAATTTCTTAAGCAGTATTGTAAAAAATTGTCCTGTGAATTTTGAAAATTCACAGGACAATTTTCAAAATTCACAGGACAATTTCGATATGCCGTGCTTATAAAAGTAAAAATTCATGCCTAGAGCATTAAAGCCTTGTGCCTAGTGCTTCTCATATTCGAGCTGAGTGAGCATTTCCTTAAACGGTTTACCGGGAGTGAACATAAGTTCAGAAGATCTTATTAATTGTTTGTTAACCGCAGCTTCCGTATCGGCTCCTTTACTGCGAATTTTGACCTGTAATGATCCGAAATCACCAAGGTCTACGATCTGGCCTTCTTTCAGCTCAGCAATTGAAGCCTCTATGAGGGCATAGATCACACCATGAACATCGGCAGGACTCATGGTACTGCTTTTCCCAATGGATTGGGTTAATCGATTCAAATCGCAACGTCCCTTGGCAAAGCTTGAGGCATACCAGCGTTTCTTCAGTCCGGTAACCAATTGGACCGTTTTGTATATTGCTCTGTATGGAATGGCCATAGTCGAATTTGTTTTATAGTATAATTAAACCAAAAGTAACAAATTATTCCTACAAAACTATAGTCTTTCACGTATTCAAACCGTAAAAATAACCATTCATAACTCAAGAGCAGTTCCTAAAAAAGTTGCTGTTCAAAGGCGGGTATGAATACACACCTTGCGCACGACTTCAAACCCGTTTATTTGCTTGCAAAGAGTTGGACATCGGATTCGCTGACCTCATTCCCTCCAAGTATGATAAGACGTTCTACTACATTTCGCAGTTCTCGAATATTTCCTGTCCAGTCGTAATCCTGCAGTTGCCGGAGGGCTTTTTCAGTAAATCGCTTTTTAGCAGTTCCCTGTTCATTGGCAATCTTTTCGGAGAAATAATCGACCAACAGGGGAATATCATCTCTTCTGTTGTTCAGTGCCGGAACTTCTATTAAAATAACCGCCAGTCTGTGGTAAAGGTCTTCCCTGAATTTACCCGATTCAATTTCTTTCTTGAGGTCTTTATTGGTAGCCGCCACCACACGAACATCGACTTTTATATCTTTATCGCTCCCCACGCGCTGGATCTTAT
This sequence comes from Aestuariivivens sediminicola, assembly GCF_022662015.1. Classification (GTDB taxonomy): domain Bacteria; phylum Bacteroidota; class Bacteroidia; order Flavobacteriales; family Flavobacteriaceae; genus Aestuariivivens; species Aestuariivivens sediminicola. The sequence goes on along the minus strand of NZ_JAKMCM010000003.1, from coordinate 228,503 downwards.
TTTCCTGTAAGGCCCTTAAGACCTTGGCCTGGGCCGAAAGGCTCATATCGCCAATTTCATCGAGAAAGATAGTACCGCCGTTAGCCGCTTCAAATTTTCCCGCCCTGTCTTTGTTTGCACTGGTGAAGGCGCCCTTTACATGTCCAAACAACTCGCTTTCTATGAGTTCGCTTGGAATGGCAGCGCAGTTGACTTCAATGAGAGGGCCTTTGGAACGCTCGCTTTTTTCATGCAGCCAATGTGCCACCAATTCTTTTCCCGTGCCATTGGGACCTGTAATGAGTACACGGGCATCTGTCGGGGCCACCTTATCGATCATGTCCTTAATCTTGGAGATGGCTTCGCTCTCCCCGATCATTTCGTACTTCTTACTTACTTTCTTCTTCAGGATTTTGTTTTCAACCACCAATTCCTTCCTATCCAAAGCATTTCTAACCGTATTCAACAATCGGTTCAGGTCCGGCGGTTTCGAAATATAATCGAAGGCTCCCAGACGCATGGTATTGACAGCCGTATCTAAATCGCCATGACCGGAAATCATGACTATTGGAATTTCAGGTTTTATCTTCTTTGTCGCCTCAAGGACCTCTACCCCGTCCATTTTCGGCATCTTGATATCACAAAGCACCAAATCATAGTCTTCATTTTTTATTTTCTCGATACCGCTTAAGCCGTCTTCTGCCTCTTCGACGGTATAGGTGTCGTTCTCTTCCGATAGAATCTTGACGAGCACGCGCCGAATCGCGGCTTCATCCTCTATTACCAGTATTTTTGACATAGTTATAGTTTAAATTTTATTCCTGTTCTTAAATAAAACGCATTGACATCATCTAATTTATAGATTTCATCTCTTTTATTATTGCGCAATACATTATTTAACCTAAAAGTATAACCTGTATACAAATACCCTACCAAATGCTTCGTAAACAGATATTCATAGCCAACACCTCCAACAATTATGGACAATGATATATTTTCAACCTCCTCGCCATCAATAAGCAGTGGTTGCTGAATATGTGCTAAATAACCATCTAAACCAACAAAAGCCTGGATATTGTTTTGCTGATTTATGGCATATTTTAAATTGGACTTAGGCACACCCAGATTAACACTCCAGTTGTGATTAATTTCTCTAAAGTAACTCACAAAAGGTAATGGAAATGGAATCCCCGTTGTGGCATTATAGGTTAAGCCCAAAATTAATCGGAATGGCCGTTTTAAATCGGTGTCTTTGGTCCTATCATGAATAAAATAGACCCCTCCATTCATAAAATAGTCCTCGGAAACCAGGGATTTGGTCAAAGTTGAGGCAATTCTGGGATTAAATTTAAATCCGGCACGCCATTTGTCGTTCCATTTAAAGGTATATCCCAAACTTAAATCGATGACGTGAATTTTATCTAATAAAGCCGTCTCAAAGGGATAGTCGTCCTCCAGATTCAGCAATATGCGATTATATTCCCCGCCAACAATGAGGTAACCGTCTTCGCTGAGTTTGATGGGGTAATTGATTAATCCCCGCAACCTGGTATAGTGATCCTCGGACTTGTTTTTTGGAATAAAGGAGTATTCCAATCGCAGCAAATCTGTGAGTTGGGCATTTGTGTTGTTGTACGCCCCAAGGAAGACCAACAAAAAAAATGCTTTAAAAACACGACACTTCAAATTTTGATATGTGTTTATGTGGTAAATACTCCTTTTCTATGTTGATTTTCTATAAATATGTACATCGCGCTGTGGGAACGGAATGGTAACATGATGTTCTCTAAACAATCGATCTATCTCAAAACGTATATCACTCTTGGGAAATTGTGCTTTAAAGCTATCATTCATTGTAAAAACTATTTTAAAATTAAGGGAACTGTCGCCAAAATCCGTAAATACTACGGTGGGTTCAGGTTCACTTAACACCTCCGGATGGTCACTAACCGCCTGAATTAGGAGCTTCTTAACCAATTGCACATCACTTCCGTAGGCCACACCCACGGAAACAGACTCTCTGGTAATGGTGCCGTTTTGGGTCCAGTTGTAAAGGCTGTTGGTTAAATAGAGGTGATTAGGTATAATCAGCACCTTGTTGTCTATGGTAACGGCCCTGGTTGTACGTAACTTAATTTCTTCAACACGACCAATTTTACCCTCCAGTTCAATAATATCACCTACATGTACCGTCTGATCAATTAAAATAAAAACCCCGGATATAATGTCTTGAAATAAGGTTTGTAAAGCCAATCCAACGCCGATGAGCAGGGCCGCTGAAGCTGCAAAAATAGCAGTGACATTAACTCCTATGGAATCTAAAGTAATCAGCAGGATGATAAGATAAATTAGCCATCTGAAATAACCAAATACGACATTAAACTTAATTTTATCATCTTTGGGGAGTTTACGGGTAAGGATTCTAAACAGGATTCTTAAAATAATGGAGGTAATAAAAATTACCGTAACAACAATTAAGAGATCGAGAATCGAAATACTGATGTCATTACTAAAATCCATATGAAGGTTGAGAAAGTTCTTGAAACTTTCCCAAATGGAACTATCGGCTATCACCTCACTGACCTGTTCTACCTTATCTTCTATTTTATCTGTGACATTATCTTGCATCTCAATACTTTATCCATTTAATCAATTCTTTGTAACTCGGTTTCTTTCCATACATTAAAATACCAACGCGATATATTTTGGCGGCAAACCAAACTGTAAACATAAAGGTAGCAATTAACAACAACAAGGCCACTATCTGCTGCCATAAAGGTACACCGAACGGAATTCGCATGAGCATAACTACAGGTGATGTAAATGGAATAAATGAAAACACCACCGAAACCGTACCATGCGGATCCTCGATAACTGTAAAAATACCGACATAAACCGCCAAAATCAAGGGCATCAATATGGGCAGTATAAATTGTTGGGTATCTGTTTCATTATCGACTGCCGCACCGATGGCCGCATACAGTGAACTGTATAACAAATAGCCTCCCAAAAAATACAAAACAAAAGCCACAATTAAATTGATAATTGGCAAATTGAAGAAGGAGGTCATGATATTTTGCACCTGAACATTGAGTTCCGGTTGTTCCAAAGTCTGTTGCAAGACCTCTTGCTGTGAGTTTTGTAACTGGCCCGGGTCGATACCAAACAGAACAGATACCAGGGCCATTAGAACACCGCCTATAATTAACCAAATAACGAACTGCGTAATTCCGGCCAATGAGGTTCCTATTATTTTTCCTAACATGAGCTGTACGGGCTTCACAGAAGATATGATTATTTCTATGATGCGACTTGTTTTTTCCTCTATGACGCTTCGCATGATCATATTGCCATAAATAATGATGAACATGAACAATAAATAGCCTGCCATACCTCCAAAGGCCAGTTTCAAAATGCTATCCGTCTTAGAGGTTTTCTCGCCTTCAAAACTCTCTTGGACAATGTCAATCTTAATTTTCGAATTATTAATCAGGTCCACGTCAATACCTTCCTGAATAAGTTTAAGATCGGTTAATTGCTTTGCAATTTTATTCTCCAGGTCAGAGACCACCCTGAGTGATGGTGACTCTTCCGAATAAAAATTGATCGTATTGCTTAAATCCTCAAAGTGATCTGATTTCTGTATGTGCAGCAATCCGTAATTTTCTGATGTTCTTGTAATGTTCTTGGCATCTTCAAGGGACATGTTTTCAAGAATTTCATACTTTGTCTTTTCCGATCCCTTGAATACATCAGCTACAACACCGGACTCATCCAACACTGAAATGGTATGTACCTTGTCGTTGTTTAATTGGGTTATATAAGCCACGACGGCAATAAGGGCAATGAATATAACGGGACTGAGAATAGTCATTACAACAAAGGACTTATTCCTGACTTTCGTCAGGTATTCCCGCTTAATGATAAGTGGTAAATGGTTCATAATTTTAGTTGTTCATAACCGTTTGAATGAAAATATCATTGACACTGGGAATGAGTTCCACGAAATGGGACACCTCTCCGTGATTCGACAAATAGTGAAATAAGGTGTTTGGGGTATCACCATTTTGAATCTTAATGTTCAGTTTTAATTCATCATTCAAAGTTTTAAAGTTTGCCGGTGAGACTTCAAACCTTTCGGATAAAAGTCCGTGAAGCTTTTCTTTGTTCTCCGTCTCAATGCCAACTTCAAAGGTGTTTATCTTGTATTGTCGTTTTATGTCGAGCAACCTGCCTTCCAAAATCTTATTGGACTTGTTGATCAAGGCAATATCGTCACACAATTCCTCAACGGATTCCATCCTGTGCGTCGAAAAAATAACCGTTGCACCAATATCTCGAATACGCAATATTTCATCCTTGATCAAATTGGCATTAATGGGATCAAATCCCGAAAAGGGTTCATCAAAGATGAGTAGTTTGGGCTGATGGAGTACGGTAACAACAAATTGCACTTTCTGAGCCATACCCTTAGATAATTCCTGGATCTTTTTGTTCCACCAATCCCCTATTTCCAAACGTTCAAACCAGTATTTTAATCGCGCTTTCGCCTCCGATTTACCCAATCCTTTTAATTGGGCCAAATACATGGCCTGCTCCCCCACCTTCATCGATTTATATAAACCGCGTTCTTCCGGTAAATACCCTATGTCCTTAATATGGTCTTTACATAATTCTTCCCCATCCAATCGCACTGTGCCAGAATCCGGCATGGTAATTTGATTAATAATCCTGATCAGTGTGGTCTTACCTGCTCCATTTGGACCCAATAATCCAAAGATACTGCCCCTTGGGACGGTAATTGACACATTATTTAAAGCTTTGAAGGTTCCAAAATTTTTGGATACGGACTGTACTTCCAATAGGTTGCTCATGAATTCGATTAATGCATTTAGCGTGTGTAAATATATTAAATGTTATAAAGGTAATGTCATGCCTTGGCAAGAAATGGCCGAAAAAGAAGGTTTTATTAAAAAACAAAACCCACCCTTAACGAATTAAGGATGGGAAAAAAATTGCTATGAAAAAGAAAAATTACCACTAATATGAATTAGTGATAGGTCAAATATAGGTTTTTTTTCAATACTACAGGCAAAAGTATTCAATAACTTATCCCAAAAAATAATCCGCACTATGGCGGATTATTCAGTTTTCAAGGCGTTTTCTTAGGAAAACATATCTTTCACCTTTTCAAAAAAGGACTTGTCCGTACTTTCTGGCTTCGGACTAAAATGTTCATCGTCGCGCATGGTTTCGAAAAACTCACGTTGCTGCTTGTTAAGCGTTTTTGGAGTCCACACATTGACGTGAACCAGTAAATCGCCTTTTCCATAACCATTTATACTGGGAATGCCCTTTCCGCGCAGACGTAAAATCTTTCCGGATTGCACACCCGGTTCTATTTTTATGCGCACCTTACCTGTTACCGTGTCTATTTCTTTAGAGGCCCCCAGAACTGCTTCCGGGTAACTCACATACAGATCGTAATGCAAATTATCGCCTTCCCGCTGCAATTTTTCATGTTCAACTTCTTGAATCGCAACCAATAAATCGCCCGCAATACCATTGCCAGGAGCATCATTTCCTTTACCGGATACCTTGAGTTGCATACCGTCCACAACACCTGCAGGGATTTTTATAGCTACGGTTTCTTCCATTATCTTGAGTCCTTGCGCATCCGCATCCGAAGGTTTCTTATCAATGATTTCGCCTGCTCCACCACAAACATTACAAGGCGCAGAGGTTTGCATTCTTCCTAAAATGGTATTGGCTATTCTGGTAACTTGTCCCGTACCATGACAGGTGCTACAGGTTTTATATGTGGTTCCGGGAGCTTGTACTTTTCGCTTGACCCTAACTTTTTTCTCAACACCATTTGCAATTTCCTCAAGGGTCAATTTCACTCTGATGCGTAGGTTACTTCCTTTAACACGACGTTGACCGCCACCACCAAAACCGGAGAAACCGCCGCCGCCAAATGCACTTCCAAAAATATCACCGAATTGACTGAATATGTCTTCCATATTCATGCCGCCGCCGCCGAAGCCGCCGCCATTTTCAAAGGCCTGATGACCAAACTGATCATAGCGTGCCTTTTTATCCGGATTACTCAGTACCTCATAAGCCTCGGCTGCCTCTTTGAACTTGGCCTCCGCCTCCTTATCATCAGGATTTTTATCCGGATGATACTGAATGGCCTTCTTCCGATAGGCCTTTTTTATCTCGGCATCACTGGCACCTTTACTCACTCCTAAAACTTCGTAATAATCTCTCTTCGCCATGTCCTTGGTTTATTGTCCTATAACGACTTTTGGAAAGCGTATCACCTTATCGCCCAATTTATACCCCTTCTCTATAACGTCAATAATTTTACCCTTTAAATCCTCCGAAGGTGCCGGGATCTGTGTGATGGCCTCATGATTATCCGCATTGAACTCATCGCCCTTCTGCACCTTAATTAAGGACAGTCCCTTCTGCTCTAATACGCCTTTTAACTTGTTACCGATTAATTCTACACCCTTTAAAAGTTCTTTCTCCTTGGTTTTCGATATTTCCAAATACGCCCTGTCAAAATCATCCAACACAGGCAATAAGGCCGACATCACATCCTGACCTGCTGTTTTAAATAAATCGATACGCTCCTTTGCCGTACGCTTTTTATAATTTTCAAACTCGGCAAACAAACGCAAAAACTTATCCTTTTCCTGTTGCAATTGGTCCTTAAGCTTTTCTTCTGCCGTCTTCTGGTCTGCTTCCTGCTCTTCAACCTCTACGGATTCGGTTTGCACCTCTTCGACCTGCGCCGATTCTGTATGTTCTTTGTCCTTTTTACTCATGCCAAAATTAATTTATGCAATTATTAAACTGATTGGCAAAAGTACTGCCATTATTGTAAAAATGTCATAATGTCACGAAAAAAATTTTTGTTGTTTTATCAGTATGCTGTTCCATATCTAACATTTAGATATGAAACCGCTCTAATCGGTAGCCTTTTAAATTAAAATTTGTGTTGAACGTCAGCTGAAATTGGGATTTTTCCCGAAATAGGGATAAAACCCAACATTTCAGGAAAAATGGGACGCAGAACACCCCTAAGTTGGTCTTCATAAAGATGAAACCTATGATTTAAATGACCTGATGAAGCACTACTCCAGCCAGGCCTTAAAGTCTTTAACCTTTTCGCGCGCGACGATAACCAAATCCTCACTGTACGCGTTCAACTTTATTTGAAGTCGAGAATTGGAATAGCTTATCATATCTTTTATGGCATTTATATTCACGATAAACTTTCGGCTCACACGAAAAAACAATGCCGGTTCCAATTCATTTTCTAAATGTTCTAAAGTGGTGTCTAATAAATAGTTTCGACCATCTGTGGTGCAAAGATAGGTGCCTTTGTTCTGACTGTAAAAACACTCAATGTCATCTATATTAATAAGCTTTAAGTGCTGCCCTACTTTTACGGAAAACCGCTTTTTATAAGCCCTGTCCAAAGGATTGATCAACAGGTTTTTTATATCGTTAAAATCCAAGGTAACGGGCTGATTCGGATACACTCTGTCCTTATATTTGCTTACCGCTATGGCCAGTTCCTCCTCGTCTATTGGCTTTAACAAATAGTCTATGCTGTTTAATTTAAAGGCCTTAAGCGCATATTCATCGTAGGCCGTCGTAAAAATAATAGAGGATTTTATTTCGACCTGCTCAAAAATTTCGAAGGATAGTCCATCACTTAATTGAATATCTAAAAAAATGAGATCAGGATGTTCGTGCTGCTCAAACCAGGCTACAGCTTCCTCTACGGAATGCAACATGATGTCGGTATGGACATTTAAGTTTTTTAAGATCCGCTGCAAACGTCTTGCAGACGGCTTTTCATCTTCTATTATGATTACGTTCATTCCTGAAACTATATTTATGATGTTAACATTGTCTATCCCTGTGAGAAAGGTGTATTTATAAACGGTTTAAACAAAATACCATGTTCCTCTGCTAGTTTACCAAAGGTTTGAAGGCCGGCATATCAGTATCCACAGTACCATGGCAAATTCAATACAGCCGCCACTACTATTTATAATTCTACTCCCATCGCCTTTTATCCTTGTCCAAATAATCCTTTATTTTGCGTTCCTCCCATGATTTACTAAAAATGATGTTTTTCCCAAATACGCCAAGGGCGTGAAATCCCAGGCCGATGCCCCAGAATATGGCTGTTGAAAATGTTCCGAAACTCCAGAAATTCTCATTCTTACTGCCTATAAAAGCAATTAAAAAAATATTTATCACCACATACCAGAAGGCATGCCAATAAAATCCCTTTAACGACTTCATGCGTTTTTCTGCGCGCAAATACGCATCTTCCCGATGGTAATCGCGATCTTTTGTGAGCTGTTGTCTGTTTTCTTCCATTGTAGTGATATTAACGCCATTTATTTTCTTCTTCCCTCATAAATTGCTCGATCTTCCGTTTTTCCCAATCTCTTCCATAGGCTCCATTATTGATGAATAAACGAAACGCCTGAATTCCAATGCCGATAGCCCAGCCGAAGATCGGAAACCAAAACCATTTAAAATCCCAGGATGTCTGGTAATTAATGAAAATTAAAAAAGGAATAACCAAACAATAGGATATGATATTGTAATACAAATGTTTAAGTTCTTCCACATAGTTACGAGCCCTTACATAGGTGTCGTCTAAATTTGTGTGTGATGATGTTCTCATGATTGATACTTGTTTTGTTAATATAGGTAAGGCAACTGCAAACCTATCTGTTTCTTTATAAATATTTACTTTTCTGTCTGTAAGTAGGTTATAACGCTGTTTAATATTCGTCAGTCCAACACCGCTACTCTTTTTTAAGATTTGTTTGGGTTGTAAATTGTTTTCGACTATTAATGCGCCTTTATCCTCATAGATTTTTATATGTAAGGGGCTACTTGAATTTACTGTATTATGTTTAACAGCATTTTCCAATAACAACTGCAAGGACAACGGAACGACTTTACTTTCCGGATTTGATGCCTGTTCCGGCATGCTAAAAACGATACTATCTTCAAATCGCATTTTTAATAAAGACATGTAGGTTTTTGCAAACTGGAGTTCCTCATCTACGGTAACCAATTCCTTATCCCGCTGCTCCAGAACGTAACGGTATACTTTTGAAAGCGAAGTCGTAAATTTTTGAGCCATTTCCGGATTCTCATCTATGAGGCTCGTTAAAACATTCAAACTGTTAAACAAAAAGTGGGGATCCAACTGATTTTTTAATGCATCGAACTTAGCACTGGCCGTACCGGCAATTACTTTTTGTTCCTTTATCCTGTTCTGTTGGTATTTGTTATAAAAATAAATGAGATGAAAAATAGCAACAATACTAAGGGTAATCCAAAAGCCAAAAGTATAGCTCCGCCATGTTTCATTGGCAATAAAAGCCGTAAGACTCTGACCGTTAAAAATTACAGAAGTAAGTGCCCTTAAAAAAAACAGGCCCATTAAAGTCAAGAGTGTAGACCCGATAACACCTGCAAGGATGCGCTTTACCAGACTGTTGGGTTTCCAATGTAAACCATTCAGATAATCAAAAAAATACATATTGGAATAGCCTAATACAAACGAATAGAGTTGGTAAAATGTAAAATCGATCAGAAATTCATTCGTACTCTCAAAATGGAAACCCCCGGAAAAGATATGCCCGACAACAAACACGGCACAACCAATAATGAAAACTAAAATGATATTTTTAAAAGATCTTGACATGTTCCTTTATTAAATAAAAATTATTGACTACAGGATTCGAACAACGACGCAGTGCGCTCTTCACCCCAATTTGGATGAAACGGTGTTTCCGGTTTAAAGTTAGCAAAAAGTTCCAAGGCTTTTTCCAAATCTTTGCAATATGGGCTGGTATCCTGACCGAAATATTGGGCACTTCGCATGTCCCATTCTGCCTTACAATACTTTACCCTGGGATTTTCCGGTGCAATTTGTTCGGCTTTCATGTAAATTTCTCTAATCTTCGGGGATAACGTTCTGCCGTATGTTGCGCCATCGAAGGCCAGCCAGGCTGTGTGCAGCAAGGCCTGAAGGACCATTAGTTCAGGATTATCCTCAGATAGTGTCGCCGCCTTGTCAATTAAGCCCTGTGCCTTATTGAGTTGGGCGGTGAGCTTTTCTACATCCTTTAAATTAAAGCTTTTAATAATGTTAATTTGGGCCGCATAATAGGACGGCAGCCAATTGTCGGGCTCTGCCTGTGCGATACGTTCGAATAGGTTTGATGCTTCAATCGGATTGTCCTGCCACAACTGAAAGGCCGTTTGCATCCCCTTTTCATAATTCGATTGCGCTTGCAATGATCCGCAGATCAAAACTAAGGTGAGATAGATGATTTGTTTCATGTTTATAAGATTTAATACTGAACTATTTCAGTTTGCTTTACGAAACAAATATCCCCTGAAAGTGCTGCATTATAAAAAAGCCTTTACCGAACTGTAGTTTTTTTATTCTCAATTGTAATAAATGGACACTTTGTTGTAAAGGCAATAGGCCAGATACCCGGTTGGTGCTGGTTCAAGGATTAATGCACGTGCAAAAAAAACGCCTATCAAATGAATTTTATTCATTTATATAGGCGCCATTACAAGTTAAAATCGGTTAACCTTCGTGGAATTTAAAGAAGATGGGAACCGCATACGTAACTTTTACGGGCTTACCGCGTTGTTTACCCGGAACCATTTTAGGCAATAACCCAATAATGCGTTCGGCTTCTTTTTCCAGAATCCGATCTGGTCCACGTGATCTGATACCTGTGACGTAACCTTTAGAATCTATTGCAAATATAACCGATACACGTCCTTGAAGACCCAAATCCAATGCAGTTTCAGGATATACGAAATGGTGAACCACATGCTCCTGCATCTTCAATTGGAAACAGGCTTTCGATTCGGTTTTACTCAATCCTTCACAACCTGGAAAAACAGGGACCTCCTCTATAACAGCAAAGGGAACCTCAACGTCTTCCTCAACTTCATCAACCTCTACCTCGCTAATTTCCACAACCCGTTCCTCAATAGCTTCTTCTTGATTCGTCTCGGTGCTTTCTATTACAGTCTCCTCTATTTCATCAACATCCTCTACTATTTGGATGGATTCCTGAACTGCCACAGGAGGCGGTGGCGGTGGGGGTGTATTAATATTTATAACAGGAATTTCTTCTTCCATTTCCTCTACAACATCAACCACACCGATATCAATAATCGATTGCTCGTAGGTCTTATACTCCAATGCTTGCCAGGTCAGGAAAAGCATAAGGTTTAACCCTACAGCAAAATAAAGGCTGCTATTTCGGCCTATTTCTAACTCGGGGTTCTTTTTTGCTCGCATGACTTTTAAAATTTATTAACTTAAATGTATTAAAAAGACGATTTATTTACTATGATATATATCATGAAGCATGACCTATCCACTTCACCCCAGGCCATAAAAAAAGCCTGTTGATAAACAGGCTTTACAAAACAGGTTATTTCGTTCTAGGAAATCTTAATGGATCGGGAAGGTTTTTGTTTTGCTTCTTCTTTTTTAGGAAGATGAACGCTTAAAATACCTTCGTTGTAATGTGCGTTTATTTTGCTGTCATTAACGGTTTCAGGTAAGGTAAAGGTTCTCTTAAATGAAGCATATCCAAATTCTCTTCGCGTATAATCAGCATCCTTGTTGTCGTTGTCTTGCTTTATTTCTGCAGAAATAGATAACAGATTGTTGTCTAAATTGATATCGAAATCTGATTTCTTTAAACCAGGCACTGCCATTTCTACGATAAAAGCATCTGAGACTTCCTTAATATTTACTTTGGGCATTGAAATACCGGTGTTGAAATTTGAAGAAAACATCGATGGGAATTCACCCAATGTAAAATCGTCGAACCAAGTTGATAATCCGGGGAAATTCGGCAACCTATTTTTATGTCTGCGTGCTAAATTTCCATTTTTTGGTAATGTCACTAGATTGCTCATAATTATTATTTTTTTTAGTTAAACATTTGTTATACAGCCATATGGGAACAAATAAAATACCAAAATCAAATAATGTAAATATTGACATGTTTATTAGGGTTACTTTAACAGATTGCTGAAATTTTGACATTCAGAACCCGTGTTAAGGTGTCAAAATTTCTTAAATCTGGGTTGAGCACATGCAGGAGATCGTTAATTTGGACCTGCGCTTACAGATTATCCAGTTGGTTACTTTTGTTATCTGTGCTCAAGGTCCAGAAGAATCCGATAAAAAAGAATTGATCTGCTGCAGGTAGTAAGGCACGTCGGTTAAAAGTCCCGTTCGTATCCGGTGAATTGGCATATTGATAGCCATTCACATTTCTAAATCCTAAGACGTTGTTCACGGAGGCATAAAGGATTTTCTGCTGACTGATTAAATAGGCCCAGTTAATGCTTAAACTATTGTAAGGCTTTGTTCTGTCGTTTAAAAATCCGGATCTATTCGGATTGGTATAAGGTCGTCCTGATGAGAACGTATAGCTCATTCCGAGCTGACTTCTCCAATCCTCTATCCAGTATTTCCCGACCAGGGACAGGTTGTGTTTATTGGCATAACCTGGCTGCGTCCTTTGCGGGTAATTGCTATCATTGCGCTGGGTATCTAAATAGGAATAACTGATCCAATAGTCTACATTTTGTAAACTTCGATTATCACGCCAAAACAAATCAATACCCCTGGCGTAGGCATTCCCCAGGCTGCTGTATTGACTATCGAAACCGGGAAAATCAGTATCATACTTCACTAAATTATCGTAGGTCTTATAAAAGGCCTCGGCCCTAAATATTTTTCCATCAGCATTGAACTGATAATTTAAAATATAATGCTTCGCGTCCTGCGGTTGAAGATCCTGGTGATATTTCAAAACCTGGCTTGACGGCATTTGATAAAAGTCGCCGTAGGCCAGGGACAACTGACTTTTTTTTGAAGTCTTATAGGCTACCGACAATCTCGGTGCCAAATTAAAATCATGCAACAATTCACTGTACTCTGTTCTCAGGCCTATCTTGTAAGCCAATTTTTTGGATATGAATATATCCATTTCACTAAACACGGCTGCAATATTATTTCTGTATCCATAGCGAGCGCGGTCGATCTCCTCATTACTGAATGTTTCAGTGAACTGAGAATTAAAATACTCTATACCAGAATGCAGTATCAATCGCTTACTAAACCGCTTTTTTAGATTCAACTTTCCATGAAATGAATTTTCAATGCCGTCAATGTGGTTATCATCAAGGATCAGGCTGTTAGTATCGCGCGTGTACCCCAATCCCCCCTGAATAGACCAGGCGTGCTTTAAAACCCCGCAATACGACGTATTTACATAGCCGTTATTGTTTTTAAGCTTAAAATATGCCCCTTGAGGGTTGTTTATATCCTCCTGTGTTAACTCGAATCCGGTGTTGCTATATGCACTATATAATTTAAACAGCCCATTGTTGGTTTTTTTTCTAAAAACCAACTCACCTGAAAGTGCTTCAAAGGGATCGATAAAATTATTCCGGTTTGGGAAAATGGCATTATAGGGTGCAAGATTAATATAAGACATGTTCATACTTAGAGAACCACTATCCCACTTTTGGGTGTTACCCAAGGTCGCACCAAGACTCATAATACCAATATCTGTTTTATTTTGATCGGGTTCATCTATGGTATTTAACAGCAGGACACCAGACAGCGCTTGTCCGTATTCTGCTGAATAGCCCCCGGTGGAAAAGGTAATCCCATCGAATAAAAACGGTGAATACCGACCTCTTGTTGGTGCATTGTTCGTGGTAGGTGTATAAGGTGTAAAGACGCGAATACCATCGATAAAAATTTGGGTTTCATTTGCATTTCCGCCACGTACGAACAAGCGACCGTCTTCTGCTACTGTGGAGGTTCCCGGTAAGGTTTGCAAGGCACCCACAAAATCACCCAAGGCACTTGCTGTGGTTACCACATCAAGAGGCTTTAATGCATTTATCTTACTGTTATCTCCTGCCTTAAAAGTACCGGCCGACAAGACCACAGCGTCTAAAGCATTAATATCCTCTTTAAGACTAATTTGTAAATGATTCATATTATGAACGTCTTCAGTCATCTTGTAGGTCTCAAAAGAGAGATATGACAGGATTAAAGTTAGGGTGCCCTGCTCCGAAGTTAAAAACGAGAAATGACCGTCTTCATCACTAGTGGTGCCATCATATGTGCCCTGCAAATAAATATTAGCCCCTTCAATCGGATTTCCTTTGGCTGTGGTCACCATGCCTTCTATTTTGGTCTGGGCCACGAACAACATGGGAATTAAGACAAATATAATGGTTAATATGCGTTTCATTTCCTGTTTCAATTTTTGATTAACATGTAAAAAGTGGTACAAAAATGACGCGCAACTTTTTTGATTAAAAGTTAAATGAACCGAATTGTAATTTTTTGATGATGAAATGACGACCTTCAACAACGAAGTCTATTCGAGATCATGCTCATTAAAACCATTTTCCATCGGCTATACCATGACAATGCATTGGGCTCTTTATAATTCGTTATGAAAATTTGTAGCAAGCGGTGGACCGGTCTCATCACTTCACATGAAGACCCAATTAAACTTATGCCATCATTTTTTTTGTCGAGATATCAGGAAAAATAGAATTGTAAAGTTTATATAGGTAACATGCTTTCTTAATTGTTCGAACCTATTATTAACTTAAATACTGATGGACACATCTGATAATTTTGCGGCATTCGTTTGTTACATCACGATTTAAGTTTTGCGAGTATCAACTAGCGCTTACTGTATTAAAAACCCACTATAAACAAAATCTATAATCAAATATTTAATTACTGATTATTAGCTATTTAAATGATCTTTTATCAACTTATAATTTAATAAATTTTTAGAATAAGGTAATTGAAGAAAAACAGGGACCCAATGGATGAAAATGAAACTTAAATTGTAAAAATGACTATCACTAACCTCACAAGAGGGACATCTTTAATTTCATTTTCAAGGAAAATCTATTTTCTTAAATTTACATTCCATTATACCAAAATTCATTATGAAGACAATTTATCTGCTGCTGATAGGACTCCTATTGAACACGATCTCATCTGCACAATCAAGTAGCACAAAAGTCTTGAAGGATCTGGATGAAAATGCTGAGGTCTATAGTGCCATTGCCAATACCATTTGGGAATATGCGGAACTCGGATACCAAGAAGAGAAAAGCAGCACATTATTACAAAATACCCTACAAAATGAAGGCTTTAATTTAAAGGTGGGTGTCGCCGATATCCCTACGGCATTCATTGCTGAATATGGCTCCGGCGAACCCGTCATTGCCTTTTTAGGAGAATACGATGCGTTGCCCGGATTATCCCAGCAAGCGATAGCGCAAAAAAAATCGGCCGGTAAAAATGCAGGACATGCCTGCGGACACCATCTTCTGGGTACGGCTTCGGTAGCAGCGGCAATAAGTGTGAAGAATTGGTTACAGGCCAACAACATTGTCGGTACCATTCGCTATTATGGATGTCCTGCCGAAGAGGGTGGCTCCGGAAAAGTTTACATGTCCAGGGCAGGACTTTTTAATGATGTCGATGCCGTACTGGACTGGCATCCGTCCAATAAGAACAGTGCGAATCCGAAAGTGAGACTGGCTAACACATCAGCAAAATTCAGGTTTTATGGTGTTTCCGCCCACGCCTCTGCAGCTCCTGATAAAGGGCGCTCGGCCATAGATGCTGTTGAGGCCATGAACTATATGGTGAACCTGATGAGAGAACACATTCCCCAGGAATCACGCATTCATTATGTGATAACCGACGGCGGTAAGGCGCCCAACGTGGTACCTGATTTCGCCGAAGTCTATTATTACGTAAGACATCCAAACAGGGAAACGGTGATCGACATTTTTAATCGGGTTGTGCAAGCTTCCAAAGGGGCGGCACTTGGAACGGGAACCACAACGGATTTTGAATTAATTGGTGGTACTCATGAGATGCTGCATAACTTCACCCTTCAGGAATTACTCTATAAAAACCTGGTTAAGATCGGAGGTTATCATTATAACGAGGAAGAGCAAGCCTTCGCTAATAAAATCTCCAGGAGCTTAAATAAAGACATGCCAAACACGACATACACACGTGGTGTACTACCTTACAGCACCACCTTAAATCCGAAAGGTGCGGGATCCTCAGATGTTGGAGATGTCAGCTTTAATGCACCAACAGGGACATTCGTTGCTGCTACCTGGGTGCCAGATACCCCGGCACATAGTTGGCAAGCTGTTGCTGCCGGTGGAACGACCATTGGAATTAAAGGAATGATGGTTGCGGCCAAAACATTAACGGCAACAGCAATCGACCTGTTTTCTGACCGTCGTATCATTGAAACTGCTCAGGCAGAATTCCAAAATGTCCGAGGTGAAAATTACAGTTACAAGCCCTTACTGGGTGATAGAGCACCTGCTTTAGATTATAGAAATTAATTTATTGTAACATTTTGATCATCTGAGCTACTTACAGAAGAACCAACCCATTACATTGAACAAAGAACTCGAACATAGTTTTGTAGAATTACTGGAAAAGAATCAGAACATCATACACAAAGTATGTCGTCTATACACGAATAGTTATGATGCGCACAATGATTTGTTTCAGGAGATTACCATTCAACTTTGGAGGGCCTATCCCAAGTTTAGAGGCGATTCAAAATTCAGTACATGGATGTATCGCGTTGGCCTGAATACGGCAATTACCCTTTACAGGAAATCCAAACGTAACATTACAACGCAGGATTTCGACGGGGTTGAATTTAAGATCAAGGCTGAAGATTATGACGACACGGAAGAACAACAATTGAAACTGCTGTATAAAGCCATTCATAAATTGAATGATATTGAGAAGGCCCTTGTATTTCTGTACTTAGAGGACAAGGACTATAAAGAAATAAGTGAAACATTAGGTATAAGTCAAGTCAATGCAAGAGTGAAGATGAACCGAGTGAAAACAAAACTTAAAACCCTGTTAAATCCTTAAACATATGGATGAATTAGATTTATTAAAAAAGGATTGGAACAAAAAACAACCAGATGGTAAAACCCTGTCGAGTAAGGATATTTACCCCATGCTGCATAAGAAGTCGTCTTCGATTGTAAAGATATTATTTTATATCAGTGTTGCAGAACTCGTATTTTGGATTCTAATAAACTCCATACCCTTTGTATACTCTAAAAGCTACAAGGACAAATTGGAACACATTTATCAGAATGACAATCTCTTTATTGGTCTCACCATTTTTAGCTATGCCGTTATTATCTTGTTTATATATCTGCTGTACAAATCTCAAAAAACCATATCGGTTACAGATAGTGCCAAAAAGCTGATGGAGAGTATTCTGAGAACTCGAAAGATTGTAAAATATTATGTGCTCTATAATCTGGTTATGGCCGGGGTTTCTTTAATTATAGGTTTTTATTATTCCTTTACACATGATCCGGAAGCAGTAAGTATGTTGGAGAACTTAAGTAATAATAGATTGCTGTTATTAGTTCTGGTCCTAATTTTTATTACCTCCGCGTTTATTGTTATCATCTGGCTGTTTTATAAGCTCATATATGGACTGTTATTAAGGCGTTTAAATAAGAATTATAAGGAACTAAAGAAACTAGAAGCCTAAAAATAGGGGGCTGAATTAATCGTTTATGTGTTTACAATAACAAGTGCCAACAGGTATCGACAGGTAACCAGCTAAATATCTTCTTTACAATGCAAAGCGGTCCACCTCAATGACATCGCCCACCTGCATATTATTTAATTGCATCGCACCAACCTTTACCCTTACCAGTCGTAAAGTGGGGCACCCAACGGCAGAGGTCATTTTTCGCACCTGCCTGAATTTTCCTTCTCGCAGCCTGATGGAGAGCCAGGTGGTTGGACCATGTCGTGCATCCCTAATTTTCTTTGAACGCTCAGGTAAGGCTGGATCCTGTTCCAACTTCAACACCTTACATGGTCGGGTTACATATTTCTTCCCATTAAATCCTATTTCAACACCACGGCTTAAATGGGTAATGGCCTTATTAGAGACTTTTCCATCAACCAAGGCAAAATATTCCTTTTCTACTTTTCGACTATTAATGTAGTCGCTCAATTTACCATCCGTAGTCAATAACAACAAGCCCTCTGACTTTTCATCCAAACGCCCTATAGCCATAATACCATCTGGAAAATCGTACAATTCTCCCAATAACTTTTTCCTTTTCTGTTGTTTGGAATTGGTTTCAAACTGACTTAAATAGCCATAAGGTTTATAGATAATATAATGCCTGTGATCCATCCATCAGTTAGTTTCCTACCACTCTCTGAGTTTATGGAGTGCTTCCTGTTCTTCGAGTTCTGTTTGTGAAATGACCTTAAGGAAAGAAGGATGCTGTTCAATAGCAAATTCTATCTTTTTTACAATATCTTCAGTTGATTCATTGTCGTAATCAATTTCCAATGGTGCTTTAATTTCCATAGACTGTAAGATATTCTTCTTTTTAATACGCAGTCCCTTTTTATCAAAAGACCGTCTAAAACCATCAATAACTATAGGTACAACGACAGGCTTATAGCGCTTAATGATGTGCGCCGTCCCTTTTCTAATCGGTTTAAAAGGCGTTGTGGTACCCTGTGGAAAGGTAATCACCCATCCGTCGTCCAAGGCCTTACCGATATTAGAAATATCGCTCATCCTAACCTGACGATTCACTTCTTTACCATCGGCCCGCCACGTGCGCTCAATGCTCACAGAGCCCACATAGGCCAGAATTTTAGGCAACAACCCCGCTTTCATGGTTTCCTTGGCCGCCACATAATAAATGTTAAGCTTGGGACTCCAGAGGTATCCTATATTTTTTATAGAATCCACACGTCCACTTAAGCTTGCATTGAACACGTGAAACATAGCCACAACATCTGCAAAATAAGTCTGATGATTCGATATGAAGAGAACATTCTTATCCGGTAATGTTGTTATGACTTCAGAACCATCAATTTGTAATTCATTAAACCCACGGAAGCGTCTGTGCGTCAATAACCCGAGAATACGAATGATCCACTTTTTTATAAAGAGTATGTGTCCGAATGGATTTTTCTTAAATAACCCCATAAATCCTTCGTCAATGTTTTAGTTAGCAGTTACAAAAGTACATGAATTTTTTCCATTTGAAAATTGGTAAAAAAATAGAGACCAACGACATGGCTAAACATTTGATTACTATGCCAAAACCGATATGTCTGCCATAGATACGAAACCGAAGTTCCCATAGCAGGCATAAACGGATTCCAGAACTTAAAACACTTGTTTAAGAAGGTCTTTAATCTCACTTAGCATCATGGCCGTTGCACCCCAAACGATATGATTGTTTAGCTGAAACGCCGGCACCTCAATCTCAACGTTGTAAGAGGTGGCTACCCTTTTTGAAATTAGAACGGCATCATTTAAGAGGTGCCTTAAAGGAACTTCAATAATAGATTCGACTTCATCTTCCTGCTTGATGAAAACAGGAGTGTGTTTGGTAATTCCAATAAATGGGGAT
The DNA here is from genome assembly GCF_022662015.1 of Aestuariivivens sediminicola. Classification (GTDB taxonomy): domain Bacteria; phylum Bacteroidota; class Bacteroidia; order Flavobacteriales; family Flavobacteriaceae; genus Aestuariivivens; species Aestuariivivens sediminicola. Next base: position 208,907 of record NZ_JAKMCM010000003.1, on the reverse strand, counting down.
ACATGGAAATTACTCGGTGGAATGTAGACCTGGGTTAATTCACAAATAATTTCTACATCTCGTTCTGGCACGCCAATTTCCTCGAAGGTTTCTCTTAGTGCAGCGTCCTGAAGCGTTTGGTCCTGTATTTCAAGTTTCCCTCCGGGAAATCCTACCTGAGCAGAATGTACCCCATTATAGGTCTTTCGTAAAATGACCACAAAATTAGTTTGGCCATTACGATCAGGAAAAAACAGTGCTAATACTCCGGCCAGTCTGGCATTGGACACCTTTCCTCTCTGGTTTCTGAGAAGCTCCCTACGTAGTGGAGGTACCATTTTAAAGTGGGATGCTTCGGCCGGTAGCTCGATATTTTTTATTTTTGAAATCGATCTGATAAAAACATCAAAATTCATTTACATGCGTATTGCCCTTCTATTTAGTTGTCTCATACTATTTCTGAATTGTGAAGATAGAAAATCTAAAAAAAATGACATGCCTGAACAGGAAACAGTTTCTAAAAAGGCAGAAAAGTCCCTAAAGAAAACCGTAAAGAAATCACCTGAGCGCACCTTTCCGGAGTTAACCGAGAAAAATGCCATGGAATTTTTTCTGCACTACGAAAAGGAGAACAAGGAGAATAAAGTTCGAATGACAACTGATTTTGGTGTTATTGATATTCTTCTTTTTAATGAAACGAAATTCCATCGTGCGAATTTTATTTTTTTAACGAAGCAAAACTATTTTAAGGATACGCAATTTTACAGGGTGATTGATAATTTTATGATTCAGGCAGGAAATAGCGATGATAGAAAAACGGCGAGAAAACGAAGAAAAATTGGAAAATATTTGCTTCCAAAAGATACGAAACGGGGCTTTACACATGAACGGGGTGTCATTTCTATGCCCAGTAGTGAAATTGATAATCCGCATAAACTGGCTTCTCCGTACGAATTTTTTATTGTACAACAACGCGGTGGTGCTCACTTTTTAGATGGGGATTACACCATATTTGGTAAGGTTATTAATGGTATGGATGTTGTGGATAAAATAGCCGCAGTTGAAACAGACGAAGCCGATTGGCCACTTAAAAACATCTTTATTCGAAATGTGGAGATCATTGAATAAATGACCTTGACCGGGAGTATTACTTAAACATCGAATTGGGTTGACAAAGTTACAAGGAACCTACAATTATTACAGGTAAGACGAAACCATTTTGAAGTTCAAATGGGATAAACGATTAGGGAGAAATGATCGGAATTTAAACCTTACTTATAAATGGTCGGTAAGGCAATTTTAAATTTCACAGCCAGTAATCTCACTACAATCACCACAATTCCGGAAATTACAAATACGAAATTGTTTTCAATGGGTAGCTCACTTAAAAGAAAGTAGATGAGACCCCCTAAAATGCAAGCTGTCGCATAGATTTCTTTTCTAAATATAACAGGAATTTCATTGCACAAAATATCCCTTATAACACCTCCAAAACTTGCGGTCATCGTTCCGAGGGCGATACAGATAATGGGATGCAATTCTGCATGCATGCCCTTCTCAATTCCAACCACGGTGTACAACCCAATACCAATAGTATCGAATAAGAACAAAGAAGTTCTTAAATAATTAATCTTCCTTCGAAAAATTATGGCAAATACCGCTGAAGCCAAAATCACATAGGTAAATGTCATATCCTGCATCCAACTCACCGGGGTGGAACCAATAAGTAAATCCCTTAAAGTCCCCCCTCCTACTGCTGTTACAAAGGCAATGATAAATATCCCAAAAAGATCCATCTTCTTGTTGATGGCCACGAGAACGCCAGATATGGCAAAGGCAATGGTCCCTAAAATATCAATAAGATAAAACATGGATAACTGAAAGGGTATTAATTATTCTGATTCAAATGTAATATATAATTCTAATTAATTGCTTTTTCCCTATAGCAATCGAGCGAAGTGATTTCCTTATAAAAAAAATGCCCGTTAAAATGAATTAACGGGCATCCAAACTAACAATTAACCAAACTAAACAGTTTCGCCTAACCAGGCCTTCATCATCCAAACCGTTTTTTCTTGTTCTTTAATAAAGTCGCTCATCATGGCATTTGTTCCTTCATCATCCATTTGGTCTGACTTCCACAGTATACCACGTTCAATCTTTAACAATTCAGTAAGAGAATGTACAATTAACCTCACGGCTTTCTCATCCTCTGAAATATTCTTTCCAACGGGAACCTGAGCGTTTTTCGAATAGTCCTCGAAGGTATGCAATGGCACTTCTCCAAGCGTAAGAATACGCTCTGCAATGCTATCAACCTTCAAGTTTGCATCATTGTATAATTCTTCAAATTTAACATGCAATTCAAAAAAACGTTTTCCTTTGACGTTCCAATGGATTCCTCTTAAATTTTGATAATAAATTTGAAAATTAGCCAGCAGATAATTTAAATCATGTGCTAATTCATTTATTTTGGTGGCATCTAAGCCAATACTATTTAATGTTAACATAACTTCTTATTTTTTGGTTCACTACAAATTTAATTTATAATAAGTGTATATTTTAATAAATTTTATTGATAGTTTTTATATTTTTATAATCTAAATCAATCTCAATGACCATCACCCAATTATATTACGTTTTAGCCGTTGCCGAAAACCAAAATTTTACAAAGGCTGCGGAAAAGTGTTTCGTTACGCAACCCACATTAAGCATGCAAATTCAGAAGCTTGAGGACCAATTGGATGTTCAAATATTCGATCGTAGTAAAAAACCGATCGAGCTGACAGAGGTTGGTAAAAAAATAGTAACTCAGGCAAGGAATATCGTAAATGAATCTTACCGTATACAAGATATTGTAGACCAGCAAAAAGGGTTTATTGGGGGTGAATTCAAATTGGGCATGATTCCGACAATAATGCCCACCTTGTTACCCATGTTTTTAAAAAGTTTCATTAAGAAACATCCTAAAGTAAAATTAAAGATCGAGGAACTCACCACTGAAGATATAATCCAAAAGCTAAAAGAAGGGCATTTGGATGCTGCCATTGCGGCTACACCCCTGGAAGAGGACGATATTAAAGAACGGGTGCTATATTTCGAACCTTTTGTAAGTTACATTCCTAAAAATCATCGACTTCACCAAAATAAAAAAATTAATATTGAGGATCTGGACTTGAATGACATGCTTTTACTGGAAGACGGCCATTGTTTTAGAGATGGTGTCATCAACCTATGTAAGGTTTTCAAGGATAATACAGAAGATAAATTTCAGCTTGAAAGTGGGAGTTTCGAAACCTTGGTAAAGCTATCAAATGAAGGACTGGGCATGACCCTTCTACCCTATTTACACACCCTGGATATTAATGAAAAGGACAAAGAAAACATTCACTATTTTAATGAACCAACACCGGCGAGGGAAGTTAGCCTCATATATCATAAGAGTGAATTAAAAATGCAAATTATTGAAGCATTGCAAGATGTAATATCAGGTATTATACGCGGTGCAATTGCCTTCCAAAACGTTCAGATTATTAGCCCGTTATCCAAAAACAAAAAAGCGACCTAAAGGCCGCTTTTCAAATTATGGTTTTAAATAGATTAAACATTGATTTAATTCTGGGTTTTGCTGAATTAGAGATTGAATGAACTTCTTCAGCTCTTCAATTTCGTAGGGCAGTAATCGTGTTAAAGCCTTTTGAACCTCTTTGCAAAACAACGTAACATCAAAACTAACTTTGTGGAGTACAGTTTTGGTATACTCAAGCATTGCTCTTGCCATAATTAATATTAAGATTTTGGTTTGAAAAGGTAAAAGTAGACTATAGGCTGCAAGATTTAAAATTTAACGTCTAAATTTAACAAAAAATTGCTTAGGGACCTATAAATTTAAATTTTTTAACACCTTAAAATCTATTGTCTCCATCCAATAGATCTCCCAAACCGCCTAAAATACTGCCCTCTCCTTTGTCCTTACCTCCACCTTTTGGAGCCGAAGCCAATACGCGTCCTGCCAATCGGCTAAATGGTAAAGACTGAATATAGACCTCTCCAGGACCTTGTAATTTTGCAAAAAACAGACCTTCACCTCCAAAAATAGTATTCTTAATACCCCCAACGAACTCTATGTCATAATCAATATTCTGTGTAAACCCAACGATACATCCTGTATCTACGCGTAAAATTTCATTAGGCTGTAAACGCTTTTTTGCCATTGTTCCTCCGGCATGAACAAATGCCATACCGTCACCTTCCAGTTTTTGCATTATGAATCCTTCTCCCCCAAAAAGACCACGGCCAAGACGCTTGGAAAATTCAATACCTATACTTACCCCTTTTGCCGCACAAAGGATAGCATCTTTTTGGCAAATAAATTTACCTCCGTATTCGGTAAGGTCTATTGGAATTATTTTACCGGGATACGGAGAGGCAAACGACACATTGCGCTTACCTGAAAGCACATTATAGAAGGCTGTCATAAACAGACTTTCCCCTGTTAGGATGCGTTTACCTGCGCCTAATATTTTACCCAAAAATCCGGAATCCTTTTGAGAACCGTCTCCAAAAATGGTTTCCATCTTAATCCCATCATCCATCATCAGAAAACTGCCAGATTCGGCAATAACTCCTTCTTGTGGGTCCAGTTCAATTTCCACGTACTGCATTTCTTCCCCGTAGATTCTATAATCAATTTCGTGTGCTGTCATATTTTGTTTTTTTGATTTACTAGTTTGTTGATATGTTTTGGTTTTTGTTACACCTTTTTAAAAATTTAAGGAAGGTTGATAAAATTTATAACGGTGTCGTTTTTCGACTGATAAAGAAAACCCGGGAATCAGTAGGAACTAATTTTAATTTTTAACTTTTATACTCCACTCAAATTGAAATCTGGACACCTCCAATCCTTCTTTATTAACGCCAAGGGACGTCATCCAAACGGTTTGCCCTTCCCCGGTCTTTACAGCTTTCTCTAAAACCGCATCCAGTAAACCCCCGTCATTACATGTAAATGTTATTCTTCCCGTTGCTTTTTTAGTAAATGATGCCTTATTGGATGTCACTAACATGGACATCCTTTTTCCGCTTTCTCGTATTTTAAGTGTCACTAATGCCCCTGTAGAAAATTCAGCGGCCATTCCCTGAACAGCCCAAAACATGGACCTAAAAGGATTTTGATTGATCCATCGGTATTTTACCGTTACCACACTTTTAAACGGATCGATATATTTTTGCCGAACACCGCATAAATAAGCCGAAGGTAATCGAAACAGCATGAACAGATTGAGTTTTCTAGGTGTTATCTTCATTAATTGATGGTTTAAAGCCAGACTAATTTAAAGATATAATTCTATTCTTATTTGTTAAATATATGTTAAATTTTAGTACTTTGTATTGCATAATACCTTCTTTTAGATATATATTTGCATAAGAAACTATTATATGTTTTAAATCATGTTAGACAATCATCAAAAAAATATCGCTACATTAATTCACTTATCTACTTTTAGTAGGTTCATCATTCCCTTTGGAAATTTTATAGGGCCGCTCATTTTATGGGTAACGAACAAGGACAAATCAGACTTCATTGATCATCATGGCAAACAAGCATTAAATTTCCAAATTAGCATTTTACTCTATGCTATTATCATTGGTTCCATAACCATTCCTCTTTTTATTTTTAAAATTCTGGGAGGTTTGGATTTTATGGAGTTTAATGGATTTCATGATTTTCATATCAATATTGGTAAACCTTCACCCCTCTTATATATTGGAGGTGGCTTAGGAGCCCTCATGATCCTTGTCTTTATTATTGAATTGGCACTTATCATCCGGGCAAGTCTGAAAGCACGCAACGGGGAATTATACAACTATCCATTGACTATAAATTTTTTAAAATGAATCATTAATATATCATCAATCAATCAATCAATCAATCAATCAAAAAATGAACAGTTTCACCTTATTAAAACGCTTTAGAACATGAAGATAGAAAACACAAAAGCACAAATGCGCAAAGGGGTACTGGAATTCTGCATACTCTCAGTTCTAAAAGATGAGGACGCTTATGTAGCAGAAATTTTAGATACGCTTAAAGACGCTAAGTTGCTTGTGGTAGAGGGAACCATTTACCCACTACTAACGCGACTTAAAAACGCAGGACTCTTGAATTACAGATGGGAAGAATCAACATCTGGACCTCCGAGAAAATATTATGGGTTAACCGAAACAGGTAAACTTTTTTTGAAAGAACTCAACACAACCTGGGGTGAACTTCAAAATGCAGTAAACATAGTAACACGACAAAAAACAACAAAAAAATGAATAAAACAGTCAACATAAATTTAGCAGGTATATTTTTTCATATCGATGAAGATGCCTATTTAAAACTTCAACGCTATCTTGAGGCTATAAAACGTTCATTTACTGATTCTCAAGGCCGCTCCGAAATAATTGCAGACATTGAATCGCGAATTGCTGAACTTTTTAGTGAGCGCGTGCAACACGACAAGCAGGTTATCAGGCTAAAAGAGGTAGATGAAATCATTGCCATCATGGGACAACCTGAAGATTACCTGGTTGATGATGAAATCTTTGAGGATGATCCTAAAACATCATATAGAAGATCTTCTTCCCCAACCAAAAAATTGTACCGTGATATGGATAATTCCTATATAGGTGGTGTTTCAGCCGGCTTGGGTCATTATTTAGGTATTGATGCCCTTTGGATCCGATTGCTTTGGATTTTACTTTCAATTGGTTCAGGAGGTACGTTTATATTTATTTATATCCTGTTCTGGGTGCTCGTCCCCGAAGCTAAAACCACGGCTGAAAAGCTAATGATGACGGGAGAGCCTGTTAACATTAGTAATATAGAAAAAAAAATCAAGGACGGTTTTGACAATGTAACTGATACCGTTACCGATGTGGCAAAAAATGTTAAAGATTCGGTTTCTGAAGCCGCCAAAAATGTATCTGACGTTGCCAAAAATGTCGATGTAAAAAAACAGGCGAGCTCTATAAAATCATCTTCACGAACCTTTTTTGATACGCTGGGAGAAGTTATATTATTTTTCTTTAAAGTATTTGCCAAGTTCATTGGTATACTTTTGATGATAATCGGAGCCTCCACCTTAATTGGACTGATTATAGGATTGTTCTCAATTGGCGTGGCTGATATTATCCATATCCCTGGTTTAGATATTGTAGATATCGTTAATGCCGGAGAAACACCTGTATGGCTCATTTCACTTCTCACCTTTTTTGCTGTAGGAATACCATTCTTTTTCTTGTTCTATTTAGGCTTGAAAATTTTAATTAACAATTTAAAATCTATTGGAAACATTGCCAAATTTACATTGTTAGGTGTATGGTTAATCTCTGTAATCGGTTTAGTTGTTGCCGGTATTCGTCAGGCAAGTGAGCATGCATTCGATGAGTCGGTATTAGAAAAGAAGGAAGTCAACATTAAAGCAACGGATACACTGTATGTGAAAATGCTTACTAATGACTTTTACAATACCTCTAATTTTAGGCACAGTCATGGGTTTAGAATCGGTCAGAATGAAAATGGTGAAAAAACGATTTATTCATCAGATGTTACCTTAATTGTAAGATCTACGACAGATTCCATTGGAAAACTAATAATTGACAAAAATGCAGATGGCAGAAGTTATGAAAAGGCCAGGGAGCGTGCTAAAAATATCAATTATACCTATACCATTGACGAGGACGAAATTTATCTGGGATCCTTTTTAACAACCGATCCCAAAAATAAATTTAGCGATCAAGAAGTAACCGTCGTTCTTTATTTACCGGAGGGCACAATAGTTAATTTTAGTAAGAGCACAAAATCAGTACTGCATTTCAGCAGATATAACAACACAATTGTAACTTCGAGAGATGTTGATCAGTATTTGAAAATTCTTGATAGCGATATTGAGTGCTTAGATTGCCCTGAAGAGACATTCGATGTCGATGTCGATATTAACGATGACAACTCCAGCTTAAAGATAAATGACGAGGGCGTAGAAGTAAAAGTAGATAGTTCTTCGCTCTCCATAAAACGTAATGCCATTAAAGGCAGTACAGAATCTGTAAAAGTCGACCTGGATAGTGATGGGCTTTCAGTGAAATCGGTAGACGAATGACAATTCATCATAATAATTCGACAACTCGGTATTAACAATTATCAAAATAAAAATATTCTTAAGATTTTTACTTAAAATTTAATCATCAATCAAAAAACAACTCGTTATGACAACACTTATTAAAATCATTGTATCTACCTTAACTGGAGTAACACTTTTTTCCTGTAATTTCGATATGAACTTCGGAATGGGTGTTCGGGGTAACGGCGACGTCGTCATGAAAGAACGCATAGTACATGAAAATTTCACTACCATAAAAGCCACAGAGGGTTTAGATGTTTATCTGACGCAAGGCACAGATGAAAGCATTGTCATTGAAGCCGATGAAAACCTCCATGATCTTATTTTAACCGATATAGAGGATGGTGTTTTAAAAATTCACACTAAGGAAAACATTGGCTACAGCAAGGCTAAAAAAGTTTTGGTGAGCTTCAGGGATATTTCCCAAATTATTTCCACAAGCGGAAGTGATGTGTATTCAACAAACACGATTAATGCAGACAATTTAAATTTGAGGTCGACCAGTGGAAGTGATATGAAATTGGATGTAAACACCTCTACACTGCATTGTGAAGCGACTAGTGGAAGCGATTTAAAGTTGTCCGGAAAAACCAATACTTTAATAGCAGAAGCTACTAGTGGAAGTGATATTAAAGCAGGTGAATTGTTTGCAGAGTCCAGTGAGGTAAAAGCCACGAGCGGTGCAGATATCACTATAAATACCTCCAAACAGCTTACTGCAAGGGCATCCAGTGGTGGTGATATCAATTATTATGGAAATCCGGAGCGCGTGGATAAAAAAGACAGTTCTTCAGGAAGCATAAGAAAGAAATAAGTCACTTCAATAAACCAATCAAATGACAACCAAAAAAGGTCTTCAAATTACTGAAGACCTTTTTTTATCGCCTATACCCGGATGATTTCCTAAAAATCTAAAATAAGAGAAGCACAACTGGGTTTCCTATGCAATGCTTAACGATATCCGGACTCTGTTTCCTAAGTTAGCACAGCATAGTCCGAATAAAAAAGCACTATATTTATTGGGTCAATTATCACATAAAATGAAAATCAAAATGACTTTTTCAACGCTTATTATTTTAGTCCTTATTGGGGTCTTAACTGGTATTTTTAGTGGATTACTTGGTGTAGGCGGCGGCCTGATCATGGTTCCAATGTTTGTCTATTTTTTGGGGTTCTCACAACATCATGCTCAAGGTATGAGTCTCGCGGTTATGCTTCCTCCGGTTACATTTCTTGCGGTTTTCAATTATCACAGAGCCGGAGCCATAGATTGGAAAATGGCACTTATGGTATCCTTATTGTTTATCTTGGGAGGCTATTTTGGCTCTAAAATGGCACTTAGGATAGATCAGGCCTCACTAAAAAAACTATTTGGAGTCATCTTACTGATTGCCGGAATCAAAATGATGATGGGAAAATAAAAGAGAAAATACATTTAATCTCAAGACCCCGAAGAAGACACTTTTCTAATACCTTTCTAAGGTATGGTCTATTTCCAGAGCATATCTGTCGATACCTCCAAGTAAAAATCGCACCTCATTGAACCCTTTCCCAATCAGATAGTTGACCACTTTTTTACTTCGACCGCTATGATGACAAAGGACCACGATCGTTTTATTTTTCGGCAACCTGTCCAAGTGATTCGAGATTTGCTCAGATGGAATCAAAATGGAACCCTTTATACTGGCAATCTCATATTCGTAAGGCTCTCGAACATCTAAAAGAAAGAGGTCTTTATCGTTTAAGATCTTGGACAGTTCGTTTGGTTCAATTTTCCAACTGTTCTGTTCAATCGGGTTAGGGGTATCTGTAATTTCGGACTTTTCATTGTTAACTCCACAAAAGACGTCATAGTCTATAAGCTCTTTTATAGTTGGATGATCTCCGCAAAGGGCACAGTTTGGATCTTTAGGCAACTTAATTTCGGAAAAGGCCATGTCTAAAGCATTGTATAACAGAAGCCGACCGATTAAAGCATTGCCTTTATTCAGGATTAGTTTCACTACTTCCGTAGCCTGTATGGTTCCCATGATACCGGGTAAAACACCAAGTATCCCCGCTTCGGCGCAGGTGGGCACAGTTCCAGGTTCTGGTGGGCTGGGGTATATACAACGGTAACACGGTCCTTCCTTGGTTGCAAATACACTGGCCTGCCCTTCAAACTTATACACCGAGGCAAACACATTGGGTATCCCTAATAATACGCAGGCATCATTAACCAAATAACGTGTTTGAAAATTATCGGTGCCATCGGCTACCAGGTCGTAATGTTTCAGGATCTCAAGGGCGTTGTCTGAAGTCAGGCGCTCATTGTGTAACACAACATTAACCTCGGGATTAATAGCGTTGAGCGTTTGTTTTGCGGATTCAATTTTAAGCTGCCCCTTATCAGACGTTCTATGAATGATTTGTCGTTGCAGATTCGAATGATCTACGACATCAAAATCTACCAATCCCAAAGTACCAATACCCGAAGCTGCCAAATACATAGCCAAAGGAGACCCTAGTCCTCCTAGACCCACAACGAGAACAGAAGCACTTTTGAGCTTCTGCTGTCCTTCTATTCCAACTTCAGAAAGCAGAATATGCCTGGAATACCGTTTTAATTCTTCTTTAGTCAACATGAGAGTTGCAACTGTCAAAAATCATCTTATTATCTCTTCTTTCCCTTCTTAGGAGAATAGAATTGTGATTGTCCCGATAAAATTAATGTTTTTAAAAGACTATTGTTTAATTATTTTTATAAGGCTATCAAGCCATGCTGATCCCTTTTAGATATTGTAGGCAAGGGATAACAAAATTGTCCTGTGAATTTTGAAAATTCACAGGACAATTTGAAAAATTCACAGGACAATTTCGCAAGCCGATGCTTATGAAATAATAAAAAGAAAAGTAGGGGGTGGAAAAGAGCTGCCCATACCTACAAAATGATGTCGTTGAAGCCTCTAAAATCCAACCGTATATTTTACAGCCAATTCAATTCTCTGTAAAAAAATAGAATCCTTTTTTAACTGTTTTGCCCTAGATTCTTAATATCCTTTTGAAGGTTATTATCTCAACCAATGGATTGAAATAAATAAAACACAAAGAAACTCTTTTACCAATGAATACCATTTAAGAACTGAATATAAGCGTATGAAACCCCCATATTCAGTTCCTATATAATCTCATATTCTCAGGAGGTTACAGGTTCCTTAGATCTTTTATCGACAATTCTTTCAATCAAATCAGGTACTTTCTCAAAAGCAGCTGATAAGCCATGAATCTTGCCTGCCTCAATAAAAGAAATCTGATCCTCTTTTGTCACTAAGAACCCAATTGGTTCTATACCAACTCCAGCTCCTGCACCGGCTCCCTGACCTTTTCGCGCATTGGTTTTGGCCTCTACGCCCTCGCCGCCACCTGAACCAAATCCCATACCTACTTTAATTACAGGAACACATTTAAATTTTCCTAATTCGAATTGTTCGCCAACAACGGTTTCCGTTTTAGCTTCTGTTTTTATAAAGTCAGTGATCTGACCTAATAATTCCTCAAAATGTAAATCCATAATATCATATTTAAAAGTTAATAAATGATTTAATAATATCTAATGGTCTATTTCTTAGCACGAGAACCAACTGATTCCGTCCTTGAAAATTAATATTGCAATTCGCTCCGTTATATTTTACAAGCGCAAAAACAGGATACAATTTAGCATTCAATATGCAGTTTCCTGTATCGATATCTAAATAGAACCGTCTTATTCTGAATGATTTGATGAGTCTTAAAGCCGTTTTAAAATGCATTCGCTTTTTTGATTTCGATTCCTTTTTCTTATTTTCAGAATGTCCTTTTTTTCGCTTCTTCCTCCGTAAAGGATAGACGTAAAAGTTGAAAAATAAAACCGCCAGGCGCACCCTGAATATTTCAGCCTTATCTTCCTCGAAACTGGCTCTTACCAATCCATGAATCCTTATGTAGTATTGTTTTGAAACTGAATCAATACATGCGGTTACAGGGATGAATAGCAGCAGCAAAAGAAGTAAGAAGAATAACACTATGATACTAAAAAGTGCCATGCAAAAATTTTGTCTGAAAGTATTTCTACTCGCACAATCTCACAATGATATCGCTCAACTTTGAGAAAAAAAGATAACCGGTTTATTGCCCAAGGTAGTTATTAGAAGCGGTCGGTCAGCACCCTGTTTTAACCAGCATATAGAGATTCCAGTATGAAACCTGTCTTTTGCAACAATTGTCTCATTTTAGTGACTATTCATATTTAGCTCCACATCCGTATCAAATGCCTTCCTAATGTCCTCGGACAATCGAGCCTTCTCTATCCACGAATCTTCCCCGTAAACACCCGCAGGTGAATAATCAAAAGGTTTAAAACCAATTCGCCTTATGCTTTTCTTACTTTTAAAATTGAAATTATAATTTTCGGAATCCATAAAATAGGGGTCAGCAATAATGCTGTGAATATCATGCCCCGTTTTCCTCCATTCATTGAAGGTTTTACCGTTAAAATCATACGGCCCCCCGTTGGTATTCCAATAGAGGTTTTTATCCATCCGAATGTTTATCTTTTCCCAAGCACCTTTGAGGACTACCCCTTCATCAAAAACCATAATATTGTTTGTGAAATCGAATGAGCGGTGATCTTCTACCCGCGTACATTGCGCCTGGTACAGCTTTGCAAAGGCAAAAATGTTATTTCTTATAAAGTTATTTTTCCCGTAATGTTGGTGAAAACCACCGGTTTTGGTATTGTAGACCAGGTTATTTTCCATAATTATATCTGAAGAACCTTCATCGGTATACAGGCCCCATCCTCCATAGGAATACGCGTGCACATGATGCACCACGTTATTACTGATAACGGTTCCTTCGGATTTACCAAGGGTATAGACGGCAGCCATATCGCTTAGCAATGTCCAACCAATATGATGGATATTATTATAGGTTATGGTATTTCTCTTCGCGTTGCTATCGTCATATCCCCATATCCATCCGACTGAAATCCCGGAATAATAAAAGTTTCCAATATCGTTATGTGAAATTACATTATCCGAACTGTGTCCCATCCATACGCCAACAGCAGAAGGAAATTCCCGTCCGCCCGTTTGGATTATATTATTATGTAGACGGATGTGAGATGTATGTGCTGCGCCTTTTTGAGGTGAAACACCGCCGAGATAAATTCCTCCCCCGCCCAGGTCGTTCAGATAACAGTGCTCCACCACGCTATTACTGCAGCCTTTTCCAAACCAGATAGCATGCTGACCAGTATGAGATATTTCAATATCGGAAAAGTTAATGTTTCTCGATCCTTCAAGCATCACTGCAGCATTGAGTAATGCAGCTGCCTGATTCGGCTCGGAACCCGATCGCGGAATTCTGTAATGACAATGAGAAAAGGTGATCCCTTCAAAACGAATATGTTCCACAAAACTATTTGCATCGGCATCCCCTCTCATCATAATAATATGCTCTAAAACCGGGGCTATCACCTCCGAATTTTCAGGTGTTTGACCAGGTCCTGGGACATAGAATAATGTCCCTTCGGGATCAAGATACCACTCTTCTGCATGATCAAGGGCCGCAGCAAAGTTTTCGAATACAATTCGCGTACCTTTGACTAAGGGATTCCAGGGTTTCATCCCTTTACCGGAACTAAACACCGTTGCACTGTCTTTATCGATTTTATCAATATGACGTAAGGTAAAATCCCATTTATGGTAAGCTCTGAAGCGTATGTTTTGCAGATCTTTAGCCTCCGCTTCCCTAAGCGGGGCAAAGTTTTCCTGATCAAAGGACAATATCTGTAAAGCGCTGTCTGCCACGCGCCCGGAGCCTCTTTCCCATATATGTTGCTTTACTCCGCTAATGTTCAAAAATCCATTGTTAGGCGTACGGGCGATAACCGCGCGTTTGCCATTTACATACAACTGGTCGAAGCGCCATCCATAATATCGGGACTCAGGGATTTCGGCAACCCAAATTCCTTTATCATTGACTTTAAACCCGGTGATCCTTTTCCCTCCGCTAAAAACGGGTCGTGTACCTGTTTCAGCTTTATAGGTTATCGGTGAATTTATGGTTCCTCCGTCTTCCGGAAATAATTCCAATGGTTGTGTCATCTCATATTCTCCAGCTCCAATGATGACTGTTATTGGTCCGGTCTCTCCATTTTCCTTTCTGTACGCCCTTATTGCGTCCCGCGCCCCGTTCAAAGAAGCCAGGGGCTTCTCCTTTGTTCCTTGAGCACTATCATTCCCCGTGGTAGACACATAAAAATTAGTATGTTTTACTTGCTTTTCTTTTTTAGATTGCGCCGTTGAAGTTACTACCGCACCGAATAGTACAATTACCATAAACAGGTAAACGACCTCCAGATTACAAAAGTTGGTCTTCATTGCTTATTAAAAAGATGTTTAAACTATTTATGAGTCGGATGATCCGATTTTAAAGATCCTATTAAACCCTTATTGCAAATAAAGCTTCGCTTTATTTAAAAATAAAAGCTCCAGTTAAAATAAGAGGATTTTAATAATCCTGTTAAACCATTGTTGCAAATAAAGCTTCGCTTTATTTAAAAATAAAAGCTCCAGTTTTCTTAAGAAAGTAAACTTTCTACGAAAACCAAAGCTTTTATTTAGTCGGGATGACAGGATTTGAACCAAATTTTCTTTATTTCTTTAAATTTTCTCTATCAATTGATTTTCAATATATTATTCAGTAGATAATTTCAGTATTTTCTCTAAATATTTTCTCTATTTTCTTTATTTTCCTAAATTTGTGTTCCAATTGTGTTCCCATGGGTTATTCGACAGTTAAATTATATAAGGAAAATACAGATAAAGAGAAGTTTGTAGTCATATACTATAAACATGATGGTTCAGCAGTAAGACACAGAACTGGAATTACAATTCCAGAAAAAGATTTCGACAAAAAGGCTGAGAGAATAAAACCCTCACATCCTTCCAATGAAGACTATAATAAAATTATTAGTAAAATTCAAAGGTCGATAGAAAGTATAATTATTGATTATATAAATGAACACGAAATTAAACCAACAAGCGACTATGTAAAAAGACAAATTAAATCAGGTCTCAAAGAAAGAAAGGAATCCTTGGAAGCCGACATCATTGACTGCTATGAAGATTTCTTGAGTGAAAAAAAAATTATGTTTAGTAGCCCTGAAAGCAGCGATACTTCCGTGAGAGATTATATTTCAACTAAAAATGCTCTCAGAGATTATTCCAGAGTTATAGGAAAAATCATTCCTTCGGATTTAAATAATACAATTTGGTTGACCAAGTTTAACAAGTTCCTTTCAGAGCCACGACCAAATATTGCTGGTTATAAATTTATTACATCAGCTCAGAACGATAAAACTAGGGCTAAACGTTTTGGTGTTTTAAAGAACTTTGGCAAATGGTTAATGACGGAAAACTACCTTAAAGACTTTGATATGCTCAAGAGCTTTAAGGTTAAGGTTGAAGAAAAGACTTATTATACTTTAAGTCTCGAAGAATTAAGTTTAATCCAACATCATCAATTTAAATCTCTTTCTCAGCAAAAAGCTATCGACATGCTAATAGTAGCATGCCATACTGGTCTGAGATTTAGTGATGTTATAAGGGTTTCTAAAACCAAAATTTCCAAGAAGAATGAAGCAAAAATTCTTACTATTGTCAACCAGAAAACCAAAATCAAGGTTGAAGTGCCATTGACCGACAAAGTATTAGATATACTGAAGAAATATGACTATCGTCTCAACTTAATGTCATCCCAAAAAACTAATAAATATATTCATGAAGGACTGAAAAACATTATGGAATTCCATGACTTAGAAGCAAATGGTAATGATGGTGAAGAATTGCCCAAATATGAATTAATCACTTTTCATACTGGTCGTAGAACATTCATTACTAACTTGGTAAACAATAATGTTAGTTTGAATGCCATCATGAAAATGACTGGACACCGTAAAATATCAACTTTACAACAGTATATTAATCCTGATTACGACTTAATTATGGATAACGTTAGAATATTTAATAATTTATAGAAATGAAAAAAGCAGATGTACAATTAGTAGTAGAATTAATTCATTCTACTGAGCCTTTCCCAGAATCCATTAGTGTTGAAAAAGTAGTTCAAAGTACAGTTGATAAATATATCGATAACCTCATTAAGAACGACCCTGGAATTAAATATAAAACCATAAAAACTCATACCGAGAGAAAGACAAATAACTTCATCAGACAATTCGAGATTGCATTTCAAAGAAAATTAAAGAAGCTAGTACAAGAATATGTAATACCTGAGACTAAACCAGTTAAAGAAGAAATACAGCATCTAATTAAAGACGCTGCTACTTTACTTAAAATGACTCCGCAAAACCTTAATCACCTCTTAAGAAGGCATCCAGAAATAAATGTTATAGAAGTATCAAGTAGAAAAAGATATTTAACTGAAAGTGAAATTGATAAAATAAGAAAATTATAAATCAGAGTTTCGGCAATCACTTTAAGGGTCCAGAAATATGGCCTGATACGTACCTAAGTCATGGTTGGACATAGATTCATTTCTTCAACCGAAAACTATCAGAAAACAGACTTGAAATCACTTGAGAGGATACTTTGAAGTATCATCCGATTCAATAAAAAGTAGTCTCTACTTAATTTAAGGTTTTCCCTTTTTATTTCAACAATAGTATTTCGTACTTTTATTAATTCTTTCAGACAACCGAACAGATTTTTTTAAAATCAGGAATATTATTGGGCTTATGAGCATACTTACAGACATAATTGAATGGGTTGAAGATAAACCTCTTTTCTGGCAAGAAACTGTTGACAGAATTATCAGAAACAAGAACCTAACTGAAGACGACATTAATGACTTGGTAAGTATCTGTAAGTTTGAAAATGGAATTATTAAACTTGATTATGAAGGCATCAAAATAGATGAATTAAAAGAATTGGTAAGTAGTTCTGATGTTGAAGAAAGTATTATGCTCTCAAAAATTAAGAACAACGAAAATATTAACGCCCTAAAGGATAATTCAGAATTAACTTTTTCAAGTACTGGTTTGACAGCCATTTATGGTGATAATGGTTCTGGAAAATCAAGCTATGCAAGCATTTTAAAGAACACTTGCAATACTAGAGGAGAATTACCGACCATCAACTTCAACTTGTTTGACTCGGATAGTGGAACCAAAAGGCAAATTGCTCAGGTTGAATACCTCAAAGAAGATGGGACAAGCGGTGACATTACTTGGAAAGACCATGAAATCGATAGTGCTTTATTAAAAGCTGTTGACGTTTTTGATTCCTCAAGCGCAAACCATTACGTAGAAGGTGAAGATGAAATCGCCTTTGTTCCATCTGGGTTCAGCATTCTTGAAAAACTCGCAAAAGCCTTAAATGAAGTAGAAAGAATCATCAATTCAGAAAAGCAGATGTTGACCGAAAGTTCATATGATTACTCTTTTTTGCAAGATGATGTTGAAACTGAAGTCTCAAAATTTCTTCGAACTTTGAGTGCTGAATCAAAACAAGAAGAGCTAGACAGCCTTTGCAGTCATACAGAGAAAGATGATGCCGAAATAAAAAACATCTCAGAAGCTATTTCAAAACTTAGGGCTACTGACCCAGCTAAAGAAATAAAAGAGAATAACCAAAGAATTAAGCGATTTGATACTCTTAAATCAAAGTATAAATCACTTGAAGTAGCTTTTTCTAACAAAGCCATGAATTCGACAAGAGATGCTGTCAACAATTTAGTCGTAGCATCTAATGCGTCCAAAATGGCTTCTGAAAAAGCATTTTCCAATTTGCCAATGGATGGCATTGGTAGTGACCAATGGAAAAAGCTTTGGGAAAGTGCTAGGAGATTTTATGATGGAATATATGGAGAGGATGCTTTTCCGAATACTAGTGAAGGAGAAAATTGTCCACTCTGCTTACAAGAATTGGGTGATGAAGCGAGAAAAAGATTTATTAATTTTGAGGAGTTTGTAAAGGCTGACTTGCAAGAACAGTTGAACAAAGCAGTTGCAAGACTAAAGGAGTTAGAAGAGTACTTCGACAATCTAAACTTCGACCTTTCAGAAAGTGAACCTACCATTGATGAGATTAATGAAATTGTTGAAGATTTCCAGAAGATTGAAGGGGCATTCTTAGCAACCTTGGAAAGTAAGTGCGATGAAGTTTTGGGATTAATCAGAGACGCCAAAAAAGTCGATTCAATTTCTCATATTGAATTTCAAAAAAGCCCAATAACAATACTTGAAACCCTTATCATGGGATTAGAGACAATGAACGAGGAACTTGCGAAAACGTCAATAGAAGAGCAATTGGACCTTCTTGAGAAAAAGCATGCCAATCTAGTGGCCATTAAGAATTTAACCAACTACAAAAAACAAATTGAAGTTGAGATTGAGCGTATGAAGAAAGTCATAGCTATCAACAAATGTGCTTCTCAATGCAACACACGTAATGTAACGTTGTTGAGCAATAGCTTAACGGAGACCTATGTTACAAAATCACTTAAAGACAATTTCAAAGAAGAGTTAAGAAAGCTTGGTTTCAAAAACATCGAGGTGGTTATGGGAACAAAGGGTGTAAGAGGTCGACAGTATCATTATTTACAATTAGATACATCTTACGGCCAAAGTGTTAGCCTAAAGGAAATATTAAGTGAAGGCGAACATCGCTGTATTTCATTGGCAACATTCTTGTCAGAACTTTCCATTTCAGAACACAAATCCGCCATAATTTTTGATGACCCAGTTTCGTCACTTGACCACAAATGGAGAAGCAAAATAGCTCGAAGAATTGTACAAGAAGCAACAACACGTCAGGTAATTGTTTTTACACATGACATTACTTTTTTGATGATGCTTCAGGAAGAGGCTGTGAAATTAGATTGCAGCATAGATGTAAAGAGCCTAACCCGTAAGAAAACTCAAACTGGAATTCCTGCCTCAAGTCCACCATGGGATGCATTATCAGTTAAGGGAAGATTGGGTGAACTAAAAAATATGCACCAAATTCTTAAAAAAATAGAAGACGAAGGTACTGATGAAGAATACGAAGATGAGACTAAACCATTCTATGGAAAATTAAGAGAAACGTGGGAACGTTTAATAGAAGAACTGATTCTCAACAGAACTGTACAGCGATTTGGTAGAGAGATTCAAACGAAAAGGTTGAAGATTGTTATTGACCTTACAGACGATGATTACCAAATAGTCGATGATAATATGACTAAGTGCTCCAAATTTATTAATGGTCACGACAGTGCTGGGGCACTTATTGAAGAGATGCCTGACTCAGAAGAAATCAAAACAGACATTAATGCCCTAGAATCTTATATTTCAGAGTTGAGAAAAAGAGGAAGGAGTTAATCACTGTTTAATTCAAATTGATTTTATCTACCTAAAGGTTATTGAATCTTCTCAAGTAGTCACTTTGACCAAGGTCAAATCAGTGTTTTCTTAAATCACTCTCTTAAGACCTTACCCACTTGACAAATTCGATAATTAGCGCAATAACCAATACTAACAATGACCCAACCAATGAAAATATAAGGCCAATGACTGCCAAATCACTTTTTAATGATGTCGGCCTGTGTTTTCGTTCCGCACTTTTGAATGCTCGATACCAATGGTCAGCCTCAAGCTCATACCGCATTCTTGTGGTTGAACTTTCATCATTGGGTCTCCATAAATAATCTTGTCTTTCTCCCTGTGTTGCCATAATCTTATTAATTTAATTGTTCTTGCATTGCTTTTTTAACTCGCTGAGCCACTCCCAGACTAACACCACCTAAAGCAGCGGCCCTTCTTAAAGACTCTCCATTAGATAACTCATTAGCAACCTTCTTATACTTGTCCAAGAATTCTTCCGTGGTCATTCTGGAACCATATAAACGACCTTTATAAACACCTTTCGCCTTGGCAATCTCAATGCCTTGTCGCTGTCTTTCTAGCATGTTATTGCGCTCCATTTCGCTTACATTGCCCAATACAGATACAATCATCTTGAAGATTGGGTTCTGTTTGCCGTCAACCATTGAATACATTCCAATGTTCTCCACATAAAGATTCACTTCCTTTTGAGTCAGAAATTCACACACGGTCAAAATATCCAGAATGTTTCTTCCAATTCTGTCGATGGACATAACATGTACTTCGTCAATTTTACCATTATTAATGTCATCAACCAATTTCTTACCTTGGGGTCTATCAAAAAATGAAACGGCCCCACTTATCTTGTCGACATAAGTCTTAGCAAAATCTTTTTCATTAGTTTGCTGTCTCTGTGTGTTTTGGTCCAAACTGGATACTCTAATATACTTAACTTTCATAATCTTTAAATTATATAACAAATATAATGTATTATTTTAGGATGGCAAAATAATACACCTAAAAACCAGGTATTTAGCTCATTTTTCTGTATCTGACAAAGGCATACTTGGAATGATACAATTTTGGGTTGAACCAATTTTTTGAATATATTATTCTATATTTATTCAACCTATCTTCATTCATGAAACAACTATTCAAATTTTAAGAATATGACACTAAACCAAACATTAATTAATTTATTAGAAACAAATGCCGCAGATTTTGAAGGACTTAATAATCCAAATTATTATAAAAGTATGTTCGAATTTGTACTTAAAGAGGGAAAAACTTTTGAATCAGAAGAGCTGAATGAGGAAGAAATGAAAATTGTAAAAGAGGCCTTAAAACGTTCTAGAAATACAACAATGGGAGATTGTTTTTATAATGCCCAAACTTTAGCAATGAGGGACGAGTCTAATAATATCCAATATTTTGAAGGTTATACTTTATCCAAAGATATTGCATACCCCTATTCTCATGGATTTAATGTAATAAATAACAAAATTGTGGATATTACTCACACAATTAATGGGAAACATATATTTGGTGATTTGAAAAATTCAAAAGCTTATATGGGAGTCGAATTTGATAAATCTTTAAGTTTCAAAAGAATTCTTTCTGGCAAAAACTGTATTTCCTTTATAGATAATTGGCAAGAAGGTTTTCCTATTTTAAAATCAAAATGGAAATCATGATTGATTGGAACTTAAAAACCATTTGTATATACAATCACTTTATTTCTTTAAAAAATGGTCGCCAGTTTAAAGACAGATGGGACCCATTGTATATACAAGGTCGTTAGTTTTTCTTGACGAGGGCGGATACTTGGCAAGTGTTCTGAAAAATTCAAAATATTCTGGACAAGTGACAGACCAGTCGGACCAATATGTCCAAAAACAATTAAAAACGACAACTTCAACAAAGTATAGACTTTAATTAAGGTGCTAACCTTTGACCAAATGGTACAGATAAATTAATCGCAGATTTCGTAGAGGTTTATAGAGATTAGACATATTTATATACAAACAGAACAATCATGGGAAAAATACCATCAAGTGAAAATACGGAGACCTTTATAATGCGCATATCTCCTGAGTTAAAGCAGAAATTAAACAAACTGGCCAAGAGAAGCAAATATGGTGGCAGTGCATCATCAGCTATTAGAGTATTGATTGAAAATGCATCTAAATTTTAAATAATTAAAAAAGCTCCCAAAAAATGTGAGCTTCTCTCATTAATTTAATAAGGAAAAATAATTACTAATTTCTAATGGTCATCACTTTTCTCTCCACCAGATTGGTTCATCATCATTTCATGGTCATATTGACAACAAACAGGTAAATTCTTATATGCTTCCTCATCTCCAGATACTTTTTCAGTATCGTAACCTGAAGCAGCAATAGCATTATGAATAGACATTGCATTCGTTTTTGTGTCATCATAAGACACTTCAATTTTCTTCTTCTCTACATCCCAATTTGCGCTAGATACACCTTGCACACCGTTAGCTGCTTTTTCAATCGTTTTTTTACACATACCGCAATTCCCTCTTACACCAAATGTTATATTTGACATTGCCATATCTTTTGATACTTCTGTTGTAGTAGTTTCCTTTTCCTTCTTAGTTTGACCATTACAACTTGTTAATCCCATTGCTACAATTACAGCTACACTTAAAATTACATTTTTCATTGTTTTAAAATTTAATTGTTATTATTCTATTATTTGTTTTACTTCTCCACAGGTTAGCATAGCTTCACCAAAATATGGATTGATTACTTTTTCTTCTTTACTCAACCAATACGCACCGTTGTTATTATCTGCCATTGGACAAAATTCCACATAGACTTTTTCATTAATACCAAATAACTGCATTACTTTAATTAAATGCGAGGATAAGTGTTTAAAATGGTTTCTTTGAACTTTAATATCGGTTACATTTGAAATTGAATTGGCTGATGCTTTAATCTCTTTTTCCAAAGCCATCCAATGATTGTGTGCTTCCTTGTCTGTTAATAGTTTCATATCAACCTTTGACAAATTTTCTATTTGTTTTTTTGCTTCTTGTATTACACTATTCACATCATCTTTAACTAATGCATCTTTCAATTTGACGTAATCATAAAAAACGGTTTTCAATTGATTTTGAAAGTCTTTCGAAACATTTAATCGTTCATTCATATTGGAATGATTCTCTTGAGGTTCCGAGGTAATATCTTCCATTCCAAGATGCCCTTCATGACCAGTCGTAACTTTACCACCAACTTTATTCATCATTGACTTTTTACCCTGTAATTGTGCCGCTGCATCTACCGTAAATGTTCCGTTAGTCACTATTTCATTTCCAACAAATAATCCCTCTAAAACTTCGTATTCATTGCCAATTCGATTACCTAAAACTACTTCTTGCATTTCAAAGACGGGTTGGTCTGGATTGGTTTTTAAATAGACAACAGAACGCTCACCTGTCCAAAGAACTGCAGATATTGGTATTGCCAAAACTTCTTGATGTTCATTTTTAATATCTTCAATTTTCGCAGTGATGAACATCCCAGGTTTAAATACATCGTCCTTATTATTTAGTACTACACGCAAGGTTACTGTTCTTGTTTTGGTATTTAAAACAGGGTCTATAAAATCTACTTTACCTTTAAATTCTTTGTTAGGATAGGCATTGGTTGTTACCACAACTTCCTGTCCTTTTTTAAAGCGGTCAATTTGATTTTCGTAAACATCAAAATTTCCCCAAACCGTATTGAGATTGGCGATTTTCAATAAAGGTTGACCTTGTTTGATGTAATCGCCTTGTTCTACTAATTTTTCGGTAACTGTACCAGAAACAGTCGCATACACAGGGAAATTTTCTTTAACTTTTCCAGATGATTCAATTTGATTGATTTGATTTTCAGAGAGCTTCCATAATTTCAATTTATTACGCACTGCATTGAATAGTTCAGGTTGTGATTCCTTTAAAGATGCAGCTGTTATGAGTTCTTGTTGCGCTGCATACAATTCTGGTGAATATATGGTTGCTAACATTTGACCTTTACGAATTTTTTCACCTGTGAAACTTACATTTAACCTTTCGATTCTACCAGAAAAATAGCTAACCTGCACTGTATTAGCTTCTTCATTTTCAACAATTCTACCTGATAACTTTATTCTATTGCCATCCGCAATACTATTGCCAACAATTGAAGTTTGAATATTGGCTAAAGCCATTGCGTTTTCAGTGAGTTTGAATTGGTCTGCTAACAAGCCCTCACTTCCACCATCAACAGGAATTAAATTCATACCACATATAGGACAATCACCTGGTTCTGGTTGCATAATTTGTGGATGCATAGAACACGTCCACAATTGATTGGTTTCTGATATGGCATCGTGATTATGGACTTTATCATATTTTGGTGACCCGCCAAATAACAACCAACCTAATAATAGTCCTACTATTAATATACCTGTATAAATTATGTATTTTTTCATATTATTATATTTTAATATTTCTTAATCGTAATGCATTTGCTATTACCGAAACAGAGCTAAAACTCATTGCTAATGCTGCTATCATTGGTGAGAGTAAAATACCAAAGAAAGGAAATAAAACACCTGCTGCAATAGGTACTCCTAATGTGTTGTAAATAAGTGCGAAAAATAGATTCTGCTTTATATTATTCATTACAGAATCGCTTAAATTTCTGGCTTTTACAATGCCGTGCAAATCACCTTTTACTAGCGTAATCATTGCACTTTCAATTGCTACATCTGTTCCTGTGCCCATTGCAATACCTACATCACTTTTTGCCAATGCTGGTGCATCATTAATACCATCACCTGCCATAGCAACCACTTTTCCATTTTTTTGCAGTTTCTCTACTTCTTTGAGTTTGTCTTCTGGTAGCATACTGGCTTTAAAATCTGCGAGATTTAATTCTGATGCTACTGCTTGTGCTGTATCGTGATTATCACCTGTAAGCATTATGACATCAATGCCTTTATCTTGAAGTTCTTTAATCGCTTTGGCACTTGTTTCTTTTATTTTATCTCCAATAACTACATACCCAACAACGGTTTCATCTAATGATAAATAAGAAACTGTTTTACCCTGTTTTTGGTAAGATTTAGCTTCGTCTTTCATTTTAGAAGTAATATCTGCTTTGGCATATTCCATCATTTTAGGATTTCCTAATACTACTTTTTTATCATTTATTATAGCTTCAACACCTTTTCCTGTAACAGCACTAAAATCTTCGGACTTTAATATTTGAGTATTGTGTTCTTTTCCATATTTTACAGTCGCTTCTGCTAATGGGTGTTCGCTATTAGTATTTAATGAAACGATGTATTGTAGTAACTCTTTTTCATTTAGAGTATCACTAAAAGCACCTACTGTTTCTACTGTTGCTTTCCCTTCTGTAACTGTTCCTGTTTTATCAACAATAAGTGTATTAACCTTATCCATTTTTTCAAGAGCTTCGGCATTTTTAATCAATACACCATTTTGAGCACCTTTACCCACACCAACCATTACAGACATTGGTGTTGCTAAACCTAAAGCACAAGGACACGCAATGATTAGAACTGCAATTGCATTGACAAAAGCATACACATAAACTGGTTCTGGTCCCCAAATAGACCATACAATAAATGTGATAATAGAAATAAGAACTACAACTGGCACAAAATAACCTGATACCTTATCTGCTAAATTTTGAATAGGTGCACGACTTCTACTCGCATCATTAACCATATGGATAATTTGTGAGAGTAACGTATCACTTCCTACTTTTTCCGCTTTCATCAAGAATGATTGATTCCCATTAATTGTTCCGCTACTTACTTTATCATCTTGAGATTTGTTTACAGGAATAGGTTCTCCTGTAATCATAGATTCGTCAATGGTTGTTTCACCTTCTGTTATCACACCATCTACAGGAATTTTATCGCCTGGTTTTACTTTTAGAATATCATTTAATTCTATCTTATCTATACTGACTTCAAATTCTTCACCATCTACTATTTTTATGGCTTTGTTTGGTGCTAACTTTAATAATTCTTTTACTGCCGAATTGGTTTTACTGTGGGCACGAGCTTCTAACAACTGTCCTAAAAGCACCAAGGTTAAAATAACCGTTGCTGCTTCAAAATAGACGTGTACTGCACCTGATTCGGTTTTGAATTGTGACGGAAATATATCTGGAAATATCATACCAAAAACACTAAATAACCAAGCCACACCAGCACCAATCCCAATTAGTGTGAACATATTGAGATTCCACGATTTAATACTTTTGTATGCTCGTTCAAAGAACATCCAAGTAGCATAAAACACTACTGGAATGGATAATGCAAACTGAATCCAATTCCAATATTTCTGTTCCATTATATCGTACAATGGATTATTATTGAGCATTTCATTCATTGCGATTATAAAAATTGGTAAAGTGAAAACAGATGCTATCCAAAACTTCTTTAATAGTTTTTTGTAGGTTTTTTCTTCTACTGAAAGGTCAGGTTGCATTGGTACTAAATCCATACCGCAAATAGGACACGAACCTGCTTCATCCTTTATAACTTCTGGGTGCATTGGACACGTCCATTGTTCTGTGATAGCTGATGATAGATTTTGTTCTTCGACCAAATCCATTCCGCAAACAGGACAATCTCCTGCTTTATCATAAGTTTTATCACCTTCGCAATGCATAGGACAATAAAATGTACCTGTGCCTTTTGCTTTTGGTTGTTTTTCCTTTTTATCTTCTAAATGGTGATGATGTTCACCTTGTTTATGAATACTGTATCTCCCACCATCATTTTTTAAGGCTTCTTGAAATGTTTCTATAGGAATTTGCGATTCCATTTCGATTGTAGCTTCTGCCTTTTCTAAATTGACTGTTGCTTTTGAAACACCTGCGACTTCTGAAAGTGTTTTTTCTACGTGACTGAGACAACCGTTGCAAGTCATTCCGTGTATGTGATATGTGTGTTTCATTACTATTGTATTAAATAATTTATAATTGCGCTTTGCACATAGTAGCTCTTAACAGATTCTATTTGATTCATTTGAAACTTTAATTGTAGTTCTTGAATATCCAAAACATCATTAAAATCAATCGTTCCTGTTTCGTAGCTTTTTATTAAAATGTCTTCGGCATCTTTCGCTTGGTTTAGGTTTTTAATTTGGGTTGCATAACTTATTCTTGCAGAAATACGTTCATTAATTGCTTTACTTAAAACTGTTTCCAGAGTGTTTAATCGTTCCTGTTTTTGAACTGTTATTTCTTGCTGTTCTAACTCATTTTGCTTGGTTTGAGATTTATATTTTTTATTAAAAATTGGGATTGATACCGAAACCATAGGCATCACAATATCTTTACCGTTATCCGAGAAATTCATATTTGGTCTTTTGGAAACATTGATATAATCTAATCCAAAACCAATCATAGGACTACTTTCCTTTTGGTTTAGTAATTCTGATTGTTCTATGGATTGATATAGTTTATTATACTTCAATAGTTCGGGATGCAATGCTAAATTTTCAGTAGTGATTTCAAAGTCTTCTGAAGGCATTATTAAACTCTCTACCACAGTAACAGCAATATCATTTTCCCTGTTCAAAAGGTTATTCAGATTCGTTTGTTCTGCTAAAAATTGTTGTTGCAATACATCTTTTAGTTGTTGCATTTCATTTTGACGCATTTGTAATCGCAACACATCTACAGCAGATGCTTTATCAACCTCAACAGATGTTAGTGCTAATGTTTCGTATGTTTCAAGTAGTTTGATGTTTTCGGTTAATACCTCTTGCTTTGCTTTGTTGGCGTATAAATTATAATAGGATTGTGATACCGAAGCCATTAGTTTTCGCTTTGCAATAACAATGTCCTCATATTTAGCATCCGCTAATGAACTCACATAACTTTCCCTCGAAGTAATTGTACCAAACCAAGGTAACATTTGTTTAGCCGAAACTTTAAAACGTTGTGCTCCTGTTCGTGTTTCTGGTTCACTTACAAAATAACCAACACCAAATTCGGTATTAGGAATGGTATTAACCTCATTTACTTTTTCGGAAGCTCTTTTGTATTGTAACTCAAATTTTTGAATTTCTGGATTGTTTGTTAAGGCTTCATCTATGAGTACTTCTAATTGTTGTGCATTTACAATGAGACTCAATAAACAAGAGCCAAGAGCCAAGACAAATTTTATATTGATTTTTATGTATTTCATTTTACAGTTCTTTTAAGTTGAACTTCGGCTTTCCAGCTATATAATACTGGTACTACAAATAAGGTTATTAAAGCAATCAGCATTCCTCCAAAACTTGGTATTGCCATAGGTATCATTATATCGCTACCTCGTCCTGTTGATGTCAATACTGGCAATAATGCTAAAATTGTGGTTGCTGTCGTCATTAAACAAGGTCTAATACGTTTTTCTCCTGCTTCTACTATGGATGCTCTAATTTCCTTTCTATTTTCTGGTGTGTTTCTATCAAAAGTTTGAGTTAAATAGGTTGCCATTACGACACCATCGTCTGTTGCAATACCAAAAAGTGCAATAAACCCAACCCAAACCGCTACACTTAAATTAATTGGGTGCATCTGGAATAAGTCTCGCATATTTTCCCCAAAGAAGTTGAAGTTTAAAAACCAATCTTGACCATAGAGCCAAATCATAATAAAGCCACCTGCAAATGCTACTGCAATACCAGTAAACACCATCAATGAGGTTGCAACGGAACGAAATTGAAAATATAGAATCAAGAAAATTATAAGTAATGCTAAAGGCACTACCACAGACAATGTTTCTTCTGCTCTTAACTGATTTTCATAGGTTCCTGTGAAGGCATAGTTAATGCCTTTTGGCACTATCAATTCACCAGAATCTATCTTTTGTTTTATTAAGGCTTGTGCATTTTCAACAACGCTTACTTCTGCAAAACCATCTAATTTATCAAACAAGACATAACCAACTAAAAAGGTGTCTTCACTTTTAATGACTTGTGGGCCTTGTTCGTAACGAATGGTTGCCAATTCGCTTAAGGGGACAGGACTGCCTTTCTCTACTGGCACATAAATTTGTTTTAAATCGGTTGGGTTGGCTCGTAATTCTCTTGGGTATCGTACTCGAACACCATATCTCTCACGACCTTCAACGGTTTTGGTTAATACCATTCCACCAACTGCAACTTTTAATACATTTTGAACGTCCTCTATGGTTACACCATAACGAGCAATTTTCTCTCTATCAATATCAATTAACAAATAAGGTTTACCAACAATACGGTCTGCAAAAACAGCTTCTTTTTTAACACCTTCAGCGTCCTTAATGATGTTTTCTAATTTCACTCCAAACGCTTCAATTTGTTTTAAGTCTAGGCCTTTTACTTTAATCCCCATTGGTGCTCTCATTCCAGTTTGAAGCATCACCAATCGGGTTTCAATAGGTTGTAGTTTTGGTGCAGAAGTTACGCCTGGTAATTTGGTGATTCTTACAATTTCATTCCAAATATCGTCTGGTGATTCAATTTCTGGTCGCCAGTTACGATAGTACTCGCCATCATCGTCTTCAATTAATTGATACCTTTTAACAGTACTAAAGGTGACATTTTTGGAATTATTTGGATTAGAAATGGAACGACCATCTTTTAGTTCAAATAAGCCATCATCATTTACCTTGTAGCGTTGGCGAACTCCATTTTCATTTAACATATATTCTGGTTTATACTGAATCATATTCTCATACATTGACATTGGTGCTGGGTCTAAAGCAGATTCTGTGCGACCTGCTTTACCAACTACTGTTTCAATCTCTGGAATACTTGCTACTGCCATATCTAATTGCTGCAACACCCTTTTGTTTTCCTCTATACCAGAATGTGGCATTGAGGTTGGCATTAATAGAAATGAACCTTCGTTTAATGACGGCATAAACTCTTTGCCTGTATTTTTCATAATGAAAAAACCTGCGATAACTATTGCTGTTGGTACTGATAAAAACAGTAGTTTATTATCTAAACACCATCTCAAAATACGTTCGTAGTATTTTATAAAAAATGAGAAAACACCTAATAAACCGAAGCATATAACACTTACAAAAATGAGATTCCAGAAGATACTTTTGTCAACTCCTAACGGTCTCCAATATTCGGCTAACAAGAATACAATAACTGATACCGAAATAATAATATTGATAAGGTTAGCTTGTTTCTCTGATACTATCTCTTGTTGCTTTATAATTGCAACAATTCCAAACCCAACTAATATTAGTCCTAACCAATAACCGTAAACTATGGCAACAACACCTAATACTATTAAAACGCCATTTAAAACATATTTAAAATTGGTTTTAATGCTTTTCTTTCTGAATAAAAAAGCTGCAAAAGGAGGTATTAAGAATAAGGCAACAATAATAGATGCGGTTAATGCAAAGGTCTTTGTGAAGGCTAACGGTCTAAATAATTTTCCTTCTGCACCAATCATAGTAAATACAGGTATGAAACTAATAATAGTGGTCATTACTGCAGTTACAATTGCACCAGACACCTCGGCTGTTGCATTATAGACTACCGTATTAATTGATTGTGTTCCATTATCTTCATCTAAATGCCTTATAATATTTTCTGAAAGTATGACACCTACATCAACCATTGTTCCGATAGCAATAGCAATACCTGATAGTGCCACTATGTTAGCATCTACACCGAAGAACTTCATTGCTATAAAAACCATCAATACTGCAACAGGTAATAATCCAGAAATTAATACTGAAGCTCGAAGATTAAAGACCATAATGACAATAACCAAAATGGTTATGAGTATTTCTAAAGTCAACGCCTCATTAAGCGTACCTAATGTTTCTTGAATTAATTCTGTTCTATCATAAAATGGTACTATGGTTACTTGTGAAGTTCTTCCATCTGATAAAACTTTTGAAGGTAATCCTGCACTTAATTCGTTAATCTTCTCCTTTACGTTATCAATAACTTCCATTGGGTTTGCACCATAACGAGCTACCACAACAGCTCCAACAACTTCTGCACCTTCTTTATCTAATAATCCCCTTCGTGTTGCTGGACCAAGTGATACTTTGCCTATATCTTTAATTCGTATGGATGTAAAATCTTCGGAAGTGACTACTGCATTTTCTATGTCTTCAATAGACTTCACATAACCTAAACCACGTACTAAATATTCTGCATTATTGATTTCAATGGTTTGCGCACCAATGTCCTTATTACTTTCCTTAACCGCCTTTACAACATGATGCAACCCAATGTTATATTGGCGCATCAATTCTGGATTAACGTCCACTTGGTACTCCTGAACATAACCACCAATCGAAGCCACTTCTGACACTCCACTAGCAGCGGATAAAGCATATTTTACATAGTAATCTTGAATACTACGCAACTCTTGTAAATCCCAACCGCCTGTAACGTTTCCTTTTTCATCACGCCCCTCTAAGGTATACCAAAATATTTGTCCTAATCCTGTCGCATCAGGACCTAAAGCTGGATTTACACCATCGGGTAACAAGTTACTTGGTAATGAGTTTAGTTTTTCGAGAATACGACTTCGACTCCAATAAAACTCTATTTCTTCTTCAAAAATGATATAGATGCTTGAAAAGCCAAACATTGACGAACTACGAATGGTTTTTACTCCTGGAATACCAAGTAAAGACGTTGTCAATGGGTAGGTGATTTGGTCTTCAATATCTTGTGGTGAGCGACCATCCCATTTGGTGAAAACAATTTGTTGATTTTCACCTATATCTGGAATGGCATCTACAGCAACTGGGTTACTTGGTAAAAATCCTGTATCCCAATTAAAGGGTGCATTAACCGTTCCCCATCCTACGAAAAGGACAAGTAACAAAACTGCCACGAGTTTGTTTTCTATTAAAAATTTGATGCTTTTATTTAGCATTGACTTTGATTATTAAACAGTTAGACATTGGCGTTGTGAAAACACCGAAAACAGCAAATTATCCTTACGACATTACAGCCATAGGATAAAACAGTCTAAAGTTTAAAAATCAAATTAAATACGTCTCGTCAATTTTGTAGAGTTGCCTTATGACGAGTGGAGGTTTGTATTCTTCGTATGAAGAAATATTATTTTCTAAACCTTCAAAAAGGTTGATATATGTGAAAACAAATGAAGCAATAAATACTTGTTGTTCAAAAGAAATTTTGTCGACTTGCAATTGTAGTTCGTCTTGCCCTTCAATCGCTAATTGTTTATCATCACAACAATTTTTCTTTGTTATTGAACAGCCATCAGTAGAAGGTTTTTCCATTTCCATACCGCAACCTTTGGCTTTATGGAAAATAGCCGTTTCTACTAAAGTATCTCCACAATAATGCATATTCACAGTAAATGACATTGTAGAGAACAACACTACAAAAGCCATTGCTAAAGACATTATTTTATGGAATACTTGATTCATTGTAATTGCAAAGTTACAAAATTTTAACAATTGTTGATTTTGTTTAACAGAAGTTTAATGCTTAACTCCAATTCATCCGTTGTAATCTAACTGCATTTAATATTGCTAATAATGCTACACCTACGTCTGCAAAAACCGCTTCCCACATTGTTGCCAAACCACCTGCTCCTAATATCAAAACAATCAATTTAACTCCAAATGCCATTATGATGTTCTGCCATACAATTTTGCGAGTGGAACGACTAATTTTAATAGCCTTTACCACTTTTGAAGGTTGGTCTGTTTGAATAATAACATCTGCTGTTTCAATAGCTACATCACTTCCTAAACCACCCATTGCGATACCTACATCACTTGCAGCTAAAACTGGTGCATCATTAATGCCATCACCAATAAAGGCTATTTTGTTTTCTGGATTTTTCTTTAAGATTTCAACTTCATTTAGCTTATCTTCTGGCAATAAACCACCTTTTGCACTTTCAATATTTAATTCTTTGGCAACCTTTTGGGTAATTGAATCTTTATCTCCAGAAAGCATCATTATATTATTAATACCAACTTTATGTAAGGCTGTAATTGTTTCTTTTGCGTCTTCTTTTAATTCATCTGCAATGACAACATAACCTGCAAATGTTTTGCCTATAGATACTAATACCATAGATTCTACAATAGTTTCTGTTTCCTCTAAAACATTAATGTTATTAGCTGTCATGAGGGCTTTGTTACCAACTAAAACAGGCTTACCATTTACCATACCTTTTAAGCCTTTTCCTGCGATTTCAGATACTTCGGAAGTGTCATAATCTTCGCCTTCTGCTTTATATTCCAAAATGGCTTTTGCAATAGGGTGTGTGGATTGTTCTTCCATAGCCATCAGGTACTTCATAAACTCTTTTTCGTCCCAACCAATAACTTTGATTTCTTTTATTTTAAAAACACCTTTAGTAACCGTTCCTGTTTTATCCATCACCAACGTATTTATCTTGGTCATTGCATCTAAAAAGGAAGCACCTTTAAATAAAATTCCGTTTTTTGAAGCTGCTCCCAATCCTCCGAAATAACCCAACGGAATGGATATTACCAAAGCACAAGGACAAGAAATCACCAAGAAAATTAAGGCTCTGTATAACCAATCTCTAAAAACATAATTATCTAAAAAAAAGTATGGTAGAAACGTAACACCTATTGCTAAAAACACGACTATTGGTGTGTAAATTCGAGCAAATTGTCTAATGAATAATTCCGTTTTCGATTTTCGGGCTGTGGCATTCTGTACCATATCCAAAATTCTGGCAATGGAACTGTCCTTAAATTCTTTGGTGGTTTCAATTTCTATAATGCCATCCATATTAATACTACCTGCAAATACTTTTTCACCTTTTACAATCGTATTAGGTTTGCTTTCGCCTGTTAAGGCTGCTGTATTAAATGAACCTTTTTCTGAAAGCAGAATGCCGTCCAAAGGAATTTTTTCTCCTACACGAACTTGTACTTTTTCTCCAATTTCAACTGTTTCTGGATTCACTGACACATAATCATTGTTTCGATATACCAGAGCTTCATTTGGTCTTACATCAAGCAATGCTTTTATGTTTGTCTTCGCTCTGTTGACTGCTGCATTTTGAAACAATTCGCCAACTGCATAAAATAACATTACCGCAACACCTTCTGGATATTCGCCAATAATAAACGCACCAATAGTAGCAATAGACATTAAAAAGAACTCTGTAAACACATCGCCTTTTTTAATACTTTCCCAACCTTCCTTTACAACAGGAAGTCCAACTGGCAAATAAGCAATACCATACCATATAATGCGAATCCAATCCTTGAAAAAGGAAACATCAAAATAGTCTAACCCAATACCAATAATTAGCATTGTAAAACTAATGATAGCTGGAATATAGGCATTAATCTTACTTGAGTTGCCACTATGATTGTGACCATCATCGTGACTATGTTGTTCTTCCGAATTTGGTCTTAAATCTCTTAAATTGATTTTCTTTTTTTTCAATTGGTTTCCTTACTTATTGAAGTTATTTTGTTAGCAACAGTTTTTTCCTTTTTGAATTGACGGACATGGAACCGTTCCAAAAGAACAATACACACAACAATCTCCTTCATTCGGTTTCAAAACCGTTTTACATTTCTCACATTCGTAGAAAAACTGGCAAGCGTTTGTTGGCATCTCTTCAACCTTTTTATGTTTGCAGTTTGGACAAGTAATTTCTGATTTTAATATGACTTCCATTAATTCTATTTTTTGCTAATTACTTTATAACCTGTTGCGTTAATTGCAATTTCAATTTCAGCTTCATTGGTTTTAGTTATGTCGAACTCAACAACTGCATTTCCATTTTCATAGGATGCTTTTGAGCTTACAATTCCATTGAGTTTATTCACTTCGTGATTTACATGTTCTTCGCAACTCGCACAAGTCATTCCGCTAATTTGAAATTTAGTTGTTTTAATGTCCGATTTGTCAACTACGACTATTTGCTTCTCTGTATTTGAGTAAAAAAATTTTGAATAAAATGGAAAAGCCAACATCACAATTGCAAAAACAGTTACTATTCCTAAAAACGCTTTTGACTGTATAAATTTCGAGTTTTCTTCAGTATCACATTCGCAGTCAATTTCCTTTTGAGGTTTTAGTTTTTGATACCAAGCAAAACCAAGAATTAAAATTGTTAACCCTATTAGATAAGGTCTAAAAGGTTCTATCCAAGAAAACATTGAAGCAATCCCGCTTGTACCTGCAATCATTGCTAAAACAGGTGTTATACAACACAATGAAGCTGCAATTGCTGAAATTAAACTCGTTCCTATTAATTTACTTTTCATCATTATTGTACTTAATTAAAACAAAGATGAGTTAAAATACAATGCAACGGAAGTGCATTTATAATCCACTACATTTATCACAAACACCTTTTACAACCAAGTTTATGTCTTCGGAAATAAAGCCATTTGGCACTTTTATTTGTGGAATTTTATGCTCGGTAAGACAAACCGTTTCGTTGCAGTTATTACAATGAAAATGTAAGTGTAAATCGGTTTCAATATCACAGTTGCAGCCTTTTTCACAAAGCGCATATTTAGTAATGCCTGTGCCATCATCTATTTGATGTACAATCGTACTTTCTTCAAATGTTTTTACTGTTCTATACAATGTAGTTCTATCTGCTTTATCAAAAGCATTTTCGATATCACTTAATGTTACTGCTACTTGTTTCTCAGCAAGAAACTTATAAATAAGTAAGCGCATTGCTGTAACACGTATGTTTTTTGAATCTAAAAGTTGTTCAATTGTTTTCATAATTTAATGTTCGTGTTCTGCTTCCCCTTTTTTCATTTCAGCAATTAAATAATATGCATTATTATAAGCAAATTTTGTGGTTTTATCTTGTTCTTCTGCAAATTGAACAGCTATCCAAGCGCCATCTTTTGCTCCTAAAAACACTTCAATAGGTTTAAAACTCCAATCGTCATTTTCTTTTTCTACTGAAAAAACATAATACCTATCAACATCTTTAATAATTGCACTTTCAGGAAGTGCTTTTGTTTTGGTGTTCTCTACTTGAATTTTACCTTGAATATACATCCCAGGAATTAAGTTGCCTTTTTTGTTCTCAATTTCTGCATGAACGTGCACAGCTTTTGGGTTATCTTCAAATGTTTTGCTTACAGAATATATTTCTGCTATAAGTTCTGCGTCAGGTATGGACTGTAAGGTAAATGTTACTTTCTGCCCATTCTTTACTTTATATACATCTTTTTCAAAAACCATTAAATCTGCGTGAACGTGTTGCGTGTTTACGATTTCGAAAAGTTCGGTTTGTGGTTCTACATATTGCCCTGTTTTAACTTCAACTTTTTGCACAAAAC
Organism: Aestuariivivens sediminicola; assembly: GCF_022662015.1. Taxonomy (GTDB): domain Bacteria; phylum Bacteroidota; class Bacteroidia; order Flavobacteriales; family Flavobacteriaceae; genus Aestuariivivens; species Aestuariivivens sediminicola. The sequence continues at coordinate 173,009 of NZ_JAKMCM010000003.1, read as the reverse complement.
CATCTATTGGACTTCGTAATGATATACTTTGAGCAATTGTTCCATTCCGTACCGATGACGTGTTTATGTTTAATAGTCTCAATTGAGCTTCCAATCCATTTACCATAGCTTTAGAGGCTTCATATTCTGCTTCGGCTTTTTGAAAATTTGCACCAGAACCAACTCCTGCATCATATAATTTTTGCTGACGTTCATAGTTCTTCTTTAAAAAATTACTGTTGCTAAAAGCATTCAAATAATCGGTCTGCATTTTTATAATATTAGGATGTGATAGATACGCAACGACTTGACCTTTATTAACTTTATCGCCTTCAATAACTTTTATTGATACCACATTTGCACCGACTACAGAAGTTATTGCCGCTTCGTTTTGTGGTGGTACTTCTAATGTGCCATTGGCTTCTACATAACTGCTCATATTACGCAATGCCAAGGTGTCTGTTTTCATTTGTAATGCTTCAAACTGTTGCTGCGAAAGCATAACTTCTTCTTCACTATCAGCTTCTTCAGCTTCTGACTTTGCATCTTCATTGTGTGGACGACCAACGCCTTCTTTGTGGCTTTCTTTATTTCCACAAGCAACAACTAAAAGTGAAACTATTAGTAGTGTTAAGATTATATATCGTGTGTTTTTCATTTTCTTATTTATTAAAATATTGTAGTTGAAATGTGCTTTCTAAATAATTTATTAATGCTTCTTGAGCTTGTAATTCAGATTGAATTGCTTCTTTAATAAGTTGTGTAAATCCTGTATAATCTATCTCGCCTTCTTTATAGGCAAATAAAGCACCCACTTTTTGTTCTTTTACAAGTGGTAAAACCTCATTTTTATAGAAAAGCCAAGAGGTTTTCCATTTTTGATAATTCTCTTTTGATTGTATAAACTTGGATTGTACTTCTTGTTTTTTAAAGTGAATATTCGTTTCGGCAATTTCCTTATCTATTTTTGCAGTTTTGACTTTTGCTTTATTTGTACCAGACAAAAAAGGAATAGAAACACCTGCTTGATACGTATAAAAACCTGAATTTCCATTTACGTTTTGTAAACCACCTTGAAGATTTAGCTTGGGTAAATTATCAGCTCTGGAAGCTTTATATGTTGCTTCTGCCTCTGTTACCTGTAATTGTGCTATATTATATAACGGATGTTCTTCTAGGTTAAAAGCATCAACATCAATGTCGTTATTAATTTCAAAATCACCAGGAACTGTATAGAACGTATAAGAAACCAGCCATAAGTTTAACTGTTGTAATGCAATATTATATTCACTTTTTGATTGCACAAATTTATTCTGAATCTGTAAGGCTTGATTTGTAGCTGCTGAATATTCTAACTTGGAAATAGCTTCAACTTCATAATTTAATGCTACTGCTTTTATAAAGTTGGTATATATAGAATCTAACTCTTTAAATAAATTATAATTCCTTTTACTCTGCATGGCATTTGCCCACGCTTTCTTGACTTCCAATTCTAAATCTAATTCTGAAAGCTGAAACGCTTTTTGGGCTAATTGAATGCGTTGTTCTTGCAATCGTTTTTTTGCAGAAATACCAAACACATCAATGTTGCTTTGACCTATTCCGATAGTCGTATAAATACCATTTCCATTATTAATTTCCTCACCTCCAGTAAAAATTTGAGTTGTACCAAAATCATAAGCGGTAGCTTTTAGTTGTTCCTGTTTTGAGATTTCTAACTGCTTTTGTTTCAACAAGGGATAATTGTCTTTTGATAGTTTTACAGCTTCCTGTAATGTTATTTCTGGAAGTTTATCGTTTATCTGTTGTGCATTACTTTTTGTTGAAAAACCGAACATTAAAAGTAAAATCGTAGTTGCTGTAAACATCTTTTTATTCAGTTTAAACTTAAACGATTTGTTTTCTACCCAATGATATAAAATTGGTAAAACGAACAGGGTAAGCAATGTGGAAGTTAATAAGCCACCGATAACCACAGTTGCCAATGGACGTTGTACTTCTGCACCTGCTGATGCCGAAATTGCCATAGGTAAAAAGCCTAACACATCTGTAAATGCTGTTAACATAATAGGTCTGATTCTTCGTTTAGTGCCTTCTATAATTCTATCTTTTAGATTGGTTACACCTTCCTCTTTTAACTCGTTAAGTCCGCTAATCATCACCAAACCATTTAAAACCGCTACACCAAATAGTACAATGAAACCAACACCAGCTGAAATGCTAAATGGCATATCTCTTAACCATAATGCTACAACACCACCAATAGTTGCCATAGGAATAGCAATGTAAATCATTAGCGTTTGAGGTAATGATTTTAGCGCAAAATAAATGAGTATAAAAATGAGTAACAATGCAATGGGTACAACGGTTTTCAAACGATTACTTGCCCGTTCTAAATTCTCAAATGCACCACCGTAACGAATGAAATAGCCAGAAGGTAATTCTAATTGTGCATCTAATTTTGATTTAATTTCGGTCACCAATGACTTTACATCTCTTCCTCTCACATTTATACCCACATAGGTTCTTCTGTTAGTATTATCTCTGCTTATTTGCATTGGTCCTGATTTGTAGCTAACATCCGCAATTTCACGTAATGGAATTTGAGCACCCGAAGGTAGATTGATGTACAAATTTTTAACATCTGAAATATCCTTTCGGTTTTGAGAACTTAAACGCACCACTAAATCAAAGCGTTTTTCTCCTTCAAAAATCACACCTGCTATACCACCTGCAAATGCGGATTGAACTGTTTGATTTAGTGTATTTATTTGAAGACCATATTGTGCTAATTTATTCCTATTGTAATTAATGGTCATTTGTGGTAAACCAGTTGTGGCTTCCGCTTTCATATCGCCAATACCTTCTGTGCCTGCAATAATCTTAGATATTTCTTCGGATTTTTGAGACAACACATCGATATCTTCGCCATACAGCTTGATAGCAATATCTTCTCGAACACCTTCAAGCAACTCATTAAAGCGCATTTCAATAGGTTGTGTAAACTCATAGTTCACACCAGGAATTATTTCCACAGCTTCTTTCATTTTTTCAATGAGTTCATCTTTTGTCTCTACAGTTGTCCATTCGCTTTTAGGCTTTAGAATAACAAAAACATCCGCTAAATCCATTGGCATTGGGTCGGTCGGTATTTCTGCAACACCAATACGACTAACTATTTTTTCGACTTCTGGAAATTCAGCCTTTATAATTTGCTCAATTTTTGTAGTTGTTTGGATAGTTTCGGTAAGTGAGCTTCCTGGTTTTAATATGGCGTGAAATGCAATATCACCTTCATCGAGTTGTGGAATGAACTCACCACCCATTCGGGTAAACATAAAAACTGTAATTCCGAATAGTACGACTGCAATACTTATAATCCATTTTCCTTTTTGCAATGCTCTTACCAATAACGGTTGATATTTGTCTTCTACCCAATGTACAAATCTATCGCCATAGGATTTTTTATTATTTTTTGGTACTCTTAATACCAATGCAGACATCATTGGCACATAGGTAAGACAAAGTACCATTGCACCAATCATTGCGAAAATAAAAGTCAAAGCCATTGGCTTAAACATTTTACCTTCGATACCTTGTAAAGCAAGAATTGGAAGAAAAACAATAAGAATAATAAGCTGACCGAAAAACGCAGCATTCATCATTTTTTTCGAAGCATTTGAAACCACTTTATCTCGTTCTTTTGCTGTAAGGCTCTTCTTTTTTAGTACTTGGGATGTAATGAGAAATACTGTACTCTCTACTATTATTACTGCTCCATCTACAATAATTCCAAAATCAATCGCACCCAAGCTCATTAGATTTGCCCATACGTCAAATACATTCATCAATATAAAAGCAAACAGCAAAGACAATGGAATGGTTGAAGCTACTATTAAACCACCTCGCCAGTTTCCTAACAAGAAAATAAGAACGAAAATGACTATCAATGCACCTTCAATTAAATTGATTGCAACTGTAGAGGTTGTTTCTCCAATTAATTTACTTCGGTCTAACAATGATTCAATAATAATTCCTTCAGGTAATGACTTTTCTATTTGAGCCATTCGCTCCTTTACATTGACGATAACATCATTAGAATTAGCGCCTTTAAGCATCATCACCAATCCACCTACAACTTCACCTTCACCATCTTGTGTTAATGCTCCGTAACGAATAGCAGAACCAAATTGAACAGTAGCAATATCTCCAATAGTTACAGGAATATTATTAATGTTCTTGACCGTTATTTTTTTAATATCCTCTAAACTACGAACCAAGCCTTCTCCACGAATAAAATTAGCTTGGTGGTTTTTTTCGATGTAAGCACCGCCTGTATTTTGATTATTAGCTTCAAGTGCATTAAACACATCTGTTATAGTCAATCCAATAGCGTTTAAATCGTTTGGGTCAACAGCGACTTCGTATTGCTTAATTTTACCACCTATCGCATTTACTTCAACCACACCTTCAACCATAGCCATTTGACGTTGTACTATCCAATCTTGTATAGAACGCAAGTCCGCAATGGTGTAGTTGTCTTTATACTCTGGTGCTACTTTTAATGTGTATTGGTAAATTTCTCCCAAACCTGTTGAAATAGGCCCCATTGTGGGTTCTCCAAAACCTGCTGGAATTTGCTCTTTGACTTCGTTTAGTTTTTCTGCTACTAATTGTCGAGGAAGATATGTTCCCATATCATCGTCAAACACAATGGTAACCACAGATAAGCCAAAACGAGAAATTGACCTAATTTCCTGCACATTGGGAAGGTTGCTCATTGCTACCTCGACAGGATAAGTTACAATTTGTTCAATATCTTCTGTACCTAAATTAGGTGCTTGTGTAATGACCTGCACTTGGTTGTTGGTAATATCTGGAACCGCATCGATGGGAACTTGGGTCATACTCCAAATACCTGCTCCAATAATGGTAAGCGTAAGCAAACCAATAATGAATTTGTTATTGATTGAAAAATCAATGATTTTATTAATCATAGAAAATGTATTAATTCAGTTAAATTTTCAGTACGATTCTGATAATAAAATTAGAATCACTTGAAGTGATAAGAACCTTATAGGTTCAAAATTGGATATAGTTATCCTTTAAAAAAACTGAATTACGCCCTTGGTGGCTGGAAAAGTGATTCCAAATATCTGGAAGTGAAGTTTACTTTATGTAAATTATACTGTTTTTTCTCTTCAAACTTTAGTCTATTGGTTAAATCCAAATTGTTGTTCGCAATAATCAATACCAAAGGGTGACAACACTGATTATGGGAATGGACAGGTGTATTCTCCTTATCTGGGTTATGGTGATGCTCTTCATTTTTAGTATCACTGCCAAAGTAGTCTTCAACTACATATTCAAAGAAAGAGTCGCCATGAACTTTATGGTCTTGATAATGGTTAATAACATTTGAAATTTCTTTAATTGGACCACAAAAGTCCATATCTATGCTAATCCCTTGAAAAAAGAATAAAATAGACATTGATATGGAGAAAAATATTTTCATATAATTTAAACAAATATATAAATTATTTAATGCAATGGTGTTGCAAAAGGGTTGTTGTCTTTTTTTAGCACGTTGTTTAATGGTTAGCACGATATCCGCATTATGCAAAACATGTTATATGTGATTAATTCATGTCATTATCCCGAAATAAATTCGGAAACAAGGGTATTTATCATTGTGGTTTCGGGTTTAAAACGCACCTCAAGGTAAGCTCAATGTGCCAATAAATCCGTGGCATCCTCTAGGTCCTCTAAATAGTCTGGGAATCGTTTTTAGGCATTATCGAAATGGGGTGGCATGATTGAATTCTTTAAAAAAGGTCCCGTTAGACGAACCATTTTGAAATTTTTTACCATCTCTTAGGCCCCATAAATACTGAAAAAAACATTTTATTCTTATAAATGTCATCCTCACAAGTGACTTTTCATGTCACAGCTACATATTTATTGTTGTACGATGATTAGTCCGCATCGTGTGTTATAAAAATCGGATGTCAATTAAATCATATAATAATTATGAAAAAAAAGGAAATTTCCGTGGGTACCACCATAGAATGGACGGATGAAACTTGGAACCCGTGGCATGGATGCCATAAGATATCAGATGGATGCAAATTCTGTTATATGTATCGAGATAAAATGAAATATGGGCAAGATGCCAAGGTCGTTGTCAGAGGCAAGACTACGTTCAACTATCCTCATAAACTAACAGAAGCCAAGAGGGTATTTACTTGTTCATGGTCAGATTTCTTCATTGAAGAAGCGGACCAATGGCGAGATGAAGCTTGGGATATAATTCGTAATACGCCTCACCTGACTTATCAGATACTAACCAAGCGACCTGAGCGAATTCTGGACTGTTTGCCTGAAGATTGGGGCGATGGTTATGACAACGTTTGGCTGGGCGTAACTGTTGAAAACAATGCCACCAGACATAGGATATCAACATTATCAGAAGTGCCAGCACGGGTGAGATTTATATCATTTGAGCCATTGTTGGAATTCATCGAATTGGCTGAATATCTGCCAATATTAACCCAATATTACCAATGGGCCATACTTGGTGGTGAAAGCGGTAATAACAACGGCCAATACCGATATCGTCCATGTAAGCTGGAGTGGTTGGAATATGTGGCAGACGTATGCAAAATGGCCCAAATGGCAGTGTTCGTGAAGCAATTGGGAACCCATTTACATTATGAGCTTGGCTTGCGTGATAGGCATGCCAAGGATATCAACGAATTCCCAGAATCGTTGAAGGTCAGGGAATTTCCAAGCTAATTTTGATGTTGTGACCCATCGGTGTTGTCGATGTTATATCATCATCAACCGTTGGGTCCTTTTTTGCGTCACCATAAATTATTTTCAATGTATATACAAACAAAAATCGTCCACAAATATAGTATAGGTTCAATACATAGTATTTGGTACAAAAAAAATGTGACATCGTCACACTTTCACATATTTATAAATAAATAACGATTTGAAAAACATATATGATGGAAAACAAACAAAACAAAAAGTGGGGTCTGAATAAGGACCTGAAAAATCTAACGGTCAGGCAACGAATTGATGCCTTGGTTCTGCTATACTTTCTTAATGAATACAGGGAGCAAAACATCGCTTTTAAGAAGCTTAAATCCCATTGGACTAATATGATATATAAACTTCCAGAAACCTCGGATAAAGCCTATAACAGTGTTAAAAATGGCAGATATAACATCCTATCAAGGATGAAAAAACTTTACGATGAACATGTGGTTAAACTATAAAGCTTTCAACCGCAACCATAATAAGAAAAGGCAGTATTCACTTGCTATTGATACCACCTCTTCTTGGGTCTTATGACCATAATAAAACCTTGTTTGCAAGTCGGATTGTTGGAGCAATCTGGACAAGATACCCGAAATGCTTTCTCTACTATATAAATAGTTTAAAAATCTGCAAAAAACTATTTCAAGAAGCATTCGATTAAAATATTTTTTTAATCATGATTAATTATTACAAATGCGTTACCAGTTCTAGTACCGTGCTTGGGTCAATCAGCATTCAAGACTATTTGAACACAATCCAATACGGAGATTATAACCAATATCTAATTGAAGAAGCCAGAGATATCTATTATAAGAATGATTTAAGGTATTCCAATATTAAGCGAAACCTCTTGCCGTGTTACACGCTTAACTTCACTTTCGATTCTTATAGAAGGAATGCAAATCTTATCGATAGTACAGGGTATATATATATTGATATAGATGACAGCACCAATATTGATTTTAATAACCCGCTTATATATGCAACGTGGCTTTCATTATCAGGTTATGGAAGGGGTGCCCTTGTGAAGGTTGATAATCTTAACAAGTATAACTACAAGACCAACTACAATCTCATATCAAATGAATTGGGAATTAAACCTGATAATGGTGCTAGGAAGTTAAGTCAGTTGAATGTATTGTCTTATGACCCTGATATCTATATCAATTCCAATTCTGAAGTATGGGTAGCCAAAGACTTGACCTCTACTGAAAAGAAAAAAGCACATTACAGTGAGAATAATAATAACAACAGTACTATTCCTAATGTAATGTGCTTTTTTGACAATGAGATTAGATATGATAATCTGAAGGAACTTATTGAGAATGTAGAATTCAATGGTGATGTTATATATGATTTTAGAACCAAAGTTTACTATAGTAAAACTCATATTCCATTTAGAAGTATAAAGAATGGATATAGGAATAATACATTAACGGGTATTGCATATCAGCACAGAGCTTTGAACCCATTTATAGAAAGAGAGCGACTATTTAGGTTCGTTAACAGGATAAATCAAACAATGTGTTTTGAACCGCTACCAGTTAAAGATATAGACACCATCATAGAATCTGTGATGTCAGTAGAAGACATACAGCCTTTAGAGAATGCATCAAGAAGATTTGTATTTAATTCAGATTACGACATCACCATAAGAGAAAAACGACAAGAGATTATGAAGGTGTTGAATTCTGATAGAGTTGCTAAAAGTAAAATGAAGATAGAAAATGCCATTAAAGATTGGGACTTTGAGTGTGATGGTAAAATCACTATCAAGTCATTATCAATTGTCACTGGCATGCACAGGAATACGATTCTGAAGTACTACCCATTGTATAAATCAGAGATACACATGTTAAACAAAAAATACTATAAAAAGAAATAAGATGATACTATCTGATATCTTATTAAAAAGTAAGGACCTAACACCAGCACAGAAGTTGGTGCTGTGTCTCATATTGAATGAAAATCCAGTGGTGATGCAATTTGCTGGTGGTTACATTAAGACCTGTGGTAAAATGGGTAAAGAAATTGGTTTGTCCAGGGATAAACTCAGGAAGGCATTGGATTAACCAGAATAGTAACTTTAGAGGTTTGTTCGTTTTTTATAGGTCAAATGGATTATTAATAGTAATTATGTACCAGTTGTATATTCTAATTAGATAATTATGGCAAAGAAACATCCGAAAAGGTACGGAAAAGAACAAATTGAAATTGATATTTTAGCGCAAGGCGGTGTACCAACACAAAATCAAAAAACGCTATTGCTATTAGCTGAAATGAAAACACTTTACACTAATTTATCTTATAAATGTATATCTGACCATTATAAAGGCACAGAAAAGATATTATCAGAAGACCATAAAACAATTAGGAAAGCTATAAATACATTGAAATATTCTCTTCAGCCAGTCATTAATAAAAAGCATTAGATATGACCAAAACACAAAAAGAATTGGCACCGTTAAATGCGGTGAAGCTAGTATGATGGATATGTGGTCACTGAGTATGGAATGGCTTGGAGAAAGACAAATTTAATGGAAAAGGTTAGAGAACATGAACTAATCTAAATCACTTTTGCCATAGGTCTATTTTCTCTATTTTCCTTAATCTAAAATGAAACTAGCATAGATTGAAAAAATTCAAGGAACTCTTAAAAAAGTGTTCTTTTTGTGTTCCTTGAATTTTATAAAATACTTACAAATAGATACTTATAAGTTTATTATGTCGGGATGACAGGATTTGAACCTGCGACCACACGGCCCCCAGCCGTGTACGCTAACCGGACTGCGCCACATCCCGATTTAATTTTCGTCAAGATATCTTTTAATACCTCTCTTTTTTATTTTTCTTTCCAATCGGACAGCTTCCGAACGATTTGAACATGAATAAGCATCAATCAACTTCCAAGGCATACCCCTGGTTGTATACTTATTGCCTCCTTTGTTATGAACTTCCAAACGCTTTTCAATATTACCTGTTTGACCAACATAATATTGATTCAATCTCTCACTGTAGAGGATATATACCTTGTATTTCATAATTCAAGCGACCATCACGCCATCGGCGTGATACGCTAACCGGACGAAGTCTATCTCGAGCACTTGCCTATCAGGCAAGGTGTCGAGAGGCCACATCCCGATTTAATTTTCGTCAAGATATCTTTTAATACCTCTCTTTTTTATTTTTCTTTCCAATCGGACAGCTTCCGAACGATTTGAACATGAATAAGCATCAATCAACTTCCAAGGCATACCCCTGGTTGTATACTTATTGCCTCCTTTGTTATGAACTTCCAAACGCTTTTCAATATTACCTGTTTGACCAACATAATATTGATTCAATCTCTCACTGTAGAGGATATATACCTTGTATTTCATAATTCAAGCGACCATCACGCCATCGGCATGATACGCTAACCGGACGAAGTCTATCTCGAGCACTTGCCTATCAGGCAAGGTGTCGAGAGGCCACATCCCGATAGAATTGCGGGCTTCAAAGAAAACACTTTTAAGAATAACTACAAAACAAAAACCCCAGGTATTTTAGACTTTGGTCTTTCAACGTTTAGCTATACGTCGGTGTAGACACTTCGAATGACGCATCTTTTGCCGCTAACCAGCGTTCGGCATCCAGGGCAGCCATACAACCTGTGCCAGCTGCGGTTACCGCCTGTCTGTAGACATGATCTGCAGCATCACCCGATACAAAGACCCCTTCCACATTGGTCTTTGAGCTTCCCGGTACGTTAATGATATAGCCCGTTTCATCCATATCCAGATAGTCCTTGAAGATATCTGTATTGGGCTTATGACCTATGGCCACAAAAAAGCCTGTGGCTGGAATTTCGTGCTTGGCACCGGTTTTGTTGTTAAACACCCTAACAGCGGTCACCACCTGTCCGTCACCCAGCACCTCATCGGTTTCCGTATTGAACAGGATCTCTATGTTCTTCGTGTTCCTTACCCTGGCCTCCATGATCTTCGAAGCCCTGAACGCGTCTCTGCGCACCAACATGGTCACTTTCTTGCACAACTTCGATAAATAGTGGGCCTCTTCACAAGCCGAATCGCCGGCACCAACAATAACCACCTCCTGGTTCCTGTAAAAGAACCCATCACATACCGCACAGGCCGATACACCACCACCTAACTTCAAGTATTTCTGTTCAGACTCCAACCCCAGATATTTTGCAGAGGCTCCCGTTGAGATAATGACCGTATCACAATGGATCTCCTTGGTATCGTTAACCCATACCTTGTGTACCGGTCCGGAGAAATCCACTTTGGTCACCCAGCCATGACGCACATCGGTATCGAAGCGCTCGGCCTGGGCCTGCAGCTGTACCATCATTTCAGGTCCTGTAACCCCTTCCGGATAACCCGGAAAGTTCTCCACCTCATTGGTGGTGGTTAACTGACCTCCCGGTTGGGTGCCCTGGTACAATACCGGGTTCATATTGGCACGCGCTGCATAAATAGCTGCCGTATAACCTGCCGGGCCTGACCCTATAATTAAACAGGTCACCTTTTCTATAGTATCTGACATGATTTCCGTGTTTTTATTGAAACAAAAGTAGAACTTTTGAAGAAAACCTTACATATTATTTATCAACAGTTTTAATTAAAAGGAAGCGTGGGTTTTCATGCCTAACAAGAAATTGTTTTTTTTCGTAACTTGTAAAAGACTAAATTAAACCAATAATTCTTTAGACTATGAAAAAATATGTATTCGCCTTCTGTATTCTTTTAATTTTTTCTTGTAAGAAGGATACCAATAACACCACAAACGACGCATCAGATCTCAATTCAAATGAAAGTAATCTCTCATTACAAGGTGCCTGGGAATTAGTAAGTTATTTTAATTACAGAGACGATGGCAGTATTGACACCATTATGTCATCAAATTCTCTGAAACAAATTAAAATGTACTCACCAACGAAAGTGATGTGGTCCAGATTGCGAGCTTCAGATTCTTTAGATTGGTTCGGATATGGTGATTATACTGCAAATGACAGTGTATTGACCGAGGTTTTGGACTATGGTTCGAAGGCTATGAACAATGTTATTAAAGAAAATAAAGAGTTTGTTTTTCAGCTTGTGCTAAAGGAAGACAGTTTTTCGCAAATTCAGTTAGATGAACAGGGCAATCCTATGTTTGCTGAAAATTATAAGCGGATTGAATAGCCGGTTTTTACTCCTTTAAATTCGTCTTTCCTTAATACCACATGTCCTTGCTAAGTTTGTAATCAGTAAGGGTTTGATCTGTTTAGAACATTTCTAGGACTGGAATGAAAGACAGGTAATCATTCATGTTAATAACTAACATCAAACGATAAAACGGGGATAGATTTTAGGATTATCCAAAGACTCAGGTTTCTTGCAAACCTTTGCATGATACACCTGTAATTTCCATGTCTTTACCACTATCTTTGTCATTACCTTAAAAATCAATCTTTTATTACATGAAACTCAAATCCTTTTTATTCTGCGCATTCGTACTCTTCATAATAAATGTTTCTTGTAAGTCCAAAATCGATTCGAATACAAAAGCAGAACTCCAGATCGCTGTTATTGCCGATGTCCATTTACAGGATGTTTTTGGAAAATTATCAGATTACAATTATCCGGGAATAAAGAATGAAAAAAACGGAAAGTTTGCACTCATAAGAACTATGGGATCCCAGTTGCGGTCCACCCGTATTTTTAATGAAAACTATTTTGCTTTTTTGGCCTCTCTGGACGATATTGTGAATAGAAACATAAAACACGTCCTACTTCCGGGCGATTTCTCTGATGATGGTCAACCTCTGCATTTAAGAGGTCTCAAAGACATTTTGGATCGCTATTCAGAATTGCACGGCATCTCGTTTTACTTGATAACGGGAAACCATGATGTGGTATACCCCTTCACTCATGATGATGGCAAGGTGGATTTTCTTGGTATCGGGGGTAAAGCACAACCCATACTGTCGAGTTCAAACCTTTATACGTCATCATCCGATGACACCTATCCACCTATAATCACTGAGGATCTTAAAAATTTAGGCTATTTGGAGGTTTGTGAGCTGTTCGGTAATTATGGGTTTTTTCCTCAGGAAAATGACCTCTATTGGGAATCTCCATTTTCCAGTTACAATTATGAGAATTACGATTTTGAAGTTGCCAAACAAATGGCCTCTCTGGAAAACAGAAGTCGCTTAACACCGGGAAATGACATTCCTCTTCCTGATATCAGTTATCTTGTTGAACCTATCTCGGGTTTGTGGCTGTTAGCGCTGGACGCCAACACCTACCTCAAAAAAGATTTAAATCAAGAGACTCCTGAATATCGAAATACAGGTAAAGGGCTTGACAATCTACTGGACAGAAAAAAGTATCTCCTAAACTGGGTTCAAAAAGTAGTCGAAGAGGCAGAGCTTAGAGGCAAGACTCTTATTGCTTTTAGCCATTACCCTATGATTGATTTTAACAATGACGCCTCAACACATATTGACAACCTTTTAATTGGCGGCAAAATGCAGCTCAGCAGGGTTCCCCATGACGATGTGGCCCAATTGTTCGCTCAGGCCGGTTTGAAAATCCATTTTGGCGGCCATATGCATCTCAATGATACCGGAATAAAAACAACCCAACAGGGTAAGACGCTTATTAACATTCAAACACCTTCCCTGGCAGCCTATAAACCGGCATATAAATTACTTACCTTGAAAGAAAATAACCTGGCAGAGATAGAAACCATAGTTATCGATTCTGTTCCTGGATTTGACGAATTTTTTGAACTCTACAGAGCGGAACATGATTATTTAGAGCGTATTCAGGCAGAACGTATCTGGAATGATACCATACTGTCCTCCAAAAGTTACCATGAATTCATGAGTTGGCATTTAAAGGAACTTGTACGATTGCGTTTTTTAAAATCGGAATGGCCATCGCAATTTGCTGAATTACTGATGTCACTTTCGGGAAAAGACCTATTAATGCTTTCGCAGCGGGAAGGTGACTTAAAGATGGACGTAACCCTAAAAAAGAAGTTATCTGAAAGTATTGAGGTTTCAGGCATTCAGGATCAAATTGAAGCTATGTTGAAACCCGATGGCTTAACTTTGGATTTATTCGAGGATTGGTCGGGTGAAGATTTAATATTTGACATCTATAGGTTAAGAAGTGCAGACCAGCTTGCTTTTAAGGATATTGGAAGAGACAGATTAAAACAATACAAATTCCTTACCAAGGCCTTCTTAAATTCGCCTGCTACAACCGCAGGTAATAAGGATTCTATGAGGACAAGAATGACTGAACTTATGCGTTTACTCGACAAATTTATGCATGGAGCTCCTTCCATTCATTTTGAAATAAACTTGAATACAGGCGACATTCGGTCTTTATATGATTTAAACTAGGAAAACGACTCTAATAGAATATCAATGGGCACCTCAATTTTCGGGACGTTTGAAGTCTGTAACAATGATCTATTTACATCCTCACAGAAATTGAGATCTCTGTAAAATCAGAATCAAATTACCGAAAAGTCTGAATTACGATATAAAAAAGGATTTAATAAACGAACAAATTACAGGTTTCTTTGACGAATGATTGACATGTAATCAATGTCATAAGCTAAGAGGTAAGCCACATTTTTAATGCTTTAAGAAGAGAGCACACCAGGACATTCGAACAAAAAAACACAGGCAGGAACTTTCGTTACCTGCCTGTGTTATTTAATTAAACTAAAACTAAATTATAAACTAACTCAAAACTTAATATCCTCTATTTTGTTCTAGATAACCTGGGGTATTCGAAGCTCCATCGATAGCGGACTGCGGAATTGGAAACAATCTGTTGTTAGCATCAGCATCCGATTTTTCAGTCCATGGATCCTCATAGTGACCAAAACGAATTTGATTCGTTCGTCTAAGACCTTCCCAATAGAATTCGAAACCAAGTTCTCTATATAGTACATCCAGATTAACTGATGTAAGTGCTGCTGGTATAGGCGATCTTGCATTTCTCGATGTTCTTACAAAATTCACATCGGCTAAAGCCCCTGCAGCATCTCCATTACGTAATTTTGCTTCAGCACGCATCAAATATATTTCTGCGTAACGCATTAATACGATATCTATACTACTAAAGTTATTGGCGTTTGGTGATGTACGGCTAAAAGCGTATTTCGAAAAACGATAACCTGTGTGATGTGCTCTTCCTTCATTGGTAAAATCAATTTGCAGCGTCAAATTCACATAGGCCACATTTTTATCCGGGCCATTACCTTTTATCTGTTTCACAGGGTAAATTCTAAAACCTTCATCGCAAGTGTAAAATGCACCGTTCGGGTCTTTTCTTGGTCCCCATGGCACACCACGAATGATACCCCTGTCAAATTCATAATCCTCAGCAGATGTACAGTAATAGTGATCCGCATCATTTAAAGGTGATAAACCAGTTAAATCTTCAAGCTCTGGTGGTATTTGTTGGTTCTTCTTGTAAAACCTGGGATCGGCATCCGCAGGATCTGTAGAACCATAGGCATCCACCCATGTTTGATAGAAATCCGATGTCATACCAGGGCCATCTGTTCCATCAGAACTTGGAAACTCAGGTCTACCCCACAGCGAACCGGGTAATGACCAATAGGTCCATCGACTGTGTTCTCGTCGCAATACGCCGCGTTGATCTAAAGCAAAAATTAATTCCGGGTTTGTATTGTTACTATCATCGAACAAATCAAAATATTCGGGAGACATGCTAAACTGTCCCGAGTTAATAATATTATCGGTATATTGAATCACATTGTTCATATCGGCTGCTGTGAAGTTAGGCGTTCCATAAGGATCGCGGTAAACAGCCGCATTCAGATTCAATCTTGCCAATAGGCCCCATACGGTCGCCTGTGACATTCTTGCCGGTGCCCTGTTGGTATTAATTACATTGACCACAGATAACAACTCACTTTCAATATAATCTATAGCTTCCTGACCACGAAGCACTACCGAAGTTTCTGCAGAAGTTTCCTTTTGAAAAACAAGTCCCCAGCTGTCTAACATGAGCATATTTAAATAGGCTCTTAGTGCTTTCATTTCGTAAAGTGCGCCAGCTGCTTCATTATTTCCATTTTCCGCCAAAGGGGTTAACACCTCAATTGCAGACAAGGTTCGCGATATGTTTTTAGTAAGCTCATTCCATGCGCTACCCACTAGATCGTTGGTAGGTGTAATGGTGTGCGAGTGCGTTGCTAAAAATTTACCACCATCGTACCAGTCGGTTCCTCCACGGTAAGGTAAAATGGCTTCATCACTGGCAATTTCCTGAAGACCAAAATAGTTGGTATGCCTCCACACCCAGGATACCTGACCATAGGCCGGTGCTATGGCTCCGGTAATGGCTTCTGCTTGACCGGTTCCTTCCAGATTTTCGTCAAGCACTTCTTCATTTAAATCAGTACAGTTCCAGTTTAAGAGTAAACTGGCTGCAAGAATTGTGTATATTATTCTGTTTTTCATTTCCTAAATTTTTTTTAATTAAAATGCTACGTTTAGACCAAATAGTACCGTTCTATTCCTAGGGTAACTGTAATAATCAATACCATAGGTTTGAATATCATTTGTTGCGATACCCGTATTAAGTTCAGGATCAAATCCACTATAATCTGAAATGGTGAATAAATTTTGTCCCGTTATGGTTAGACGAATATTGTTAACCATATCTCCTATACCTAATAAATTGGGATCCAAACTATACCCTAAAGTGGCGTTATTTAATCTTAAATAGCCTCCGTCCTCCAAATAACGATCTGAAACCGTGTTCGAGTTGGATGGAGATTCATTCGGGAACTCAATTGCCCGGCTCGTTGTATTAAATGAGTTTGCCAAATTTCCTCTGTTGAAAAGTGACATCGCCACGTGGTTGTAAATCTTGTTGCCGCTTACACCATTAAAATTTAATCCTAAATCAAATTTCTTATACTTTAAGTTGACATAGAAGGCATAGATGAAATCCGGTAAGGCATTCCCTGCAACATAACGGTCGTCATCCAAAATTTCGCCATCCCCATTTCTATCACTGAACTGGTTTAATCCATCTGAGCCTATTCCATCAAATTCCAACATATAAAATGCACCAATAGCTTCACCGTTAAGTACGCCATTAATAGTTGCACCGGTCTGACCTGCACCCTGCGCTGCTCCTGTGGTAAGTATTTGGTAAGGCGAATTCACAACTTCATTCTTAATTACAGAAAAGTTACCTCCTATGTTATAGGAGAAATCGCCACTTTGGTCACTCTGATAATCCAGTGCCATCTCCAACCCATTATTTTTAATTTCCATATCAGGAATATTGGTCCAGTACCTGTCAGTCGGCTGGATCGGGTCTGTTGGTGTTACTTCCAATAAAATATTCTCGGAAACCTTACTAAAGTAATCTAAAGTACCCGATAATTTGCTATTGAATAAACTAAAATCTAAACCAATGTTCAACTGAGTAGATACTTCCCATTGTATATCAGGATTTGCCAAACGCGTATAAATTGTTCCATAGGGATAGGCGCTTATATCGTTTGCTCCTGATAATAGCGGGTAAGTGTCATTATTGGTAATACTTTCCGTGTAACTGGCCTTGGTTATTTTTGCCGGTATTTCCTGACTACCCGTTTGTCCCCAACTTGCTCTTAGCTTAAGGTTGTTAATGGACTCTGATGAGGCCATAAACTCTTCATTCGTAATATTCCAGCCCAGGGCAAAGGATGGGAAATAACCGTACCTGTTGTTACCACCAAATTTGGACGATCCATCCGCTCTAATGGTGGCTGTCAATAAATATTTGCTATCGTAAGCATAATTCAAACGTCCAAAGAACGATTGTAACTCATTTCTGGTGGCATAAGCCGACTGTAATGTTGGTTCAGTCGCTGTTTCAATTTGATATCTCGGTTCAACACCATTATCAGGGAATCCCGATAATTGAAATAATTTTTGGCTTACTTCCGTCTCCTGATAGGAATGTCCACCTAAAACGGTAACGTTATGCAGATCTTTAGTAAAGTTATACGTTAGTGTATTCTCTACCAAAGTGTTTTGATTAATCGTCGAAGAGGAATTCAAAGACCCAAGTGTTATAAAGGTCTCTGTAGCATATGGTCTTACCTGTACATCCCTACTCGTTGAAGAATAATCAACACCGACATTTATTCTATAGGTCAATCCCTCAATAATTTCAAAGGAAGGTGCAATATTCGCTAAAATCCTGTAGTTATCTGCAAAATCACCATAGAGTCGTTCTGAGACCAATGGGTTGACTACATCATTACTCAAATCACTAGTAAGCTCCCCATTGGTATAAACAGGATCGGTCGGGTTCATACTTAGCATATCATTTATGATGCCGTTCGTATCCGGCCTGGTATTGTCTATTTTACTTCCCGTAAAATTGAATTCGACCTTTAATTTGTCTTTAAGCGCTCGCTGTGTTAAATTCAAACGACCTGAATAACGCTTTAAGTTACTGTTTCTAAAAATCCCTTCCTGATCATCGACACCAAGAGATGCTGCATATGACGAGTTTTCTGTACCTCCACTCATAGAGAAATTTATATTCTTGGAAACGGCTGTTCTCGTTAATTCATCTTGCCAATTGGTAGATGCGCCGCCATCATTTAAAACACCATTAATGGCATTAACCTGTGTTCTAAATTCACCTGCACCAAAGACATCAACTTCCTTCGATAAGTTCGAAAACGCCGTAGATACTGATAAATTCATTTGAGTTCTACCTCGTACTCCCTTTTTGGTTGTAATTACAACAACCCCATTTGCTGCTCTCGCACCATAGATAGCAGCAGCAGATGCATCTTTAAGTATATCTATGCTTTCAATGTCCTGAGGGTTAATGAAGTTTAATGGATTGGTGGCCACACCAATACCCGTATTGTCCAGAGCAAAACCATCCACAACATAAAGTGGTGTGGTTCCTGAACGTAAACTACCTACACCTCGTATGATCACATCCTGAGCAGCTCCCGGCTCACCACTGGCAGCCGTAATATTAACACCGGCTACCTTACCTTGTAAAAGTTGTCCGGCATTCGCTACGACCCCTCTATTGAAGCCTTCGCTTTTAATAGAAGCAATCGCTCCTGTTACGTCTTTTCTTTTCTGAGTTCCATACCCCACAACAACTACCTCGTCGAGGGCACTAGCGTCTGTTTGTAATGTAATGTTTAGTTTTGTTTCAGTGCCAACTGTTACCTGCTGTGTAACCATCCCGACGAAAGATATCTCCAGGACATCTCCCTCTGAGGCCTGAATAGCAAAATTTCCATCGAAATCACTAACAACACCTCTGGAAGTTCCAACCAGTAATACATTAGCTCCCGGTAAGGGTACTCCTGTTTCATCCGTTACCGTACCGGTAATCTCGATCTGCGCCCACGAAAGTGTGGAAACTGCAACCAATAGGATTACCATTAAAGTTGTAATTTTTTTCATATTTGATTATTAATAATTAGTTATGTGATAACGAAATAACAATAAAATTGTCATATTCTGAATTATTTCAGCTCAAAACACTATGCAAAGGTTTGCATAAATTTACCCAATTCTCAGTACGTATTAATCTTAAAACCACCCTGTGTTATGCACTATTTTTAAGTCTGAATAGCGACGCATACTACCCCATTTAAATGTAATCTATTTTCTTCAATTTTCATAATATAATAAGGAGTAAATTAGAGAACGATATTCTTAAAAAAACATGTTGGTCTCAAAAACTGAGTTTCATCATCATAGTTTATCCAAAAAATGCAAACCTTTGCAAAATATCTTCACTTTTAACTTTTCTATCCATGCTTTTTTATCGTTATTTTGTTTTAAACCTAAAACTCATGTTGAAATCGTATCGCCTCCTGGCCTATCTGCTTTGTGCAACCATTCATTTGGCTGCAGCACAGGAGAACCGTCTGATCAAAATTCATTCCCACAATGATTACCACCAAACTGTTCCATTTTGGAATGCCTATTCTAACGGGATGAATTCCATTGAAATTGACATCTATCTAAAGCGAGACACCCTCTATGTAACCCACGGTGCATCTGAAATTATACCTGACCGGACCATCGAAAATCTTTATTTTGAACCCCTCTCAGGCGCTTTAGAACTTAAACTTGGAGAACAACATCCCATACAATTTTTAATCGATATAAAGTCGGAGGCCTATGCTACACTTAAGCAATTAATGGCCGTTTTAGAGAGCTACCCCGCCCTTGTTAACAATTCCAATGTCTCCTTTGTCATTTCCGGGAATCAGCCTAAGTTGAATGACCTGTTAAATTATCCTGATTTTATAAAGTTCGACTATCAAAGTCTTAAGCCCATAAACAACAACAAGATTTGGGACAAGATCGCATTGATCAGTTTAAACTTTAAAAGGTTTTCCGGGTGGAATGGAAAAGGCCGCTTAACGGCAGAAGATTCGGTAAAGGCGAAGACTGCGATCGACAAAGCGCACGCTTATAACAAACCATTCCGATTCTGGGCTACTCCCGACTCTAAAACAGCCTGGAAAGCACTGAGTGACCTGGGGGTAGATTTTATAAATACAGATAACCCTTATGGTGCCTCGGTCTACTTAAATACATTAGACCATCGGGTTTATTATAATGAAACATTCTCTGAGGTATATACCCCAACTTACGAAAGCGATAAGGCTGAAGCCCCTGTAAAACAGGTTATATTGCTTATTGGAGATGGCAATGGGTTAACTCAAATTTCATCTTCGGTCCTTGCTAATGGCGGTCAGCTTACATTAACCCAGCTCAAGAGCATTGGCTTTTTAAAAACCCAATCGGCCGACGATTTTACCACCGATTCTGCCGCTGCCGGGACAGCATTGGCAACAGGTTCCAAAACCTATAATCGGTCCATTGGAGTGGATAGTAATGGCCTTCCTATAGCAAATATTACAGAGGTTCTGTCTGAAAAGGGATTTCTCTCGGGATGTATTACCACAGATAAGATAACAGGTGCCACGCCGGCATCCTTTTATGGGCATCAAAAAGATCGTGATCATACGAACGCAATTGTGAAAGATCTGATGAAGAGTAAACTGTCCTTATTTATTGGAGGTGGGGCAAATACCTTCAAGAATAATTGGGACATGTCGGGATTCAACATCATAAAACATCTGGATGACCTGCCAGATCATACTGGTGACAAGATCGGCTTCTTTATGTCTGAAGATGATGTTCCAAGCGTTCTTGAAGGACGTGGTAATCTACTGGCGGATGCCACGAGAAATGGATTGACCTATTTACATTCAAAAAATAAGCCTTTCTTTTTAATGGTGGAAGCTGCTAAGATAGACAGTTACGGACATGAAAATAAGGTGTCAGGTATTGTCACCGAAGGTATTGATTTTGATAAAGCCATTACTGAAGCTATCAAATTTGCCGACCAGACGGGAGACACACTTGTAATTGTTACGGCGGATCATGAAACTTCGGGATATAGTATTCCGCAGGGAAACCTTAAAACCAATATGATTGAAGGCTCATTTACAACTGATGATCACACGGGAACCATGGTTCCTATATTTGCTTATGGTCCCCAATCGCAGGAATTTACAGGAGTTTATGAAAACAGCGACGTATTTCACAAAATACTTAAGGTCTTGAATTTGCAGCCTTAGGGTTATGTGTATCCTTGATGACCATTGCATCTGAGTTCCTGAATTATATCGATTGCAATAACTGGGGTTTTTCGTTGTACAATTTTAGAATCAATTCCCCAAACAAGGTATTGGCCCAGGCAAACCAATCTCGTGAATATTTGGAGGCATCATCCTTATGAAAGGTTTCATGCATAAAGCCGGACCCGTTATGGGTATTCATTAACTGGCGGATGCACCATACGATTTCTTTATCATCGGTTGATGTCATGGCCCTTAAAATAATCCCCATAGGCCATATGGTATCCATCCCCGCATGGGGACCGCCCTGACCTTCCCCTGCTTTTCCTTTGAAATAATAGGGATTGTCATGGCTTAAAAGATAGCGTCTGGTATTATTATAAACCGCTTTGTCGTAATACGCTTCATCTATTAAATATTTCATTGCGATTAAGGAAGGGATATTAGGATCATCAATAAAGACCTTGTTACCGAATCCATCGACCTCGTAAGCATATATATTACCATAATCCAGATGTTCTGTAATGGCATAGGTATTAACAGCTTCCAAAACCTCCTCTGAAAATGAAGCGCATGTATCGGAAAATGCAGTATCTCTGAAAACCACTTTATAAATTTCACTCAGCTGTGCCAGAGCCTCAACTGCAAACAAATTTGACGGAATCAAAAACGGGAACAAGGTGCCATCGTCCGATGGACGGAATGAGGAGGCTATAAGGCCTACAGGTTTCACAGGTCGTCCCTTACCGTAAAATGAAGCCGTAACCGTACTGTTACTGGATACACGCTCAAAATAGTAAGGTGTACTTCCATTTTTACGCTGTTCTGTTCTCAGGGTCTCTACCGCCAGCCGCATAGCCTTATCCCATTGACTATCAAATACTGATTGATCTCCGGTTTCTTTGTAATATCCATGAGCCAATCTAATGGCATAACACAGCGAATCTATTTCCCATTTACGCTCATGAACCCCGGGTTTTTGTCTTGGCTTATCATCTTTCCATTCGGAAATCCGTGTCAGATCTTTAAAAAAAGCATTGGCATAAGGATCCAATAAAATGCATTGGGTTTGCCGATTAATTAGACCCCTGAACAAATCTTTTAATTTCTTATCTGAATTTACCAAAGGTAAGTAAGGCCAAATCTGGGCCGTAGAATCACGCAACCACATGGCATCTATGTCTCCGGTAATAATGAAGGCATCGGGTTTACCATCTTTAATTTCGAAATCTACGGTGGTATCCAATGTATTCGGAAAACAGTTTTCGAATAACCAGGACAATTCAGGATTTCTAATACCTTGTTTTACTTTTATTATGATCTCCTCCACTGCCTTACTGTTAAAGGTGCGATTTTCAGGCAGCGGGCGGTTCGATTTAAAATCCTGCAATTTATAGGCATATCCCGTTATGGAACTTCCTAAAATGGTAAGTCCGGTGGATGCCAATATACTGTCCTGTACAAACTTTCTTCTTGATATCATTTTCTTATCTTTTTATATGACCAATACAATATTAATTCTTCTGCACCATTTCAGAGACTTTATCCATCTCCCGACAACAGACGCCCTATGCTCCGATTTACTTCATTGTCTGTTCTAGCGGTTCCGCCGATGGTGGCATGTGTTCCGGAGCTGCTCCCCAAGCTTTATTCGCCCTATCGCCCATTTCCAGTTCCAGAACGCCGCCCGCTTCAATGACCTCATGTGAGAACCAGGGTTTATTCCATACTTCGCCATTCAGTGTTGCCGATTGTATGTATATATTTTCCGGGCTGTAATTCTTTGTATTAATCTCAAATGATTTACCGTTGGACAATTCGAGTGTTACGGTGTCAAAAGTAGGGCTTCCGATATTGTAAACGGGCATTCCGGGGGTTACAGGATAAAATCCCATTTGGGAAAATACAACAAATGCAGACATACCTCCGCCGTCTTCATCACCAGGTACTCCCATTAAATCATTTCTAAACCATGTTTTCAGTAATCTACGAATGCGTTTCTGTGTTTTCCATGGTTGCCCCGCGTAATTGTACAAATATGGAATGTGCAAGGAAGGCTCGTTGGCCATTGAAAATTGACCTACATTACCAGTATGATCTGGTAGCTTTGCATAAAAGCTGTATTTCGACATCCCCAATGGTTCTGAAAATGTTTGATTGAGATTATGGATGAAGTTCTCCCTGCCACCCATAAGTTCTATCAGATCTGCAACGTTGTGCGGAACGTCCCATCGGTACACCCAACCATTATTTTCACCATAAAATTTCCTGGCCCCCATACCACCATCAAATACATAGTCAAAGGGTTCTATAAATTTTCCATACTTGTCTTTAGGATGAAAAAAGTCGGTTGTCGCATTGAAGACATTTCTGTAATTATAGGCGTTTTTTAAAAAATAATGATATGCACTGTCTAATTTCAACTCCTTCGCCAACTGCGACAGGCACCATTCGTCGTAAGCTGTTCCCAAGGTAACGGCTATAGGTTGCCTGCTTTCAAAGGGATGCACCTCAGGAATGGTTTCAGCCTCACCTTCATTGAGGGCCGGAATATAGCCATGCTCCTTGTAAAAATCGTCTAATTCCCCAGCCGGCATGCCGGACCATGGGGCCAGGGTTTTTTCCATTATGGCATTTTTTGCAGCCAGATAGCCTTTATTTAAGTCGAAATTCCTTAACCCCTTTCGATAGCCATCAAGCAAAGAGGCGACCCCATGATTCGAATTCATACGTCTACTGTCTCCCGTAATTTCTGGAAAAGTCGGTAACCAAAAACGGTCCATTTGCTCAGACATTAGAATAAATGAATTCAATATATCCTCTTCTTTGTCAGGATCAAGCAGCACTCTCAGGGGATGATGCGCCCGATAAGAATCCCATATCCAGTCATCCGTATAAAAAGCTCTTCCGTTATCATCATGAACCCGGCCATCAAAGGCACTATAATACTGCCCGTCTTCAGAAATATTAACGGGCCGCTCATAACAGCGATACAGCGAGGTATAAAATACCGTTTTGTCATCCTCTGATCCGCCTTTTACTCTAATTTTTCCAAGCGCTTGATTCCATATAGACTTGCCTGTGTTCTTTACTTCCATGAGGGTTTTACCATCAACCTCCCGAAGCATGTTTTTTCTAGCCTGATCTGTATTTATGAAGGAAACCCCATAGTCGATGTCCACTGTATGGTCAATGACTTCATCGTGAAATGTTAAAACAAGAGCCGCATGATGGCCCTCAGCGGAGGTGTCATCGATCTTAATCCCTTCTTTGATGACAGAAACATGTTCGGGTGTGACCAATGGCTTAATGTAGACATATACCTCAGTATCGTTCTCAATGAGCTGATATCCAGAAACGGCAGTGCCATCCCATGATAAAGCGCCATTTTCAGAATGCAAAACTACATGAGCATCTTCTGATTCTTCGAAGGTCAATCTGTACTTTGCAGATTGATGGGAAACCGCATAGTTTACCAGAATATTGGCATCATCCAAATAGACCTGATAGGAATATGGTGTTATTTTTTCCCTATCATAACTATAATTGTTAACGGGGTTCAAAGAGTCCGTTAATGTCTTAAGCGGACTCATATTGAAGGCCGAGCTACCGCGATGACTTGTTGTTATTAAAGGCAAACCATATAATAAGTCCTGTGTATAATCGGCACGTTCGGGATATACTCTCAACATACTGTTTGGTAGATGGATGGTGGGGAAGGTGGGCACCAATAAATGACTGATATTGCCCATATAGGGGTTAACATAGTCTACCAGTTCTGGTTTTATAACAGCCTCCTTATTATGGACACAGGAACAGGTCACTAGAATAAAATAAATAAGGATCCAGCGCTTCAAAAAACTAAGAAATACAATCATAATTGTGTTTGGTTTTGCCCTATTATGGAAATTCAATTGTTAAAAAGGTTTAACGCCATGCGTTTAATTTTTTTTATCCTTGGATGAAATAATGTGAAAACACATTTTCTTTTCAGGACGCCACTTAAATCTTAATATAGATTCGCCTTCTATCCAACCACCAGCCAACACTCCAGCACAATAAGGTAAAAGCAACAGCCGTAGCAAAAGATCCGAAACTTCCGGGGAATATGGTTTGGAAAATGTTTTCGCTAACCCACTCAAACGCATCCAGACCGGAACGTGTTGGTATCCTGCGTAAGGTAATGAACAAAATTTCCGAAAATAGATAGATAAAAAGTGGGTTCTTTCCAACAATATTAAAGAAATCAACACTAAACCTTCGCTTTTTAAGTTCTATGGCATAGATTAAGACGGCTATAATCAGGAGATCAATTCCGACGGTATACAATACGAACGAACTGGTCCATAACTTTTTACCGATGGGAAAAATTAGATCCCACCATAGGGCTACGGCAGCCAGTAAAAATCCTGCCATACATAGTTTTGCTATGCCTTCAAAAGATTTTCCGGCCTTTTGTATGTATTGCCCAGCCAAAATACCCGATAAAACATTAACCACAGCAGGCAATGTACTCAATATACCTTCCGGGTCAAAAGGTATTTTATCGCCCTTATAAATATGGCCTTCACCTAAAATCAAAAAATCCAATTTTGTACCTGCATTAGTTGCCATATCCAGTTCTCCGCCAGGCACACCAAATACATATAAGATAGCCCAGTAAACCAATAAGATAAGGGCACCGGCAATTAAGATGCCTTGTTTCTTTAAGTAATAATAAATGACCGCACTTATAAAGTAACATAGCGCAATACGCTGTAAAACACCCATTATTCGCGTTTCTGAAAAGGGTATTAACTCTAAAGTCCCATCAGTACCTGTCCGGAAAAAAGGATACCAATACATTAAAAAACCCAATACGAAAATTATAAAAGTGCGCTTTACCACCTTTGTCCAAAACACTTCAGGCCCAGCATTCTTCAATTTAATCATGGAAAAACTCATGGCAGTTCCCATAACAAAAAGAAAGGTTGGAAAAACCAGATCTGCCAATGTAAATCCAAACCAATCTGCATGTACCAGATAAGGATACAATTCCGCTCCGGTACCTGGTGAATTGACTACAATCATTAAACAAATGGTCATTCCCCGAAATACATCAAGGGATAAAAACCGATTACGCTTCTGATTCATAATTTTATAATTTTAGTTGGTATCGTCATTGGTAAAAGTTCTATCTTTTAGAACGACTTGAAGAAAAAACAAGCAACGAGCAAAACTCAAATCCAGAGGTCTAATCATCATATCAATTGGTTTTACTTCATATAAAAATTGCGTTCCAGTAACTGTCATGAAGTTGTCATTCTTTTACAATGTATTATCCGATTTAGAGGGCGGTAGTTCATCTGTGCCCCATAAGCTTGAAGGTTCACTGCCCATTTTCAACTCAAGGATACCACCATTTACGATATCTTGATGTTCAATAAAAGCTCTGTTGAATGGCTTCCCGTTCAATGTTGCTGAAACAATGTGTTTATTATTCTCAGTTAAGCGCTTGGCTCGAATGACAAAATCCTTTCCATTTTCCTGATGTATAACGGTCTGCTTAAAATAAGGTGTATTAATAAGGTAATACGACTGCCCTGCATTGGGATAGAGTCCCATCATATGAAAAGCCAACCATGAGGACATGGCTCCTGAATCGTCGTTACCGGGGATACCATCCCTCTTACTGCTGTAATTGGCATCAATAATATGATGAATACGTTCGTTACTCAGATCGGGTCGACCTAACCAGTGGTACAGATTTGGGCTTAAAAAGGATGGTTCATTGGCGACATTATAAAATCCCTTATCGAATAATGTATTCAGCCTTTTTAGAAAGGCTTCCTTTCCCCCGGATTTTTTTATCAGCATTGCGACATCATGCGGTACCGATAAGGAATACTCCCATGAGCTTGCCTCATAAAAAACACCACACCACCAACACACGCAAATGGGCCAGTCCTGGGCCAGAGGGGTATATTGTATGTAGTTAATCTTTCCATTTTCTGGATTACACTGAATACTATCTACCCATGTGCCGTTGGCATCTTTGGGCATGATAAAACCGCGGGAACCATTATCTTCAATATCTCTCCAAAGATTTTGCCAATTATCGGACTGCTTTATAAAACGCCAGTACTCTCCTTTTCGCTCTAATCCCTTTGCCACTGTGGCCAGACAGAAATCATTATAAGCGTACTCTAAAGTCCGGTTTCCCGAACGCACATAGTCTGTCGATACATATCCCAAACGATTGTAATCTACGAGTCCGCCCCTTCCCTCCTTTTCCTCATTACCTCCCGGTGGAAACATGGCATCCTTCAACATGGCCTTCAGTCCTAAACCATAGTCTATACCTTTTAAACCTTTTACATAGGCATCCGCAATGACGACCTCGGCATTGGAACCGCCCTGTGTGCGTCCATTGCAATTACCACTCCGCGCATCGGGAAGATAGCCGTCCCGCTTATAGATCTGCAGCATCGCATTTACGATATCGACTTCGCGTGAAGGGTCAATTAGGGTAATTAATGGGCTCGAAGAACGGTACGTATCCCAAATGGCATAAAAGTCATCGTAATAAGGCGAATCGTTTTCCCAGAGCGGATTTTCTCCGGTGCGATCAACAGGCATCAGCATGGTGTGATAGAGTCCCGTAAAGAACATGGTCTTTTTCTCTGATGTGGCATCTTCATCAATTTCTATACGTTCTAAGATGCGCTCCCATTTCTGTTCTGTCTCATTCAGCTCTTTTTCAAAATCCCAATGTGGAATCTCCTGATCAATATTATATTTTGCCTTTAAACTGCTCAGGTAGGATATTCCGATCTTCATCTTAACCTTTCGTTCTATTAATTCATCGAAAAAGAGCACGACACCTGTTTTACCACCATCATCAATTTGTGCTTTTTCACCCCCATAGAACTGTTGGTCCTTCCATGTGGAGAAATTCGTAAATGGCTGATCGAAAACTGCGAAAAAGTAAACCGTGTAGGCACTTCCATTGTTCCACCCTCCTCGAATTCTGGTATAACCCCGCACCTCAGTATCCGAGACCACTTCAATTTGGGATCCCACAAATTGCTGGGCCTCACGACCATCCGGTATATCCGATTCTCCGAGGTATCTGCCCAAATCAATTTTAACAGCATTTTTAAGCTCTGAATTATAGGTAAAACGATAAAACGCCGCCCTATCTGAAGTAGTTATTTCGGTATGTATGTTATGCTTCGTGAGAACCGTGCTGTAATACCCCAAAGCCACATTTTCCTGCTCCCTCAAGGACTCCTGTTTTATGGAGCTGAACTCACCCGAAAAGGGCATCACCGAAACATTCCCATACTTGGGTCCTCCACCGGTACCGCTCACATGTACCTGACTAAAGCCATAAATCGCTTTATTCAAATCGGGTGAATAACCACTGTTGGCATTTACATCAATGTCTGGTCCCGGTTTCATCATTCCATAGGGACAAGAAGGGCCGATGAACACATTCCCCGGGCCTTCCGAACCAATCAAAGGATCAACGAACCTGTAATTTTGAGAATGGAGAACAGCCAGTTCAAATACTGTAAGCAAACAGATAAGAATGATCTTTTTAGTACATTTCATTTTTTGACGCATTAAATATGTTTTTACAGTTGTTTATAGATTGTTTTTACAAGCTCTTCATTTAATGATATGCTTGAATCATCAACATCCTTTAAGACAATCTGATCTTTCTTGTCTATCGGCAGTTCAATTTTGTCCATCTGTAAATCAATCACATCATCAAAAACAAACGCCGGTCTATAATCCGAATCCTGTAATGTTAAGCTTATATTTTTAAAGGTAATGCCTTTGGCGTGTCGCACATAAAACCCCCAGGCAGGAAGTTCTCCAAACATTGAAAATTCGGGATAATTCTCTATTCTTTCGGGAACCTGCTCTAAACGACTTAGAGGAACATAGGCCATACCCTTGGTAGCCCTTCCCGGATATGAGATCTGAATGTTTTCGAGATGAACATCTTCAATACGATATTCCGGAATACCAGCAATCGAGGCGGGAAACGGATTATGAAAAAAATCTACTTCAGGCCCTCTCAAATCATAGTTTATATCGGGGCGTCCAAAGGGAACCTCAACATTTATATTCTTCAAATTAATGTGCTTTACACTCCCGGGGCGTTCTCCTGAACGATGCCCTAAACGAATGAAAATGGCATTGCCCGTATTCTTGGCCACTACATTATTTACCTTTATGTTCTCAATGACCCCCCCATCAACAGATTCAATGGCTATTGCAGATCTGAAGGTATCAAAAACTTCAATATCCTCAATGGTCACGTTCTTAAATCCTCCAAGAGATGCTGTTCCAAACTTAATAGCACTGGCACTTGACCTTACGGTACAATTTGAAATATAAATCTGATCGTTAAAATGATCGGCGGAATGGGACTTTAAACAAATTCCATCATCAGCGGCATCAACATTACAATTTGTTATCCTGACATTATGACAATCTACAATATCAAAACCGTCATTATTCCAATAGGCTCTGTTGTATACTTTAACTGAATCATAAACCACCTTGTTACACTGCTCTATGGTCTGAAGCCATCCTGCGGAATTTTTTAAAGTAACCCCATTAATAGTAATATTTTTACATTGCTTTAAATTTAATAATTCGGGCCTAAACGATTCATGAGGACGCATTCGTCTCAGATTGTAATTAGGATCTATTCTTTCCCCGATATGATGAAGACTATCAATTGCCAAAGCCAGTGCTCGGCCTTGACCATCAATGGACCCCTTGCCCAGGATTGCAATATTTTCTGCATGACCTCCAAATAAAAATGCCAAATTACCAATGCCTTTTCGATATTGATAAGGATCTGCTGTTCCCATTAAAACAGCCTCTTCCCGAAGATATATGGTTATGTTGCTTTTAATTTCAAGGCTTCCCGATAAAAATGTGCCTTTAGGGAAAATTAATGTTCCACCTCCTGCTTGTTCCAGAGAATCGATAATCCCCTGAATGTGTTCTGTATTTAATGTCTTTCCGTCTCCTGAAACCCCATAATCCGTTACATCAACCCCTTCAACAGGTATTGCTTTCTCGGTTTCAATGCTCCTACTACTTTGTTCTTTTCCTGATTCACAGTTCGTACAAAGTATAACCAAGGATAAAAACAAAATTTTGTCAATTGTTATCATAATCTTCCTTTATTTTTCTGGCTAATTGCTCATTGAAAATGGTCTGCTTTTATATTTTGATCCCCAGGTTTTATTTGGTGCTGGTCCCATTTCGAAATCTATTACTCCACCTTTCAGAAAATCGAAATGACTTAAAAATGTCTTATCGTAAGGACTCCCATCAATCCTAACCTGCTGTATATAATTATGTCCCGAAGAGGCTCCTTCAGCATTAATGACGAGCGTTTTCCCATTTTCGAGATCAATGCTTATCCTGTCAAAATGGGGTCCCGAGATCACATATTCGGGAACCGAGGGCGCAACGGGATAAAATCCCATCGCTGCAAACACATACCATGCTGACATTTGTCCGGCGTCATCGTTGCCACTAAGACCACCAGTATCATTACTGTATTCGGTTTGCATGATTTGTTTTACCACTTCTTGAGTTTTCCATGGTTCACCAGAATAGTTGTACAAAAATGGAATTTGATGCCCAGGTTCGTTACCATGCCAGTATTGGCCTTTGGCATGAAAGCGATCTAAATTATCATTAAATGCCTTTTGGCCTCCCATCAAATCCATTAATCCCTGTACATCGTGAGGTACAAACCAGGTGTATTGATACGGTGTCCCTTCCGTAATGTAAGGTTGTCTGATATATTTATCAAAATCGTCAATAAAGGTCCCGTCGGCATAGCGTCCTCTCACAGTTGAATCCTTTTGACTGTATACCTTTCTGTAATTTAAAGCACGTTCCCTTAGCAGTTTAAAATGCTTTTTGTCCCCCATTTTTTGCGCAATTTGACTCAAAGCAAAATCGTCGAAAGCATATTCCAGGGTTCGGGACACCTGCTCATTGGTATGAAAGGATTCTTTTACTTCCTCTTCCAATGGAATATAACCGTACTTTAAATAGGGCTCAAGAGCTCTCCTTCCTTTGCCATTCTTATAATCCGTATAAGAAAACGGAGATTCAAAGGCGTTTTTGAGCAGGTATTTATACTGTTCGCTACTCAAATCAATAATGCCCTTAACATAGGCATCCGCTACAGTTGCAATGACATGATCTCCTATCATAGCCGATGTATAACTATTCCAACACGGGAATATGGGTAGCCATCCTCCCTGCTCTGCTTTGGAGAACAAGCTGCGCACCATATCAGCACTTATGGAAGGCGTTAATAAATTAAAAAGAGGGTGAGAAGCCCTGAAGGTATCCCACATAGAAAAATCGACAAAATAGTCTGTATCATGCAATGTTTTTGTTGTAGCGGTTCCCGCAAATCCGGGATAAGCACCATCAACATCATTAAACGTACGTGGTTGCAAATAACTATGGTACAGAGCAGTGTAAAACACCACCTTGGCATCCTCGCTTTGGCCTTCAACCTTAATTTTTGAGAGTAACTGTTCCCATTCCTGCTTCAATTGTAACTTGACATCGTTCATGGTCTTCATTCCAACCTCTGCGTCGAGATTTTTACGGGCATTTTCAATGCTCGTGAACGAGATCCCTATGAAAGCATGTATGGTTTCATCGGGCACTGTATTAAATGAGATATAGGCACCGAGGTTTTCCTGATCTGATATTTCTGCTTTTCCATTGTAAATATGATCATTCTGATAGGTTCCAAATGCCTTTATTGCCTTGTCGAACCTCACAACAAAATACCCACTAAATCCTGCCTGCTCCCCCCAACCCTGATAAATTCTGTGAACCGGGTTATATCCTATAATTTCATTATTAGTGGTGTCTACTCTAACAAAACCTTCACCTTCATCACTGTTGGGATGCACCACCATATGACCTTCGCCAGCTGTATTAAATCTGAACTTTATTAAACCAGCCCGTTTTGTAGCGGTCATTTCCACATCAATGTCATAGTCACTTAAAGTGACCTCATAGCTATAGGGCCTTGCAACTTCAGAGGCATGGGAGAATTTCGATCCACGTTCATCCGGCAAACACTTTAAGGGGCCTGAAATTGGCATAATCGTCATACTGCCATAATCCTGAACACAGGAACCACTTAACCAATGACTTCCGCGGAATCCGGTAATTATTGAATCCGTATAATAATAAGGCGCCTGGCATTTGGTTTCGGTCGATTGGGTTTGTGGTGTCCAATTGGTCATCCCAAAGGGTGCGGTAACAAAAGGAACCACCTGGGCGTTATTTTCTTTATGCAGACCATGTTTCAGAGCGCTTATGGTTGTCGACGGTGCCGTCCCTATTAAGGGGTTGACATAATCTACGATTTGCTTGGCCTGAGCCATGGAAACCGTTATTCCAGCAATACAACAGAAACTCAAAATGTAATACCTTATTTTTTGCTTCATATACTTTACATTTTTGCGCTTTATAGGGTATGACCTGAATTAAAAAGAATGGTAAGGGAATGAACGCTCCCTGTTACTCCGAAAATGCATTCTTATTTGGTTTTCTGCCCATATAAAATTCCAATGTATTACCTTCCATAATCTGTGAATAACTAATGAAAGGTGTTTTTAAAACGGTGTTGTCCAATTTCACAGATTGGACGTACATATTCCTTTCAGAAAGTCCATGAGCTATAATTTTAAATGTTTTCGGTTTTCCGTTGTGGACTAAATTCATGGTAATCTCAGGAAATTGAGGTGCCCCAAGAGCAAATACATCTGTTGCCGGGGTTACCGGATAAAAGCCCAAGACCCCAAATACATACCAGGCGGACATTTGTCCGCAATCATCATTTCCATTTATTCCGATGGGATGATTTCTGAAATTTTCCGAAGAGGTATGTTTTCGAATAAGTTCCTGAGTTTTCCAGGGCTGCCCACAATAATCAAACAGATAGGCATAATGATGGCCAGGTTCATTATCATGTCGATAATGTCTCCCTTCAAAATTCTCATTTAGTTTTTCAGCAAATTTCTCTTTACCGCCATAAAGTGCAATCATGCCTTCTATATCGTGCATGGCTCCAAATAAATAAGTCCATCGCCCTCCTTCTGTAAAGCCTTCCTGTTCATTCTCATGCCAGGTTCCGTCAAATTTTTTCGCATTTAAAAAGCCTGTTTGAGGATTGAACAAATTTTTGTAGTTCTTACTGTTATGCATCAAACGATCATAATCATCCATCTTTCCCAAATCTTTGGCCACCTGTGCTATGGCAAAATCATCAATACCAAATTCAACCGTACGCGTTACAGATTCTCTGGTCTTATCGGCAGCAACATAACCCAAAGCATGATAATAGGTCAGGCCTCCCCTGGCCTCATACTGTGTACCTTCATCCCTATCGCCCCAATGTTTCTCGGTATCACAAGGAGGTGGTAACATGGCATTCTTTCTCATGGCTTCATAGGCCAGATCAATGTCGTAGTCTCTAAAGCCTTTTACATAAGCATCACCGATAACGGCATCGGCATGGGTGCCGGTCATGATATTGGAATAGGTTGGGTTAGGCCATTTCGGCATCCACCCGCCTTCCTCGTACATTTGCAGCAATGATTGAATCATGGGACTCACTCTTTCCGGATGCGTAAAATGCAACAGCGGATGCAAGGCCCTAAAGGTATCCCATAAGGAGTAATCATTGTATGAAGTTCCTTCATGGATCTTATCGTCAAAAGGACTATAATATTTTCCATACTCGGAAAATTCCCGAGGAAATAGCATGGTATGAAAAAGGGCGGTGTAGAAGATTGTCTTTTCATCATCTGATACACCTTCTACCTCGATTCTATTCAAATTTTCTTCCCATATATCCCTGGTTGTCTCCTTAAGTTTTTCAAAATCCCAACCTGAAATTTCCTTCGACAAATTAATCCTTGCTTGTTCAATACTAATAAAAGAGGTCGCTATCCTCACCTTTACCTTTTCACCTTCAACAGTTTTAAAACTTACATAAGCCCCCATTCGGGCACCATATTGCTCCGTACCTTCAACTTTTACCTGAGGTTCATTTCTGAAGGAATTCCAGGTACCGAAAGAATCGAAACTTTTATCGATCTGAATAATAAAATAGCCTTTGAAATTATTTAGTTTAGGACCCAAATGCGATGACATCCTTTCCGGGTTATAACCTGTAATCTCGCCATTTTCATAGTCTATGTTTACATATCCTTGAAAGTCCTTTTTATTTTCTGAATTGTTAATTCCCTGGATGATGATATGAGATGCCTCAGACTGTGGAAATGTGAACTGAAACATGCCGCAACGCGATGAGGCGGTAATTTCACCTTTGATGCTTTCACTCTTTTTTTCTCCCATGTCTACAGCATAATAATAAGGTCTCACGATTTCATTCTCGTGGGAAAATGACATGGCGCGTTCTTCGGGCAGCAATTTGAGTTCTCCTGTCTGGGGCATTACGGACACATATCCATAATCGCCCATCCAGACCGTGGGCTGGTGTGTTGCCATGAAACCATGTATGGTGTTATCTTCATAGGCATAGGGCATTCTGCTAATTTTATTTTGACGCGTCTGCGCCAGAAAATTGGTCATTGCGAACGGGGTACCCACACAAGGCATCGTGCCACCACCATCTCTTCCCTCCATAAACCCTTGGGTGGATGTCCCGATTAACGGATTTACGAAATCAACGGTCCCGGTATCCTGACCCCAAGAGGTATTTAAATTACCTGAAACAAGGTATACCAGGATTATAATTTTATACAGTTTCATCTCTTTGTTTTTTACAATTTATTGAAAAGGTCTCCCGTTCTCTCTGTGAGGCGTTTGTCGTTCAATTAGGCAACGGATGAAAATTTTGTCCTATTTATTTGGCAACTTACAATTATTCAATGAATATTTTTATTTAGATTTAGCTTATATTTATGCAAAGGTTTGCATTTGGTTTTAACATTAATGGGAACAAAAAAACAGTGTTTTAATGTTACTTCGGTACATTTTTTCAATTTGAAAATATCATTAATACCAGCTTAAACCATCGAATCTAAAAGCATATGTGTTATAATAAATATAAATATATGAATCCACTTATAACGCCACCTGTAAAGGCCTTCCTTTTCGAACTAATAAACACTAATGCATTCATATGAGCGAGCCCAGAGCAACCTTAAAAGATATCGCCACAAAATTGAATATTTCAATTTCAACGGTTTCAAGAGCCTTAAATGATCATCCGGCCATTAATCAAAGAACCAAGAGGAAGGTCAAATCAACGGCAAAAAAACTGAATTACTATCCTAACTTATTAGCTTTAAACCTTTTACAGAAAAAATCACATATCATCGGGGTAGTGGTCCCAGAGATAACCAGTCATTTTTTCTCATCAGTAATTACAGGTATTCAGGACATATTGCGACCGTCTAACTACAATATTATTATCTGTCAATCCGAAGAATCGTATACGGAAGAAGTAGAAATCCTTGAAAATTTAATGCGCGTAGGTGTTGATGGTATTCTGGTATCACCATCCTCCTCTACGAAGAATTTCGATCATTTGAGACGCTTCAAAAAAACGGGTATCCCAATTGTCGTTTTCGACAGGGATTGTCCGGGATTAGAAGTAGATAAAGTTCTTGTAGATGATTACGACGGTGCATTTCAGGCGGTTGATTACCTGGTTAAATCCGGCTGTAAACGTATCGCCCATATTGGTGGTCCATTAAATCTATCAACAACAAAACACCGACTTAACGGTTATCTCGATGCACTGAAACAGCATGATATTCCAATTGACAAAAAATACATTAAACATGTTAAGGGATTCACACATGAAGATGGTATTAAACCTGCAAAAGCACTCCTCAAGTTAGAAAACCAACCGGACGCCATATTTGCGGTGAACGATTGCATCGCCATCTCGGCTATGCATGCAGCAAAAATGTTAAACCTGAAAATTCCTGAGGAAATATCTATTATAGGATTTGATGATGAACCACACTCGAGTTATTTTACCCCGGGATTATCAACGATTTGGCAACCCGTTTACAGTATGGGCATGCTCTCTGCACGAATCTTATTGAAGCGCATCGACAATAAAGATGAAAAGCAGAAACTCCGGGAGGAGATTTTTAAGCCTGAGCTTGTCATAAGAGCGTCTTCAAAAAAAATGTAATTCCAAAATACACCTTCAAAAAAATTACAAATTTCATGCAAAGGTTTGCATAAAACTTTACTCCTATATCCTTTTTATAATCAATTTTTAGTTGTTGTTTTGATATGACATTATATGCCTAATTGGGCTTGGAACATCCATTTTTATGATTGTCTCTCCTAAAATATTTTATGAAAACTGTTATGGTAAATATGCTATCCCGGCTATCAATATATTCACCTTGGAACAGGTTTTTGGATTGTTTAGTGCGGGACAAAAAGCCAATGCTCCATTTATTGTTCAGATGACTCCGGTTGCAAGAAATTATACCCACCCTGAAATGTTATTGGGCATGATTAAGGCGGCTTCTAGGGTATATCCAAAAGCGACCTTTGCCATTCACTTAGATCATGGCAATGAGGCGCATGCTCTTGATGCGATTGCTTCAAACCACTTTAATTCTGTAATGATTGATGCATCCCATGATCCCTTCAAAACGAATGTAAAAAGAACGCGATCGGTTGTCATCGAAGCACACAAAAAAAATGTTATGGTAGAGGCCGAACTGGGGGTTCTTAGCGGTGTTGAGGACGATCTCTCTGTTGAAGAGAAATCGGCAAGATATACGGAACCCTCTGAAGTAGAGGAATTTGTTAAAGAAACCCAGTGTGACAGTCTCGCAGTTGCCGTGGGTACCAGTCACGGGGCATATAAATTTTCAGGAGGACAAGGTATTCAGTTTCATATTTTAAAAGAGATTCAGAATCGTATTCCCAATTTTCCTATTGTACTTCATGGAGGGTCAGCTGTAAATGCGACTGAAATAAGACGCATAAATGAACATGGTGGACAACTAAAGACAAACGCCAAAGGCGTACCTCCCGGTGATATCATAGAAGCCATTAAATATGGGGTTTGTAAAATCAACATAGCTACCGATTTAAGGCTTATCTGGGCTCGAGTGCATAGAGAATTTTTCATTGATACACCGGATCAATTTGATCCTATTATACCCGGCAAAACATATATGGAGGAATGTGAACAGTTCATCATCGAAAAATTCGACCTCTTAGGAGCTACCGGTAAAGCTAGCGAACTCAAATTATAAAAAGCAGCATTATGAAAAGTGACTCTCATTTATTGATAAAACCCGCTAAGAACGGAACTATTTACCACAGAATAACGCCTGAATCTGCGCATTGGAATTATCTTTATTTTGAAGCCAGGAAAATGAAACTGGGCGACTTGTGGGAACACGATACCCAGGACAATGAAATGGCTATTGTTCTATTGAGTGGAAATTTTAAAGTAAAGAGTGATAAGGGACAATGGGAGACTGTGAATGGCAGAAAAGATGTCTTTAGCGGAGTAGCCCATACCTTATATCTGCCAAGAAATTCGAAATTTGTGTTGGAAGCCACAAGTGCCGAATTGGATATTGCCTATGGTTGGTGCCAGTCTGATGCCGATTTTCCTGCAAAATTTGTAAGACCTGAAGACACACCAACGGTCATTTTTGGAGGTGACAATGCCACACGTCAGTTCAACGATTTAATCCCTCCCGGATTCGGATGTCAAAGATTGGTGTCCAGAGAGGTCTATACCCCTTCTGGTAACTGGAGTTCGTATCCCGCGCACAAACACGATGAACGTATTTTGGACGCAGAGGGGAATGTTCTGGAACCCATCCAGGAAGAAACGTACTTTTATAAATTTGAAAAACCAGAAGCTTACGCCATACAGCAAGTTTATACTAAAGATAAGTCACTGGATGAAATTGTCAGGGCAAAACACGATCATGTTGTATTAATTCCAAAAGGATTTCATCCTGTCGTCGCTGCTCATGGCTTTCATTGTTATTACCTTAATTTTTTAGCTGGCACAGATCAGTGCTTAGCCAATACGACCGACCCTGATCATGAATGGATTTATAATTCCTGGAGCTCCCAGGATGAAAGGTTACCCCTTGTTACAGCCGAGATGAACAACGCTGAATAAACCTCAAGCATTAAAAAATGAAAACTGAAAAATTAGACATCATCACTTTTGGCAGATCCTCCATAGACCTGTATTCTCAGAATATAGGTGCTCCATTTAATGACATCAAGGGATTTGATGCCTTCGTGGGGGGATCCCCTTTGAATATTGCCGTGGCATGTGCGCGACTGGGTGTTAAAGCCAGTTTACTTACCGCGGTCGGTAATGATAAAGTAGGTGAGTTTATTTTAGATTTTTTAAACAAAGAAGGTGTTAACACGAGCTGTATAACGGTTAAGGAAAACGCAAGAAGCAGTGCGGTTGTTTTAGGGATTGAACCACCGGACAAATTCCCGTTGGTGTACTACCGGAACAATGCAGCCGACAGTCAGGTGACCATTGATGATGTTCTGAACGCCAACATTGAAAATCATAGAATACTGTTGATTAATGGCACCGCTTTGAATATCGAACCCAGTAGAAGTGCCACATTTTGTGCTGCAGAAATAGCCAATAAAAATAATGTGGATGTCGTATTGGACTTAGATTTCAGAGCAGACCAGTGGCATGATTACAGGGCATTCGGACTTATGGTACGTGCTATCCTTCCCAAAGTAAAGATTGCGATTGGTACCGAAGAGGAAATCTTAGCGGCCACGCTCAATGAAGCCTCCCAAGTTTCCATTAAAGACCAACAGATATCCGCTCCTGAAATAAAAGGTGACATAGACCAGTCCATAGCACAACTTCTTGAATTGGGAATCGAAATATTACTCGTAAAAAGAGGTGAAAATGGTGTGAGCATCTATAAAAATGACAATACAAGAGAAGATGTCCCTGGATTTCCTGTAGAGGTATTAAACGTTTTAGGGGCTGGTGATGCCTTTGCGGGAGGCTTTTTATATGGCATCCTTCAGGGTTGGAATCTTTACAAATCCTGTCGTATGGGAAATGCCAGCGGTGCACAGGTCGTTACCAAAAAAGGATGTGCCAATTTTATGCCCACATTAAATGAATCAATGCAGTTTATCAATGATAAAGGCGGATTTTAAAACACGTTGTAAATGAAAACAAAAAAACTAACCGTAGCCCAGGCCACCATTGAATATCTCAAAAATCAATACGTGGAGCGAGATGGTGAACAAACCCCCTTCTTTGCAGGTTGTATGGGTATTCTGGGACATGGAAATGTAGCCGGAATTGGGCAGGCCCTTCATCAAAATCCCCAATTTCCGTTTTACGTGGTAAGAAACGAGCAAGCCATGGTGCATACAGCCGCAGCTTATGCCAAGGTAAAAAATCGTATGCAGACCTTTGTTTGCACCACTTCCATTGGCCCAGGAGCAACAAATATGATTACGGCTGCAGCCGGAGCAACCATTAACAGAATACCTGTGCTATTACTTCCCGGTGATATCTTCGCCACAAGACAGGTAGCACCTGTGTTACAGCAATTGGAGTCTTCACAATCTCAGGATATATCGGTTAACGATTGCTTCAAACCTATTTCGAAATATTGGGATAGAATTAACCGTCCGGAGCAGCTCATCACCTCCTTACCTGAAGTTATGCGTGTGCTTACCTCACCGGCTGAAACCGGGACGGTTACATTAAGCATCCCTCAGGATGTTCAGACGGAGGCTTTCGACTTTCCGCTGCACATGTTTGAAAAACGCGTTTGGTTTATTGGCAGAACCATGCCCGACAAAACGCTATTGAATAAGGCCGTAGAAACCATACGAAACAGTAAACGGCCTTTGATAATTTCCGGCGGTGGTACTATATACAGTGGCGCGACATCGGTTTTAAAAACACTGGTCAACCGTACCGGAATACCGGTATCGGAAACCTATGCAGGTAAAGGTTCTTTGCATTACAACGAACCTCAAAATCTGGGCGCCATAGGCGTTACAGGAACACCAGGGGCTATTGAAGTAGCTCAGGATGCCGATGTAGTCATAGGTATTGGTACCCGATATAGTGACTTTACAACGATATCCAAATCGGCTTTCCAAAATCCTGATGTACAATTCATTAATATCAATGTCGCTGAGTTCGACGCCTTCAAGCATGGCGCTATCCCGCTGGTTGGTGATGCCAAGGTTATTTTAGAATATATGAATGAAGCACTTTCAGACTATCATGTGTCCTCCGTTTACCGGAATAAAACAGAAGCTTTAAACCAATCATGGGATGCTTTTGTTTCTGAGATCTATTCGGAAAAAAATGATACTCCTGCTTTCCAGGGCGAGGTTATTGGTGCTGTAAATACGTTCTCTGGTCCCGATGATATTGTACTCTGTGCGGCCGGAAGTCTTCCGGGCGACCTTCACAAGCTATGGAGAACCTCTAATCCAAAAGGATTTCATCTGGAATACGGATACTCCTGTATGGGCTATGAAATAGCCGGAGGTCTGGGCGCAAAAATGGCCAGACCCGAGAGTGAAGTTTATGTCATGGTTGGAGACGGCAGTTATCTCATGATGTCTCAGGAGATTGTAACCTCCATTCAGGAAAAACAAAAGATGACCATCATCTTATTCAACAACGACGGTTACTCGAGTATTGGTAGTTTATCCAATGCCGTTGGCAGTGAAGGCTTCGGTACGTATTATAGGTACAGAAATGAAGTTACACAACAACTGGATGGCGACCTGTTGCCTATAGATTATGCCGCTAACGCAGCCAGTATGGGTGCCTATGTCATAAAGACATCCAATGTTGAAGAATTAAAGGAAGCCCTTAAAAAAGCAAAAACCATAGATAGAACGACTTTAATTTACATTGATGTTGACAGAAAAAAAGCAGTTCCCGGCTTTGCCTGGTGGGATGTTGCCATTGCCGAAGTCTCTGAAAAAGAACCTGTTAAAGCAGCATTAAAAACCTATCACCAGAATAAACAGAATCAGAAATATTACCTGTAAATTTTAACTAACCAAACATAATTTATGACAATTGATTTATCCATTACACTCGCATCGTTTATCCTGTTTACCGGGGGGGTGGCCTTTTTCACCTGGTATTATCT
This sequence comes from Aestuariivivens sediminicola, assembly GCF_022662015.1. Taxonomy (GTDB): domain Bacteria; phylum Bacteroidota; class Bacteroidia; order Flavobacteriales; family Flavobacteriaceae; genus Aestuariivivens; species Aestuariivivens sediminicola. Next base: position 131,301 of record NZ_JAKMCM010000003.1, on the reverse strand, counting down.
TCGCAAAACGAATTTAACATCATCTACTGGATATTTTCTCGGTGGTCGGAGTTTATCGGGTATTGTTATCGCCGGTTCCATGTTGCTAACGAATATTTCGACTGAACATCTTATTGGCATGAATGGCAATTCTTATGTAAATGGTTTTATTATCATCGCATGGGAAGTCACCTCGGCCATAGCTCTGGTTATCGCTGCCATTTACTTTATTCCGAAATATTTAAAAATGGGCCTCACCACCATTCCGCAGTTTTTGGAAAATCGCTTTGACGGGATGACAAGAACCCTTGTTGCAGGATTTTTAATTGTTTCCTTTGTGGTAACCCTGTTACCTATTGTACTCTATACCGGAGCCATTAGTTTAGAAAGTTTGTTTGGAATATCAGAGCTCTTTCATGTCTCAAAATCGGAAGGCCTTTGGATGACGGTTGTTATCATTGGCGTTATTGGTTCCATTTATGCCATATTCGGAGGATTAAAGGCCGTTGCCTTGTCCGATACTATCAATGGATTTGGGTTACTTCTTGGAGGGCTTCTGATCCCGACCTTGGCGCTATACGAAATAGGTAATGACAATGTGTGGAACGGCCTGGTGAAGGTCTACGAGTTTGCGCCAGAAAAGTTTAATGTTATTGGGGCTAAAGATTCAGTGATGCCCTTCGAAGTCTTGTTTACAGGGCTAATTATTAATCAGTTGTATTTCTGGGGAATGAACCAGACCATCATACAGCGTGCCCTGGGAGCCAAAAATTTAAAAGAGGCACAAAAAGGACTGTTAATTACCGGAGTGTTTAAAATCTTAATTCCTTTGGTAATTATTCTTCCGGGCGTGATCTGCTATTATTATTTTCAGGACACCTTTTTTAACCAACAGGATATGGTCTACCCGGAACTGGTTAAAAAAGTCTTGCCCGTGTGGCTTATAGGTTTCTTTGCCGCCGTTATCATGGGTGCCGTGTTAAGTACCTTCAATTCGGTACTGAATTCTGCCGCCACTTTATTTAGTGTCGGGATTTACAAAAGACATATCGATAAAAATATAACGGATCGAAAATTGGTGGTTATTGGAAAATCCACCTCAACCATATTGGCCATTGCTGCCATTTTTGCTGCCCCAATGGTAGCCAATGCCTCTGATGGATTGTATCAGCTCTTACAACAGCTTAACGGTATCTTTTTTATTCCAATTGCCTCTATTCTCTTAGCTGGATTTTTCATGAAAAAAGTATCGGAAACGGGTGCAAAAACAGCACTGTTGTTCGGGCTTTCTTTTTATGTAATCATGTCATTTATCTATACCGATCACAATATCCATTTTGTTCACCTTTGGGGCATAGAGTTTGTTTTGAACGTGATTATAATGTACGTGGTATCCTATTATTTCCCGAGAAAGAACCTCTATGAAATAACGGATGTTAAAGCAGTTGATTTAACCCAGTGGAAATTTACCAAACCACTTTCTATTGCACTATGCACGATAACAGTCCTCATATATGTCATGCTAGGACATAATAGTTAAAAAGAATCTTAATTAAAATATATAGACAAAATGAATATTTTAAAAAATTATATAAACGGTGTCTGGACAGAAAGCAATTCCAAAGAAACGCTGAATGTACTGAATCCTGCCTCGCAGGACGTATTGGCCACGGTGCCCTATGGTGCCGATACGGCTAAAGATGTTATGGCGGCTACAGTGGCTGCCTCGAAGGCCTACAACGAATGGCGCCATGTGCCGGTCATAAAACGCGTACAGGTCCTGTATCAATTAAAATCTTTGATTGAAAACCAAATAGAACCCTTAGCTGAAATTATTACCAACGAATCCGGTAAAACCTATGCCGAATCCAAAGGTGAAATACAAAGGGCTATTGAAAATATTGAGGTTGCCTGTGGCACACCGATGTTAATGGCCGGAGATTTTATTGAGGATATCGCTTCAGGAATTGATGAAATGATGATACGGCAACCTGTAGGTGTTTGTGCCTGTATAACCCCATTTAATTTCCCGAGTATGATTGTCTTCTGGTTCTTGCCTTATGCTATTGCCACCGGGAATAGCTTTATCGTAAAACCATCGGAAAAGGTCCCCTTGACCATGATGAAGATCTTCGAATTTATCGATCAGTTAGATATCCCGAAAGGTCTGATAAATCTGGTACACGGAGGAAAAGAATCGGTAGATGCCATTTTGGAACACCCCGAAATAAAAGCCATTAGTTTTGTTGGCAGTACACCTGTTGCCCGATACATCTATTCCAAAGGAACCGCCCATGGTAAAAGGGTACAAGCTCAAGGTGGTGCTAAGAACCCGGTGGTTGTCTTACCGGATGCAGATATTGAAATGTCCACAAAAATTATTGCAGATTCCGTTTACGGATGTGCAGGGCAGCGTTGTTTGGCTGCCTCCACTATTATTACCGTAGACGACCATAACAGAACTGTAAAGGAGGCTCTTTATGAAACCGTAAAAGGACGCACCACGGGTTATGGATTAGATCAGGGGGTCGATATGGGACCGGTGATAACAGCAGAGAGCAAGACCAGAATCGAGGGCCTGATACAAAAGGGAATCGATGAAGGTGCAAATGTGCTTTTAGACGGCAGAGAAACGTCCATTTCGGGTTATGAAAAAGGCAATTTCCTGGCACCAACCATTCTTGAAAATGTGGCACTTGACAAAGAGTTGATCAAAACCGAAATATTTGGCCCTGTCATGAGCTTGATTTCAATGAATACAGTTGAAGAGGCCTTGAATTTTGTGAATAGCGGGAATTATGGAAATATGGCTTGCTTATTCACAGGAAGTGGTGCCAGTGCCAGAAAATTCAGAAATGAAGCCAATGCCGGAAATATTGGGATTAACATTGGTGTTGCGGCACCTATGGCACAGTTTCCATTCAGCGGTTGGAAGGACAGTTTCTTTGGTGATTTACATGGCCAGGGTAAACATGCCATTGAATTTTTCACACAAACGAAAGTGGTTATAGAACGCTGGCCAAAAAAATGGTCGCGAAAATTTTAATTAAGGGTTATGATTAAGATAGCAAATGCACCTTGCTCGTGGGGCGCTCTGGAGTTTGACCTTGAAGAAAAATCAGAAGAGATTGGTTTCGAGCAGGTGTTAGATGAAATCAAGGAAACGGGCTATGTGGGTACCGAACTTGGCGATTGGGGGTTCATGCCTACCGCTCCGGAATTGTTAAAATCCGAGATTGAAAAAAGGAACCTTGATTTACTGGGTGCGTTTGTTCCAGTTGGTCTGGCCGATGAGTCCAACCACAAATCCGGTATTACAGCTGCCCTGAAAGTGGCCGAATTAATGTATAAGGCAGGTTTTAAAAAGGCCTTTATTGTCCTTGCCGATGACAATGCCGCTGTACCGCATCGGACAAAAAATGCCGGCAGAATTCAGCCCAGCATGGGACTCTCAAAAAAACAGTGGGAGACTTTTGCCAAAGGTGCCGAAAACATTGCAAAAGTTGTTAAAGAAACATTTGGTATGCGAACCGTTTTCCATCACCATTGTGCTGGCTATGTTGAAACCCCTAAAGAGGTAAAAAAACTTTTAAAATTAACAGACCCGAAGCTCTTGGGATTGTGCCTTGATATGGGACATTATGCTTTTGGTGGAGGCGATCCTGTTGAAGCTCTGAAATTGTATGAAGACCGCATTTGGCACATTCATTTTAAAGACTTTGATCCTAATGCGGCGGCATTATCGAAGAAAAGTAACGGAGATTACTTTGATGCCATAAAAAGAGGGGTATTCTGTGAATTGGGCAAAGGTGTTGTTAACTTTAAAGTCATTGTTGATTTGCTCAATAAACAGAACTATGATGGTTGGATTGTGGTCGAACAGGATATTTTACCGGGGATGGGAAATCCGAAAGGATGTGCACAGGCCAACCGGGATTACATAAAAACATTAGGATTATAAACACTTTCAGATGAAAAAATTACGATTTGCCATTGCCGGATTAGGACGTATTGGAAAGATCCATTTGGACAATTTACTAAAAGTAAATAATGTGGAGGTTGTTGCCGTTATGGATCCCTTGGAAGCATCGCAACAATACGCACGAAAACGAGGTATTGCTTTTGTGGTAGACACTTATGAGGAACTGCTTAAAGTGACCCCATTTGATTCGGTTGTTATTTGTTCTCCAACGGATACCCATGCCGACTACGTGGAATTGGCTGCTAAAGAAGGTATCAATATTTTCTGTGAAAAACCCTTGGATCTTTCACTTAGCAGAGTAAATCAGGTTATAAAGACCATTAATGAGACCAATGTTAAGCTTATGCTCGGGTTTAACAGACGCTTTGACAAAGAATTTAAGAAAGTACAGCAGCTTGTAAAGAATGGCGCTATCGGACAACCTCACATCGTGAAAATAACCAGTAGAGATCCCGGCGCTCCACCAATAAGTTACATAGAAAAATCTGGAGGCCTATTTTTAGATATGACCATTCACGACTTCGACATGTCCCGGTTTATTGTGGAGAAAGAAGTTGAAGAAGTTTATGCAAAGGGCGCTGTGCTCGTGGATCCTGAAATAGGAGCTGCCGGCGACATTGATACCGCTGTAATCACTTTAACGTATACAGACGGTACAATGGCCATAATCGATAATAGCAGGGAAGCCGCTTATGGTTATGACCAAAGGATAGAGGTCTTCGGATCGAAGGGAATGGTTCAGGCCAATAATAATTTTCATGATTCACATCGATTATACAACAGTAAGGGTATGCAGGCAGCCCTGCCTTTAAACTTTTTTCTCGAGAGATACGAAGCAGCCTACAGAACGGAAATGTCTGAATATATAAATAGTTTGGAAAATAACACCCCTATCCCAGTTGATGGCAATGACGGTTTACAATCGTTAAAAATTGGACTTGCGGCAATTAAATCATTAAAAGAAAAAAGACCGGTCAAGGTAAATGAAATCATTTGATGTCACTGTGTAAGCATTAGGTTGCATCTGATTGCTTCAATTAGTTCATATCAGCCTTAATTTGTATTAATCGGACCCATAACAATGGAGATAAAACAACGTTTATTGTCGCTTGATGCGTTTAGGGGTTTAACCATGTTTTTATTAACTGCAGAAGCTGCCCGTTTGTACAGCGCTTTCGGCAATTTCAATCCTGACGGTTTCTTAGAGCTGCTACTGGGTCAATTCCATCATCATCCCTGGCATGGATTGCGATTCTGGGATTTAATTCAGCCCTTCTTTATGTTTATTGTGGGTGTTGCCATGCCGTTCTCCTATTTAAGTAGACTTAAAAAAGGCCAGACCCAGAATCAAATACTTAAACACATCGTAAAACGGTGTATAATCCTTTTATTTCTGGGTGTTTTACTGCATTGCATTCATAGTAAGGCGGTGGTTTGGGAACTGTGGAATGTCCTGAGTCAATTGTCGGTTACCATACTCATTGCATTTTTTTTAATGCGCTTTAGTTTAACAAAACAGCTTATAGCTTCCTTGTCCCTTGTATTAATAACGGATCTCTTGTACCGCTTCTTTCCTCTCGAGGGTTTTAATAATCCCTGGGTCATGGGTCAAAATTTCGGGTCTTGGATGGATATGGTTTTAATGGGAAAGATAAATTCGGATGGCTGGGTGGCCATTAATGCAATCCCATCAGCAGCACATACGATTTGGGGCGTTATGGCCGGACAAATTTTGCTGAATTCCTGGGAAAATAAAAAGAAACTGAATTATTTAATAACAGCAGGCATTATTTTTCTAATGTTGGGTTATGCTTTAGATTTTACGGGTATATCCTTAATCATAAAAAGAATCTGTTCAATGGCCTTCATTTTTGCTTCCGGAGGTTGGGCATTATTGGTTTTAAGCTTGTTTTTCTGGTTGGTGGACATAAAAAATATTAAAAACTGGACTGTCTATTTCGTACTCTTTGGAACCAATCCCATATTCATATATTATTTCAGTCTTACCATCGGAGAACAGTGGTTCAACGAAGTTATTTACATTTTTACAAGTGCTTCCCTTGGAAACATTTTAAGTGAGCACTGGGTTTTGCTATGTAATGCTTTAGCAGTATTGGGCCTTGAATCCCTTTTGCTGCTCTGGATGTACCGCAATAAGATTCTCATCAAAATTTAAGACATTCTAATCACCTGAATACTAAAAAAAGGACTTATGAAAAAACAACTGCTAACTTTAATACTCGCTTTATTTCTTTCTTCACCCTTATTATTCGCGCAGACGACCAGCGATTTAAGAATCATGTCATTCAATATACGATATGACAATCCTGAAGATGGCAAGCAAAATTGGAATTACAGAAAAGAAAATATCATACGTATGTTCCACTTTTACGATCTGGATATTATTGGTATGCAGGAGGTCCTGGTAAACCAACTTAATTATTTAAAAACCAATTTAAAAGACTACGATTTTGTCGGTGTTGGAAGGGAAGACGGAAAGGAAAAAGGCGAATATGCTCCAATATTTTATCGCAAAGATAGATTCAAAGCTTTGAAAAGTAACACGTTTTGGCTCAGTCAAACCCCTAAAAAAGTGAGTAAAGGTTGGGATGCCGATCTGGAAAGAATTGCTACCTGGGTGCTTCTTAAAGACAAAATAACCGGTAAAAAATTTGTTGTGATTAATACCCATTTTGATCATATTGGCAAGCAGGCACGAATTGAAAGTGCTAAATTAATTAAACAAAAATCCATTTCCATAGCCCGTGATATGCCGGTTATACTGACTGGCGATTTTAATCTCACACCGGAATCGGAAGGTATTCAATCCCTAATAGATCCAAAGGAAAAAGGGGCTTTCGTCGATTCAAAAAAGGCAGCAGTCTTTACCTACGGACCCGACTGGTCGACCTGTGGTTTTGATCACCGACCGTTTGAAAAGCGCAAACTTATTGACTATATTTTTATCAGAAATGTTGATAGTGTAAAAAGATATGCGGTACTTGCCGAAACGCTTAATGAATTATTTTTATCGGATCATTGCCCCATATATGCACAAATTTCCTTGTAAAATCTTTTAAAACAGCACTGAATGCGGAAACCAGAGCAAATCCTATAAACAATTTGTAGCACCCATTTCGAAGATCAATTATCCAATTGAAACTCAGGTAAACTCAATGAGTCATTAGTCAGTGTTCATTTAACATGTCCAACAGCTTTTCCATTTCAAAGAATATTTGTGCTCCCAGACGTTCAAGTTCAGAATGATTATTCCCTTTGGCAAAGCCAAAAACATCAAATCCACCTGTTCTCGCCGCTTTAATTCCAGCCACGCTATCCTCAATAACAACACACTCGCTTGGCTTAAACCCCATGGTCCTGGCTGCATGCTTAAAAATTCCAGGGTCAGGTTTCCAACTTCCGATTTCATAACTACTGAATATCCTGTTCTCAAACTTTTCAATGAGTCCGGTCGTTGTCAAATTTAACCTTATTTTTTCCGGTGGTCCACTTGAAGCCACGCAATAAGGAACAGTAATGTTGTTCAAAACATTAACGATTCCTTTGATTGGCCTTAACTCTGTCTTGAAGGCCCTAAAACTTTGTTTTCTGAATTCTTGCTCAAAATGACCAGGAAGTTTTTTATTGATCCTGCCTTCAATGAATTCCAATATACTATGCAGTGATTTTCCCGAGAAATAGTCTAGAGCAAAATTCATTTCAATTTCCGCTCCTAATACTCTGGACATTTCCACGAGTATCCTGGTTGAAATGCCTTCACTGTCAACAAGAACGCCATCACAATCAAAGATGATACACTTATATTTCATTCATTCAAGGGGTGATTTCTTTTTAATTTACCCCTGCTAATATAAGTGTTTTATCGCGTTTAACTGAACTTTCTTATACTTATGGTACCGCTCTTCAAAACACTGACCAAATTCAAAAAAACCTTTGGAAGAACCAGTGTTTATCAGGCCTGGGAAACATGCTTAGGAAAATAAATTTTCTACCTATGTTTTTCCCATTTCATGCCGATAGAATTCCTTTTCTCTAGGCATGAAATTTTTATTTTATCTGCAGGCATTTTTAAAGCCAGTTTACCCCTAAAAAAGTTGCTTTCTATTTTTTATTTTCTCTTTAATCTGGAAGCACGCTTCGATTGCACTCAAACAAAAAAAGCCGAACACTAGGTTCGGCTTTTATGGTCGGGGTGGCAGGATTACCTGCCGTGATCCTGAAATTGTGGGTGTTGCTCATAAAAGCCGAAAAGCGATGCTTTTCAATCTTTCTTGTTTTCGCTTCAATCTGGAAGCACGCTTCGATTGCGCTCAAACAAAAAAAGCCGAACACTAGGTTCGGCTTTTATGGTCGGGGTGGCAGGATTCGAACCTGCGACCTCCTGCTCCCAAAGCAGGCGCGATGACCGGGCTACGCTACACCCCGGACTGAGTGTCCAAAAAAGGTCTGGTAGACCTTTTTTAACGAAGGGCCAGATGGTGTGCCGGCCTTTATTAACTCAATCAATATCTTCATCCCATTCTTTTAGCAGGTGAGAAGAACCTGCGACCCTGCCCGCGGTAGGCAGGCTTCACGCCCGCGGCGTGACGCGATGACCAGGCGGAGCCTGTGCCGAGTTTATCGAGGTGCTACACCCCGGACTGAGTGTCCAAAAAAGGTCTGGCAGACCTTTTTTAACGAAGGGCCAGATGGTGTGCCGGCCTTTATTAACTCAATCAATATCTTCATCCCATTCTTTTAGCAGGTGAGAAGAACCTGCGACATTCACGCCCGCGGAGTGACGCGATGACCAGGCGGAGCCTGTGCCGAGTTTATCGCGGTGCTACACCCCGGACTGAGTGTCCAAAAAAGGTCTTGTAGACCTTTTTTAACAAAGGGCCAGACGGTGTGCCGGCCTTTATTAACTCAATCAATATCTTTTCCTCATTCTTTTAGCAGGTGAGAAGAACCTGCGACCCTGCCTGCGGCAGGCAGGCTTCACGCCCGCGGAGTGACGCGATGACCAGGCGGAGCCTGTGCCCTCTGTATCACCTTATGCCCTCATTAACCCATTATCTCAGTCAGGGACCATAAGGACAACACTTTTCGGCATGCAAATATAGATGAAATATTAATTTTAAAAACGCATTTGCTGAAAATATTTAAGAATTAAAACTTTATATTTAACTGGTAAATCTTTAACGAAAGTTTGTGTCGAAAAAAATATTCTCCTTGCTGTTTATTCTTTTTATTATGCTTCGAATAGATGGTCAGACTGTAGGGGGAAAAATAATTGATGCGTTTAGCAACCATAGTTTGGATAGTGTTAAAATACAGCAGTTAAACAGCAAAACAATAAGGTATTCCAATTCTGATGGTTCTTTTAAATTAGATGCACCGGGGATGTATGTGTTTAACAAAGAGGGCTATATTCAAAAAACAATGCATCTCACTGCGGATACATATTATACCCTGCGCTTATCTATTAATCCCCAGGAGTTAAGTGAGGTTATTGTGAATGTTGACCAGTATCCTAAATCGCTTAAGGATGTTTCAGCGTCGGTGGGGTTAATTACATTGAAGGACATAAAGCGTTCAAATCATACAGATTATGCCCCTGTTTTAAATAGAACTCCAGGTATTTTCATGCAAAATGCGACCCTTAACACCAACCGCATAACAATTCGTGGGATAGGTTCCAGAAATTTATTTGGGACATCGAAAATCAGAGCCTATTTTAAAGATATACCCTTAACAAATGGCAGCGGTGAAACCACAATTGAAGATTTTGAACTTTCTTCCTTATCCAGAATTGAGATCATCAAGGGCAATGGGTCCAGTATTTACGGTGCAGGTTTAGGAGGCGTCATTAAGTTAAACCCCAAACAGGCCGCTCTAAACCAGTCCGCTTTGAATTCGGAATATGTAATTGGGTCGTTCGGCCTGTCTAAAACGATTGTCGATATGAACTTAGGGTTTAAGTCCAATAGTTTTAATGCCATTTACAGTAATACACTGAGTGACGGATATCGAGAAAATAACGCATACAGCCGGTCCACTTTTACTGCGAATACCGCGCATTATATCAACGAAAGAAATGAATTATCCGTCCTGGCGAGTTTTGTCAACTTAAAAGCGTATATCCCAAGTTCCTTGAATGAAGAAACCTATCGCAATAACCCAAAATCCGCTGCATTCACCTGGAAACAGGCCAAGGGCTTTGAAGATTCCAATAGAGGGATTCTAGGATTATCATGGGAACATAGATGGAATGCAAAAACAAAACTTTACACAAGTCTCTTTACGTCGTTTAGAGATGCCTACGAACCCAGACCATTTAATATCCTTCGAGAAAACACAACGGCATTTGGCATAAGATCGCGTCTCGTAGGCGAATCGGCGCTTTTTAAGAAACGGGTGCATTGGACCTTCGGAGGTGAAGTTTTCAATGACCGGTATAAGTACAGTACTTTCGAAAATTTGTACCAGGATGATGCAGCAAATGGGGCAAGTCTGGAAGGCGCCATTCTGTCGAACTTCATAGAAAACAGAAACTATTACAATCTATTTGCTGAGCTCAATTTAGCTCTGCTTAAAAATACAACCCTATCATTTGGGGCAAACCTTAATAAAACCTATTACAAATTAACCGATAACTTTCCTGTTTCCGAACAAAACCCTGATCAATCAGGAACCTATCGTTATAAGAACATTTTCTCACCTAAAATTGCAGCGACCTATGTAATTTCAGAAAACATGAGTTTGTTTTCAAATGCCTCTCATGGCTTTTCACCACTTTCTGCAAATGAAACCTTATTACCGAATGGTCAAATAAACAATGACTTAAAACCCGAAACCGGTTGGAATTTTGAAATTGGAACAAGGGGAACCACCCTCAATAAATCCCTTTGGTTTCAATTGTCCTTGTATCGCCTTGCCATTAAGAACCTGTTGGTATCGCGTAGAACGGGTGAGGATGAATTCATTGGTGTCAATGCGGGAAAAACAAGACATGACGGCCTGGAATTGGAGTTGAATTACAAGGTATTCAAAAAAGAAAGATCCGATTTGAATGTCTTTTTAAGCCATAGCTTAAACCACTTTAAATTTCAACAGTTTGTCGATGAGACTAACGATTACTCCGGAAATGACTTAACCGGAGTTCCTTCGCACATTTTTAATGCGGGTATCGATTTTAGTCATTTCGGCTTTTACGGCACCATCAATTATTCTGCAGTCGGGCGAATGCCAATGAACGATAGCAACAGCCTGTATTCAGACAGTTACAGTTTGACCAACCTAAAAATGGGTTTCATGTCAAATCTTAAGAAAACCTTAAAACTTAATATTTATTTGGGTTTAAATAATATATTAGATGAGCATTACGCTTCTCAAATTTTAATCAATGCCACGAGTTTTAATGGTAGCCCACCACGATATTACTATCCTGGGAATCCATTTAACTATTTTGCTGGTTGTGATTTAAATTATGTATTTTAAACAAGAAACATTAACCTTATGAAAACGTATATTATCTTATTAAGCGCAACCCTACTAACCATTTTTGCCTGTGCGCAGCAATTGGAATCTGAGGTTAAGGCCGAAGATCCTGTAAACCTGACATACTCTACAGAACTCGTCGTACCCGATTTAAATATTCCATGGGGTATGGCCTTTTTACCTGATAACAGCATTCTGATTACAGAAAAATCGGGAGAACTCATTCACTTTAAGGATGGTGTCAAATCGAATGTGAATGGCGTGCCCGATATCTATGTTCGCGGTCAGGGCGGATTTTTAGACCTAAAACTGCATCCCGATTATGAAACCAATGGTTGGATTTATATGTCTTTCGGATCTTCAAGCGGTGAGGGTGATGGGGGAAACACCACTGTAATGAGAGCCAAGCTTGTTGATAATACTCTGGTGGAAAAAGAGATACTTTACAAGGCAGAACCGAATTCAAAAAAGGGGCAACATTGGGGTTCCAGAATAGAATTTGACGATGAGGGCTACTTATATTTTTCTGTTGGTGATCGCGGAAATAGGGATGTCAACCCTCAAGACATCACAAGAGACTGCGGTAAAATTTACCGCCTGCATGATGACGGACGCATTCCGGAAGACAATCCCTTTGTTAATTCAGACAATGCAAAAGCAGCTATTTTTAGTTATGGTCATCGCAATCCTCAGGGTATGGTGAAGAATCCATTCACCGGTGCCATCTGGGTCAATGAACATGGTCCGCGAGGTGGAGACGAAATTAATGTTGTTGAGAAAGGTAAAAACTATGGGTGGCCTGTGATTTCCTATGGCATTAATTATAACGGTACTACATTTACCGATATCACCGAAAAGGAAGGTATGGAACAGCCCCTTTTCTATTGGGTGCCTTCGATCGCACCAAGTGGTATGGCCATAGTATCATCTGAAGCGTACCCGGACTGGAAAGCCAATGTTCTCGTGGGATCGCTGAAATTTCAGTACCTGGAACGTTTGATCCTTGAAAACAATGTGGTTGTAAAACGTGAAAAGTTGTTTGAAGGCATTGGCAGGTTGAGAGATGTGATTCAAGCTCCGGATGGCTTTATTTATATGGCTGTGGAGGGGAAAGGCATCTATAGAATAGTAAATTAATCGAAGTCAATTTGAAAGCTTAAAATAATCGCTATGAAATTAACCACAATAAGCTTCATAGTATGCTTATTCCTGTACTGGTCCAACCACAATTTTTATGATGTCTATTCACAGCAGGACGAATTAAAAGAAAGTATCAAACGGGGCATTGAGATCTATAATGATTTTTGTGTCACATGTCATTCACCGGACGGTAAAGGTGTTGAAAATCTCTATCCTCCTCTGGCAAATTCAGATTACCTCTTAAATAATCGTAAAGAAAGTATCAGGGGTATTAAATTTGGTCAGGAAGGTAAAATTACGGTTAATGGTAAAGTCTATGATAGTAAAATGGATCCACCCGGTTTGGCCGATGATGAGATTGCCGATGTCATGAATTACATAACTAATAGTTGGGGCAATAAAAATGACCAGATAGTAACCGTGGAAGAAGTTTCTGAAATTAAAAAATAAGTTTCGACATTTAACTAACTTTGTAAAGCAATCTTAACGACCAATTATGTTAATTATAGGAATTGCTGGAGGTACTGGCTGCGGAAAAACTACAGTTGTAAATCAAATACTAAATGAACTTCCTGAAGGGGAAGTAGGTGTAATTTCTCAAGATTCTTATTACAAAGACACCTCTCATTTGTCCTACGAGGAGCGTGAAAAAATCAATTTTGACCATCCAAGGTCCATCGATTTTGATCTATTGGCCGGGCACTTGAAAGAACTTAAAAGCAATGCCCCCATACACCAACCTGTATATTCCTTCGTTAAACATAATAGAACAGGCGACACCATACTAACACATCCCAGAAAAGTTATGATTGTGGAAGGGATATTGATTTTAACGAATCCGGACTTACGCGAGATGTTCGACATAAAAATATTTGTTCACGCCGATACAGATGAACGCCTTATTCGACGCTTAAAACGTGATATTTCGGAACGCGGAAGAGATATAGATGAAGTGCTGACACGTTATCAAACCACCCTAAAACCAATGCATGACCAATTTATTGAACCTATGAAAGAATATGCCGATATCATCATACCAAACAACAAGTACAATACCGTGGCCATTGATATTGTGAGAACCATTATTAATAACACATTATAAATGGCTGTCCTGAAGAAAAAATATTTAAAGCCATTTAAAAACTGGTTTGTAATTATACTGGTGGGTTTTGCTATTTGGATGGTATTCTTCGATGCTAACTCCTGGTTTATCCATAACGAACTCAACAATGATATTGAGGCTTTGGAGGCTGAAAAAGACTATTACGAGAGGGAAATTAAAAAAGACAAGGAAGCTATTAATAATTTACAGACGGAAGAAGGCCTAGAAAAATTTGCACGTGAGGAATACTATATGAAACGTGAAAATGAGGAAATTTATATCATAGAATACGAAGACAGTTTAAAGGTCAAAGAGGATGAGTAAAACATTATTTGATGATTTTCATGAGGTTTCGGCCAAAGAGTGGAAACAAAAAATTCAATATGACCTCAAAGGAGCAGATTATAACAAAACCCTTATTTGGAATTCCAATGAAGATATTGCCGTTAAACCCTTCTATCATGCTGATGATTTCAATGAGCTTCCGCTGGCTTCGGGTACGCGAGCCAGTCAGTGGGACATCTGCGAACCACTGTTCGTTCAACATGCTGAAAAGGCAAATCTGAAGGCTCAAAATGCACTAAAACGCGGAGCCGAGAGTGTCAAGTTCGTTATTCCGTCTGATGCCATTTCCGTTGACGCGCTCTTAAGAAATGTGAGTTTAGAAGACATCAACCTCCATTTTGAACTGCAATTTCTGTCTCCGGATTTTATAAAACGCCTTCTGGAAGCACGAAAACGTTCAACAGGCAGCATGGCATTAATACCAGGGTTTTATTTTGATACCGATATTATTGGTCATCTGGCAAGCTCGGGTAACTGGTACACGAATATCCATGAGGACTTTGAACAGTTCTCAGAAATTTTCAAGAGTATCCATTCTATAACTGTTAATGCATCAGTATACCAAAATGCAGGGGCCACAATGGTTCAGCAACTGGCCTATTGTCTGGCCCATGCCAATGAATACCTTAATTTCATAGATTCTGAACATGATTTTTCCAAGATAACAGCATCGAAGCAACCCGTAAATATGATGTTCAAGGTGGCTGTGGGATCCAATTATTTCTTTGAAATAGCAAAGCTCAGAGCACTGAAAATGCTATGGAGAACTTTGGCTAAGGCCTACAACATAACGCCAGATTGCCATATCTTTGTTACCCCGACGAAACGAAATAAGACGCTTTATGACTACAATAGCAATATGTTGCGTACCACGACAGAATGTATGAGCGCCATATTGGGAGGAGCGAATACCATTTGCAACATGCCCTACGATGCCATTTTCCATAGATCGAATGATTTTGGGGAGCGTATTGCCAGAAATCAGTTATTAATTCTAAAGCATGAGAGTTTTTTCAAGATGGTTAATAATCCATGCGACGGGGCCTATTATATCGAGTCCCTGACGCAGCAACTGGCTACGAAAGCACTGGAGCTCTTCAAGGACATCGAGTTACATGGTGGTTTTTTAAAGCAACTTAAGGAGGGGACCATTCAGCGTAAAATAAAAGAAAGTGCAAAAAAAGAGCAGCAGAACTTTAACGACGGTGAAGACCTGCTTATTGGCTCGAATGCCTATCCGAATTCAAATGATAAAATGAAACACGAATTGGAAATTTATCCTTTTGTAAAAGTGAAACCCAGAAAAACACTTATTGAACCGATTATAGAACATCGCCTATCAGAGAAATTGGAACAGGAACGTTTAAAAAAGGAATCCTAACCTATGGGAAAATTTTTTAACCTCCTCCTATAAGTAACAGTTAAAGATGGTTTTTTAATGTGTTAAAAATTAAGAGTGAATTTAAATACTGACATATGAATGCTAAACTTAAATTAATCGTTTTTACAGCATGTTTAGGTCTTGCAAGTTGTAAAAATAATGAACAACCTTTCAATGATTACAAGTTTTCAGAAAAAGGCATCGTTTTAAATTGTGATAATTTGGACACCAAACTTTATAATGAAGCCTTATTTGCTTTCGAAAATGATGTGATGACATTCTACGGTAAAGATAATCCCAATCAGGTCAGGGCCTATTCCCAGTTCGTGAGATCGGCTGTGAACAATCGCGTGAAATACACTGATATGTTGTCACCCCATACAGTAAAAGTTTTCGAGGCCTTAAAAAAGGACAACAGTTTGTGGGATGCCAATAATCCGAATAGCCATTTAAACTACAATAGCCCCTTTTTCAAATGCATTGGTGATCATATTCAAAACAAGGATCTCAAAACAACCCTCAATGCATTGGTATCCACCAATAGCATGAGCCCCAAACTTTTTGGAACCCCATTAATGTCGATGTACAGCCTGGCCATAAGAGATAAATATTTAGCAGCTTACGTGGCTTTTGATCTATTTTATGCCAAGTTGTTCGATGTTGACTTAACACAGGTCAACATGGAGAAACCTGCTGCGGCTGTAGATTTCAATAAAATTCCAAACTAATTTTAATAAATGATTCTGCCTCTAAGGCCCTGTATATAGAAATGCGAAAAAATCTTCAACATATAGAATTACAGACCAAAGACCCTGTGCAGGTCCATAAGGAACCTAATTTTAATACGGCCGAAGACATCAGCATTTCATCTACCTACACTAAAGAAGATTTAAACCCTTTGGAACACCTCAACTTTGCAGCTGGAATACCGCCTTATTTACGCGGACCTTACAGCACCATGTATGTAAGAAGGCCCTGGACCATAAGGCAATATGCGGGATTTTCGACGGCCGAAGAAAGCAATGCCTTTTACCGTAGAAATCTGGCCGCCGGACAAAAAGGGCTTTCCGTAGCATTTGATTTAGCTACGCATAGAGGATACGACAGTGACCATGAGCGTGTACTGGGCGATGTTGGAAAAGCCGGCGTGGCTATTGATTCGGTTGAAGATATGAAAATTCTGTTCGACCAGATCCCATTAGATAAAATGTCTGTTTCTATGACAATGAATGGTGCTGTGCTACCCATAATGGCTTTCTATATAGTGGCTGCACAAGAACAAGGGGTGGCATTGGAACACTTATCCGGAACCATTCAAAATGATATACTCAAGGAGTTCATGGTTCGCAATACCTACATCTACCCTCCTCAGGCCTCAATGAAAATTATTTCTGATATATTCGAATTTACCAGCAAAGCCATGCCTAAATTTAACAGTATCAGTATTTCCGGTTACCATATGCAGGAAGCCGGTGCAAGTTGTGATATCGAATTGGCCTATACGCTGGCCGATGGTCTTGAGTATCTTAGGACAGGAATCAAGGCCGGAATGGATATCGATGCCTTTGCACCCCGACTTTCCTTCTTCTGGGGCATCGGTATGAATCATTTCATGGAAATAGCCAAAATGAGAGCAGCTCGAATGCTTTGGGCCAAATTGGTAAAACAGTTTCATCCCAAAAATGATAAATCCCTCGCCTTGCGCACGCATTGCCAAACCTCGGGATGGAGCCTAACCGAACAGGATCCGTTCAATAATGTGGCGAGAACGACCATCGAAGCAGCGGCGGCCGTATTTGGAGGAACTCAGAGTTTACATACCAATGCCCTGGATGAGGCTATTGCTTTGCCAACGGATTTTTCAGCACGTATAGCTCGAAATACGCAATTGTTTTTACAACAAGAAACAAAAATCACAAAAACAGTTGATCCCTGGGCTGGTAGCTTTTATCTGGAATCATTAACTCATGAAATCGCACACAAGGCCTGGGAGCATATTGAAGAGATCGAGGCATTGGGAGGTATGACAAAGGCCATTGAGGCCGGTATTCCGAAATTGCGAATTGAAGAGGCGGCTGCCAAAAAACAGGCACGAATAGATTCGGGACAAGATATTATCGTGGGTGTAAATCGATACCAATTGGAAAAAGAAGATCCTATTGCAACGCTGGAGGTAGATAACCAAACGGTGAGAAGGCAGCAGATAGAACGATTAAACACCCTAAAGGCTAAACGAAACAAGGCTAAAGTAGACGCTGCCCTTCAGCGATTATCCGAAGCAGCGAAAAAATCCTTAAATTCGAACCGTAGCGATACCAATTTGTTGGCTCTGGCCATCGAGGCTGCCCGTGAACGTGCTACTCTTGGTGAAATTAGCATGGCGCTGGAGGCCGCCTATGGTCGTTATAAATCTGAAATAAAATCGATTTCCGGAGTGTATAGTAAAGCAATTAAAGAAGACGCATCGTTTAAAAAGGCCCGGCAGCTAGCCGATGTTTTTGCCGAACAAGACGGCCGTAGACCTCGAATAATGATTGCAAAAATGGGACAAGATGGTCATGATCGTGGAGCCAAAGTTGTTGCCACGGGTTATGCCGATATCGGGTTTGATGTAGATATTGGCCCGTTGTTCCAGACACCTGAGGAAGTGGCAAAACAAGCCGTTGAGAACGATGTTCATGTATTGGGGGTGTCCTCATTGGCAGCAGGACACAAAACCCTGGTCCCTGCAGTTATTAAGGAGTTAAAAAAATACGGTCGCGATGATATTATGGTCATCGTCGGAGGTGTCATACCCAAGCAGGATTATAAGTACTTATTTGATGCCGGGGTCATAGCTGTTTTCGGGCCTGGCACTAAAATAAGTGATACTGCCATTACAATTTTAGAGATTTTGATTGATTAATCTTCTCACCAGCACATTTAAATCCTAAAGTTAAACTGGCGTTAAATAGTCCGTTTTGATTGCGCCTTATTCCAATATTTTAATATTTTCAGTGCGCCTTATTCGAATCATTTAAAAAAAATCAATTGCGATATGAAAAAAACAGGCCTATTCTCTCTGTTTCTTTTGTTTATTATTTCAAACAGCCTTTTATCTCAGGAGGGAACTATTGTAACCCAGGAAATTCCTATTTCTGAAGATGTAAAAATTGGAACCCTTAGTAATGGCCTGACCTATTACGTTCGTAACAATGCTAAACCTGAAGATAAACTTGAACTAAGGCTTGTGATAAAGGCGGGTTCCATTCTTGAGGACGAAGACCAGTTAGGATTGGCACATTTCATGGAACACATGAATTTTAACGGCACAAAGCGCTTTAAAAGAAACGATCTGGTTGATTATCTGCAAAGCATCGGTGTTTCATTCGGTGCAGATTTAAATGCCTATACGAGTTTTGATGAAACCGTATATATGCTGCCGATTCCAATTGATGACGATGATAAGCTTGACAAAGGGTTTCAAATTCTTGAAGATTGGGCCCATAATGCTACCCTGGATGCTGAAGAAATCGATAAAGAACGCGGTGTGGTCTTAGAAGAATATAGACTCGGCAGAGGAGCCGATGAACGTATGCTCCAGAACTACCTTCCCAAAGTTTTATATGGCTCAAAATACGCTTCCAGGTTACCTATTGGCAAAAAAGACATTCTTGAAAATTTTGATTACGATGCCATTAGGAGATTCCACAGTGATTGGTACAGACCTGATTTGATGGCTGTTATTGCTGTTGGCGATGTAGACACTGAAACCCTGGAGGCCAAGATCAAAAGCCACTTCGGTACTATTCCTGCAGTAAAAAATCCAAGAGAAAGAGAAACCTTTTACGTGCCCAATCATAAAGAAACCTTTATCGCTATTGAGTCCGATAGGGAAGCCTCGTTTTCAAGAGTTCAGGTCTTGTTTAAAGACAGCGCCAATGTAAAACCAGTGAAAACGCTTGAACAATACAGAGAAACTATTGTGAAATCCTTGTTTACACAGATGATAAATAATCGTTTAAATGAGTTAAGGAATAGCGAAAATCCCCCTTTTGTTTATGGGATCTCATATTACGGCAACACATGGGCAAAAACAAAAGCTGCTTACCAATCCGTTGCCATTTCAAGTGAAACGGGACAATTAGAGGCTTTAAAGACCTTACTTATTGAAAACGAACGAGTGAGACGTTATGGATTTTTTGAAGGGGAATTCAATCGTGCCAAACAAAATATCCTAGCCAGACTAGAAAAGGCCTATAAAGACAAAGACAAAACCCTATCTCAAAATATTGTTGGCGAATATATCAGACATTTCTTATCGAGCGAACCCATTCCCGGAATAGCCTGGGAATATAATTTCTATAAACAAGAACTGCCACATATTGCATTGGAGGAAGTCAATAATCTTATAAACAGCTATTTGAAAGACAGCAACAGGGTCATCGTAATTACAGGCCCTGAAAAGGAAGGCATTACCAAGGTCACAGAACAAGAAGTTAACTCTCTTTTGAATATGCTGAGTTCCATGAAAATTGAACCCTATAAGGACGAAGAAGTGGCACAGGCCCTCATGGATGCCGCTCCAGAAAAAGGTGCCGTACTTAATGAAGTAAAAGATACCATTCTTGATGTCACAACACTTACTTTAAGCAATGGGATGAAGGTGAGGTATAAGATTACCGATTTTAAAAATGATGAAATCCTTTTTGATTCCTTCAGTTACGGCGGTACTTCCTTATACGCCTTAGAAGATTATCGTGCAAGTGCCTTCGCAAACGGCGCCTTAAGTCAGGCCGGAGTGAACAACTTTGACTACATAGAATTAGGCAAAATGCTTTCTGGAAAAATCGTTTCGGTCAGGCCTAGCATAGGTACATACAGTGAATCTATATCTGGTTCGGCCTCACCAAAATACATGGAAGAGATGTTCCAATTGATACATCTTTATTTTACTGCATTAAACAAAGATGATAAGGCTTTTGCTTCTTTTATCAATAAGCAAAAAGCACTCTATGGTAATTTACTTGCCAATCCGCAATTTTATTTTCAAAACGAATTCAGTAAGTTCTTAAATGAAGGTAATCCACGCTATTTGGGGTTTCCTTCCGAAGACGATTTAAATAATGCCGATTATGATTTAGCATATAAATTATACAAAGAGCGCTTTAAAAATGCCGGAGATTTCAACTTCTATTTTGTTGGAAACATCGAAGAAGAACGGTTCAAAGAATTTTGTGAAACTTATTTGGCCAGCTTGCCATCAGATGGAACAAAAGAAAACTATATCGTCCCTGAATATCGACCCTTATCAGGACGTCACACGAAGATCATTGAAAAAGGAGAAGACCCTAAAAGCAGTGTGCGCATGATATACCAGGGAGCGACGGCATATGATGCAGATGAGGTCCTTGCCATGAAAAGTTTAGGGGAAATAGTGACGATTAAATTATTGGAAGAACTAAGGGAAGCTGAAAGTGGTGTTTACGGCGTTGGCGCAAGTGGCCGTATTTCTAAAATTCCTTATGGGTGGTATACCTTTAGAATAAGTTTCCCCTGTGGTCCGGAAAATGTGGATAAATTGGTTGAAGCTTCACTTAAGGAGGTTGAAAAAATTATAGCACATGGTCCAACGGAAAAAGATTTAGCCAAAGTAAAGGAAAATCAGATTCTGAAAACGAAACAGAATCTCGAACAAAACAACTATTGGTTGAGTAGATTAAAGAATTCTGATTACAGTGACATGGATCTTTCAGAACTATTTGAGTACGAGGAAAAAATCAATGGATTGACGGTAGAAAGGGTACAGGAAGTAGCTAAAAAATATTTGACCAAAGGCTATATTTTAGGGGTTCATAATCCTCTGATAGAGGAATAGTGGTTTCCTTATTTTCATTCAGACGACTCTAAAAAAACCGTTGTTATTGTTAACAAGTTCCATTTTTATTCCTCATAAATAATTGTATTTTTACCGCTTAATAAACCAAATCATTTAATGGGTAAAATCATTGCAATTGCTAATCAAAAAGGTGGGGTCGGTAAAACGACAACCTCCATAAATTTAGCAGCCTCCCTGGGTGTTCTGGAAAAGAAAGTACTCCTTATCGATGCCGATCCACAGGCCAATGCGACCTCCGGGATTGGCATTGACGTAGAATCAGTTGAAGTGGGCACCTACCAACTTTTGGAACATTCCAATACAGCTCAGGAAGCTATCATTAAAACAGATACACCGAACTTATACGCCATCCCCGCTCATATCGATCTTGTTGCCATAGAAATTGAACTGGTGGATAAGGATAACCGGGAATACATGTTGAAAACGGCTTTACAAGTAATTAAAGATGACTATGATTACATCATTATAGATTGTGCTCCGTCCTTAGGTTTGTTAACCTTAAATGCCCTAACCGCTGCCGATGCCGTAATCATTCCTATTCAGTGCGAATATTTTGCCTTGGAAGGCCTTGGTAAATTGTTGAATACCATTAAGAGTGTACAGAGAATCCATAACCCTGAGTTGGATATTGAGGGTCTGCTATTAACGATGTATGATTCCAGATTGAGACTCTCTAATCAAGTGGTTGAAGAAGTTCAGAAACATTTTAACAACATGGTCTTTCAAACTATAATTCAACGGAATGTGCGATTAAGTGAGGCCCCGAGTTATGGAGAAAGTATTATTAATTACGATGCGAGTAGTAAAGGTGCATCGAATTACTTAAGTTTGGCAAAGGAAATTATTAATAAAAACGACTCAAATGGCTAAGGCGACTAAAAAACAAGCTTTAGGTAGAGGGCTATCGGCACTGTTGAAAGATCCGGAAAACGATATTAAATCGGTTCAGGATAAAAATGCCGATAAGGTTATTGGAAATATCATTGAATTAGATATCGATTATATTGATGTCAACCCGTTTCAACCCAGAACTAATTTTAGTGAAGAATCATTAAAAGAACTCGCCTCATCGATCAAGGAATTGGGAATTATACAACCCATTACGGTCAGGAAACTGGGTTTTAACAAGTATCAGCTGGTATCAGGTGAACGTCGATACAGGGCTGCTAAACTTATCGATCTGGAGACTATTCCTGCTTATATAAGAATAGCAAATGATCAGGAATCATTGGAAATGGCCTTGGTTGAAAATATCCAACGCCAGGATCTGGATCCTATTGAAATTGCCCTATCCTATCAACGGCTGATTGATGAAATAAAACTCACACAAGAACAAATGAGTGAACGTGTAGGCAAAAAGCGTTCAACGATTGCCAACTATTTGAGATTATTAAAATTAGATCCCATAATTCAGACCGGTATGCGAGACGGATTTATCAGTATGGGTCATGGCAGAGCTTTAATTACTGTCGAAGATCAGTCAGCTCAACTTGCTATCTACGAAAAAGTCCTTTCCGATAAGTTATCCGTAAGAGAAACAGAAGAATTAGTCCGTAATTTTGCTGCTCTTGAAAAGCCTAAAACTGCTGTCAAAAAAAATAGCGATGAAGCTATTCCAAAGTATATTAAAAATGGTATTAACATCTTTTCTGAGTACTTTGGACATAAAATAGACGTTAAAGTTTCTAAAAATGGCAAAGGAAAAATTACCATTCCATTCCATTCCAAAGAAGATTTTAACCGTATTAAAAAATTGGTTGAAGGTGCCAAATAAATGTATTATAGCGTCTGCTTTATCATTTCTGTTATGTTTTTCAATATTTGCTCAAGAAAACCAGAATAAAAAGGAAGAGGATCTTCCTCAGATTATTGATGAAAAAGCGATTGAATTCAAGGATGACATCGATCCTTTAACACCAGCGAAAGCGGCGTTCCTTTCTGCTGTGCTGCCTGGTCTTGGTCAGGCCTACAATAAAAAATACTGGAAAATTCCCATAGTGTATGGCGCCTTAGGCACGAGTATCTATTTTTATATTAACAACAACAATGAGTATAATCGATACAGAGATGCCTATAAAAGCCGATTAGCGGGTTTTAAAACGGACGAATTCTACTTTGATTCCCAGGGTAACCCCCTAACCTCCCCCAGAATAACGGATGATGGATTGAGACGCGCTCAAAAGTTTTACAGAAGAAACAAAGAATTATCGCTTTTGGTCACTCTGGGTCTGTATGCGTTAAACATCATCGATGCCAATGTGGACGCCCACCTATTGCAGTACAATGTAGACAAAAACTTATCTTTGGCACCACATTACAAGTTCAATGAAATGGATGCCAAGAGTAACTTAGGATTAACTTTAAATTTCACATTTTAAATATGAATATTGCTTTGTTAGGATATGGAAAAATGGGTCAAACCATTGAGAAAATCGCACTTAAAAGAGGACATGATATTGTACTTAAAATAGACAAAGACGACCATGACTACGATATCACAAAAGCCGATGTGGCCATAGATTTCAGTATTCCTGATGTGGCATTTAAGAATATCTCGCTCTGCTTAAATAATAATGTTCCGGTAGTTTCGGGAACGACCGGTTGGTTAAATGATTTTGACAATGCCGTCACCCTATGCAATGAAAAACAGGGTGCTTTTATATATGCCTCCAATTTTAGTTTGGGTGTAAATATCTTTTTTGAGCTTAATAAAACGCTGGCTAAAATGATGCGTCAGCTCGATCAATACCAGGTGAGCCTGGAAGAGACCCATCATACCCAAAAGCTGGATGCTCCCAGTGGAACAGCCATTTCCCTTGCCCAGGACATTATTGCACATAACACTAATCTAAGAGAATGGAAATTACATGAAACCGGTGATCATATCCTTCCCATTACGTCCAAGCGAATTAACGAGGTGCCCGGAACGCATAGTATAACCTATAAAAGTGAGGTAGACACCATTACCATTGAGCATGTGGCCCATAACCGTCAGGGTTTTGCAGCTGGCGCCGTAATTGCAGCGGAATGGATTTTAGGTAAAACCGGTGTTTTTACCATGAAAGATGTATTGGGCATATGAGCTGGAACCAAATAATTGATAATGGTAAATCTTTGTTAAAAGAATCAAATCAAGGCATTGAGACTTTTATTTGATCTAAAAAAACTGCAAATTTGAAGCCTAAATAAATTTTTTGCCCGCTGGCAATTAGCAATTTAATGACATTATGACTTTAACACAATGGTTTATTTTTCTATTAGTTATACAGGTCATCCACGGCCTGGGCACTTGGAAATTATATCTTAAGGCTGGCAGAAAGGCCTGGGAAGCCTTCGTTCCAATTTACAATGGAATTGTATTAATGAGGATAATTAACCGTCCATGGTGGTGGATTATTTTAATGTTTCTTCCCATTGTAAACCTGATTATGCTGATTGTCGTTTGGGTAGAAACCGCGAGGAGTTTTGGTAAAAACACCTATTTTGATACCTTTCTGGCTATTATCTCTTTAGGATTCTACAACTACTATTTAAACTATATAGCTGATGTCGACTATATTGAAAACAGAAGCATTCATCCGAAGTCCGGTTCAGGTGAGTGGGCCAGTTCTATTTTGTTTGCCATTGTAGCTGCCACCATAGTGCATACCTATTTCATGCAGCCTTTTACTATTCCTTCATCCTCTTTGGAAAAATCACTTTTGGTGGGAGATTTTTTATTTGTCAGCAAGTTTCATTATGGGGCAAGGGTACCTATGACAACAGTAGCAGCTCCCATGGTACATGATACCATTCCGGGATTAAAAACAAAATCCTATCTATTCGACGATCATAAAGACAGCAGATCATGGAAAAACAAGTTCCAATTACCCTATTTGAGAATTCCGGGATTCGAAACGATTACGCGAAATGAAATAGTTGTGTTTAACCAACCTGCGGACACCTTGTTAGACATGAACGATTTTCGTCCGGATCGAAATTATTATAAGCCCATTGATAAAAAAACCAATTTGGTAAAGCGCTGTGTTGGATTACCGGGAGACACCCTGGAGGTTCGGAATGGTTATGTTTACATTAACGGGAAACAGAATGAACTGCCGGATAGAGCACAATTACAATTTAGTTATTATGTACAGCCAAAAACGAATCGATTTAACCCAAGACTATTAAAGGACCGTTACGATATTACTGATTATTTTGGAATTGTCAATGCCCAGAATACGTATCGCTTCTCAGCAATATCGGATGCCGCTTTGGCGAAATTTAAAAACCATCCGAACGTGGGCAGCATTACACCGGGCACCGCTGAACAGGGTGTTCGGGATAAAAATGTTTTTCCCCATCATCCCAACTATAATTGGAATGTCGACTTTTTTGGACCGCTTTATATCCCGGAAAAGGGTAAAACCATAAAAATCAATTTAGAGGTCCTCCCGCTGTATAAACGCGTCATTACCGAATATGAAGGAAACACGTTACAGGTAAATGGGAATCAAATTAGCATTAATGGGGCGGTTACCGATAGCTATACCTTTAAACAGGATTACTATTGGATGATGGGTGATAACCGACACAACTCCATTGATGCACGGGCGTGGGGATTTGTACCTTTCAATCACGTGGTAGGTAAACCCGTATTCATATGGATGAGTTGGGATGGCATTAAAAACCCGCGATGGGAGCGCTTTTTTACTACCGTTCATGGTAAGGGAAAGGCCACATCTTACTTTATTCCTTTTTTGATCGTACTTTTTGGATGGTTTGCAATAAGCAAATGGAGAAAACGTAGAAAAGCCTCTCATTAAGCTCAGTATCAAATGATTTCGTAATTCTTTCAAATGGATGTGATCAAATCAGAGAATACATTATTCCCTATGTGTCAGGTGTTGTAACGCTATTTAAAATGAACATTATCATTCACCCAACTTACTTTCCGTCAATAGCTCATTTTGTAGCCATCGTAAAGACCGAAAATATAATGTTCGAAACGGACGACAATTTTGTAAAACAGACCTATAGAAATAGGACGCACATTTACAGTCCGAATGGGAAATTGGTATTAAATATTCCTGTAGTCCATTCGCAAAAGAACAGACAAAAATACAGGGATGTAAAAATTTTTAATGCTCAAAAGTGGCAGCAGACCCATTGGAAGTCCATTCTGACGGCCTACAGTAATTCCCCGTTTTTTGAATTTTATAAAGATGAACTGGTGCCTCTTTTTAAGAAACCTCATGAATTTATTTTAGACTTTAATTTATCCTGCTTTGAAAGCATTTGCAGTTGTTTACAATTAAAATTGAATCTGAGGTCTTCTAAAAGTTATACTGAAACCGTTAAGAACTTTACAGACTTTCGTCATTTGGTAAATGCTAAAAAAGAAAAAGCATATGGTTTCAGACCCTACGTACAAGTCTTTCATGCTAAATATGGATTTATACCCAACTTAAGTATTTTGGATTTACTATTCAATGAAGGTCCAAATACAGTGAACTATCTGGAATCACAAACTTTACAAGGTGTTTAATGGTACAATGGGTTGCACATTACGGTTGTCATTTTTTACTCCCCCTTATGGTGGCCTTAATAGGGTTTAAATCGTCTTGGAAAATGGCTTATTTTATAATGCTATCGGCATTTATTATTGATCTGGATCATTTCATTGCCACCCCTATTTTCGACCCTGACCGTTGCAGCATAGGTTTTCATCCCTTGCATTCATGGTTTGCGATAACATTTTATGTCTTCCTAATGCTGCCAAAAAAATCCCGACTGCTGGCCATTGGCCTGGTCCTTCATATTATTTCGGACGCTGTGGATTGCAGCTTCATGTAGTACACTATTCAAATTACAGCAATAAATAGATCTATAGGCCCAATGTGGCCATAATAGGGTAATGGTCCGAAAAGTGTTGCTTGTATGTCTTAAACCCAAAAACCTCGAAGGCATCATCCGTAAAAATAAAATCAATCCGCACAGGAAAAAATTTAAAATGATAGGTGCGGCCAAAACCATTACCTGCCTCATTGAATGCATCTTTCAATTCGCCCTTAATGGTCCTGTAGACATAGGAGAAAGCCGTATTGTTGAAATCACCGCAAATAATCATCTTATACTTACAGGCTTTCTTGTGCATGAGGAATAATTCTGTCTGAAACTGCTGCATTTTAAATGTATTGCTCACCCTTTTGAATAAGCGTTCCGAATCTTCCTTTTTAAGACTTTCTACATCGGTATTGATGTGTAAGGACTCTAAGTGGATATTATAAATTCTAATGGTGTCTTCATCCTTTACAATATCAGCATAAATTGCATTATTTGCTGTATTAGGAAACTCAACGGAACCACTGTTAACAATTGGAAATTGAGAAAAAATGGCCTGACCATACCTCACTTTTTTACCGGATAATTTTTCGTATTTGTATTTAAAAAACGAAAGGTCAATGTTTTTATGCGGATGGTATTCCTGTAAACTTAATACGTCCGGTGCCTCGTCCTCAATAAATTCTGTAATTTTTGTCTCCATACCCTCCTCAGGGATCCAATTGTACAAATTAAATAATCTGACATTGTAATTCATGACGGTCAAATGATCTCGGTCTACCACCTTTTCCGTTGCCGAAAATTTATAAAGGGAACCATAGGCTAAGTACCCTAAAAATATAACAACCAGGGACAATAAAAATTGCCGTTTTGCCTTAATCAACCAATATAAAAAACAAATAATATTGGATATAATTAAAAAAGGAACACCCAGATTTAATACGGCAAGAATTGAAAATGTTTTTGGAGGAAGAAAGGGTAAACCATAGGATAACAAAAGGAGTGTAGCCAAAATTACATTGACGATATATATAACTTTATCAAGGAAATGCATCTTTTTCACACTTCAATTGGTATGTGTTATTCTAATCGTTGAAAATAGCAACAATTAACTGTTTAACGTGACTATACATTATATTTTACTAAAACACGACAAATAATCACCTTTTGGCTAAGGCCTTGACCACTTATTCTATTTCCCGGACCGGAACAAAAACTCTTTTTCTTCTGCTGTCAGACTATCGTAACCGCTTTTACTGATCTTATCAAGTATGAGATCGATTTTCTTCTGATTGCTGAACTCATTAAATTCAGATTTGGAATAACCTCCAACCTTACTTTTCTTTTTATGAACTGTCTTTAAAGGCCCGGTGCCTGAACGCTTAAAAAGGGCCATAACAGTGTCCATTATTTTTTCGAATCCTTTTCCAATATCTGTTCCCTTGCTTAGCTGCTTTGCATAAAAATACCCTAAAAACGCACCGCCCAGATGGGCAATATTACCTCCTGAATTTCCATAAACAGGATCCTTTATACCCGAAATAACGCCGAGCACATCAAGAATTACAATGATCAAACCTATATACCACAGTTTAATACTTATTGTAAAAAAACGAAACTCTTTATGGGGTAGATACGCACATAAAAAAATCAATAATGCTCTAACCGAAGCAGAGGCACCTACTAAACGGCTGTTTACAAAAACATCAGGAAAGAGATTATAGACCAGTAAATACAACAGGCCTCCAGCGATGGCCCCGAGAAAATAAATGTTTAAGGCCAATTTTGAATGAAACAAATTTAGTATCCATTGTCCGATAATATACAACCATAACATGTTGAATAAAATGTGCAAAAAGTTATAATGCAGAAATGCATAGCTTACAAGACTCCATGGCTGAGTTATAAAGGCATCAATATTACTGGGTAATTCGAACCAGGCAAAAAGGGAGTCAAATAGAAGCGCCAGAAGAAAAACAATAAGATTAATGACAATTATTTTCTCTAAGGCATTTAACCGCTTTAACTTATCCTTTATATCTTGAGATAATGACGTCATAAATCCCACCTGTTTTGATTAAACTGATTTTTCTTCCAATACCACATTATAAATCCTCCGGTTATGGCACCACCTACATGGGCAAAATGAGCAATATTTGCACCTCCGAATATGGACTGCCCTTTTAATCCCATAATGGTTTCAATAATGAGCAGAGCAGGAATAAAATACTTGGCTTTTACAGGAATGGGCAGAAAAATAAGCATCAATCTCGCTTCCGGATTCATAATGCCAAAAGCAGCCAGAATTCCCATTAAACAACCTGATGCCCCTACCATGATTACACTGTATAAATAAAATGCTTCTTGAAGATTCTGATGTTGAATAGAGCTCATTCCATTTACACCCCGCGCAGTGGAAAGCATTTGTAATATTTCTGATTTGGAATAACCGGAAGCCATTAATTCATTAAAATAAGGCATAAATCTGAAATAGTATTCTCCCAATTGCAGTGCCAATGCCCCGAGACCCGCTGAAAAATAAATAAATAAAAAACGTTTGGATCCCAGCACCTGCTCCACGGGTGTCCCAAACATCCATAAACCAAACATGTTTAAAGCCAAATGCATGAATCCCCCATGCATAAACATATGTGTTATGATCTGCCAATAACTAAAATCTTCATTTTTAGGGAAATGCATGGCGAACCAATCATAAAAGGTATTGCCACCTATGGCCATGGTTCCAATAAACATAATGACATTGATAATTATCAGGTGTTTTACAGTATCTGTAATTCTAATCATATCCTAAATAAATTTTTTATCCAATTCATCAATACCCACCGTTACAAAAGTCAATCTATTACTGGGGGTTACATTGGGCTCTTTGCATGCAAAAAGTTTATTGACAATGTATTCCTGTTCGTCCTTCTTTAAGGGTTGCCCTGCTTTTATCGCTAAACTTTTGGCCATCGATTTGGCCAGTAAATCAATAGCACTGAAGCTGGCCTCAGGAACTTCATGTTGTACATCATTAATTAACTGTTCCAAAATAATAGACACTTCACTCTCCGGAACATTTAAAGGAACACCCATAATTTCTATTAATTCATCACCAATACTTGAAAACACGAAGCCTGTATGCTCTAAGTCCTCCTTTAACTGTTTAATGATCTCCACTTCAGGTGTTGGCAGGTGGATCTGCAAGGGAAATAATAATTGCTGACTAACTCCCTCCTTCACGGTTAAATTTTTAAGAAACTCTTCATACAAAATACGTTGGTGTGCTCGAAATTGATCAATGACCAATAGCCCTGATTTTATGGCACTAATGATATATTTATTATGAAATTGATAGGTCTTATGGTCCTGCTCTACTGATGCCTCAGCTTCGAAAAGTGAACTTGCTGCCTCCTCTCCTTCAATATGCATGTCCTTAAAATCGGCCTGTGGGGTAATCTTCTTCGACTCCAATCCAATGTACAGACTATCCCAATGACCCGATGATGGCCTTTTAAAAGCGCTTGCCTGACCCTTCATGGAATGGGACTCTTGAAAAGGATTAAAATTTCTATCCACTTCAATCTTAGGTGTATCTACAACTGATTTTATGTCCGTATAAGGCGTATCTAAATTTGAGTCGTGTTCAAAATCAAGAACCGGAGCGATGTTAAACTGACCAAGGCTGTGCTTTACGGATGAGCGCAAAATAGCATACAGTGTATGCTCGTCATTAAACTTGATTTCTGTTTTTGTAGGATGGATATTAATGTCTATAGACTGGGGATCCACAGTTAAATTTAAAAAATAACTGGGATGGGCACCCGGTCTGATCAGGCCTTCAAAAGCCGATAAAATGGCATGGTTTAAATAGGCACTCTTTATAAATCTTTCATTAACGAAAAAATATTGTTCTCCCCTGGTTTTTTTTGCAAACTCAGGTTTACCGACAAAACCGACTATTTTAACCACTTCGGTAGCTTCCTCAACGGGCACGAGTTTTTCATTGGTTTTCGCTCCAAAAATATTCACAATACGCTGTCTGTAATTGCTAACGGGTAAATTGAACATTTCACTTCCATTATTATAAAAAGTAAAATGGATTTTTGGATGCGCTAAGGCCACTCTGTGGAACTCGTCAATTACATGACGTAACTCCACAGTATTTGATTTTAAAAAATTACGTCTGGCTGGAATATTGAAGAACAGATTTTTTACTGATACGGAAGTTCCTTTTGGTGTTACAACAATCTCTTGCGACACAATAGTACTTCCCTCAATTGTAATTTCGGTACCTACCTCATCGCGT
Source organism: Aestuariivivens sediminicola (assembly GCF_022662015.1). Lineage (GTDB taxonomy): Bacteria > Bacteroidota > Bacteroidia > Flavobacteriales > Flavobacteriaceae > Aestuariivivens > Aestuariivivens sediminicola. The sequence continues at coordinate 99,862 of NZ_JAKMCM010000003.1, read as the reverse complement.
TCCTGTTTTGTTTTAAGGTTCACGTGAGCGATCGCTGCGATACTCGCTAATGCTTCTCCACGGAAACCTTTAGTATGTAATTGAAATAAATCTTCAGCTGTTTTAATCTTGGATGTGGCATGTCGCTCAAAACTTAAGCGCGCATCAGTTGTACTCATACCATCACCATTATCTATGACCTGGATTAATGTTTTACCGGCGTCCTTAATAATTAATTTCACCAATGTTGCCTCAGCATCAATGGCGTTTTCAAGAAGCTCCTTAACGACAGATGCCGGACGTTGCACAACTTCACCCGCAGCAATTTGATTGGCTACATGATCCGGTAATAGCTGAATGATATCTGCCATGAATTAATTTGAAAAGAAAATAGAAAGATCGAAATCTATGATAAAAAGAAACACGAGTATTAATATCCCTACAATGATTAATATGCGTCTGTTTGCCTCTCGATCAGGATTATTTTTTAAATCGTCTAGGGCATTATTAATCTTTGTTTTAAAACCTGCATTACCGCCTACAGTTTTTCTGTAGGCATCAAATTTATGCTTCATTTTAAACGGACTACCCTCACCCTTGTCGTCGTAAAAACGCGGCGTATAATTGTACTTTTTATTCTTTCTTAATTTAAGTAATCCCATAGTATATTTTTTGATTTACATGTATTTCCTTTCCAGTGCATACATTAAGATCAATAACAGTACCAAAAGCAATATCAAAGTCCCCAATTTCAAACCTCCTTTCGAAACGCGTCTTTTACCCGATTGATTCGCCTTCCACTTCGAAATGAAATCGGTTTTATTTCTCGCATCCGATTGAGTGTGCGCTTCATCCGTTTTTATAAACCGTGGTTTGTAACTAAAGGTTTTATGCTTACGTTGTTTAAACAAATGTAATTAATGCTTGTCCTCCAAAAATACAAACTATACTCTTAAGTTTAAAAGTTTAACTTAACAAGTTTTCAATAAGAAAGTAATCGGATTGGCTGTATGTGTTGTTTACATCGAGAATTGAGATAAAAAGACCTGTGTAAATCACCTAAGTCTTTTAGGCTTCAGCTATTTTTGCGTAATTCAGCCATTTTAATGGCAGCAATAGCAGCCTCGGTACCTTTATTGCCATGTTTTCCTCCCGAACGGTCAATGGCCTGTTGTTTTGTATTGTCGGTAAGTACGCAAAAAACGACAGGTGTTTCGCCTGTAACATTCAAATCTTTTATACCATGTGCGACCGAATCACAAATAAAATCGAAATGTTTGGTCTCTCCCTTTATGACACTCCCCACGGCTATAACTGCATTGACCATTTGCTCCTGCATTTTCTTACAGCCGTAAATAAGTTCAAAACTACCCGGAACATTCCATCTAACAATGTTTCCGGCCAACACACCGTGTTCCAGAAGCGTATCAAATGCGCCCTTAAAAAGATTTTCGGTGATGTCATGGTTCCATTCTGAAACGACAATCCCAAACCGAAATTTATTCGCGTTTGGGATTGTGGTTTTATCGTAATCTGATAAATTCTTATTTTCAGTGGCCATGTTACTTACTCGCTAATACCTGGGCTTTTCCTATAAATACCTCTATATTAGAAGCCTCTGTGGCGTTCGGATAATCGTCCTTAATTCTGTTAAAATAATTCAAAGCTTTTTCAGCCTGTCCAAGTTCTAAAGCAATCGACCCCGCCTTAAACAAATACATCGGGGTGGTAAACTCATTATCACGCATTTCTGCAGCCTCCTCATAATAATCCAAAGCATCCTCAGGCTGATTTAACTGTACAAAGGCATCACCTATATTGCCCTTTGCCAAAGGCGCCAGAATTTCATCATCACTTTTGAAGTTACTTAAATATTCTACTGCATTTTTGTAGTCCTTGAGTCTCAAAAATGCTGTTCCTGCATAGTAATTAGCCAAATTAGCAGCACGAGTCCCTTTGTATTCTTCAACAATATCCAACATGCCGTACTTCCCTTCTCCTCCATTCAGAGCTAAATTGTATAGCGAATCCTTTTCAACACCGTTTACAGCATCCTCGAAATATTTTTGCGCCTGAAACATATCGTTCATTGCCTCTATCTGTTTTGGTTTAGCAATAAATTCATTATATCCTAAATACCCCAAAACTACGACCGCAACGACACCAATAATTATAAATATATATTTTTGATTCTTTTCGACAAAGGCCTCGGTTTTAGATGCCGTTTCATCTAAAGTGTTAAAAACTTCCGCGGTTGTTGAACCCTCTTCAATATTATGTTGCTTTTGTCCTTTAGTTTTTGGTTTATACCCTCTTTTATTATAAGTTGCCATGTAATCTGTATTAATGCGCCGCAAAAATATGATTTTTCTTTATAAATTATAAGGTATTTATTTGATAATTTTCAATATTTTGCACTTCTCATAAATTGAAGTATTTCTTCTTTAAAACTCAATATTAGTTAATGCTTTTATGATCTTAAAATCACTTTCTCTGATCAATTACAAAAATCTGGATAATAGGTCTTTCGATTTTAATAAAAATATTAATTGTATCGTAGGAAATAACGGCATTGGAAAAACGAACATTTTAGACGCCATATACCATCTCTCATTTGGTAAAAGCTACTTTAATCCGGTTGCCACCCAAAACATAAAACATGGGGAAGACTTTTTTGTTATTCAGGGCGATTATATAAAAAATGACCTTCCGGAGAAAGTGGTTATCAGCCTTAAAAAAGGACAAAAAAAAATAATTAAACGGAATGGGAAAGCTTATGATAAATTTAGTGATCATATCGGCTTTTTACCCTTGGTCATGATTTCACCAGCTGATAGGGATCTTATTATTGAAGGAAGTGATATCCGAAGAAAATTCATAGATAGTGTCATTTCTCAAAGCGACAAAGCCTATCTTCTAAACATCATTAAGTACAACAAGGTATTAGCACAACGCAATGCCCTTTTAAAGTATTTTGCCCTGAACCACACCTATAATGCCGATACCATTGCAGTTTACAATGACCAGTTGACTGAATACGGTACCAAAATATTTCATAAAAGAAATGCGTTTTTAAAAGCCTTCATCCCCATTTTTAAAGCACATTATCACAACATTAGCAATGGTAATGACACCGTTAACCTGGTTTATAAGAGCGATTTGTCTGAAAATGATCTCAAGATCTTGTTGGAGCAACAGATCAATAAAGACAGGGCACTGCAATATACCAGTGTCGGTATCCATAAGGACGACCTCGCTTTCGATATTGAGGGTTACCCTATAAAGAAATTCGGTAGTCAGGGCCAACAAAAATCATTTTTAATTGCATTAAAATTGGCCCAATTTGATTTCATAAAAACCCAGAGCAAGGTGAAACCTATCTTACTACTGGATGATATTTTTGATAAATTAGATGAAGAACGTGTGGCTCAAATTATTAAATTAGCCGGTGAGGATAGTTTTGGTCAGATTTTTATTAGTGACACCCATGCCGAGCGGACCGAAAACATTGTAAAACAAGCACATCAATCATACGAATTTTTTAAACTTTAAATTCCACTGCATGACAACACGTCGCAATGATCATATGAGTATCAAAGCTATTTTAAAGGATTTCGTTGAATCGAATAATCTCGAGAAAGGATTAGACAAAGTCAATGTCGCTAAAGCATGGAATGAACTCATGGGTAATGGTGTTAACAAATACACTACCGAAATATACCTGGAAAAAGAAACGCTGTATATTCACCTTAGTTCCAGTGTGCTGAGAGAAGAATTAGGCTATGGGAAACAAAAAATAATTAATTTACTGAATGAGGAGCTGGGTAAGGAGGTGATCAAAAAACTGATTTTACGATAATTGCGTTTTCTTAAAAAAAGAAAAAATATAGATAAAAAAGGAAAAAGTAATATTATTTACCCTACCTTTGACACTTAATTATTATTTAATACAAATACAATGAGTAAAGGTACAGTTAAGTTCTTCAACGACTCCAAAGGTTATGGATTTATTGTTGAAGAAGACAACAACAAAGAGCATTTTGTTCACATTTCTGGATTAATTGATGAAATTCGCGAAGGTGATGAAGTTGAGTTTGATTTACAGGAAGGTAGAAAAGGATTAAACGCAGTAAACGTAAAAGTTATCTAATACAAATTATATAAACTTTAACATTACAAAAGAGGCCTGACAAAAGTTGTCAGGCTTTTTTTATGCGCTTTAAGGAATCGATATGAATGCAATAGCTGGAAATAAAAAAGCGTCCGTGAATTTCGAACGCCTTTTTACATCGTCTCTTTATGATTTAGAATATCTCTCTGCCCGCAAAATGAAATGCACTCTCAATAGCGGCATTAGCATCACTATCACTGCCATGAACCGCATTTTCACCCATTGAAGTTGCATATAGTTTACGTATGGTCCCTTCAGCAGCATCAGCAGGATTAGTGGCGCCAATTAATGTTCTAAAATCCTCTACGGCGTTATCTTTCTCCAAAACAGCGGCAACAATTGGCCCTCGTGTCATGTATTGCACTAATTCCCCAAAAAATGGACGTTCGCTGTGTATAGCATAAAACGTTTCTGCGTCAGATTTTGACATTTGGGTTAATTTCATTGCTACGATTTTAAATCCAGCTGCTGTAATTTTTTCTAAAATTGCGCCAATGTGTCCCTTTTCAACAGCATCCGGCTTCAGCATTGTAAATGTTCTATTTGTTGCCATTTCTATTTTAAAATTTGTGCAAAAGTAAGTTATTTCCATTTAAAAACAAGACGATGCAGTTTTAAAAAAATTGTATCTTCGTTCCTTATGAATAAGGAAGATACCGAACGCGTAAAAGAGCTGCTATCAGCACCTAAAAATATTGTGATTGTAACGCATAAAAACCCGGATGGTGATGCCATAGGGTCCACGCTTGCCCTCCATCACTATCTCCTAAAATACAAGCACCGTTCAACGGTGATAGTTCCCAATAATTTTCCCGGGTTTTTAAAGTGGATTCCCGGTACGGAAGAGGTTTTGATATACGATTATCATACTGAAATCTCCGATGTTAGAATAGCTGAAGCTGATCTTATTTTTACATTGGATTTCAATGCATTGCACAGATCAGGAGACATGGAAACGGCCTTATCAGAGAGCAGTGCATTGAAGATTATGATAGACCATCATCAGGCACCGGATAACTATGCAAAGTACACGTTTTCGGATATCCATATGAGTTCGACCTGCGAAATGATTTATCATTTCATTGATATGATGAATGACATCGAAATTATTGACGCTAAAATTGCCACTTGCCTCTATGTTGGCATCATGACGGACACCGGTTCTTTTAAGTTCGATTGTACCACAAGTACAACACACCATATTATTGCCCAGCTAATCGATAAAGGGGCCGACAATTCAGAAATTCACAATAAAGTTTATGATACCAACAGCTACCAACGGCTGCAACTACTGGGATGCGCCCTAAAGAACCTGAAATTACTCCCTGAATTTCGTACCGCCTATACGACCCTGTCGCAAGATGAATTAAATAAATACAATTTTAAGAAGGGAGATACTGAAGGCGTTGTAAATTATGGGTTATCTATAGAGAACGTTGTGCTGGCAGCTATATTCATTGAGGACAAGCAGGAAGGTCTAATAAAAATTTCATTGCGGTCCAAGGGGCATTTCTCAGTGAACACCTTATCAAGAGATTATTTTAACGGCGGTGGCCATACCAATGCCGCCGGTGGTAAGAGCTATTCTTCTTTAAACGACACCGTTGAAAAATTTATTAGTATATTGCCTAGTTATAAAACCGCCCTAAACGATGAATAAATTAACAATCATTATCTTTTTCAGCTTATTGTTAGCCGTAGGTTGTAAATCACCGGAAGCACGGCAACCTATTTCCGTTAAAACAGGATCTTTTATCGATGACTCTGTTGAACGTAATAAAAAATTAAATGCGAGGGAACAATCGCACATTCAAAAAATTATTGAGGAGCAGACGGATAAAAGTTTCATAGCTTCGGAAAGTGGTTTTTGGTACTACTATAATATTAAAACAGATAGTGATACCTTGAGCACGCCTGATTTTGGAGATATCATAGATTACAATTACGATGTTAAAACCTTGAACGGAACGACCATTTATTCTAAGGAAGATATCAACACACAGCGGTATGTTATGGATCAACAAGAATTGTTCACCGGTTTGAGAGAAGGGTTAAAACTTATGAAGTCCGGAGAAACGGTTACGTTTTTGTTTCCTTCTCAGAAAGCATATGGGTATTATGGAGACCAGAATAAAATAGGCAGTAATACTCCTTTAATTTGTGAGGTGACCGTATTTTCAATAACAGAACAATAACTAATTTTTGTATGAAAGGATTTAACACTGTCTTAAATTTACTCTCCTTTACAATCTTACTTTCCTTTATTTTAGTCTCATGTAAGGTACAATACCCCGAACTTACAGACGGTATCTATGCCGAAATCAAGACACAAAAGGGTGTTATGGTTGCAAAACTTGAATTTGAAAAAACACCGGTTACCGTGGCAAATTTTGTGTCTTTGGCAGAAGGCACAAATACCTTGGTCCAGGACACTTATAAAGAGAAAAAATTCTACAACGGGTTAAAGTTTCATCGTGTTATCGTCGATTTCATGATTCAGGGAGGCGATCCTAAAGGTGACGGATCAGGTAATCCGGGATACCGTTTTGATGACGAATTCGACAAGTCATTGAAACATGACAAAAAAGGTATTTTAGCCATGGCTAATTCCGGTTATGGCACCAACGGAAGTCAATTTTACATCACGCACAAAGCGACCCCGTGGCTGGATGCGTACGATGAGGAAGGACGTCTGAAAAATTGTGAGAACAGACGTGTAAGCTGTCATACGGTATTTGGAGAAGTCATCATGGGACTTGAAGTCATTGATTCCATAAATCAAGACGATATCATTGAATCCGTTAACATTATTAGAAAAGGAAAAGCTGCAAAAAAATTTGACGCAGCCCAACGTTTTAAAAACCACTTCATAGAGGCCAAAAGGCTAAAGGAAGAAAAAGAAGCAAAAGCCCTGGCTATAACAGAAGCGACGCTTAAAAAATTTAAAGAGCAACGGTCCAAGGCTATTACCCTACCTTCAGGATTACAATATTATATCACTGCTAAGGGCCAAGGTCCCAAACTTTCGGAGACATCGAAAGTTCTGGCCCATTATGCCGTATACTTTGAAAATGGCACCTTACTGCAAACGAGTAACCTGGAGACGGCTAAAGCACTTGATGCCGTGGATATTCAGCAAAAAAATGCCGAAAGATACGAACCCATTATATGCGATATCGGCCCTGATGCGCGAATGATACCGGGGTTTAAAGAAGGTCTCAGGAAATTGAATGTTGGAGATAAGGCGACACTTTTCATTCCGTACCATTTAGCATATGGAGAGGCTGGAGGAAATGGCATTCCACCCAAGTCAAATATTATTTTCGAAGTTGAAATACTTGAACTCTTAAATTAGTTAAATCAAAATACTTATGCACCCTCTAAAATTTGATTGGAACCCCATTACAGGTATTGATATAGCAGGTAATTTCAAACTACATTTTTACAGCCTGATGTGGGTGGTGGCTTTTATACTGGGATGGTATATTATGAAATGGATATTTACCAAAGAAAAGGTGTCTTTAGAATATTTAGATCCGCTGTTCATATATACTGTTTTAGCAACCATGATCGGTGCGCGTTTGGGACATGTTTTATTTTACCAATCGGAATTGATTTCTGAAGATTTCTTCAGCATTTTTCTACCTTTTAAATTCAAGGGAGGATTTGAGTTTACTGGTTTTCAGGGATTGGCGAGTCATGGTGCGGCGATTGGGATAATTATTGGCATGTATTTATATCGAAAAAAATATAAATACAAATCCCTACTGTGGGTTTTAGATCGTGTTGTTATATCAGTGGCATCAGGTGCCGTTTTCATCAGGATAGGAAATTTCATCAACTCGGAAATAATTGGAAATCTCTCAGGAGAATTTCCTCTTGGAGTTCGATTTATTCAAGATTATTATAATAAATATGAAATTGTTCGCGCAACCGGTATTAAAAATGTACAGGAAGCCTATAATGCCGTAACAGATAATCCCCAATTTTCAAATTTATTGGAGGCCGTCCCCTACAGACACCCTGCGCAATTATACGAGTCGTTTTGTTACATTTTTGTATTTCTACTGCTATGGTATTTCTACACCAAAACCTCCAAAAAAGATCAGGGCGGTTTTCTTTTCGGGCTGTTTTTGGTATTATTATGGACCATACGCTTTTTCATCGAATTCGTTAAAGAACCTCAAGGTGACGAATATATTAATTGGTTTGGACTCCAAACTGGACAATGGCTCAGCGTTCCATTCATTGTAATCGGGCTTTATTTTATGTTCGCTTATAAACCAAAAACTGTAGTTAAATAGTTTGTTTTGAATCGATTTGTTTTTGTAGTTGTTTGTAGCTGTATTGCTTTATTATCCTGTAAGAACGATAAAAAAGCCATTAGCCAAACTGAGGTCTTTTTTGAAAAAGAAGGTGTCCTCACCATTTTTAAATCAGATTCAACAACAATTTCATTAGACATTGAGATTGCCGATAACGAATATGAAACTCAAACCGGCATGATGTATCGGAGCAGCATGAAGGACTCACAAGGCATGCTTTTTGTTTTCGATGATGAAAGGCCACGTTCATTTTACATGAAAAATACCCGCATTCCACTGGACATCATATACATATCAGAGGATAAAAAGATTGTTAGTTTTCAGAAAAATGCAAAACCATTTGATGAAACGTCCCTTCCATCCAATGCTCCGGCAAAATATGTTTTAGAAGTCAATGCCGGACTCTCGGACCTTTGGTCTATAGACATTGGAAATGCCATTGAGTACTCCGAATTGTAAAATTTCGATATTGATGAATAGATATGTTGTTCTAATATTTGTTTTTTTCTGGCTGCATTCCAAAAGTCAGGATAAAAAACCGAATGTTTTATTTATAATCTCTGATGATCTTACGACAACAGCAGTTTCCGCCTATGAAAATAAAGTGTGTAAGACGCCTCATATCGATCAACTCGCATCTGAAGGTATTCGCTATACCAGAGCATATACTCAATTTCCTGTTTGCGGCCCGTCTAGGGCTTCATTCATGTCGGGCTATTATCCTTCGGCAACAACAACCTATGGTTATGTTAGTGGACGTAAAAATATTGGTCCCGAACGAAAAACCTGGTCCCAGCTGTTTAAAGAAAATGGCTATTATACGGCCCGGGTGAGTAAAATATTCCATATGGCTGTCCCTTTAGATATTGAAACAGGATCAGACGGACAGGACGATGCGGCATCATGGACAGAACGATTCAACAGTCAGGGACCCGAGTGGAAAGCAAAAGGTGATGCTGAATTGGTACAGAACAATCCTGATGGCAGTATTGAACGTAAAGGGGGTAATGTGATGACCATTGTAAAAGCAGATGGCTCCGACCTCATGCATTCAGATGGTAAGACGGCAGAACAAGCCATTGCCCTTATAAAAAGCAAGAAAAATGAACCCTTCTTTTTGGCTGTGGGTTTTGTGCGTCCTCACGTACCTTTTGTCGCACCAAAACCCTATTTTACCCCTTATCCTTATCAACACATAGTACTGCCGAAGAAATTGAAAAATGACTGGAATGACATCCCGGAACGCGGCATAAACTATGTAACAAGTTTTAATGGCCAAATGTCTATCGAACAGCAGAAGAAAGCTGTAGCAGCCTATTATGCCTCTGTGTCATACATGGATGCACAAATCGGGAAGGTATTAAAAGCACTGAAAGATGAAGGCCTGGAAGATAATACCATTGTCATTTTTACATCGGACCATGGCTTTCATTTAGGTGAGCATGACTTTTGGATGAAGGTAAGCCTGCATGAGGAATCTGTGCGCGTGCCGTTAATCATTAAAGTGCCAGGCATTAAACCGCAGGTGTGCCATTCGTTTGTAGAGCTATTAGACCTTTATCCTTCCATTTCAGAATTAGCCGGCCTAACGTATTCGAAACATCTCCAAGGTAAGAGCTTAGTGAAGACCTTTAGCAATCCGGAATATGAAGTCAGAGATATGGCTTTTAGTGTAAGTCAGAATGGAAACTCATTCTTATTGAGAAGCGATGATTGGGCCTTTATCCAGTACAATGAAGACGCCTCGGGTGGTATTGAATTATTCGATATGAAGCATGATCCGAAACAGTATACCAATTTGGCTCATGATCCCGAATACACTAAAACCGTTACTTTTTTCAAAAATGAACTCAAAAATAAATTAAAAGAGGTACGGACAAACGACCTGGAGATTGCATATCGCTAATTAGGATTAGCTTTAAAGATTGCAATTCCTGCAACACATAATATGATTTCTAATTAACCGTTAAACCGGGTCATTATATTAATTCGCATTTAATATTCAGTGGCTTTCATTACATGCATCTGTTTCTCTCGTTGGATCAAAATTGAAACTTAGTTGTTTCCAATACCTCATAATAAACCACAACCAAAATATTGAGTCCAAAAAATCGTATGTCAAACACAGCGGGAAAATTTTAAAATTTTAGCTTTAAAAACAAAAAAAGCCCATTGACCTTGTCCATGGGCTTTTTAAAATGAAAATTCACGGTTAGTTAGGCCTTTTTCTTTTGTTTCTTATCAAGCCTTTGTACCGTGTCATACATTATAGGTGTTGCTATAAACAACGATGAATAGGTACCTACGATCACCCCAACAATAAGGGCGAACATAAATCCTCTGATCGAGTCTCCACCGAAAATAAATATGGCCAACAACACCACCAGGGTCGTTAATGACGTATTCAATGTTCTACTTAAGGTACTATTTAAGGAAACGTTCACCACCCTGTTAAATTCCCAGCTGGAATGTTCATTGAAAAATTCCCTTATCCTATCAAAAACAACCACAGTATCGTTAAGGGAATAGCCAATTACAGTTAATATTGCAGCTATAAAAGCTTGATCTATTTCCATGCTAAAAGGCATAAATTTATAGGTCAGAGAGAATACCCCTAATACAATGAGAACATCATGGAAAACTGCAGCAACAGCACCCAAGGAATATTGCCATCTTTTAAAACGCATCAATATGTAGAGGAACACTACAATAAGAGACCCTAAAATAGCCCAGAAAGAAGCCTGTTTAATATCATCGGCAATGGTAGGACTCACTTTGAATGATTCCAATAATCCCACCTGCTTATTTTCATCATTCAGGTCTATGAACTCCTCATAGGTTTGGCCAGATAGCAGTGGCTGAATCGAATTGTACAGCATTAATCTTATCTCTTCATCCACTTCAGAGCTTGCCTCATTTACCTTATATTTTGTGGTAATCTTCAATTGGTTGGCACTCCCGAATGTCTTCGCATCAGCACTTCCAAAAACATCGGCTAATGTCGCAGAGACTTCCGTGGCGTTAACGTCATTTTCAAAGCGAACCTGATAGGTTCTACCCCCGACAAAATCAACACCTTGATTTAAACCTACGGTTAAAAGGGAACCTAAACCGATAACAATCATAACGCCCGAAATAATTAATGCAACTTTACGTTTTTGTAAGAATGCAATATTTATATTCCTGAATAAATTTTTCGTGATACCGGTAGAGAACTCTAATTTTCCGCCTCTGTTAACATACCAGTCTACCAACAATCGCGTTATGAAAATTGCCGTAAATAGGGAGGTTCCTATACCAATTAGCAAAGTCGTTGCAAATCCTTTGATCGGACCAGTTCCAAAAATAAATAATATCAAAGCTGTTAGACCCGTTGTAATGTTCGCATCTAAAATGGAAGACAAGGCATTGCTAAAACCGTCTTGTATAGATTCTTTTTGGCCTTTACCCTTAGCTAGTTCTTCACGAATACGTTCGAAAATAAGTACATTCGCATCAACCGACATACCGATAGTCAATACGATACCAGCAATTCCAGGCAAAGTTAGCACTGCTCCCAAGCCTGACAGAATACCAAAGATCAACAAGATATTCAATAGCATGGCAATATCGGCAAATATGCCTGATTTGCCATAGTAAAGGATCATCCAAAGCAATACCAATACCAAGGCAATCATAAAAGACATGGTTCCACTGTCGATCGCCTCCTGACCCAGAGATGGACCAACAACTTCACTGGAGATGATGTCTGCCGATGCCGGTAATTTACCTGCGCGCAATACATTAGCTAAATCTTCTGCCTCATTTAGAGTAAAACTTCCAGAGATTGAAGAATTACCACCTGCGATTGGTCCTGAAGTCACACCAGGTGCAGAATAAACGATATTATCCAAAACAATGGCTATTTGACTCCCCTGAGCAAAAGCTTCGCCCGTCATTTGCTCCCAAATCTTGGCCCCTTTTGAATTCATTTGCATGGATACTTCAGGTTTTCCGGTTGGACCAAAATTAACCCGGGCATCGGTAACTACTGCCCCACTAAGTTGAGGAATGTCTTCCCTGTTGCCCACAAGGGCGTATAGATCAACAATCTCACTATTATTCTCTGGTTTACCAAAAACAAACTTAGCATAACGCTGTTCAACAGGTAATAATGCTCTAACCTCAGGTTTATTTAGATAATCTAAAATCGTTTCTTTATCCTTAAGCTCAAATCGCGCAATTATTGGTCCGCCCTGATAACCCGGCCCTCTGATAAGGTCTAGAAGGGGATTTACATTCGCCACTGCTGTCGAATCGGTTTCAGCTTCACCTAATAAATCGTCTATAGCAGCATCCTGTGCATCTTCTTCATCCTGGGGTTCTGTATCAGCAAGGTCTTCAGTATCTACCTCTACCAAATCCTTTAGCGTCTCATTGGCCTGTGCCAAAAACCCAAAGAACTGCTCCCCTTTATAAGCGTCCCAGAATTCCAATTGCGCCGTACTTTGTAATAAACTGGTGGCTCTTTCTATATTTTTAACTCCGGGTAGTTCAACCAAAATTCGGCCAGATGTTCCCAATCGTTGAATGTTTGGTGAGGTTACACCAAATTCATCGATACGTTTGCGCAACACCTCAAAGGCAGAAACAATTGATTCATCAATCTTGGTGGCGATAACCTTTTGCACCTCCTCATCTGTCATGGTGCCATCTATTTCGCCATCTAAGGCTTTGGTATAGAATATATCAGGAGAGGCTAGCCTGGTATCCCCTTTAATCGCATCAAAAGCCAAAAAGAAATCCTCCAAATACGTATTCTGACTATTTTTTTGGATTTCTGTAGCATCGTCAAGTGCTTTATTGAACACCGGATCCTTGGTGTTGTTTGCCAGTCCTTTTAAGATATCTTTTACCGATACCTGAAGGATAACATTGATTCCACCTTTTAAATCCAATCCAAGGTTCATGGCTTTCTGCTTCACCTCATTATAAGTGAATTTTGCAATACCAATATTAAATACAGTATCATTAGCAATTGACTCGAGGTAATTTGCTTCTTCCTGACTTCGCTTTGCACGATAGTCCTCTTCGGTGTCAGAAACAGCATTAATTGCCAACTCCTGAGCCTCTTCTTCTATTTGATTTGCTTTGAATGTAAACGATAATTGATAAATACTTACCAAACCGAATAACAAAGCAAATAATTTTACTAGTCCTTTATTTTGCATTTCAATTAATTATTTTATTCAAGATTCTTACAACGGAACACCTATTTGACCGTCTTATATTTTATTTAGTTTTTTGATGATAAGAAATGATCATAACGCTTAAAACGTCATGTTTCTGTGAAAATGAGATTGTTAAAGCTACCTTCTAGATTCGGATCTGATTAAACCTACTGACCATAATGTGTGTTTAACTACAGTTTTTATGAAGAAGGTGAAACGATAAGTAAAGAACCTCATAATCTTTTTATGATACAGGACCAGCTCTGACTTCTGGTATAACATGTAACGGTTCTTCTATTTCAAGGAAAAGTTGTTTGTATAATCTAAAATTAAAATTGAAGGTTTCTATTTTGCATTTATCTAAAAAAGAACAAAATGAAAACAGCTCGGGAAATAATAATCGTTCCCCTTTATAGTTTACGGTAATAAGGGAATGCCCACCAAGATCAGATGACGCATCCTTATTCTCATGAATCTCATAAATGTTGAGATTACAGCTTACGGCACCCTCTTGTACAGGAACATTCGAATCGGAATGCTCTTCATCACTCAGCGTGAAAGTAACTGTTAAAGGGCTTTCTTCAATAATCGCACTTCTAATAAATTCAACGCCATGATCGCTGTGATATAGTATTCTTAATTGTCCATTAAGCCCCTCCTTAACATGAATATTTTTAACTCCGAGATCCCTTAATTGCTTTTTTAATAAGGCGACGGTCTCTTGTGTTTCAAAAGGTGTAATTTCCGAATTGGTGAATTCCAACACCAATTCTTGATTTGGCAAAGTCGTATGTTGTTGGCTAACAACCCCGATCAGGGTTACTAAAAAAACAAGTATACCTATGTACCTTTTTAATTTCATGCGCCAAATATAAAAAAATAAAGACTGTATTACTACAGTCTCTAAATAAATATGTTATCCAATAAAATGGATCATCCCTGAATACCAAAAGGGTTTCTTAAACTTACATAAGACTTTAAAATTCCAGTAGGCCATTTGTTTTTCTAACACCTTCAGCGCTGGATTTCATATGATCCTTTTCCGCTTCACTTAATGGCACATCAACGATGTCTTCAATACCATTTCTACCTAAAATAACGGGAACCCCGATACAAATATCACTTAGTCCATATTCACCTTCCAAAAATGTTGAACATGGATACATTTTCTTTAGGTCGCAGGCAATGGCCTGAACCAATCCACTGACGGCTGCTCCAGGAGCATACCAAGCTGAAGTCCCGAGTAATTTAGTCAATGTTGCCCCGCCTACTTTAGTATCTTCCTTAACCTGGTTTAAGCGTTCCTCGCTCAAAAATTCAGAAACTTTAATACTGTTTCTGGTGGCATGACTGGTTAAAGGAACCATACCGGTATCACTATGCCCGCCGATTACCATACCATCCACATCACTAATTGGAGCGCCAAGGGCTTCGGCCAATCTGTATTTAAATCGCGCCGAATCTAAGGCCCCTCCCATTCCAATAATTCTGTGCTTAGGAAGGTTGGTAGATTTGTGAACCAAATAAGTCATTGTATCCATTGGATTGCTCACTACAATCATGATCGTATTCGGAGAATGCTCAATAAGACTTGCAGCAACCGTTTTAACAATTCCGGCATTAATACCTATTAACTCTTCTCGAGTCATACCTGGTTTACGCGGAATACCTGAAGTTATCACACAAATATCACTATTCGCTGTTTTAGTATAATCGTTTGTTACACCTGTTATTTTGGTATCAAAACCATTTAAGGAGGCACACTGCATAAGATCCATGGCCTTGCCTTCGGCATAACCTTCTTTAATGTCCAACAATACAACTTCGGATGCAAAATTCTTAATCGCTATATACTCTGCACAGCTAGCACCTACTGCTCCTGCCCCAACTACGGTAACTTTCATATTTCTTTTTTTTAATTAACCAATCAGTTTTAAAATTTGCACAAAATTCACAATTATTACAGACAAAAAACATGACTTTTGTTTGCTTCAGAATCATGGAATTTTGAATAGCAAATGTATAAATAAATTACGCGTTAAAGAAAAAGCACAGGAATTAATTCCTGTGCTTTTATTAACCATAATATTTCAAATTCTTTTATCTGAAACCAAAATTTAATCCCAAAGAAAAGGCATTATAATTGGAAAGGTGATATTCAGCATTTATCCTGAAAAATCCCAATTTCAATTTAGTTCCTATGGTAGCCCGAACATCGGAAACTTCACTTGAAACAGAAAAAGGATCAACAAGGGTTTCATTTAAAAGAGGCCCACTGGAAATGATGTAGGTTCCGAGTAAATCCGATTCAGATTTACCCTTTATGTACCCCAAACCACCATAAAAGTTTATTACGGGTAGTTTCGTTGAGGCTATTAATTGCAGTAACCATGTATTTGTATCTGATTCCAATCTCTGATTTTCACCACTTATACCAGAATCCATCAAATTATAGGTGCCATCTAAATGGGTATATGCCACCAATCCGGATATAGCAACAGGCATGGCAGTATCTGCCGGTAACCATTTGGTGAATTCAATCTGTAATCCTGCTCCATACATTCCAATATCTACTTCATCCGTTTTTATTTTAGGCACAAAACGTGCCTTGATTTCAAAACCTTTACTTAAACCTAAAGCCCCTTGAATAAAGGCCGTGGGTATTAAATTGGCCGCAGCATCACCAATGCCAGAGGGTAAGGTAACAGTCTCCTGTTGTTGACCAAGAATAGGATCATCATAAGTAACGATTAAATTAATATCAGACGTATTTTCACCCAGCGCAGTTGCCACCATCTTTGAACTGGACTGATCTTCAAACGACACTGTAAAATCCTGGCCAGGATCACTGTTGTAGTCCGCAATTGTCATTAGAAAGGACTTGTGCTCATCGGTTACGGTAGCCGCATTGGCTAAAATTGATATTTCGAATCCACCCAGTGGTTTGGCATCCGCAGTATTAAACCAATTGGTATTCATACTGTGCATTAATCCATTCGTTCCAGACATTAAATAGTCATTTGTAAAGCGTTCGGCATTACGTACCCCTGCCTCTAAAAGTCCATCAATATCCTGAGCGATTAAACCTGTTGTTGCCATACCAAGCAACATAAGTAGTGTTGTTCTTTTCATAACTTAAAAATAAATTTGGTTCAACAAAAGTATAAAATAATTCATACAAATTTTTATTTTATCGCTATTTTATTACTTTTCATCGATTTTTTAATTACTTTCGTAGTAATTAGACGTCCTTTCTTGTTTATAGATATACAACAAGCTATGACCTCCTAATCCCGGTTATAGATTTAAACACGACCTAAATTTGATGACTATGCATTGCCCCAAAATCGAAATGAGATTCCTTAGTTTTTTTGTTTTATTCATCGTGTTGCTTGGGTGTTCCAATAATGAAACATTGGACGAAAACGATCCCGATGAAATTAATGTATTCATTAACAGACAAAGTACAGGTAGTTCGGCTAATGATATCTTATCGGATACTACCTTTAAAGGTTTGATCGTAGAATTGGTTTATGTAGAAGGATATGAACCAAGGCAAACGTCGGTAGATAATTTTATTTCTTTTCTGGCAGATCGAATTTATAAACCCTCGGGTATCACCGTGAGTAAACGAGCCTTACCATCGACCGGAAAAAGCACCTATTCCATTGAGGACATTGCCGATATTGAGAGAGCGCAGCGTCAATTTTATAATACAAGTAACACTATTGCCGTTTGGGCCTATTTTACGGATGGAAAGTCTGATAAAGATACCCAGGAAAATGTTGTTCTTGGAACGGCATATTGGAATACCTCCTTTGTAATTTATGAAGAGACCTTGAGAACTATGAGCAATAGTCCACTTGAACCTTCCAGAACAGTTTTGGAAACAACTGTTATTAACCATGAGTTAGGCCATATTTTGGGACTTACCAATTTGGGTACACCCATGCAAAACAACCATGAAGATCCTGAACATGAACACCATTGTAACGATGAAAACTGTCTCATGTATTGGGCATCCGAATTTGCTGTTGGCTTAGGGAATATGACCGCGGTACCACAATTGGATATGCAGTGCTTGGAAGACCTAAAGGCCAACGGTGGTAAGTAATTAGTTCAGAACAGGAATAGCCTTAAAAGCAAACGTGATGATAACCAATCTTATCATCACGTTCAATACAATTTTAAGAGAGCAATATCATTTATGCATCTATATTGGCATAAACCGCATTCCGCTCTATAAAATCTCTTCGCGGTGGTACTTCATCACCCATAAGCATTGAGAATATCCTATCGGCTTCTGTACCATTGTCGATTTGAACCAATCTTAAGGTTCTGAATTCCGGATTCATAGTGGTATCCCAAAGCTGTTCTGCATTCATTTCCCCTAAACCTTTATAGCGTTGAATACTTGCGCTACCACCGAACGATTCTACAATTTCATCGCGCTCCTTATCGGTCCAGGCATATTGCTTTTTGTTCCCTTTCTTTATTAAATACAAAGGCGGTGTGGCAATATAAACATGCCCCTCCTCTATAAGCTCTTTCATATAACGAAAGAAAAAAGTAAGTATTAACGTGGCGATATGGCTTCCATCGATATCAGCATCACACATAATGACAATTTTATGGTAACGCAACTTCGATAGGTTCAAGGCTTTGCTATCATCCTCCGTTCCAATAGTAACCCCTAGTGCAGTAAAGATATTTTTGATTTCTTCATTTTCGAATACCTTGTGTGTCATGGCTTTTTCAACATTCAGTATTTTACCACGGAGAGGTAAAATAGCCTGGAAAGCCCTGTCGCGACCTTGTTTTGCCGTACCGCCTGCAGAGTCCCCCTCCACTAAAAACACTTCACACTTCGCAGGATCCTGTTCAGAACAATCACTTAACTTACCTGGTAATCCTCCAATACTCATTACCGTTTTGCGCTGGACCATTTCACGTGCTTTTTGAGCAGCATGTCGCGCCTGAGCGGCCAATATGACCTTTTGAACAATCGTCTTGGCATCGTCCGGATGCTCTTCTAAATAATCCGTCAACATTTCAGATACTGCCTGGCTCACACTTGCGGAAACCTCTCTATTACCCAATTTCGTTTTGGTCTGACCTTCAAACTGGGGTTCCGCTACCTTTACCGATACGATTGCTGTTAAGCCTTCACGAAAATCATCACCGGAGATCTCGAACTTTAATTTGTCCAGCATGCCGGATTCATCGGCATATTTTTTCAAGGTATGGGTTAACCCCCGACGAAATCCTGTCAGATGGGTACCCCCTTCATGGGTATTGATATTATTTACATAGGAATGTAAATTCTCTGCATAGGATGTATTGTAAACCATTGCGACTTCAACAGGAACTCCATTTTTCTCACCTTCGAAGGCTATGACATCCTTCATTAATGGTTCCCTTGTAGCATCCAAATAACGAACGAATTCCGTTAAACCCTCTTCAGAGTAAAATGTTTCCCCTTCATACTCACCGGCTTCATTCTTATTTCGCTTATCCGTTAAAATAATGGTAATCCCTTTGTTTAAGTAGGATAACTCGCGCATGCGACTGGCCAGGGTATCGTAATTATATTCAAGCGTCAGCGTGAATATAGTAGGATCAGGTCTGAAAGTAACAATAGTTCCCCTTTCCTTGGTCTCCCCAATTTGCTTCACCGGGTAAAGGGTTTTACCCCGCTCGTACTCCTGTTCCCAAATTTTTCCATCACGATGTACGGTGGCCTTTAAATGCTCTGAAAGCGCATTCACACAACTTACACCAACCCCATGTAAGCCTCCTGACACTTTGTAAGAATCCTTGTCAAATTTACCTCCCGCTCCAATTTTAGTCATGACCACCTCTAAAGCGGACACCCCTTCCTTTTTATGCAAATCCACCGGGATTCCACGTCCATTGTCTTCGGTAGTAATCGAGTTGTCTTCATTTATCGTCACTTTAATGGTATCACAATGCCCTGCCAAGGCCTCGTCAATGGAATTATCGACTACCTCATAAACCAAGTGATGCAATCCCCTAACACCAACGTCTCCTATATACATGGATGGGCGCATACGCACGTGTTCCATACCTTCTAAGGCCTGAATGCTATCCGCCGAATAATTGTGTTTTTTAGCCTCGTCGCTCATAAATCTAAAATTGTTTTAACTTATTTTATAAAATTTAGTTTTTCCTATGAACATACCCTACTCTCGGAGGGGTCTGTTCCATCACTAAAATTCCGAATTCAAAAACATAAAAAAATGATGCAAAAGCATCATTTTGATCACTAACAAAGATACGAAATAAAAGCCCCGTTAAAAAGCATTTTAACGCGTTTGAGCAATAATTATCAACAATTGTTAATTTCTTAAAAGTCTCTTAAATCGCCTAAAAACCATCTTAAAATTGATTTTGGGCATTTTTTTAAGGATTAAAAATCATTCAAAAAATTTTAATGTCTTAAACACGATATTTTTCAGCGGCCATCTTCATTGGTCATATAAAAAAACAATCCAAAAACACCTAAATTTAGAATACCATCAAACAATTCATATGTTTTCTATTAATTTCATAATACGATGAACTATATCGAAAAAAATTATGTGTAATACGTTATTTCTATATATATTTGGTGCACAAAAATTTTTATGCGATTAAATAATAACAATAATAATTTCAATAATCCTATGAAATAGGGTTGGGAGGTTATTGTTTAAAAATATCATTTAAGCCTTCCGGATACGGAGGGCTTTTTTAATTAAAAATCAAAAGCCATGAGTAAAATTATGACTGTCGACATCCTGTCAAGTATTAAAGGTGCTGTACCCAGTGAAGCAGTAAATAAACTTTTTGAAGTTATTAAAAACGCCAATTTGCCAGCAGATAATACCTTTCCTCATAGGCATAATGATGCTGTACCATTGGATGATTTAAGGGACGACGTCATTATTGAAAGTTCTGAAGTTGAAAAAAAGATCATCATTCAAAACTTCCCACAAGCCAAGGACAACTATTTGGTCGTATCAAAAGTAATTGAAGAATAGTCATGGAATCTCAAATACAAAAACTGCATCAATTATTAGTGGACAAAAAAATTTCCTGTAAATCTTTGGTCCAGGAAAAATTAAATCTGCTAAAAAAGAACACTCATAATACGGTGAATAGTTTATTGGATGACCTTGCATTGGAATTAGCCGTTAAGGTCGACGCTAAAATTGCTTCCGGAGAGACGATTGGTCTTTTAGAGGGCATCCCTTTTGGTGTAAAAGATGTCTTTATGGTTCAGGGAACAAGGACTACAGCGAGTTCTAAATTGTTAAGGAATTACACATCAGCATATACTGCAACAGCTATCCAAAAGTTAATGGATGCAGGGGCTATTCCTATTGTAAAGGAGAACTGTGACAGTTTCGGACATGGGTCATCGAGCGAAAACACCGTTTTCGGAGCTGTTAAAAATGCTACCGATCCCAATTTGGTTGCCGGAGGCTCGAGTGGAGGTTCGGCAGTAAATGTTGCCAAAGATTACACCGTATTTTCCATTGGAGGGGATACAGGGGGATCTGTGCGTCAGCCTGCCGGTTACAATAAGGTTTATGGTTTAAAGCCTACTTATGGTCGCATTTCACGATATGGCCTCATGGCCTATGCATCTTCAACAGATTGTGTAGGACCTCTTGCTAAAAGTATTGAAGACATCGGCATTCTATTGAATACAATGAGCGGTCAGGATCCCAAGGATCAAACTACCTATACTTCGGAACCCATTTCGATCGATAGTATTGACAGTGCTGACCCTGTTGCTTCGGTTGGTTATTTTAAGAATTTCATTGAAAATGACGCTATTGATCCAACGATTAAATCAGAATTTCTAGAGGTTATTGAGAAACTGAAATCAGAAGGCATTGAGGTTAAGGAATTGGATTTTTTTGATTCCGAAACCCTGGTATCGACATACTATACATTGGCAATGGGTGAAACCGCCTCAAATTTATCACGATTAGATGGCACCAACTACGGCAACCGTATTGAAGCCGAATCCCTAAAAGAAACCTATGCACTTACGCGGTCAGAAAATTTTTCGGAAGAAACCAAACGCCGGATTGTTGGTGGAAACCAAGTGCTTTCGCAGGGTTTTTCAGATGAAATTTACCTAAAAGCATTGGCGATACGCGATCAGATCAAAGAAAATTTTGAAAAGGATTTCAAAGAAGTTGACATTATAATATCTCCGGTGACACCGATTAAACCACCAATTATTGGAAGCAGTTTAAAAGATCCGTTGGCAATGTACCTTTCTGATGCGTACACCGTGGGATTCAGTCTGGGACAACTTCCTACATTAACAATACCTCAGGGAACCGTTACGGGTTTGCAAATAACGGCTGCCAAAGACAGAGATGAGGTTATATTGAAGTTTTCTAACTTTTTAAAAGATGTGATATAATGGATTTGGAACAATTGAATGAACTTCTGAAAGCACACGAAATAGAGTTAGTCATCGGGCTAGAAACCCATGTGCGATTAAATACCAAGACAAAATTATTTTGTTCTTGTGCCAACGAGGAATCAGATATACCCAATACGAACATATGCCCCGTATGCACAGGGCAAATGGGAGTACTCCCTGCTGTTAACAAAGAGGCGGTAAAAAAGGCCATCTTCTTTGGTAAGGCGGTAAAATCAACCTTTGAAAATGATGTGATCTCATGGGATCGAAAACACTATGAGTATCCGGACAACCCAAAAAACATTCAAATAACCCAATTTCATAACCCTATCATCCCCGATGGACAAGTATCCTGTTTTAGAAATGATGGTTCTCAATTTACTGTCAACCTGACGCAGGTCCACATTGAAGAGGACGCCGCTAAATTAATCCATGAGAAAAAAATATCTTTGGTTGATTTTAATAAAGCCGGTGTTCCTCTCATTGAAATTGTAACCGAACCATGCATCAGACATATTGAGGATGCTTCAACCTATGCACAATATATTCAACGCATCGTTCAGAACTTAAAAATATCGGAAGCCAATTTAGAAAAAGGAGAGTTTAAAAGTGATGTTTCGGTATCTCTCAGAAAAAAACATAGTTACAACCTGAATCCACGTACCGAAATCAAGAACCTCAACTCCTTTAAGTTCATGGTCGAAGCATTAAAAGAGGAGGTCGAAAAGCAACTGAATTACTATTTAGAACATAAGACATTCCGACCGGACCAAACAACGGTTCTTTTTGATGCAGACTTGAAGCAAACGCGAACCATGCGTAAAAAGGAATACGAAGCGGACTACCGTTTCATCTCGGAACCAGACCTCCCTTTCGTTACTATTAAGGACGCTGTAAGTCGCATCAATGTAGATATAAGTGCCTTGCCTTTTGCTGTTGAATCTATATTGATAAAAGGCGGCGTTTTACCTCAGGATGCGAAATTCTTTACAGCCGATCCTGTGCGTTCCCGAACTTTTGTCACCATTAACAACGTTTTACAAGACCCGTTGTTTGTTGCCAAAACACTAACCAATAATATAAAATCAGAAGCCTATTCGAAAATCTCTAACATCTCAGATTTCATAAGTATATTCAAGCTATTTAAGGATGAACAAGTGACACCTGTTTTGGCACAGCATGCGATTTCGATGTTATTGAAAAATGCTGATTTCGACTACCTTTCCTATTTTGAAAAAAATACAATTTCAAAGGACAAAATAGATACTGCGATACGTAAAGTCATTCAGGAAAATGATGTCATAGCAAAGGAGATAAAAGCCGGGAACATTGGTAAGGCCGGTATTTTAGTTGGTAAAGTGATAGCCATAATTGGAAAAGGTGCATCAGGAAAAATGATCCGTGAAAGCATCATTGATCAATTGCGAACTGCAACTGAGGACGTACAAACCACATCGTCGTTTTCAACTAAGACCACCTCAGCTAAAAAGGAGTTTAAGGGAAGTAAGATTGAGGAAGAGAAATTACCTGAAATACCAATTGTTATTAAAAATTCATATCGCACCCACAAGGCATCACAGCTTTCCGAAAGTTCCATCGCTCAAGCGGTAACTTTAGCAGGATGGGTTTCAAGTGTTCGCGATCATGGCGAATTGATCTTTATTGATTTAAGAGATTCCAGTCATGAAACATTTCAGGTACGGTTGAGCAGGGAATCTTTTCCAAATCTTGATGAATTAGTCAGGTTAAAGCCGGAATCGGTCATTACTGTATCCGGTATTGTTGTGAAACGGAGTCCTGACGATTTCAATCCCGGACTAAGAACAGGCACTATTGAATTAGAAGCAAACCATCTGGACATTATTAATTTATCGAGAACGCTTCCTTTTGAAATAAAGAGATCTCATAAAACAAATGAATCCGTTCGATTTCAATATAAATATCTAGACCATAGAAATAAAGATGTTCGTCGAGCGATAATAAACAGACATAAAGTCATTAAATTAATTCGTGATATCTTAGATACACAGGATTTTTTAGAAGTTGAAACGCCAATTTTAACGGCCGGAACCGATGAAGGTGCCAGGGAGTTTATTGTTCCTACCCGAAAGAAAGCCGGTTCTTTTTACACGCTGCCTCAGGCACCTCAACAATTTAAACAAATATTAATGGTAAGCGGGTATGAGAAATATTTCCAGATTGCACGTTGTTTTAGAGACGAGGATTCAAGGGGGGACAGGCAGCCGGAATTCACCCAATTGGATATTGAAATGGCCTATGTAGGTATGCAAGATATTATTGATTTAAACACCAATTTGTTTAATGAAGTCGTTACCCAAATTTATGGAAAAAAGTGGATTCTTCATCCCTTTGAAGTGATCACCTACAAGGATGCTATGGATAAATATGGTTGTGACCGACCTGATTTACGTTTCGGATTACATTTACAGGACATCACACATATTGTTAAAGAAACTTCATTCCAGGTATTTAGCAAACCCATTGATGACGGGGGCATTGTAAAATGTATCAAAGTTTCGGCCGAAGAACAAGGTAAAAAGCGGCTTTCCAAAGGCCAAATAGAAACATTGACATCGATCGCGCAGGAGAATGGTTTAGGTGGATTGGCCTATATCATCGTGAATGAAAACGATTTACAATCTCCAATCATTAAATTTCTTGGCGAGGAGATTGCACAGCATATTATTGATACGACACATGCAAAAATTGGTGACATTGTATTTTTCTCGGCTGCCAATTACGAAACGGCTAATAAAGCCCTGGATGCCGTGAGACAAGCCTTGGGTAAAATGCTTAACCTCATTAACCCTAAAGAATTAAGGCCGGCATGGATAGTAGATTTCCCGATGTTTGAAAAAACTGAAGAAGGCGATTGGACCTTTACCCATAATCCCTTTTCAATGCCCAGAGTTGAGGATATTGAAAAACACATAAGTGGTAAGCCGCATGAAATAGAAGGTATCATTGCCCAACAATACGATCTGATTTTAAATGGTTATGAAATTGGAGGTGGATCGATTCGGGCCCATAAACCGGAAATTTTGGAAGCTACTTACAGAAATATGGGGTATGATAAAGAAGGGATGTTGAAAAGTGTAGGCACCATGTACAAAGCATTTCATTACGGGGCGCCACCCCATGGCGGTATTGCCTGGGGGATAGACCGTTTAATGATGATACTGGAGAAAAAAGTTTCTATCAGAGAGGTAATGGCATTTCCCAAAACAGGAACGAGCGAAGACTTATTGTTTGGTTCACCATCACCCTTACCTGATAAAAAAGTTGAGGAAATGAATGTGAGCATCATCAAGAAATAGGGTTTAAATTTTAACATTAACAAACGACTTTTACCAAAATATTAACAACTTTTACCGTTACCTTTAAAACATTAATCTTTTTAACTTTTATTATGAAAAAAACAGCACTTATTTCTTCAATTTTATTTGCATTTATTTTACTTATTTCTTCCCATGCTAATGCTCAAGACTTTGCCGGTTTAGACAAAAGCCCTATGGATGCAGCACTTTATAAGACCTCTCGTAATGCACCTGTAATTGCCAAAGTTATTTACAGCAGGCCACAACTAAAAGGACGTTCCGTAGGCAGTTTGGCACCGAATGGGAAAGTTTGGCGAACCGGTGCGAATGAAGCTGCAAACGTTATTATTTATAAAGATGTTGAAATTGGTGGAAAAGCGGTAAGCGCAGGTGAATATTCACTGTTTACAATACCCGGAGAAAAAGAATGGACCATCATTTTAAATAAGGATATAAACGTATGGGGAGCTTATTCCTATAATCCCGATAATGACGTTATTCGCGTTTCGGCTCCCGTTACAACAGGAAAAGAATTAGAGGCTTTTTCAATTGCATTCAGTAATGGGACTATGCATTTAGGATGGGGAACCCTTAGGGTGAATGTCCCTTTCAGTAACTAGATAAATCAATACTTCTAAAAAAGGTTTAAAAGAATCATCTTTTAAACCTTTTTTTATGGTATGTTTAAATACTTATGGGTTTGTAAGGACACTTTCCATTTGGGATTTTTCATAACATAATCTACAATTTCGGGAATGACCTTTTCTCTTTTGCTCCATTCAGGTTGTAAATACAAGATACAATTCGGATTCACTTTAGCTGCCTGCTCTTCTGCAAAACGAAAATCAGAGGCATTGTAAACGATTATTTTTAACTCGTTGGCCTTTTCATAAATCTCCTTGGTCGGAGGTTTTAACTTTTTGGGAGATAAGCATATCCAGTCCCACGATCCTGTTAAGGTGTAAGCCCCCGAGGTTTCTATATGTATTTGCATACCTTCAGCCTTCAGTGAATCTGTCAACGGGGTCATGTCCCAAGTTAGGGGCTCGCCTCCTGTAACAACAACGGTATCACTATATTTTTTGGCATCATTTACGATCTGCAGCGTGTCTGTAGGTGGATGTAATTCAGCATCCCAACTTTCCTTGACATCGCACCAGTGGCATCCCACATCACATCCTCCAAGACGTATAAAATACGCCGCTGTGCCTTTGTGGTAACCTTCACCCTGAATGGTGTAAAACGCTTCCATCAGAGGCAACATTTTGCCGCTATCCACTAACTGTTTGATCGCCTTTTTCATCGTTCGCAAAGATAGTCTTTTTGCTCCCATGATATTCATAGAATTTATATATCTTGTTCATTTAAATTGATTCAGATTGGTTATTTTTATAAAAACTACAGATTCATGAGTAAAAAGGAGGCTTTTTTTAAACACATCACTGAAGGCAACGTCACCAAAGGTGATTTTATTCCGATTGGTGCTGCAATGCTGGAAGGTGAAACCATTACGGGAGCTTACGTAAAGATACCTCTAAAAACAATGAATCGCCATGGTCTTATTGCGGGTGCTACGGGCACAGGTAAAACGAAATCATTACAGGTCTTAGCCGAAAACTTAAGTGATAAGGGCATACCTGTTTTATTGATGGACATGAAAGGCGATTTGAGCGGCCTATCGCAACCCAGTCCCGGTCATCCTAAAATTGATGAACGGCATAAGAAGATAGGATTACCGTTTGAATCCAAACATTTCCCTGTTGAAATTTTAACACTATCGGAGCAGGAAGGTGTGCGTCTAAGAGCCACTGTAAGTGAATTCGGCCCGATCCTCCTGTCGCGTATTTTAGATTTGTCTGAAACTCAATCTGGCGTTGTAGCCGTGTTGTTCCAATATTGTGACGACCATAAGTTACCTGTTTTGGATTTAAAAGATTTCAAAAAGATACTCCACTATGCTACTAACGAGGGCAAAGAAGAATTCACAAAAGCATACGGAAGGATTTCTACGTCATCAACGGGTGCGATTTTGCGCAAAATTATTGAGTTGGAGCAACAGGGTGCCGATTTGTTCTTTGGCGAGACGTCCTTCGAAGTTGACGACCTCTTACGAATTGATGAAAACGGCCGGGGATACATAAATATTATTCGTTTGACGGATATTCAGGATCGGCCAAAATTATTTTCAACGTTTATGCTGAGTTTGCTGGCGGAAATTTATTCTACATTTCCAGAACGTGGCGACAGCGATAGGCCTGAATTAATAATGTTTATTGATGAGGCTCATTTGATTTTTAATGAGGCCTCTAAGCCATTACTGAATCAAATCGAGAGTATTGTTAAATTAATTAGAAGTAAGGGTGTAGGGTTGTATTTTGTGACTCAGAACCCGACCGATGTTCCTGAAGCCGTTTTAGGACAGTTAGGACTTAAAGTTCAACATGCGCTCAGGGCATTCACGGGCAAGGATAGAAAGGCCATAAAATTGACGGCTCAAAACTATCCGGACTCGGAATTTTACAATACTGAAGAAGTTTTAACGTCATTAGGTATAGGTGAAGCACTGGTTTCCGCTCTTGATGAAAAAGGGCGTCCAACACCTTTGGCTGCAACGATGATGCGTGCCCCGATGAGTAGAATGGATGTTTTAACCCCTAGCGAACTAAGCAGTTTACTCTCTCAATCTAAATTGGTTACGAAATATAATGATCGCATTGATAGAGAAAGTGCCTATGAAATGTTGAACGCGAAAATAAAACGTGCAGAGGCCAGCGAAGCTATAGAAAAAGCGAAGAAGGAACGCGAGGCTATGAAGCGGGTGGCCACCAAAAGAAAAACTTCTGTCTCGGGAAGAAGGACAAGAATGAACCCGGTTGTTAAGGTGTTAACAAGTGCTACTTTTATTAGAAGTGTGTTCGGCATTCTTACAAAAGTGATCAAAAAATAATCTCTAAAACCAATTGAACAATACTGAAATTCATGAACAGACTATTCTTATGCCTATTTATAATCACAATTTACTCAATATATGGCTGTAAAAGTGAACCAAATCCATTTGAAATAGGTAAACAGCATGTTGGTTTATTAACCGACTCAACGCAAGTAAAAGATCTAAAAACTATTTTTATCAATGACTCCATATCGAATTTCGACAGTGGGAATACACTATCGAATTCCATTAATACCATTGATGTTTTCGATAAGGAAGGACAGAAATTATTAGTGCTCTCACCCAGGGCCGTTTCGGACTCGTCAGCAGTTATTGGTAGCGTTCAGATTATGGATTCCCGATATAAAACCAGCGAGAATGTTTCACTTTTAAGCACGTTTAAGGATATTAATGACGCTTATAAAATAAATAGAATCAATAATTTGATCAATTCTGTTGTGGTATCAGTTAATGAAATTAATGCCACATTCACTATAGATAAGGAAGAGCTACCTGCTAACCTGAGGTTCGATAGAAATTTGGCAATTGAGGCCATTCACATTCCGGATCAAGCTAAAATAAAGTACTTTTTCATTAACTGGAACAACAACTAAAATCATCTTAAAATGAATCCTTTTCTCGCCAAACTTTTAGTGGATATTGCTCGTAAGAGAATTGAACACAAACACCCTAATGAGCCAGCTAGAAAGCGGGAAATAGTGCCACTTGTTAGAAATCTACAAGTCGAATTAACGCACACAATCAAAAAATACATTTTCATTATCATTGGTGTTTTTTCAGCAGGTTTTGGCTTAAAAGGGTTTTTGTTACCAAATCGGTTTATAGATGGTGGAGCTACGGGAATTTCCTTGTTACTTGAAAATGTTACACATTTTAAACTCGAGATCTTACTCGTTGTGATCAACTTACCGTTTATCATTTTAGCCTCCAGAACGATAAATTTCAGATTTGCCGTTCGCAGTATCGTTGCTATTATCCTTTTATCTTTAGTGGTTCACTATATTGATTATCCTATAATTACCGAAGATAAATTACTCATAGCAGTATTTGGTGGGTTCTTTTTAGGTCTGGGAATAGGGATGTCTATGCGAGGTGGAAGCGTAATTGATGGCACCGAGGTATTAGCCATTTATTTAAGCAGGAAACTTTCCTTAACAGTAGGCGATGTATTATTATTGATAAACATTATCATTTTTTCATTTGGTGCTTATATTCTATCCATAGAAGTCGCTATGTACGCCATACTTACCTATTTAGCTGCCTCCAAAACGGTGGATTTTGTAGTTGATGGTGTCGAAGAATACGTGGGTGTGACCATTATATCTGAAAAACATGAAGCAATTAGAGTAATGATTATAGAAAAACTCCAAAGAGCATGTACCGTTTATTCTGGCAAAGGTGGTTTTAGTCAAGGAAAGACACCTTTCAACAAGAATATCATTTATACCGTTATGACACGGCTTGAAATACCAAAACTAAAAACTGAAATTGATAAAATCGACAAAAATGCTTTTTTAGTAATGGGTATAGTTAAAGACATTAAAGGCGGCACAATAAAACGTAAGCCATTAAAAGATTAAGCATGAAAGGATATACCATTCAAGAAAACCCTTTTCTCGTTCACACTGCTGATGGAAAAATTATTAAAGAACATTTTGGTTTAGTCAGTAATGGTACTTCCGAAATAAGCATAGCCCACATGATCGCTCCGGCAGGTTGGAAGGAACCATTTCAAATTCCGGAATTCGACGAATTCACCTTTATTATAAAAGGTAAAAAGCAGTTTAACATTGAAGGAGAAATCATAATCCTGAAGGCGGGCCAATCCATAAAAATTGAAAAAAATACAAGGATTCAATATTCCAACCCATTTAATGAATCTTGTGAATATCTGGCTATTTGTCTCCCCGCATTCTCTATGGATTCGGTTAACAGGGAAAAGGAATGAAATTGGTTTTAGCGAAAAGTATTGGATTCATAATTAACCTTCTGGTCTATGTCTCACCGAAGCGTGCAGCGTTTTTGGCCATTAGATTATTCTCAAAGCCACGAAAAGGCAAACATACTGAAGAAGCAACCGATTTTTTAAATACCGCTTTTCAGGAGGAGGTCTTTTTAAAGGACCGCTCTATTATGACTTACAGATGGCCGGGAAAAGGTGAAACAATTTTATTGGTTCATGGATGGGAAAGTAATGCCTTCCGATGGAAATCATTAATCGACTCATTAAAATTGAAAAACTTCAATATAGTTGCTATTGATGCACCGGCTCATGGAAAATCCACAGACAAATCATTTCACATTATTGACTATGCCGAGTATATTCATCTCGTTTCGAGAAAATTCAAAACGCAAACCATTATTTCTCATTCTTTTGGAGGTTTGGCAACCATATGCTTTCAATATAAATATCGGTTGCCTGAATTAAAAAAAATTGTGCTTCTCGGTGCTCCTTCTAATTTGAAGGATGTTATGAAACGATACACAAAGCTTATGAGTTATAATTCTAAAGTGATCAAAGCCATAAATGCTTTTTATTTGAACCAGTATGGTCATTTACCAGAATATTATAATGCGGCCAAATTCACTCAGGATTTGAATTCAAGTGGTTTGATTATTCATGATCTGACGGACCCTATAATTCCCTATCAAGATGCTCTGGATTACAAAAGACACTTCCCAAACGCTAAAGTTATTTCCACAAAAAATTTAGATCATAGCTTAAAATCCAGAGAAGTTGAAGAACATATTTTGGAATTTGTATCCAACCAGATTATTGTATTTTCGTAGCATGCCAGAGGAATTAAAACGCATCAATAAATTTTTAAGTGAGATAGGGTATTGTTCCCGCCGGGAAGCCGATAAGCTAATTGAATCCGGTCGTGTTACCGTGAATGGAATAATTCCCGAAATGGGAACTAAAGTTTATGCTTCCGATGAGATTGCAATTGATGGTATAATCATAGAAAATACCAAAAAGCGTTTTGTGTACCTTGCTTTTAACAAACCCGTAGGTATAGTTTGCACAACAGATACCCGTATTGAAAAAGATAACATTATCGATTATATTAACTATCCTAAACGAATTTTTCCTATCGGAAGATTAGACAAGCTCAGTGAGGGTTTAATTTTACTTACGGACGATGGCGATATCGTAAATAAAATTTTAAGAGCCAGTAATAATCATGAGAAAGAATATATTGTTACAGTTAACAAACCAATATCACAAACATTTATTGAACGTATGTCACAAGGGGTATACCTGAAGGAATTGGGTCAAACCACAAAACCTTGTAAAATAAAAAGAATAGATAAATTCAATTTTAAAATTATATTAACTCAAGGATTGAATAGACAGATCAGACGGATGTGTGACTATTTTAACTATGAGGTTTTAACATTGAAGCGTATTCGAATAATGAACATTAAACTGGATGTGCCTGTTGGCAAATATAGAGAACTTACTCAGGAGGAATTTTCAAATTTGAAAAGCTTACTCAGCTCATCCTCCAAAACATATAAACCCAAACAAGATAAACGCAGACACTATGGAAAAGATGAGTAATCCATTTCACCTCGCCATTCCTGTGGACAATTTAGAAGCATGCAGGGATTTTTACAAAAATAGTTTAGGTTGTGAGGAAGGCAGAAGCAGTAAGTTATGGGTTGATTTCAACTTTTATGGACACCAATTGGTTATTCATTACAAACCGAAATCCGATCAAAAAGACTTGCACACGAATCCAGTTGATGGAAAGGACGTACCAGTACCACATTTTGGTGTTGTCCTTTCTTGGGATGCCTTTCATATACTGGCGGAACGTTTAAAACATAAGAATATTGAATTCATAATAGAACCTTATATACGTTTCAAGGGTTTGGTCGGAGAACAGGCGACCATGTTTTTCTTAGATCCCTCTGGAAATGCGTTGGAATTTAAAGCATTTAAGGATATGAATCAATTATTTGCCAAATAGGCAGATCTTAAGCTTAAAAAATTATCGCAAATTAAAGTCGCCATTTTCTAGCCAACAAGGTATTCTTAAGCAACATAGCCCGAGTCATTGGGCCTACTCCACCGGGAACCGGAGTAATATATTCCGACTTAGCACTCACACTTTCAAAATGCACATCACCCGCCAAGCGATAACCTCTTTTTTTGGTACTATCTGGAATGCGGGTAATACCCACGTCAATAACAATCACACCATCTTTCACCATATCACCCCTTAGAAACTCCGGGATACCCAGAGCGGCAATAATAATGTCTGCTTGTTGTGTAATGGACTTTAAATTAACAGTTCTACTATGTGCTACTGTTACAGTTGCGTTACCCGCCTTACGTTTCTGGCTCATTAAAATACTCATTGGACGTCCTACAATATGACTTCTTCCTATCACTACGACATGCTTCCCTGAAGTCTCAATGTTATAACGTTCTAACAATTCTAAAATTCCATATGGTGTGGCAGAAATAAATGCAGGTAAATCCAAGGTCATCTTTCCCACATTAGTCGGATGAAATCCATCGACATCTTTATCGGGGTTGATGGCCATAAGCACTTCATGCTCATCGATATGCCCAGGTAAGGGCAATTGCACAATAAAGCCATCGATATCATCATTTGTATTGAGGTCATGAATAACCTTCAAAAGTTTTTCCTGTGTTGTTTCTTCTGGCAAATCGATGAGTGTTGAATCAAAGCCAACCATCGCACAATCCTTAACTTTAGAATTCACATAAGTCATACTGGCTCCATCAGTTCCAACCAGAACCGCAGCTAAATGAGGCACCTTCTCGCCTTTAGATTTTATTAATTCGACTTCCCTTGTAATCTCGGCCTTAATATCATTACTAATTTTATTGCCGTCTAAAATTGTCATAGTCTTTGTGAAATTAATAAATTAGATTTGCGTGTTATACTGCGCATCTTCGTGCTAAACCTTAACGCATATTATTCATCATCTGCATCATTTTTCTTCCCCCGCCACCTTGCATCATCTTCATCATTTTACTCATTTGATTGAACTGCTTCAGAAGCTGGTTCACTTCTTGTACAGAGGTTCCTGAGCCCTTACCAATTCTCTTTTTTCTGCTGGCATTCAAAATAGAGGGATTAGAACGTTCTTTAGGGGTCATAGAATGAATAATCGCTTCAATACCCTTAAAGGCATCATCATCTATATCGATATCCTTCATCATTTTTCCAGCTCCAGGTATCATTCCTATGAGATCTTTCATATTCCCCATTTTCTTTATCTGTTGGATTTGTTTAAGGAAATCATCAAAACCAAACTGATTCTTCGCTATTTTCTTTTGAAGTTTTCTTGCCTCTTTCTCATCAAACTGCTCCTGAGCCCTTTCCACCAGTGATACAACATCACCCATTCCCAATATACGGTCTGCCATTCGCGAGGGATGGAACACATCGATAGCCTCCATTTTCTCGCCTGTGCCAATAAACTTAATGGGCTTGTTCACCACAGATTTAATGGATATGGCTGCACCACCTCGTGTATCGCCATCCAATTTGGTAAGTATTACCCCATCAAAATTCAATACATCATTAAAAGTTTTGGCCGTATTCACAGCATCCTGACCGGTCATAGCGTCTACTACGAAAAGGGTTTCCTGTGGTTCGATGGCTTTATGGATATTAGAGATTTCGGTCATCATGATCTCATCGACCGCCAATCGTCCCGCCGTATCAATAATGACCACATTAAAACCATTACTTTTGGCATGCGCTATACCTGCTTTTGCAATGGCAACGGGATCATTGTTCTCTTTATCACTGAACACTTCTACGTTTATTTGTTCACCAACAATATGCAATTGATCTATCGCGGCTGGACGATAAACATCACATGCAACTAATAAAGGCTTTTTGGTTTTTTTGGATTTTAAATAATTGGCCAATTTACCAGAAAAAGTGGTCTTACCGGATCCCTGGAGACCGGACATCAAAATAACACTTGGAGCACCAGAGAGGTTAATTCCTTCCGCCTCACCACCCATAAGTTCGGTGAGCTCATCCTTTACTATTTTAACCATTAACTGACTTGGGTGCAAGGTGGTTAACACATTTTGCCCAAGTGCCTTTTCCTTAACCCTATTGGTAAATTCTTTAGCTATTTTAAAATTTACGTCAGCATCTAAAAGGGCTCGTCTTACCTCTTTTAAAGTCTCCGCTACATTAACTTCGGTAATACTGCCATGGCCTTTGAGAACATGTAAGGCTTTATCTAATTTATCGCTTAAATTATTAAACATATATGTGCTTTAATTTTTAAGAAGTGCAAAGTTAATGATTTGAACTTTATAATCGAAACAGGACAATGTAATCTATAAAAAAAGGCTGTCAATTTATTATTGACAGCCCAAAAAGGATGACTTAGCTAACTAACCTAATTTAAACCGATATGGGAAGTTCTCCTTTTTCACCAAAACATAATGACTTTATGTTTTAAACATTATCAAGTTTCCATTTTATGTTAATGCAAACAGATTACCAAAAAAATGGAATACTCGACTGGTAAATTAATAGTCGAGCATTCCTTGAAGTTTTATACTTTCTTTTCCAATACTAATATGCGTTCGATACTGCCATCTGAACTCCAATCTTTTAATTCTATTCTTGATTCTGTGATTTCAGCTATTTTCCATCTATGATTAAAGGCATTAAACGGGGCATTATCACCAAAGTAAAGCCCTAAATTTAAGCCTGACTTTCGGTAAGACAACCAGGAGCCTCCAAAGGTCTCATTATTGGGATCAGTAACTTTTACTCTGCCGGATTCATAGAAGTTCAATGTATACATGTAAAATTCATCATCTCTTTCCTGTTCCCCTTCCGCTATGTAATACCTGGTCACTTCCCAGTCATTAGTTATTAAAATAGCATCGATATATTTTAAATCATCATCGGCATCCGGACAATGTCTTTCTAAAATCAATTTGTTATCCGGGTTACCTAAACTTTCCAGTTTAATCAATCCCGGTTCAAGGAATGTAATTAACCATTCCAACTGTAAATTGGGTCTTCCTTCTAAGTTAATTTGCAATATAAATCCATTGTTATGTGCAAGGACATCGTAAGTGCCTTGAATAAATTCGCCATTTATTCTAATTTTAACAACATTATTTTCAAAGAATTTGAGTGGTGTGCCTATATAATCTTTTTCATTATCCATACCATCAACTTTCAATCGCGTAACACGCCATAAACATTCCTGCAGATAATTTAGAACCCGTTCCTTTGTAACATCGAAAGTAATATCGCAGTTTTTCTTCAATATAATTCTGTTACCACCTTCCTGATATAATTTGATACGTCCTGATTCCAGATCATAAACAAACCATTCCAATGTAAAATCAACCAATGATTCGAACTCCAGCTTTATTAAAGCGCCTCGATCTGAAACACGGGTCGTCCAGGTTCCTGTTAATATATCACCATTTCTTTTACGCACCTTAACCACATTTTCTTCTTTAAATATCATCACATATTCAAAGTAATTATCTGCCAGGCTCACCGCATTGCGTTCAAATTCGCGTACTACCCATGGACAGGACATTAAAAGGTTATCTAAACGTTCTTTAGTAAAATCATCATCACCATAATCGTTATCATCGTCCTCATCACAGGCGTCTTTTGCTTCTTCAATGGTTCTTTCCAATTCCATATTGTTATTAACGACGATTTCAGTTCCATCAAACAAGACCATAGTTACAGGGAAATTTAAGCTGGCAAACACTTCAGCGTTTATCACACGCTTAATAAAGCGGTGCAATTGCCTATCATTTTCAATAGAAACAACATCTATGACCTGAAAGTTCGCGTCATAAATAGAAAATGAAATTGGGTATTTAAAATCAATACATTCAATATCGTCATCTATTTCATTTTCTCCTCTGCAGTCCTCCACAAAGTCCTCAAGCTGATCAGCATTTTGAATAACGATTTCCTCGTGATCTGCTGTAATTATTGTAATTGGAAAAATAATTTCCAGATAATCATCATCGTCTTCAAATTCATCAAAAATTGCTTCAATAGTGTCAAAGTCTTCTTCTGAATCGACAATAATTTCTAGGTTGTTCACTACTACGGTGACAGGCAGTTCAATAGACAAACAACTGGCTTTATCAATTATGTTGTCAATTGAACCATCCCGTTTTGATGTAGCGCTTACCAAAGCGGTTAAATTGGATTCCGCAACAAGTGCTTCAGTTTCTGTGGGGCTTGTAATTTCGGTGACTTCATCCTGGCACGAAGTCAGCATCAGGAGGGCAAAAAAAGGAAGTAGGATTAAGAATTTCATTTTTGTTTTCATGATAATTAATTTTGGGTTCAACATAGCGTTTTGTTGATAAAACAGGATTACTCAAAAAATTCCTACCCCAAATCATGAAAAAAATTTTATTAATGCAAATCACAAATTCCAAAAAGCCTTATTTTAGAGCCACCAACTACCATGACAAATGACTAGAAAATTACATGATAATATTTGTGAAGAGCATCTTTTTGCCTCCATATTCAATAAATATTCCAAAGATTTGCATGATTTTTTATTCTACAAGTTTGGAGATCGGTTACATCCTAAAGATAAAGTTCAGGAAGCATTTGTAAAATTATGGCAGAATTGTGCCAAGGTAACTCCAGATAAGGCCAAAAGTTTTGTTTTTACCACAGCGAATAATTTAATGCTCAATGAGGTGGCACACCAAAAAGTGGTGCTTAAGCATAGACAAAGCAAGCCTAAAATGCATACCAATGAAAATCCCGAATTTTTAATGCAGGAACAAGAATACAGCAGGAAATTGCAGGATGCACTATCCAAATTAACGGAAGCTCAGCGCGTGGCATTTATGATGAATCGGGTTGAGGGCAAAAGATTTAAGGAAATTGCAAATCTTTTGGATATTTCGACAAAGGCTGTTGAAAAACGAATTTATGGCGCTTTAGAAAAATTGAGAAAGGATATAAAGGAGTTATAGTCAGACGTTTTTATTTATTAATATAAAATGGAACTACTGAAAGTTTGATTGAACTGAATATAAAAAAACCCGAGCGTAATTTTTTTTGATTTGGGGTAGGAAAAAATGAAACCTAATTGTTATATAGTCGAATACAAGAATAATGAATAGAGAAAAACTCATATCAAAATGGTTAGATAATAATTTAACTGATGATGAACTTTTAGCATTTAAAGCGCTGGAAGATTACGATCATTTGATGAAGTTAAATAGGGAACTTCAGGGTTTTAAAGCTGATGACTTTGATTCCCGGAAGGAGTTCAATAAGGTATTATCGGCCATTAAAAGTGATAAATCAAAACCAAAATCTCACTGGTATCAGCCCCTGCTGCGTGTGGCGGCTATTTTAGTTATAGGTTTTGGTATCTATTATTATGCAACCACATTAGACACGACCATATCTACCGATTTCGCGCAACGAACTACCATTGAATTACCGGATGCCTCCAGCGTTGCCCTCAATGCAAAATCCACATTGGTTTACAATAAAAAAGGATGGAAAAAAGAACGCGATGTCGAACTCATTGGCGAGGCTTTTTTCAAGGTCTCGAAAGGATCTACATTTAGTGTGATTACAACAACGGGAACCGTAACAGTTTACGGTACCGAGTTTAATGTAAAACAAAGAGACAACTACTATGAAGTTATATGCTACGAAGGTTTAGTTGGGGTTACTTATAAATCTCATGAAACTAAATTGAATCCTGGAGACAGCTTTTTAATTATAGATGGGAAACAAATTGCTAAAGAAAAAGAAATCCGCACAACGCCTTCGTGGCTAAATAACGAAAGTCGATTTAACAGCATACCGTACAAAGCTGTAATTGCTGAATTTGAAAGACAATACGGGGTTTCCATTACGCTTTTAGGTATTGACAGCACACAAATATTTACCGGTGGTTTCTCACACGACAATATAGACCTTGCACTACAATCAATTACCTTACCTTTACACCTAACCTATAGTAAAGAAAATAATTCTATTATTTTAAAGCGTGAGTAAAAAAGGTAAACTTTCTCTCTTTATTGTCATATTTTTTTTGAACATACACCTTGCTGCTTCTCAAAACGTTCAGAAAGAAGAATTAAGTCTTACCACAATTTTAAAAACTATTGAAAGTCTGTATGATGTCAGTTTTTCATATGTGGACGAAACAATAAAAGGGATTACATTAGAATTACCCGATCGTGACTTCACCCTAATTGACATTTTAAACTTTATAAGTTCTGAGACGCAACTTAATTTTCGGTTATTGGATAACCGATTTATTGTTGTTACTTCAAAAGCCAGGGATAAGGATTCAAATTTTACAACGCAGCAATTGGAAGAAATTGTCGTTGTAAATTACCTGACCACTGGTTTAACCAAATTAAATGATGGCAGCCTGACCATAAAACCTGAATCTTTTGGTATACTTCCCGGACTTATTGAACCTGATGTATTACAAACCATTCAGGCACTACCAGGAGTATTCAGCTTGGATGAAACGGTTTCCAATATCAATATAAGAGGTGGAACGCATGATCAAAATTTGATTCTTTGGGATGGTATTAAAATGTACCAGTCAGGTCATTTTTTTGGTTTAATATCGGCCTTTAATCCATATACCACCACATCAGTAAATGTGTCAAAAAATGGTACCCCCGCGAAGTATGGTGACGGTATTTCCAGTATTATCGATATGCGACTCTCCAACGCTGTTGATCAAAAATTCAAAGCCGGCTTAGGGTTTAATTTAATTAATGCCGATGGTTTTGTGAAAATTCCATTATCGAACAAAACGGAACTGCAGTTGTCCTCAAGGCGTTCTGTAACTGACCTGATTGTTACCCCAACATACGATCAATATTCAAAAAGGGTATTTCAAGATTCAGATTTTAACCAAAGTAATGATGCCTCCATTTCTACAAATGAGACCTTCTATTTTTACGATATCACTGCTAAATTTTTATACGATTTAAGTAAGAAAGACAAATTACGATTTAATATAATGGTTGTTAACAACTCGCTGGATTACGATGAACAGTCTACCACCAACGACCGCAATGAGGCCTTAAACAGCAAATTGTTGCAACAGAATCTGGCCACAAGTGTATCCTATATCCGAAACTGGACCCCGAACCTTTCATTAAATGCTCAAATTTATGTTTCTAATTACGATCTTGATGCTACCAATTTCGATATCATAAACAACCAAAGATTAATTCAGGAAAATGAAGTTTACGATGGCTCTGTTAAATTAGATATCAATTATAGCATAAGTCAAAACTTTAAGGCAAATATGGGTTATCAATTTACAGAAGTTGGAATTAGCAATTTAGAAGATGTGAATAATCCTATATTTCGTAGTTATATAAAAGAAGTTATTCGAAGCCATTCAATTTATGGAGAAATCGCTTTTTTATCTAATAATGCGAAAAGCAAATTAAATTTTGGGACGCGGCTCAATTACTTTAAAAAGTTTGATCAACTACTTGCTGAACCTCGCTTAAGTTTGAGCCATCGATTTTTAAATAATTTTAGAATTGAAATTTTAGGGGAATTAAAAAGTCAAACGACCTCACAGATCATCGACTTACAGAATGATTTTTTAGGAATAGAGAAAAGGCGCTGGGTATTATCCAATAATAATACTGAAGTTAAGGTCTATGACAACGTGACTGTATTTCCAGTTCCGATCTTGAGAGCTAGGCAAGCTTCAGTGGGTATTCACTATAATAGAAATAAATTATTAGTCAGTGCGGAAGGCTTTGTTAAAAAAGTAAATGGCGTAACCAGCAGAAGTCAAGGGTTTCAAAACCAGTATCAATTTGTTTACGACACGGGAAGCTATGTTGTAAAAGGAATTGATCTGTTAATCAATAAACAGTTCAGAAATAGGTTTAGTACATGGCTAAGTTACACCTACAGTAAAAATGATTACACCTTTTCTGCTCTTAATAATGGCAATCCATTCCCCAACAATGCCGATATTCGACATGCTATGACCTTTGGCAGCATTTATACCTATGATGATATCAAGATAGCACTTGGAGTTAATTGGCATACAGGTAGGCCAACAACAAATTACTTGGATGTAAATGATAGCTCCACAAATCGAGAAATAATTTATGAATTGCCAAACAGTAGTCGTCTGAAGGACTATTTGCGCACAGATTTTTCGGTCTTATATTCTTTTGATATTTCAAATTCCTCGAAAGCTACAATTGGAGCCTCAATTTGGAATGTGTTGAATAGAAAGAATATTATAAATACCTACCATATCCTTAATGAGGATACTGATAATACTATCTCTACGATTGAAAACCAATCGTTAGGCATAACACCCAACATAAGTTTCAGAGTAAATTTTTAATGGGGTGTATGGCATTCATAGCAGTGAATTACGAACAAAAACCCCCTTGTGAAGCATTTGGATTTTTAATAATTTGAACTAAAATGATGAAGATGAAAAACAAAACACTATTTGTACCAATTAGTCTGGCTTTATTGGTATTGACCTCAAGCTGTCGTGAAAAAACCAAAGCAGCTGAAATCGGAGATATCGAAACCGTGGCTACTGCCGAAGAAAATTCGGAAACCTTTAGAGCCCTACCTCATGAATCGACGATAACCTGGTCGGGTTACAAACCAACGGGTTCTCATACAGGAACTATAGCTTTAAACCATGGCAAATTTACCGTAACCGACGGCGTAATTGAAAGCGGGATATTTACTATTGACATGGCTTCACTTAAAGATTCTGAGGGTAATGCGCGATTGGAAAAACATTTAAAAAGTGAGGATTTTTTTGAAGTTGAAAAACATCCTGAATCCGTATTTCAGGTTACCGGTGTTGAAACTGCCAATGGCAAAACCCTACTATCAGGAAACTTAAAAATGAAGGACACGACGAATAATGTCACTTTCCCGATGACACTTATTCACAGGAACGATACCATTATCTTAAGAAGTGAACCATTTACAATCGATCGTTCTAAGTGGAATGTAAGATTTGGGTCAAAGTCGTTTTTCAAGGATTTGGGTGAAAAGTACATCGATAATGATATAGAGCTGACTATTGTTGTAAAAGCAAGCAAAGAATAGCAGATGACCTTTTGAAGAGAAGAGAAGAAGTGCTTGGGATTTTCAAGCCGGGGAAAGAAAAGCTATTCCATTATCACATTACTGTATTTAGCATTTACTACGATACTCTTCCCCGAATTTAAATCACCACTGGAAAAGGATATGTTATTATCTTTGAGCATTTTTTCAGGATGGGTGAATTTCGTGCGATCGCCCTTGAACTGAAGTTTATATTCTGTTTTAGGAAGCACAATCACTGCATTTGTATTCCGGATAATAGCATTTAAATTAGTAAAGGTGTCATCTATTTTTAAAATTTGTAAATCACCTATACTCCCATCTATAATCGCATTGCCTTTGAGATTATCAATTTTAATATTTGATGAATTGGAATTCAATACCATTTGTCCGACATTTTCCAAATTAGCCTGCTCGACATAGTTAAGCGTAAGCTCCCCAACATTCCAATTTGCTACTTCAACTGGTGAATAGGTGGCATTAATGGAGGTTCGACCTCCATTAATGCTTTCAGCTATAAATTTAGTATACGACAAGTCTGCTTTTAAATTATCGATGCGTGTTGCCAACTTCAGTTCACCATGTTTTACATTGAGTTTCAATTTGGCCCCTTTAGGCATTTTAATCCTTATCGTCTTTTTAACCTTGGAATGTGATTTACCATGCACTAATCGTTCAATCTTAATCCTCCTCTCATCCGCTAATTTCGAACGTTTTTCATGTAATTTTTCACGCACTTTTTCACGTTCCTCTCTTATTTTCGATACCTGTTCGGCTCTTTGCTCCATCTGCTCAGCACGCTGCTCCATCCGTTCGGCTCGCTGTTCCATTTGCTCTGCAAAACGCTCTCCCCAAACTTCCATTTTTTTACTATATTCCTCACCAAATTTCTCTCCCCATTCTTCCATCTGCTTGGCATACTTTTCTTCCCATTCTTTTCCGAACTTTTCACCCCATGCTTCCATTTTCTTCTCAAAATCTTTCCCAAACTTCGATTCGAATTGTTTCGTGAATTCCTCCAGGTATTTATCGCCGTCTTTTTGATAAGCCTTGTAGTCAAAGTGAAAATTAGTCATCCCTTTTGGTAATTCCGGTAATTCCGGAAGTTCTGGCATTTCTGGCATGGCTGGAACTTCAGGGATCTCAGACATGGTAAAATCAAAATCGAAGTTCATCTCTGGCATATCAGCCAATTCAAACTTTAACTCCTCTAAAATAGCATGAACTGCCTCTCCATCCTGGTTATTGAACCTGTGTACCCAAATACCATGTCCATTGCCTTTGGTATTGATAGTTATCAAATCGTTTGAGGCATCTATTTCAACCGACCAATTTTCCAACACTTCTTCTAATTCCTCTTTACTAAGGTCCTCACCTTCTATAAAGGCTTCAATTTCTACTGTATTTTTATTCCAGGTATCAAATTCGATGTTACAATAACTCGTATTTAAATCGATAGTTACATCCTTGTCCACTTTTATCGATTGTGAAACTTTGGTTAACTTTTCCTGTGCCATAAGGCCCGAAATAGTAAAAAAACAAAGTACAAATAACTTTAATTTTATAATTGACTGTCTCATTTTTTGATTGATGTTTTACGCTGACAGTGATTTTTGTTCAGCATGTGTTTCTGTTGTTTTAAATTCTTTCAATTGTTCTCTAAGACGATACAAAAGATTTAAACGAAATTTCAAGTTATCTATAAGTGCATTAAC
Source organism: Aestuariivivens sediminicola (assembly GCF_022662015.1). Classification (GTDB taxonomy): domain Bacteria; phylum Bacteroidota; class Bacteroidia; order Flavobacteriales; family Flavobacteriaceae; genus Aestuariivivens; species Aestuariivivens sediminicola. The sequence goes on along the minus strand of NZ_JAKMCM010000003.1, from coordinate 56,604 downwards.
TGTTAATTCGGTTGGTCCATCCTCAGTCAGTACTGTTGATAAGCGCTGATATTCCAGATTAAGCTCTTCTAACTGTTTTAAATAACCCTCAAATAAATCTTTGGTTTCCGGCGTATACTGAATTTTTGATAGTTCTAAATTGATACTGGCTAAATAATAATCTTCAACCTTCTTTAATCCAGGAGAAACATCTCCTAATGTTTTAGTTTCAGAGGCATTAGCCACTTCTGTATTCAAGTCAACCTTATTGAAAGTTGAAAAATACGTGAATGCGCCATAGCTTAAGCCTAGGACCAATACTACGCTGGCCGCAATATTGTACCATTTTACGGATGCATTGTTAGCTTCCGGTAAGGCTTCATTCAGCTTTTTAAGAAACCTTTCCTGGTGATCTTTCGGCATGACCTTATCCGAAATTCTATCATTCTTAAACATGTCTCTAATATCCTGTGCCATAACCCTGAATTGTTAAAAGTTCTTTCAATTTAGATCTTCCCCTAGATAATTGAGTCCGCGATGATACTTCAGAAATTTTTAAGATTTCCGATATCTCTTGATGATCATAACCTTCAATTAAATAGAGCATCACTACATATCTATATTTATCCGGCAACTTATTTATTGCGGTCTTGACATCGTTCAATGTCGTTGTGTCGTCTACTAACCATTTGTCGTCATTTGAAGTATCGACAACTTTTAAGTGCACCTCATCTAAGTCAATGAGTCGTTGTTTTTGAGCTTTCAAGAAATCGATACATTTATTGACTACAATACGTTTTAACCAAGCTCCAAAAGTAACCTCAGCCTTATACTGATCCAGTTTTGTAAAAGCTTTAATAAAAGCTTCCTGTACAACATCCTCAGCATCATTTGAATTTTTCAAGAATCGCATGGCAACAATATACATACCATCGCAGTACTGGTTGTATAACTGCAGTTGTGCCTTGCGATTGTTTTGTTTACATTTTTTAATAATGTCAACTTGAAACATGCTTTGGTCTACTTTTTGATTTCAGTTAGTTCAGTTTAAAAGACGAGACAAAAATGTATCTGTTGCAAAAACAGTTAATTTTTTTTTTTCAATGTATAACAAAGCTAAATAAATATGCGTTTGCATGTTACAGTTTGATCGTATTTAAAGTATCTTTACATCCTTAAAAATTGCTCTAATTATGAATACTTTTTTAAAGCGACTTATGGCGTTTCTTTTTATTGTTGCCATAGGTGTTTTTGTTTATTCTTATCTAAATGATGGCTTTCAAAAAAGAAAAAGTCCTAAAAAAACAGTCAGCTTTAAGGTGGATGACTTAAAATTGGAAGTGTTTTATAACAGACCTTCAAAACGTGGCAGGGAAATATTTGGTGCCTTGGTTCCGTATAATCAGGTTTGGCGAACGGGAGCAAATGAGGCTACGACATTTTCTACCAATAAAGCATTAAACATAGGAAACGCCTCACTAAAAGCCGGTAAATACACCTTATGGACCATTCCGAATGATACGGCATGGCAGGTTATTTTCAATGCAAAACAATACGAATGGGGTGTAGATCACGAAACTTTGAAACCCATGCGTGATGCAGTATATGATGCTGTAAATGTGTCGGTCCCGGTAAAACATATAGATGATGTTGTAGAGCAATTTACCATTGCTTTCGACAATTCAACTGATAATCTGTATCTAACAATGGCCTGGGACAACGTAAAGATTGAAGTCCCGCTAAAATAGTTTTACCAATAATTAGGGTATTAGTTAGGTCTACTTTCATAAATGCTTCTTAAAAAAGTAAACACTGTAACCAGTAACATTTCTAAAACTAAAATTGTAAATTAGTAATACATTTGTTTACTCGTGCCTAAAAAGAAAACATCCACCACTGCAAGCCATAGTGTTTCTAAATCGGAAATTACAAATCTTAAATCGATTGATTCCCTAAAGAAAAAAAGAAGTGAGCCCATCGTGGTATCAAAACTGGTAAAAAATTTAATAAACCAGGATATTTCGGCCTTAAGTAAGGCCATTACCTTAATTGAGAGTAAAAGTCCGAAGCATTCAAAAAAGGCAAAATTGCTTTTAGAGGCATGCTTACCACATGCCAACCGGTCCATAAGGATAGGTATTACAGGAGTTCCCGGAGTGGGGAAAAGTACTTTTATTGAAGCATTTGGAACCTATTTGACAGGACTGGGAAAACGAGTAGCCATTTTAGCAATTGACCCGAGTAGTTCCATCAGTAAGGGCAGTATTCTGGGTGACAAAACCCGTATGGAGGCTTTGGTGAAAGACAAAAAGGCCTTCATACGACCTTCAGCTACGGGAGAATCTTTAGGTGGGACAGCCAGAACGACTCGCGAATCGGTGGTCCTCTGTGAGGCCGCCGGTTATGATATTATAATCATTGAAACCGTTGGTGTTGGACAAAGTGAGACCAAGGTGCGCGGTATGGTAGATTTTTTTCTACTATTAAAATTAGCCGGTGCAGGTGATGAACTTCAAGGCATTAAGCGCGGTATCATTGAATTAGCTGATGCCATAGCGATAAACAAATCGGATGGTAATAATGTTAAAGCTGCATTATTCGCCATGAAAGAATTTAAACGAGCGCTACACCTCTTTCCGGCAAGGGATTCGGGATGGTTCCCCAAGGTTATGACCTGCAGCGCCCTTCGAAATGAAGGGATTTCAAATATTTGGAATATGATAACAGAATATGTTGAATTAACGAGGAACAACGGTTATTTTGATAAAATCCGACAAGAGCAAAACAAAACCTGGCTAATTCAAACTATCGAATCGCGATTAAAATCCAGATTTTTTAATGCTGACATCATAAAAAAGGCACTTCCAGAGCAACTGGACCTAATAGAAAAAAACAAAATCACACCATTTGCTGCCGCAGATTATTTGCTAAGCCTCAGTGAAATGTAAAAACAGCTAGGCATATACTGTTTACATAAAGTTTGCTTTATACCAAGCAACCTGCTGTTCCACGGCTTTTAATAAGGAGGTTTTCGGATGGTATTCCAATACATCTCTGGCTTTATCAATAATTGCCTTAGTACGAAATTGATCACCTGGTCTTTTTGGAATGATATTTAATCGAATGGGCTGCCCAATAACCTGTTCTACAACTTCAATCCCATAACCGGTAGTAAAATCTTTGTCGGATCCCAAATTTAAGATTTCCCCGTTCAAAATCGATTCTTTGCCAATAACACTGACTATTCCATCGACTATATCACCGACAAAGGTAAAGCTTCTCAAATGTTTGTCGCTTCCTTCAAATAAAGGAAAAGGCTTTCCCTCTAACCCCAATTTTATTAATTTGGCAAACATCTTTTCCGGACGTTCACGAGGACCTATTACAGAAAACAATCTTAAAGAGCAGGATTTTAAATTATGACATCGACTTTGCTGAAGCACCAATTGTTCAGCAGCCAGTTTTGTAACCCCATAGAATGACACTGGTTTTGCAGGGGCGTCTTCCGGATGTGTAGCCTCTAAACCATATACCGAAGAGGTACTAATATTTACAAACAATTTTAAGTCAGGTAATTCCAAAGCATAATCCACCAATGCTTTTGTTGCCAAAACATTATTATCCAAATAATCCTTAAACGTAGATGTCGATGAAATTCCAGGTTGTGCCGCGAAATGAAAGATATAGTTAATATCTTTTGGTAGCACTTCAGGAAGATCTAAATCATTTAGATTCTTGTGAATAACTGGTATTTGAAGGGTCCTTAGGCTCGTTTCATTTAACTTTTTTAAGTCAACATCATAATGTGATGAGAAATTATCAACCCCAATAACTTGATGACCCAACGCATGCAAGGCCTCTGCAGTATGTGAACCGATAAAACCGGCTGCCCCAGTAACTAAAATTTTCATTTTTCAATTCTGTTTCTTGAGGTGTCGAATCGTTTTAACAAACCCTGAGCCAGCTTATAAAAGACAGATCCTGAGAAAACCCCAAAGATTAATCCACAAATAATATCTAATGGGTAATGTACGCCTACATAAATTCTGCTGTAGGCAACAAGAAGACTAAAACTAATTAAGGCAAAAAGAAGCCATTTATGTTGGGATCTCAACATTAGTCCTCCAAAAATAGCTACCGCCATGGAGTTTGATGCATGTCCGGAAAAAAAACCATATAAACCGCAGCGCACTGCAATAAACCGCATTTGATCCATTACAACTTCGGTCCGACAAGGCCGATGTCGTTCAAAAGTACGTTTAAACAAATTCGTAATCTGGTCTGTAAAGGTGATCATCAATGCAACTACGACTATCAAGAGCAAGGTATATTTTAATCCAAATTTCCGATACAGCAACACAAAAAGGACAATTCCCATTAGACTTCCAAATATGAACTTATTCGTAATGGCAAGCCAAAATCCGTCCCAGGATGGAGATCCTAAGTTATTTAAATACAAAAATAGTTCGGTGTCGTAATGTAAAATTTGATCTAACATCTGAAATTTTATTCTTCGTAATTGGCAATTTCTCTATCATAGAACTGGGTCGCCATTAAAATTGCATTTTCCGTTTCCGATTCAAGTTCCTTCTTGTCCTCTTCATGAAAATCTTCAAACCATTCGACCTCATCATTTTCCAGGTTAATGATAAACCTTGGGAACTCGGTATGAATTACGAAGATGGCATTGGGGTATTCGGTGTTATCTCCTAAAATAAATTTTGGTAAATCCATGGATCGCATTTTAGTTGTTTGACAAAATTAATTTTTTAGTTAGATAATTAAATCTAAGATACAATAATATGGCGGCGGTTGTTAAGCCTGCCAATAAGCCTAACCAAATACCAAAACTACCATAGGCCTCTTCCTTCCCTAAAAACCAACTCACAGGAAAACCAACCAACCAATAAGAAACAAAAGTTATCAGTGTCGGAATCTTAACATCTTGCAAACCTCTTAATGCCCCCAGAACAATTACTTGTATACTATCACTTATCTGGAATACCGCTGCTGCAATTAAAAGATTCGAGGCTATCTGCAATACCATGGTATTATCATTCAAGTTAATCACATCGTCGTAATCTAAATACAGTTTGGGTAATTGATTATGAAAGGCAAAGAAAAAAACTGCAAAACTTATGGCAAACAGGGTTCCCATTAGGAACAATGAAAACGAAATACGTCGCAGCTCTTTATACGCCTTCAAACCTTTCTGATTACCCACCCTTATCATAGAGGCAACGCTTAACCCCATTGCGACCATAAACGTCATAGACGACAGGTTGAGAGCTATTTGATTTGCTGCTTGCGGATTCTTGCCTAGCAAACCACTTAGCCAGATCGCCGCAGTAAAAATAGCAACTTCAAAAAACATTTGCATTGAACTTGGCGCACCCAGGTTAATTATTTTCCTCATCATTAATTTGTTTAAAACAAAGAATTTAATCTGGGTGACATAGGCTTTTGATTTCTCCTTACCTTTTAATAAGTACCATAAATAACCCACCATTATAAATCGAGATGCTAATGTTCCATAGGCCGCACCTACAATACCTAAAGACGGAAAACCAAACTTACCAAAAATTAAAATATAATTGAGTATGACATTCACAATGTTCGCCAAAAGAGTAGCATACATGGGATATTTGGTCATCGATAAGCCATCACTAAACTGCTTGAAAGCTTGAAATATCACCAAAGGAATTAAAGAAAAAGCCACCAGATCTAAATATGGAATGGCAAGCACAACAACCTCTTCCGGCTGTTTCATAAAAAACATCAATGGTTTGGAAAAGAACACCATCAAAAATAGAAACACCCCCAGGGCTGTACATAAAACTAAACCATGTTTGAAGGCAGATTTTCCTTTTAAGAAGTTATTTGCTGAATCGGCTTCAGCTATCAATGGTGTAATGGCAGTGCTAAAACCAATACCCAATGACATCGCAATAAACATAAAACTATTACCCAGGGATACTGCTGCCAACTCTGCAGTCCCCAGCTGTCCCACCATAATATTATCTATAAAACTAACAAAGGTATGGCCTAACATGCCAAGCATAACGGGAGCAGCCAATTGCCAGTTGTATTTAAACTCTTTGGTGTAATTGTTTAATAACATCAGGCAAAAATAAACTTTACTTCTCGGTTATATTAAGGTTTGAAAAAAAGATTTAGTCAAATAGGACTCAGAATTGTTAATAAATATAATTAATCTGCTTATAACCAATGGTTTATTTTTTATACCTTTGGACATCAGAAGATTCCCCGACCATATACCGAACCTGAAATTATAAAAATATATATAGGAACATTTAGCTTTTATTTTATAGGGATTAAAAAATACTTCAAGCTTATACGTTTCGATATTGAGAGGGGAAAATCAATTTTTCCCCTTTTTGTTATCTGGCTTTTGATTAAAATCACATATATGAATCGACTATGTCTCTTTTATGCTCTGTTAATTTTTATCAGTGGATATTCTCAACAACCTCTGGTTACACCTTTTATACCTGAAATGGTTCAGAAATTTCCAAATGTAAGGGATCTCACCATGTCGCCCGATGGCAACGAACTTATGTTTACTGCTCAGAGCATAATGGGAAATCTTTCGACCATCATTTATTTAAAAAAAGAAAATGATTCCTGGGGTCATATGCAAACGGCTCCCTTTTCGGGTCAGTATTTTGATTTGGAACCTTGTTTTTCACCAGATGGTTTAAAACTTTATTTTGTATCATCGCGTCCTTTATCCCCCAATTTAAAGGAATCCAAAGATTTTGATATTTGGTATGTCGAGCGTACTTCCCTAAACGAAGGATGGTCTAGGCCAAAACATATGGGGCATCCTATCAATACGGCATATGGTGAATTTTATCCATCTCTTGCCGAAAATGGAAATTTATACTTTACCAGAGATAATACGTCTCTGGATCGGAAAGATGACATTTACATGAGCGAATACCATAGCGGGACCTATCTGGAACCTCATCCATTGCCTGAGAGCATTAATTCGAAGAGCTATGAATACAATGCCTATATTGCTCCTGATGAATCCTATTTAATTTTTGGCGCTTATAATAGAGAAGATGGTTATGGCAGTGGTGATCTGTATATAAGTTATAAGACCGGAAATAATTGGTCAGTTGCCAAAAATATGGGTGACATTATAAATTCAAATAAAATGGATTATTGTCCCTTCATGGATACAAAAAATGGTATGCTCTATTTTACGAGTAAACGGGATAACACCAAAACCCAGTTCAATGCACACCTCTCCATTGAAGACTTATTTTCAGAACTACATCGGTATGACAATGGATTAAGCAGATTGTATCGCATAGCTGTTGATACCTTAAAAGTAAATAAGTAAGCCTTATTTTATTTTGGTGTTATACCTAAATTCATTTTCAAATGGAAAAGCCTGATGAGGAAGGGAGTTCTTATAAAAGCCCTCAAAATACCATTTGAATGTGGTAAGTGTACTAAAGATTGGGTATCTTCCTTTTGGCCTCTTCAAACTCACTCAGAAGCGTCTCGACAATTTGAGCTACAGGTTTGACATCATGGATCAACCCGGCTATCTGGCCTATTTCCAATTCACCCTCATCCAGATCACCCTCAAACATACCTTTTTTGGCTCTGGCCCTACCTAATAATGTTTTCAGTTCATCTTCGGTTGGACCCTTTTTATAAAGCTCTTGTATGTCATGATAGAACTTGTTTTTTATCAAGCGAACCGGGGCTAATTCTTTTAATGTTAATTGGGTATCACCTTCTTTTACGTTTACAACGGCTTCCTTGAAATTCAGGTGTGATGAACTTTCTTCACTGGCCGCAAAGCGACTACCAATCTGTACACCTTCTGCTCCTAAAACCATAGTAGCCAGCATAGCTGCTCCGGTAGCAATCCCTCCTGCTGCAATTATTGGAATATGAATCTGCTCCTTGACCATTGGGATTAAGGCCAAAGTTGTCGTTTCGTCACGACCATTATGACCCCCTGCCTCAAATCCTTCGGCAACGATGGCATCAACACCGGCATCCTGAGCCTTAAGGGCAAACTTCGCACTACTCACTACGTGTACCACTGTAATACCTCTTTCCTTTAACCAGGTTGTCCATGTTTTCGGGTTTCCAGCTGAGGTAAAGACAATTTTGACATCTTCCTCAACAATGATATCCATGAGATCATTAATATTGGGATACAACATGGGCACATTCACTCCAAAGGATTTATTGGTCGCCAGTTTACATTTCTGAATGTGTTCACGAAGCACTTCCGGATACATGGATCCCGCGCCGAGGAGGCCTAGTATTCCCGAATTACTCGCAGCCGAAGCTAATCGCCAACCACTGTTCCAAACCATCCCAGCCTGAACTATGGGGTATTTAATATTGAAAAGTTTTGTAATTCTATTAGCCATAAAGCCTGAAGTATTAAAAGAGTTGAAATTTAGACATTTTGGGAGTATCCTGAAAATTCAAGTGTCATTTCATGAAAAATGACCTTCTTCAGAGATTCGTTTTATCTCAAATATTCAGTTCTACGCAATTACTCCCGAACCCAGCAACTCATCCTTCACATACCAGGCCACAAATTGACCCTCCGTAATGGCAGATTGTTTATTTTCAAACTCGACATAAAGACCGGAATCAACTTTATGAAGCACGGCTCTTTCTAGAGCTTGTCGATACCGAATCCTTGCCATAACCGACATCGTTTCACCTGGACGAAGTGCCATATCTTCTCGAATCCAATGCAATTCATCATTACTTACGAATAACACCTTTTTTAATAAGCCGGGGTGTTCTTTACCCTGTCCGGTGTAAATAACGTTTTCCTTCACATCGGTATCAATCACAAATAAAGGATCGGGAGTACCTCCAACGGCCAATCCTTTTCGCTGTCCTTTGGTAAAATAATGCGCCCCTTGATGCTTACCTACAATGGCACCATCTGACACTTTATAATGTATCTTTCTTGAAAGGTATTTCAACTTTTCCTCCTCTGAACGAAAATGCGTTTCAACCTCATGAAAGACTTCTTTACTTTCAGGTATTTCAACAATGATCCCCTCCTTGGGTTTTAATTGTTGTTGCAAAAACTCGGGCAATTTAACTTTTCCAATAAAACACAAACCCTGGGAATCTTTCTTCTCCGCTGTAACTAAATCCAGTTTTGCCGCAATATCACGAACTTGAGGTTTAGTGAGTTCACCAATAGGAAATAGTGCTTTGGCTAATTGGTCTTGGGATAGTTGACACAGAAAATACGATTGGTCTTTATTTTTATCAACACCGGCAAGCAATCTGTGAACATATTGTCCATTTTCTAAAACCGTTTCCTTTCTGCAATAGTGTCCGGTCCCAACAAAATCAGCGCCCAACTCCATAGCAATTTTCATGAATACGTCGAACTTTATTTCCCGATTACAAAGCACATCCGGATTTGGTGTTCTGCCTTTTTCATATTCATGAAACATATAATCGACAATGCGTTCCTTATACTGAACACTTAAATCTATGGTTTGAAAAGGTATATTTAATTTTTCCGCAACTAACATTGCGTCATTACTGTCGTCTAACCACGGACATTCGTTTGATATGGTAACAGAATCATCATGCCAATTTTTCATGAACAAACCAATAACCTCATAACCCTGCTCCTTTAATAGATAGGCAGCAACACTCGAATCCACACCTCCTGAAAGTCCTACAACGACACGTTTCATGATTACAAAAAATTAGTGTGCAAAGATAATGATATTAGGAAAACCTACATTATATATGCGATTTTCATTGGTTGAACGGTATTTTGTTTAAGAATTTTTAATTTTTTTTGAACAAATACTTGTTTATTGTTTAATTTATTTTTACTTTTGCTAAACAAAACAATAAAATTACGCACTATGAAAATTACAAAAGTTTTTAAAATTATGGTTCTTACGCTCACGATTAGCGTAATGAATTTGTCCTGTATGGATGACGATGCCCCAGTAACCATCAACCCTCAGGAGATGACAATTACGGAGCTTGCACTGGCTTCTCCGAACTTGAGCGGTCTAGTAGAAGCCTTAAACAGGGCCGATGGGAATTTAGCTTCAGTACTCAATGGTTCAGGACCATTTACAGTTTTAGCTCCGACCAATGACGCATTTCAAGCATTACTTGATAGCGAACCATCATGGAATCAAATTTCCGATATCGATCCGGCTGTTTTACAACAAGTACTTTTGAATCATGTGATTTCAGGAGATGTGAAATCTACGGATTTAGTAAGTGCCGGTAGCGGTTATGCTAAAACGAATGCGGACGGTGCCGGAGGCGAAAAAATGAGCCTTTATTTTGATACCAGCAACGGAGTGATGTTTAATGGGACAGCTTCTGTTGTAGAGAATGGTGCAGATATCACTGCGATGAACGGTACCATTCATATTATAGATCAAGTAATTGGATTGCCATCCATTGCGACCTTTGCAGTTGCCAATCCAGATTTCAAAATTGTAGCTGGTGCTTTAACACCAGAATTGGTTAATGTGTTAAGTAGTCCTGGTACGTTCACCGTATTGTTACCTGATAATGATGCCTTTGCTGCGCTACCTAGTATTCCAACCGGAGATGCCTTGGTTAATGTACTTTTGAACCATGTTTTAGGTGATGTGGTAATGTCTTCTACTTTAGTTGACCTAGGTGCAGGATATTCCAATACATTGGCCACAGGACCTGATATGAACTACCTAAGTTTATATTTTGATGCAACTGATGGTGTTATGTTCAATGGATTGTCATCCGTAACTGAAGCGGATATTGTAGCTACTAACGGGGTAATCCATGCGGTCGATCAAGTGATCACTTTGCCAACTATAGCCACTTTCGCAGTATCGAATCCGGCTTTATCACTGTTGGTTGAGACTTTAGCTTATGCCGATTCTGGAACACCAACGGTACCTTACCTGACTACTGTATCCGACCCGAATGCAGGTCCATTCACTGTATTCGCTCCAACAAATGACGCCTTTGCTGACTTATTGGCAGAGCTTAATGCGAGTGCGCTTACCGATATTGCTACCGAAACTGTTGACGCCGTGTTGTTACATCATATCGTTGGTGCCAATGTGCAATCCGGTCAGTTGCAATCCGGACCAGTTCCAACCTTAGGAGGAGATGTGACTGCAGATACCAGCAATTTTACAATTATAGATGCGAATGATCGTGTTTCAAATATAGTAACAAGTTTAATAGATATTCAGGCGATAAATGGAGTGGTACATGTCATTGACAAGGTTATATTACCACCAACGCCATAAGATTTCATTTTTTGATTAGTTTGGTTTGTTGATGTTCATAGACAGCGTAAATGTTCTCTAAAATTGTCTATGAGAAAGAAGCTCCCCATTATTGGGGAGTTTTTTTGTATTTACCATTTACTTTCACATATTTTGGCTTATAGGTAAAATCCTTTTCTTTTACTAAAAGGCCCTGTTCATAAAACTTCCATACCCCTGTTTTCTTGCCTTTCTTATATTGACCCTCTGTTATTAGATCTCCCTTAGGATTGAAATATTTAGCCGGTCCATGAAGTTCACCCTTAACATAAACGAACTCTTTTAATACCACACCTTCCTCGGAATACCATTTGCACACACCTTCTAATTTACCACTATTATAAATTTGTGATTCTGCGAGTTCGCCGTTATCATAATAAACGAATCGTTCTCCATGGAGTTCACCATGCTCGTTATAGTGTTCTAAGGTCAATACATCTTTTCCATTATTTTGATAATATTTCCAGGTGCCGACATAAATTTTACCATTCAATTCACCTTCGCTTATCAGTTTTCCGGAATCGTTATAAAATGTAACGTTGGCGCTATGGTCAGACCGATTAAACACCTTGGTCGCCGCCAAAATTGGTTTGCCGTCAACATTCTTGTAAAACTTAAATGTTCCCACTTCCTTTCCATGAAAAAATGTGCCTTCATAGCGCAATACCTCCGTCCCTTCATAATGCTTTTTCCACACCCCGTGGCGCTCGCCATCAGCATCAAACTGATTGATCTCCTGGGCCGATATAATGAAAATACCCAGTAAATAGAAAATGATAAATATCTTATGATTCTGCATATTCTCTGATTTAATACATTCTAAAAACGGTAAAATTTTATTCAAATTATACCTGACAAAAAAAAGCTATCAATTACATGACAGCTTTTTGTTATACTTTATATTCTCATCTGCGTTTTTGCGACTGTTTTTGTTTTTCCGCCTGCTCCATCATTTCTTTCATTTTTCGTTGAAAGCGATTTTCCTTTTTCGGCTTCTTTTTATTTTCCTGAATCTTGGCATGTATTTTATCTTCATCAATAATATAATTCTTGATGACCAACATGATACCGATGGTAATCAAATTGGATATGAAGTAATACAAACTCAAACCAGAAGCATAGTTATTAAAGAACACCAACATCATTAAAGGTGAAAAATAAATCATATACTTCATCATCTTACCCATGTCAGGCATACCCTCCTGGGTAGGCTGAGACGCCATTTGCTGCCCGGTTGTCATGCGCATGTAGAAGAAAATAGCCAGTGAGGCCAAGATCGGAAACAAACTCACATGATCGCCATATAGTGGAATTCGAAACGGAAGTTCCGCAATGGTGTCGTATGAAGATAGATCTTCTGCCCAAAGGAAACTTTTTTGTCTTAAATCAAATGCAGATGGAAAAAACTGGAACAAGGCATAAAAGACCGGCAACTGCATTAAAGCCGGCAAACATCCTGCCATTGGACTTACTCCTGCTTTACTGTATAACGCCATAGTTTCCTGCTGCTTCTTCATGGCATTATCTTTATATTTATTTGAAATCTCTGTAATCTCAGGTTTAATAACTTTCATCTTAGCCTGAGAGACATAGGACTTATAGGTTACCGGGGACATGACAATTCGCACTAAAATGGTCATCACGATAATGGCAATTCCGTAAGGCAGGAAGCTGCCGAGAAAACCAAACAGAGGCATGAACACATATCTGTTGATCCAACCAAAAATACCCCAACCAAAGGGAATAAGCTCATCCAGGTTTCTATCGTAAGCGGTTACAATTTTATAATCGTTGGGGCCATAATACAAATCCATTACATTATTGAATTCACCACCTTCCAATTCCAATGGGATGCCCGAGGCAAAATTTTTAGTATAGAGTGTATCCACATCTTCATCCTGAACTAAATTCTCAGCTTTTATTCGTACCGTTTTAAACGGCGTGTCAGTGAGCAGTACAGATGAAAAGAAATGCTGCTTATAACCTATCCATGAGACCTCTTTTATATCCTCATCGGCATCACGGGCTCCCGTATAATCATCCTTATCACCTTCGTATTGATAATGGATATCGGTATAACGGTTTTCGTATGAGATACTTTTGGCATGACGGTACCCTTTGAGATCCCAATCCAATTTGATCTCCTGTGAACTGTTAATAATACCATTTAATCCCTGAGACCGTATTGTAAAACCAATCATATAATCATTTGGTTTTATGTCGTAACGGTACTCTAAAAATTTACGCTCGGAAACCTTAAGTTTCATAGAGACTATAGTATTATCCCCGCTTTTTGTAACGGATGGGGAAAAATATAAATCTTTAGTGTTTAATATTCTACTATCCGAGGTACCAAAATTGATATTGAAATTCGCATTGCTGTCTTTTATCAGGTAGATTGGTTCATCGTTATAATCGACAAATTCCTTTAACATCACTTCAGACAAATAGCCTCCTTTATTACTGAATTTAAGGGCCAATAAATCATTCTCAAAAACGACATCCTCATCCGAGGCATTCATGGCAGAATAGGCAAATGCCCCTAATGCATTTTGAAACTTTACAAATTGTAGGGAATCTGTAGCTTCACCAATAATGACCTCATCGATGTTTGCATTAACCGGAGCTTGTTGCTGCTTTTCCTGATTGTTATCTGTTGCTTCAACCTGTTCCTGTTTCGCCTTTTCCTGTGCTTCAAGTTCCTCAGGGGTCGGCTGGTTTTGCCACAGCATATACATTAAAATTCCAAAAATAAGGATAAACCCAATGATAGAATTAATGTCTAATTTTCTTTCTTCCATAGTTGTGTTAAATCAATTAAAAACGATTCCCTACTGCATCTTAGCTTTGTCATGTTGCCTTTTTCCGGCTCCAATCAGGAATGTTAATCGCTTAGCAAAAAGCCGTCCAAACCTATTACTGTGCCATACTGACACCTTTCTTTTTTGTTTTATGTTTTAAGGCAGCCTTCACAAATGCCACAAACAAGGGATGAGGACGCGCTACAGTACTGCTGTATTCCGGGTGATACTGAACCCCAATAAACCAGGGATGTTCCGGTATTTCAATAATTTCAACCAATCCGGTATCCGGGTTAAGACCTGTTGCAATCATTCCAGCGGCCTCAATCTGTTCTCTATAGACCCCATTAAATTCATAGCGGTGTCTATGACGTTCCTTTATGGTTTCTTCCTTATAGATATTATATGCTTTGCTTCCCTTTTTTAAATCGCACGACCAGGCCCCCAGTCGCATCGTACCGCCCTTATCTGTTATGGATTTTTGTTCCTCCATGAGATCGATAACAGGATTCGGGGTATCAGGATTCATTTCTGTTGAATCTGCATCCGCAATTCCCAAAACATGACGTGAAAATTCTATGACTGCCATTTGCATACCCAGGCATATGCCGAAAAATGGGATATTGTTTTCTCTTACGTATTTTACGGCATCTATTTTACCTTCAATCCCGCGCTCTCCGAAACCAGGAGCCACAAGCACACCATCGAGGTGCGATAACTTTAATTTAATATTATCAGTATTTAAATATTCAGAATGGATCGATTCCACATTCACTTTCACTTCATTTTCCGCCCCGGCATGAATAAAAGATTCTAAAATGGATTTATACGAATCCTGCAACTCGACATATTTACCAATTAAACCAATATTTACCTCCGTTTTAGGGTTCTTATGTCTTTTCAAGAACGCATTCCAACCTTTAAAATCCGGTGTCCTGCATTCTAATCCCAATTTTTTTAAAACAACTTTATCCAATCCTTCATCCAACATAAAATTAGGCACATCGTAAATCGTTGAGGCATCAATCGACTGGATAACCGCATTTTCCTCAACATTGCAAAATAAGGCCAGTTTTCGACGCAGTTCATAGGGTAGTTCATGTTCTGTACGGCAGACCAAAACATCGGCCTGTACCCCACTCTCCATCAAGGTTTTAACACTATGCTGCGTGGGTTTTGTCTTTAACTCTCCGGCAGCCGATAAATAGGGTATCAAGGTCAAATGGATTACAATTACATTCTGCTGACCCAAATCCCAACGCAATTGTCGTACCGCTTCAATGTAAGGTAAGGACTCAATATCACCAACGGTTCCCCCTATTTCTGTTATTACAATATCGAAATCACCTGAATTACCCAATATCTGTATACGATCTTTAATCTCATCGGTAATATGGGGTATCACCTGTACCGTTTTTCCTAAAAACTCCCCTTGACGCTCTTTCTGGATGACACTTTGGTATATGCGGCCGGTAGTTACATTATTGGCCTGACTTGTTGGTGTATTTAAAAAACGTTCGTAATGTCCTAAATCCAAATCGGTCTCTGCACCATCTTCTGTAACATAACACTCACCATGTTCATAAGGATTAAGAGTGCCCGGATCTACATTGATATAGGGATCGAACTTTTGAATTGTAACTCGGTACCCCTGTGCTTGTAACAATTTCGCTAAAGATGCTGCTATAATTCCCTTTCCCAAAGACGATGAAACACCTCCCGTAACGAAAATATATTTTGTAGTGTTTGTCATGATGCGCTTATAAACGCAGGCAAATTTACAAAATTAAAACAGTTATACCCGAATAAGTTTTTAGATATTTATTGCACTTTATCAACAATAAACCATCCAAGTCATATGACTTTAAGTCCTTAATGGTTTTGATATAAATCAAGCAAATTGCCCCCAAGTGAAACAGTGGATGCTTTGAAAAGGACAGCAAAAAAGAGATTAAGAGAACAACAGATAACATCCGCTATACAGGCCTATCGCAATCAAACAAAAAATGGTGTTCGTTCAGGCTTATTGTTTAACTTCAACTACAGTTAAATCTTCATGTTTCAATAAATACAGCGCCTCGTTATAATACCCGCCAACAAGTTTTTTCTTGTAAGCAAATTTATTTTCCAGGTATTCTGTTAAGGGTGCCAGGGTAACCGATGCATAGAGATCCTCTGATGCCACCAATCGCAAAACAACGTCCATGGTGAGATCGAACCCCTTCACTGCCCGATTGCTCGGCATGACATGGTATTTTCTCTCATATTCTTTTACGAAAAAGCTCAGGTCATTTTCATTGTAAATTCGAGCGCCACTGGCATAATGAAATCGGAGCTTTGATAGGTGCTGATTGGAAATTTCATCACCTTCAAAGGCGTTGTTGTAGTGCGTTGTAACCAATCTGATCTGAACTTCTTCAATACCTTCATCTATATCCTCTTTCCTAATTAAAGAAGCGAGAATACTTATTGCATTAGAGGCAAATCCCTCATTCTGGGTTTCCAAAAACACCAGGTTATCACCCGGTATTAATACATTTTCTATATCCTCCTTGATGACATAAAAACTGTCTTTACCTTCTTCGTCTCTCCGAGAATAAACCACTCTGGCCTGGTTAAATTCATTTTTCAATTCATTGGCCGTGCTTTGGTTCTTTGAATCTGCAATTACTATGATATTCTTGACTACGGTGTCAGATTTTACAAAACGTATGATCTTATCTTTAAGCAGTTCATCCGGAACTCTTGTTTGAAATACATTGTCCAGTAATCTCAAGTTGGAACCCGTAGGCGACACAACCGGTGTATTATATTTTTGTAATTCGGTGGCCACCCGTTCAAAATTTCGCGATACCAAGGGGCCAATAACAGCATCTACAGACTCAAAATCATGACCGTTTAAAATCCTGGTAACCTCACTTATTTCATTCTTGGTATCATACACATCGACCTTAAGTGAAATCCCCAATTTTCTTAAAGAATCGATAGCCATCAACACTCCGGAATGAAAATCTAAGGATGCTTTTAAATAGGGATCCTTTTGAATACTCAATTTCGTTGCCGCAATCGAGTCATAATCAACCCGATTCAACCTGAAGGGCAACATGACTGCAATATGCTTTTGAGAAAAATCAGTGAGACTATCTAAAAGGTTAACCCTATTACTTTCCTCTCCGGCGGCATAGGATTTTGAATAGGGAATTTTTAAGATCATGCCGACCTTTAAACCACTTTCCCTGAGACCGGGGTTAAGGGTTTCCAACTCGTCTTCTGTAACACCCAATTTCACTTTCAAACGGTAAAATCCCTCTTTTGGCAATACCTTATAATAACTAAAGCGGTCGTCGATCTCTTTTTCTTCAGTAGCCTCTAAGTTCGGAACATTAATTTCCTGACCTTCCTGTAAGACCTCACCCATATCCGGGTTTAAAGCTTCCAACTCTTGTATTGTAATTCCAAACTTATAGGCGATTCGCCATTTACCTTCTTTAGGCAACACCTTGTAGGTTCGGGTTACGTTCGGTTCTTCAATCAACTCGGTTGTCTTAAAGACCGGTATTTGAAGTTTATCTCCCTTTCTTAACGGATTAGCATACAGAAATGTATTGTGTTTTTTTATTTCAGCCTCTGTCACCTCATACAGCTTTGCCAAACTGTACAAGGTCTCTTTTTTCTTTACTCTATGCGACTTAAATCCTTCCAATTCCCTAACTATGGTGACCTTCGGTATCTTTGATTTGGAGATCGGAATAATTAAAATAGTGTTGGGCTTAAGTTTTGTTTTGGCATCCGGATTTAAACTGTAAATATCAAAAGGAGTGAGATAATAGCGATTCGCAATGTCCTCGACCGTTTCTCCCTTCTGAACCTTGTGTGTGCTAAAGTTCTGGGCCTTCACAGCTATTGAAAACAATACCGTTACAACTACTACAGAAAGTAATCTATTCATATGCTTTTGCGTTGTAAAACTCTTAATAAATAGCTTATATACGTCTATTTTTGGCATTCGAGATGTCTGTTAAACTGCATTCCCATTCTGTATTGCACATAATATGCCAAACAACCCAAATGCGTTCTCTCTCCCTAACATATTGTAATATGATTGGGCTCAAACTTACATGAAGCTATAAAAATACTTAATTAAAGTAAATTCCAGAGAGAAAAGCGTGCCAAAAATACCATTTATTTTATTCCCACTCAATCGTTGCAGGTGGTTTGGAACTTATATCATAGACAACTCTGTTAACACCTTTTACCTTATTTATGATATCATTCGAAGTTCTTTGCAGAAACTCATAAGGCAGGTTCACCCAGTCGGCAGTCATCCCATCTGTACTTTCAACAGCCCTTAGAGCAACGCACTTTTCATAGGTCCGTTCATCCCCCATAACACCCACACTTTCTACAGGTAATAACATCGCACCTGCCTGCCACACTTTATCATAGAGCCCCCAGTGCTTTAATCCATTAATAAAAATAGCATCAACTTCCTGAAGTATACGCACTTTTTCAGCGGTAATATCACCCAATATACGGATACCTAAACCCGGACCGGGAAACGGGTGTCTTCCCAAAAGTTCAGGATCAATACCCAAAGTCGCACCTACACGCCTCACTTCGTCTTTAAACAGTGCTTTAAGGGGTTCCACTATGTTGAGTTTCATAACATCCGGCAAACCACCAACGTTATGGTGGCTCTTTATCGTTGCCGAAGGTCCTCCGGTAGCCGAAACACTTTCTATCACATCAGGATAAATAGTCCCTTGCGCCAACCAATCGACATCCTCAATCTTGTGCGCTTCATCATCAAAAACCTCAATAAAAGCATTACCAATGGCCTTTCGCTTTTCTTCGGGGTCCATAATCCCTTTTAAGGCTTCCAAAAACCTATTGGTCGCATCAACGCCTTTCACGTTGAGTCCCATACCTTCGTACTGGTTCAGCACATTTTCAAACTCATTCTTCCGAAGTAATCCGTTATTCACAAAAATACAGTAGAGATTCTTCCCAATTGCCTTATTCAATAATACTGCAGCAACAGTAGAATCCACACCCCCGGAGAGCCCCAATACCACCTTATCCTTTCCCAGTTTCAACTGGAGTGCCTCAACAGTCTCCTCTACAAAGGATTGAGGTGTCCAATCTTGGTTTAATCCTGCAATTTTAACTAAGAAATTTTCCAGGAGTTGTTTTCCATCTTTAGTATGGTATACTTCTGGATGAAATTGAATGGCATAGGTCGATTCTCCATCTATACGATAGGCTGCATTTTTAACGTCGTTGGTACTCGCCATTAGGACGGCTTTATCCGGCAAATGCTTTATGGTATCACTATGACTCATCCACACCTGGGTACCCTCTTCTATTTTACTGAAAAAGATCTCATCACCTTTAATATAGGCTAAATTAGCGCGACCGTATTCCCGTGTGTTGGATGGCGCCACCTCGCCACCTGAAAAATGCGCCAAATACTGCGCTCCATAACATACTGCCAACAATGGTTTCTGACCACGAATCAGCGACAGGTCCGGATGAAGGGCCTCTTCTCCCCGCACAGAATACGGGCTTCCTGAGAGGATAACCGCCTTAAATTCATTAATGTTGGATGGGATTTTATTAAATGGATGAATTTCGGAGTAGATGTTGAGTTCTCTGACGCGACGCCCAATAAGTTGGGTATATTGCGATCCGAAGTCTAAAATTAATACCTTGTCGTGTTGCATGCGCAAAAGTAATAATTGATTTTAGATTGACGTATCACCTTAGCTTATTTTTTTGATTTTTTTAAGCCATTGAATTTAAAATTTGTTCAATATCTTTTTTAGTTGTGTGCGGGTTAATAAAACAGAAACGCGACACGGTCTCGAAATCCTGTCCTATTTTCCATTTGGTCGGAGCAACCAAAGCGAAGCCTTTCTTGTGGTTATCGTATGTCCACTGCTTATAATCTTCAGGTGTCCATCCTATCCTGCGGTACAGGACACACGATAAACTCGGCGCTCTTACCAATTCCACATGGGGCATTTTTTCAATCATGGATCCCGCAATTTGGGCTAATTCCAAACCACGTTCAACTGCTATTTTGTATTTATCGGTGCCATGTGTAGCTAGCGAAAACCACAAAGGCAGCCCTCTGACCCTTCGTGTCAACTGTATCTGATAATCGGCCGGATTAAAGCCCTGTGCCCCTTCATCCTTAAATATTTCCAAATAGGACCCCTCCTGTGAATGCGCCTTCTTTGCAAGTTCCGGATATTTATAAATAACGGCACCACAATCGTATGGTGAAAACATCCATTTATGCGGATCGATGGTCACACTATCTGCTTTTTCGATCCCATTAAAGAGGTGCCTTACAGAATCCGCAGCAAGAGCCCCTCCTCCATAAGCGGCATCGACATGAAACCATAATTTTTCGTCACCGCAAATTTGGGCAATCCCTTCCAAATCGTCTATAATGCCTGCGTTGGTGGTTCCCCCCGTTGCAACAACGGCAAACAAACGTTTACGCTCATGTGTATGTAATTGATCTATCGCATTGCGCAGATCGGCTCCGGTTAGTTTTTCTTCAGAATCTACCAGTAAAATATCGACATCTGCTACCTGAGCCATGGCCTTAATTGAAGAATGCGCACCAACTGAGGTGATAATTAAGCCCTTTTCATTTTTATTGGATTCTTCCTCCCGCCAATGCTCTCTCGCCGTAACAATGGCAGACAAATTTGCTGCTGTACCTCCACTGGTGAACACGCCGAAAGTACCCTCAGGCATACCGGTTAATGATACGATCCATTTCATGGCCTCGTTCTCACAGAAAATAGCACCTGCACCTTCCATCCAATACGCACCGTGGACACTGGATGCCGAAGTTACCAGGTCAAACATGATTGCAGCTCTGGTTGGAGATGCAGGCACGAATGCCAAATGTCTCGGATGGTCTATCGGAACCGTTGCTTTCATTAAATACTTTTTCCAAAGATTAAATGCATATTCACCACCGATACCCTCCTTGGTAATCGTTTCGCCGACCATAGCCTTTAAGGCCGCTTCTTTCTTTGGTTTGCCAATCTTTGGATTGGTAGACGAAATCCGTTCGATGGCGTATTTCATGACATCTAAGGTCATTTCTATCAATTCGATATCAATTTTATGCATTACTAAATGTTTAGAATAACAAATTCATTATTTAAAGGATTTAAGGCTTTCACCAACTCAGGGATGAGATCTGCTCCATATTCCAGATAAAACTCAGAGAAGTTGGTATTGCGTTCCTGCAACCCTTGATTTGGAAACAATTCATTCTGAAGCTCAGTCATACGAGACACCTCGTCGGACAATTTTCTTTTTTGGGCCTTGAGAAGTCTTTTTTCTAACTTGTCCAAGCCATTTAACTGCTTTACTTCTTGGGCTTTAACCGCTCCTAAGAACGATTTATCCGTGCTTTCAGCAAGCTCGTAAAGTGCCTTGAACTGGGCCTTTAAATGTGCTTTTTGAGCCGAGAAATTAATATCTATATTGGAAATTTCCCTCACCCTTTTATTTATAAAAGTAGCTCTGTTTAAGAAGACATCATGTATTGGAATGCCTAAATTTTGAAGTTTTTTAGCCTGACTTTTGGATTGGATAAGCACCGAATTCCGCAACAAAAGAATGGGAAATATGACATTCATTTCATTGAAGTATTCCTTTAGCTGAAGCCAATAGGCCAATTCGCCCCCTCCACCTATATAGCATAGGTTGGGTAAGATCACCTCCTGATACAAAGGACGCATAATGACATTTGGTGAGAACCTTTCCGGATACGTTGAAAGCTCATTTAAAAGTTGCTCTTTACTAAAGCTAATCGCTGTATTAACAACTTTAAATGTATCATTTTCGGCAACTATACGTTCCCTTAAACCGTCTTTTAAATAAAACAAATTAATTTCTCTGGGATTTACCTGAATCGTATAGTTGTCCGGTAATTCACTTATTTTAGTATTGGTTTGTGTAACTTGAGAGAAACCCCTTTGATGCATCAATTCCTCAGTCATAAATGGCACAAATTGCTTCTTTAAAGCCTTATCTGCCCCATCTATAATGACCAAACCATAAACTTTAAACAATGCATTCGCCAAATATCTCGTGGCATCTGTTAAATTGTTATGTTTTAAATAAGCCAGCTCAAAAAGTTCTTTTATGTCATTTGCATTCTTCCCCTGACCTATGTCTTTAGCAAATAAATTAAAAACCTCATCGAGTCCGTCAGTAGACAAATTCCCAACCGCTCCCTTGGCATTTTTATTCCAGTGAAACCGCTTACCATGAAAATTAAAATAATTAATCTCTTCAAAATCGTGATCCTCGGTAGCCATCCAATACACCGGTACAAAGTGATAGTTTGGATAGGCCTCCTTTAAGGCCACGGCGAGATTTATCGTTGAAATGATTTTATATAAAAAATACAATGGTCCTGTAAATAAATTTAACTGATGCCCGGTGGTAATCGTAAAGGTATTTGCAGAGATCAAACTAGCGATGTTGTATGCGGTCTTTTCAGAGGTATCGACTTGTTGATATTGTTTTTTTAAAACAGATACCAGGACATCCCTCTTGGCTTCGGAGAGCTCTTTTGAGTGCTCTTTTTCTTCAATTTGCCTCCTAAAGTTTTCTATTTTGGGAAAATGATTAAAGAACGGTTTTAAACTTTGTTTTTCATCCAGATAATCACAGATAAAAGATGAAAAATAGCCGGTCTCTCTAAATGAAATAAATTCTTTTTGCATGCGCCCAATTATAATTGTGTAAATATACAGTTATTCAATTTTGAAATTCAAAAAATTTAGTTAAGAGTAAATCATAAAATCATCTTAAACTTTTCAAATTATCATCAAAATTTCGTAAATTAATACCACTATAAACCTATTTTACTGTTAGTTATGAAAACGAATTCTTTTTTCAATTCAATTTATTTTTTATGCTTGGCCCTCTTATCTATTTCCTTAGTTTCTGCGCAGAGTGATGCCTCCTTTAAAGAAATCGAAGGTAAGGTTATTGATGCCACCTCGAATTCACCGTTAATCTTTGCCGATGTAACGGTGAGTAACTCTAATATTAGTACGGTCACCAACAGCGACGGTGAATTCTTATTAAAAATACCCCTCAGTCAAACAGGTGAATCCATTATCATATCTTATTTGGGTTATCAAGATAAAACAATCGCCATTAAGGACTTCAAATCACATTCCAAAATTGCGTTATCACCAACTTACACCGCGCTTAACCCTATAAATATAACATCGACAAATTTGTCGGCCCGAGAATTAGTTCTGGAAACCTTAAAGAAAAAGAAATCTTATATCGACAGAAATACGCTCATGACCGCTTTTTACAGGGAAACCATTAAGAAAAGAAGAAAAAATGCGTCCTTATCCGAGGCCGTCGTGAAAATTCACAAACAGCCCTACAGCAGTTATCGAAATGATCACATAGAATTGATTAAAGCACGGAAGAATACGGATTATACGAAACTAGATACCATTGCTTTAAAACTTCAGGGTGGACCCTTTTCCAACCTTTATACGGATATCATTAAATATCCCGAATACATTTTTAGCGAAGAATACATCAACGATTATGACTTTAATTACGGTGAATCCACTCAAATTAACAGCAATTTAATTTATGTTGTAAACTTCGAACCCAAGAAATACCTGAGTACACCACTCTACTACGGAAAATTATACATTGATGCCAATACCCTTGCTCTTACGAGTGCAGTATTTAGTTTGAATGTTGAGAATAAAGAACTATCCAGTCGGATGTACATTCGTAAAAAACCGAGAAAAGTAGATGTGTATCCCACAGAGGCCTCATACCGGGTAAATTACAGAATTAGTAATGGCAAATGGCATTATGCATACAGTAACATCTCCCTGACATTTAAGGTGAATTGGAAAGGAAAACTATTTAACAGCGTTTATACCTTAAGTAGTGAAATGGCGATTACCGATTGGGAAGTCAAAGACTCAAAATTGGCTAGTGTCAGACCACAATTGCTACGACCAACGACTATACTTACAGACAAGGCCTCCGGCTTTTCAGATCCACGATTCTGGGGCGAATACAACATTATAGAACCTGAAAAATCCATTGAATCGGCCATAAAAAAAATACAACGACAGCTCAAACGTACCTAATGCATTAAAAATAGATAGGCGTCCTGTGGGTTAATAAAACCTGCAGGACGCCTTGTTTTTTGTGAACTTCTATGCATTCAGGACCTCAGCATACAAGTCGAAGTCTGAGGCATCGGTTATTTTTGCCTCATAAAATGATCCTGTTTTAAGATAGGTATCGGAAGCATCGATAAGGACCTCATTATCAACATCGGGTGAATCAAACTCGGTGCGCCCCACAAAATACCCGCCCTCTTTTCGGTCGATTACAATCCTGTAGGTCTTACCTATTTTTTCCTGATTCAACTCCCATGAGATCTGCGATTGTATATCCATGATCTCGTTGGCACGCTCCTGCTTTATTTCGAAAGGCACATCGTCTTCCAAACTAAAGGCATGGGTATTTTCTTCATGGGAATAGGTAAAACACCCTAAGCGTTCAAAACGCATGGCTTTAACCCATTGTTTTAATTCCTGAAAATCTGCTTCCGTCTCACCCGGGTATCCTACAATCAGGGTTGTACGAATAGCGATATCAGGTACAACATTTCTAAAATCACGCAGCAATTTCGTGGTCTTTGCCTTGTTCGTACCACGTCGCATACTTTTTAAAATCGCATCGGAAATATGTTGAAGCGGTATGTCTATATAGTTACAGATTTTTGGTTCCCTCTTCATAACCTCCAATACGTCCATGGGAAAACCTGTTGGAAAGGCATAATGCAACCGAATCCATTCAATACCTGAAACCTTCACCAAAGCTTTAAGCAGTTCTGCCAGATTCCGCTTTTTATACAGATCCAATCCGTAATAGGTCAGGTCCTGAGCGATGAGTATAAGTTCCTTTACCCCATTCATGGCTAATTTCTCCGCTTCCAGGACCAGGTCTTCAATTGACTTACTTCTGTGCTTTCCCCGCATTAGAGGAATGGCACAGAACGAACAAGGTCTGTCACAACCTTCTGCTATTTTAAGATAGGCGTAATTCTTAGGGGTGGTCGTTAATCGCTCTCCGATGAGTTCATGCCTGTAATCGGCACCTAAAACTTTTAATAATCCCGGGAGTTCTGTCGTCCCGAAATACTGATCGACATCGGGTATTTCTTTTTCCAGATCCGGTTTATAACGTTCAGATAAACAACCCGTCACAAATACTTTATCCACCTCTCCGCTTTCTTTCTTTTGGACATAATCCAAAATGGTGTTAACACTTTCTTCCTTGGCATTGTTAATGAATCCGCAGGTGTTAATGACAACGATATTACCCTCTTGCTCATGGACAACATCCTTGCCACTGGCCTTTAATTGTCCCATTAAGACTTCACTGTCGTAAACATTTTTACTACATCCCAGGGTAACGACGTTGATTTTATTTTTTTTAAGTGATTTTGTCCTCATGCCACATTTTAAGGCCGCAAAGATACAGAATCCTAATGGAATAGTTTTTAGATCCATTGGATTGAGCAATTCCAATTTGGAAATGGGTGCAAACTTTAAATGACTGAGCAGTAGGAGATGCTACTTACCTTACAGGAATGAAAATGTCATGGTGTGATTAGATGATTCCTTGCTTATGGTTTCTTACTATTATAAGCACCAAATATTAAAATTCACAGGACAATTTTGAATATTCACAGGACAATTTTGAAAATTCACAGGACAATTTTGAAAATTCACAGGACAATTTCTTAAACCGATGCTTAAGAAATTCTATTTATGTAACCATGATTCACCTGAGATATCACCACGAGATACCGTTCTTTTAATTGCAGTGTGAAGACCTCAAGATCGTGATTCAAAAGGAATGATGATACCCTTTTCCAGATAGTTTTTAAGTCCATTGAGCAGCATAGCCCAACAAAAGGACGCAATTTTAAAATGATCGTTGGTCATTTTCCAATTGGCATGACTAAATCTGAGATAGGTGCCTTTATCATGATTTTCCAGATCAAAGCCGAAGGTTGTCGGGTCCCAATCCACATCCGATCGGGTCATTTTAAAATGAATCGATTTATGAGCCTCTACATGCGATACCTTGCAAAACCAGTTGTAATCATCAGTGAAATTCAAGTTATAGGTTTCGCCCAAACGGGGTGTTCCCGAACTTTTAAGGGTCCACCAATTATTGAGATGATGCGGTTGTGACACTGCATTAAACACCTCTACCGGTGTCCTTTCAATGAGAAGATTATGAAATATGGTATAACTCATATACAATCGGTTAACAAGTAAAAACGAGTCTGTATTATGATTGAAGGAATAGGATAACTACCTACTTAAAAAAGGAATCCACAAATTCATATTTATTAAAGACCTGCAGATCGTCTATGCCCTCTCCCACGCCTATATATTTTACTGGAATTTTAAACTGATCGCTAATTCCAATAACCACACCACCCTTGGCGGTACCATCCAATTTCGTAACGGCAAGAGCCGTGACTTCGGTTGCCGCAGTAAATTGCTTGGCCTGTTCAAAAGCATTTTGGCCTGTTGAACCATCTAAAATTAACAACACCTCGTGTGGTGCATCGCCAACTACTTTTTGCATCACCCGCTTTACCTTGGTCAGTTCGTTCATCAGGTTGACTTTATTGTGGAGACGTCCTGCGGTATCGATAATAACGACATCAGCTTTGTTTGAAACGGCACTTTTGAGGGTATCGAACGCTACAGAAGCTGGATCGCTGCCCATGGATTGCTTTACAATGGGCACATCAACGCGGTCGGCCCAAACCTGCAATTGATCAATTGCTGCTGCCCTGAAGGTGTCGGCGGCACCCAAAACCACCTTTAGCCCTTGTTTTTTAAACTGACTGGCCAGTTTACCAATCGTCGTGGTTTTACCCACACCATTAACCCCTACAACCATTATAACGTAGGGTTTTTTATCCTCCGGAACCGTAAATTCCGATGCTTCGCCTGCATTGGTTTCACTTAACAGTGCTGCGATTTCCTCACGTAATATGAGATTTAATTCATCGGTCCCTAAATATTTATCCCTGGACACCCTTTCCTCTATACGCTCAATAATCTTAAGGGTGGTCTCGACACCAACATCGCTGGTTACCAATACCTCCTCGAGATTATCCAAAACCTCATCATCAACCTTGGATTTACCCGCAACAGCTTTGCTTAATTTATTAAAAAAACTGGATTTCGTTTTTTCAAGTCCCTTGTCGAGATGCTCTTTTTTTTCTGAGGAAAATATTTTTTTAAATAAACTCATGTGTCATAACCTTTACCCGAAATTCGCCAATTAGTTAATAGGTTGTAAATATAAAAAAAGCTGCTTTCAAAAATGAAAGCAGCTTCGATTATCTTATAGTGAATTTGACCTATTTCTTGTTTAAAAAGTCATTTACCAAATCCGGGCTCATAATGGACTCTACAAACATATAAGCTCCAGTTTTTGGAGACTTTACCATTTTAATCGCCTTAGTTAATCTTTTAGATCCTGTTTGTAATGATGCTACTGATTTCTTTGCCATGACTTATTATTTTATCTCTTTGTGAACCGTCATACGCTTAAGAATAGGATTAAACTTTTTAATCTCCATTCGGTCTGGCGTATTCTTTTTGTTTTTAGTGGTAATGTACCTGGATGTTCCCGGTTGTCCGGACTCTTTGTGCTCTGTACATTCTAAGATGACCTGTATTCTATTTCCTTTCTTTGCCATTTTGATCTTATTTTAAATACAGCTATTATTTTAAAAAGCCCTTTGATTTAGCCTCCTTAATCGCCGCAGAAATACCAATCTTGTTAATCGTTTTTAAGGCACGAGTCGAAACTTTCAGTGTAATCCATCGATCTTCTTCCGGAATATAAAAACGCTTCTTAACTAAATTTGCATCAAATGTACGCTTGGTTCTGTTCAATGCGTGAGACACGTTGTTTCCAACCATAGCCTTCTTCCCTGTAAGTTCACAAACTCTTGACATTATTTCTACCTTTAAATTTGTTGTTGTTTAAAAACGAGGTGCAAATATACTAAATCTTTATATTTTGACAATCTAATTTTTGTCAATTTTTAAAAATTTCTTTTTGCAACATTTCCAAAGCTTTACTTACGGCCTTACCGATGACTTTTGCCCTGTGATTTCCAAAATTATAGGATTTGGAATACACCTTGTCTTTGGTTGCAATGGCTATGAAGACGGTGCCTATTTGAACATTGGAATCGCCCTTAGTTGGCCCTGCATTCCCGGTGGTTGCAATGGCGTAATCCGATTTGTATAAACGCAGAACATTTTTTGCCATTGCTTCTGCAACTTCTGCACTTACTACCGAATAGGTGTTAATCAAGGCTTCTGGCACACCCAAAACATCGATTTTAGACTGGGTGGCATAGGTGACCACACCCCCTTTTAAATATTGTGATGCCCCTGCTATGGAGGTAAACAATTGTGCCAACTTCCCCCCGGTACAACTCTCGGCAATAGCCAGGGATTTTCCAATGTTGGTTAGTTGCTTTGCAATAACTGCTTCTTCATTTCCCTCCTCATTCTCAAATCCAAAAAACTCTTTTTTTATTAAGGGCATAAGCTTTTGAATTTGTATTTCGACCTCCTCCTTTACCTTGTCAACTTCAAATCCTTTGGCTGACAGACGCAACCGCATTTTTCCGAGGTTGGGCAGATAGGCCAGTTTAATGTGACCGGGTAAGGCGTCCTCCCATGAGGCAATACGATTGGCCAGTGTACTTTCGCCTAAACCATACACCAGTAAGGTTTTATGCAAGATAAAAGGACGATGGTATTTCACCTTTAACTTTGGAATGACCTGTTCTGAAACCAATGCCTGCATCTCATATGGCACCCCGGGAAGCGAAATGAAGGTCTTTTGACTGCGTTCCATCCACATGCCGGGCGCAGTACCCAATGCATTCATTAAAACGACCGCCTTGGAGGGTACAAGTGCCTGATCTTTGTTCACCTGCAATAATTTTTGCCTGTTGTACTGCCTCCATAATGCTTTTATGTTCTTGAGAACAGCGGCATCATGAATGAGGTGATCATTAAAGTATTCGGCAATAGTCTTTTTCGTTATATCGTCTTTGGTAGGACCGAGACCACCGGTAATGATAACAATATCAACATGTTCCTCGGCATCTTTCAGGGCCTTTAAGATATGCTGTCTGTCATCCTGTACAGAGGTAATCTGGTAAACCGAAATTCCAATTTTGTTAAGTTGTTTCGCTATGTAAGCAGAGTTTGTATCAATTACCTGACCAATAAGAAGTTCATCGCCAATGGTAATTATCTCCGCTTGCATTACAAATTAAAATCAGACTTAATCTCTGCCAAAGCGTGATCTACGGCAGTGGTTACTATTTGCAATTTGTCTGAAATATCCATTTCTGTCTTTTGGAATTTACCCCAATCCTGAACCTCGATCAGGTCATCTAAAATTCCCAATTCAAACAAATCTATTGTAGGTTTCATTTTATGTGCTGCCTGATAAGCATTGTGGTAATCTTTTTTGGCAACAGCCGCTTTCAATCGTTCGACATCTTCAGAAACCTCTTCCACAAAGGTTTCTGCTAAGGTGAGTATAAAATCTTCGTCGTTGTCGGCTAATTCCCTTACTCTAAAAAGTTTGTAATGTTGTTCCATTTTATTTAACTGTTATTGAAAACATGGTTTTGTTTTCTAAATATCCCGTTAGCTTATCATTGGCTACAACTCTGGAAACACCTGCTGGTGTGCCAGTAAATATAATATCTCCAATCTTTAAAGTGAAATATTTCGAAACATATTCTATGATTTCATCAATTTTCCAAAGCATATGGCTTGTATTTCCATTTTGCACAATTGTATCGTTCTTTTTTAAGAAAAATGCAATGTTGTCTATATCCCTAATTTCATTTTTGTGCATCCATTTACCAATTACGGCTGCTCCATCGAACGCTTTTGCCTTCTCCCAGGGCAGGCCTTTGGCTTTTAATTTCGCCTGAAGATCGCGCGCTGTAAAATCAATTCCCAAACCTATTTCGCTGTAATATTTATGAGCGAATTTCTTATCGATATACTTTCCGATACGATCAATTTTCACTAAAATTTCTACTTCATGATGTACATCATCAGAAAAATCGGGTATAAAAAAAGGTTGATTCTTAAGCAGAATCGCTGAATCGGGTTTCAAGAAAACAACCGGTTCTGAAGGCCTCTCATTCTCTAACTCTTTAATATGTTCGGTATAGTTTCGTCCTATGCAAATGAGTTTCATTGGTCTTCCCTTAGCTGTTAAAACCTCTTAATTTTATGGCTGTTAGCACCTTTTTCGTGTAAAGTGGGAAATCGGCATTTAAGAGCCATCCAAAATATCCAGGTTCCTTTTCTAAAATTTCTGTAACCAGTTTTCCCTTATGTTTCCCAAACGAAAAGCATTCCTCTCCCTTTTTATTAAAGACAATGAATCCTGCGAAGTCAGCAAACTTTTTCCGTGAACTGAAATCTGCCAAAAACTTCGTATCATTCTCTAAGGTATCATATCTGGCTATTTGTGCCTTTAAAACCTCATAGGTAGCATGCGTATCGGCTTCGGCACTGTGTGCTCCGTCCAAATTCTTATTACAATAAAACTTATAGGCTGCACTTAGTGTACGTTGCTCCATTTTATGAAAAATAGTCTGAACGTCTATGGTTAATCTATTCTTAAAATCAAAATCTACCTCTGCCCGCAACAATTCTTCTGCTAACAACGGGATGTCAAATCTATTTGAATTAAAGCCTCCCAGATCCGAATCCTTTATCAAGTTGTGAATCTCTTTGGCAATTTCCCTGAACCTGGGTTTATCGGCTACATCGGCATCGCTTATCCCATGTATGGCCGTTACTTCCTTAGGAATTGGTATTTCAGGATTGACCAACCAACGTTTACTTTCCTCTTTGCCATTGGGGTACACTTTTAAAATGGCGATCTCAACAATGCGATCGGAAGTAATATTTACCCCTGTAGTTTCAAGATCGAAGAAGCATATGGGCCTGGAAAGATTTAAATGCATATCGTTTATATTTTTAAAGTAAGCAAACACGATGGTTTACCATAAAAAGAAACCAACCCCTTGAGGTTGGTTCAAGGCTTGTTATTATTAGTGTACTATATTTCTCTGTTCATGTCCCAGGCTTCAAGATAATCCTTTACCGCCTTAACAAACTGTCCCCCGAGTGCACCATTGACCACCCGATGATCGTATGAATGGGATAAGAACATTTTATATCGGATTCCAATGAAATCGCCCTCAGCGGTTTCAATAACTGCAGGTACTTTACGTATGGCTCCCAATGCCAGGATACCGACTTGAGGCTGATTAATTATTGGAGTACCCATGATACTCCCAAAAGACCCAACGTTTGTAACGGTATACGTGCCGCCCTGAATTTCATCCGGTTTCAATTGATTTAATCGTGCGCGATTGGCCAGGTCGTTCACCTGCTTGGTCATACCCACCAAATTGAGCTGATCTGCATTTTTTATGACCGGTACAATGAGATTACCATCTGGCAAGGCCGCCGCCATGCCCAGGTTTATGTGTTTCTTTTTTATAATCGTATCTCCCTTAACAGAAATATTCATCATAGGAAAATCCCTCAAAGCCTTGGCAATGGCCTCCATAAATATAGGTGTGAATGTGAGGTTTTCGCCTTCACGCTTCATAAAGGCATCCTTTACCTTATTTCTCCAATTCCATATCTTGGTGACATCAGCTTCTATAAAACTTTGCACATGGGCCGAAGTTTGAACAGATTCGACCATATGGTGCGCTATGAGTTTTCCCATTCTGGTCATTTCAATTATCTCATCTTCCCCACTTGAGACTTTGGGCACAGCAGCCATTTTAACATCCGGAACAATTGGTTCAGGTGTTTTGGATATCGGCACTTCCTGTTGCACAGCACCAGAATGCTCTCTGCTTTCCAGATACTTTAAAATATCATTCTTTGTCACGCGACCTTCAAGACCCGTGCCTGCAATACCATCGAGTTCTTCCTGAGTAACGCCTTCTTCTTTTGCAATATTTTTAACCAATGGTGAATAAAATCGGGATGCGTTTGAAGCCATAGAGGCACTGACAGTTGCTTTGACTTCAGATATGCCTTCCTCAATCTCCTCAGCAGCCTGAATTGTATCTAATGCTTCGGTATCGGTCAAGGTGACCTCCGGAACGGATTCACCATCTGTTTCTATGACCGCAAGAACATCGCCTACCTGAACGACGTCATTGATATTGAATCTTTTCTCCAACAGAACACCATCCACCTCACAAGGCACTTCACTATCTACCTTATCCGTTGCGATTTCAACGACCGCTTC
The DNA here is from genome assembly GCF_022662015.1 of Aestuariivivens sediminicola. Lineage (GTDB taxonomy): Bacteria > Bacteroidota > Bacteroidia > Flavobacteriales > Flavobacteriaceae > Aestuariivivens > Aestuariivivens sediminicola. Next base: position 24,026 of record NZ_JAKMCM010000003.1, on the reverse strand, counting down.
ATCCATCTCAATGGTATCGCCAACATCTTTTAACCATGATGTAATGGTCGCCTCAGCAACACTTTCCCCCATTTTCGGTAACCTTAGTTCAAACTTTGCCATATATTTAATGTAATGCCCGATTTTTAATTTTCACTTGCAAAATTAACAAAAAAACATTTATTCTATTGGATTTTCCTCATCATAAACCATTTAAAAACAAATCACCTCTCCACGACTACCCGCATCATTGCTGCCAAGCATAAACCGAGAATTGGGTAGTAACAATTTGAAGGTATTCTTGTTGTTTTTATGTGTTTCTATAAAAGAAATACTGTCTTTAAAACTCAGATCATTCACATCCAAAATAACCTCTGCACCCGATTCCGGTTTCCCTATGGCGTGTTGTACCTTCAGTTTTTGAGCCCACCTGTTCCGGAGATCTAAATAAGAGTGCTCTGATATGAGGATATAATTTTTAACACTTCCTTTTTTGTAATGCGGTGGCGAATTCAACCAAAATGCCAGTTTAATACCGAGCCAAACAACGAGATCCAGAACGAGGTTCTTTTTAAAATGCTTCCTGTAAAAGATTTGCATAGCATGATAAAAACGCTTCAAATAGTGCTTGTCTTTTAAGGTACTTTCACCCTTAAAATGTATTACGGATGTCTTTCCAAAATAATAATTCTTATAGCCCTGCTGCAAGGCTCTGAAGGATAAATCGATATCTTCTCCATACATGAAGTAATCTTCATCAAACCCCCCAATTTCATTAAAGACCTGCCGTTTAAGCCACATGAAAGCACCCACCAGGATGTCTGCTTCACCCAAATCATTTTCACTCAAATGATTTGCGTAATAATCTTTCGGAAATCCCAGTATTTTTTTAAGTGCTACATGCACATACGGAATATTACGTTTACTTTCAGGTAAAAAATGACCTGCACCATTTATTAATTTACACCCTACTACTCCCAATTGTTCCTTACCTTCTGTGAAATCTATTAATTTATGGAAGGTATCCTCAGCCACAACGGTATCCGGATTCAGTATACAAATAAATTCGCCCTTGGCACGAGTCACTCCAATGTTATTACCTCTTGAAAAACCGTAATTTTCATTGTTTTGTATCAAAATCACCTCGGGAAATAACTGCTTTACCATATCGCAACTGTCATCATCAGAATGGTTATCCACCACAATAATTTCTGCATCAACACCCCTAACGGCAGCTTCCACACTTTTTAGGCAGAGCTCCAAAAAATATCTGACGTTATAGTTTAATATGATGACTGATAGTTTCAAAATTACTTCTGTTCTCTCTAGGGTTATCTAACTTATTTGAAAAAATATAATTTCTTTGCCTTGAGCAATACCCGTGGCGACAGCAGATAGGTTATAAAGGCTCTCAATAGACCTACGGTCGGATAAATTCCAAACCTGTATTCCTTCCATAAAAGCTTTATCCTACTTTTTGTCTGTGATTTTCTATCCCGACTTGAAATGCCTTCCGGATTGATTTCATACTCCAACAATATTTTTGATATTATCACAGCTTTGAAAGATTTTAAAGCACTGAAAAAATAAGCATGATCTTCTAATGCCGGATACCCCTCTGGGTAAAAACCAATGTTTTTTACCAACTCAACGCTATACATTACGGAGGGATGAACAAACGGGTTATAACTATGAATTGCCCTTCTCAATTTATCTGGATCAACAGGTGGTTTGAAATCGAATAATTTTTGCCTTTCCATATCCACAAATCTCACCCAGCTCCCTACCAGAGCAATATCCTTGTTGCGTTCTAAAACGTCTTTCTGCTGTTTAAATCTGTTATCCAAACACTTATCTCCAGCATCCAATCGCGCAATGAAATCGTACGTTTTCAAATCAAGAATATGTTTTAGTCCCTTATTCAATGATTTCACAATACCCAAATTCTGTTCATTTTCAATCAAAACGATCTCCAAGTCATTACTAAAAAATTCAATCGTCTTTATAACTTCTGACACATCGGTACTGCCATCATCAACAATAAACACCGTAAAGTTTTCCGATTCCCTCAGCAAGGATTCCAGAGTCAGATGCAAACCACTCCGGTTATTATAATGTGGTAATAATACTGCAATTCGATTAGTCATCTAGAACACTCAACCTATAATTTTAAAGAAGATTCAAAGGGTACCCTGTTCAAAATACTTCTTCCTAAGGTAATCTCGTCGGCATACTCGAGTTCATCGCCAACTGATATCCCCCTGGCAATGGTCGAAATGGTGATATCCTTAACATCCTGTATTTGTTTGTAGATATAGAAATTAGTAGTGTCGCCTTCCATGGTCGAACTCAATGCAAAAATTAATTCCCTGACATGATCATTTTTAACTTTCCGCACCAGAGGCTCAATATGCAAGTCATGGGGTCCAATTCCATCTATTGGCGATATTTTTCCCCCCAACACATGATAAATTCCCTTAAATGACCCTGTATTTTCAATAGCCATGACATCCCTAACGTCTTCAACGACACAAATTATTTGTTTATTTCTACTCCTGTTGGAACATATTTCGCATAGTTCGCCGTCGCTTATATTGTTGCAGGATTTGCAAAACTTAATGTCGTTCCGCATGGCTTGTAAAGCATTGGAAAGTGACATGGTTTGCTCTTTGGGCTGCCGAAGCATATGCAATACCAGACGGAGTGCCGTACGCCTTCCGATACCGGGCAGCTGCGCTACTTCATTAACTGCGTTTTCAAGTAATTTTGATGAAAATTCCATTCTTGCGAAAATACCATTTAGACCTTAATTTCACTAATTTAAATACTTATTTTAAATAAAACATAAATCGGTTTGGCTTTTGAAACTTAATATTTGTAATTTGATCTCCTTAACCATATCCATGAGCACAACTCAAATTATCTTATTAATCGTCATTTACTTCGCTGTTTTAATTTGCATCTCCTATTTTACGGGTAAAGAAGATTCTAACGACGCCTTCTTTAAGGCCAACAAATCGGCTCCCTGGTATCTGGTCGCCTTTGGAATGATAGGAGCCTCGCTTTCCGGAGTTACTTTTATATCTATTCCCGGAGCGGTAGAGGCTAAACAGTTTGGCTATATGCAGGTTGTCTTCGGGTATTTTTTCGGCTACCTCATCATTGCCTATGTCTTGCTGCCTATTTACTACAAGTTAAACTTGACCTCGATATACACCTATCTCAAGGACCGATTTGGAAACACCAGTTATAAAACCGGATCTGTGGCCTTTTTAATTTCAAGAACGGTAGGCGCCGCCTTTAGGTTATTTCTCGTGGCCAAAGTGCTTCAGCTGCTTATTTTTGACCAATACGACATTCCCTTTACGATTACCGTAATTATCACCATTGCCCTTATCTGGTTATACACATTCAAGGGAGGTATTAAGACCATAATATTTACCGATACACTCCAAACGCTATTCATGCTGGTTTCGGTAGTTGTGACCATCGTATTTCTGGCATCAGCCCTAGAATTAAACACCGTTCAGGACATCTATCAAAACATTAAGCAGAGTCCGATGAGCAAAACGTTCTTTTTTGAAGATGTCAATGATGCGCAATTCTTTGTAAAAAGCTTTTTGGCTGGAATGTTTATCACCATCACCATGACAGGACTCGATCAAGATATGATGCAGAAAAATTTAACCTGCAAAAATTTAAGGGAAGCCCAAAAGAACATGGTTACCTTTTCGGTAATACTCATTTTTGTTAACATTCTGTTTCTTGCCCTAGGTCTGATGCTTACACAATATGCAGATTTGAATGGCATCACAGCGAGGAAAGACGATTTATTCCCCACTATTGCCATGCTACCTGAAATTGGAGCTGTGACCTCCACCTTTTTTTTACTTGGATTAATTGCTGCAGCGTATTCCAGTGCAGACTCCGCCCTTACCTCGCTTACCACCTCATTTTGTATCGACATTATTGAATTGGACAAAAAACCGATTGAAGCACAGAAGCGGGTAAGAAAGCGAACCCATGTTTTTATAAGCTTCGTTTTGGTGGTTGTCATTGTCCTATTTGACACCATATTCAAGGACGTTTCGGTTATCTGGGAATTATTCAAGGCGGCAGGTTATACTTATGGTCCTTTATTGGGTTTGTTTGCTTTTGGAATTTTCACCAAAACTCAATTAAAGGACAAATATGTTTGGATTATTGCCTGTATTGCACCCATCCTATCCTACCTTCTGAATGTCAACTCTGTAGATTTACTTAATGGTTACCAAATTGGTTTTGAAATTTTAATAATAAACGGCCTTCTTACCTTTCTTGGATTAATATTGATTCGTAGCAAGCAGAACCAGGGTGCATGACGCTTCAAAAGGAATATGATGCGCGCTCAATAGTGCATAGAATTCCGGATTTTCTGTCCCCGGGTTAAAGATGACCCGTTGGGGATTCAGTGAAATAATGTAGTCATAATAGGCACTCTGCCTTCTGGGATTTAAATACAAGGTTACCGTATGGATAGTATCGTATGGCACTAATTCGGTGTTTACCTTAATGCCATTAACCACACCCTCCCTTTTTCCATAGGCCACCACATTTATCTTATTTGCAACCAGACGTTGAATGGCATAGTTGCTGTACCTGTTGGGCTTTAAAGACGCGCCAAAAACCAATGTTGTTTTGTCCATGTGTTAAAATAAAGTTAATAGGTTATAAATATAGTAACACAATTCCACATCGTCCGTCTACCTGTTAAACATCAATCAAAAAATCAACAAATCAAAATGAATAAATTACTGTTTATTTGTGTTATCTTTTATTCCCTGATTTCACAAGCTCACAACACAGATCCCGAAAAAGATAGCGATAAACCCGGCACCATTTCCGGTGTGGTTTTAGACGCTCAGTTAAAGCAACCCTTACCCTATGTTAATGTCGTTATTTTAAGTACTAATGGTGAAACTTTAACAGGAGGCATGACCAACGAGGAAGGTATTTTTGAAATCAAGAAAATTGACGAAGGTAATGTTATTGTAAGTATACAATACATCGGTTATAAAACCGTAAAAAGAAACTATACCATCGAAAAGGGGCACTACAAGATAAATTTAGGTGATATTTTTTTAGAGGAAGAGGTTGAAGGTTTGGATGAGGTTACCGTTATAGCAGAAGTTTCTACTATTCAGCAAAAAGTAGACAGAAAGATAATAACCATTGGCAAAGATCTAGCCGCCACAGGAACCGCTTCCGATCTCATGGTTGGTATTCCTTCTGTAAGCATCGACGCCCAAACTGGGGAGATCAGCCTAAGAGGAAATTCGAATGTCCAGGTCATGGTCGATGGAAAGTTATCCACAATTCCGACGGCACAATTACTCAGGCAAATCCCTTCAACGGCAATAAAATCTATCGAACTCATTACCAATCCTTCGGCAAAATATAATCCTGAGGGCATGAGTGGGATCATAAATATTGTGCTACACAAAAACACCAATATCGGTTTTAACGGTAATTTAAATGTTAGCCTGAGTAAAGAGATCGAGTCAAAGTTCAATAGTGCATTGAACCTGAACTACAGAAATGGCAAATTTAATTTTTACGGTAACTACAGCAATAATGTTTCAAAAAACAGAAATAACGGCAACGTGTTCAGACCGGAAAATAACTCGGAACAATTCTTCAGGTTTTTAGACCAAAGAGAGAACCATCAATACAAAATAGGGGTTGATTTTTATTTGAATGAGCGCCATACGATTTCTGTTTTCAGTAATCAGAACATCTCGGATGACAGCACAGTCGGCAGAACCAATGCTATTTTCTATGATGATATGTCATTTAATCAGGATCAAATCTTTTCGGCAGTTGGTGATAACGCCTCATCTCAGTATAACTTCGATTACAAAATCGACTTCGCTAAAGAGGGATCGAACATCGAATTGGAGATAGATCATAATTTTTACGATGGTGAAAATCCCGTATTTTTTGATCAGATCGCTGGCCCATTGAGTGACTATATCGATTATAATGAGACAGAACGTTCAAACACCACTGTTAATTTGGATTATGTAAATCCAATTTCTGAGAACTCTAAATTGGAATTAGGCCTTCAGGCACGATTATTCAACACCGATATTGCCTATGCCTCAACTGGAGAATCCTTTAGTGATTCGGGCAGCTTAGTGCCCACCCCAAGCACCAATTTTGATTACACCAGAGATATTTATTCGGCCTATGCCTCTTTTAGTAAAAAACTCGAAAAATGGTCCTATCAGCTTGGAGCAAGAATAGAACATGTCAATGTGGATGCTATTGCCTTGCAACAGGATCAGACGACCAGTGACATCACTGAAATTGCATTTAACAATGACTATTTTGAAATCTATCCGTCTGTCTTTATAACCTACACGCCTTCCGAGAAGAATGCTTTACAATTCAGTTACAGTCGCCGGGTGGATCGTCCGGGAATAGGACAGATTAATCCTATTAAGGAATGGAGTACGCCATTGATATCGTCTTTCGGAATGCAAGATTTAGAACCACAATTCACAAACTCCATAGAGATCAACTTTATAAGAAATTTTAACGAGCGAAAAGGAAGTCTTACCACTGGAATATTTTATCGTTCGATTTCCGATGAAATAAACAGAGCCCTATTTATTGATCGAAGTGATGTCACCTCGGGACGGGTTATTCTAACCCATGATAATTTTGATAATACTTCGGCTTATGGTATCGAGATAGCCAGCAACTACAGACCTTTTGGTTGGTGGACTATAAATGGCAGTTTTGATTTCTATTCCCAGACTCAAAAGGGCATAGCGGAAAATATTAGAGATGGGGTGCGTCTTGAAAATGCGACTATTGCCGATATTGAGACCAATGTGACCGAAGTGGATAATGTCGCCTGGAACTTCAGGATGTTTAATAATTTTAGTGTCAACAAGAATTTAGCCTTTACGGCTTTCGGATTTTACAGAGGTAAAAACAGAACCTTACAATTTGATGTTGATCCCATGTATTTCGTAAATGTGGGATTACGCTATAGTTTCCTCGAGAACAATAGAGCAACCTTCGGATTTAACTATAACGATATTTTCAATACCATGCGTTTTAGTTTCGACGGACAACGACCATTTGTTCAAACCGGTGCATTTAACTGGGAAAGCAATACTTGGAATATTAGTCTGAACTACAGATTTGGTGGAGGAAAATACCGTGCAAAATCAAGAAAAAGAAGAGATGACAATGTAAAATCCGGAAATGGAGGATTCCTATAAAACTTTGATAACCTGACAAGTTGATGGTTAGTATAATGTTCAGGTTATTGAATAAAAGCTCCAAACTAAATTTGGAGCTTTTTTAATTAAAAAAAAATTTTTTTAAAATTTTATACAATAAAACTATTTATTATACGTTGTAATGTTATAATCTGCGAAATTAATTATTTAGAGTTAGTCACCTAGTAAAGAATTCGTAATGTTTAAGAGTACTTCTTTTTAAAACTCGGATGATGACGATTCCGAGTTTTTTATTGTTAAACTTTGTTAAGATTGCAATATTTTTAAAAGTTTTACGTCTATATAAATATACTTCACAAAAGTAGTGTTAGTTGGAGTTGATTAATAGCTATAAAAACCCGAAATGAAAATTTCGGGTTTTTTAATTCGTTTCCTTACCATTTGATAATAACACTACCCCAGGTAAATCCGCTTCCAAAGGCTGCCAATACAACGTTATCACCCTCGTTTATCTTTCCTTCCTCCCAGGCTTCAGTGAGGGCTATAATAACGGAAGCGGCTGTAGTATTCCCATATTTTTGAATATTATTATACACCTGATCATCTCGTAATCGGAATTTCTTTTGAATAAATTGAGAAATTCTCAGATTGGCCTGATGCGGAATCAACATGTCTATGTCCTCTTTCTTTAAATTATTGGCTTCGAGACCTTCAACAATTGCTTCACTAAAACGAACTACGGCATGTTTAAATACAAATGTCCCATTCATGTATGGATAATATGACGTGTCGTTAGGATCGTTAGCCTCCAAAATTTCTGGAACCCAATGTTTAATACTCGGTCCGGCGACCATCAACTCTTCGGCATATTTCCCTTCAGAATGCAAATGTGAAGACAGGATACCTCTGGTGCGATCTTCAGTTCGGCTTAACACGGCAGCTCCTGCCCCATCACCGAAAATAACCGTTACTCCTCGTCCTCGTGTTGTTTTTTCTAATCCCCCAGAGTGATATTCTGCGCCTATCACGAGAACATTCTTATACATTCCTGTTTTAATAAACTGGTCGGCAACTGCCACGGCATATACAAATCCGGAGCATTGATTTCTTACATCCAGGGCTCCCACCGTGGGCACATCGAGTAAATCTTGAATTTGAACACCGCAGCCTGGAAAATAATAGTCGGGACTCAATGTTGCAAATACAATGAAATCGATGTCATCTTTTGTCACACCCGATCGCTCTATCGCAATTCTGGCGGCTTTTGCCCCCATAACGGCCGACGTATCCTCACTACCCTCTTTAATCCAACGGCGTTCTATTATACCTGTGCGTTCCTGAATCCATTCATCACTGGTATCCATCATTTTAGATAAGTCATCATTGGTCACGACATGGTCCGGAACATACTTACCCAAGCCAATTATTTTCGAATTGTACATAGCTTATTGTTTAGTATTACAAATTACGATAACTGCGTTTAAATTCCAATAACAATTTGAAAGTTCAACATTTCTCCTACTGCATGTAAAAATAATGTCAGTTTGTCACATTTGCCGGATTGGTATTTTTTTTGACTCATGGGTAAGCACGAGATAAATTTAATTTTGTCAGTTCGCATTGTTCAAAATCAGGACTGACATTTAACCTATAAAATAAATATCATGACAAAAGGAAATATTAATGTATCGGTAGAAAACATTTTCCCGCTCATTAAAAAATTCTTATACAGCGATCACGAAATCTTCTTACGTGAACTTATCAGTAACGCCACTGATGCGACCTTAAAACTAAAACACCTTGCCAATGTAGGCGATGCAAAAATTGAATATGGTGAGCCTAAAATTGAGGTTAAAATTGATAAAAAAGGAAAAAAGCTGCATATCATCGACCAGGGCCTTGGAATGACAGCAGAAGAAGTTAAAAAATACATCAATGAAGTTGCCTTTTCAGGGGCAGAAGAGTTTTTGGACAAATATAAAGATTCGGCCAAGGATACCGGTATCATAGGGCACTTCGGGCTTGGTTTCTACTCGTCTTTTATGGTGGCCAACAAAGTTGAAATTATTACGAAATCGTACAAGGATGAACCGGCTGCGCATTGGGTTTGTGACGGTTCGCCTGAATTTACTCTGGAACCTCATGACAAGACTGAAAGAGGAACGGAAATTATCCTTCATATCATGGATGATGATAAGGAGTTTTTAGAAGAATCGCGCATCCGTGAATTATTGTTGAAATATAATAAGTTCATGCCGATTCCAATTAAGTTTGGAACCAAGGAGATTAACGATCCGGACTTCAAACCAAAAACAATAACGGATAAGGATGGCAAGGAAACGACCGAACCCCATAAAAAAATAACCGTAGATAATATTGTTAATAATCCGAATCCGGCATGGACAAAACAACCGACGGATCTCACGGATGAAGATTATAAAAACTTCTACCGCGAGTTGTACCCCATGCAGTTTGAAGAACCTTTGTTCCACATTCATTTGAATGTAGATTATCCGTTTAACCTAACTGGGATATTGTATTTCCCAAAAATGACCAATGATTTAAACATTCAGAAGGACCGCATTCAGCTCTATCAGAATCAGGTCTTTGTAACGGATAACGTGGAAGGTATTGTTCCTGAATTTTTAACCATGCTTCGAGGGGTGATCGATTCACCTGATATTCCACTGAACGTATCGCGTTCTTATTTGCAGGCCGACGGTGCAGTTAAAAAAATCTCCTCTTACATCACGCGAAAAGTAGCCGATAAATTAAAATCCCTTTTCAATACCAACCGCGAAGATTTTGAAAAGAAATGGGATGATATAAAAATTGTGATCGAATACGGTATGCTCTCCGAAGAGAAATTCTTTGAAAAGGCGGATGCGTTTGCCCTTTATCCAACGGTTGATGGAACGTACTACACCTATGAAGAGCTGTACAATAAAATTAAGGCCAATCAGACGGACAAAGATGATAAATTGATCATTCTCTACGCCGCCGATAAAGAAGCGCAACACAGCTATATTGAAGCAGCCAAAGCAAAAGGTTATGAAGTCCTGTTGCTGGATTCTCCAATTGTATCGCATTTGATGCAAAAATTGGAAACCTCAAAAGAGAAGATCTCTTTCGCTCGAGTGGATGCCGACCATATTGATAATTTGATCAAAAAGGACGACACCATTATTTCCAAATTGGATGAGGATCAAAAGAAAACCTTGGACGAATTGCTGAAGGAGGTGATTCCATCCGAGAAATTTATGGTCCAGTTGGAAGCAATGGACAGTAATGCCTCTCCATTTATTATCACCCAACCGGAATTTATGCGCCGTATGAAAGAAATGCAGCAAACCGGTGGTGGCGGTATGTTTGGTATGGGTAATATGCCCGAAATGTACAATTTGGTAGTCAATACCAATCATGAACTGGTAAGTGATATTTTAAACACCAAAACAAGGAAAAAACAAGAACGTTTAATCAATCAAAGTTTGGATCTGGCACGTTTGTCTCAGGGACTTCTTAAAGGAGAAGAATTGACCAACTTTATTAAACGCAGCTATGATATGATAAAGTAATTAGACTATCTAATAGTTCATATTCTAACAAACATTATGAAAAAACCACTTTGTTATTTACAAAGTGGTTTTTTATTGGAATAACATGATAAATGTTCTGTTTAATTGTGATTGTGAGATCTAATTTTACATTTCTAAATTTCATATCAATTCAAATAATTTTTTAATCAATATGTATCATGAGAAAAGCTATATTTAATCTAGGCTTATTTCTATTTTCCATTTCAGCAATAGCCCAGGCGGGACATATTTTACAAGGTGTAGGATCGGTTAATATGTCTATGGGTGGTGCCGCTACTGGTCAACCACTGGATATCTCCGGGGCGCTGCAATGGAACCCAGCCTCAATTTCGACCTTTAATGAAACCATTCTAAATTTTGATCTTGGAATATTCATGTCATCCCCGACCCTTTATTCCACAATCCCGGAATTTGACACAAATGGACAACCGACAGGAAATATCTATTCGGGTGTAACAAATGATGACAGAGGTAATTCCCCGATGCCTGCCCTGGCTTTGGTATTTGGAAAAGAAAACAGCAGGCATACCTTTGGATTGTCTGCATTTGGTATAAGTGGTTTTGGTGTTACCTTCCCTGAAAGCATGTCTAATCCAATAAACATGCCCCAAAATATGGGCGGTTTTGGCAGAATAGAATCGGATTATATGTTGCTACAAATAGGCTTTACCTGGGCCTACGCCTTATCCGATAACTTTTCTATTGGGATAGAACCAACCCTTAATTTTGCCAGTTTAGAGCTCATGCCAAACCCAACAGCCAATCCGAATCAAGCCGGTTACCCCTCAACGAATAAAGTGAACAGTACCGGTTTTGGCGCACAAATTGGTCTGTTCTATGATTCCAAAACAGGTTTTAAAGCAGGGGTTTCCTATAAATCAACACAATCTTTTGAAGATTTTGAATTTGAAAACACCTATTTAGACAATTCAACAGGTGCTAACAGCTTTAACATGGATTACCCTGCCATTTACTCCGTAGGCCTGGGCTATTCCAAATCTGATTTCGATCTCGCATTAGATTATAGAATAGTGGATTATGAAAATACGGATGGGTTTAAAAAAACAGGTTGGACTCAGACCTTTTCAGTAAGTGGTTTTGGATGGAAAAACATTAACATACTTTCCGCAGGTGTACAATATAAAGGAATTAATAGATTGCCGATACGCTTTGGATATACCTATAGTGACAATCCGATAGCGGAAGACGTGGCTTTCTTTAATATTCCCGCCACTGCCATTATAAAAAATGCATTTCAATTCGGGCTAACCTATGAAATTAGTCAGAAATTTGAACTAAATGCCATGTACCATCACGGATCAAGCAGCGGGAAAACATCCGGGCAAATATTAAACCCTATGTTCATCCAGAACTCCCCTCCTTATGGTGCCATCCCGGGCAGTGATGTCTCTTATGACATGACAACGGATTTGGTCATGCTAGGATTTAAATATGTCTTCAATAAGAAAAGTGAAGCAACAAGCAATTAATTTCCTCATTTAGATAAATGAAATCGAAAACCACTTTATGTTTATAAAGTGGTTTTTTTATTGCCTTTTTTGAAAATTAGGTATCTTCGTTTTGAAGCATTCAAAGTCACATGAAAATTATTTCAACCAATATCGCCAAATCTAGAACCATAATTTGGAACGGCAAACAAGAGACTACCGGGATTTATAAAGCGCCTACCGAAGCACCTATTTTCCTCGGAAAAAATGACGTCAAAGGAGATGAAGTCACCGATAGAAGGTACCACGGAGGCGAATTTAAGGCCTGTTATATGTATCCGGCAGATCAGTATCCCTATTGGAAAGCCTTATATCCGCAGTTGCAATGGCAATGGGGCATGTTTGGTGAAAATTTAACCGTTGAAGGTTTGGACGAGACCAGGCTATTTATCGGTGACATCTATAAAGTGGGCGGTGCCTTGGTGCAGATAACGCAACCTCGAGAGCCCTGCTATAAACTTGGCATTCGGTTCGGTAATCAATTGATTATTAAACAATTTATTGACCATGGATATTCAGGGACCTATATCCGTGTTTTAAAAGCGGGCTATGTCAGTATTGGTGATGTATTTAATTTAGTGGAGCAGGCAGAACATAGATTAAGCATATTTGATTTTAATCGTTTGCTATTTGCCAAAAATAAAGATAGAAACCATATTGAATTAGCCCAGCATCTCGATGCGCTGCCACAAAAAAAACGGGATAAGCTTAAAGCCTATTTAAAATGACAGAACTTGATCATATCGTCAAACAACTTAAATTACAACCCCATCCGGAAGGTGGTTTTTACAAAGAGACTTACAGAAGCGAAGGCTTAATTACCGAGGATAATTTAGATAACGATATAGAGGGTATGCGTCATTATTCGACTGCTATTTACTTTCTACTCACTTCAGATAACTTTTCGGCATTACATCGAATTAAACAAGACGAAATCTGGCATTTTTATAAAGGATCGCCATTAAAGCTACATATTATTTCACCTGAGGGGGTTTATTCCATGGTCATCATTGGGAATCATTTAGAGGAAGCTGAGGTACCCCAGTATACTGTTACGGCCAGAAGTTGGTTTGCCGCCGAAGTTTTAAATGACAATGCCCACACGCTGGTAGGGTGCACCGTATCTCCCGGATTCGATTTCAGAGATTTTGAATTGGCAGATAAGGAGAATTTGTGTTCAAAATTCCCACAGCATAGAAACATTATAGAACGTCTGACCAGGGATTAGTTCGCTGCAAGATGTTTATCGAAATGTTGCTTTAATAAAGGGATTTGAAGGCACAGCATTACCGTAAAAAATGTAATTCCATACAGGGTGGTTTTAGATATCTCTAAACCTGAAAAAGAATCGGCAATAAAACCATAGTTCAATGTATCGAACCAACCCAAAGATTCCGTTTCGTTTCCGAAAAGCAAAGCATATATCAGGAGGGATAAAAACAAAATGACAACAAAAACCCAGATCAATTTGGATATTAAGGGCCTGTAGACCGTTACTTTACTCTCGTTCAATTTTGTAATCCTTGACATGACGGTCTCGGTAAAATCAAAGGATGGGCTTTGCGTTGGGCTCTCCTTTACGATCTTTTTAATGAATTCATTTAATTCCTTGTTAACTTCCTCTTTCATAATCTTTAATTAATTCCGGTTCTACATGATGCTTTACGATGGTAGCCAATTTTTTTCTACTTCGAAACAGTTTTACTTTTACGTTATTTGGGGTTAAACCCACGATCTTCGCTATTTCCTCTAAACTTAGTTCTTCGTAATAAAATAAGGTCAGTAAAAACCCATCATCATTGGGTAATAAGGCAATACAATCCTGTAAGGCCTTCTTCCTTTCATCCTCTTCCAATCTGTCCAAGGCATTATCAATGGTTTTAACCTCGAATTCTGTAAACTCATTAATAGCAACATTACGTTGAAACTTTTTATTCTTCTTGATCCTGTCCAAACTTGAATGATAGGCAATTTTATATATCCACGTCGAAAATTTAGACTCCCCTTTAAACTTTTTTAACGACTTATAGACTTTAATAAAAGTATCCTGTGCCACCTCCTCTGCCTCTTCCCTGTTTTTTATCATTCTTAGGGTAAGGGTATAGACCAAATCCTTATAACGGTCAACGATGACTTTAAATGCATTCGAATCGCCTTCAAGTATTAAATTAATATAATATTGATCGTCGTTGATGGTCATTTTAATATTGAGACGCCTAATTTTTAATTTAGGTTACACTTTTGAATATTTTTTTCTATTTCTGTAACCTAAAAGCAAAACCTGCCGTCAAAGCTTATAAACACATTAAAAATAATCAATTAAAAACAAACAATTATGGTAGAAGTATTAATTCCCATTAGCTTTTTCTTAGCTATTTTCGGTATGGTTTATCTTTATTTATCGACACGGAATAAAGAACGTCTTGCTCTAATAGAAAAAGGAGCGGATGCAAGTATTTTTATGAGCGGAAAGAGAGGCACTGCTCCCATTTGGAAGGTGCTCATTCTAAACATTGCCCTATTACTTATGGGTATAGGTGCAGGTGTATTTATTGCTGGCCTTTTGGTCATGCTCGGTATGGATGACAACATTGCAGAACCAGGCACCATATTCTTAATGTCCGGTATTGCCTTATTCATAGGGTTCCATATGACCAAGAATTTAGACAAATCTTAAGCAAAAGGTCATCAGATTACTTTAATCCTGTTCTTCTCTAATACTATGAAGAACAGGTTTTTTATTTAATTATGAAATCAAAATAGGTATTTGGAAAAGGTTCATTCTTTAGGGTAAAATGCCACCACTCTTTGGAATAATTTTTAAATCCATTCCGTAACATCACCATTTGCAGTAACCGCCTGTTAGATTTTTGCTCTTCCGTTAATTGATCATAATCGATCCAGGAGGATCGACCGAAAAAATCGTAAGGGCTTCCCATGTCCAGCGGCTCACCTGTTTTAAGGTCGACAACAGTGACATCTACGGTACTACCCCGACTATGGCCCGATTTCGTGGCAATGTAACCCTCCTTAAACAAATTTTTCTTTTTTACCTGAGGATAAAATGTGTTTTTCTTCAAAGTGTCGTTAAATTCCTGTGCCCATGTCATGAACATATTAACGGCCCGTTGCGGTCTGTAACCATCATAGATTTTCAGGCACAGCCCATCATGTTCTAATTCCTTTTGAACCTTTCTTAGAGCTTTTGCTGTGGGTTTTGTCAGGTACAGAATGTGCGCATCATAACCATGTATTGGTCTGCCTACGAAATTATTGTAACCAAAATATCGTAATTCAATTTCTAAATTCGGAATGTACTTCGATGCATCTACAAAACCTTCCGGTACCTGAGAAAAACACAGGCTATAGCCAAAAATGAATACTAAAAAAAGAAATGATTTCATGGACCTTTATAAAGAATAAATTTAAAAAAAATTAAGATGTACGTCGAATTAGTGCAAAAAAAAACCGAGTTCCCTCAAACTCGGTCTCTTTTAATTTGCTTATCGTATGCAGTAGATTTAGGGTCTCTATATCAACAACATAATGCAAATATTAATTAATTAATCCATTGAACTAAAAAGTATGTTATTTAGTACACACCAAAAATAATTATACGAATGAAATAAAACGATTAAAAACACCAATAATCGATAAAATGCACTATTTTTTAACATTTAAAGATAAACTATTACATTTAATCGATAAAATACATTTTATTCTATCTGTAAACTGGCAAAGTTTATGATATTTTTAGGAGGCATCACATACGATGTTATCCAGTTTTTAGTTAATAGCATAGTGAAATTATTAAATTATATTTACTAAAAATTCAATAATGCAGTTACGGTTATTAATTCTATATCTCGGTTTTTTCGGGTTGATGCATTCGCAGAACGTCTCATTTAATGAAAAAAATATTAACGTAAGCAGACACATTGATGGCACACTTACTTTGCCAGAGGATAGAGACGCAATGGATTTGGCCATTATTATTGGTGGTTCAGGCCCAACAGATCGAAACGGAAATCAAAATTTTTTAAAAAACAATGCCCTTAAAAAACTGTCTGATGCCTTAGTTCAAAATGGTATAGCCACTTACAGATACGATAAGCGCATTGTTAAACAAATCAGACAGCAAAATATCGATCCAAACATAAAATTTGATGATTTTGTTAACGATGCCATTGAGGTAATTACCTATTTTAAAAATACCCGGGCATACCACAAAATTTATGTAATTGGCCATAGCCAGGGCAGTTTGGTTGGATTGATCGCTTCAAAGGAGCTAGCCGACGGTTTTATTTCTCTGGCAGGAGCCGGACATAACATTGGTGACGTCCTGATTACACAGATAAGCAAGACAGCACCACAATTTTCAGAAGAAAGTGAAACCGTTATAGAGCAACTAAAAAACGGAAAGGTGGTTCAGGATTACCCCAAGCCTTTATCTTCGATTTTTGCTGAAGATATACAGCCATTTATGATAAATTGGATGCAATACGATCCACGTCAGATCATAAGCCAGTTAAACATGCCTATATTGATTTTAAACGGCACGAAGGATTTACAAACGACTGTTGAGGAAGCCCAAGAGCTGAAAAATGCTGCTCCAAAAGCACAGTTAAAACTAATTGATCAAATGAACCATGTCTTGGTGCTTATAGAAGGAGATGACCTGGAAAATTCGAAATCCTACAACGAACCGAACAGGGAAATTTCTCAGGAATTAATTAAGCATATTACAACCTTCATAAAATCAAATCATTAGATGTATTTTATGGAAAATCCTCACTTTAAAGTAAAAACTTACCTCTTGTCGCAATTTCATTAAATTTCTGGTATTTAGTTATATCTTTCTGTCGTATTTACCAAATCTATTATAAATGAAAGCTATTTACCTACTATTAGCACTCTGTATTTATTGTAATTCCTCGATATCATTTTCCCAGGAGTATGCATTCGGATTGAAAGGGGGTTTGAATACGAACAGCATTGGTGATATTAATTCACGAGGCGGTTCGATTGCAGCCGGCAAGGCGGATGAACTATTTTCTCCTAAACAAGATATTGGATATCTCATTGGTGGTTATTTTATGATTGAATTTAAACGATTCTTTATACGACCTGAATTAAATTACGTCGATCTGCAAAATCACTATGACTTTCCAAGAAGGAAATCCAAATGGACAACCTCAAAGTTTGAAATCCCATTGTTAGTTGGATATGAAATTGTAAAACCCGTATCTGTTTATGCAGGTCCAAACCTTAATTTTTTCGATGAGATCCAACTGGAAGGTGTACAGGTGACCTCCTACAGTGACGGAGGACCGGATATTGACAGAAATACAGTAGGCCTGAATATTGGGGTTATGGTACGCTATAATCGGTTTAATATAGATTTGAGGTATGAAATGGGCACAAAACAAACAGAAGAAGAACTTTTGGATATTAACAACGGTGCATTTGGTGTCAATTTAGCTGACCTAAGAGCATATACTCCCAGTACCTTGAGTTTAAGTCTTTCCATAGATATTTTTAGAACAGACGGGAAAAGCATTTCAGATTTATTTAAAAATGACGGTAACTGCGGTTGTCCGTACAAATAAGAACCCTATTTCCATAGTACATCTTCATATGAATAAAAAAAGCATTCACAATCGTGAATGCTTTTTTACTAACTAACCAACCAAAAATATGAATTTTACAATCTTAAAATTTACAGTAACCACTCCATAAACTTCTATGGTAGATTGTAACACCTTATAGAAATCAATTACCATGCCAAAATAAAGTTTTTATAAGCTAACCATTTTAAAAATGCAGTGAATCTCGAAGAATTCCATAGTACAAGTCGGGTGAAGGCATCTACAGAATACCACACTTTCAATGGGATCCATAATATGAAACAAGACATCCTTAAAACGACATAAAAGGGTTACTTCCTACCCATTAGCCACTTAAAATATGGATAAAATGCATTTAGTTTTAATCTATTTTTTTTAAGATATTTGCCTTCTAATAGAATTTTGAAAAATGAATAAGACATTACTGCTACTATTTGCACTATTCATGGTATCATGCGGTGAAGAACAGCCCGATTTAACTGTGAGAGCCGATATTAAAGGATTAAAAAAAGGTACGGTATATTTAAAAAAAGTTTTGGATACCACCTTAGTTACGGTGGATTCTGTTGTTGTGAATGGCAGCGCTCTAATCGAATTGACAAGTGCCCTTGAATCTCCAGAAGTATTTTATTTGGATTTGGACAAAAACAGTACAGAGAACGAAAGAATTGGATTTTTTGCTGACAAGGGTGTTACTGAAATCCATACGACCTTAAAGAATTTTGCTCTGGATGCCGAGATAAAGGGTTCGGAACAACAAAAACTTCTTGAGCAATATCAATTGCTGATGTCTAGAATAAAAGACAGAAAACTGGATTTAATAAAAGAAAGTTTGGAGGCACAAAAAAGGGGTGACTCATCTGCCATGATCAATTATGAAAGTAAGCAGAGTAACCTTATTAAAAGTCAATATTTACAAACCGTTAATTTTGCCATCAATCACAACAACAGCGAAGTGGCGCCTTATTTGGCCTTAACAGAAATCTATAATGCGAGAATTAATTTTTTGGATACGATAAATAATTCCCTCACACCCGAGATTAAGGCTTCGAAATATGGTAAAGAATTGGATGCTTATATTAAAGAGATAAAATCGAAAGACGAAAATTAAATACATCTGAAAAGATGACATCGTTTGCCCTCCTATAAATAGATATTTGACAACAAAATTAAACCGAGTGTCTTATGGACACTCGGTTTTTTCTTTTAGTTATAAAATGGAAGCTCTTTAATCCCCTGATAACTCATTAAGTCAGGTTAACAAGTTCAACTCAATTTATTGATTTTATCGATCAGGGCTTTCCCTCTCGATTCAAGCTCGAGGTTTATTGATTTGAAATGTGCCTTTGGATTATCAATATCCTTTGCGTTTACCTTAGCAATCAACTCATCGAAAGTTGCAATGGCCTCATCTATAATAGCTTCACTTTTCTTGGTATCCTTGTCGGAATTTGCCTCTTCCCAGATATAAACCGCCTCAATAATATCGCCTAATACATAATTAATATCCTTTTTTAAATCTCTTACATTTGCCATATTGATCTATTTTAAATTACAAAACAAAATTAAACATAAACTTCTAATAGGGTCGCGTTTTTGGCATCTATTTCATATCGTTTTATGCAGGCGGGCAGCAATACTGTTTCTCCTTTCTTTATATTTACGGAAACACCCTTAACACTGATATGTGCTTCTCCTTCAACACAGATATAAATAAAAAAAGAATCTTTTGTATTCTGTTTTTCCAGTCGCTCTGTAACCTTTAAATAGCTCGTGGTAAAATAAAGGCAACTCACCATTTTGTTCGAGCGGTTTTTGCTGCGGTCATAAGCCACTCTAAAATTATCCGGCATGTTAAAATCGAAGGCATCAATGGCCAAATCGTTGTGCAGTTCACGGGCATTACCCTGGTCATCCACCCGATCCCAATCATAAACCCTGTACGTAATATCACTTGTTTGCTGGATTTCGGCCAACAGGACCCCAGCCCCAATCGCATGTACACGACCAACTTCAATAAAATAAGTGTCCCCACTTTTAACCTTGTCGAAATTTAAAATTTGGGGCAGTGTTTTGTTTTCCAAATGACCAAGATACTTCTCGGCATTCATCTCCTGATTAAAACCCACTATTAGATTAGCATCTTTATCGGCCTGCATGACATACCACATCTCCGTTTTTCCAAAGGAATTATGACGCTCAGCCGCTAAGGCATCGTTAGGATGTAACTGTATTGATAAATCTTCACGCGCATCGATGAATTTAATTAACAGAGGAAACTTATTTCCAAAAAGCTGATAGTTTTTTTCACCGATCAAATCGGCTCTATACGTTTCTAATAAATCTTTTAAGGACCGGCCTTTTAATTTCCCATTGGACACAATGGAGGGATCACCCTCTACATCACTAATTTCCCAGCTCTCACCAATATTTGGTAAATTACTTTCCTTTTTTAATAAGGTCTTTAATTTTTGACCACCCCAAATTTTATCCTTTAAAATCGGATGAAACTTCATAGGGTATAGTGTATCACTCATATATCTATATTAATTATCAATTACCTGAATAGCTTACAAAGTTTCTTGGAGTTTCATATAAGGTAATCTCTAAAGACAAGTCATCTTTTAATCTCGATTTTAATTTGTTGTAGATTACTACAACAATATTTTCGGCTGTAGGATTTAAATCCTTGAACGCATCGACTTCGAGATTCAAATTTTTATGATCGAAGGCATCTTCAACCTCTTCTTTTATAATCTCTTTTAAAATTTTAATGTCAATCACATAACCGGTCTCTTGGTCTATATCTCCGGTAACACTTACAATTAATTCATAATTATGTCCGTGAAAATGTGGATTACTGCATTTATCAAATACTTCCCGGTTTTTTTCATCACTCCAATCTTTTCGATACAACCTATGTGCCGCATTAAAATGCGCACGTCTACTCACAGTAACCTTCATTGATTAAAATTTAAGTGTTCGTAATATTTTTGAAATATAACTTTAAACCATTCGGTATACATCTCGGGTTGCCTTTCAATATCCGATTTAACAGCTTCCAAAGACATCCATTTCCAATCGGCGACTTCTTCTTTGTTGATTACAGGATCATCATTATAGCTGCCTAAAAGCACATGATCATACTCGTGTTCTGTAAGACCATTATCAAAAGGGGCCTTGTAAATAAAGGCGATCGATTCTATCAATGGTGTAACAAATCCCATTTCTTCACGCAACCGTCTCTTTCCTGCCTCAATATTAGTTTCCCCATCACGCTGATGGCTACAACAGGTATTGGTCCATAGACCGGGAGAATGGTATTTATTGAATGCCCTCTGTTGGAGCATCAATTCATTCTTATCGTTAAAGACAAACACCGAAAAAGCTCTATGCAGCAGGGCCTTTTCATGGGCTTCCATTTTTGGCATGAGTCCTATTTGTTCATCGTTTTCATTTACTAAAATTACCTTTTCTTCCTCCATAAAACAAAAATACCAAGTATAAGTTAATATTTGTAGTGTTTAACCTAAAAACTAAAAACTGAACTCATAAATTGTTAAATTATGAAGTATCTTTGCACCCATTCAAAATGAACACAATGAGTTTTTTAAAAGAAATACAACGCAGACGTACTTTTGGAATCATTTCTCACCCGGATGCAGGTAAAACCACATTAACTGAAAAATTATTGCTGTTCGGGGGAGCCATTCAGGAGGCCGGAGCAGTAAAAAGTAATAAGATAAAAAAAGCGGCGACGAGTGATTTTATGGAAATTGAACGTCAACGTGGCATCTCTGTTGCAACCTCTGTATTGGCGTTTGAATATCAAGGTATAAAAATCAATATTCTGGATACACCCGGTCACAAGGATTTTGCAGAAGATACGTATAGAACGCTTACCGCTGTAGACAGTGTTATTGTTGTTATAGATGTAGCCAAAGGTGTTGAGGAACAAACTGAAAAACTCGTCGAAGTTTGCAGAATGCGGAATATCCCCATGATTGTTTTTATTAATAAACTTGACCGTGAAGGTAAGGATGCTTTCGATTTGCTGGATGAAGTTGAACAAAAACTGGGTCTTACGGTTTGTCCATTGAGTTTTCCCATTGGTATGGGTTATGACTTTAAAGGGATTTATAATATTTGGGAAAGAAACATTAATCTGTTTAGCGGGAATAATCGTAAAAACATAGAAGAAACCATAGAAATATCCGACCTCCAATCTGATAGCTTGATACGTTTAATTGGTAATGACCCAGCCCAGGCTTTAAATGAAAATCTTGAATTGGTTGAAGGTGTTTATCCGGAATTCAATAAAGAGGCCTATTTGAAAGGAGACTTACAGCCCGTATTTTTTGGTTCGGCCTTAAACAATTTTGGAGTCAGAGAACTGTTGGATTGTTTTATTGAAATTGCACCAAAACCAAGACCGAAGCATAGTGAAGAACGTCTTGTTAAACCAGAAGAGCATGACTTTAGTGGATTTGTATTTAAAATTCACGCCAATATGGATCCGAACCACCGGGATCGTTTAGCCTTTGTAAAAATTGTATCTGGCAAATTTGAACGTAATAAACCGTATTTACATGTGAGACACAACAAAAAAATGAAATTTTCCAGTCCAAATGCATTTTTTGCTGAGAAAAAGGAAATAGTGGATGTGTCTTACCCCGGGGATATTGTGGGCCTTCATGATACGGGTAATTTTAAAATCGGAGACACCCTTACAGAAGGCGAAACCATAAGCTACAAGGGAATTCCAAGTTTTTCGCCTGAGCACTTTAGATATATCAATAATGCCGATCCAATGAAATCAAAGCAGTTGTATAAAGGTATTGATCAACTTATGGATGAAGGTGTTGCTCAATTATTTACCTTAGAGCTTAATGGGCGAAAAGTTATTGGAACAGTTGGCGCACTTCAATACGAAGTCATACAATATAGGCTGGAACATGAATATGGAGCCAGGTGCACCTATGAAAATTTAAATGTACATAAGGCATGTTGGATAGATGCTGAAGATGAGAAACATGACGAGTATCAGGATTTTATAAAAGTAAAACAGCGGTACCTGGCTAAGGATAAACGGGGACAATTAGTGTTTTTAGCCGACTCGGCATTTTCATTACAAATGACACAACAAAAATATCCGAGTATAAAATTCCACTTTACATCGGAATTTAAATAATTATACATACCGTTCATCTATTAATCGTGTTTTTAAGACGTTTAGGCTAGTTTTTTTAATACCCTTTTAAAGTATCCTGTACTTTTAATATCAAATCATCACCCCAAATTGATTGAGTTCATGGAAGTAAATGCTAAAGAATTTAGTAACAATGAGATTACTGTAACCTACGATCCTTGCATTTGCAAGCTTTCAGGAAGATGTGCAAAGGAACTTTCAGAAGTATTTAGCGATTCAATAATACCATGGATAAATTTAGATAATACGGATACGGAAATCATCGTTGAACAAATTAAGAAATGTCCCTCCGGTGCTTTGAAGTATTATTTAAAAAATGAAAAACAGGCAGTTTAAATTCGATAATAAGTGTTAATTAAAAAACTCTTTGAAAACTTAGCTTTCAAAGAGTTTTTATTTTTTTATGAGTGTAACCTGATTAGACTGTGATAAATAGCATAATCCATTTTCTTTTAAACACAGATCATCGCCCATCAACACAGGTCATAATTTTTAGCTAAATCTGACTACGCCTGTCCTGCTGGTCCAAAATTCAAAGGTATGGGCGGTTGCTCATGGAAATATCTCGAGCAATCGCGCTCAAATCGGCTGGTTAAGTCCAAGCCAACTAAGCCTGACCTGCTGGTCCATAATTCAAAGGTATTGGCGGTTGCTCGCGGAAATATCTCGAGCAACCTCATCCAAATCGGCTGGTTAAGTCCAATCCAACTAAGCCTGACCTGCTGGTCCAAAATTCAAAGGTATGGGCGGTTGCTCGCGGAAATATCTCGAGCAACCTCATCCAAATCGGCTGGTTAAGTCCAATCCAACTAAGCCTGACCTGCTGGTCCAAAATTCAAAGGTATGGGCGGTTGCTCGCGGAAATATCTCGA